>NZ_JAAGRO010000001.1:0-1383058 GCF_011065475.1 Aequorivita sp. KMM 9714 | reverse complement strand
ATCGCCATTATCTACAAAGATGTCTGAGTTAGCAGTTATAATGGAAATTATCTCATTATATATATCGCCTTGATTTTGAATGTTAGTTACTACATCCCCAACAACATCAACGGTAATTGTGTCGCCAGCTTCATTAATGTATGTATAGGTTCCATCACCATTATCGGTAAGGGTAGTTACTGTTTCAAAATTCTTAATAATAATTTCTAGATCTATACTAGTTAAAATCCCGTCTTCATCAAGATACTCAAGTGTTTTACCATCTGGATTTAAAGCTAATGAGGTTAGCGTTTCTAAATTTGAAACATCTAATGTTGTTGTATTACCATTTTCATCAGTGTATGTAAACGTTCCATCACCGTTGTCGACAATAGTTGTAAGAGTCTCAAAGTTCTTAATTACTTCCTCAAGATCTATAGTTGACGTTACACCATCTTCATCTATATACTCTAATGTATGTCCATCGGCATTTAGCTGAAGAAACGTTAGAGTTTCTAAGTCTGATATATTTATTACAATTGTATCTCCGTTTTGATTGATATAATAGAACTGATTATTTTCTATATCCCAGTATACTATATTATCCGGTAAATCATCTTCAATCATTAATTTATGCCATCTTTCTTGAAACCAATAATAGTATCCAGGTGATAGAGTTTCACTCGTGTTAGTGTTATAAACCAACAAACTCTCTATATTACCTGCACTAATAGTATGCTGATCGGTAATACTTGTTAAAGGAACTTGAGGCATTAACACCCCTCTGTTTAAAGATTTTATCTCTAATTGAGCTGAAGGGTTTGGCATATCTGTACCAATCCCTACTTGGGCATAGAGAACATTAGTTAAGATTAATGTAAATAACAGTAATAGTTTTTTCATAGTAAATTGTAATAGAAAATGTTATTCTTAAAGTGTTTTAAAAAACTAAAAAGGGGAATAAGATTTTTTAAGTTTATTACTAATAAAAATTGAATAAAATTTTATCGAATAATAATAACCGAATGAAACGCTTATTTTTTAGCTCGAGAGCAAATGTAGAGGGAAGAAATTCCTTAAAAAATTGTTAGGATACGTGTTTTCCGCAATTCTAACATGTCGCAAATAGTTGATTTTCAAGTATTTGTGTTTTTAATGAAAAACACTCAAAAAAAACCATCTTTAAGTCTTCTTTTTATGATAGAAAGAGTGTGATATTGTAAATATCAATGAATATTATTTCTGCAAAATGAAAAGATATCCTATTACTTAAAGTTAGCAGCTTATAAGACTAATAGATTAATATTTGGGATTGCATAAAACAATAAAAGCCATAAGTACACTTATAGCTTTTAGGATAGAATTAATCTATGATTTTTAAAGAAGGATTAGTAACAAAAGTGACAGATAAGTAAAAATTGGTATAAATATTCAAATATCTAATTTAATTTTTAATACTATCAATAAACTCAGAAGGTGTTACTCCTACAACTTGTCTAAAGTTTGATGAAAATTTACTGTGAGACGAAAAACCACTTTCATCTGCTAAATAACTTATCTTATAATTTGAATATTCTGGATCTGACTTTAATTTTTCTAAAATATAGTCGATACGTAGCTGATTGATATACGTATTATAATCGGAGTTTTTATGTTTCTTAAGAATATATCGTAAATACTTAATGTTGGTGTTTAGCTTTCCTATTAAAATTGACATAGACATGTTTTTGTCAAGAAAATCAAGGGAAGTTTCAAATTCACTTAGTTTATCTAAAATTTCTTTTTCAGTTTTCTCTGAAAGATTTATATCAGAGTTATTACAGACTTCTGTTTCAGTATCTTCATAAAATTTAGAAAATATTGTTTTTCTTTTCAATACTACAAAAACACCTAAAACTGAAAAACAAATTAAAATAACACCCAAATAACCCTTATTATTTTCGTCTAAATTAGTTTCTTCATTTGAAATATTAAGGGTTTGATATGCGCTATTAACCATGCTCTTTTTCTTAGCGGTATTTTCATTTAATAGCTTATTAAATTTTAATTCATATTTGGAGAAACTATCCAACTCTCTAACCTGCTGGTAATAATTTGAAGCGGTTTTATATACTGACTCTTTTAAACTTCCGTTATTGCTTTTCTCAGCAATGTCTAATGCTTTTAAAATATAAAACTTAGCACTATCAATTTTATTAGTTTTTAAAAATGCATTAGAATATTCTTGATATATTAATCCGGCCCACAATGAGTTTCCTGCATTAGCTTTATTGATATAATAATTGGCTCTAGAAAAATGAGATTTTGACGCCTTAATATCATCAAGATTAAAATATGCCCTTCCAAACATTTCCTCAATATTGCTTTTAAAGAAGTATTTTAAAGACTCGTTTTTTTCCTGGTCATACGCTAACATGGAAAGGTTTAAAAATTCTATTGCGCTTTTATAGTTTTTTTCTTCCAATGCATACTCGGCTAATTCATGATTAGCCATAGCTTTATATTTGGTAACACTCTCTTTATTTTCAATTTTTGAGCTTACTTCAAGTCCTTTATTTATAGATTCTTTTCCTTTGTCTAAGAATCCTATGTTTCTATATTGGGTAGATAAAAAACCATAAATTCTAGCTTGGAAACTATAATCATCTTCTCTTTTAGCAATTTCTAAAGCTTTTTGAGCTTGTTGTATAGCTTCTCCTCTTTTATCTTGTTTTTCTAATATATCAGCCTTAAGCATCAATGTTTTTACCCGTTGGTTATCATTGGTTGAATAAATAAACAAGGAGTCTGCTAAATGCATCGCTTTTAAATGATCTGAAGAAGATACATTTACTGCAATGTGATAAAATATACTATCGAAGGCTTTAAGATCTTTATCTTTTTGAGAAAAACTTTGAAAAGGAAGAAGCAGAAGAATTAATAAGGCTAAGTAATGGTTCATTAAAATAAATTAGTATAAATATTTTACCAAGTCAAAGATAGCAAAAACTATAGCCGTAATAGTTTAATCTTCAATTAAAAATTAATACTAAAATATCTTTTAAATGTTAATTGCTATTAGAATTTATATGTGCATTAAATAAAAATCCCCTCTTACTTCCAAACCTGGATTTAAGAGGGTGATTTTTAATAGTTAGTAAATAACTAAAAACTTTAGGATAGGATTTATTACTTTATCACAAACTTTCCAGTCGTTTTTGAATCTCCTACCTCAACGTTATAAAGATATACTCCAGAAGCCCAGCTTTTTGTAGGAACTGTTATGGTGCTATTTATTCCGTTTTCAATAGTTTTATTATACTGTACTCTACCCATAACATCGGTAATTGTTAAAGTTGCTTTATTACCCAGTTCTTTTGGAAGCTGAAGGTTAACAAAATCACTAGCAGGATTTGGATATACAATTGCCTTTAATGTTGATGGCAATTCTTTTACACTTAGTACATCAGCTGGAACTGGAGCTTTATAAACTCCACCTACTTCTTCAAAACTAGAAAAGACTCCACAGTACATGGTTTCTCCGTTAAAAACAAAATTCATCGGAACTCCATAAAGGTCTACACCTGGAGCAGGTGAAAACGCAGGAAATTCCTCGCGATAATCAATCCAAGTTTGTCCGTGATCTAAAGTATAGTAAACCGCGTCGTGCACGTGCCCCATAAAGAAAGCTCCTTCGTAGTATTCTAAAATTCTAACTGTAGTTTGAGATCCCGCAGGGATTGGCATAGTTTGCCAATTTTGAAAGTCGGTTGTATATCGAATTGCATCAGGAATTCCACCAGCATTGTAAGCAACATAAAAAGTATCATTTACCACTACCGAACTACCTCCGTACCAGTAATCGTCAACTTGTGACCATAAATCTGCAGTTTCATCGTATTTCCAAATTCCGAAGGCACCTACATTGTATAATTCACCATTAAAAGATCTTAGGTTATATGTCCACTGCCCTCCGTTATCAGGATTATCAACATCCCATAAAGATTCTTGATCGGTAAGATGCCAAGTTACACCATTGTCTTCGCTATAAACCACACCAAGACTTAATACAGAGACATAAACTCTTCCGTTGTGGTATTCCATTGCATAAATGGCATTATTTTCAGTTGCTGAAGGAAGTAAATCTCTAAAATTTACATTTGTCCAAGTCTCACCATTGTCGTGAGAAATAGCGACATTGCAATCAACACCTCCCATGTAAATGCTTTCATCTTTTACTAGAAAAGAAGTGTATGCATAATCAGCTGCGCTAGTTTTTGTCCAAGATGCTCCTTCGTCCTGAGAGATATAAATTCCGCCCAATTCAGGGTAATTATCATCTGCAGCAATTAGGTTACCATTTTCAGCTTGACATAACACCCACGTGCTTTTATCAAGGTTGGTAGATTGCCACTGTGCTGTAAGTACAGAAGTATTTAAAAATAAAAGCGCAACTAGTGCGAATAGTAAAGGTTTTTTAATCATAATAAAGGGGAATTTTAAGGGTTTTTAAAAAAGTTAGATTTTTAAATTATTAGTTAAATTTTAAAAACAAATCGCTAACATAACAATTTATTTTAACAGAAAATGAGCGATTTCAAAATTTTATAATACCCTTATTCCCCACCCTTATGTAAACAAAAGATTTTTAGTGTTTTAGTGAATTAGAGTACTTAATTATAAATATCTGAGCTTTATTAGATTAGAAATCTGAATGCCTTTATTAATATTTTTAATTCCCCTTATAACTAACTCTCCATATATGATGTGTTTTATCGTCTGTAATCAACATGGAGCCATCTGCTAAAACAACTGCCCCTACAGGTCTTCCACGCACCTCATCTTTCTTTGGCTCAACTATAAAACCTGTTAAAAAATCCTCAGCTTTCCCTGAAGGCTTTCCATTTTTAAATGGAATAAAAATCACCTTATATCCTGAAAGTATATCTCTATTCCAAGAGCCGTGTTGGACTACAAATGCTCCGTTTTTGTATTTCTTTGGAAAAGCATCTGCCGTATAAAACACCAAGCCTAAAGAAGCAGTATGCGAACCAAGATCTACATCTGGAACTATAGCAGATTTTAGTCTAACATTGGGTGGTACAGGCATTCTAGGATCAAAATTGTTTCCCCAGTATGAATAAGGCCAACCGTAATAACCATCTTCCTGAACAGAAGTTAGATAATCTGGCACCAAATTATCTCCTAAGCCATCTCGTTCATTTACGGTAGTCCAAAGGGTTTGAGTTGTCGGTTCCCAATCCATTCCTACTGGATTTCTAAGGCCAGAAGCAAATACACTAAGATTGCTACCGTCGGAATTCATAACTAATATATTAGCCTTCATCACTTCATGCTCCATTCCTTTTTCACCAATATTATCGCCACTACCTACTGCAATATAAATTTTAGAATTATCTTCATTGGCTATAATATTCCGAGTCCAATGCTGATTCACTTTGCCAGCTGGGAGGTCTACAACTTTTTGTCCTTTCGTCTTAATTTTTGTCTGTCCTGTTTCATATGGAAAACTCAAAACCGCGTCGGTATTTGCTACATATAAACAATCCCCTATTACCAGCATCCCAAATGGCTGATTTAAACCTTCTTTTTTAGTTAGTAATATTTCTCTAAAATCAGGGAGTCCATCATTATTTGTATCCCGAAGTAGGGTAATTCTATCGGCACTGCGTTTTAAATTGTTTGATCCTCCTGCACCAATAATCGCAGCACCTATTCGCTTTAAAAGACTATAATTACTATTGCTTTCAGCTACTAATACATCTCCATTTGGCAATTCATACATCCAACGTGGATTCTCAAAACCATCTGCATATTTAGTAACCTGAAAATCTTCAGGAGCTTTGGGAGTTTCACCATCTTTCCATCCTATTACATTAGAATAATTGGAAACCGACTTTGTTTCAAAAGGTTCAGGCAATGGTTTTTCTTCTTGTGAAAAGAGAGAAAATTGGACTATAATTAAAGCTAAAAGAGAAATGGACTTTTTCATTTTTTATGTTTTAAACTACTCAGTATTGAATAGTAGTTAATGCCAATGAAGATATTGTATAACCTTAAAAATCTCTCTTAACAAACTGTTATTCTTTTAAATAGAAATAGCTGAGTTAAAAATTAGGTAAACTTTCTGCTTCAATTAGCCAATTCTATTCTTATTGCTTATTTTTAAATAGATTCGAAACTTTAGATATGAATAACACCTATTTACTCTCCCCATTTTTTAAGTCTCGCTATTCAAACCTATCATTTTCTATTATCGCAATAGCATTTTTTTTCTTGAGCGTTTTTTCCAACACCTTGAATGCACAAGAAATACAAGGAATAGTTTACTCAAATACTAATAAACCTATTAGTGGAGTGTCTGTATTCTTGAATACTAAAAAACTTACTGAAACAAATAGCAAAGGGGTTTTTAGTCTTCCAAAAACTTATCAACTTCCTATTAATTTGAGATTGGAACACCCTAAATATTATATTAGTACTGTTACAATTTCAGAAAACAACTCTACTTTTAAGCTATCTCCACTTTCAAAATCGGAAGATTTAGATGAAATTATCTTAACTACAACTACCCAGAAACAAACCTCACCATCAGCAGAAATAATAATCCCAACTGAAAAAATAAAGACGGAGAAATTGGATGCATATAGTCCTACTGAGCTTATATCGGTGATCAATGAAACGCCTGGGGTATTTATTCAAAGTGGTGCATTAAACACCAATAGAATTACGATTCGCGGGGTTGGGTCACGGACACTTTATGGCAGTAATAAAATTCGCGCTTATTTTAATGGTATTCCAATTACAAACGGAATTGGGGAAACAACCATTGATATGTTTGACCCAGAAGATTTACAATCGCTAGAAGTTATAAAAGGCCCAAAGGCTACTCAATACGGCACCAATCTAGGGGGAACGCTTTTATTAAATTCAAAACAAGCTGCGGTAGGAGAAACTTTTCTGAAATCAAATCTAAGTTTAGGTTCCTTTGGCCTTATAAAAAATACTGTGAGCGCTGCAACGGCTACAGAAAAGTTTTCGTTGAATATAAATTACGATCATCTCGAAACCGATGGTTTCAGAGAAAACAATAAATACAATAGAAATGGATTACTACTAACTTCCAACTATAAACTAAATGCCAAAAGTGAAATTTCACTTTTAGTAAATTACATCGACTATAACGCGCAAATTCCTAGTTCAATTGGCAAAACTGCTTTTGAAGAAGACCCCACACAAGCTGCATTTACTTGGAAAAAAGCACAAGGTTATGAAGACAATAAAATTCTATTAACTGGTTTAAGTTTTACGCATCATTTTTCGGAAAATTTTGCTAATAGAACTAGCGTATTTTACACCTATCTAGATCATTATGAACCGCGACCTTTTAATATTTTAGATGAATTCACCAATGGTTTTGGAGGAAGAACGGTTTTTAATAAAGATTTTTACTTCTTGGAAAATAAGGCAAATGTCAGTTTTGGAGGAGAATTTTATAAAGATCAATACAACTGGAAAACCATAGAAAACCTTTACGAAGACAACAATGGCAATGGAAGTTTAGAAGGAAATTTATTAAGCGATAATATTGAAAATAGAGATAACCTGAACATATTAGCCACTGTAACAATTCCATTTACTGAAAAGCTTAAGGGACAGTTTGGGTTGAATTTCAACAAAACAAACTACAGCTTTACCGATGAGTTTAATTTAGGTGATGCCAATAAAAGTGCAGACCGAGACTTCGACCCTATTTTTGCACCGAATGTAAATCTGCTTTATCAATTTAATGAAAACTTAAGTGCTTATTTTAATTTCAGTCGCGGATTTAATTATCCTTCCATTGAAGAAACCCTAACTCCAGAGGGTGTTATAAATCCAGACCTCGGACCTGAAAAAGGATTTAATTACGAAGTAGGAAGTGAAGTATTTCTATTAAAAAGAAAACTTCACTTTAAAGTAAATGCCTATCTTTTAGATATTGACGATTTATTGGTTGCAGAGCGTGTTGGCGACGATCAATATATCGGTAGAAACGCAGGAAAAACAGAACATAAAGGAATTGAATTACAACTCTCATACCTCCACCCATTAAGTAATTCTGGTTATATTTCGCCCTATATCAATGCTGAATTCAACAATCATAAATTCATTGATTTTGTAGATGGTGATCGCGATTTTTCTGGTAACAAACTCACAGGAGTTCCTGAGAGAAAAGTGAATGGTGGAATTAATTTTGGATTTAAAAATTTCGTTTTAAATACCAATTTTCTTCATATAGGTGAAATTCCTATGAATGACGCTAACCAACTTTATTCAGAAAAGTATACCGTTCTAAATGCTAAAGCATCCTATAAAAAAGAGCTTTCTAAAGCTTTATCAGCAGAAGTGAATGTTGGCATCAACAACTTTACAGATGAAAAATACGCTTCTTCTATTTTGATAAATGCAACTGGTTTTGACAATAGTGAACCACGGTATTATTATCCAGGAATGCCTCGAAATTGGTTTGGTGGAATCAAACTGAAATACATTCTATAACCCAGGAAAGAATCGTCCTGATCGTTTTTTATATTCCGTGTAGTTCGGGAATTTTTCAATCAGACGTTTTTCTTCGTATAAACTTTTAATATAAAACAGTACAAAAAGAACTGTAGCGATAAGCAATCTATATCCAGAATCAGTGATTACAGCATAGCCGTAGAAAGCTAAAATTAACCCCGTATATATAGGATGACGAACCAACTTATAAATACCAGTCTCAACTAGTTTAGCACCAGGTAAAGGACTAGGAAATGGTGATAGGTGAATATTGAGATGTAAGACGGCAACCACCGTTATAAAAGATCCTGAAATAAATAGTAATAACCCAATCCAAAATAATACCTCCGGAAATATTATCGATAATACTTCAAAATCGAAAGCAAAAGCAATAATCAACAGGAATTGAAACAGTACAAATAATATGTCTTTTAAAGGAATTTTCAACTGGAGCTAAGATTAGTGGTGACTTTTTACAAAGATGTAAAAGATATTTCTATCAGACATTAATATTCAAACCTGACTTTTAAGAAAAATTAATCCGATTTTTTTAATGTGATAAGCGTAATTTCAGGACGCATCCCCATTCTTCCTGGAAAGCCGAGCCATCCCAACCCTCTAGTAACATATAGGTTTTGATTTTCCACAGTATATAATCCTGCCCAGCGTTTGTATTTATATTTTATAGGGCTCCATTGTTTCCCCATAATATTAATTCCTGCTTGCATCCCGTGTGTGTGCCCCGAAAGTGTAAGCGCCACATCGGTGTATTTTAATACCTCTTGGTCCCAATGAGTAGGGTCGTGAGAAAGTAGTATTTTGAATGGAATATTTTCTACATTTTTCAATGCTTTTGATAAATCCCCATCCTGTCTAAATGGTGGAAGACCCCAATTTTCAACACCTGCAATTGCAATTTCTTGATTATCTTTTTTAAGTGTAACACTTTCGTTTAGCAGAAGTTTGAAGTCTATTTTATCATAAAAAGATTTAATTTCTTCAAAATTTTCACTTTTAGCTTCTGGGGAATTCCATTTGCTATAATCGCCATAATCGTGATTTCCTAAAATCGCATATTTAGCAGTTTTAGCCGAGAGTTTTTTCAGGACTTTATCCCATCCATTTAATTCCCAAGCGTAATTATTTACAAGATCACCAGTGAAAAAAATTATGTCTCCTTCCAATTCATTTATAATATTAACGGCTCTTTCTAAAATTCTATAGCGATAATTAAAGCTTCCAAGATGAAGGTCGGAAATATGAATTATTTTAAAATCGTTAAATGCTTCGGGTAACTCTTTATGAGCAACTTCAACCCGGTAAACTTTATACTTATAAGCTCCTTTAAAAATGGCATAAACAATAACGAAAAAGGGAAGAAATCCGGCGAGTAATCCTACTGTAGGAACAATGATTAGAGATTCTGTTTCAGAGAAAACATAGTTTGAAAAATATAGAATACTAATTATTATTACGAATAATATTTTAGGTGTAAATGAAGAAATTGTAAGTCCATACAATGAAGATACTAACGTTTGCCTTTTTGTTACAGGCAAAGCATCCATTTTAATCTTTAGAATTAATATAGCAGATACTAAGCCAATCGTAAACGTCCAAAATAAAATATTGATAATCGTATTCAATAATGGAGAGGTTAAAAGCTGAGTAATAGATTGCAGCCAGTAAAAAGTGAGCACGTCAACCCCCACAATAACTACACACAATAAAAAAATAGTAAAAAGTGAATACGAACGCATTTAAGTGTTTTTATTTAATACTCCTAAAATTACGTAGAAGATAAAACATTACCACTCCTCTACCCTTTAATTTTAAAGTAGTTTAACATAGAATAAAATTGATTCCAGTATTTTAAAAGTACAATTCTAGATACCTAAATTTCAATTAATTTGACCTAGATTAAGGTTTTTTACTTTTGAATTTAATTAAATTGAATAATAAAATGATTAATTTAACCAGATGGATAATATTGGTTTAGTACTATCGGGCGGCGGCGCGAGAGGCGCAGCACACATAGGAGCATTAAAAGCATTTGAAGAATACGGAATTTCTCCAACACACATTTCAGGAACAAGTATTGGGGCTATTGTAGGAGCACTTTATGCCGCTGACGTTCATTGGACTGAAATATTAAAGTTCTTCAAAAACACCTCTATTTTTCATACTAAGAGATTCGCATTTAACAAGCCAGGATTTCTAGATACCGAAAAGTTTTATGATGACCTCAACTTCTATCTCCCAAGGGATAATTTTGACAGCTTACAAAAGCCTTTATACATCACTGCAACAAATGTTTTAAACGGAAAATTAAAGATTTTCAGCAAGGGGCAACTTATAAAACCAGTTATAGCTTCTGCGTCATTTCCAGGTGTTTTTACACCTACAGAAATCAATGGTTCTTATTATATCGATGGAGGAATTCTGAACAATTTTCCTGTTGAGCCAATAAAAAAGCACTGCGATAAAATTATTGGAGTCTATATCAATTCCCTTAAAAAGATAAGCATAAAAGATTTGAAATACTCTTATAGTGTTGCAGATAGAGCCCTGAAAATTAGGGCTGCTTACGATTCGATAAAAAAGTTCCCTGAATGCGATTTAATTATTTCTCCTGAAGAAATTGGGGAGTTTGCCGTTTTCGGAATGAGCAATACAGACATCATTTTTGAACTAGGATATAACGCCACAATAAAAACCTTAGAAGAAAATAAAAATCTTTTTAAAAGCTAATTACAGTTTCACTTCAAGCTTGATTGGGCAATGATCAGAACCGTAATATTCTGATAATATTCCTACATTTTCCACTTTTTCTAACAATTGATTACTTACCAAGAAATAATCAATTCGCCAACCAGTATTACGCTCTCTTGCTTTAAAACGATAGCTCCAATATGTATATGCAACTGTATCTGGATTAAAGTGTCTATAGGTATCTACAAATCCTTCGTTGAGCAGGTTATCCATCCCATCAATTTCTATTTGAGTATATCCAGCAGTTTTGTTGTAATTAGACTTGTCGTTTTTAAGGTCAATTGCACGATGTGCAACGTTTAAATCGCCACAAAGAATAACAGGTTTTGTTTTTTCTAAAGACTTTAAATAGTTTTTGAAATCTTCATCCCATTTCTGTCTGTAATCAAGCCTTACTAACTTCTGACCAGAATTCGGAACGTAAACATTCACCAAAAAGAAGTCTTCAAACTCTGCGCATATTACTCGTCCTTCCTGATCGTGTTCTTCAACTCCCATATCGTAACTAACTGATATAGGTTCTATTTTACTTAAAATAGCAACGCCTGAATATCCTTTTCTTTCTGCAGAATTATAAAATTGGTGATAGTCCTTTAACTGAGATAATGCCTCAGCAACTTCCTCATCCTGAGCTTTAGTTTCCTGAAGACATAGAATATCTGGATTTATTTTGGAGATATCCTCGAAGAAATCTTTTTGAGTTATCGCCCTTACACCGTTAATATTCCAAGAGATTATTTTCATTGCTAATTTTTGTTTTTGTAAATATCAGAAAGGAGAAAAGAATATCCAATAAATATGAAGATCAAATTTAACCAAGACAGTTAATAATCGTGAATGAATTTGTAAAGATAATTCTATCCATAAGGTTTTCTGTATTAAAGGTAGCCGATAGGTAATTAAACTATCCGCAAATATTTTAGTCAATCAAAACTTCTTCGCCAAACCAATTCCAAAAGAGAAATAGTTAAGTTTCGTTTCTGTAGAAACATTTTCAACTTCTATATCTGTTGAAAGAGAACGATATCTTAACATTGGTCGCAATGAAATTTTAGAAGCCAACTCATAATCTATGCCTACCGCAAGTTGCCACCCAAACCCATATTCTGTATCTGCAGTTATATCGCCCGCGATATTTTCTAATTCTATGCGATTGTAAATAGCACCAGCTCTCGCCAAATAAGAAAATGAAGTGGTACCAATTGGACGATTAATTTGAAATCCAAAAGTGAACCCTTTTTCTAACAAAGTAATGTCCTCTTGGGTAAAAACATCATCACCTCTAAATTGATTAAAGCCCCAACCTGCATAAAAAGCCAAGTGAGGCATAATTTTATACGCGCCTGTTATTTCAAACCCATAACCTATATCGGCATCAGTATCACCTACATCACTTGTAGGGAAATTTAAGCCAGGTCTGAACTCAATAGCCCATTTCTCCTGCGCCATTACCTGGGTAGAGATTAACAATACGGCAGACACGATTAAAAAATAATATTTTTTCATAATGCAATAACTAACTTAATCATATCTCCAAATTACTGCGAAAAAAAACCTTTAACTATGACTTAAGTCAGTTAAAGGTTGTTGATCAGATAACTACAAAATAGTAGATAAAGCTATAAAGGAATATTCCCGTGTTTTCTATTGGGTCTCGCTACATCTTTAGTTTCTAACATTGTAAATGCTTTTAATAGCTTTCTACGGGTTTCACGAGGTTGAATTACTTCATCTATAAATCCACGTTGTGCAGCTTTAAAAGGGTTTGCAAACTTCTCGGCATATTCGGCTTCTTTTTCTGAAAGTTTCAATTCAGGGTTTTCAGCTGCTGCAATTTCTTTTCTAAAGATAATTTCACTTGCTCCCTTTGCTCCCATTACCGCAATTTCAGCAGTTGGCCAGGCGTAATTCATATCTGCACCAATATGTTTACTATTCATTACGTCATAAGCTCCACCATAAGCTTTTCTGGTAATAACAGTTACACGTGGCACTGTTGCTTCACTTAAGGCGTAAAGAAGTTTAGCTCCATTAAGAATAATTCCGTTCCACTCTTGATCGGTTCCTGGAAGGAAGCCTGGAACATCTACTAAAACTAAAAGAGGTATATTAAAACAGTCGCAGAAACGTGTAAATCGTGCTCCTTTTTTAGAGCTATCTACATCTAATACTCCTGCCAAACTCATTGGTTGGTTTGCTACAATTCCGATACTTCTACCACCTAATCTTGCAAATCCAACAATAATATTATCGGCATAATCTTTATGCACTTCAAGGAAAGAATCGGTATCGATAATTCCCTTAATCACCTCGTGCATATCGTATGGCTTATTTGAAGAATCTGGAACTATCTTTTCCAATTCATCTCGATATTCATCAGCAGCTTCAAACGGAAGTTTTTCTGGAGTTGTTTTATTATTTTGAGGCAGGTAACTTAAAAGAGTTTTCACCTGTTCTAAACAAACAATATCATTTGCAGCTGTAAAATGCGTTACCCCACTTTTTGTAGCGTGGGTTTTCGCTCCTCCTAATTCTTCTGAAGTAACAGTTTCATTAGTAACAGTTTTCACAACATTCGGACCTGTTACAAACATATAACTACTGTCCTGAACCATCAAAGTGAAATCGGTCATTGCTGGTGAATAAACTGCTCCCCCGGCACATGGTCCCATAATGGCAGAAATTTGAGGAATTACTCCTGAAGCTTGAACGTTTCTGTAGAAAATATCTGCATATCCACCTAAAGAGCGAACCCCTTCTTGAATACGCGCTCCACCAGAATCGTTTAGCCCAATAACGGGCGCACCAACACTCATTGCGTGATCCATTATTTTACAGATTTTCTCGGCGTGAGTTTCTGATAAAGCTCCTCCAAAAACAGTAAAATCTTGTGCGAACACATAAACTAAACGTCCGCTAATTGTTCCGTAGCCAGTAACAACACCATCCCCATAATACACTTCTTTTTGCATATCAAAATCGGTGGTTCTATGGGTAACGAGTATGCCCATTTCTTCAAAAGAGCCTTCGTCTAAAAGATATTCTACACGCTCGCGAGCAGTTAATTTCTTCTTTTCGTGTTGTTTTGCAATTCTCTTTTCGCCTCCACCCATCTTGGCTTCAGCTATGAATTCTTGCAGTTTTTTATTGTTGTCGCTCATAATTCTTGTAATTGACATCTATGCGAAATCTGGGGCTTCGCAGTATTTTTTTTACCGCAGAGGCGCAGAGGACGCAGAGACATTACTTCGGTAATTGAAGTTTTTCTGAATCTTTAAAATATTGTTTTAATGCAAATAGTGCCGCCACTTTTGCCTCTTCTTCATTAATAGCCTTAAGCTTGTCTTCGGAATAATATTTCTTCACAAAATTAGTATCGAAATTTCCACTGCGGAAAGCCTCGTGTTCAAAAACAAATTTTCCAAACGGAAGTGTGGTGCTCACACCTTGAACATCGTAATTAGCGATTGCTTCAAGCATTCGTTGCATTGCAGCGTTTCTTGTTTTTCCGTAGGTAATAAGCTTGGATAGCATAGGATCGTACTGAATTGGCACTTGCATACCTTCTGTAAAACCATCATCCACACGAATATTCTCACCACTTGGCGGGCGGTAAACTTCTAGTTTTCCAACACTGGGCATAAAATTATTAAGTGGATCTTCGGCATAAACACGAACTTCAAAAGCGTGTCCTTTTATTTTTATATCCTCCTGCGAAAAAGCAAGCTTTTCGTTATTAGCTACATTAATCTGCTGTTCTACTAAGTCGAGACCAGTAATTAATTCGGTTACTGGATGCTCCACTTGTAGTCGGGTATTCATCTCAAGGAAGTAGAAATTTAGATTTTCATCTAAAAGAAATTCCACTGTTCCCGCTCCAACATAATCACAGGCTTTGGCAACTTTTATAGCCGCTTCCCCCATAGTTTTACGCAATTCTGGAGTAAGAACTGAAGATGGTGCTTCTTCTACAACTTTTTGATGACGCCTTTGAATACTACAATCGCGCTCAAAAAGATGAACTGTATTTCCAAAATTATCAGCTAAAACTTGAATTTCAATATGGCGTGGAGAAGTAACAAACTTTTCAATAAAAACAGAACCGTCGCCAAATGCATTTTCAGCTTCGCTAATAGCACGTTTCATTTGATCTTCAAATTCTTCGGCATTCTCAACTACTCGCATTCCTTTTCCACCACCACCGGCAGAAGCTTTTATAAGAATTGGAAATCCAATTTCTCTAGCAATTTGTTTGGCTGCTTCAACATCTGTAATGGCTTCATCGGTACCAGGAACCATAGGAATATCATAAGCTTTTACCGCTTCTTTAGCAGCTAGTTTGCTTCCCATCACGCGAATTGCGTGCGACTTTGGCCCGATAAAAATCATTCCGCTTTTTTCAACCTTCTCTCCAAACTCAGCGTTTTCACTCAAAAATCCATACCCTGGGTGAATAGCATCAACGTTTAAGTCTTTAGCAACTTTAATGATATTATCTCCTAATAAATACGATTCGTTTGAAGGAGGTGGGCCGATGCATACGGCTTCATCTGCAAACTTAACGTGTGGAGAGTTTCTATCTGCTTCAGAATAAACTGCAACCGTTTTGATCCCCATATTACGGGCGGTTTTCATAATTCTTAAAGCTATTTCGCCACGGTTGGCAACTAATATTTTCTTAATCATTTTTCTCTAATTCAATTAGCAATTTTCCTTTATCAACCGTATCACCTTTAGCGATGTTTACAGTTTTTACAATTCCATCTCGAGAAGCTGTAAGAGTGTTCTCCATCTTCATAGCCTCAAGAACACAAAGGGAATCACCTTTTTTAACTTCATCGCCTTCAGCAACATTAACTTCTAAAATAATCCCCGGCATAGGTGCGTGGATTTCGTCTTCAAAGGAATCATTTCCTAAAGAAAGCCCCATTTCTTTTATAAGCGCATCCAAAGGTGTTCCTACATTAACATGGTAAATATTACCATTTACTTTTACGCTGTAGTTTCTATTAATGAAGTCGTTTTCTAAAAGTTCAATTTCGAAAGATTTGTTGTTGTGAAGTAAATGTACTTTTTGACCAGAAAGTTCGGTTTGGTCTATGTTTTCGGTATCTTTTTTGACAAGTTGGAATTCGTAATTCTCATCCACCGAAACGCTATAGCTTTCTTTCATAATTTTGAAAATTTTGGTTAAAGATAAGGTTTGTTTAGGTTTTCGACCAAAAGGAATTTCCTAAGATTTTAGAAATCACACTCATTTTTGGTATCTTTAAGCTAAAAGAAATAAAAATGAAGAAATACCTACTTATTTTATCGGCCCTTATCGTTTTTACATCTTGTGGAAAGCAGAAAAAGAAAGAAGATGTAGCCTTAAAAACAAAACCCCAGACTTATAAAACTGAAATGTTTGTAAGCGACCTGTCAATTCCGTGGGGAATGACTTGGTTACCTGATGGCAGTATGCTTATTACTGAAAAGGATGGGAGATTAATACACTTTAAAGATGGCAAGAAAATAGAAATAGCAAATATGCCAGCGGTATATGTAAATGGACAAGGTGGGTTATTAGACATTAAACTACACCCAAATTATAATGAAAATGGATGGATTTATATGACTTATGCTTCGGAAGAAGGTCCAGGGAAAGGAGGTCATACTGCTTTAATGCGCTGTAAACTAGATGGGGATTCGCTAACTAATATTGAGATGCTTTATAAAGCAAGCCCTAACTCTCCTGCAGGGCAACATTTTGGTTCAAGAATTGAGTTTGATAATGACGGTTATGTGTATTTCACCATAGGAGAACGCGGAGATAGAGAAGTTAACCCGCAAGACATTACTCGTGATGGAGGTAAAGTTTACCGATTAAAAGACGATGGTAGCATACCTGAAGACAATCCATTTTTCAACGAACCAAATGCTAAAAAGGCAATTTATACTTATGGAAATCGCAATCCACAGGGAATGGCTATTCACCCTGAAACAGGAAAAATATGGATGCACGAGCACGGACCAAAAGGCGGGGATGAAATTAATATTGTGAAGAAGGGTGCAAATTACGGTTGGATGGTAGTTACCTATGGGGTTAATTACAGCGGAACAGAAATCACAGATCAAACTGAAAAAGAAGGAATTGAACCACCTATTTACTATTGGGTTCCTTCTATCGCTCCTTCCGGAATGGCATTCGTTACTAGCGACAAATATCCTGAGTGGAAAAACAAATTACTCGTAGGTTCGTTGAAGTTTGCATATGTTGAACTGCTAACTCTTGATGGAGAAAAAGTAACCAAACGAGAAAAAATAGCTCAGGATATCGGACGAGTTAGAAACGTAAAGATTGGTCCGGATGGACTAATTTATATTGCAGTAGAAGGACAAGGTATTTACAGATTAATTCCTGAATAAATAAAACCTATTCTCTTTAAAAAACAAAGTCGAGACCTATTTGATAGATCTCGACTTTATTTTTTTATTCATCCTAGATATCTGAATGAAGCCTAATATTCTACATTAATTATTGAAGATTGAAGCTTACAGGCTTGAACTAAATTGCTTCTACTTTTTAGTTCCTTTCTTTTTCTTTCTAAAGAAATCAAACGCGAACCATCCTATTACTGCAATTACGAAATACATTAAATAAGACACTGGTTTTCCACTTCCACCTACTGTTGTGAAAACTCTATCCCAACGAACTTTTTTGTTAATTCCATCCCAGCTCATCCATACAAATACTGGTTTTCCTACAACGTGATTATAAGGTACAAAACCCCATGTACGAGCATCCTCACTGTTGTTTCGGTTGTCCCCCATCATCCAATAGTAATCCATCTTGAATGTATAATCGGTTAAGGGTTGACCATTTAGAAGAACTTCCGTTCCTGATTGAGTAATTTTATTTTCAATTCCTATTTCGCTTCCTTCATAAACTTCTATAATACGCTTGTAGAATGGAAGAGTCTCTGGATTTATAGAAACTGTTTCTCCTTTCTGAGGGATATAAATTGGTCCGAAGAAATCATTATTCCAAGGATATTTTTGATCGTTTGGAAAAATCCCTGGATCCCACTCTCCTTTTTCACTTCTAAGACGCGTAATTTCAACCACATTTGGGTTGTTTTTTAGCATATTCATAGACTCTTCAGAAATAGCTGCAAAACGATATGTATTATTACCAAATCCATAGCGATCGGTAATATCATATCGATTATAAAGCATTTCTGGATTTAATTGTCCGTTTACCTTAACGTCATACGCAAATTGAATTTTAGCACGATCTGGAAGTTGGTTTTTCTCTCCATTAATATATACGTAACCATCGCGAATTTCTAGAGAATCTCCAGGAACACCTACAGCACGCTTTACGTAATTCGACTTTTTGTCGATTGGCTTGTAGTAATATTTCCCATCACCGTACTGCTGAAAGGCGTTTACAGTATCTACAGGCCAATTAAATACTACAATGTCATTTCGTTTTATACTCTGAAAACCTGGCAATCGGAAATAAGGTAGTTGTGGTTTTGAAAAATATGACTTTTTATGAACCACAGGAATTGTATCGTGCACCATTGGAAATGCAACAGGCGTCATCGGGTTTCTAGCCCCATAATGAAACTTACTCACAAAAAGGAAGTCACCAACCAATAAGGTTTTCTCTAACGATGAAGTTGGAATTGTAAAAGGTTGCATTACATAAGTATGCACAACTGTTGCAGCTACAACGGCAAATAATATAGAACTCACCCACTCTCCAGTTGAAGTACGCGGTTTTAAGCTTCTATCCTTTATATGCGTAACATCTTGAGTGTAATTTATGTAATATATGTAAAGCCCTAGAGTAACTATCCCTAAAATTGTATCCGTAGTGGAATTACGTCCATAACTGCGTAAGGTTTCAACCCAAACTACCGGAAACATAATCAGGTTAACAATTGGAATAAATAATAAAATAGTCCACCACCAAGGACGATTAATAATTTTCATTAAAACCACAGCATTGTAAACTGGTACTGCTGCTTCCCAAGGTTTTCTACCTGCAGCTTTATAAAGCTTCCAAGTTCCTGCAAAGTGTATTAATTGAACTATTAAAAATAATATAAACCAACCTGTCCAACTCATAATTTGTAATTCGTTAAATTGTAATTCATTTAAACCCCTTCTAATCTATACTGCAAAATAATAGGGATAATATATTTTAATTGAAATTGTACTAATACAACTGCAATCTAAAAACTGTTAATCCGCACTTGTTAATCCTAAAACATCCTTCATTGAGAAAACACCTTTTTTATCTTTAAGCCATTCCGCGGCCAAAATAGCACCCTTCGCAAATCCTTCACGGCTATGTGCTTCGTGTTTTAAAGAAATTGTATCAATATTAGATTCATAGGAAACTATGTGGGTTCCTTTTACGTCTTCTTCCCTTTTAGCGGTAATTGATAAAACTTCGTCAGAAGTAGAATCTAGATTCCATTCTTTTTTACTGTTGTATTTTAAAATACTCTCAGCTATTGTTATTGCTGTTCCGCTTGGGGCATCTTTCTTTTCAAGGTGATGCGTTTCTTCAACAGACACATCGTACTCCTTCCATTGAGCCATCAACTTAGCAGCATATTCATTAATGCTAAAGAAAAGGTTAACTCCAACACTGAAGTTTGACGCATAAATAAAACTTCCGTTACGCTTTTCGCATAACTTTACCATTTCATCATAACTTTCTAACCAACCTGTAGTTCCTGAAACTATTGGTAAATCTGCTTCTAAAGCTTTTTTAATATTACTTACTGCAGCTTCGGGAGAAGAGAATTCAATAGCAACCTCAGCGTCTTCTATATTACCTTCAGAAGATTCCAACCAACTTTTAAAAACAATTGAATGACCACTTTCTAAAGCTAATCTTTCAATAGTTTTTCCCATTTTACCATAACCGAGTAAAGCTATTTTCATAATTTTCTATTCTCTATAAAACACCAACTATTTAAATCGATACGTCAACGACATTCCGTATTGTGGTTTTGCATTAAATTGATTGTAATTTAGACTAGGTTGTAATGATAGGTCTTCACTCACTTCATATTGTTGTAAATGAGCATCTACGTTTGCATCAATAACATTAAGCAAATAGAAACCTAGAGTTACAATAATACTGTAACTCTTATTTCTTTGTGCTGATTTTTGAGCATTTATAAGTCTATCGTTTGAAATTCCTTGAAATTCATCATCTGTATAGCCTGCAAGTCTTCGCTTATAAGCATCTCTAAAACGATTATAGTCGTCGTCCTGCTGCTTATAAAAATAAACTCCAGCTGCCATTCCAGCATAGATAATAGGGATTTTCCAGTATTTTTTGTTGTAGGCTTGTCCTAAACCAGGGATTACTGCTGAGTAAAATGCAGCTTTAGCTGGAGCCAATGGATTGTATTCAACCTTAGGACCGAGTGAATCTTTCACTACAATTACTTTTTCTTTCTGTACAGAAAGAGAATCAGCTGTCTGCGCAAACAGTGATGAAGCGAAGATTAAAAAAAAAATATTTAGAAGATTACTTTTCACTTTTAATTAGCTTCAAAATACGCTCGAAATCATCTTGATTTTTAAATGGCACAACCAACTGCCCTTTTCCTGACTTTGAAACCTTAACATCCACAGCAGTTTCGAAAAGGTCTGTAAGTTCTTTCTTTGCTTTTTTAGCAAAAGGTGGTGCACTTGGTTTTGATGGAGTAGCTTTTTTATCTGGGTTTTTGAAACTTCTAACTAAAGCTTCTGTTTCACGAACCGATAAGTTCTGACCTAAAATTTTCTCGTAAATATCAAGTTGATCAGATAAATCTTCAACATTAATTAATGCTCTACCGTGGCCCATACTTATAAAGCCATCTCGCATTCCTGTTTGGATTATTGGATCTAGTTTAAGCAAACGCAAATAGTTTGCAATAGTAGATCGGTTTTTTCCAACTCTATCACTCAATTCTTCTTGAGTAACGTCTATTTCTTCAATTAAGCGTTGGTATGAAAGAGCTATTTCAATAGGATCTAAGTCTTGTCTTTGGATATTTTCAACCAAAGCCATTTCTAGAGATTCTTGGTCGTTTGCAATACGAATATAGGCTGGTATGGTTTCTAAACCAACCAATTTTGAAGCACGGAAACGACGCTCTCCACTTACTAACTGATATTTATTGAAATCTAATTTACGAACAGTAATCGGCTGAATTACACCTAGTTCTTTTATCGATGAAGCAAGTTCACGAAGGGATTCTTCATTAAAACTAGTTCGCGGTTGAAAGGGGTTTACTTCAATACTACCTAACTCCAACTCTACTATGCTACCAACAACTTTGTCGGCATTTTTGTCTTCTACAGATTTTATATCATTGGTAGGATCTTTCAACAGTGCTGAAAGACCACGACCTAATGCTTGTTTTTTTGTTGCCTTCGCCATTTATTCCGTTTCGTTTTTTTTGATTAACTCGTTCGCCAAACTTAAATAATTATCCGCTCCTCTACTTGATGCATCGTAACTAATAATACTTTCACCATAACTTGGCGCTTCACTTAAACGCACATTACGTTGAATGATTGTTTCGAAAACCATTTCATCAAAATGCTTTTTCACTTCATCTACCACTTGATTTGATAGACGTAAACGTTGATCGTACATGGTCAACAACAATCCTTCAATATCAAGGTTTACATTGTGAATTTTCTGAACGCTTTTTATAGTGTTCAAAAGTTTTCCTAAACCTTCTAATGCAAAATATTCGCATTGAATAGGAATAATTACAGAATCTGATGCTGTAAGGGCGTTAAGAGTTAATAACCCTAAAGATGGCGCACAGTCTATAAGTATATAATCATAATCATCTTTTAAACCTTCAATAGCTTTTTTAAGCATATATTCACGGTTCTCAACATCTACTAATTCAATCTCGATTGCCACTAAGTCTATATGCGACGGAATTAAATCTAAATTAGGAGAGCTTGTAGATATTATCGCTTCTTTTGCAGTAGCACTATGTTCAAGCAATTGGTAAGTACCTAGTTCTACAGTTTCAACATCAATACCCAATCCTGACGTAGCGTTAGCCTGCGGATCTGCATCTATTAGTAAAACTTTTTTCTCTAAAACGCCTAAAGAGGCCGCTAAATTCACAGAGGTTGTAGTCTTACCAACTCCTCCTTTTTGGTTTGCAATTGCAATTATTTTACCCATTAATTTACTTGAGATTTTAGCAGTTAAAAGTACAATTAATTATGTTGATAGAAAATCATTTTTGTTAACACTAAGTAAACAGACTCTCTATTTGAAAATGCAAAAATAAAAAACACCAAATTCCAAACCTACTTGTTTAACAAGTGAGCTTGGAATTTGACTATAATCTCGATTATTACCGATTTAAAATTTATTTTTTTGTTTTTTGTGAACGAATCATAGCTTCAAGCATATCCCACATTTGTTGTGGTACTTCCTCAAGCTGATTCATTTGCCCTGCGCCCTTTAACCATTCACCACCATCAATAACAACAACTTCACCATTGATATATGCAGAGAAATCTGAAACTAAATATGCCGCTAAATTTGCAAGTTCTTGGTGTTCACCAACTCGCATAACAGGAACTTTTTTAGCCGGATCGAATTTTTCTTTTAAGTCGCCTGGAAGCAATCTATCCCACGCACCTTTAGTAGGAAATGGCCCTGGAGCAATTGCATTAGAACGAATTCCGTATTTAGCCCATTCTACAGCAAGCGAACGCGTTAAAGCAAGCACACCAGCCTTTGCCGTTGCACTTGGCACAACATAAGCAGAACCTGTAAAAGCGTATGTGGTTACAATATTTAAGATGGTTTTATTTGTTTCTTTTTTATCAATCCAATGCTTTCCAAAAGCGAGGGTACAGTTTTTTGTTCCTTTTAAAACTATATCTATAATAGTATCAAAAGCATTTGCTGAAAGTCTTTCGGTTGGAGAAATAAAATTTCCTGCAGCGTTATTTAAAAGAACATCCACAGAACCAAACTCTTTTACCGATGCTTCAACCATAGCTTCTACTTCATCGTAATTTCTAACATCACATTGCACAGGAAGCACTTTTCCACCAGTAGCGGTTTCTAACTCCTCTTTTACTTTTTGTAGCTTTTCAATATTTCTAGAAGTGATTACCACATTGGCACCTAATTCCAAGAAATAGGTTGTCATTGCTTTTCCTAAGCCGCTTCCACCACCAGTTACTACTATTGTTTTTCCTTTTAACGCATCGTCGCGTAACATTTTTGAAGTATAGTCCATCGAATAATTTGTTTGTAGGTAAAGATAAGAACTAAAGTAATGAATGAAGAATTAGTTAACAAGAATTAGCAGTTGTAAATAAGCCTCTAAAGTTAATAAAGCGATAAATGATTGCTTTTAAGGCGTTAAATAATGTGAAATGGCTAGCCTACCAAAAGTATTACTCTTAACTTACAACTATGGAAAAAGTATTAGTAGCAGGTGCAAATGGCACCACAGGAAAAAAGATAATTTCAATTTTAAAACAATCTGATAAATACGAACCTTTTGCTATGGTTCGCAACAAAGAACAAGTTGAACATTTTAAAAATGATGGTGTAAAAACCATACTTGCCGATTTAGAGCAAGATGTAAGCGGAACTACTAAAGGAATGGATCGTGTTATTTTTGCAGCTGGTTCTGGTGGAAAAAACGTTAAAGGCGTAGATCAGGAAGGAGCTAAAAAACTTATGGATGTATCTAAAAAAGATGGCATTAAGAAATTCGTAATGCTAAGCTCAATGGGTGCTGATAATCCAGAAGTTTCTTCTGAACTGAAAGACTATCTAAAAGCTAAGCAAAACGCAGACCAACACCTAGTGAATTCAGGACTTGAATACTCAATTGTACGTCCTGGCGCTCTGAACAATGAAGCTGGTAAAGGTAAAATTGTATTAGAAAGCAAACTAAATCAACAAGGTGAAATATCCCGTCAAGATGTGGCTGAAACTTTAGTTGGATCACTAGAAAGTTCTGTTGCTAGAAATAAAACTTTTGAAATCCTACAAGGAGATACGCAAATTAAATCTGCTTTAGAGAAGATTTAAAATTTAGAATACAAATACTAAAAAGCACGTAATTTACTTTACGTGCTTTTTTTATGAAATTTGGTGAAACTATTCTGAAGTCCACAATAGTTTTTGAGCAGTTCCGTGATCTCCTAATTGATATACAGCTAAGGATGATGGTAAGAATGGTATTGGTTTAAAAACAGCTTCAGATAAGCTATCCAATAAAACTCTTTGAGCTACCCCCAAACTTATGTGTGGGTCAAAATTTTCGTAGCTGTACTTTTCAACAAAATCTGGCACATAATCTACAGTAAATTCACTTATTTCACTTCCATCTGGATTTTGAACAAAAGACTCTTGAGACCCACCTTTAACTATAAACGGTTTTACAAGTTCTATCGTTTTTTTATGAAGATTAACTATAGATTCGGTTCTACTATGCCTAATCATTGCAAAACTCTCTTCAGTATCACGAGAGTAGTATAAACTTTCGGTATAAATAGTATCATTTTTAATTGTTTCGAAAAGACCTTCAACAGCTTTATTAACTTTCGGCAAATCTTTTTCTTTTATAAAACATTGCAATAGCGTTATATGCGGAATGTGGTTATCGTCAAGCTTTATCGTTTCAGGATTATTCTGATTGATTAAAGTATTTAATTGAAGTGATTGCGCTTGCATCGCTTCAGAAGGAGTTAACAGCACATCAATTGCAATTATTTTGTCATTCTTAGGAACACAGGATAATACCATTATAGAAGTAGCTATTAAAAATGCGATTTTTTTCATGTTTCAAAACTAATATTAATCGATTAGATTTTGATTAGAAAACTGTATCATTTTGATTCCCCAACAACTAAATCTCTTTTTAAAATAATATCGCAAACAATAAACAATTAACTAGACACATAATACGCGAGAATATTATCTTTGCAGACTGTGTAAACTATTTTAACTAGAATATGACAATTTCTTACAACTGGCTAAAGCAATTTATTGATCTTCCTTGGGACGCTGAAAAAACAGCAGAACTATTAACCGACCTTGGTCTTGAAGTGGAGGGAATAGAAGAATTTTCTTCCGTAAAAGGCGGATTAAAAGGTGTTGTAGTAGGTCACGTACTTGAATGTGAACAACACTCTAATGCCGATAGATTAAAAGTAACTAAGGTAGATGTTGGTGGCGAAAAGCCTTTACAAATAGTTTGCGGTGCACCAAACGTAGCCGTAGGTCAGAAAGTTCCTGTTGCTACTATTGGCACAACCTTATATGACGCCGAGGATAAACCTTGGGAGATAAAAAAAGGGAAAATTCGCGGAGAATCAAGTGAAGGAATGATTTGCGCTGAAGATGAACTAGGAATAGGAGAATCTCACGATGGAATTATGGTTCTAGACAACGATTTAGTTCCTGGAACTCCTTTGTCTAAAATTTTAGAAGTAGAAAACGATACTATTCTTACAATAGGGCTTACTCCAAATCGCGCCGATGCAATGAGCCATTGGGGTGTTGCAAGAGATTTAAAAGCTGGGTTGTTACAAAAAGGTATCTCTAAAAAGTTAGACACTCCTTCTACTAGCAGTTTTAAAATAGACAACCGAGTATTAAAAATAGGTGTACAAGTAGAAGATAGCTCACTTGCTCCAAGATACTGCGGAATTACAATTAGCAATATTAAAGTAGAACCATCTCCAGCTTGGCTTCAAAATAGATTAAAATCTATAGGAGTTGCTCCTATTAACAATGTGGTTGACGTTACTAACTATATTCTCCACGACTTAGGACAGCCACTTCACGCCTTTGATGCTGCGAAAATATCAGGCAATAATGTAGTTGTAAAAACATTACCTGCAGGAACTAAGTTTACAACTCTTGACGGCGTTGAACGCGAACTCCACGAAGAAGATTTAATGATTTGCGACGCTGAAAAACCAATGTGTATTGCAGGGGTTTACGGCGGTTTAGATAGCGGAGTTACCGAAAATACAACAAGTATTTTCTTAGAAAGTGCATATTTCAATCCTGTGAGTGTTCGTAAAACAGCGAAACGTCACGGCTTGAGCACCGATTCATCTTTTAGATTTGAAAGAGGTGTTAACCCAAATATCACCGATTACGCACTGCGTCACGCGGTAATCCTAATAACTCAATTAACTGGCGGTCACGTGTCAAGTGATTTAATAGACATTTATTTAAAGAAAATAGACGACCACCAAGTTGTATTGAATTTTGAAAAAACCAATAGAATTATTGGTGAAGAAATTCCTCAAGAAACCATTAAAGACATTCTTACTTCTTTAGAAATAAAGATTAACAACTTTACTGAAACGGGTATCGGGATGACCATTCCGGCATATAGAAATGATGTAACTCGTGACGTTGATGTTATTGAAGAAATATTGAGAGTTTATGGATACAACAACATAAACTTCACACAAAAATTAAATGCGTCTATTGCACCTATTACTCCAGGACAAGATTATAGTGTTCAGAATAAAATAGCACAGCAGTTAACGGGGCTTGGTTATAACGAAATGCTTAACAATTCACTTACAACACCTAAATACGGTGGCATGAGCGAAACGGTTAAAGACAACTACAATGTTGAAATGCTAAACCCATTAAGTAGTGATCTTTCAGTTATGCGTCAGTCTATGTTGTTTTCTGGATTAGAAACCATAGCGTATAATGCTAATAGAAAGAATAGCGACTTAAAGCTTTTCGAATTTGGAAAAACATACCATAAATTCCCAGGAGGTCATATAGAGAATAAACACTTAGCATTGTTTATCACTGGTTTTAAAACACAAGGAAATTGGGCTTTACAAGAAGTAAAAACTAATTTCTTCTTCGGAAAAGGAAATGTTTCAGCCATTTTAGAACGACTAGGAATTAATGATTACTCCGAAACTTCTACTGACAACGATATATTCTCTGAAGGAATTGCTTTTAAAAAGAACAAGTCTACAATTGTGGAATTTGGAATCGTAAAGAAGAAAATTGCTAGTGAACTAGATGTTGATGCAGAGGTGTTTTACGCAGATTTTAATTGGGATGAAGTATTAAAACTAATTCCTTTAAAAACACTTAAGTTCCAGCCTATTCCAAAATATCCAGGATCACAACGTGATTTTGCACTTTTATTAGATGATTCTGTAAGCTTTGGTGACTTGCGTATTGCCGCGTTTAATACTGAGAAAAAAGTATTGAAAGAGGTAACGCTATTCGATGTTTATAAAGATAAAAATCTACCGGAAGGCAAAAAGAGCTATGCATTGTCATTTACTTTTGAAGACAAATCCAAAACATTAACCGACAAACAGGTTGATAAAATAATGGATAAGCTTAAAAGAACGTTTGAAAATGACTTCGGCGCAACTCTAAGATAACTGAGTTTTACTTAAAACTTACTCTTCTTCTGTCGGGAAAACTAATCCATCCACAATATGGAAAAATCCGTTTTTGTGATAGAAGTCTGATGCTATAATTGTAGCAGTTCTGTTTTCAGAATCTATAAGTTGTAGGTTGCCATCTTTTTCTCTAATAGCTAGGTTTTGGCCATTTAGAGTAGAAAGGTGTGCTGTTCCGCCATTTTTTAAAACAGCCATTTTTAAACTGTGACTATCCAACCTACCTGGCACTGTAAGATACCTTACTAGAGATTGTGTTATTGATTTATTACTGATAATTGAATCTCTACTCTGTTCTTCAATTTTCATAAAAGCATCATCTACAACAGCAAAAATGGTTACCATTTCCTCTTTTTCAAGTTTTGCCTGCAGCACTTCATCATTCAATATTTCAGAAAAAAATGTAAGCGATTTTGCTTCTGAAATATTATCAATAAAGGATTTTGTAGAGGTAAATGTTATATCGTTCCATTTTTTAGAAACTTCTACTTTTTCAGCAGAAAGGTATTTTTGCGCAACAGCGGAAGTAGTTAAATTGATTACCAATAGAAGTAATAAGGCATTTTTGAATGGCATAGCATAATTTTTATAGGTGTAAATATAGCAAATACAACAGCAAGTTTGTGAAAATCAATTTACAGCTATACTGTTTAATAAATTCATAAAATATTTAAATTATTTGTTTTGATGAATTCTTGTGCTTAAATTTATTCATCCTTAAGCTTCGCAATGATGTTTTCAAAAACAAATATCGAACAAAAACTTCACAATTATCGTTCAAAACGTATTGACGAAAATTCTATAATGGATGAAGTTTATCGTATTTTTTCTAACAACGAAATAGAACGATCTCAAATTGTTTCACGTCTACAAGAAAAATCTAAGGAACAGGAAAATTCATTTTCATTCGATTCTCTAGATGGCAAACGAATTTATCATATAGAAGACATAAAAAAGCTTTGTATAAACTACAGATTGCGTTTTTTAGATTCACATTATTTTAAAGGAGACTTTCCAGAAGAGGCTATTTCAGAAATAAGAAATCTAGAAAAGGAACATAACACTAAACTTAAGAATTTTAAAATTGTTGCTCCTGCTAAGCTTTTAAAGCTAGAAAATGCTGACGACCCACTACTTTTTGCTCCTATAGGGAATGACTATTTTTATTTAATACACAAGTGGGGAAACGATTTACACCCCTTCAGAAAACTTCTGATGTGGCCTTATAAAAGCTTTGAAAACATTGTATTTACAGTAGTTGTTATTAGCATTTTACTCACAATTTTAGCGCCTATCAATATGTTAACCTCAAATCCTAGTATTGGGCTTTATATATTTTTGGCTTTTTACATTTTTACAGCACTTGGAGGAATTGTAATTTTCTACGGTTTTTCTAAAGGGAAAAATTTTAACGGCGCTATTTGGAACAGCAAATATTACAACGCTTAAAATCCTCTAAATTCTTCTTACTAAAACAGGCATCCATCTTTTTGTGAAATTTTTCACACATAGTTTATACCTGAATTTGAAAATAAGTTAGTAATTTGATAATCTAATCCATAAACACATACAACTATGTCAGATAATTCAGAAGAAACAATTCGCATATACACTGGTTCAGATATTATGGCCCAAGCTCTAGTAGAAAGATTAGAGAATGTTGGAATCACTCCTATCCTTCGAGATGACGAACAGAGCGGGGTTATGTTTGGTTCTGGGAGTAAGTTTGACGACCAAGTACGCATCTTTGTTCGTAAGGATGAACTTTCGGTAGCGCAACCTATTGCAGATGCTTTTATTGAAGAAACAAAAGAATAACATGGCCAACACAACAAGAATTTATACCGGCCCAACACTTATTGCAAAAGGATTAGTTGCACGATTAAATGAAATAGGAATTAGTCCTATAGAAAGAAACGATCATGACAGTAGCTTAAGGGCTGGTCTTACTATGGGTATTGCAAACCAAACGATGGTTTTTATCCGAAAAGATGAAGAGCAAAAAGCACAACCTATAATTGATGAGTTTCTAAAAGATATTGAAGAGTAACAGAATGATTTAAAAATAGTTTACAATTTAAGAAAACAAAAAAACGGTCTAACTTTTATAGTTAGACCGTTTTTTTTAGTTGTTAAGAGTATTTAATTAAACTTCAACAGCATACATTTTGTCTCTTAATTCCTTAATTTTCTTATCGCTCATATACTCATCAAAGTTCATATATCTGTCTATTGCTCCATTTGGAGTAAGTTCGATTATACGAGTACCAACAGTTCTAGCAAACTCGTGATCATGAGTAGTAAGAAGAACAGTTCCTTTAAAGTTTTTAAGTGAATTGTTAAACGCAGTAATCGACTCTAGGTCTAAGTGGTTTGTAGGCTCATCAAGCATTAATACATTTGCACGCATCATCATCATTCTACTAAGCATACAACGTACTTTTTCACCTCCAGAAAGCACATTACTCTTTTTTAAAGCTTCTTCTCCACTGAACAACATTTTTCCAAGGAAACCTCTTAAAAACACTTCTTCGCGTTCTTCTTCAGTTTTTGCATATTGACGTAACCAATCCACTAATGACAGGTTGTTTTTGAAGAAAGCATCGTTATCTAAAGGTAAATAACTTTGATTAGTAGTAACACCCCATTGGAAAGTACCACTATCAGCTTTCATATTATCATTTAATATCTCATAAAAAGCTGTTGCTGCACGAGAATCTTTTGAGTAGATAACTACTTTATCTCCTTTAGCTAAGTTGATATCAACATCTTTAAAAAGCACTTCCCCATCAATAGATGCCGAAAGGTTTTCTACATTTAATATTTGATCTCCTGCTTCGCGTTCGCGTTCAAAAATAATTGCTGGATAACGACGGCTAGAAGGTCTGATATCTTCAATATTTAATTTTTCAATCATTTTCTTACGAGAAGTTGCCTGCTTACTTTTTGCAACGTTCGCGCTAAATCGCTGAATAAATTCTTGAAGTTCTTTCTTTTTCTCCTCTGCCTTTTTATTTTGTTGAGCACGTTGACGTGCAGCTAGCTGGCTACTTTCGTACCAAAACGTATAGTTACCGCTGTAATGGTTTATTTTTCCAAAATCGATATCACTAATATGGGTACAAACAGCATCTAGGAAGTGACGGTCGTGAGATACTACAATCACACAGTTATCGTAATTTGCTAGGAAACCTTCAAGCCAACTAATTGTTTCGTAATCTAAGTCGTTTGTAGGCTCATCCATAATAAGCACATCTGGATTCCCAAAAAGTGCTTGTGCAAGAAGTACACGTACTTTTTGTTTACCATCAAGATCCTTCATTAATGTATAGTGTAGACTTTCATCTATACCAAGATTTGAAAGCATTGCTGCAGCATCACTATCTGCATTCCAACCATTCATTTCTTCAAAGGCAACTTGAAGTTCGCCAATTTTTTCGGCATTCTCGTCTGTGTAATCTTCGTAAAGCTTATCTATCTGAGTTTTTATTGAAAACAACTCTTTGTTTCCTCGTACAACTGTCTCAAGTACGGTAAATTCATCATACGCGTTGTGGTTCTGTTCTAGAACCGACATACGTTTTCCTTTTTCTAAATGTACATGTCCCGAAGTAGGCTCTTGTTTTCCTGAAAGGATTTTCAAGAAAGTAGATTTACCCGCACCATTGGCACCGATAATTCCATAAATATTCCCTGTGGTAAACTGTGTATTTACATCATCAAATAAAACACGTTTACCAAATTGAACCGAAAGATTTGAAACTGAAAGCATAAAATTCTGTATTTTGCGCAAAAGTAGCTAATTAAGCGACACGCTGAAAATATTAAAGCTTTAAAAACCCTTTTAACCATCATTTAACATTAACCATCAAAAGGCTCTGCTATCTTTGTGTGTTAATCTAATTTTGTCTCATTTGTTTAGAAAACTACTCCTTTTACTTTCTGTTCTTGCACTGTTCTCCTGTAAAAATAAGGAAGAAAATACTGTGCAGACTACCTATATACGTGGGCAAATTATAAATCCTACGCTAGATTACGTTATATTTTCTAAAGGAAACATCGTTTTAGATACGATTCCTCTAGACGAAAATAACTTCTTTGAATATTCAACCGACAAAATTAAAGCTGGATTACATCTTTTCAGTCATAGTGAAGGTCAGGTATTTTACATTGAACCTGGCGATAGTTTATTAATACACATCAACACTATAGATTTTGACGAATCATTAGCTTTTTCAGGAAAAGGCGGGGACCAAAATAACTTACTGATTGATCTTTATCTAAAAAATGAGAAGGAAAATCAAAATCTTCCAAAATGGTATTCCCTTTCTTCGGAGGAATTTGAAGGCAAAATAGATTCTTTAAAAGCTAGTAAACTTCAGAGCTATGAAGAATTTATAGCAAATAATAAAGTTTCTGAAAGTTTTAAAGACATTGCGCTTTCAAACATCGAATACGATTATTATTCAAAAAAGGAATTATACGGAGCTGCGAATAGAAATACTCCTGCTAAGTTTTCTGATGATTTCTTCAATTACAGAAAAAACATAGATTTCAATAAGGACGAATTGAAGTTTTATTATCCATATTATCGTTTTCTAAATCGATATTTTGAAAATATGGTTTGTACAAAGTACAATGAAAATGATGTAATAGATCGAAATTCATTCGATTACAACTACAAAAAAATCCACATTATAGACAGTGTAGTCGCTTCAGATTCTATTAGAAATAGACTTTTACGCTACAATACGATCATGTATCTCTTTAATGCACAAAATGAAGAAGAAGAAACTCGACTTTTTGAAGCCTACAAAAAGATGAATACGGATATAAAATATTTGAATGAAGTTGAACAAGTTTATAATGCTTCAATTCAACTCATCAAAGGGAAGAAAATCCCTAATGTTCTATTGGTTAATACCGAAAATGTATTAAATGAGTTAACCAATGTTATTAATGCCCCTACTGTGGTGTTTTTCTGGAGAGGGCAACCTGCAATTCAGCACAGAAACCTGCACAAACGCGCTTCCGAGTTAAAAGCTAAGTTTCCACAATACGATTTTATAGGTGTAAATACAGACACGCACTTTAAAAGATGGAGAGACATTGTTTACAAATCTAAATACGACTCTAAGTTTGAATATCAGATAGAAAACCTAACTGATGCAGAGAAAAAATTCATATTAAGATATATCAATTACGTAATTGTTATCGATAAAGATGGAATTATTTTGGATGGTAAAACCAATATGTTCAACTTAGATTTTGAAGATCAATTACAAGCTTTCCTAAACGAATAACGCTTCAATAAGTTGTTTTGCAGCAACATATTAAAGCGTTATTATTTTATTTTAGAGTTCTTCTACTTCAATATTTACTGAAGTCTCATTAATTTCCTTTTTTATAATCTTCAAGAAACTTTTCTAAGCCAATATCGGTTAGTGGGTGTTTTAGCAACCCTTCTATTGAAGACAAAGGACCGGTCATAACATCCGCTCCTATTTTAGCACAGTTAATTACGTGCATCGTATGACGAACAGATGCTGCTAAAATCTCAGTTTCGAAGCCATAGTTATCATAAATTAGTCTAATATCTGCAATCAATTCCAACCCATCAGTTGAAATATCATCAAGTCGTCCTATAAATGGAGAAACATAAGTCGCTCCAGCTTTTGCAGCTAATAATGCCTGTCCTGCAGAAAACACCAAGGTACAATTTGTACGAATACCGTGGTCGGTAAAGTATTTTAATGCCTTTACACCATCTTTAATCATTGGAATTTTCACAACAATTTGCGGGTGTAACTCGGCAAGCTCCTCACCTTCCTTCACCATACCTTCAAAGTCTGTTGCGATTACTTCTGCAGATACATCTCCATCTACAATATTGCAGATATCTACATAATGCTTTAAAATATTATTTCGGCCAGTAATGCCCTCTTTAGCCATCAACGATGGATTAGTAGTTACGCCGTCTAGGACACCAAGGTCTTGTGCTTCTTTTATTTGGTCGAGGTTTGCAGTATCAATAAAGAATTTCATAAGTACAATTTCAGATTATTACACAAAAATAGCGAAGATTACTTCGTGGAAATAGGGTTGTTAAAAAAGATTGATAAGTTGATAATTTACAACAAATAGTCTAAATCTCTATAATATTTTACTGGAATATATTTTTTAAATCATTTATTGCCGTTAATTTTTCTTTATTATATCCTTTGATTGAAGCTGGAAGAATAATTAAAAAAAATATAAGAGGCCAAAGCATAAACCATTCAAATCTATTCTCAATTAATATATAGTACATAGAAACAGTAATGGTGATTAAGCTCAATAAAATAAACAATGAAATAATGTAAAAACTGAGAACTGGAAACTTAAGTTCTAATTCAATATTATTATCATTTATAATTCCAAAAATGACAGGTTGCCACGATCCATTTTCTCCATATATACTTTTACGCTGGATTTTGAATTCATTTCCTCTTCTAAACCCTTCATATATTTCTTTTGACTTTTGAGGATGTGTTTTACGAAATATGAATGAATTACTAAATGAAATATTAGCATCAAATCGTTCAATAATTTCAGACTTATTTAAATCCGTAACTAAATGAAACTTTTCAGCAGGGTAAATTAGAGACATAATCGACAAAGTCTAATTAAGTGAAGTAAAATTACTTCAACCCGTAATGCTTCAAAAGCATTCGTTCGTAAACTCTATCTGGCAATACGCGTTTTAAAACAATAGAAAATTTTTGCAAAGGAGCTCCTACCTTATAGTGTATCTTAGGATTTGGAGTTTCAATAATTTTATGAACTACTTTTGCCATTTCTAAGGGATCACCGCCATTATCTACATGTTCATCCATCATCTTTAGGGTGCTTCCGTAATCCCTTTTATAAGGTGAATCATCCAAAACTGGAGAGTGATATCTACCTGCAGCAATATTAGTAGCGAAATCACCTGGAGCTATATTGGTCATTTTTACACCAAATTGCAAAGTTTCCATTCGCATTGCCTCTATAGTAATTTCTAAAGCAGCTTTGGTTGCAGAGTATATTCCACGATATGGAAGCCCCATGTACCCAGCTATAGAGGTGATATTTAATATATGCCCTCCTCCCTGTTCTCGCATATGCGGCATCACAGCCTTAATCACATTAATAGGCCCGTAAAAATTGGTTTGAAAAGCCTTTTTAATCTCAGATTCTGGAGTTTCTTCAATAGGCCCCGTGATTCCAACACCGGCGTTATTTATAACAACGTCAATCCTTTTTGATTTGTCGATTATTTCAGAAATAACAGCCTCAATAGATTCAGTATCGTTTACGTCCATCTTTAATAACGGAAATACCGAACTTGAAATTCTATTAGGGTTTCTACTTGTTCCGTACACTTGGTAACCACGTTTTGATAAATATTCGCCAATAGCCTTACCAATTCCTGAAGAACCGCCTGTGATGAGTACTGTTTTAGACATAAAATTTTGTTGAAAAGCAAAGGTGCGTTTATGCAATCAGTTTTCCAAATAGTTTTTGCAAAAAGACACTAGAACAAAAACTGCTGCGCTGTAAGAAAAAGGATGAGTTTGAGATATTTTTTAGAATCTATTCTGTTTCCCTTCAGAACTGTTTTGAGCTACTTTCAGAACGAAAGTTTATTGCATAAAAAATGGCAAGCTACCTACATCACACCGCTACGACCATTTACCTTTGCTGCGTTCCCGCCCTGGAGGATTCAACAGGAGCTGGTTGTGTAGGACTTGCCGCTGCAAAGATAAAGCTTTTTCAAGTTTTTCCAAGTATTTTCACATTTCAATTTTAATAAATACCTTGCAGAAAAATTATCGTGAATCATGAAAATCTATAACGCTTTAATTCCTACACTCTTACTGCTTTTTTTAGGTAGTTGCGGAAATAATTCTGAAGACAAAAAAGATGCTTTTTCACTCGAAATTAACGAGCCGAAGAAGACATATACCACCGAAGATGTTATTTCTTTGACATTAAACAACAAGAAAAGTTTAAAAACAGATTCTATCGCCTACTTTTTAAACAATGATAGACTTGAAGTTTCAGGGAAAACGGTTTCTCTTTCTGGACAAAAACTGGGAGAAAAAACGTTATTAGCTAAAATTTACAGCGATGGTGATGAATATGAAGCATCAACAAAACTCCTTATTTTATCTTCAATAAAACCGAAGCTATACACATATAAAGTTATTGAAACCTATCCCCACGATATAAATGCATACACTCAAGGTTTAGAGTTTAATGGTGACATTCTATACGAAAGCACAGGGCAATACAAAGAATCTACCCTTAGAAAAACCGATTACAAAACGGGTGAGGTTTTACAAATGGTAAAACTTGCCGATCAATATTTTGGCGAAGGACTTACTATATTGAACAACAAAATCTACCAACTTACTTGGAGAGAAAACACAGGTTTCATCTACAATTTGGAAACTATGGAACAAACTGGAACGTTTGTTTATGGAAAAAGTAAAGAAGGTTGGGGACTATGTCAGGACGGAGTAAACATCTATAAAAGTGACGGAACAGATAAAATATGGACCTTAAACCCAAACACACTTGCCGAAAAAGACTATATCGAGATTTTCACAAACACTAGCAAAATCAGCAGTGTTAACGAATTAGAATGGGTAGAGGGAAAAATTTACGCGAATGTATACCAACAAGGTTCAATCGCTATTATCAACCCTAAAAATGGGGCGGTAGAAGGAGTAATTGACCTTACCGACCTTAAAGATAAAGTGACGCAGCACCCAAAACTAGATGTCCTAAACGGGATTGCTTATAAAGGTGAAGAAAACATACTTTACATTACCGGTAAAAACTGGGATAAGCTTTTTAAAGTTGAGATTATTGAAAAGTAAAAACCGTTATAATTTTAAGTAACTATTTTTCAACCACGAATTCACTAAACAAATTGCGAATTCGTGGTTGATTTTTTTTACAATAATATTTTACAAAATATCCTTTCAAAACTTCTTTTAGCATTACAATAATAAGCTTCATAAAAAGTTATATTTTTACCAAAACTTTATTTGAATGAGGTATTTATACGGATTAGCAATTTTGAGTTGCTTAGTGCTATGGAGTTCGTGCCGAAACGACTTTGAAACTGTTGCAAGTACTGGAAAATTAGAATTTTCGAAGGACACAGTTATGTTAGACACTATTTTTTCTAACATTGGTTCTAGCACATATAATTTAAAGGTTTATAACCGAAGTGATGAAGACATCAACATTCCTACTGTTCGATTGAAACAAGGAGAATCTTCAAGTTACCGACTTAATGTAGATGGTATGCCTGGAAAGGTATTTGAAAATGTTCAGATACTTGCCAAGGACAGTATTTTCATATTTATTGAAACCACTTTTGACGTAACGGGAGTACCTACAAATCCTAAAGAGTTTCTTTATACAGACCAACTTCTTTTCGATACCGGCGGCAATGAACAAAAAGTAGAATTAGTTACTTTGGTGAAAGATGCTGTTTTTCTATATCCTGAAAAATATGAGGACGGCACTTACGAATCTCTCAACTTAGGTATGGACAGTGATGGTAATGATATACTTGTAAAAGGATTCTTCCTTGACGACGACGAGCTTACATTTACAAATGAAAAACCCTATGTAATTTATGGCTATGCAGCTGTGCCAAGTAATAAAACACTTATGGTTGAAGCTGGTGCTCGTGTTCATTTTCACGCAGGAAGCGGAATTATAGTTGCTGAAAATGCTACTATGAAAGCTATGGGTGCACCAAGCTTGGACCGCGAAGCAATGGAAAACGAAATTATTTTTGAAGGCGATAGATTAGAACCTGGTTTTGCTGATGTTCCTGGACAATGGCTTACCATTAGATTTACTAGTGGAAGTGTAAATAACGAATTCAATTACACAACTATTAAGAATAGTACAGTTGGATTATTACTTGAAGACAGTCCTGTTACATTAAAAAACGTACAGATTTACAACAGCGCGAACGTTGGTTTATTAGCGCGAACTGGAGTAATTGATGCTGAAAATATGGTAATAAGCAATAGCGGACAATCATCATTAGCAATACAACTTGGCGGAAGTTATGAGTTTAGACATTCTACATTTGCTAATTACTGGAACAATGGATTCCGTACCTTCCCTACAGTTTCATTAGACAACAGTTTAGAAACTGAAGAGTATATTTTTGTAGCGGATTTAGTAAAAGCTAATTTCACAAACTGTATTATCTATGGAAGTGAGCGTCGTGAATTTTCATTATTAAAAAATTCGGAAGCTGATTTCAATTTTAACTTCACCAATTCATTGTTGCGTTTTGAAGATCCTACAGGTGAATTTAACGACAACCCAATTTATGATTTTGAAAACCCTCAATATTATACCGATTCAAAATTCAATATAGAACCTATGTTCCAGGACACTGCGCTTAACAATTACAACATTGAAGCCGGAACTTCTGGAGCTGATAATATTGGTAAAAATAATGTAAGCCCAAACATAGATTTAAACGGAAATTCTAGAAGTACTCCTCCAGATGCAGGAGCTTATGAGGCTACTGTTTTTCCTGAACCTTAAATTTTAAAACATTTATTTTCAACAAAAAACCCATCTTTAGGATGGGTTTTTTACTGCACTATTTTTAATAAAATTGTTATTTAACCTTCAACCATTTTAGTTTTAATCTTGAATTTTTTCTTTCTACCGGTTGCATAATTAAAGTATCGCCAACAAAGTAAAACCTTCTTTCGGCTGTAAGTCCAAATTCGGAAGGGTTTGAATGCGAGAGTTTGTAATGAGATACAATACTATCTGCTTCAGAAACTTTATAATTCCCCATATAATAATAGGACTTAGTAATGTGCTTTAAAGCTTCTAATGAAATGGAATCTGTAAAATTTGGAAATTCTACGCCTGCATTTTCGTATCCTTTATTGTAAAGATGAAGTGCTACATGATTGTTGTTATCGTATAAAAGATAACCATCCATCCCACCGCGGTAATGACTCCAAGTATTAGTTGTAGTATCGCGCACCTTCATACTTTCCAGTTTCCAAAGACCCGTAATTGATGGGCTGGTAAGTTTTTCGTTTTGACAGGAAATCGTAAACCATAAAACTCCGGCGGCAACGATATATTTAATTTTCTTCATTTATTAAAAACTCAATTCGAAATAATTCGCAAAAAGCAAATATTAAATTATATATTCTTTAATCTAGGATTTGCCGCAAGGTCTACTTTTGACCTTGTAGTTATAGTTAATTGCTCTAGAAAGTCGTAGATGGTATTGAAAATCTTGTAGAAGGGGATAATTTAGTAATCCACCCTACCCTCTTTATCTTCCCATTTATTAAAAACGACTCTACCTTCTTCTCTGTTCAGATTGATAAATTTCACGTTTCTATCTTCAATATTCTTATCTATTTCATCATAAATAAAATGGTCGTCGAAACCTATTTCAGCTGCGTCTTCTTTAGTACAAGCATAATACACAGCTTTTGGTCGAGCCCAGTAAATCGCACCTAAACACATAGGGCAAGGTTCACATGAAGTGTAAATAATACAATCATCCAACTGAAACGTATTCAGTTTTTCACAAGCCTTGCGAATAGCTACAACCTCAGCGTGAGCAGTAGGATCGTTACTAGATGTTACTTGATTATAACCTTCGGCGATAATTTCACCATTCTTTACTACTATCGCTCCAAAAGGACCACCAGCATCAGCATTCATCCCTTTTTCAGAAAGTTCAATCGCTCTATTTATAAATTTTTTATCTTCTTCTGTAATCATTTCAATTTATTTTAAAAAAATGGCTCTAATTGTTTTTAGTAACTATTAGAAAATTTATCTATCGACTTAATTTATTTAGGTTTAAGTCTAAAAAAACCTATAATAAAAAAACAACTCTCCAACTATACCTAGAAATATTTCAGGGAAAGTTAGAGAGTTGTTTTCTAGGAGTTATTACATTTTAAAAAGTGGTAAACCAGACATCATCTCGTTAACCTCTTCGGCAATGCTCTCTAATTTAGCTTCGTTATCGTGATTCATAATTACCTCATCAATCAAGTCGACAATTTTACCCATATCTTTTTCAACCAAACCACGTGTTGTAACGGCTGCAGTTCCAACTCTAATTCCACTTGTTACAAAAGGTGATTTATCATCAAAAGGCACCATGTTTTTATTTACTGTAATATCAGCTTTGCTAAGTGCTTCTTCTGCCTCTTTTCCAGAAATATTTTTATTTCGAAGGTCAATAAGCATCATATGGTTATCTGTACCACCTGAGATAAGATCGTAACCTTTATCAACAAAATGCTTTGCCATTGTAGCTGCATTTTTCTTCACTTGTACCATATAGTGCAAGAACTCATCTGTTAATGCTTCACCAAATGCAACTGCTTTAGCCGCGATAATATGCTCTAATGGCCCTCCTTGGTTTCCTGGGAAAATTGCACTATCCAAGATACTGCTCATTTTACGAAGTTTTCCGTTTTTCAGTTTAATACCAAATGGGTTATCAAAATCTTTCCCCATTAAAATCATACCTCCACGAGGACCGCGTAAAGTTTTGTGTGTTGTAGTAGTTGCAATATGGCAATGAGGTAATGGATCACCAATAATACCTTTAGCAATAAGACCTGCTGGGTGAGCTATATCTGCAAAAAGGATTGCTCCAACTTTGTCCGCAATCTCGCGAAAACGCTTGTAATCCATTTCACGTGAATACGCAGATGCTCCGGCGATTATCATTTTTGGCTTTTCTCTCAGTGCGATTTCCTCAACCTTATCGTAATCGATTAGTCCAGTTTCTTTTTCAACACCATAGAAAACAGGGTTGTAAAGTTTACCAGAGAAGTTTACTGGTGAACCGTGCGTAAGGTGACCACCGTGAGAAAGGTCAAAGCCTAAATATTTATCGCCTGGGTTTAAGCAAGCTGCAAAAACTGCTGTATTTGCTTGTGAACCACTATGTGGCTGCACGTTTGCATATTCAGCTCCAAAAAGTGTTTTTGCACGATCAATTGCTAGTTGTTCAACTTCATCAACAATTTCACAACCTCCGTAATAGCGCTTACCTGGATAACCTTCAGCATATTTATTAGTTAAAACTGATCCAGCAGCTTCCATAACTTGGTCGCTTACAAAGTTCTCTGAAGCTATCAGCTCCAAACCATTTTTCTGTCTTAGTTTTTCCTCTTCTATAAGTTCAAAAATCTGTTCGTCGCGTTTCATAGTAAAATTTTATTATTTGAAATAAGGGTTAAAACATCTGTTTATTTTCAAAAATATTAAGCTCTTAAAACCTTTTATGAAGCTAATATTTTTTTTGAAAGTTAATTAATTCCAAAAATAGCAAATCCAATTGGTAACTGTCGTGAAATATATATATTTGATGAAGAATTTAATGAACAAAACATAAGTTACAAACTATTCTTATTCCATAATTAATTCCTTGAATTTCAGTAATTCGAATAATTTTTACTTAGTTTTATTTCACAACTATAAAAGATATTAAAAAATGCCTATAACAGCTAATGACCCTAATCGAAAAACCTGGCTCGAAACTAATCCAGATACAGATTTTCCAATTCAAAATATCCCTTTTGGCGTTTTCTTAACCAGAGATGATATTATTACTATCGGCACCCGTATAGGAGACTATGCTATAGACCTAGGTGCTTTACATCAATTAGGCTATTTCAAAGGAATTGACCTTACTGATGATATTTTTCTTCAAGACACATTAAATGATTTTATAAGTGATGGAAGAAAAACTTGGCGTTTGGTACGTAACCGAATTGCCGATATTTTCGACAAAGAAAATCCCGAGCTTCGCGATAATGAAAATCACAGAAAGCACATTCTATTTACTATGGATGAAATAGAAATGCAGCTTCCTGTACAAGTAGGAGATTACACCGATTTTTATTCAAGTAAAGAACACGCAACAAATGTGGGAACGATGTTTCGCGGAAAAGAAAATGCTTTAATGCCAAACTGGCTTCACATCCCTGTTGGATACCACGGAAGAAGCTCGTCTATTATACCTAGTGGAATTAATGCCCGTAGACCTTGGGGACAAACTATGCCTGAAGGAGCTACCGAACCTGTTTTTGGTCCGTCAAAACTAGTTGATTTTGAGCTTGAAATGGCTTTTATCACTACTGATGCCAATGCTTTAGGTGAGCCAATTCCTGTAAATGAAGCTGAAGATTACATTTTCGGATTAGTACTTTTTAACGATTGGAGTGCTCGTGATATTCAAAAGTGGGAATATGTTCCCCTTGGACCATTCTTAGCGAAAAACTTCGCTTCTTCTATATCACCTTGGATTGTAACTTTAGATGCACTTCAACCTTATAAAGTAGAAGGTCCTAAACCTGAAAGAGAACAGCTACCTTATCTTCAGTATAAAGGAAAGAAAAGCTACGACATCAACCTTGAAGTTTATATCGCTCCAGAAAATGCAGCTGAAACAAAAGTTTCTACTTCCAACTTTAAATATATGTATTGGAATATGGCTCAGCAACTTGCGCATCATACTGTAAATGGATGTAATGTAAATAGCGGTGATATGATGGGAAGCGGAACTATTTCTGGACCAACTCCAGATTCTTATGGTTCAATGCTAGAGCTTACTTGGCGCGGTGCTAAACCTATCACTCTTTCAGATGGTACGGAAAGAAAATTCATAAACGATAACGACACCGTAATTTTAAGAGGATACTGTAAAAATGACAAAGTACGTATTGGCTTTGGTGAATGTAGAACAAAACTACTTCCAGCGATAAAGCAATAAAAATTCAATTTTATTAAACCACGGAAACGCTAAAATAATAATATATTAGTGTTTTCGTGGTTTTTTTATTTACTCCAATTATATACTATTAAGTATTTATCTAAAAATTGGTACTACTATTGTATTTTAGCTTTCACAACTAATCCAAATTATTATGAAAGCTTATTACATTCTTTTATTTACAGCACTTTTAAGTTTTTCTTGTAATAGCGTAAAACGAACTGAGAGATTTGTTTCTCAAGGGAATTACGATGAAGCTATAAATCTTGCGGTTAAAAAACTTCAAAAAGATAAAACTGCTAAAGAATTCGACACACACATCAAACTTTTAGAAGTTGCATTTTTAAAAGCTACGGATAGGGACTTGCGTGAAATTGAGTTTCTCAAAAAAGATAAATCAACTTCAAGTGCTAAAAAAGTTTACTACACATACCTAGACCTAAAAGATCGCCAAAATAAAATCCGCCCCCTCCTACCGCTACACAGTCTTGAAATGGGACGGAAAGCAAACTTCGTTTTTTCCGATTATTCAAATGAAATACTCAATTCAAAAGAAAATTATCTAAAAGCTCTATATCAAGAAGCTCAATTATATTTAAATAGTAATTTGAAAAAAGATTTCCGTAGTGCGTTCAATGTTTTGTGTGAAATAGACGAAGTGCAACCAAATTATCGGGACGTAAAAAAACTAAAAGAAGATGCTCATTTTTATGGGACCGATTTCGTTTTAGTTGAATTAAACAATCACACAGGACAATTAATCCCATTTAGATTGGAACAAGATTTATTAGATTTCAACACCTACGACTTAAATGAATTTTGGAAAGAATATCACGGAAAACCTGAGCAAGGTATTAACTACGATCTAGGTATAGATCTGAATTTTCAAACAATTCAAATTTCTCCTGAACGTATTTCAGAAAAACAATTCACTAGAAAAGAACGTGTAAAGGATGGTTACGACTACAGATATGACAGAGGTGGAAATATTATAAAAGACAGCCTTGGCAACCCAATAAAAGTCGATAAGTTTAAAGATGTTTCGGCCTTAGTAACTATTACCACGCAACAGAAAAGTGTGTTTGTTGGAGGTGAAGTAGTCTATAAAGACTTAAACAAAAGAAGGAGGTTAAAAAACTTCCCTCTTTCAGCAGAATTTATTTTTGAAAATGTGTTTTTAAAATACCGTGGAAACAAACGTGCATTATCTAATGAAGACATGCAACTTCTAACCAATCATTTTATAATTTTCCCAAGCAACGAACAAATGGTTTTTGATGCTGGTACAGTTATAAAGGAAAATTTCAGGGAAATTCTAATAAACAACCCATTTTAAATAAAGTAGTTGAAAGTACTAATCTATAGCTAAACAAATTTTGTGAGGTCAGCAGCATCAATTCCGTTATGCGAATCGTGGTGCACCACTACCCCATCTTTAATTACAATAAGCTGTGGGCTTTCGTGGTTTACTTTAAAACGTGTTGCTATTTCATTTGAAATATCGCGATTTTGCAACAAATCAAGAAAATACAATTTTAGCTGATCGTCATTTAAGCTATAATTTTTTTCGAACATCTTTAGGACGCCACGACTCACACCACAACGGGTAGAGTGTTTAAAAATTGCAACTGGTTTTGTTTTAGACTGTGCTACTAAATCGTCTAACTGCTCTATTTTACCTAAAACGTGCCAAGGAGTTTCTACTATTTCCTCTTTAGCAGCATCTCTTGGTGATTTAAACATATCAAAAAGTCCCATAATAATTTCTTTTATACAAAGCTACAAGTTCTATTGTCATAAATATCTAAATGAAATGATAAAAGCTAAAAACAACAGTCATAATGTCTGTTAAATAGCTGATTATTACAGACATTTTGTCTTAATTTTATAATGGCTTTGTATTTGTAATTCGACTAAGCACAATGACTTTCGCTCTTTAAACGAAGCCGAAAGAAATAAACAAAAAGCAAAAAAAAGAATATTATATATGAACTTTAACGATTTTACCATAAAAAGCCAGGAGGCCATCCAAAAAGCGCAGCAAATTGCCCAGGGATTTGGCCATCAGCAAATTGAAAACGAACACATACTCAAAGCTATATTTGAGGTGGATGAAAATGCCACACCATTCATTTTAAAAAAATTAAATGTAAACCTTGTTACCCTTAAACAGATTTTAGAAAAGCAACTAGAAAGCTTCCCTAAAGTTTCTGGTGGTGATATTATGCTTTCACGTGAAGCCAATAAAGCTGTACTTGAAGCGAGCAATATTGCTAAAAAAATGGGCGATGAATTTGTTTCTATTGAACATCTTCTTTTGGCGATTTTAAATTCTAAAAGTGCTATTGCCCAAAGTCTAAAAGACCAAGGAGTAACCGAAAAAGGGATGAAAGCTGCTATTCAGGAGTTACGAGGTGGCGAAAAAGTAACTTCACAAAGTGCTGAAGAAACCTATAATTCATTAAACAAATACGCTAAAAACCTCAACCAACTAGCTCGTGATGGCAAGATGGATCCAGTAATTGGTCGTGATGAAGAGATAAGAAGAATTCTTCAAATTCTCTCTAGAAGAACAAAAAACAACCCAATGCTTGTTGGAGAACCAGGAACTGGTAAAACTGCAATTGCAGAGGGTCTTGCTCACAGAATAGTGGACGGGGATGTACCTGAAAATTTAAAAACTAAAGAGATTTATTCATTAGATATGGGTGCGTTAATCGCCGGAGCCAAATACAAAGGGGAGTTCGAAGAGCGATTAAAAGCTGTTATTAAGGAAGTAACTTCAAGCGAAGGAGACATTGTTCTTTTTATCGACGAGATACACACCCTAGTTGGTGCTGGAGGTGGACAAGGTGCAATGGATGCCGCAAACATCTTAAAACCAGCATTAGCCCGTGGTGAATTACGCGCAATAGGAGCAACAACGCTTGATGAATACCAAAAGTATTTTGAAAAAGACAAAGCCTTAGAGCGTCGATTCCAAAGAGTTGTTGTAGATGAACCAGATACTGAAAGTGCTATTTCAATATTACGAGGAATTAAAGAAAAGTACGAAACACACCATAAGGTACGTATTAAAGACGAAGCAATTATTGCTGCCGTTGAACTTTCAGAAAGATATATTACAAACCGTTTCCTTCCAGACAAAGCCATTGACTTAATGGACGAAGCAGCTAGTAAACTTAGAATGGAAATCAACTCTAAGCCTGAGGAACTAGATGTTTTAGACAGAAAGATAATGCAACTTGAGATCGAAATTGAAGCGATAAAACGTGAAAACGACGAAGTTAAGTTGAAGTCTCTACATTCAGAATTAGCCAATTTAAAAGAAGAACGAAATGAACTTAATGCAAAGTGGCAAAGTGAGAAAGAAGTAGTAGATAATGTTCAGAATCTGAAAAAGGAAATTGAAGAGTATAAGCTAGAAGCTGAACGCGCTGAACGAGATGGCGATTTTGGAAAAGTAGCAGAGCTTCGTTATGGAAAAATTAAAGAAGCCCAAGAAAAGCTTACCAAACTTGAAACGCAACTAGCGGAAAACGACGAAAGCACATCTTTAATTAAAGAAGAAGTTAATAGAGAAGATATTGCTGAAGTTGTTGCAAAATGGACTGGAGTTCCAGTTACCAAAATGCTTCAAAGTGAACGTGAAAAACTATTAGTATTAGAAGATGAGCTTCACAAACGAGTAGTTGGTCAACACGAAGCAATAGTTGCAGTAAGTGACGCTATTAGAAGAAGCCGCGCAGGATTGCAGGACGAAAAAAAACCAATTGGTAGTTTCTTATTTTTAGGAACAACTGGTGTAGGTAAAACCGAGCTTGCTAAAGCCTTAGCTGAATATCTATTCGATGATGAAAGTGCTATGACGCGAATTGATATGAGTGAGTATCAGGAGAGACACAGTGTGAGCCGTTTAGTTGGTGCACCTCCAGGATATGTGGGATATGACGAAGGTGGGCAATTAACCGAAGCTGTACGTCGTAAACCTTATAGTGTGGTGTTGCTAGACGAAATTGAAAAAGCACACCCTGATACCTTCAATATTCTATTGCAGGTTTTAGATGAAGGTAGGTTGACAGACAACAAAGGACGATTAGCAGATTTCAAAAACACCATTATTATTATGACTAGTAATATGGGTAGTCAGATTATTCAAGAGCGTTTTGAAGCGGTGAAAGATCCGGATACTGCAATGGAAGGTGCTAAAACTGAAGTATTAGCATTACTAAAACAAACAGTTCGTCCAGAATTCTTAAACCGAATTGACGACATTATAATGTTTACACCACTTTCAAGAACAGACATCCGCAAAATTGTGGAGCTTCAATTGAAGGGTGTGTCTAAAATGTTGCTGAAACAAAATATTGTTTTGGATGCAACACCTGAAGCTATCGATTATTTAGCTGAGAAAGGTTACGACCCTCAATTTGGAGCAAGACCAGTAAAGAGAGTTGTACAACGAGAAGTGCTTAACGAGCTATCGAAAGAAATTCTCGCAGGAAAAATAACTACAGAAAGTATTATACTGCTAGATAGTTTTAATGATAATCTTGTGTTTAGAAACCAAGAGACTTTAGTAGAATAATTTAGTTTTTCTATTCTATGAAAATCCCCCAAGCAAAAGTTTGGGGGATTTTTTTATCTAGTTTTAAGTTTTACATGAAGTTCATACTCGCCCTCAGCCAATCCATCTGCTCCTGTCACACCAATTACCACTTGGAAAGGATTTGCAATAGCCGTTAAATTTTTTACTGTACGTGTATGATTCTGAGTTCTTCCTCTTTTTTTATAATCCCATTTATGTTCAGCTTCACAACTCACGCAACCGTTTAAATTAGGTACAATATTTTTCTCCGAAACTGTTCCAACTTGATATGCGTAAATACTAAAATTAGCTCTACGATTTTTAGGAACCACCGTTACTTCCATTTCGGAATAAGCTGGTAAATCGGTATAATACAACACATGATTTCCTGTAAATTTATTTTTTTGCGTTTCTGGGAAACATGCATTATTACTTTTCCACGCCCAAGATAAATCCTCCATAGGCTTACCTTGATTAAGGTTTCCTTTTAAAACACCATTGCCATTTTCAAAATATATAGGTTCTTGACTGTAAGATTGTAGCGAAATAAATAGAAACAAAAGTGTAAGTGGAAATATTTTCATTTTATTATTAATTTAAATGTTAGTCAAGTTTTAAAATTAAAATTTCTATAAAACTATTAACTAATTTATTCTTTAGTACGCTTATTTAGTGAACACCTACTTTTTATTTAGTGAATGAAAAATAAACGCCCAGAAGCAGCTCTGAATTTGTAGAAAAATTAGGTACAACAAAAAGCCCATCAAAATTTTAATATTGAATTTTGATGGGCCTGGCTTCAAATAAAGCAGTAACTATAGTTTAGAAATAACTACCACTTATCTATCAAGTCCTTTAATTGTTCTTTGGTTTTACCCGTTTTCTCTTGAAGGCGTCCAAGTAATTCATCAGACTTTCCTTCAGCGTACATTAAGTCATCATCGGTAATGTCTGCAAATTGTTGCTTAAACTTACCTTTTACTTGATTCCATTTTCCTTTAAACTGATCTTCGTTCATAGCTTTTTGATTTTAGTTTAATTAATTATTTTTTTTTGATACTTTAAAATTACATGTCTTCTCTGAGATTTTATATTAATGAAACCCTAAAGGTTCTTTGAATTAAGTTATAACTTTGCTAACAAGTCTTAAATGATGTTATTTAAAACACAACACTATGAAGCAATTTCTATTATTATTGATTTTCATGCCGCTTTTTACATTTTGCGGTCAACAAAAAGAAAAAAACATCGAGGAACAGTCTTCAGAAGAAAACAATGTAGTCGAAACCCCACTATATAAAGCAACATATTATTTAATTCGTCACGCCGAAAAGGATAGAACAGATCCTCAAAATGAAGATCCTAGTCTTAACATAGATGGAATGATGCGTGCAAAAAATTGGGCGAAATATTTCGAGACAATCAAAATTGACGAGATTTACGTAACTAAATACATTAGAACCAAGCAGACAGTCTCTTTTATTGCTCAGCAAAAAGCAATTTCTCCTAAAACTTACAACCCAAACACATTATACTCTGAAGACTTTCTAAAAGAAACCAATGGTAAAACTGTTATCATTTCGGGACACAGCAATACCACCCCTATGCTGGTAAATAAACTTATAGGAGAACAAAAGTTTAATGATATGGATGATAGCGATAATGCAACACTTTTTAAGGTATCTATCGATGGAAACAACCGAAACGTAGAAACTTTAAAAGTGGAATAAAATCTTCTTTTCGGATTTTATAATAAAATTTAGAAATTCTTCTTTATTCATTCTATTTTTGCATCTATGGCAATTCAGAAAAACGTAAAAATTAAAAATCGTAAAGCTAGGTTTGAGTATGAGATTCTCGATACTTTCACTGCAGGCATTGTTTTACGCGGAACCGAAATAAAAGCCATCCGAGAAGGTAAGGCCTCGATTGCTGAAAGCTTTTGTGAATTCAATAGTAAAGGCGAACTCTTTGTGATAAACATGACTATTCAAGAATATAGCCACGCCACACATTACAACCACAGCCCTAAAAGTGAACGTAAACTTCTTCTTAATCGAAGTGAATTAAAGAAACTTGAAAAAGAAGTTAAAAACTCTGGGTTAACCATTATACCATTAGTACTTTTCACTAATAACAAAGGTTTAGCTAAAATGGATGTCGCTCTTGCTCGAGGTAAAAAACTATACGACAAAAGGGAAACCATAAAAGAAAGAGATACCAAAAAACAACTCAGCAGAATTAAGAAATCATTTAATAATTAGTTGTTTTCCCAGTTTTAGCATCTTCGTATTCTTCTAACTAAAAGAAGTTTAGATTACATTATCCGATAACAATACTTTAGCAAGATGTAAACTTTTTTATTAGTATTTTGCAATAACTAATCTTCCAAAATACTGATGAAAATAAAATTACTTCTTCTAGTTTTCCTATTAATTTCAACAACTATTTCTGCTCAGATAGTAGGAAAAGTAACCGACACTAATGGTGAACCACTACCCTATGTGAATATTTATCTTCAAAATAGCTATATAGGAACTACAACAAATGACGACGGTAACTACTCTTTAAACGTATCTGATAAGAAAGAATACAAAGTTTCATTTCAGTTTTTAGGTTATAAAACGTTAACCAAAAATATCACGGCTACATCTTTTCCTTATATCTTAAACATTTCACTTGAAGAGGAAACAACAAGTTTAGAGGAAGTAGTTGTAGACACTTCAGAAGATCCCGCCTATCGCATTATTCGCAAGACAATTGAACAGCGTAAAGAAAACTTAGAAAAACTAAGCGAATACACTGCAGACTTCTATTCGAGAGGACTATGGCACGTGAAAGATGTTCCAGAGAAAATTTTCGGACAAGAAGTTGGTGATTTTGATGGGGCGCTAGACAGTACACGTACAGGAATAGTTTACCTATCGGAAACTATTTCAGAAATAGCCTATCAAAAACCTGACAAATTCACTGAAAAAATTATAGCAAGTAAAGTAAGCGGTAACGATAACGGATTTAGCTTCAACAGTGCGCAAAGTGCAAACATTTCGTTTTACGAAAATACGGTAGAACTAAATACTGCTCTTGTTTCGCCAATTGCAAATAATGCCTTAAGCTATTACAACTATAAACTCGATGGAGTTTTTTATGAAGGCACAAAGCTTATCAATAAAATTAAAGTTACACCTAAACGCCCTAAAGACCGAGTATGGCACGGATATCTTTATATAGTTGAAGATGATTGGCAACTTTACGGCGTAGAACTTTCTACTGCAGGAAGTGCAATTCAGATACCTTTTGTAAGTGATTTATTAATTAAACAAAATTATAAATACGACACCGATAATGATTTCTGGGTTAAACTTTCTCAAACTATCGATTTTGGGTTTGGCCTCTTAGGGATGAAAGGAGATGGCCGTTTTATTGCTGTTTATAGTAATTACGATTTTAAACCTGAATTCACTAAAAAGTCATTCACCAACGAAGTGCTTTCCTTTAAACCAGAAGCTAATAAAAAAGACAGTCTATTTTGGAAAGGAATTCGTCCAGTGCCACTTACGAATGAAGAACTTAAAGATTACATTAAGAAAGACAGCCTTCAAGTATTAAGAAGCTCGAAGAAATATTTAGATTCTATAGATGCTAAATCAAATAAACCTGGAGTAATGAGCCTATTAACCGGCTATACTTACAAAAACTCATACAACAAGTGGTCGGTGGGATACGAAGGGCCATTAAGAGGGATAAACTTCAACACTGTACAAGGTTGGAACAGTAAAGCTGGATTAACTTTCTTTAAATGGTACGACGATAACCAAACAAACACGCTATCGGCAGCCGTTAGAGCAGATTATGGAATTGCCGAAGACCGACTTCGATTTACAGCTGGCATTCTTAGAAACTTCAATTGGAAGAACAAGTTGCGTTTTTCACTCTCAGGAGGAAGCAAGGTTGCTCAGTTTAACGATGAGGAGCCTATTTCTCCACTAATAAACACCATAGCTACGCTTTTCTTTGAAAGAAATTATATGAAGCTTTACGAGCTTAATTACGGACGTCTAGCCTATAGTCAGGAAGTTTTTAACGGACTGCACTTATATGCATCTGTTGCTTATGAAAACCGTCAACCGCTCTTTAACAATACCGACTATGTTACAATTCCGAATAAGGATGTAAATTACACAAGTAATAATCCGCTATCTCCAAACGACTTCACCAATGCGGCAATTTCAGAACACAACATTGTAAAGAGTAAGTTACGAGCTCGAATTAATTTCGCTCAAAAGTATTTTTCAAATCCTGATATGAAGTTTAATATTGGTGATAATAAATTTCCTGAACTTAATATTTCAGTAGAAAATGGAACCACTATTACTGAAAGCTACTACGATTATACTCACTTAGAAGCGAGTTTAAATCAATCAATATCTTTAGGAAATAAAGGTCAATTTTATTACAATTTAAAAGGAGGAACCATTGCAAACGGTGAAGGAATTTCATTTATAGATTACAAACATTTCAACGGAAATCAAACAAGAGTGGGCACTTCGCCAAATTATACTAATGTTTTCAACCTAATGCCCTATTACGAATTCAGCACCAATAAAAGTTATTTTGAAGGGCATTTAGAACACGACTTCCGCGGATGGATTTTAGGTAAAATTCCAGGAATAAATCAGCTAAACCTCAACTTAGTGGCAGGAGCACATTTTTTAAGTACCGAAGAAAGAAAGCCTTATTCCGAAGTTTCAATCGGTATCGACAATCTCGGTTTTGGAAAATTTAGACTCCTCCGCGTAGATTATGTTCGCTCCTATTACAACGGTAGTAGTGAAGGCGCTTTCATTTTTGGTTTGAAATTTATAGACCTTTTAAGGCTATAAGCTTATAAAACACCTCAGTCATTATTAGCTTATTAGCTCTTTTGTAATTATATTTCATTGTAATGAAATTGACAATAGCGAGATTCTATTCTTTAAAAAATAAAAGATGAAAATTATATTTAAACTCCTGCTCATATTTTCGCTTTTTACAAGCTGTATCCCAATGCAGAAAGTACCAAAAGGTGCGAAAATGACCGATTTTTTTCATTTTCAAAAAGCTGATAATTACGATGCTTCCAAATGGGCTGTTTTCCTACCTGGAACTGGAGGTTTGAGGATTTTCAAAGACACTACGCACTATTTTAACGTAGCTAAAAAACTTAATGCAGAAGGAATTTCTGTTTTATTGGTCGATAACGTTGCAGCTTATAAGGCATCCAAAAGAAATGTTGACGAAGAAGAGCCCTCTCAAATACTTTGGACTCTAGAACAAGCTTTAAAATGGGCTAAAGAGAGTGAAAGAATCAATCCAAACTCCAAGGGAAGCATTGTAGGTTGGTCACGCGCTGGCTTAGGCTTAATTCCTTTGGCAAATGACAAAGCGCAACTAGGGAAATTTCATATTAAGTCAATTGCAATGTTCTATCCTGCAAATGGCTATGAGTTGAAGTTAAAACCAAAGGTTCCAGTTCTCATTATGACGGGAGGAAGAGATAAAATTGTAAAAATTGACGATATTCTTGAGCACATGATTGCCGAGAATGTAAACATTCAAGTTTATGATGAAGCCTATCACGGATATGATGTTGAAAGTTTAAAGAAAGGCAAGTATTACAGAATCATTCCATTTATCAGTAAAAAACACTATTTATTAAAATACAATCAACAAGCCGCAAATGAATCTTTTGAGGAGTTGATTGAGTTTTTAAAAAAGCAATGATTACATATACTCACTTTGAATGTAAATTCATTTCAAAAACAAAGTTCATAATATAGATAAGCACTTATGGCCATCCCTTTCCCTATTCTTAAAACTGAACGTTTGCATCTACGTAAGATAAATCTTTCGGATGTAGATCGAATTCATTATTTCCGTTCAGATGAAGAAATCACAAAATTCATTAAAAGATCGGAGCCGCAAACTTTTGAAACGGCGGTGGCACATATTAAAAATATTAGCAGCCAATTAAAGAAAAATCAGTCCATAACTTGGGGGATAACTTTACAAGATTCAACAGAATTAATTGGCTCGATTTGTCTTTGGAATTTTTCAGAAGATAAAAAAACTGCAGAGGTTGGTTACGACCTAGATCCTAAATTTCAAGGCAAAGGATTTATGAGTGAAGCCCTAAAAGCAGTATTAAATTATGGCTTCACCCAAAGAGGTTTTGAAACTATTGTTGCTTACACAGATTACAGAAATATTCCGTCAAAAAACCTATTAAAACGCTTTGGATTTATTCCAAGTTGCACTTTAAAAGACACTGATAACCAAAACAATGAAGTGTTTTACTTAAACCGTTAGTTCTTGTCCTCTAGGAGAGGTACAAATCGGAATTCTCCGTGCTCTTCTTTCACAAATTCAGTCTCAGATTTACGAGTAAACACCGTCATTATCTGAACATTTTCACCTACAGGAATCACTAATTTCCCTCCAATTTTCAGCTGAGCTAATAAAGGATTTGGCACAAAAGGTGCACCTGCGGTAACTATAATTCCGTCATAAGGAGCTTCCTCTTCTAACCCAATATACCCATCTCCAAAAATCATTCGCTTTGGTTTATAACCTAATTTCGGAAGAAATAATTTAGTCTTTTTAAAGAGTTCGTTTTGCCTTTCAATGGTAAAAAGAGTCACCCCTAATTCTAAAAGCACGGCAGATTGATATCCGCTTCCAGTTCCAATTTCAAGAATTTTATCTCCCCTTTTAACTTCTAAAAGTTCTGTTTGTCTAGCTACAGTATAAGGTTGAGAAATAGTTTGATCTGCCGCAATAGGAAAAGCTTTATCGGTATAGGCGTGATCTACAAAACTAGAATCCATAAAGAGATGCCTTGGAATCTTACCTATAGCCTGCAGAACATTATTATTTACAATTCCTTTCTTTTTAAGAGTTTCAACAAGCCTCTTGCGCATTCCTTGATGAGTAAAGGTATCTTTCACTTTATTAGATTTTAGTTCCGAAGAATTCGGGATAGACAATTACGTTACAAAGTAACCAAATAAGCTTTATAAGCCTTAATTTGCGAGGACCAAATTCCAAAATATATTTCAATATTCAAAAACCAAATTCCCTTCACAACTACTAAAAAAGGCCAACTTAATGATTTTCATTGCCTGAACTTACAATTAAACTTATCAACATATAAAATCATAGTCTCGGCTCATAAAGTTCAAAATTTTAAAACACTTAAACTACTCAACTTTTAACCCCTTCAACTTTTAAACTTTCCCTTGAAAACCCTTACATTTGTGAAAAACACACGTCAATGTTAAAAGCTGGAGTTCTAGGTGCTGGACACTTAGGAAAAATACACTTAAAACTACTGCAACAATCATCAAAATACGAACTTGTTGGTTTTTACGATGCAGATAAACAAGCTTCCGAAAAAATAGAATCTGAGTTCGGCTATAAAAGTTTTCCAACTATGGAAAGCCTTATAGATGCTAGTGAAATGGTTGTGGTAGTAACACCTACAAGCACACATTTTGAATGTGCTAAAAAAGTTCTTAAAGCTAAAAAACATCTTTTTATTGAAAAACCTATCACAGAAACCGTTGCGCAAGCAGAGGAAATTCGTGATTTAGCTAAAGAGATGAAAGTTCGAGGTCAGGTTGGACAAGTTGAACGTTTTAACCCTGCATTTCAAGCTATAAAAGACAACATCCACAACCCGATGTTTATTGAATCGCACAGACTGTCAGAATTTAACCCTCGCGGAACCGACGTTTCTGTAGTTTTAGACTTAATGATTCACGACATAGACGCTATTTTAAGCGTAGTAAAAAGCCCTGTTAAAACGGTAAGTGCAAGTGGAGTTTCGGTAATTAGCGAAACACCAGATATTGCAAATGCAAGAATTGAGTTTGAAAACGGTTGTGTAGCAAATTTAACAGCCAGTAGAATTTCACTCAAAAAAATGCGTAAAGCACGATTCTTTCAGCGTGATGCATATATTTCTGTAGATTTCTTAGAGAAGAAATGTGAAGTGGTGAAAATGAAAGAGGCAGCTACAGAACCTGATGATTACGCAATGATATTGACTAATGCAGAAGGCGTAAAAAAGCAGATTTATTTTGAAAACCCTCAGGTTGAAGAAAACAATGCTATTTTAGATGAACTTGAAAGTTTTTACGATGCTATTAAAGCAGATAGAACACCTGAAGTATCTTTAAAACAAGGTACTGAAGCATTGCGAGTAGCAATGTTGATTATAGAGAATTTCAAAAAAATATAGATAACATAAATTGATACACGAATTATAAATTCAAGATTTTAAAATGAAAAATATAGCAGTAATAGGTGCAGGAACAATGGGTAATGGTATCGCTCACACCTTCGCACAATTCGATTACAAAGTAAACCTAATTGATATTTCACAAGAATCTCTAGACAGAGGAATAGCAACTATCACCAAGAACTTGGATAGAATGGTTGCAAAAGATAAAATTTCAGAAGAGGATAAATCACGTACGCTTAACAACATTACAACTTTTACTGATTTAGAAAAAGGTGTAAAAGCAACAGACTTGGTTGTAGAGGCTGCTACAGAAAATGTAGATTTAAAACTTAAGATTTTCCGCGATTTAGAGAATTTTTGCGACGAGAATACTATACTAGCAAGTAATACATCTTCAATCTCAATCACTCAGATTGCTGCAGTAACTAAAAGACCTGAAAAAGTAATTGGTATGCACTTTATGAATCCAGTGCCGATTATGAAGTTGGTTGAAATTATTAAAGGATACAGCACTAGCCAAGAAACTTTCAAGGTTATTGAAGACCTTTCTAAAAAGTTAAACAAAGTTCCTGTTGAAGTTAACGATTATCCAGGCTTTGTGGCAAACCGTATTTTAATGCCAATGATTAATGAAGCCATCGAAACGCTTTACAATGGCGTAGCAGGCGTTAAGGAAATAGATACAGTTATGATGCTAGGAATGGCGCACCCTATGGGTCCTTTAGCTTTGGCCGATTTTATTGGTCTTGATGTTTGCCTTTCAATCTTAAACGTGATGTACGACGGATTTAAAAACCCTAAATATGCACCTTGTCCATTATTGGTGAATATGGTTATGGCTGGAAAGCTAGGAGCTAAAAGCGGGGAAGGATTTTACGACTATAGCGAAAACAGAAAAGCAGAAGTTGTTGCTGCTATGTTTTCAAAATAGCATTAAAACGATCTGCTAATTACAATCATTCATTGAATTTTAATAAATGGCCAAAATTATTCCCTTCAAAGCTGTTCGCCCAACTCGAGACAAAGTGAGTTTACTCGCCGCACGCTCGTATGAAAGCTATACAGCTTTGCAGGTAGAGTCGCGATTACGAGATAATCCATTTTCGTTTTTACATATTGTAAACCCAGGCTTTAGATATCACAAGGAGATTTCTGGAGAAGAACGTTATGGCTTGGTGAAAAATCGCTATTTAGAATTTAAAGAAGATGGTATTTTTATGCAGGACGAAAAGCCTTCCTTTTACATTTATAAAATTGTGAATCGTGATGGCTTAGTTTTCAATGGATTTGTGGGTGCAACTAGTGTTCAAGATTATGAAAACAACATAATTAAAAAGCACGAAGACACTCTTGAATACCGAGAAGTAGCTTTTAAAGAATATTTAAAAACTGTAGGATTTAATGCTGAAGCTGTACTCCTCACCTATCCAAATAATCAGGAGTTAACAGACATTAAAAAGTTGGTGATGCAAAACAGACCCGAGTATGAGTTTACAACAACATACCGAGACACGCATTACCTGTGGAATGTAGATGATGAGGAGCTTTTGAAAAAAATTCAGGAAATCTTTGAAAAAATTCCATCATTGTATATAGCAGACGGACATCACCGTTCGGCATCTTCTTATCTTTTAGCAAAAGATTTAAAAGAAGAAAATCCGCATCACACTGGAGAGGAGCCTTATAATTTTTTTATGAGTTACCTCATTCCTGAAAGCGATTTAAAAATATATGAATTCAATAGGTTGGTTAAAGACTTAAATGGATTGACAAAACAAGAGTTTTTAATAAAGCTCGATGAATATTTTAGAATCGAAAACCGAGGGATGGAATACTATAAACCATCTCAGGTGAATCATTTTAGTATGTATTTAGATGGGGAGTTTTATTCACTTCACCTTCGTAAAAGCAAATATAAAATCACAAATGCTCTTGATGCTTTAGATACTCATATTTTATATGTTACAATTTTAAATCCTATTTTAGGGATTGAAGATTTACGAAAAGACAAACGCATTGAATATTCACACGGTAAAAAAGATTTAGCTTACGTTAAAACGGTTGTAGATTCAGGGGAATTTGCTGTAGGTTTTGGTGTATTACCTGTTACCACAGAAGAAATGCGAAAAATAGCAGATGAAGGCTTTAAAATGCCCCCAAAAAGCACTTATATTGAACCGAAGCTTAGAAGCGGAGTTACGGTTTATGAATTCTAATTACAATTGAAATAAAGAGGGAAAGTTTAAGAAGAAAGAGAAAAATGATTTCAGAAAATTTAAAGAATTTAAAAAGTAAGTTACCTAACGATGTAACCTTAATTGCGGTTTCCAAAACAAAACCTGTATCAGATTTGATGCAAGCCTACAATGCAGGTCATAAAGTTTTTGGTGAAAATAAAGTTCAAGAAATGGAGTCTAAATGGCAAGAAATGCCAAAAGACATCCAATGGCATATGATTGGACATCTGCAACGCAACAAAGTAAAGTATATAGCTCCATTTGTAAGCTTAATTCACGCAGTTGACAGCCTAAGGCTTTTAAAAGAAATAAACAAACAAGCCAAAAGAAATGAAAGAGTCATTGAATGTTTGCTTCAAATAAAAATTGCAGAAGAAGACAGTAAATTTGGAATGGATATAGCCGATGCAGCTGCGCTACTAGCATCTGATGAATTAAAAAGTTTTAAAAATGTGAAAATTGTTGGTTTGATGGGAATGGCAACATTTACAGACGATGAAAAGCAAATTTCACAAGAGTTTCAGAGACTAAAAAAGGCCTTTGACCAATTCAAAATTGAAAATTCAGAATTGAAAATCTTGAGTATGGGAATGAGTGGTGACTACAAGATTGCAATCGAGAATGGCAGCAATATGGTGCGTGTAGGCAGTGCTATATTTGGCGAAAGAAACTATTAGCACAAAATTAAATTATTGAATAGTAAGTAAAGTAGATGTACGCAATTTTAGATATAGAAACGACGGGAGGAAAATACAATGAAGAGGGCATTACAGAGATTGCTATCTATAGGTTTGACGGTCATAAAATAGTCGATCAGTTTTCAAGCTTAATTAATCCTGAAAGACCCATTCAGCCTTTTGTGGTTAACCTAACAGGAATTAACAATGAGATGTTACGCCAGGCACCGAAATTTTATGAAGTAGCCAAACGTATCATAGAAATAACAGACGATTGTATTTTAGTAGCGCACAACGCACTTTTCGACAATAGAATATTAACCACTGAATTTGATCGTTTAGGTTATCCTTTCGAAAAACAAACGCTTTGTACTGTTGAATTGGCAAAAAAGTTAATTCCAGATATGCCTTCCTATAGTTTAGGGAAATTAGTACGTGCATTAGGAATTCCTCTTACCGACCGCCATCGCGCTCAAGGGGATGCAAAAGCAACAGTTTCACTTTTCAAAATGTTGTTAGCTAAGGACACTTCAAAGCAAATTATTAGCGAAACAGTTCGAAAAGACCCAAAGAAAAAACTAGATTCCAAATTACTAAATCTTGTAGAAAACATCCCTTCAGAAGTCGGTGTTTACTATATGCTAAATGAAGCGGGTGATGTTATTTATATAGGAAAGAGTAAAAACATCAAGAAAAGACTTAGCCAACATTTTACTAGCGAAAATCGAAAGTCGAAAAGAATTCAACAGCAAGTTAAATCGGTTAGCTTTGAAAAAACAGGAAGTGAACTAATAGCACTTTTAAAAGAATCTGAAGAAATTAAGCAAATTAAACCTATGTTTAATCGTGCCCTTCGCAGATCTTCGTATACACATCAACTAACCTCATTTGTAGATGAAAACGGTTATATAAACTTAAGTATTGAAAAAGCAGATGGCCGTAAAAAAGCTATAATTACATTTAGCAATTTTCAACAGGCAAAATCTGAACTTTTTAAAATTACTGAAGAATATAACCTTTGTCAAAAACTCAATGGTCTTTACGATTCTAAAAAACAATGCTTCAACTACACAATTAAGGAGTGTTATGGGGCTTGTATAAATAAAGAGCCTGCAGAAGAATACAATGCACGAGTTAAAGCATTTCTAGAAAAGAAAAGCTTTGAAAATCAAAATATGTTGATAATCGATCGCGGGCGAGATGTAGAAGAGCGAGCTGTTGTTTTAATTGAAGATGGGAAGTATAAAGGTTATGGATTTTACAATTTAAACCATCAAATTAATAACCCAGAAATACTAAAGACTATTATCAATCCGATGCAAAACAACCGAGATGCACAACATATAATTCAGAGTTATTTAAGAAGTAAAAAAGTACTTAAAACAGTGAATCTTTCAACCAACTCGATTAATAAGTAATCATTGCTTATTTTTATAGTTCAGATATTTATATGAAACCATCCAATAAAAAATCTTGGCGTTACAGGCTACACGAAATTATCTATGAGGCAGACACGCCAATGGGTAAGCTATTCGATATAGTACTACTCATTCTTATACTTCTAAGTGTATTGATTGTAATGCTAGAGAGTGTTAAATCAATAGATTTAAAGTATCACGAATTATTTTATATAATTGAGTGGACAATTACTATCTTTTTTACAATAGAATACATAGCTCGAATAATTTCAGTAAAGAAACCTAAGCACTATATATTTAGCTTTTATGGGATAATAGATTTTTTATCTACAATTCCTCTATACCTTTCATTCATTCTAGTAGGAAGTAATTATTTATTAACTGTTAGAGCTTTACGACTATTACGTGTTTTTAGAATTTTAAAAATCACCCGTTATATAGGAGAAGGAAATAAACTTAAAAAGGCTTTAATAGAGAGTAGGCCTAAAATATTTATTTTCATTTTTGCAGTTCTTATCGTGGCAACTATTGCTGGAACATTAATGTACTTAATTGAAGGAGAAGCGAGTGGTTTTGAAAATATACCCGTAAGTATTTATTGGTGTATTGTAACTTTAACTACCGTAGGCTTTGGTGATATAGCTCCAATAACACCCGCTGGAAGATTTTTAGCAACTTTAATAATGATACTTGGTTACGGTGTAATAGCCGTTCCTACAGGAATTGTAAGTGCTCAATATGTAAGAAAAATTCCGGATGATTTCGTTCACGTAAATACATTATCTTGTAGAAATTGCCTCGAACAAAAGCATAGAGACGACGCAGAATTCTGCCATAAATGTGGGCACAATCTTAATGAAGAACCAAACCAAATTGAAAACACATAATACTCCATTGCTTATTTGTGTAGTTGGTCCAACAGCTATCGGAAAAACAGCAATGGCAATAAAACTTGCGCAAGCTTTTTCTGCTGAAATAATTTCGGCAGATTCTCGACAGTTTTTTAAAGAAATGAACATTGGAACAGCGGTGCCCTCGCCAGAAGAACTGGCAGCAGCTACGCATCATTTTATTCAAAATAAAAGCATTTTTGAAGATTATTCCGTAGGTGATTTTGAAAGAGAAGCAATTGCTTTTTTAGACGAGTATTTCACACGTAAGAATATTGCAATAATGGTTGGTGGCTCTGGATTATATGTAGATGCCGTAGTAAATGGTTTGGATCATTTTCCTGAAGTACCATCAGAAGTAAGGGAAAAACTAAATTCTGAACTCGATGAAAAAGGTATACAACACCTTCAAAGCGAACTTAAAGAAGTAGATGCTTCCTATTATGAAAAAGTAGACATCAACAACCCACATAGGTTAATACGCGCTTTAGAGATTTATAGAGCTACGGGAAAACCATATTCTACCTTTTTAAAGAAAGATTCTATTAAAAGAAATTTCGACACGATATTTATTGGCTTAGAAGCCGAAAGAGAAATAGTTTACGATCGTATAAACCTACGTGTTGACAATATGATTTCTGAAGGACTTATGGAAGAGGCCCAACAATTGTTTAAACACCAGGAAAGAAATGCGCTTCAAACGGTAGGGTATCGAGAGCTTTTTGAATATTTCGATAACAATATTTCTGAGGAAGAAGCTATTTCAGAAATAAAGAAAAACACACGCCGATTTGCAAAGAGACAAAACACATGGTTTAAAAAAAACAAAGATATTCATTGGTTTGATTATAAAACAGACGCTATTGAAATCATCAATTTTATAAATGAAAAAAACGCCTAATAAAGGCGTTTTTTTACACATATCTTACTCTAAAATACTAGTTATCCACTTCGCTTTTTACAACTAAACGGAAACCTTCACCATGGATGTTAATAATTTCAACATCTTCATCTTTCCCGATGTACTTACGCAGTTTTGCAATATATACATCCATACTTCTTGATGTGAAATAGTTATCATCTCTCCAGATTTTAGTAAGTGCTAATTCACGAGGCATTAAATCGTTTTTATGTAAAGCCAAAAGCCTTAATAATTCATTTTCCTTTGGAGATAATTTAATTGGAGACTCCTCTTTATAAGTTAAGAAACGCAACTTTGAATTAAGGTGGAAATTACCAATCTCGAATTCAAACTGCTTACTGTCTGCAATACTATCTGTAGCTTTTCTTTGAATAATCGCTTTTATTTTCATTAAAAGCACTTCACTATCAAATGGCTTGTTTAGGTAATCGTCTGCCCCCACTTTATATCCTTTAAGCACATCTTCCTTCATAGCTTTCGCTGTTAAGAAAATGATTGGCACATCTTCGTTTTTTTCACGAATTTCTTTCGCTAATGTAAATCCGTCTTTATAAGGCATCATTACGTCAAGTATGCAGAGATCAAAATCGTCTTTTTTAAATTTTTCGAAACCTTCCATCCCATTTTTGGCGTGAGTAACGTTATAATCATTCATTGCCAAATAGTCCTTTAATACTGTTCCAAAATTTGGATCATCTTCCACTAGAAGGATCTTTTTGTTTTCTGTTTCCATAATTCTAAGATATTAAGTGTAATTTTATTATAAATGTGCTGCCTTTTCCTTTTTCACTTTCAACATAAATTTCGGCATCGTGATCATCCAAAATTCGTTTTACGTAAGCTAGACCTAGGCCATGTCCTTTTACGTTATGTATATCGCCAGTATGTTCTCTGTAAAATTTTTCAAAGATTCTCTTTTGTACTGCTTTAGTCATTCCAGTACCTTGATCACGGATTTTGAGAATCACACTGTTTTTTACATTTTCTGAGTATATGTCTATTTTAGGTTCATCATCAGAGTATTTTACTGCGTTGTCTAACAGGTTTACAATAACATTTGTTAGATGCGATTCGTTCGCTAACACTGCAGATTTAAGCGCTCCGTAATGTGTTTTTATATAACCTCCTCTATCTTCAACAATTAAGCTTACGTGGCTAATTGCATCCTCTACTACTTCTTGTAGATTAACACGTTCTTTTGGCAAGTCCAACTCATTTTTCTCTAATTTTGAAATGCGAAGAACATTTTCTACTTGCGCGTGCATACGTTTATTCTCTTCTCTTATCATCCCCAAGTAACGCTCTAAAAACTCTTTATTATCCTTTACTTTCGGGTTCTTAAGTGAGTCTAATGCAAGATTAATTGTTGCAATTGGAGTTTTAAACTCGTGAGTCATGTTATTTATAAAATCTGTCTTAATCTGAGAGATTTGTCGTTGTTTATAAATCTGAGAAATCGCACTAGAATAAGCAAGAATAATAACTGCGGTAAATACTAAGGAAAGGATTGCCATTCCTAAAATACTATTCCAAACAAGCTTTTCTTTTCCTGAAAAGTTTACATATAACTCGTAGCTGGCTTGATTGTTATTTTCAAAGAGCGGAACCATGTAAGTACTTTCTTCATCATACTTAAAGTTTTTAGTTCTTACTTTGGTCTCTAGTTCATTACTGTAAACAGCAAATTCGAACTTAGTACTTAAACCTCGTTCTTTTAATTCTTTATTTAATAAATCCTTTATTTCAGAAACACTTATTCTTTTATAAATTGGAGTAAGTGTATTAATCGTACTTACAAAATTTTCGAATTGTTTTTGTTCGTAATCTTTTAATCTAGAAAAAGATTCGACACGTGTTTCCGAAACTGTATTCCCATCTATTCCAGATGATAATTTTGTTTGAGTTTTTCGATTTGTTAGCTTTCTAAACTGAATAGTATCAGTGTCTAAATTTAATAGTCCTGATGAAAGCTTAAAATCCTGCTCTAATATACCATCGGTAAAAATGTATGTTTCATTCGTTGCTTTATTCTGAATCTTATAAGCCAACTCTGTAAAACTCACATTATCTGGCACTTGAATACTATCTACATAAGGCATATAAAGCTTGTAATAAGCTTCAGTTTCTTTTAGTTTAATTTCCTTAGCTACCGACAAAAGCACTTGCTTTGCAGTAATTGTAAATTGATCAGCCTTAGTACTATATGCATTGGAAATCCAATAGCCCTGTACAAAAACTATCCCTAATAATGAAAGGCTCATAAGAGCTATGAGTAAAACAAATAGCTTTTTGTTCATAGCCCCAAAAATAAGATTTTAACATTTAGCTCTTTGTTCATTTAACCAAATGTTAACAAAAGACGAGGCTAGATTTAACGTGGGTTTAACTAAGGGAGAGATGAATTTGGTTTACTAATTTCTGAGTGTCTTCTAAATCAATGTTTTCGATAATAATATCTGCCAATTCTTTCTTTTTAGAATCAGGCCATTGATTTTTAATTCGCTCTTCTACTTGGCTTTTTGTAACACCATCGCGCTTCATTACGCGAGCAATTCTTACTTCTTCTGGAGCTGTGACTAATATTACTACATCACAATTTTTATAACTTCCATTTTCAAAAAGAATAGCAGCTTCTTTAATTACGTAATCACTTGTTTGTTGTTCTCGCCATTTTTCGAAGTGTAAACCAACTTCAGGATGAATAATAGCATTTACTCCTTCTAACAAGTTTTTATCATTGAAAATCTTTTCCGCAACGAATTTACGGTTTAGCTCATCGTTTTGATAAGCTTCATTCCCAAGTAACTTTATTAGCTTTTCACGGATAACGGGGGAAGAATTCGTTAGTTTTTTCGCTTCAATATCAGCGATATAAACAGGAACACCTAAAGCAGCAAACATTTTTATAACAGTTGTTTTTCCACTGCCAATGCCTCCCGTAAGTCCAACTACTTTCATTTGTGCTATTGTTTTATTTTACGATTAAAAGATCAATTTTTTTAGGTTCGAAAACTATATTATAAATATTTTCAGGTTTAGAATCTAAAAATGGAATCATAAACTTTCCCTCTTTATTCATTTTTGAATAGTCGCAAACAACTCTAAAATTATCTTTAGTGAGATTAGCAAATTCATCTACAGAAACGTCAAATTTCAGTGTAATTGTAGAGGGTACTAATTTAATTTCAATATTAGGCGGTAAGTTTACAACTTCTACCGGTAATGTGAATTCTCCTTGTGAAAATTCTGCAACTTTAAGATTTGCAGTAACCTCTTGAGGCTTAACAGCAATAACATCCTCTGATGGTTTACTTATAGCTATTTTTCTTGAAATATTTCTATCTACATTTTTAATTTCGATATGCTCTGTCTCAACGTATTTTATATCACTTATAACCTTTTTAGGTCCAGATATTAATACAGAATCGGGCGTAAATTTTAATGAATCAACGGCTTTAAATCCATTTTTATACGAAATAGATTTTAAAGCTTTAATTGGAACTCTTTTAAGTACAATTGGGTCTAGTTGAACATTTAAGTCTTCAATAGAGAGGTTTTTGATAGCTCTGCTACTTCCAAATTTTAATCCTATTAGCCCTATGAGGTTCTTGTTAGGTATTTCGAATTTAAACTTATTGTTTTCTAAGTAATCTTCGATATTTATTTCTATTGAAGGCTTCTTAACTTTATAATACAAAATTTCGAATCCGTTTGCTGTAAGGTCAAAATCAATATCTCGAACTGCATTTTCTGATAAAGCAGTAGTCTCTGGAATATTTGAATATTCAATTTTGGTATTTAGTGAAGCTGTAAACTCTCGGCTGAATTTTGTAAAAACCCAAAATATGGTTGCTAGGGTTAAAAAAAGTAAAAAACGCTTAACTTTTTTTTTATTAAGGTTTCTAAAAATTCCCTTGAACATATTTAAGTGATTATTAATTTATAAAGTTACTTAAAAAATAAAGATGGAAATTGTTCTTGTGGGTTTTTATTGAGAAGTCCAATAAAAAAACTCGATTTTAAAAACGCTAAACCATACCCAAAAAACTGAATAAAGACTGCTACTACAGATAAAACACCAATATAAACACTTTTATTTTTAATAGATGAGTCAATCAATATTAATACGAGGTAACTTGCTAATGGTATGCCAAGATAAGGAGATAAAAACAGCGCTCCCAAGATTGAAGCTATAGTAAATAACACAAATAAAGTTGGAAACCAAAAAGTGATTTTTGCCGATGAAGGATGCCATTTGCTTAGAATTGGTCTTACCATACCGAATTTCTTAACCTGAATATGAAATTTTTTCCAAGAAATCCTTCTTTTGTGATACACATATGCATTAGGAAGAAAAACAGTTTTGTAGCCAGCTTTTAAAATACGTTGTGATAAATCAGGATCTTCACCTGGATGAATTTTACCGTACCCTCCTGTTTTCTCAAAAACCTCCTTTGAAATTCCCATATTAAAACTTCTAGGTTCAAATGAGTTTACACTTACTTCACTACCTCTTATTCCTCCAGTTGTAAAAAAGGATGTCATGGTGTAATTAATAGCTTTTTGCAGTGGTGTAAAGCTTTGGTGCGCTGCATCGGCACCTCCGAAGCAATGGTAAAATGAATTTTTTAAGAACTCATCAACAGCGGTAAGATAATGCGACGGTAATAAACAATCGGAATCTAATATTATAAAATAATTTCCTTTAGCTCTTTGCATACCGTAATTTCGAGACTCTCCAGGGCCAGAGTTTTCTTTAAAGTAATATGAAATATGGAGCTTATCTGAAAACTCATCAACCACCTCTTCCGATGTTATACTAGATCCATCTTCAACTATCACAATTTCAAAATCACCTGAGTAATCAAGTTCAAAAAAACTATTCAATAGCTCTCTAACCTCCTGAGGACGGTTATATACAGGTATAACAAATGAGTATTTTAATAACATGCGGCAAAGTTACTCAAATAAAAAAAACCACCCGCTTTCGCAGGTGGTCTTTAAATAAAATTAAACCATTAAAACCTAATTTTTAATAACCCTGTAAGTTCCAGTTTGTCCATTAGCAGTTACTCGCATAATGTACGTACCAGTACTTAGGCCTGAAACATCTAATTGTGATGTTGTAGCATTAATTTGGGCATCGATCACTCTCTGTCCTAACATATTGAAAAGAGCAACAGACTCAATGTTGTCTACGCTGTTCATATTCAATATAGTTGTTGTTGGGTTCGGATAGAAAGAGAATCCTTCAATAGTATTATCTGCAACACCTAAGTTAGTTCCATCAATTACTATATCAGTTACAGCACCATTGTTTAATACGAAAACATAGTATGCTTGTCCTGCTACAGTATTAATAGATGCAGACGTACCTGGAGCACATTGGTTAGTGTTTTGGTCTACCAAAGTAAGATCAGTTTCTACTGCATTTTCGTTAGGTGCAGTATAGAAAGTTACTGAACTTGCTCCTCCTGGAGTTACGATGGTTGCTGTTGCAGTTCCATCTCCAGTTGGTACAAAGTTATACCATACACCATTTGCTCCTGTAAGATCACATCCGTTTGGATTACCATCTTCTGTTGTAGCTGCAGGCATATTAACCTGAGGATCTGTATAAGGGAATCCTATTTCGTCTACATCAATAGAGTTAGCAATCTTATCGTTTGGTGGCGGTACTGGTGCACAAGTAATATCAGCTTCCCATCCAGCGTAATTAAATGAACCATCACTCATAAATACAAAAGTAAGGGCTCCACTTGGATGTGTAGAAGTGAATGGTCCAGGAATTGTACTACCCCAATATCCTCCAGGAGGGAATCCACCTGTAGTACCAGGATTTCCACTAGAAATAATAGGAGCAGTTGCATCAGGTCCATCATAAACATATAATGCATCCCAATTAGCTTCCGTTTCAAAAGATAAGAAAGTTACAGTAACAACATCACCTGAAACATCAGGTACTATTGTAGTTGTAATATTAGCAGAGTTGCTATAGTTACCATTTGGTCCTCCATCATCGTAGAATTTATCACCACAAGCTGGTGGAGTTGCAAATGTAACAGGTCCTGCATGAGTACTCAAGCCATCTACGGTTCCACAGTCGGCGACAACATAGAAGTCATAATTCATTCCACTTGTTAAACCTGTAGCAGTTGCAGAAGTTGTCCCTGAAGGAGTAGTTCCTGTAACTACTGGTGTGTCTGTAGTTGGGTTTGCTCCAGCATCAAAAATGTACCAGATATAACCATTACTAGCATTAGGTTCACCAGTCCAAGATAAATCTACAGACGTTGGAGTAATGTTAGTTACAGTAAGGAATGTTGGTTCAGGACAAGTAGGTGGATCTAAAGTCTCTCCTACAGATGCCCAAGCAACTTGAGTAGTAGCTGCAGTTGTTACGATAGGACCAATTAAAGTTGTCATACCTGTACTTAAATCAACTGAACGCCATTCTGCTTGGAATGTATCACCATTAAAGGCAGCCATATAAACTGTATCGGTTGTAGGATCCCATGCCATACCTTGTCCATAGTTTGCAGTAAATCCAATACTACCAATAGGTGTAGAAGCAGCAGTTGCAAGATCTATTGAATGGAAGGTATCAGTAACCAAATCATAAGTATATCCTACTCCAGCTCCGTCAATTGCAAGAGCAATTGGAAGGTCTGCAGCTGGCAAATTCATAGCTCCAACCAATGTAGCAGAAACTGCTACCGGGTCTATAGTATAAAGGCTATTACCAGCAATCGCATAAAGAATTCCAGTAGTTTGGTCGTATTCCATTCCAACCCAGTCTCCAGGAATATTACCTAGTGCAGTATAAATACCTGTAACAACATCGAAAGAGAAGAAATCACCTCCGTTATCTAATACGTATCCTGTTGTTGGATTTGCAGGATCGATTGCACCCGCATTTTCAAAGTTAACTGTTACTGGAGATGATCCAAAAACTTCAGTGTTTTCTGGCGTTGCAACTCCAAATCCGATTAACTCTACGTTTGTGTTATTAACACCATATACAGTAGTTAATGGACCTGGTCCACCACCGCCACCAATTGGCTCACAAGTTCCTTCGAAAGTATAAACTCCTTCTTCTGTTGCAGTAACAACAAAACCGGTTCCATCATCATATGCTTGACCATAACCAATTGTACCAGCTGTTGAATATTCCCAGTAAGTATTACTTCCATCTGTTGGTTCAAGTGATAAACCTATCCAATAAGTGGTATCTGCACCATTTTGTCCAGGTAGGTTTACATCAGCAATGTCAAGAACTACACTCCACGCGTCGAATCCAAAATTACTTCCTATTACTGTTTGTGAATCTGGAACTAAACTTGTTTGTGAAGTAATTAATGCTCCAGGCGCTCCTGAACCATCGTCTTCATAAATAAACACGTCAACATTATCAGCATTAACACCAGAACCTTGAGTTCCAATAAATGCTGTTATCGTGATTGATTCTAAAGTCATATTTTCACCATCGGCAACAGTCAAGTCGTTAGCAACAACACGTCCTAAATTTTTAGTGAAGCTCTTACCATTTTCAAAAGCGTTACTCGGAGCTGTAGTAGCACAAGGACCTCCTGTTCCACCACCTCCAATAGGTTCACAAGTACCCTCGAAGGTATAAACTCCTTCTTCTGTTGCAGTAACAACAAAACCGGTTCCGGTTCCATCATCATATGCTTGGCCATAACCAATGGTACCAGCTGTTGAATATTCCCAGAAAGTATTACTTCCATCTGTTGGTTCAAGTGATAAACCTATCCAATAAGTGGTATCTGCACCATTTTGTCCAGGTAGGTTTACATCAGCAATGTCAAGAACTACACTCCACGCGTCGAATCCAAAATTACTTCCTATTACTGTTTGTGAATCTGGAACTAAACTTGTTTGTGAAGTAATTAATGCTCCAGGCGCTCCTGAACCATCGTCTTCATAAATAAACACGTCAACATTATCAGCATTAACACCAGAACCTTGAGTTCCAATAAATGCTGTTATCGTGATTGATTCTAAAGTCATATTTTCACCATCGGCAACAGTCAAGTCGTTAGCAACAACACGTCCTAAATTTTTAGTGAAGCTCTTACCATTTTCAAAAGCGTTACTCGGAGCTGTAGTAGCACAAGGACCTCCTGTTCCACCACCTCCACCGGCTGCAGTTACATTAATTGTATAATCTTCAGCTTGTCCATAACTTGAACCTGGATCACAAGAATCTGGAGCATAACTAGATAGGAATTTTTTTATAACTCGCATTCTCGTTGGTCCTTCAAGAACCCCAGCTGGTACATCAATAGTACCTGTAGCTTGTTGTCCGTCTGTACCTGTAGAACCAACTATAGTCCCTATTTCATATCTTTCACTCGCATTATCCAAAATACCGTCTTGATTCCAATCTATAAATACAGTAAAACTATTTGTAAAACTTCCACCTGTATTACCTTCTAAGGCAATTGGATAAGACATTCCTTCTTCCATATCACCGCTAATTGCAGTAAAATCTTCATGTGCAGGAGATCCATCAATCGTAGCATCAGAAACATTACTAATTCCTGCTACCTCAACTAAGGTAATAGGCTCTACACCATTGTTAAATTCTAATGGTCCACAATATGGAGCAGGAAAAGATCCTCCACCTCCACCAGAGAGAACTTCAACTTCCCATCCACAAGTATTTACTACTGAAGTGGCGTAAAACTCAAAAGTTAAAGCACCAGTTGTAGATGTAAATACAGCGGATCCATTTGCAGCTATCATCCCTGCAAGCTCATCTGTATCGCTATTTAAGTTGCTATCGTAAATTTGAGGCGAACTTGTGTCTGGACCATCATAAATATTTAAATAATCAAAATTTCCAAATACACTAAACGATAAAAATTCTACAGAAAGATCAGTTCCAGTCAATGTAGTAATTGTAGCACAACCACAGTTAGGATAATCACCAGGATCTCCTGAAGAGGTAGTAGAACAATCACCACCCGGTCCTCCAGTCATACCATCGGATGGGTCATAAAAGAAATCCCCTGCTTCTACTGCAAAAGTTTCAGTTGCACCTGCAGTAGGTATAATTTGAGATAAAACTCTGTTTTGAGTAGCCTGGTTTTGAACGTTAAAATTAGGAGTACCTCTTTGCTGTGCAGCGGCTTCAGCAGCTAAAATCTCAGCTTGCTCTAAAGATGTAAGACCAATGGAATTTTGATATATTGGATTACTACCAACATAGCCATTTGCATTAGCGTGTTCTGACAGAGTAAGTGGCGCATCCGATATTCTTGCGTTATTAGCTCTATTGGAAGATCTTAGATAAATTGGGTTTGTGTTTACCGCACCATTTAATCTAGAATATTCCGAAAGACTAATAGGCTCATCAGAACTGATATTTGAATTAACACCTCTTACACCATTTGTAGTGCTATTTTGGGCCTTAAAATAAGAACGCAGCATTTGCTGCTCCTCTGCCGTAAAATGATCGGAAATAGAACCATTGTATTTCCCGACATTATTATACCTTACCAACAAATCCTGTATGGAGGAGTTGGATTTTTTCTGGACTTCTGTCTTCGTCGTACCGGGGACGGTCGTCGAAGTCGAAGGCTGAGTAACCTGGGCATTCATCGTAAGCGCAAGCAAGCCGATGAAGCACCCAATGAGAGTACTTTTCTTCATAATTTGATAAGTATTTAGTTAATAATACTTTAAATGTATTTAAAATATTGTTAACAAACAAAAGATACAATAACAAATTTGACCATAAAAAGAAAATCCTGTACAGTAAACTGCACAGGATTGATGATTTCGTAAAAAATTTAGATTTTTTATTTCCCTTCAACAAAAGCTTCCATCACGGCGTCGCTTACTCCCATATTAGAAAAACCACCATCGTTATACAAGTTCTGTAAGGTTACTCTTTTAGTAAGATCACTAAACATTGCTACCGTATAATTTGCACAGTCAAGAGCAGTTGCGTTTCCTAATGGCGACATTTTATCAGCATAGCTCATAAAGCCATCAAAACCTTTTACTCCTTGTCCAGCTGTAGTTGGAGTTGGAGATTGAGAAATTGTGTTTACACGCACCTTTTTATCACGCCCAAAGAAATATCCAAAACTACGTGCAATGCTTTCTAAATAAGCTTTATTGTCGGCCATATCATTATAGTCTGGAAATACACGCTGTGAAGCCATATAGGTTAGTGCAATAATACTACCCCACTCATTCATAGCGTCTTTCTGATATAACACTTGCATAGTTTTATGAAATGAGCCTGCTGAAATATCCCATCCTTTATGCGTAAAGTCGTAATTCTGATTTGTATAATGGTTACCTTTTCGAACGTTTACCGACATCCCTATTGAATGCAATACGAAATCTAATTTACCTCCTAAAATTTCAGTTGCCTTAGTAACTAGATTCTCAAGGTCTTCCAAGTTTGTTGCATCTGCTGGAATAACTTCAGAATTTGTTTTTTCAGCAAGTTCTTTTATTTGGCCCATACGTAGAGCGATAGGCGCGTTAGTAAGCACAAAGCTTCCACCTTCTTCATGTACTCGCTCAGCAGTTTTCCATGCTATAGAATTTTCGTCAAGAGCTCCAAAGATGATTCCACGCTTTCCTTTAAGTAAATTATAAGACATATTTTAAATGTTAATAGTTATCAATATATTATAGTGTAATGCTAATATAAAATTACACACTTTGAATCGTAAAGATACATTTTAATTCAATAATTCTTTGGCATTAGCCATCGCTGCTTCGGTTACTTTTTTGCCACCAAGCATTTGTGCAATTTCTACAATTCGTTCATCTGTATTTAATACCTTTAGATGAGTAGTTGTTATATTATTTACATCTTCCTTGTAAATCTTAATATGCTGTTCGCCTTTTGCTGCTATTTGTGGTAAATGCGTAATACTAATCAACTGCATTTTATCACCCATATTTCGCATTATAACTGCCATTTTATTAGCTACTTCTCCCGAAACCCCTGTATCTATCTCATCAAAAACAATTGTAGGTAGTTTTTTATATGAAGCTAATACTGCTTTTATAGCAAGCATTATTCTACTCATTTCACCACCTGAAGCAACTTTTCTCAAAGGGCCAAATGCTAAACCTTTATTTGCAGTAAACAACAACTGCAATGAATCGGTACCATTTCCTTTAAAAGTTTCTGAAGCCACAAGCTCAAATTTAAATTGTGCATTCGGCAACCCTAAAGGAATTAGTGTTTCTTCAAGTTTTTTCTTTAAAACTGGAATAGCCTTTTCTCTCTTACTATGAAGCGAATTTGCAGTTTGTAAAGCCTTAGATCGAAGCGTAGATATTTGCTTTTCTAAGTCTTCAATTTCAGCATCTAATCCTAAAGTAGTATTTACTTTTTCTTCAAGATTTTTTTCTATCGCAATTAATTCTGCAACTGTAGCAACAGCGTGTTTTTGCTGAAGTTTATATAGTGTTTGTAATTTTTCATTTATCCTAAAAAGATCTTCAGGATTAGCCTCAATTTTTTCTGAAGTATTTGCTGCTTCAGCACCTATATCTTCAAGTTCGAGAATAACGCTGTTTAAACGCTCCCATAAACTTTCAAATGATGTTGAAAAACCTTTAATTTTCCCTAATACTATACGAGCTTCTTTGGCTGTAGAAATTGAACCAATTTGCTCTTGGTCTAACAACTGATTTACAGTGACAAACGCTTCTTGAATAGATTCGGCATTATTAAGAGTTTCGTACTCTTCTTCCAATTCTGCTTGATCGATTTTATCAAGCCCTGCTTGCTGTAATTCGTTATAGAGAAAACTATTGTAATCTAATTCTTTAGCAGCTTCTTCCTTTTGGTGTTTTAGCACCGTTAGTTTTTCTGAAACTTTTTTATAGTCTGAAAACTGTGATTGGTAAGTGTTTAATAATTCATCATTTCCAGCCAAAGCATCAATAACTTCCATCTGGAAACTTTCAGAAACCACTTCTAAAGTTTCGTGTTGACTATGAATATCTATTAAATATGGTGATAAGGCCTGAAGTTGAGATAAAGCCACTGGAGTATCATTGACAAATGCTCTTGATTTACCACTAGGCAAAATCTCTCTTCGAATAATAGTAAGAGAGTCGTAATCTAAATCATTTTCTTCAAAAATGGATTGTAAATCATAATTTTCAACTGAAAAATGACCTTCAATTATACATTTTTTTGAAGAATCTTTTATGTTGCTTAAATCTGCTCTTTTACCAAGAAGCATAGCTAAAGCACCTAGAAGTATCGACTTTCCTGCTCCAGTTTCACCAGTTATAATAGTTAATCCCTTTTGAAGATCTACACGTATATCTTCAATAAGCGCATAGTTTTTTATGGCAAGGGTAGTTAACATATTTTAAATGTATGACATTAAAATTAAGTAGTGAGAATTTAAGAAGTTAGATTAAGTAAGAATTAAAATTCTCGCGTTTAACCGTATGTAGCTTAACGTTGAAGTTAATACTTAATCTCAGACCAATTGCTGCGTTTTGTAGGGGCAAGTCTATTTAAGTTTTCTACTAGTTTAGTAATATCAACTTTTGGACCTCCACTGAAAACAGCTTGAATTTCATCGGTTTTTGCATCAAAAAAAGTACGAACTAAATATGAATTTGGACGTCTATCGCTAATTCCTTTTAATCTATTAATAGCATCGGCTATAACTTTTTTCCCTTCTAATTGATTAGACTCCATTTTATCCATTCCTTCACGGTGATACATATACATTACATCGTGAAAATCTTTATAAACAGAAGATAATAAAGCATCGTTATAACTATATCTAGTTTGGTTTCCATCAGTAGCTTTCCATCCAGAATAACTACTAGAAGCTGCAGTACTCGTTATTTGTTTAGCAATTTCAAAATAAGGCTTTCCTCCTTCAGGACTAAACGTATCGGCATCAAGCCCAATTACTGTATAAACGTGAAATGCAATAACCGAAATAAGGTTAGAATCGAATGAGTTAAGATTAAGCGCTAATGGTTCAAATTCCTTATATCTAAAAGTAACCTGCTTGTCGTAATAGTTGTATACAGGACTGTCATAAGTAGATCCATAAACAGGTCTTGAAGATTGTATTTGAAGTGTTCCGCTAAATGTTTCACCTTCGTAACTATTGATCACCAAGGTCATATTACAATCAATTCTTTCTTGGTTTTTATAAACTTTATCTGTCCATTTTGTATTGTTTATAAACTCAAGTAATTGACTCTGTAGTGTGCTAAAAACCTGAAGGTTTGGTTGTCCCGTTTTTTCAGCATCGACAGTTACCGTACAATTTAATTCTTGCGCAGTTGCAGGAACTATAATTGCGGTGCATAGTATAAAAAATAATAGTTTACGCATGGATGTTTTCTATAATATATTCTAAAATATCTTTAGCTACTTCTTTTTTAGGTTTAACAGGGAAAGGCAACATTTTATTGTCTTTAGCTATTAAAGTAACTTTATTGGTGTCCGATTTAAAACCAGCACCTTTATCTCGTAGCGAATTTAGCACAATTAAATCTAAATTCTTTTTTTTGAGTTTCGATTTTGCATTTTCTTCCTCGTTTTGAGTTTCCAATGCAAATCCAACTAGAAATTGCTTTTTCTTAATCGCACCAAGTGAAGCAAGTATGTCTTTTGTTTTTGTAAGTTCTATTGTAAGATTATCCGTTTTCTTTTTAATCTTTTCTGAAGAAACTTCTGCTGGTCTGTAATCTGCAACTGCTGCACTTAGTATTGCGATATCACTTGTATCGAAATATTTGTGAGCCGCTTGATACATTTCTTCTGCCGAAGTAATACGAATTAATTTTACAAAATCATTCTCCAACTTTAATGCAGATGGCCCAGAAATCAGAACAACCTCAGCACCTAATTCCGCTGCTGTTTCGGCAATGGAATATCCCATTTTCCCACTAGAGTGATTTCCTATAAATCGAACAGGATCAATAGCTTCATAGGTTGGACCTGCAGTGATTAGAATTTTCTTACCTCGAAGTGGAAGCTTTCCAAGAATATCGTTTTCTAAGAAAGAAACAATGTCTTCAGGCTCTGCCATTCTTCCTTGACCTACTAACCCACTCGCAAGTTCACCAAAAGCCGCAGGAATCTGAATATTCCCAAAACTTTCTAATTTTTCAAAAGTTTGATTTGTAGTTGGATGCTGATACATATCCAAGTCCATTGCCGGAGCGTAATAAACAGGACATTTTGCAGAAAGATAGCAAGCGAGCAACAAATTATCGCAGCCTCCATTTGCCATTTTAGAAAGTGTATTTGCAGTAGCTGGTGCAATCAACATCAAGTCTGCCCAAAGTGCTAACTCAACGTGGTTATTCCACTGTGCTTCACGATTGCTTTCGGTGTCAGTTTCTTCATTTGTAAAAGAAGAAAACACTTCGTTTTTAGAAAGCGTGGCAAGCGTTAAAGGTGTAACAAATTCTTTTGCAGAAGAAGTCATTACTACTTTTACGTTAGCTCCTTTTTTCACAAGAAGCCTAACTAAAAAAGCTGCTTTGTACGCGGCAATCCCGCCGGTAATGCCAAGCAAGATATTTTTCCGGTTCAAAACAGACATTATCTAATTTTTCAAATTATAAATATATAGCTCAAAGCTAAAATAATTTTCAACTTTGAGCTATTTCTTTTACACTTTTACTCTACTACTTCGTCAGCAGTATTTCTGTAGTAAATTTTATTTTCTAACCATTCCTGCACTGCTAAAGCGTGTGGTTTTGGTAATCTTTCGTAGAATTTTGAAACCTCTATTTGTTCTTTGTTTTCAAAAATCTCCTCTAAACTATCGTTATAAGTTGCAAACTCATCTAGTTTTTCTAAAAGCTCTTTCTTAATATCGCCATTTATTTGCGTAGCTCTTTTCGAAATAATAGAAATAGCTTCGTAAATGTTGTTTGTTGGAGCATCAATTAAGTTTTTGTCTAAAGTGACAGTGTTAACAGGTGCTTCTGAGTTTTTAATATCCATAGTAAATTAATTAAATAGTAGGTGTTGTTTCTTCGGTTACAGTTCTGCGCTCTATATCTTCATATATTTCAACAGCTTCAGAGGCTAGATCTGTATCCTTGTAATATTTCATGAAATTTTTATAGTGTCCTTTTGCTATATCTAATCGCTCTTGCACCAAACTTGGAATACTATTTATTGCAAGTTTATAAGCTGAAACAAAACGATTAAAAAATGCTTCTCTTCTATAAATAGATCCAGGATTATCTGTTATAAAGTTATCGAAAGCTTCAATTGCAGACTTGTAATCCTCTACATGCAGATATTGCACTGCAGTTTTGAATTCTTTTTTCTCAAGTTTTTCACGCAATTCAGCAACAAGTTCGTTAGCTTCCATTCTCTTATCAGAGTTTGGATATGTGTTTATAAACTCCTGAAGTTTTTCCAACCCTTTATGAGTATCTCTTTGGTCTAATGAAAACCTAGGAGAAAGTTCGTAAAAACTTTTTGCCGATTTAAACGATGCAACCTCAACACTATCACTTTGTGGATAAGCTTGCGTAAAACGCTCAAACTGATATCCAGCACGGTAATAATCTTCTAAGTTGTAGTACGTATTTGCATAGATAAACATTAGTTTTTCACCTTGTGGTTTACCTCTATATAACGGAACAATTTGTTCCATCAATTTTAAACCTTTACGGTATTTACCCATTTGATAGAGCGAATCTGCAAAAGCGTATTTCTTACCAATATCATCCTTACGCAACACCTCTTGGTATTGGCTACAAGATGAAAGTAATATTGTAAGACAAAGTATTATAAAAAAAGGTAATCTCATGGGCTTAAAAAACATCGTGCAAAAATAGGCAATTAAACGGGATTCAACAAAACTTATTATTACGCTAAATTATTGCCCTAAAAGCTATTATTTGCACACCTTTTGAAAAATTTAACGCAATACCGAATTCTAATAGATCTAGAACTCCTGAACGAAAGAATCTATTTTGGCGCTCAATCCATCACTTACACCAACTAGAGGCAGCCTTACAGTATCATTACAAATTCCTAATTTTTTGAATACAGCTTTTATTCCAGCTGGGTTTCCTTCTGCAAAAATATAATCGATTGCAGGAGCAATTTTATAGTGAATTTCATAAGCTTCATCTACTTTTTTATCAAGACCAAGTTTCACCATTTTTGAAAATTCTTTTGGAAATCCTTCTCCTATAACCGATATAACTCCAGCACCACCAGCAAGTACCATAGGTAAGGTAATCATATCGTCGCCAGAAATAACTAAGAAGTCTTTTGGACAGCCAGAAATCAATTTCATAGCCTGAACAATATCTCCTGCAGCTTCTTTAATCGCCACAATTTTATCAAAATCATTCGCTAAACGAATTACAGTCTCAGGCAACATATTTGATGCTGTTCTACCAGGAACATTATATAAAATCACAGGAAGTGGAGCTTCTTTTGCTATGGCAGCAAAATGCTGATAAATTCCTTCTTGCGTTGGTTTGTTGTAAAAAGGAGACACTGAAAGTATTGCAGTAAAAGCAGAAAGATCACGTTGATTCATTTCAGCAATAACCTCATTAGTGTTGTTACCTCCAATTCCTATAACTAAAGGAAGTCTTCCGTTGTTTGTAGAAACTACGGTATCAATAACCAACTGCTTCTCTTCTTTAGACAAGGTCGCACTTTCTGCTGTAGTTCCAAGAACTACTAAGTAATCGATACCATTATCAATATTGAAGTTTACTACATTTTTAAGTCCTTCTACATCAACCGAAAAATCACTCTTAAATGGGGTGATTAACGCAACTCCAGTCCCTATTAATTCTTTCATTTTAGTATTTTATTATTTATTAAGATTACAATGTAATCTATATTTTTTTTAAGATTTTTAGATATTTAGTTACCTCAGCTTTAAAGTCAGCTTTACTTTTCGGATCTACAGCCAACATCAAGTCAAAAAGTCTTTCATCTGCCCCATTAAATCCTATTTTAAACTTTGCTTTGCTTTGAGCAATTAAGGCATCTAAAAAATCATTTTCCGTATTTGTAAACCCAATTAATACATCAAAATCGAAATCGAGAAATTCTTTAGCTATTTGATTATTAATATCACCTCTCCAGTTAAACTCTTTGTTGGTAATTTGGTTTTGCCTTAATGTGGGTAGCTTTCTTCGGGTTTCCATAAAAGTAAAGACCCTAATATCTTTTCTTTGCAAACCAAGGGAGGCTCCAAAATCATAAAATCTTTCAAAGTCGTCAAAATAAGATTCATCAACCAGAAAACCTAAAAACTTTAATGGCGCATTTCTCTGAGAAAAATCGCGTGATTCTAAGCTTTTTTCAGTTTGATTTTTTAAAGATTTAAGTTTGATTTTTTTCAGCATTGAAAGCATAATTTCGCCCCTCAAAAATAATATATTAAAGGATTATTTGACCTTCAAATTGAAATTCATTTTTGAAGATTTTTATTCCAAATTTATCGCGGTTTATTTTTGAAAACTTTTAACCTATATTTCCTATTAAAAGCCAATCATTTCAAGAAAATCGTCTTCAGAGATAATTGCCACACCGAGGCTTTCAGCTTTTGTTCTTTTACTAGGTCCCATATTGTCTCCCGCTACTACAAAATTTGTTTTAGAAGAGATAGAACTTGAAACTTTCCCTCCATTATCTTCAATTAGCTTTTTGAGCTCATTACGAGAAACCTTTGTAAAGACACCAGAAACCACGAATATCTGTCCGTTTAAAGTGTCTGTTTGATTGGCTAGTTCGTCGGCAGAAATCTCTAGCTGAACGCCGTAGCTTTTCAATCTTTCAATAATAGTAAGGTTTTCTTCGGAAGCGAAAAACGACACTACACTTTGAGCAATACGTTCTCCAATTTCATCTACAGTAACTAAATCTGCTTCCGAAGCATTAATTAAAGCATCAATCGTTTTGTAGTGTTTTGCTAGTTTTTTAGCCACTGTTTCTCCAACGTAACGAATTCCTAAGCCAAAAAGAACTCTTTCAAAAGGTATTTGTTTTGAAGCTTCAATCCCGTTTACAATATTTTCGGCACTTTTTTGCGCCATTCGCTCTAACGGAATAATTTGTTCAGATTTTAAAAGATATAGATCTGCGTAGTTATTTATCAATCCATTGTTTACCAACAATGCAACCGTTTCACCCCCTAATCCTTCTATATCCATCGCTTTTCGCGAGATAAAATGTTGAATTCTACCAATAATTTGAGGTGGGCAACCTTCGGCATTAGGACAATAATGTTGCGCCTCACCTTCTGAACGTACTAACGGTGTACTACATTCTGGACACTCACTTATATATTGAGTGGGCTGCGAATTAGGGTCTCTTTGCGTAAAATCCACTCCAATTATCTTCGGAATAATCTCTCCTCCTTTTTCTACAAAAACCGTATCTCCTTCTCGAATATCGAGTTTTTCAATCTGATCTGCATTGTGAAGCGAAGCTCTTTTTACAATAGTTCCAGCCAATTCAACCGCCTCTAAGTTTGCAACTGGGGTAATTGCTCCAGTTCGCCCAACTTGATAGGTGATTTGATTTAAAACCGTGGAAACCTGCTCTGCTTTAAATTTATAGGCCATTGCCCAACGTGGGGATTTTGCTGTATAGCCCAACTCTTCTTGTTGTTGAAGATTGTTAACTTTTACAACAACCCCATCTGTTTCATAAGGTAATTCGTGACGGTGAATATCCCAATAATTAACAAAAGCCAAGACCTCATCCAAACTTTTTGCCAGCTTGGCTTCAGTTGGCACTTTAAAACCCCACTGTCTTGCTTTTTCTAAACTCTCAAATTGGGTTTTTATAGGAAGCCTTTCCCCCACTAAACTATACAACAAACATTCTAACGGACGTTTAGCCACTTCGGCACTATCTTGAAGCTTTAAACTACCCGAAGCGGTGTTTCGTGGGTTTCTATAAGGTTCTTCTCCTGCCTCTACTCTTTCGGCATTCATCTTTGTAAAACCTTCAAAAGGCAAAACAATTTCACCTCGAATTTCAAATAATGGCGGATAATCTCCTTTTAATTGTAAAGGAACAGAACGTATGGTTTTTACATTTGCCGTAACATCATCCCCCTGAAAACCATCACCACGAGTAACAGCTTTTACAAGCTTACCATCTTCATAAGTAAGACTTATTGAAGCTCCATCGTACTTTAGCTCACAAGTGAATTCCACATTGCCATCCACCATTTTTTCAATACGCTTTTCCCAATCTTCTAAATCTTCTTTTGAATAAGAATTATCCAAAGAATACATTCTGAAAGTATGCGGAATGGTTTTAAAATTTTTAGTGATTTCACCACCAACTCTTAATGTTGGTGAATTTGGATCGTGAAATTCTGGATGTGCTTTTTCTAAATCTTGAAGTTGTTTCAGTTTTTGATCAAATTCAAAATCGGTAATAGTTGGATTATCAAGCACATAATAGTTGTAGTTATGCTCTCTTAACTCGTTTCGAAGCGATGTAATTTGCTGTTCAATATTCATACAACAAATATAAAACTAAAGCACTATTATAAAAGAGAAGAGACCTATTTTACACATCGAAAAAAACAAAACTCCTCTAATTCATTCTTAAAACCTTAAATTAAAGAACAACTTTGATAGAGATAACTCCTACGTTCTATCTTCATTCAACCATTTTGGCTGATCTGTAGGCTTAAATTTCTCCATTTTATTAAGAAGTTGCTGAGGATTAGAATCTACTAAAAGCAGATTGTAATTATCCATAGACAGGAATCCTTTACGCACCATGGTTTCCAGCATTTTTATAAGATCGTTATAAAAACCATTGACATTTAATAATCCAATTGGTTTTGAATGCAAACCAAGCTGAAGCCAAGTGATAATTTCAAAAAGCTCTTCTAAAGTTCCCATTCCGCCAGGTAGTGCAATAAATCCATCGCTATTTTCCTGCATTTTTAATTTGCGTTGATGCATATTATCGGTGGTTATGAGTTCGGTAAGTCCAAGGTGAACAACTTCCTTTTTCTTCAAAAAGTTTGGAATAATCCCCATTACCTTTCCTTTGTTATCCAAAACGCTTTTTGCTATAACTCCCATCACGCCAATCTTCGCAGCTCCATATACCAATGTTATATTTCTTTCAACGAATATTTTTCCTAGTTTTTCAGCAGCAGCAGTTATTGCAAGGTCATTACCTTCACTACTTCCACAGAAAACACATATTTTTTCAAGTTTATTCATAATCAAATCTCTTTGCTCGGTTTTATTGGCTTTTTGTGCTACAGGCATCGAATTTTAAGTAGACTACTTAACACACTTCATCATGCGATCTTTCCCAAAAATATCTTTTTTCACCTCTATTTTTTTAAATCCTTCATCCTTTAAAAGCTGAATCATTTCATCAGCAAGGTACTCATTAATCTCGAAAAATAGTTTTCCGCCAGGCTTTAAATGTATTTTTGCTAAGCGTGAAATTGATCTATAAAACAGCAATGGATCACTGTTAGTCACGTATAATGCAGAATCCGGCTCATGTCTTAAAACATTTTCCTGCATCAATTCTTTTTCCAATTCCCGCACATAAGGTGGATTGGAAACTATAATATCGTAATGTTCTGGAAGTGCTGTTACTTTTAAAATATCTGTTTGAAAAAAATCAACATTTACATTATTAATTTCTGCATTCTCAGAAGCGACCTTTATTGCCTTTTCTGAAATATCCAACGCAGACACTTTAGAATTTGGAAGGTTTTTAGCTAAAGAAATAGCAATACAACCACTCCCCGTGCCTATATCAAGAATAGAAGTGGGCTCAGAATGCTGAGTGGTGGTTTTATGATTAGAAATTATATAATCTATCAACTCCTCTGTTTCTGGACGGGGAATTAAAGTGTATTTATTCACTTTAAATGGAAGTCCATAAAATTCTGTTTCTCCTATTATATATTGAATAGGCTCGTGATTATTAAGCTTAAAAAGCGCAATTTGAAACTTATCATAATCGTTTGCTGAGACTTCTGTTTCGGGATTTAAAGCAATATTAACCCGAGAAAGATTCAGGTATTCTTCAGAAAGTATATAGAAAAAAGATTGAATTTCTTCCGAAGGATAAAGTCCTGAAAGTTGTTCGTGAAAATAATTTTTTAATTCTGAAATTTTCAAAAGCTGTCTTAGTTTTTACTTGAAATTGAATTTTGATAATTATATGGAATTTACAACGATTTCAACATATGTACTTGACAAGAATAATGTCCCGTATCCCCCATTCTAGTTTCAATATATTCAAATCCCGATTGTTTGTAAAGTTTCTGAGCTTGAGTCATATATTCCATAGTTTCGAGATATATTTTCTCATAACCAAAATCCCGCGCTTTTGACAAACAAACTTCCATCATTTGCGTCCCAATACCTCTTCCTCTTGCTTCGGGTAAAAAATACATTTTCTGAAGTTCACAAACGTTGCCGTCAAAATTATCCAATTTAGCAATTCCCGCGCCTCCAATTACTTTATTATTTACTTCAACTATAAAATATGCAGTTTTGGGTTTGTTATAGGTTTCATACATACAATCTAAAGCAGTATCAGCATAGGCGGTACCAACTTTTGGCACGTTGAAATCCTCCAAAATAGCACGTATTACTTTGGCAATTTGAAGATTATCACTCTTTTTAATAAGTCGGATAATTGGTGTGTTCATTCTAATTAAAACCTTGTATTTTTACGCTGTGAAGATACACGAAAAATATATGTTGCGATGTATACAACTCGCTAAAAACGGACTAGGAACTACCTATCCAAATCCTTTAGTGGGAAGCGTTGTTGTACACAATAATAAGATTATTGGCGAAGGCTGGCATTATCAAGCAGGACAACCACACGCTGAAGTTAACGCCTTAAAAAACATAGAAAATCGAGAACTCTTAAAGGATAGTACAATATATGTAAGTCTAGAGCCTTGTAGTCATTTTGGAAAAACTCCACCCTGCGCCAATCTAATTGTTGAATCTGGGATTAAAAAAGTGATAATTGGGAGCTTAGACCCTAATCCTCAAGTTGCCGGCCGTGGAATAAAAAGACTAATAGAAGCTGGATGCGAAGTAATTGTTGGAATTTTAGACAAGGAATGTGACGAGCTTAACAAGCGGTTTTTTACGTTTCACACCAAAAAAAGACCTTATATTTTCTTGAAGTGGGCGCAAACAACGGATGGCTTTATCGCTCCAAAGAGCGAAACTCGAAATGAAAAAAAACCAGTCTGGATAACAAATAAATTTTCGCGACAAATTGTGCATAAAATGCGAGCCGAAGAACAGGCAATTTTAGTCGGCACTAATACTGTTTTAGAAGACAATCCAACACTCACAGTAAGAGATTGGTATGGCAAAAATCCATTGCGAGTTATTATCGATAGAACCTTAAAAATTTCGCCAGAAGTTTCAGTTTTTGATGGGAGTGTAAAAACTATTGTTTTTAACAATAAAGAGAGCAAAATTTCAGATAACATTGAATTTGAGAAATTAGATTTCAAAAAGAATATTCCACAACAAATCTCTGATGTACTTTTTAAAAATAACATTCAATCTGTAATCATTGAAGGAGGTTCAAAGACTTTACAATCATTCATCGACGCGTCACTTTGGGATGAAGCGTATGTTTTTACAGGAAAGAACACTTTTAGCGAAGGAATAAAAGCTCCTATTTTTAAAGGCGATATTTCTTCGGAAAAAATGATAAAGGAAGACACATTAAAAATATTTAAAAACCCTAGCATTTGATAGCGCTTCTCTTTAGCATACTTTCTTCCACAATGATTTTTGTGGTTTTTAAGCTTTTTTCACGTTTTAAAATCAATACTTTTCAAGCCCTTACGTTTAATTATGTTACTGCTTGTATCTGCGGAATTATCCTTCAAGAAAATTCAATAAAATTTTCTGAAGTACCACAATTTGAATGGTTTCCCTTTGCCCTTGGTTTAGGTGGATTATTTATTTTGGTTTTCAACCTAATGGCGATAACAACACAGCGAAGTGGACTTTCGGTGGTTTCAGTAGCCACAAAAATGAGTGTAGTTATCCCAATTCTATTCGGGTTATTATATTATAAAGAAAGTCTTGGATTTTTTAAAATTATTGGAATTATCCTCGCTTTAATTGCTGTGTACCTAGCTTCTATCAAAACTAAAGATGGAATTAAAATAAAATTATCAAATTTTATTTTTCCTGTTCTTGTATTTTTAGGGAGCGGCACTATAGACACAACTATCAAATATTTAGAAGGCGAGTTTATTGCTAAAAACGATATCCCAATATTTTCAGCAACAATTTATGCCATGGCTGGCCTTATTGGATTTGCAATACTAATATTTCAACTAGTTAAAGGAAGTTTTAAGTTTGAATTTAAAAACTTAATTGGTGGAATTGCTTTAGGTGTTCCAAACTACTTTTCCGTTTACTTTCTAGTTGAAGCCCTGCGCAGCAATATACTTGAAAGCTCTGGAGTTTTTACTGTAAATAACGTTGCGATTGTAATGACTTCAACAATGTTAGGTATTTTACTTTTTAAGGAAAAGTTATTGAGAAAAAACTGGATTGGAATTGCGTTGGCTGTGCTAAGTATATTATTTATAGCTTTGGAAAAATGGTAGTTTAAAAATTAAAAACACACTTTTGGAAACGGAAAAAGACACATATAAAACCATTTTAAAACCATCGGAAGAAGTTCTTTATAAAGAGAAAGGAAGTAAGTTTTTTGGCTATGCTTTTCCTGTTACTTCAGAAGAAAAAATTAAAGAGCATTTAGAAGATCTTAAAAAGCAACACTACAGTGCGCGACATTGGTGTTATGCCTGGCAGTTAGGCAAAAGCTACGAACATTATCGCGCAAATGATGATGGGGAACCTTCAAATAGCGCTGGAATGCCAATATACGGTCAATTGCAATCTTTTGATGTTACTAACATATTGGTGGTAGTTGTGCGCTATTTTGGCGGAACAAAGCTTGGCGTGGGCGGATTAATTCAAGCGTATAAAACTACAGCGCAAATGGCATTAGAAACTTGCCGAATTCACACTAAAACTATAGACGAAATCTTTTTCGTGCAATGTGAATATCCTGAAATGAATACTGTAATGCGCATTTTAAAAGACGAAAACATCAAAATCGTAAATCAGAAACTTGAACTGAGTTGTGAATTCGAAATTTCGGTTAGAAAGAAAGATGCAGATAGAATTTTTGAACTTTTTGAAAATACATACAAAGTAAAAATCATCAAGGAAGAAGATAAAAAAGAGTAGTATTAGAAAAACTAACGTCTGAACAGAAATTTGATGATTTTTTAATTAAGGCGACTTGGAATTACTTATAAAATTATTGCACTTTTCAACAACCTTTATTAACAATTTAAAGTTTGAACATCCAATTGTAGATTTCAAAAACATGCTTAAATTTTAATACTTCTTTTTTTGAAATCAAGTATTAAATCTATCAATTTTCAAACAGTTTAGATTGATTATAAATTTCAAAAATAAATTGAAAATAGAAACTTTATTTTTTCAGGAAAAAGAAATTAATTTCGAATAATTTTTCCGCAAAATATGTTTAACGATTGACCGAAAAACATAAACAGTTATCGCGCTTATAACCAGCAATTTAAAACTCATCCCACTGCCTATAAGTCTTTCCGTTTAGTTCTTTTAAAACCTAAAACTTAACTAACTAAAAATAAAACAACCAACTAATTAATTTTTTAATAGGGCTTTCATATTTTTACAATTGCCTTCTTGCAAATATGTGGGCGTTTGATAAAAGTTTTTTGTAGCTTTATCGAAAGTGGAGTATGATGAAAAAAATTGAATATTTCAACCCCAAAGTGGTTTTTTTTATAACTATTTTGTTCACATATTTGCACTGTTAGGAAATAGGTCGGAAACTCTCCATCCGTTATTTTTTAGCCACATCTAAAATTAAAAATAAATTATTCAAGATTAAATTATGAGCAAGACTGCGGAATCGGTTTGGAATAACTGCTTGGCTTTTATAGAAGACAACATTTCTTCTCAAGCATATAAAACATGGTTCGAACCAATTAAAGCCGTTAAATTAGCTGACTGCTCTCTCAGCATACAAGTGCCAAGTAAGTTTTTTTACGAATGGCTAGAAGAGCACTATGTGAAAATTTTAAAGGTTGCTCTTACCAAAGAATTAGGTAAGAACGCTAAGTTGGTTTATATAATCCGTATGGAAAATACATATGGTAATAAGCAGCCCTTTACTGAAAAAATTCCTAGTGCAAACCGCAGCAATTTACGATCACAAGAAATTGATGTACCATTAAAAAATAAAAGTCCTGAATTAAAAAATCCATTTGTAATTCCTGGAATTAGAAATGTTAAGATAGAATCTCAATTAAATCCTAATTACAACTTTGAAAACTTCCTAGAAGGAGAGTCTAACCGTTTGGCACGCTCTGCAGGTTTAGCAGTAGCAAACAAACCAGGAGGAACATCATTTAACCCACTGTTGATATTTGGAGGGGTAGGTTTAGGAAAAACTCACTTAGCACATGCTATTGGTGTTGACATAAAAGATAAATATCCAGAAAAAACTGTTCTGTATATTTCTGCTGAAAAATTCACACAACAATATATAGAATCTGTTACTAAGAATAATAGAAACGACTTTATTCACTTCTATCAAATAATAGATGTATTAATAGTTGACGACATTCAATTGCTTTCGGGTAAAGCTGGAACTCAAGATGTTTTCTTCCATATTTTCAATCATTTACACCAAAATGGAAAGCAGGTTATCTTAACAAGTGATAAAGCACCTGTAGATATGATTGATATCGAACAGCGATTACTATCACGCTTTAAGTGGGGATTATCTGCAGAATTAAATCACCCAGATTACGCCACAAGAATTGCAATTATAAAGAGTAAATTATACCGTGATGGTGTTGATATGCCTGAAGACATTATAGAGTTTTTGGCAAACAACATCAAAACCAACATACGTGAACTTGAAGGCGCTATTATTTCTTTAATAGCTCATTCATCATTCAACAAAAAAGAAATTACAATTGATCTTGCTCGTAAGATTGTTGACAACTATGTGAAACACACCAAGCGTGAAGTTTCTATAGAATACATTCAAAAAGTAGTTAGTGATTATTTCCAAATGGATGTAAGCACGCTTCAGTCTAAAACGCGAAAAAGACATATTGTACAAGCTAGACAATTGGCGATGTTCTTTGCTAAAAAACTAACCAAAGCATCACTAGCTTCTATCGGCTCACAAATAGGTCAGCGAGATCACGCAACTGTATTACACGCATGTAAAACTGTTGATAATCTTTCTAGCACCGATAAGCAGTTCCGTAAGTATGTTGAAGATCTAAACAAAAAGTTGACTTTATAATTTAGTTCTTATTTAGAATTAAGCATATAATCGTTTACTTTATTTTAAAAATCTTTAAATTTTCATTTTGGCAAAAACAAAAGTTTTAATGGTATGTCTAGGCAATATTTGCCGGTCTCCTTTAGCCGAAGGTATTTTAAAATCTAAAGTTGATTCGTCAAAGGTAATTGTAGACTCAGCAGGTACTGGTAGTTGGCACGTAGGCAGTAAACCAGACAGCAGAAGTATTGCAGTTGCTAAAAAAAATAATTTAGACATAACCGATCAACGCGGAAGACAATTCAGCGTTAGTGATTTTGATGAGTTTGACCACATATACGTTATGGATAATTCCAACAAAGAAAACGTGCTGGATCTTGCGAAAAATGACGAGCATAGAAGTAAGGTAAAACTTATTTTAAACGAAATATTCCCTGGAGAAAATGTAGATGTTCCAGATCCCTATTACGGAGGAGATTCAGGCTTTGATAATGTTTACAAAATGCTAGATGAAGCTTGCGAAGTAATTGCTAATAAACTTTAATAAACACTTCCAGCTTTTTAGTAGTTATTAATATTTAACGCTAATAATTAATAACACTCAATCTTACCTAATTTGAAGAAAACATACTTTCTGACAATAAGGAAATGAATGTATCAAGTTTGAGTACAGGTCTATACCTCACCAAAATAACTTCTGAAAAAGAACAAGCTGTTATCGAAAGATTAATAACTCAATAATAACAATAATGAGGCCCGAAAAAGGAAAACTTTACCTTATCCCCTGCCCTTTAGGCGACGTATCACCTTTAGCTGTGCTTCCGGCATCAGTACAAACTACTATTGAAAAAATAGACCATTATATTGTAGAGCATCAAAAAAATGCTAGGAGGTTTATAAAAAGTATTTCCCCAGAAAAAGAACAATCTTCTTTAAAGCTTCAAGAAATAAACAAATTCACTCAGCCTGAAGAAATTCCCGCTATGCTTAATCCTTGTTTAGAAGGATTTGACGTGGGAGTTATAAGCGATGCTGGTTGTCCTGGCATTGCCGATCCTGGTGCAAGAGCGGTTCATTACGCTCACGAGAATGATATAAAAGTAGTGCCTCTTGTAGGACCATCTTCTATTTTACTTGCAATGATGGCAAGTGGTTTTAACGGACAAAACTTCACCTTCAATGGATATTTGCCCATCGAGAAAAGTGAAAGAAAATCTGAATTAAAACGTCTAGAAAAGCTGTCTAAAGACTTCGATCAATCACAGCTTTTTATTGAAACGCCATATCGTAACAACCAGATGCTTCAAAGCTTGATAGACATCTTAAATCCACAAACTAGAATATGTGTTGCTTGTGACATTACTTTGCCTTCGGAGTACATTAAAACAGCTCCAGCGAGTGTGTGGAAAAAAATAAAGGTGGACCTTCATAAAAGACCCACCTTATTTATCATTCACGGATAGTGTTTAATTACATTATCCTTGGTTTTCTATTAGGCACAATATGTGAAGTATCATAGCCTGAAAACTTTCGTAGGTAGTAACGGATGGAAGTGCCATTAGCATCTTCAAAACCATCTGCACCGCCACTTCTAAGGAACTTCTTTACATTTCCAGCTCCTGCTAAATGCGCTGCCGCTAGGATACCAGATTCTGTAACTTTAACCCCTCCTACTACTTTGCCTACAGTTCGTTTAATATCTTTACGTAAAATCCACTTGTTTAAAGAAGTGTAAGCCATAAAAGCTGCTTCTTGTTGACGAGTGTTATAAAGAAAGTTATCAGCATCTCTAAGTCCCATCATTTTCAGGGTGTTTTTTGAAAACTGATATTTTCCCATATACCCATAAGGGTTAACAACGTGATAATCCCCTCTCGATTCTTTAAAACCAAGAGCTTCTTTAAATCCTAAATAAGATTTTCCTAAGAATAAATAGTACTTAGGTTTCAGAGGAGCGTCTAACGGAACTAGCTCGTCTTCTGTGGGCACATTGTAGTTCAACTCCATACCTTCAGTACTAAAAACTGAAAAATCGTAGTTGCTTTCATTTGCATTAAAACCTGTCCCTACTATTACGGTAACAACAAGTAAAGTGATAATAAAATAATATCTTTTTTTCATTCATTCTAAAATTCGGGTGTATTGCTACACCTTCTTTTGAGGGCGCAAAGATAAGACTTTTTTTAAAAACCTGATTTACAAGATGTTAATTAAATGTGAAAGAAAGATAAACCTCTATTTCTAAAGGGTTAAGAAGGTAAATAAATTTAAATGTGAATAATTAACGATTTAGACCTTGACTATTTACCCAACGAACATATTGTGCTTTATTCGCATTGTGTTGGGCTAGATTTTTTGCAAACTTATGGTAGCCAAAATTAGTAACATCGGCCACAAAGTAATAATAATCGTGTTGCTCCGGATTTAAAACAGCATCAATCGAAGAAATATCGGGCATTGCAATTGGACCTGGCGGAACTCCTGCATATTTATAAGTATTATAAGGCGAATCAAGTTCTAAATCTTTATATAGCACACGTTTAATCACTTGGTCATAATCATTTGTCTCACGTTTTAAAGCATATATAACCGTAGGATCCGCTTGAAGTAACATCCCTACTTTTAATCGATTAAGATAAACCCCTGCCACTCTAGGGCGTTCATCGACTTTTGCAGTTTCTTTTTGAACAATTGCTGCCAAAGACATTACCTGCTCCTTTGTGAGGTTTTGTTTTTTAGCCTTTTCAATTCGTGAATCGCTCCAAAAACGTTCGTATTCTTTTTTCATTCGTTCACGAAAAGTTTCTGCTGAAGTGTTCCAATAAAATTCATAGGTATTTGGAATATAAAGCGAAAGCGCTGTATCATCATTTAACCCTACTTCTTTTAAAAATTCAGGATCACGCATAGCCGTAATAAGTGAAGTGCTATCCGCTTCAATTTGTCTAGAAATATGTCCTGCCAAATTTTCCAATCGTTCCTGATTATTGAATTTTATATTTATAGGAATGTTTTTACTTCTCAGAGTGTTTACAATATCGTTATTGCTCATTCCTTTTCTGATAATAAAATGACCAGCTTTAATACTAGAAGAATATTGTTTTCTGTCTGCTATTGCCAAAAAAGAATCTGGATTATCTATTAGCGGTTCTAATTCATCAATTACATCATGAATAGTAGCATCGGTTGGGATATATACGTGAGCTTCATTATTGTTGAATGCTGTATTTGGAGTAAAAGCTGTATTGTAAACATACCAAGCAAATCCGCCCATGGCAACGGCACCTAATAATACTATAGCTATTAATATTTTTTTAATGTACATTATATTTGATTATGAATTGACTAGTTATAATTGTTTAAGTGGGCAAGTAGATTTAGTAAACTTCAGTTTGCAGCGCCTAACGAAAGTTAATCTTGAATGCGTTGATAAATATATTCACTTTTGAATTTCCTGTCGGAATAAATCCAATCTTTTTTAATTCCGTTTTGTATGAAGCCTGCTTTTTCAAAAAGTTTCATACTCCCGATATTATCTTCAGTAATTCCTGCGTGAATTTGATGAAGATTTAAATGCTTAAAAGCATAATTACAGGTTAGCTCTAACGCTTCATAAGCAAAACCTTTTCGTTTATTTTCATCAGAAAATATAACAATTCCCACTCCTGCTCTTTGATGTTTGGGATCAAAATCGAAAAGATCTATAAAGCCGATAATGGCTTCATCGTCACTTTTACAAATTGTTAAACGCAATTGCTTTACATCGTAAATGTCGCGGTGACTGTTTTGTAAATATTGTTGTAGGATAAATCTAGAAAAAGGTGTAGTAGTATTACTAACCTCCCAAAGCGACTCAGTGTTTTCTAAAATATAGAGAAAATCTATATCGGAAGGTTCCAAAGCACGTAAATATAAGTTCTCTCCTATTAGTGTGTTCATTTCCAAATACCTTTAAAAACTTGCGTTGCTGGCCCTTCTAAATATACATTCTCATAACCTTTAGCAGTTTTTTCAAAACTAACTTGAAGATTTCCTCCTGGGGTGATTAATGAAATATTGTTATTTGATGTCTTTCCAGTTTCAAACATTGCTATTGCTACAGCTGTAACTCCTGTTCCACAAGATAGTGTTTCATCTTCTACGCCGCGCTCATAAGTTCTAACTGAAAAAGTGTCAGGATTTTCTTGTTCAACAAAATTTACATTTGAACCTTCTTTACCATAAATATTATTGCGGATTTCTTTTCCTTGTGCAAAAACATTGAATGCCTTAAGGTTGGAAACCAATTGAACGTGATGTGGCGATCCCGTATTTAAGAAGGTATAATTTTCTGAAGTATTTAGTGTTTCAATATCATTCATTTTCAAAGAAACCCAATCATCTTCAACTGATGCTTCATGCAATCCGTCAACAGCTTCAAAAGTTGTGTTTTTTGAAATAATCCCTAAAAACTTTGCAAAGTGCACTATGCATCTTCCACCGTTACCACACATTGTACTTAAGTTTCCATCACTATTATAGTACACCATTGTAAAATCTGCCGATGGATTGTTTTCTAATAGTAATAAACCGTCTGCACCAACGCCGAAACGACGGTCACAAATTTTTGCTACAAGAGCTGTATCTTCTTTCGGGAAAAACAAATCGCGATTATCTATAATCACAAAATCATTTCCTGTTCCTTGGTATTTATAAAAGGTGAATTCCATATCAGCGCAAAGATATAAAAAGCCGCTACGAGTTGGAGGATAGTAATTGAGTTAAATACAAGTTAAAACAGGTTTTATGGCACACTATTTTCAGGCTATGCTTGTTAAATTTGTTAAGCTGTGATAAAATTCGTTGGCAAAATGATTTTTCAATATACCTTACCCTTAGACAAGAAACATCTGAATTGCAGAATGATACAGCGAAAATCAAAATCTCATTTGATTTAAAAAATTAGTATTAATTAAAAAATGTTATACAATGAAACAAACATTCCGTTTATTTCTAGTAGCGCTATTTGCGGGCGCCATTACACTAGGAGGCTATAAGTATCTAGAAGACGAAGAGCGTATTTCATTTGCTCCGCAAGAAACATCAAAATTTATCCCTACTACCTATTTAGGAACTGCAGCTGAAATGAGTACCGATTTTACTGAAGCTGCCGAAAAAACAGTTCACGCAGTAGTTCACGTAAAAAACATAACAGTAAGCAGACAACCTACCAATATATTCGAGTTTTTTCAAGGTGGTGGTCAGCCACGAGCTATGGTAGGTAGTGGTAGTGGAGTAATTATTTCGCCTGATGGATATATTATTACCAACAACCACGTAATTGCCAATGCTTCAAATCTAGAGGTTACTTTAAATAACAATAAGGTGTATAAAGCAAAACTAATAGGTACAGACCCTTCAACAGATATTGCGCTTTTAAAAATTGATGATGAGGAGGAGCTTCCATTTATTCCCTTTGGAGATTCAAACAATATAAAGATTGGCGAATGGGTTCTTGCAGTAGGAAATCCATTTAATCTTACTTCAACAGTAACAGCTGGAATTATTAGTGCAAAAGCACGTGATTTAAATCAATTTGACGGGAATCCGCAGTCGTTCATTCAAACTGATGCTGCTGTAAATCGCGGAAATAGTGGTGGTGCTTTAGTGAATACAAGAGGTGAATTAATTGGAATAAACACCGCAATAACTTCAGAAACTGGAAGTTTTGTTGGATATTCCTTTGCTGTTCCTTCAAACAATGCACGAAAAGTAATTGAAGATATTCTTGAATATGGAAATGTACAACGTGGAATTTTAGGAATTCAAGTTGGCAACATAAATCCTCAAATCGCTGAAAAATATGGAATCACCGATACAGAAGGAGTATTTGTTGGAGGCATAGAAAAAGGAAGCGGTGCAGACAAAGCTGGAATTAAAGAAGGTGACGTTATTAAGCAATTAGATGGTTTTAAAGTTTCAAAATTTGCTGATCTTTCAGGGTATTTAGGTTCTAAAAGACCTAACGACGTGGTTGAAGTAACTGTACTTCGCAACGGAAATGAAAAAACTCTAGCAGTTAAACTAATAAAGCTAGAAACATTTTCAATGGATGATTTAGGATTAGAAGTAAAGAATATTACTGCTGAAGAATTAAAAGAACGCGGACTTAAAAACGGAGTAATTGTAACTCGTGCTCTTACCCCTGAAATTGCTCAATACAAGCTTGAAGGAATAATAATTACAAAAATCAACGACGAAACCGTAATAGACATTGATGATGTAAAGCGAATTATGATGAAACGCAACACCCGCACACCTATAAAAATGACTTTCATGGATACAGCAGGAGGTATTAATACCTTTATATTTAGGTAGATTAAATTCTGAGAAAATTTAAATCAACTAAATGAAAAAAATTCTAGTTGGTTGAACGCAGTCGAGAACGTATAAGTTGTATTTAACTTTTAGTTCTCGACTGTTCTTTTATAGTCTTTTAAATACTTTTCAAGTCACAGGTTTTTATTTACTGTTTATATTTCTTCAAAATGATGAAAAAGAGTACTTTTGCAACAAATTTAAACCCTTAAATCCTTCCTTATGAGTTTTGATGACGTTTATGAAAAAGAACTGTCTTTTCAAACTGATCGCCGAAAAGCTTCAGTAGAATTTATTAAAATCATTAGCGACCTTTGGTACGATAAGTCCATTGAATTGGTGCTTTTCCGTAACCAACTTATAGACCGCAATGTGAGCGAAATATTAAACCTTCACGAATATGCGGGTGAATTTGTACAAAAGCCAATTTCAATTTTTGACTCTGTTGAAATTGCTCAAGCAATAAAAACGTTAGACCTTCCACCAGCTAAATTAGACATTGGAAAACTTACTTACGAATTCCACTTGGAAGACGACAAGTATTCAAACGCTCTTGCATTTGTTTCAGCAAAACTAAAAGATGCAAAAGAAGCTAAAACTGTTGTTCCTAAAGACGTAGTGCTTTATGGATTTGGTCGTATTGGTCGTTTATTAGCTCGTGAGCTAATGGGCCGTACTGGTCAAGGTAACCAACTTCGCCTACGTGCAATTGTAGTTCGCGGAAACGTAGACCAAACTGTATTAGACAAGAGAGCTTCATTACTTCAAAACGACTCTGTTCACGGTGAATTCCCAGGAACTGTTCGTACAGATCTTGAAAACAGCGCGTTAATCATTAATGGTACTACAGTTCATATCATTTCAGCAAATAACCCTGAAGATATCGACTACACTAAATACGGAATTGAAGACGCATTAATTATTGATAACACAGGAGCTTTCCGTGATAAAGAAGCTTTAAGCGGTCACTTAAAAGCAAAAGGTGCTTCAAAAGTATTATTAACTGCTCCAGGTAAAGGAGTTCCAAATATCGTTCACGGTGTAAACCAAAACGAACACGATCCTAACACAACCGATATATTCTCAGCTGCTTCTTGTACTACAAACGCTATTACGCCTATTCTAAAAGCGGTAGAAGATTCATTCGGTGTAGTTCGTGGTCACTTAGAGACTATTCACGCATACACAAACGACCAGAATCTTGTAGATAATATGCACAAAAAATACCGTCGTGGTCGTGCTGCTGCATTAAACATGGTTATTACTGAAACTGGTGCTGGAAGTGCTGTTGCTAAGGCATTACCAGAATTAGCTGGTAAACTTACAAGTAACGCTATTCGTGTTCCTGTTCCTAATGGTTCACTTGTAGTATTAAACCTTGAGCTTGCTAAGCCAACTTCAGTTGAAGATATTAATTCTGTAATGAAGAAATACGCTTTAGAAGGTGATTTAGTTGAGCAAATTAAATACTCATTAAACAATGAGTTAGTGTCTAGCGACATTGTTGGCTCTTCTGCTCCTGCTATTTACGATAGCAATGCAACTATCGCTACTGAAGATGGTAAAAACGTTGTACTATACATCTGGTATGATAACGAATATGGTTATAGCCACCAAGTAATTCGCCTAGCGAAATACATCGCTCAAGTAAGAAGGTTTACTTATTACTAGTAGCTAAATACAAGGGTAGATTTTAAGTTCCCTTAGTTTATATCTTTGCGTCCTCACTGATTCTGTGATAAATCATTATCTCAAAATCATTAGGACGCAAAGTTTTTTTTATGAGTTCATTAACTGAGAATTATTAGGCTTTCTCTCAAATTTGTTTGATTTATATTTAGACTTTCATGTCACTAGAGAAAAAGCGATCTTACCTCAAAAAAAAGCGATTCATAATTCCATTAGCATTTTTAATCCTAATTTTCGCTTTTCGCTTATACCTTCCTTTTTTCTTAAAAAATCATTTAAATAAAACTCTCAATAATATTTCTGGGTATTACGGTAAAGTGGAGGATGTTGATGTTTTTATATTTCGTGGGGCTTACACTATAAAAGGACTACACTTAAATAAAAACACTACAAAATCTCAAAAGCCCCTTATCAGCATACCTAAAACTGATATTTCTATTGAATGGAAAACGCTGTTTAAAACCAAGTTAGTAAGTGATGTTGTTTTGACTAATCCAGAAGTCACTTTTTCTTTAAAAGAAAATGAAACTAATGGAATAAACGTAAATGATTGGCCAAAAATCTTTAAGGAGCTCATAATGATAGACTTTAACCGTCTTGAAGTTAAACAGGGAAAATTAACTTTCTTGGAAGATTATGAGCAACCCAATATATTTTTTGAAATTAACGATATAGCTCTTTACACCGACAATTTGAGTAATGTTGTTGAAAAGAAAAGGCTACTAAACTCCCCTATCCGAGCATCAGGTTTCACCCCTAGCAATGCAAAGGTATCTTTAGAAGGTTATATGAATTTTTCAAAGAAAATCCCTGACATGGATTTGTTTTTCACAGTTGACAACACAGAAACAAGCAGTTTAAATAACTTTACAAATCACTACACAGGTTTAGAATTTAAGCAAGGTAATTTCAGTGTAAAAAGTGAGGTAACTGTTATAAACGAAAACATAAAAGGTTATGTTAAGCCAATATTTTCAAATACGCAATTAACAGGAAACGCAGAAAACTTTACAGTTGAAATCTGGGATGGATATTCTGAATTTTTTAATTTTATTTTAAAGAATCAGAACCTTGAAACATTCGAACAAAAAGTGTTTTTTGAAGGAAGTTTAAAAAATGAAAATTCTGATGCTTGGTCTAGTTTAGAAGACATTTTTAAAAATGCGTGGATAAAAACTTTTTCTAAAAGCAACCATGAAATTAAAGATAAACCTATGAAACTCACGCCACAACAAAAACGTGAGTTACGTAAAAAAGCGCGAGATGAAGAACGCGCTAGACGTAAGAAGGAACGAGAAATCAAGAATGGTTGATTTTAAGAGCCAAATCCTTACTTTTACCATAATTAAAATCACACATCATTTAAGATCATCCCAATGCGAATCGATATAATTACCGTCCTACCTGAATTACTTCAAAGTCCGTTTGAGGCATCTATTTTAAAACGTGCCATAGAAAAAGGATTAGTGGAAGTTCACACCCACAATCTACGCGATTGGTCTACTAATGCTTATAAACAAATAGACGATTATCAATTTGGTGGTGGCGCAGGAATGGTAATGATGATTGAACCCATCGATAAATGTATTTCCGAATTAAAAGCAGAAAGAGATTACGACGAAATAATCTATATGACGCCAGATGGGAAAACTTTTAATCAACAAGTTGCCAATGAGCTTTCGCTAAAAGGAAACATTATTATCCTTTGCGGTCACTACAAAGGTGTAGATCAACGTGTTCGCGATCATTTTATCACTAGAGAAATATCTGTGGGCGATTTTGTGTTAAGCGGTGGCGAACTTGCAGCAGCCTTAGTTTGCGATGCAGTTATCAGATTGCTTCCTGGGGTATTAGGTGATGAAACTAGTGCTTTGACAGATTCTTTTCAAGATAATCTATTAGCCCCGCCAATCTATACCCGTCCAGCAGAATACAAAGGCTGGACTGTCCCTGAAGTTCTTACAAGTGGTCATGCTGCAAAAATTGAAGAATGGCGTGAAGAACAAGCTTATAAACGCACAAAAGAACGCAGGCCAGATTTATTAGATTAGCTTTTTATACAATTACACACTAATTTGTTTCTTACACCAAACCACTTACTATTTAGTATAGTATTTTGTAAATTTGGTAATCACAAACAAGATTATAATTAAAATGAAAATATATACAAAAACTGGTGATGCAGGTACTACCGCTCTTTTTGGTGGCACACGCGTTCCCAAGCACAATATTAGAATTGAAAGCTACGGTACTGTAGATGAACTAAATTCGTATTTAGGGTTAATTCGCACACAAGATATCGATCCTCGTAGTAAAGAAATTCTCACATTTATTCAAGATAGGTTATTTACACTTGGAGCAATTTTAGCTACTGACCCTGCAAAAGCTACTTTAAAAAGTGGAAAAGAGCGGTTAAACATCCCTAAGATTGAAGAAGAAGACATAGTGCTATTGGAAACAGAAATGGACAAAATGAATGATGCACTACCCCCTATGACGCATTTCATTTTGCCAGGTGGCAACACTACAGTGTCATATTGTCACATTGCCCGTACGGTATGCCGTCGAGCTGAACGTCGAGCAACGCTTTTAAATGAAAATGAACCTGTTGACAACCGTGTGCTGATGTATTTAAACCGACTATCTGACTACCTATTTGTACTGGCACGAAAGTTGTCTAAGGATAGCAACGCGGAAGAAACAAAGTGGATTCCGGAAAAATTATAATAGAATTAATTAAAAATCAGAAACAGCAGAACAACAGCATTTTAGCTAAAATAACTTATTAACAATGCTATTCGTAACTGTCTGATAATCAAAGTTTAAAAAACGTTCTTTAAAATATTGTAGAAATAATTTAGTTTTTACTTGACTTTCTAAACTAAAAAATTATTTTTGCAGAAAACTAAAACCTAAAGTGCTATGTACTGGACATTAGAATTGGCATCATATTTAAGCGATGCACCCTGGCCCGCAACCAAAGATGAATTGATTGATTACGCGATCAGGACTGGTGCTCCACTAGAAGTAGTGGAAAACCTTCAGGCAATTGAAGACGAAGGCGACTCTTACGACTCTATTGAAGAGATTTGGGCGGATTATCCTACCGACGACGATTACCTTTGGAACGAGGATGAGTATTAATACCCAAAACATTTTGGGAAACATTAAAAAATAATATAAAAAGTCTCTTCAAAGGGGCTTTTTTTTTATTCAAATTTTATTGAAAATAAACCACTATTCACGAATTCAAAATATAGTATTCGTGTATTTTTGGTGAAAAATTAATTATTGCAGATTCACAATTGTAGGATTCTGAAATAATTCAACATTGACGAAATAGTGCTCTGCATCTGCATCACTTCAAAATAAATTAATATCATGGGAATATTAGATAATGTATTAAAAATATTTGTTGGCGATAAGTCTAAAAAAGACATCGGCCAAATACAACCGTTGGTGAACGAAGTAAAAAAACACGAAGCAGCCCTTGAAAAATTATCCCACGATGAGCTACGCGCAAAATCAGAGTTCTTCAAAAAAGAAATAAAAGACGCTCAAGCCGATATTCAGAAGCAAATTGATGATCTTGAAAAAGAGTCTGAAAACGAAGAAGACATCAATAAAAAAGAAGAAATCTATAACCAAATAGATAAACTTAAAGACGATCGCTACGAGGTAGAAAAAGCGACTCTTACCAAAATTCTTCCTGAAGCTTTTGCTGTTATGAAAGAAACCGCAAAACGCTTTAAAGACAACGAAACAATTACAGTTACCGCTTCACCTTTCGACCGCGAGCTTTCAGCAAATAAAGATTATGTAACTCTTGATGGCGATAAAGCTATTTGGAAAAACTCTTGGGATGCTGCCGGAAAACCTATTACCTGGGATATGGTGCATTACGATGTTCAGCTAATCGGTGGTATTGCACTTCACGAAGGAAAAGTTGCAGAAATGCAAACTGGGGAAGGTAAAACATTAGTTGCTACCCTACCTATGTACCTAAATGCACTTGCAGGAAACGGAGTTCACCTTGTAACTGTAAACGACTACCTAGCAAAACGTGATAGCGCGTGGATGGCACCATTATTCAATTTCCACGGAATGACAGTGGATTGTATAGACTATCACCGCCCAAACTCTGAAGAAAGAAGAAAAGCATATTTAGCCGATATTACGTACGGAACAAACAACGAGTTTGGTTTCGATTATCTACGTGATAACATGGCTCACTCACCAAACGATCTTGTTCAACGCCCACATCACTACGCAATTGTCGATGAGGTGGATTCTGTATTAATTGACGATGCTCGTACACCACTTATTATTTCAGGACCAGTTCCAGAAGGTGATCGTCACGAATTCAACGAACTTAAACCACAGATTAATAATATTGTTGAGGTTCAGAAAAAATACCTAACAGGTGTTTTAGCTGAAGCGAAAAAACTTATTAAAGAAGGAAACGAAAAAGAAGGTGGTTTCCAATTACTACGTGTTTATCGTGGTTTACCAAAAAACAAAGCACTTATTAAATACCTTTCAGAAGAAGGTGTTAAGCAAATTCTTCAGAAAACGGAGAATCATTATATGAGTGACAACAATCGCGAAATGCCAAAGGTAGATGCCGAGCTTTATTTCGTAATTGATGAGAAAAACAATCAGATAGAACTTACCGACAAAGGTGTAGATTATCTATCAGGCGAAGGAGATTCTAATTTCTTCGTAATGCCAGAAATAGGATTAGAGATAGCTCAAATTGAAGCTAAAGGTCTTTCAAAAGAAGAAGAAGTAGCAGCAAAAGAAGAGCTTTTCCGCGAATTCTCTGTTAAGAGTGAGCGTATCCACACTATGAATCAACTTTTAAAAGCTTACACGCTTTTTGAAAAAGACGATCAATATGTAGTGATGGATAATAAAGTTATGATTGTAGACGAACAGACCGGTCGTATAATGGATGGTCGTCGTTACAGTGATGGACTTCACCAAGCAATTGAAGCGAAAGAAGATGTGAAAATTGAAGCAATGACTCAAACATTTGCTACAGTTACACTTCAGAATTACTTCCGTATGTATCGCAAACTGTCAGGTATGACGGGTACAGCTGTTACAGAAGCAGGAGAACTTTGGGAAATCTACAAACTTGATGTGGTAGAAATTCCAACCAACCGCCCAATTGCACGTTTTGACCGGGAAGATAAAATTTATAAAACTAAACGTGAAAAATACAACGCTGTTGCCGAAGAGGTTACAGCACTTTCACAAGCAGGGCGTCCTGTACTAATTGGTACTACTTCTGTAGAAATTTCAGAATTGTTAAGTAGAATGTTGAGTATTCGCAATATTCCACACAACGTACTTAACGCGAAACTTCACAAACGTGAAGCAGATATTGTTGCTGAAGCTGGTAAAGCTGGTATTGTAACTATTGCTACAAACATGGCAGGTCGTGGTACCGATATTAAGCTTAGTAAAGAAGTAAAAGAAGCCGGTGGACTAGCAATTATAGGTACCGAACGTCACGATTCACGTCGAGTTGATAGACAGTTACGTGGTCGTAGTGGTCGTCAGGGAGATCCAGGAAGTTCACAATTCTACGTTTCGTTGGAAGACAACCTAATGCGATTATTCGGAAGCGAGCGTATCGCGAAGATGATGGATAGAATGGGCTTGAAAGAAGGCGAAGTTATTCAGCATAAAATGATTTCAAAATCTATTGAGCGTGCACAGAAAAAAGTAGAAGAAAACAACTTTGGTGTTCGTAAAAGACTACTTGAATACGATGATGTTATGAATGCGCAACGTGAAGTTGTTTACAAACGTCGTTACAACGCATTATTCGGAAACAGACTTCGTGTAGATATCGCAAATATGATTTTCGATACTTCTGAAGTTATCACTGAGTCTAACAAAATGGCTCAAGATTTCAAGAATTTTGAGTTCGAACTTATTCGTTACTTCTCAATGAGTTCTCCAATTACTGAAAAGGAATTCGAGAAAATGGATAGCAAGACAATTGCAGGTAAAGTTTACAAAGCTGCTTATGTTCACTATCAAGATAAAATGGCTCGTAACGCTGAAATGGCTTACCCAGTAATTAAGAATGTTTACGAAACTCAAAAAGATATATACAAGCGAATTTTAGTGCCATTTACTGATGGTGTAAAAACACTAAATGTTGCAACAGATCTTGAGAAAGCATATGAAACTGAAGGAAAGCAGTTAGTTCACGATTTTGAGAAAAACATCACACTTGCTATTATAGACGATGCTTGGAAAACACATTTACGTAAAATGGATGAACTTAAGCAATCGGTACAACTTGCGGTTCACGAACAAAAAGATCCTTTATTAATTTATAAGTTTGAAGCTTTTGAATTGTTTAAGGAGATGATTGAGAAAGTAAATAAAGATGTTATTTCTTTCTTATTCAAAGGTGAACTACCACAAGAAAACCAACAGCAAATTCAAGAAGCACGTGAAGTTAGACGTAAAGAAAAACTAAGCGAACAGAAGGACGAAATCCCAAATATGGATGAGCGTGCTGCTCAATCTCGTGCGGCCGGTAATACGCAATCACAACAACAGCAGGTAACTGAAACTATTGTACGCGAACATCCAAAAATCAATCGTAACGACAAGGTAACTATCAAACACGTTATGAGTGGTGAAAACAAAACGATGAAGTACAAACAAGCTATTCCGCTTTTAGACAAAGGAGATTGGGTATTGGTAAACGAATAACCGATATTAATTTCTTATAAATCATTAAATCCCGAAACTATTCTTTTCGGGATTTTTTATGTCTAAAAAAACTATCTTTAGTTGAATTTTCTCAAAGTAAGAGTGATGAAAAAAATTTATATAGAAATAAAATGGGCTTTTATTTATAGCATCACGCTTTTAGCTTGGATGCTTTTAGAAAATACACTTGGCTGGCATCAAGAAAAAATTGCCGATCAATGGTGGTTGACTTTATTATTTATTCCTTTCGCAGTTTTTATTTATTTATTATCAACCAGAGAAAAAAGAAGAAGGGTTTACGATAGAAAGATGACTTGGCCTCAAGCATTTCTTTCAGGAGCAATTTTAAGTGTTTTTATAGCTCTCCTCACTCCTATTAGCAGTTATATTATAAGCAATTACATTACTCCTGAGTTATTTTTTAATGCTATGGATTACTCCACAAAAAATGTAGGTATGACGCAATCGGATGCAAATGAGTACGTTCTACTTACTACTTATTTATGGCAGTCTCCCGTTGGAGCTTTAGCTTTTGGATTAGCAACTGCAGCAATTGTAGCATTTTTTGTTAGAAAGAAGTAAAAGCGATTGTCTTTGAAAATGGTAACTTTGACGCAAACTAGTCCTAATAGGCTATTTTCTATTTTATGCGATTTTTATTCACCTTTTTAATGGCTTTTTTTATTTCTGCTGCGACCCATGCTCAGGAAAATATTGCCATTAATGATTTACTAAATGAAGCAAATGCTTCTACGTATTCTCATCCTGAACAGGCAGGAAAAATTGCTTCGTATATAGTTTCCCAAAATGAAAGCGATAAAATTCACGCACAAGCTAAATTAATACTTGCTAAGAGCTATTACGTTCGTGGAATCTACAACACAGCAATAAAAAATGCTTTGGAAGCTAAAGTTCTTGCTCAAAAAACTAACGATGACATTATTAAGTATGAAACTTTAGTTTTCGCCATAAAATTGCTGCGAATCTTAGATTTGGAAACTGTTGCTAAAAAATATACAAACGAACTAATTGCCTTAAAAAAGCAAACAAAAGATAATGAGCTTATCTTAAAAATTGATGGAAAGTTAAAACAAGACCATGCTCTTTTACTTCTAAAAAGTGGCAAGTATTTGGAAGCTGATAAAAGCTTAAAAAACGCAGCATCTTTGATTTCTAAAACTGAAGATAGTATTTCAAAAAATGAAATTAAAATTGCAAAGTTTGATTTGCTACTAAAAAGTGAAAAACTACAGCCAAATGATATAGCTTCAAAAGATTTTGAAACAATAAGCACTTCCGATTTTGAAAAGATACAAGTCTTAGATATTATTGGAAGACAATATTTTCACGAACAGGAATACCAAAAAGCTATTACAAGTTTTGAAGATGCTTTAGCGCTTTCTATTAACCTCCCTAATATTCAATTCAAAAATAAAAGTTTAGAAGGCTTATCTCTAAGCTATTTAGCTCTAGAAGACACAGATAATTTCTTTAAATACAAACAGCAATCAAATTTGGTTTCAACACAAATTGTAACAGATAAAAATCTAGCTACCAATACAGTCTTTAATTTTATAAATTCATATTTAAATGAAATTTCAGAAAGTAAAATTCATCAATCTTATACTTCAATTTACGTTTTAGGTGGTGTATTAATTCTAATGATTTTAATCGGTGTTAGTATAAACTATATGTACACCTCAAAAGCGAAAGAATATTTAACGATTTATAAATATATTTCTCCTAAACAAACTGTTGAAAAACCTCAACCTAAAGTTGAGAACATTGATAAAAGTTCTATTATCCCAGTAGAAACAGAGCAAATGCTTCTTCAAAAGCTCTCTAAGTTTGAAATGGGGAAAAAGTTTACTAAACAAGATATGAGTATTGCATTATTAGCTTCTCAATTTGATACAAATACTAAATATCTCTCAGAAGTGATTAATAGACATAAAGGAAAAAACTTTAATGGATACATCAACGAACTTCGCATCAATTACATCATAGAAAAGCTTAAAACAGATCCAGTTTATTTCAACTATAAAATAAGCTATCTAGCCGAAGAATGTGGTTTTTCATCACATAGCAGTTTTACTACCGTTTTTAAATCGGTTACGGGTATTTCTCCTACCAAGTTTATGAATTACCTACAACATCAAAAAGAGTCGGCATGAGAATAGAAGGTTTTTTAAAAGTCGTTTTGTGTTTTCTTCTGTTGTTATCAGGAGTGAATTCTGCTGCTCAAAAAGATTTAGATAGTAGTATTACTGCCTCAAAGAATAAAATATTTGAAGATCCAAATAAAGCTATTTCAATTGGGAATGAAATATATCTAAAAGCAACACAGCCGGAAACTAAGGTTAACGCCTTAATGCTTATAAGCAACGCTTACCTTTCTAAAAGAGATAATTTAAAATCGCTAGAATACGCTTTAAAAACCCGTGAATTTTTAAATGAAATAAGCAGCATTAGAACACGTATAAACGTGTTAAATACAATAGGGATGCAACATCAGCAACTTCGTATATACGACAAGTCTATTGAGTATCTAGATGAGGCACTACAATTGTCTAAACAAATTACTAATCCAGATAGCCTTTCTTCTTTATTGGGATACAACTACACTATTCGCGGCTTTATTTATCGTGAACAGATGAGCTGTGAAATTGCCTTAAACTATTTTGACAAAGCATTTAATGAGTTCGAAAAAAAATCTGAAGACAAAACAATGATTGCTAATTTGAGTACAATCACTTACAACAAAGGCAACTGTTTTCTTCAGCTTTCACAAGTTGATTCGGCTCGAGTTAATTTCAATAAATCCATATTCTTCGCAGAAGAGGTTGGCGCAAAAAGTTTATATGCTTTTGCTAAAAAAGGTTTAAGTGAAGTTTACACTATTGAAGGAAAATATACCAAAGCCATAAAAGAATTAAAAGAAGCTGAGGAAGCTTCAAGTAATGTTGGCGATTTAATTTTAAATCAAGGTATCTATAAAAACTTATCCGATAATTATCTCGCAATAAACGATCATAAATTTTACAATTTATATTTCAAAAAATATTCAGAAGTACAAAAACGAATTAGTGAAAAAGAACAAACAACTATTAACTCTTCAATAAATAATCTAATTGAAGAAAGTTCCTCAGCCACTGAAAAAACACTTTCAAATCTAAATATTGCTTGGTGGGTATTAATGGTATTAATATTAATCTCAGTTCTAATTTTTGGAAGTTTCGGTATTAAAAATCATAAAAAATATAAAGAAGCCAAGGAAAAATTAGAAACTTTGAAGGCATAGTCTATCAAATCCTATTTTGGCGTTTAACACCTGTAAATTAGTTTATTAAAGAGGTTTTATCCTTTCAAATTTCGTGAATTTAAAAAGGACTACCCTTTTATTAATGTAATTAATAACCTACTTTCGACATCGTTAAACTAAATCTAATTTATCTAAAATTTAAGAATGAAAAAAAATACTTTTTTAATCAAAAGTTTGTTTTTAGGAGCTGCACTTTTTTTTGCCTCTAATGCGCAAGCGCAAGTAGAATTAAAAATACTTACCGAAATGGGTACTCGTTTTAGCGACGTAAACGATAACGGTCAAGGTGTAACAACTGCACAGTATTATGATTTTGCAACAGGTACATTAACACCTATGGAATATGATGCATTGATGCTATCTTCTATTAATAACGATGGAAATGTTGCTGGAATTATAGACATCAACAACTATATGGAAGCTGGCTATAGAATCAATGGAGAGTGGAAAGGCGTTGGCTTTACAACGCAACAAGATCCATCAAACGACCAAAATTTCCCTTATGGAATTTCTGATAATAGTAGATATATAACTGGACAAGGAAACTTTGGCTTAAATTATGGAGGTTTTCTTTTCGACACTCAAACTGAAGAATTAGTTATTAGATTAGACCCTCAAGGTGAAGCAGGAGCTTCTTATGGAGTAAATGACAACGGAATTATGGTTGGATGGGTTGATCGTCCTGACGGAGGTGGAACTTTACGCGTACCAGCTTATATTACATCAGATGGTGAATTCCACACTATTCCTGAAAATCAATCACCAGCAGAATCATGGGATAATTCAATTTTTGGAATTAACAATAATAACGTAATGGTAGGTAGTTTTGACCTAGAACCATTTATCTACGATTTAACAACAAATACTTTTACAAGTTTTGATATCCCTCAAGGCGCATTTAGTGCATCTTTTTCTACAATTTCTGATAATGGAGTTGCAGTAGGATATGCCGAAGTTGATTTTCAAATAAGAGATGCTATTGTTTATCACCCTACATTTGGTGATCAACCAGTATTTTTAAAAGATATTTTAGCAGACCACGGTATTACAGTAGATACATCTGATGGTTATTTAGGAACTGCCATCTCAGTATCTTCTAATGGAAAGTATATCGCAGGATGGTTAAACGGCCCACCAATGTATTCTCAAGGTTGGATGGTAAATCTTGACGACTTAATACTAGGAACAGCTACACTAGAAACTACAACTGTTTCTTACTACCCTAACCCAGTGAAAGATGTCTTAAACTTAAGTACTAAGGAAGCGATTAACTCGATTGCTGTTTACAATGTAACAGGTCAAAAAGTTTCTAACGTAAATGTAAACGAAAACAATACTCAAGTAGATTTCTCAAATCTTGCATCTGGTGTTTACTTGGTAGAAGTAAAAAGTAATGGAAGTGTAGAAAACTTAAAAGTAGTTAAAGAATAATTAGACTCCCCCTCTAGTTTTTATTAACCATAAGCCTCTTTTTAAATTTTAAAAAGAGGCTTTTTTATTTCCCTTTTTAAAATACACTCTTATTGTAATAAAAACTCACTACATATGGCATCTTTTTTGGTATATCTAATTCAATAAAAAGCCTTTAGCAGAATATCTTTGAAATAGCAATAAATCGAATAATTTGTTTTTTTGATAAAATTTGAATCAAAATTTACACAAAAAATAAGATATCCTCAATGCGCCTAACAGACACTCACAAAAAACGTTAAAATCATTGAGTTTTTTATAATAAAAATAAGATAATATTACAAAACATTTAAGATATAAAATTTCAAATACCGCTTATTTATATTAACTTTGATAAAATCGAAAAAATATGAAACAGAAATACGCAGACTTCGATAAACTTAACCGTTTACTGGTGGCATGCTTTGAAGCAGAAAAATTGTATTACAATGCTGCTCAAGATGCTCAAACTACGGAATTAAAGCGGTTTTTGAACTATATGGCTGTTGAGAGAAACAGGATGAGCCATGATATCAGCAACGAACTTCACTCCCGTGATATCGAACCTTTGAAAGAAGATTCTAACAAGGGTAATTTAGACCGTACTTGGCAAGAAATAAAAGAAGCTCTAGAAAATTTTGATGCTGAATCAATTGTAAACTCTTGTATTAGCCGAGATCGTAATAACATTAAACGATACGACGAACTTTTAGAACGAAGAGAATTACCAGATGGTATTCTTGAGTTACTTGAAAAACACAAGTATCAATTAGAATGGTATATAAAACAAGCTAAACAACACACAAAGAAATGTCCTTTTATTGAAGGTAAAAAAGAAGAACAGCCTCAAGACGAGAATAAAGGAAAAAATGACGGTAAAGTCATTAATCTTAAAGCAATGTAAAAAAAAAAAGCCCTGAAAATCAGGGCTTTTTTTTATTGTTAAAATCTTGTTCTTATTCGTCTAACAACAAATTCAAAGTTACAGTAATATTATCACGAGTTGCTCTAGAATAAGGACATACTTCGTGAGCTTTATTCACTAAGTCTTCTCCCGTCTTAACATCCACACCTGGTATATAACAATCTAAAGTAGCTTTTAGCTGAAGGTTGTCTTCTTTTGTCATACCAATTTCAATATTTGCAGTTACGCTCACATCTCCATCAAGTTTTACTTTCTCTCTCTCAGCTACTAATTGTAATGCTCCACCAAAGCAAGCTGCATAAGCACTTCCAAATAGCTGCTCAGGGTTAGTTCCTTTTCCACCGTCGCCACCTAGACCTTTAGGAGTTGAAAGTTCTAAATCTATCTTTTTATCTTCTGAGGATACGTGACCTTTTCTTCCTCCTACTGCTGTAGATGAGGCTTCATATAACTTTTTCATTTCTTTGTATTTTTATTAATATTAAATTCCAATATACTATGTTAAACCCGTTTTTAAAAAAACATATTCATAAATTTGTGCTAAATTCACAATGTGGCTAAAAAGATAAAAAATACAAGTGCTTTAAAAGAGAAAGAAGGCGTTCCACAACCTAATACGTTGAATATGGAGGTTGTAAATAAACTTCGTGCTCGAAAAAAGAAAGAATTAACTGTTGAGGGTTTGGTTTCAGGAATTTTAAATGGAAATCAAACTGCCTTAAGCCAAGCAATTACTATAATTGAAAGCAAGGCTGCAAAACACCAACTTCTGGCTAAAACGCTAATTGAAAAGTGTTTACCTCACGCAAATAAATCTATCCGTATTGGGATTACAGGAGTTCCAGGGGTAGGGAAAAGCACATTTATTGAAAGTTTTGGAAAGTTATTAATTTCCAAAGGCAAAAGAGTTGCAGCACTTACGGTAGATCCTAGTAGCAGTATTAGCAAAGGAAGTATTCTAGGTGATAAAACCCGAATGGAAGAATTGGTTAAAGAGCCTAATGCCTTTATTAGACCTTCGGCAAGTGGAAGCACTTTAGGCGGTGTAGCGAGAAAAACGCGAGAAACAATTATTTTATGTGAAGCTGCAGGTTTTGATGTTATTTTAATTGAAACTGTTGGGGTTGGACAAAGTGAAACCGCCGTACACTCTATGACCGATTTTTTTCTATTGCTAAAACTCGCTGGTGCAGGTGATGAATTACAAGGAATAAAACGCGGTATTATGGAAATGGCAGATTCCATAGTGATTAATAAAGCTGATGGGGAAAATCTCAAGGCTGCCAAGATGGCTAAAAATGAATTTAACCGCGCCTTACACCTCTACCCTCCCAAAGAAAGCGGATGGAATCCAAAAACTCTTTTGTCTAGCGCATTGAATAACGAAGGTATTGAGGAAATCTGGGAAGTTGTTTCTAACTATTTCGAAAAAACTCAGGAAAACGGATATTTTCAACATAAAAGAAAAGAACAAAACAAGTTCTGGCTTATGCAAACTATTGAAAGTAGGTTGAAAAGTGATTTTTATGCTAGACCTTCAATTAAAATTGAATTAGAAAAGCAATTAATCGCTATTGATGAAAATAGAACAACCCCTTTTGAGGCTGCTGAAAAGTTATTAAATCTAAAATAATCTTACTTAAAATTCTTTTTAAACCATTCAACTTGGGCTTCTAAGCCTTTGCGTAAATTTGTTTGTGGATTGTAATCTAATAAATTTCTTGCCTTATCAATATTAGCCTTAGTTCTCGATTGATCCCCTGCACGAGGTGGTTTCTTTTCAAAATTTATTTTTTCTTGAAGAATATCTTCAACCGTTGAAATTCCTTCAGTAGTTGTGCTTTCTGTTTCAGTTCCTAAATTGAAAATCTCCCCATTACAAATATCTTCTTTACCGATAACGCTTATAATTCCGTCAACAATGTCTTGCACATAAGTAAAACTACGAAGATGTTTTTCACTCCCATCAAATAGAGGAAACGGTTTATTATTTAAAGCACAATCTATTAACCTTGTGTAAAGTTTATCAGGTCTTTCGCGAGGTCCATATACCGAAAATAATCTTAGAGAAGTTGCTTGTAATTTCTTTTCACGGCTTTTTGCCAAAGCTAATTGCTCCGCAGCTAATTTTGTAACACCATACCAAGATGCAGGTTTTGCTGTAGTTGTTTCAGGAAAGGTAGCTTCAAGTCCGTATATTGATGAAGTAGCAATATTTACAAAAAAAGGTTTTTGTGGTAAGCTTTCAGTAAATTCTAATAAGCGTTGAGTTGCTAAAATGTTATTACTAAAATAATCTTCGAAAGTGGAAGTATTTGATATGCCTGGATGTGCAGCAAAATGAAATATATAATCTAAGTTTTCAGGAATTTTACTGCTTAAATCATCAGTTCGTAGGTCTAGTTTTAGAACTTCAATATTTTTTTCGGCTAAGGCTTTTGCATTTAACTCTTTTAACTGCGTATCGTAATAAGGTGAAAAATTATCAACTCCAATTACATCATGACCCACAGCTTTCAATCTTTCTGCAGTATGTGAACCTATAAACCCGGCAGCTCCCGTAACAAGTATTTTCATTTATTTAATTTTCAATCAAGACTGAAGAAAATCACAAACCAAAACAAGTAAAAATATTTAAATCTCTCCTTACTGCTCTAAAGGCTTGTTTACATTTTTCTTTTCCTTGCAAAATAACATCTTTTTAAACAAACACTTTTACCTTTCGCAACTTTACTTTCATTAAACAAAGTAATATTTTGACTATGTTCGGTATTCATCGACTAATAAACCTATAAACTTCTCAACTAAAAACTTACATTTGCAGAAATCTTTTCAATTTATTGCATGTACGAATTTACAATCATTGTACCCGTTTATAACGAGGAAGAAAACTTAGAAAGAGTTGAAAAGGAACTATTAGCATATACCAAAATCGCTTCTAAAAAAACATCTATACTGTTTGTTAACGATGGTTCTAGTGATAATAGTCAAGCTTTAATTGAAGCTATATGTAAAAGGAATGAAGCTTTTAATTTTATTTCTTTTAAAGATAATCGAGGGTTAAGCGCAGCAATTAAAGCTGGATTTGACACTGTTGAAAGTCCATTAGTGGGTTATATTGACAGTGATTTACAAACCGACCCAGAAGATTTCAACCTACTTCTAAAACACATTGATGAGTACGATCTTGTTACTGGAGTTCGTGCCGATAGAAAAGACAAGTTTGTAAAAAACATGTCGTCTAAAATTGCAAACGGCATCCGTCGCACATTTACTCATGATGGAATGGACGATACAGGGTGTCCTCTAAAAGTTATAAAAACAGACTACGCCAAACGTATTCCTATGTTTAAAGGGCTTCATCGTTTTTTACCTGCAATGATTTTATTGCAAAACGGAAAAATTATCCAAGTACCTGTTAAGCATTTCCCTAGAATGGCGGGTACAGCAAAATTCGGGCTATGGAATCGTTTGATTGGGCCTTTAATGGATTGTTTTGCATACTTATGGATGAAAAAGAAGTACATCAATTACGAGATTAAAAGTAAAGGATGAGTAGCTGGCTTATTTATAGCATTGGTTTTTTAGCTCAGATTCTTTTTAGCGGAAGACTACTACTTCAATGGATTCTTTCTGAAAAAAGCAAACGAATTATAACTCCTTCTACATTTTGGAAGCTTAGTTTATTCGCTTCATTTTTACTTTTTGTTTACGGATATCTAAGAGACGACTTCGCAATAATGTTAGGGCAAGCGCTCACTTATTACATCTATATTCGAAATTTACAACTACAAGGGGAATGGCAGAAATCGCCTAAACTACTGCAAATATTTCTAATTATATTTCCGGTGCTTATTGTAATATTCGCTTATAACAACGGCGAATACGACCTCAATAAGCTTTTTAACAATCAAGAAATTCCTTTTTGGTTATTACTTCTAGGAATAGTTTCACAGGTTTTATTTACCCTCCGATTTGTTTATCAATGGATGGTTTCCGAAAAATTGAAAGAATCTTTACTACCTGTAGGCTTTTGGAGAATGAGTGTTGTTGGGGCTTCATTGATCTTAACTTATGCTATATTTAGAAAGGATCCTGTGTTATTTGTTGGGCATATAGCTGGATTGGTAATTTATGTTCGAAATATTTTCATTTGGAAAAAACAAGTTGATAATGAAAATTGAAAGAAATTATTTAGTGCTTCTTATAATTACTTGCGCAGCCATTTTCTTTGTAAATTTAGGCTCTTTGCCTGTAAATATAATGGAAGCTCGCAACTTCATTACAGCACGTGAAATGCTTACCGATGGCAATTGGCTGCTAACTACAATAAACGGAGAGCCACGTTATCAAAAACCTCCATTACCCACTTGGTTAACGGCTTTTTCTGCAGCGATTTTCGGAATAAAATCAGTTTGGGCTTTACGTCTTCCCGCAGCCATAATGTCGCTTATTTTAGTCTTAATCTCATACAAATTTGCACAAAAACTTACATCTGAAAAGCTGTATTCTTTTATCAGCTCGCTTGTTATGGCGACTTCATTTTATATAGTGGCATCTGCACGTGACGGCCAATGGGATATTTACACACACGGATTTATGATGTTGTGTATTTATATGCTGTATCTCTTTTTTACTGAAGACTTAACTAGGCATAGTGTAGGAAATCACAAATATCGAAATGCACTTTTAGCAGGACTGTTTTTCGGATTTTCATTTTTAAGCAAAGGCCCCGTTTCATTTTATGCGTTACTTCTACCCTTTCTAATTTCGTTTGGGATAGTTTATAAGTTTAGAGATTTAAAATCAAGATGGCTTGCTTTATTACTATTTATTGTAGTTGCAGCCATTGTTTCTAGTTGGTGGCACTGGTACACCCTTACTTTTGATCCTGTAGCAATAGAAATCACCAAAAAAGAAACTACCAACTGGATTAGTTACGAAATAAAACCGTTTTATTACTATTGGAGCTTTTTTACACAAAGTGGAGTTTGGACTATCCCAGCGTTTGTAGCATTACTCTATCCTTATTTAAAAAATCGCGTATTCAATAAAAAAGCTTATCTCTTTACTTTTCTTTGGACAATGATTTCGGTAGTCTTACTGTCTTTAATTCCAGAAAAAAAATCTAGATACTTATTGCCCGTTCTTATTCCAATGGCGCTAAACACTGGATTTTATATTGAATATCTTTTCAGAAGGTTTAAAGAATTAACTGATAAAAAAGAAACAATTCCAGTTTATTTTAACTTCGGACTTATTGCTTCAATAGGAATAATTTTTCCTATTGGCGGATATATATTTTTGAAAGATGGTCTTGAAGGGAACTGGCTTTGGTTTGTGCTCCTTTCAATAACTCTTTTGATAATTGGAGTTTTTATGTTCCGAAACCTCTTCAGAAGAAAAATATCAAATGTATTTTATTTAACCATTGCATTTATTGTTACAGTTATTTGGTTTGGACTACCGCTAAGTAATGCTATTACAAACAATCCTGAATACAAATCATTTTCAGAATTGAATGCTTTTGGTAAAACTGAAGGATTAAGTATTTATGAGTTTTCTGATATGACTCCGGAGCTTATTTGGGATTACGGTGAAAAGATGACGATTTTAAAAGCAGATGAGAATGTTATCATTCCAGAAGAAAGCAAGTTTGGTGTTATGGTTTCTGAAAACAACATAGAAAACTTCAATAATACTTTTGCTGATTACCACAAAGAACTTGTAGAGCGATACGATATGAATCCAAAAGGTTCCGACAGCCGCACTCACAAAAACAGATTGTATAGAGATTTGTTTATTGTATCGAAAAAATGACGAATTAAAACCTGTCAGGTTTACAAAAGTTGAAGAATTAAATTTTCGTTGTGAAAAAGAGGTTTCGACTGGGCTAAACCTAACATCTTTTATGTATTAAATTTTCGTTGTCCCCATTGCTGCAACAAATAAAAGCCCCAGCCTAATAAGCCACCAATGGCCATTCCTGTAATAACATCTAAAGGATAGTGAACGCCTAGGTAAATTCGGCTGTATCCTGTCATAATTGCCCATATTAAAAGAAGAAAAGGCAAGTGTTTATACCATTTTTGAAGACTCAATCCTAGAAATACGGCTGCTGCCATTGAACTAGCTGCGTGTGCTGAAAAGTATCCATATCTTCCACAACCGTCCGCAACGTAGCGCATAGTTTCTTTAAGCTCGGCTACTTGGCAAGGTCTAGGACGTTTAATTCCGTATTTAAAAAGATTGGCTAGTTGGTCTGTTGCAGTAATCATTAAGGCTACACTCACAACAATTACAAGCATTCCCTTTAATCCGTAATGTTTATATATTAAATAAAGCAAAACAGCGTACAAAGGAATAGACGACCATTTTTCAGTTACAAAACGCCAAAATCCGTCCCAAGAGGTATTTCCTAGGTTATTCAGAAATAAAAATAGTTCGGTGTCGTATTCTAATAATTGGTCGAGCATTTTTTTGATTCTTTTGTAAAAATTCAGCTAATCGCTTTCACCACAGATGAAATAACAGTTTAATATTATTCGTGTGCCGCAGTAATAGCTAATTAATCTTCTTCGTACAAGGCAATCTCACGATCGTAAAAATCGGTAGCACCTTGGATTAAGTTTTCTGCTTCAGCTTCTAATTCTTTTTGATCTTCCTTGTCAAAATCTTCCAGCCATTCTACTTCATCATTTTCAAGGTTTATGATAAAACGAGGAAATTCTGTGTGAATCACAAAAATTGCATTTGGGTAATCGCTATTGTCGCCTAGTAAGTATTTTGGGAAATCCATTTTTAGTTATGAGTTTAGAGTTATGAGTTTTTTTAATCAGGATTCAGTTAAACATTATCCTACCATTATTATTTTGCAGCCAACCTAATTAATTTCTTCGAAAGATAGTTAAATCTGATGAATAACATAATTCCGCTAGCGCTTAGCCCAGCTAGTAGTCCTATCCAAATTCCCATACTTTCTAATGAAGTGTGCATACTTAAGTAATATGAAACTGGGAATCCAATAATCCAATAGGATATAAAGGTTAACACTGTAGGAATTTTCACATCTTGCATTCCGCGTAACGCTCCTAGAGCAACCACTTGTAGCGCATCAGTAAATTGGAAAATAGCAGCAATTATCAACAACTGCGAAGCTAATATTACTACTTCATTGTTATCGGCAAACTGTGCTAAATTATCGTAATCAAGGAATATTTTTGGTAAATCACCATTAAAAATTATAAAACCAGCTACGAATACTAATGATAAAATAGACGTTAGAAGGAAGATAGAAATGGCTACACGACGTAACTCTACATAGTTTTTTAAACCTTTCTGATTACCCACTCGTATCATTGCAGCTACACTAAATCCCATTGCCACCATAAAGGTCATAGATGCAAGATTTAGTGCAATCTGATTGGCAGCTTGTGGGTTTTTACCCAATATTCCCGAAAGCCAAACAGCAGAAGTGAAAATCCCCACCTCAAAAAACATTTGCATAGCCGAAGGAAAACCAAGGTTTAAAAGTTTCTTAATCATTGCTTTACTAAGGGTGAAAATCTTAATTTCAGTAACAAAGAAGCGCGACTTTTCTTTTCGACTTAGTAAATACCATAAAGAACCTACCAACACAACACGCGATGCCAAGGTGCCAATTGCAGCACCAACAACACCTAGCTCTGGTGCACCAAACTTTCCAAAAATAAACATATAGTTTAGTAAAATGTTTACCAAGTTTGCTATAATAGTAGCATACATTGGCAGTCGTGTCATCGACATTCCATCACTAAACTGTTTAAAAGCTTGAAATATAATCATTGGAACCAATGATGCAGCAACCAAAGTAAGATATGGCATAGCTAAATCCACAACCTCTGGGGGTTGTTTCATCATATACATCAAAGGTTTTGAGAACATCACTAAGGCAAATAAGGCAATCCCCAAAGCAATACACAAAAACAGTCCGTGCTTAAACGAGGATTTCCCTTTCTCTCTATTCCCTTCTCCATCAGCTTCAGCAACCAAAGGCGTTATGGCTGTAGAAAACCCAATGCCTAAGGACATTGCTACAAACATAAAACTATTTCCAAGTGAAACAGCAGCAAGTTCGGCACTCCCCAACTGCCCAACCATAATATTATCTACCAAGGCCACCACTTGATGCCCTAGCATACCCAAAATAACTGGGGTTGCCAGTTTGGTGTTGTATTTGAATTCGCGAGTATAATCTGAAAGCGCCAAAATTTAAATTTTGCGCAAAGATAGTAGTTGTGTAATTTAGAATAGCTTTGTATTTTAAAAATTATGAATTCATACTTCTTAATTAAGAATTAAAAAGAAATGGCAAGACGAATCCCAAAATCTATAACCGATAAAAAAGAAAAAACTAGCGTTAAAGACTCCTTCAAAGCACTAAAAACGATTCCTAGATTTTTTAGAGAAATATTTAAAAGTAGTCCGAAACTTTTCTTACTTAATATCTTCAGTAGGTTAATTAATGCTTTTACACCTGTAGTAATTCTTTGGGTAGGTAAAATGATTATTGATGAAATCATACTTCAAGTTTCGTTAGAGGATAAAGATTTTACTCAATTATGGAATTTGGTGCTTATTGAATTTGCCGTGGTAGTGCTTTCAGATTTGTTGGGTAGGTTGATAAATCTAACCGATGGACTTTTAGGAGACCTCTACTCCAACGATTCTTCCGAAAAGATTATCCGAAAAACTGCCGAACTAACTATTGCCCAACTAGAAGACCCTGAGTTTTACGACAAGCTAGAACGTGCTAGAACCCAAACCAACAGCAGAGTTGAATTAATGAGTAACGCTTTAGGACAGGCTGAAAGTGTAATTTCAATATTTTCATTAATAGCAGGATTGGTATATTTTGAACCTATATTAATTCTAATTCTTATACTCAGTATTATTCCATCTTTTATTAATGAAGCCAAATTTAGTAGTACTCGCTATTCACTTGCAAGAAGTTGGACTGCAGAAAGAAGAGAATTAGACTATTTACGATTTATTGGGGCTAACAACCAAACTGCTAAGGAAGTTAAACTTTTTGGACTCACTGATTTTATTGCAGAGCGATTTAAAAATCTTTCCAATGAATATTATCACCTCAACAAAAAACTTTCGTTGAAACAAAGTTTATACGGTTCGCTGTTTAACATTCTAGGGATATTGAGCTATTATGGCGCCTATATTTATATTATTTTAAGAGTACTTACTGGAGTTATTTCAATCGGGGAACTTACTTTCCTTTCTGGATCATTCAACAGATTGCGAAACAACCTACAAGGCTTTTTCTCACGATTCACTCGTATTTCTGAAAGCGCCCTATACCTTCAGGATTATTTCGATTTCTTAGATTTAAAAATCGAACAAACTTCCGAAGCAAAAACTCCTATTCCCGAAACCATTACCCAAGGTTTTCAAATAAACGATTTACATTTTGCTTATCCTGGTAGTAAAACTGAAGTGCTAAAAGGCGTTACTTTTACTATGAAGGCAGGAGAAAAAATGGCTTTTGTAGGACAAAATGGAGCTGGTAAAACAACACTTATAAAACTCTTCCTACGTTTTTATGAACCTACTCAAGGTGAAATATTATTAGATGGAATAAACATCAATAAGTTTGATGTTGACGAATACCGAAATCGTTTTGGGGTGATTTTCCAAGACTTTTTTAAATATGAATTTACCCTTCGTGAAAACATTGCTGTAGGGAACATATCCGAAATCGATAACGATGAAACAATTGGTTACGCGGCCAGTAAAAGTTTAGCAGAACAAGTTGTAAGCGAAATGGAAGACGGTTTAGAACAACGCCTTGGAAGACGTTTTTACCAAGGGCAAGAACTAAGCGGTGGACAATGGCAAAAAGTAGCCCTCGCCCGCGCCTATATGAAAGACGCCGATATTATGGTGCTAGATGAACCCACTAGTGCTCTTGATGCACAAGCAGAATACGATGTTTTTGAACGATTCATAGCACTTACCAAAGGAAAAACCAGTATTATTATCAGCCATCGTTTTAGCACGGTACGTATGGCTGACCGAATTTTGGTGTTGCAAAACGGACAAGTATTAGAGCTGGGCACTCACGAGGAGTTAATGGCAAACCCTAAATTGTACTCGGAGTTGTTTAAATTGCAGGCAGCGGGGTATCAGTAGGATATGAGAATGAAATCGAAATCGAAATCGAAATTGAAATTGAAATCGAAACCGAAGTTGAAGTTTGTAAGATAAAATGTAAATTGAAATCATAAAAAGCACCCAAAATAGTAATTAGCCACCTCAACAGAACCTCAAAGACTAGATGAACGATTTAAAATCCTATGCCAGATTAAAAAGTTCTAATAAATCGCTTATAGAACTATTGGCTAGTGAATCTAGTTTTTCTAATGTTCCTAGCACTTGGCAGGTGGTTGTTGTGGATATTCAAAACTCCACCCATGCTGTTAAGGAAGGCAAACACCATCAAATAAACTTGACCGCAACTGGAGCAATAATTTCAGTTTTGAACACGATTAGAAAAGAGGGAAAGAATGTAGAAATCCCATATTTTTTTGGAGGTGATGGCGCCACATTTATAGTACCCAAAGTACTTCTATCTAAAGTTACCTCAGTTTTAGAAAATTACAGACTACACATTAAACGCAAAACAAAGCTAATCCTTAGAGTTGGGTATATTTCAGTGGAAGAGTTAAACGATCAAAAAACCACAATAAAAATAGCCAAACACCGACTTACTGAACAATTAACAATTCCCATTGTTTTAGGAAACGGTTTAAAAAAAGCTGAGGAAATTATTAAAACTAATTTTGTAGAAAATAATGCTACAAGTTTTAAAAAAGACCTTCTCAATTTAGAAGGAATGGAATGCAGATGGAAAGAAATTAATCCGTCACAAACTAAAAATAAAGTTGTTTGTTTACTGTTGGATGCCACAGATGAAGCTACTCAAATTGAAGTCTATAGTGAAGTTCTATCCAAAATAGACTCGCTTTTTGGCACATTTAAAAACAGACAACCTATAAAATCTCAAAGTCTTAAATTGAATTATAGTATTTACAATATTTGGGAAGAAATGAAAATTAGTCTCGTCAATAAAAGTTGGATGTACTTGTTTAAAAATTGGTTTTCAACACTTATAGGAACACTATATTTAAGAATAACTTCCACTGGAAAACAATATTTACAGCAAATAAGTCAGTTGTCACACACTTTTATGCTCGACGGTATGATTAATACAATTTTTACTGGGGAACAAAGTAAAATAGACGCGTTTTTAGAATACTTAAATCAACTAGAAAAAGAAAAGAAAATCATTTTTGGCATTCATATAACCCACGCTTCCGTAATGTCGTGTTATGTTCTAGATAGAAAAACAAAACATTCCCATTTTGTGGATGGCACAGAAGGTGGTTACACTTCAGCGGCTAAAATGTTCAAAATGAAATTGAAGGGTTAAGGTGATTTTGTAAATCGAGATTTGATATCCATTTTACCTTTGTGATTCAACAAAATAATCCTGAAGTTTCAATAAAAACTTTAATTTTAGCCCAACACAATCAAAACTCTCATTATGCAATCTAAAGCTACCACAGCAGACCAATATATTTCTGAACTTCCTGAAGACCGTCAGGAGGTAATGAAAAAACTTAGAGAAACTGTAAAGTCTAATCTCCCTAAAGGTTTTGAAGAAACTATGCAATACGGAATGATTAGTTATGTTGTTCCGCATAGTATTTATCCAGATGGATACCACTGTAAACCCTCAGATGCTTTGCCTTTTTTAAGTATTGCTTCTCAAAAAAATCACATTGCATTTTACCATTCAGGAGTCTATGCAGATCCTGAGCTTTTAGATTGGTTTGTTAATGAATATCCAAATCACGCCAAAGGAAAATTAGACATGGGCAAAAGCTGTGTTCGATTTAAAAACCCTAAAAACATTCCTTTTGACCTCTTAGGTGAGCTTAGCTCAAAAATTACTGTTGAGCAATGGATTGAAAAATATGAAAGTGTTTTAAAGAAGTAGAAATTACTTCTTCGCAATCTGACGCTCATTTCAAAACCTTCGCTATTTTTGCATTCTCAAATAAAGAGGCAAATGGCTATATCAGACTATATTCTCAACTCAGATGAAACTACTATTGGATTAGATGAAATCCATTTGAGTGATTCTAATAAAAATGCTTTGAATCAGTTATTAAAAGAGTTTAAGCATTTGGATATTTTAAGCAAGTATAAACTTCCTGTTGATAATAAGATATTTCTTTTTGGTCATACAGGTTGTGGTAAAACGACTACTGCCAAAGCCATTGCACAAGCTTTAGGTAAAAAAATAATCATCTTAAATCTTGGAACTGTTGTCTCTTCCCGATTGGGCGAAACTGCCAAAAACATTACCGATGTTTTTAAAAAAGCTATGCGCGAAAAAGCGGTGTTGTTTTTGGATGAATTTGATTCCATCGGAAAACTTCGAGATCACGACGACAAGGATTCTTCAGAAATGAAACGCCTTGTAAATACCGTAATTCAGTTAATTGATGAAATGCCCAATGAAACCTTATTAATTGCTGCAACCAACCATCCTAAGGTGATTGATTCAGCTTTGCTAAGAAGGTTTCAATTAAGACTAGAGTATGTATTGCCAACCGACAAACAACTAGATAACTATTACGACACGCTGTTAAAACCTTTCCCTGAAGAATTTAGAAATATAAAACGCAGCTATAATATTTCGTATGCTGAAGCAAAAGACATAACCTTCAGCGCAGTAAAAAATGCCATTATAGCAAGTGAAGAGGCTAAGGAAAAAGCAGGGATTCGTGAAAATATAGAACAATAGGCTAACTAACGAGAGAACAGTATTGATTGTAGTATCTTTACAGTTCTAAAAAACTACTCGTGCATCCAAAAAACCCATTCAATAAAGACTATAATTTCAATAATCTTATAGCTAAACATCCCCCATTAAAGTCTTTCGTATTTGTAAACGAACACGGAAATCAAACAATTAAATTTGCCGACAGCCAAGCTGTAAAAGCACTAAACACTGCCTTACTTAAGGAACATTTTGGTATAAACTATTGGAATATTCCTGAAAATAATCTCTGCCCTCCAATTCCTGGGAGATTAGATTACCTATTGCACGTTGCAGATTTAGTATCAGAAAAAGACATTCATCTATTGGATATTGGTACTGGAGCAAATCTTATTTACCCTATTCTTGCAAGTACTCATTTTAATTGGAATTGTACAGCTAGCGAAGTGAACACAGATTCATTAAGCAATGCACAGGAAATAATCGATAAAAACGAAGCTTTAAAAAACATTGAACTTCGACATCAACAGTTCAAAAGCAATATTTTAGAACATATAATTCAGCCTACCGACGCTTTTGATGTTGTAGTTTGTAATCCACCTTTTTTCAAAAACCGAACAGATGCCGAAAAGAGCAACTTAAGAAAATTTGAAAATTTAAAACTCAGTGAGGATAAAACTCAAAATTTTGGCGGATTGAGTAACGAACTTTGGTACAAAGGTGGCGAAGAAGCATTTATCAAAAAAATGGCTGAAGAAAGTGTTCAGTTTAAAGATCAAGTACGTTGGTTTACCTCTATTGTTTCACAAAAAGAAAACCTAAAAAACATAAAACGCGCCATCAATAAAACGAAACCAACTGAAGTGAAAATTATAGAGATGGAGCAAGGCAATAAACAAAGCCGCTTCGTTGCTTGGACGTTTAAATAAATTACTTTTTTAAAACACTTTTATCTTTTGAATCCAAAAGTGCCAAATATTTTAAACTCATTCCTTAAAGCTCCCGTTTTAAAAATTAACTCGGAACAGTATCCTTTTTCTAATTTTGATTTTTTAGAGGAAAAAATTTCTGATAGTGAATTCAGTTTTCCAACAAATCTAGTTCTCGGTATGCAAGCCGAAGCCTGTTTTGAAGCAGTTTTAAGGATGTCTAAAAAATATGAATTGCTACTTGCAAACCTTCAAATTCATGCTTCGAATACTATCAATAACCAAAAAGAAACTTTAGGCGAACTAGATTATATTGTTAAGAATTTAGTTGCAAAGGAAGTCAGTCATATAGAATTAGCCTGCAAGTTCTATTTATACGATGAAAACAACGGCACTACAGAAGAAGAAAAATGGATTGGTCCGAATAGAAAAGATACTCTTTACGACAAATTGGAAAAGGTAAAACTTAAGCAATTCCCGTTACTTCATAATCCTGAAACCATTCAAAGGTTAGAAGACCTAAATGTTGAATTTCCTACATCGCAGAAATTATGCATAAAAGCATTTCTATTTCTTCCCAAGGAAATTAGCAGTGACTCATTCCCTAAAAATTACACTAGCTGTCTTGTTGGGCATTGGATAAAACACCAGGATTTTAAAAAGGAGGATAAAACTGCCAAGTACGCCATCCCGACAAAAAAAGAATGGCTCTTACCAATTGAAACTATTGAAGAATGGCATACTTTTTCAGAAATTGAGAAGCTGATAAATGAACAGATTCAAAATAAAAAGTCACCTTTAATCTATAAAAAAACGCCCCATACATTGGAGCGCTTCTTTGTGGTTTGGTGGTAGCTATTTTTTTTAATCAACACTACCAACTAAATTAAGTTTATTTAGCTCCGTAAGTATCCATTAGATACATCAAGCTTGCCATAGTTGCAGCACCGAGCTCTAGCTCCCGCTTATTAATTTTATCGAAAGTGTCATTTTCGGAATGGTGAATGTCGAAATATCTTTGCGAGTCTGGTTGTAGTCCAGCAAGAACATCTATATTTCCTTTCATTGGGCGAATATCTGCACCACTATAACCTTCGGTAAATAAATGAATAAAATAGGGTTCAAATAAAGGTGCCCAAGAGCGAATTTGTGCAACGTTAGCCGCATCAGTTTCAAGAGAAAAACCTCTTGGTGTAAAACCACCGCTATCACTTTCTATGGCAAAAACGTGTTTTTCATTTTTACTTTTAATTTCCTCAGCATATTTTTTACCTCCGCGTAAGCCATTTTCCTCATTCATAAACAACACAACGCGAATAGTATGTCTTGGTTTGTAGTTAAGCTTTTTAAACAAGCGTAACACTTCCATACTTTGTGTCACTCCTGCCCCATCATCGTGGGAGCCATCGCCATTATCCCAACTATCTAAATGTCCGCCCACAACCATATATCGATCTGGGTAAACACTACCTTTAATTTCACCGATTACGTTGTACGACAAAACATCGTCCCAATTCTTACAGTTTTGTTTAAAGTAAAATTTCAAATTTGGATCAAGTTTTAATAAACTGCTAAGTAATTCTGCTCCGTTTGTACTAATGGCAGCCGCTGGAATATATTTAGACTCAGGGGTCTTTCCATAGCTCATAGCACCTGTGTGAGGCGCATCGTCCATTTTATGTGAAAGAGAACGAACAATTACACCTACAGCTCCGTATTTTGCCGCGTGTTCGGCCCCAGAAAAACGTTGATCTGATGCACCACCATAAGCATAACCAGTATGAATAAACTCAGGATTCATCGGCCTATTAAAAAATACAATTTTCCCTTCGACCTTTTCTTTTCCTAATGCTGCCAATTCGTCGAAGCTATGAACTTCAACAACTTCAGCTTTTAAACCTAGGTTTGGTGTTGGTATAGAGCCACCCAAAGCACTAATATGTGTTTCTGTTTTAATACCTGAACTTCCTTCAATATATGCGTATTCTTTAAAACCACGCGTCCATTTTGGGACCATTACAGGTTGTAGCCAAACTTTGTCTAAACCAAGTTCGTTAAGTTGAGATTCGGTGTATTTTACAGCGTATTCTGCTTCAACTGAACCAGAAAGTCTACCACCAATTTCGTTGGATAAGTAATCTAACCAATCGTAAGCTTTTCCATCGGTTAAGGCTGTATTATACAGCTTCTTCAACATAATTGAATCCTTGGTAGGATTTTGTGAAATTGCTATAAATGAAAAAAGAATTGTAAAAATTAAAGTGGGGAGAAAATTTATTTTCATTGTGTTTTGTTGAGAAAATTAATCATTTTTAAGCCTTTCACGATATTCTGAAATTTTCGCCTTTATATCATTATCCAATTCAGGCTCTTTAATATCAGTGTATTTTTGTAATTCTTGAAGCATTATTTCTGCCACAATATATCGTGTAGCTTTTTTATCATCTGAAGGAATTATATACCAAGGTGCTTTAGGTTTTGAAGTGCGATTAATCGCTTCTTCGTAATACTTTTGGTATTCATTCCAAAGTTCGCGCTCATCTAAATCACCTGGAGAAAACTTCCAGTTTTTATTAGGCTTGTTTAAACGACGTAATAGGCGATATTTTTGTTCTTCTTTTGAAAGATTTAAAAAGAATTTAAAAATAATTGTTCCATTTTCCTGAATGGTTTTTTCAAAATCATTTATTTGCTGAAAACGTTTGTCCCAAAACTCATCGGTGATGTCATCCAAGCTATTTACATCTGGTAAATTTTCACCTAGAATATATTCTGGATGTACACGTGTAACCAAAACGTTTTCGTAGTGGGTACGATTAAACACACCAAACTTTCCTCGTTCTGGTAGCGCTATATAATGACGCCATAAATAATCGTGGCGTTTCTCTAAAGATGTAGGTGTCTTGAAACTGTGAACTACTACTCCACGAGCATTAAAATCTTTGAAAACCTCACGAATTAAACTGTCTTTTCCTGCTGTATCCATTCCTTGAATACACACTAAAACACCATATTTCCCGTGAGCATAAAGTGTATCTTGAAGATCTCCAAGCTCCTTTCGAGTTTTTTTCAATGCTTTCTTTAACTTCTTTTCTGAAGCATCTAAATCTACTTTTGTTTTTGTGTCTTTTATCTTTATACTTTCAGAAACCTTAAAGTCTTCGATTTTTATGTCTTTCATATCTAATATTTTTAAAGAGAAGGACCTCAACCCTTCTACAATTACTATTTAAATACCGCTGTTAGCACTTCTTATTTACTAGCAAATAACTTTACGTCCTCTTCGCTTATTTCTTTGCCACCAAGGATAATCAAGCGCTCTACAACATTTCGTAACTCACGAATATTTCCTGTCCAATCAAATTCTTGTAATAGCTCAATAGCTTTTTTTGAAAATTTCTTTTGAGCCGTTCCGTGATCTGTTGATATTTTTTCTGAAAAATACTCAACTAATAATGGAATATCGTCTCTTCTATCGTTTAATGAAGGAACTTTTATTAAAATAACTGCTAATCTGTGATATAAATCTTCACGGAAATTGCCTTCAGCTATTTCCTTTTTTAAGTCTTTATTGGTAGCAGCAATAACACGAACATCTACTTTTATGTCTTTATCACTTCCCACTCTTTGAACTTTATTTTCTTGTAAAGCTCTTAGTACTTTAGCTTGGGCAGATAAACTCATATCTCCAACTTCATCGAGGAAAATAGTTCCTTTATTAGCAGCTTCAAATTTTCCTGCTCGATCTTTATTTGCAGATGTAAAAGCGCCTTTAACGTGACCGAAAAGCTCACTTTCTATTAATTCACTTGGAATGGCAGCACAGTTTACTTCTATCATTGGACCTTTATTTCTATCACTTTTCTGGTGAAGCCAATGCGCAACAAGTTCTTTTCCTGTTCCGTTTGGACCTGTGATTAAAACGCGGGCTTCCGTTGGGGCCACTTTTTCAATCATATCCTTTATCTTCTCAATTTCTGGAGAATTCCCAACCATTTGATAGTTTTTAGACACCTTCTTTTTAAGACGAGTATTTTCAACTACCAACTCTTTTCTATCAAGAGCTATTCGTACCGTATTTAGTAAGCGGTTTAAATCTGGTGGTTTTGAAATATAATCGAAAGCTCCTAATCGCATGGTATTAACAGCTGTATCAAGATCACCATGTCCAGAAATCATTACCATTGGTATTTCAGGCTTTATCTTTTTTACAGCTTCTAAAACCTCAACACCATCCATTTTTGGCATTTTGATATCACACAGCACAAGATCAAAATCTTCTTTTTTAATAATCTCCATTCCTGCAAGACCGTCTTCAGCTTCAAAAACTTCATAATCTTTATTCTCTTCAGTAAGAATTTTAACTAAAACTCTTCTGATGGCTGCTTCGTCTTCTATAATGAGTATTCTTGGCATTTTTAATATTTAAATTTTATTCCAGCCCTAAAATAAGGCGATTTTTCTGAATTTATCTGATATATCTTATCTCCATCACCATCTTCCAGTCTAAAGTTGTTATAAACCGAATGCGCGGCGTATGTATAAAACACTAAGTGTTTTGTGAAAAAATGTTCGTAACCCAATCCAGCAAGAACTATAGTAGTTTGAATACTTTCTGCAACTTTTGTTCCTGAGCCTTGTATAGAAATGGGCACAAAATTCTGTTGTAAATTGGCATAATCGTTATCTAAAGTTGCAAACGCTTGAATTGCATCTTTATGACTATCATTTAAATAATGCCTGATATTTGTTTTAGGCACACCAATTGTAAAAGTCCAATTAGGATGAAATTCTTCATAATAATTCAAAATTGGCAGTGGCAACCATCTCCCTGGTGTCGTTGAGTAAGTAAGTCCTGCAATTAATCTATACGGATTTTTACCCTCTGGCACATCTTTTCTTTTATCATTTATAGCATAAACTCCAACTTCATACGTAAAATCATCTGCTATTAAACTACCTTCAAGATCACTCTGAACTTTAGCTCCAACCTTCATTCCTAAGCGCCATTCGTCACTATACTTCCAAGTATATCCTAAGTAAAGATCTATACGTTCTACAGAACTAACTTGATGTGATCCAAATGCGAGTTTATCATTGTCATCTTTAATATTTACATCAAGATAACGATACTCTGCACCAACAACAAAAAAATCACTTCTACCCTTTTTCAAAGGAATTGGAGATTGTATCAAAACTCTATACCTCTGAATAGAATTATCCGATTTTGAAAGTGGTAAATTCAAAAACTCAACTCTAGCCAAATCGGTAGTTTGAGCTTTCACTCCCAAACCGATTAGTCCGATGAAGACAATTAACAAATTGAGCCTATAATTCATAAATGATTTATTCTTCTGAAGAAATCTTTAAATCTGTATTACTACTTGTTGTTCTTGCGAACATATGTATGTCACTTTGGGGATAAGGTATTGCAATTTTATTTTCTCTGAGCTTAGCGTCGATTTTAAATCGTAATTCGCTTTTTATTCTAGGTTCGGAAAAACTATCGTTAATAAAGAAATATACACCAAACTCAAGAGCCCATTCTCCAAACTCATTAAAGAAAACGAATGGTTTTGGATTCTTCAGTACTCCTTTTTGAGTAGACACTGCTTCAATTAATATTCGCTCAACTAATCTTGTGTCACTTCCAAAGGGAATTCTCACTCTAATAAACTCCCGCGTTGTTGTATGATTTTGAGTGTAATTCTTAAAAGTATTAATTAAGAACTTGTGATTAGGAATAATTAATATTTTATCATCACGTGTTATTGCTCTGGTACTACGAAGTTTTATTTCTATAATCCTACAAACCTTATCTTCAACTTTAATAATGTCGCCAATTAAAAGCGACTTATCCATAATGATATAAATTCCTCCTATTATATCTTGAAAAAGCTCCTTTAAAGCTAACCCTAAACCAACTAATAAAGCAGCAGAAGCAGCGAGTATAGGCGTGATATTAAAGTTTGCTAAACTTAAAACCGTAAAAAAAACAATAATATAAACGGCTGCTTTAATATATTTAAACAAGCTGATAAATTTTTGCTTATCAGTTGAGTCCATTTGCCTAGTTATAAGCGAACGTGTAAATTTTAAAGCAAAATGAGTAACTATATAAGAGACAAGAAGTAATAGCAATAATCCAATGGTGACTCCCACTTGGTTATCACCCTCACCAAAGTAGAATCCTAGATCCAAAAATCTCTTTATTGTACCTAGAACATCTTCTTTAACTACAGTTTCTATTTTAGTTACTTTATTATTCACATCTATTAATACTTAAGCCATTTAAAAATTTCTTTATACGATGGTTTCTTTCCGTACATCAAAATTCCTACGCGGTATATTTTTGCAGCAAACCAAACCATTCCTATGAAAGTACCAAATAAAATTAATACTGAAATTACTTGTTGCCAAATTGGTACACCAAAAGGTATACGCATAAGCATCACTACAGGAGATGTAAAAGGAATATAAGAAAAAACTTGTGATACTGTACCATGTGGATTATCTATCACTGTAAAGAAACCTACGTAAACTGCTAAAATAAGAGGCATTAAAATAGGCATCATAAATTGTTGTGTATCGGTTTCGCTATCAACAGCAGCTCCAACAGCAGCATATAATGAAGCGTATAATAAGTAACCTCCAACAAAAAATAGAACAAACATTATAATGAGGTTTGTAATTGGCAGATTATTAATTTCTATTAAAATATCGTTTAAAACCTGTTGAGTCCCTCCGTCTATAGTACTTTCTATTGCTTGCTGAGAAGGTGAGCCAGCTGAAGGGTCTATTCCGAAAACTGATGTCACTACCGTCATTAATACCAATATTAAAATCACCCAAATTAAAAACTGGGTAATTCCGGCAAGCGTGGTTCCAAATATCTTTCCTAACAATAATAAACGAGGTTTTACCGATGAAATTATAACTTCTATAACCCTGCTTGTTTTTTCTTCAATAACACTTCGCATTATCATATTACCATAAATAATGATAAACATAAATAGCAGATAACCTGCCGCTCCACCGAAGATTAGTTTTAAGCCAGAGCCAAGTTTTGACGTCTCCTCACCTTTAAAAGTTTCTTGATTTGCATTAATGTTAATACGAAGGTCTTTTATAACATCAGAATCCATTCCGGCTTCTTTTAGCTTAAGAGTATTCACTTTACTTTCAAGCATTTTATTAATACTATTCATTAAAGGGAGCGACGGAGATTCTTCAGAGAAAAATGTAATTCCTTTTGAAATAGACTCTAGACTTTCTGAATCGGGAATATATAAAAGCCCATAAGTTTCATCGGTTTGAGCATCTTTTTTAGCTTCATCTAATGAAATATTTGGCAGTAATATATAATGTGTTTGTGCTGTGCTTTTAAATTCAGTTAAGAACAGTCCACTCTCGTCCAAAACTGAAATCTTGCGAACTGTGTCATTATTCAAATTAGACAAATAAGCAACTAGTGCAAAAATCCCAACAAATATAATAGGACTTAAAAAAGTCATAATAACAAACGACTTATTGCGGACCTTGGTAAGGTATTCTCTTTTTATTATTAATGGAAGATGATTCATCTATAATTAGTTGTTTTGGATGGTTTCAATAAAAATGTCGCTCGCTGATGGAATTACTTCAACAAAGTGAGTTAATTGACCTTGAGATGTAAGATAGTTCACAAACTCATTAGTAGATACGGAATCTGGCAACTTCACTTTATATTTAAGTTCCTCGTTTATACTTTTGAATGTTGTTGGGAAAATTTCAAACTTCTCTTTTAAGGAAGCTGTTGTTGCTGCGTGATTAGGAGTTATTAATCCAATTTCAAAAACGTTGTTTTTGTATTGTCTTTTAATATCCACTAGCTTACCATCAAGAATTTTATTGGATTTATTAATTAACGCGATATGATCGCACATTTCTTCTACCGATTCCATTCGGTGTGTAGAAAAAATCACAGTTGCTCCGTCATCTCGTAATTTTAATATTTCATCTTTAATTAGATTGGCGTTAATAGGATCAAAACCACTAAAAGGCTCATCAAATATCAACAATTTTGGGTTGTGTAAAACGGTAACCACAAATTGAATTTTTTGCGCCATACCTTTTGAAAGCTCTTGGATTTTTTTATCCCACCAATCACCGATATCTAGTCTATCAAACCAATATTTAAGTCTTTCCTTAGCTTCTTGTTTTGAAAGCCCTTTTAGTTGAGCCAAATACAATGCTTGCTCTCCTACTTTCATAGTTTTATACAAACCTCGTTCTTCAGGCAAGTATCCTATAAATCTTACATGGTCTGGTTTAAGAGGTTCGCCATCTAATATTACCGAACCCGTATCTGGCATTGTAATTTGATTGATAATTCGAATTAAAGTTGTTTTTCCAGCTCCATTTGGCCCTAACAACCCAAAGATGCTTCCTTTTTCCACCTCTATAGACACATCGTTGAGCGCCTTATAATCTCCGTAGTTTTTGGAAACATTATTAACTACTAAAAGTTTTTCCATAGAATTTATTTGTAAGGTGTAAATATATTGATTTGAGAGCCTAACAGCACTTTTTAAAGCTAACTTTTAAGAAATTTTTAGACTCTAGTTTATTAGCAATTTTTGTAGACTAATTTATATAATTATCTAGAAAACAATAATGCCCTAAATGCAAAACCCACCCAAAAACCTAAGCTTTTGGGTGGGAAAAAAATTGCTATGAAAAAGAAAAATTGCCGCCTCTTAGACGAAGCGACAATTCAAATATATACAAATTATTTTAATTTAACGTTTGTTTAAGAAAACATGTCTTTAACTTTTTCAAAAAATGACTTGTCTTCCTTTTCTGGGTTTGGTTCAAAATGTTGATCGTTGGCCATTTTTTCAAAAAATTCTCTTTGTTCTTTCGAAAGAGATTTTGGTGTCCAAACATTAACGTGAACAAGCAAATCACCAGTACCGTAACCATTTATACTTGGTATACCTTTACTGCGGAGTCTTAAAATTTTTCCACTTTGTGTACCAGCTTCAATTTTAATTCTAACTTTTCCTGTTACAGTTTCTATTTCTTTAGAAGTTCCTAAAGCTGCATCAGAAAAACTTATATATAAATCGTAATGCAAGTTATCACCTTCACGTTGTAAGCTTGGATGAGGTTTTTCCTCTATGGCTACTAAAAGGTCACCTGCAATTCCATTACCTGGCGCATCGTTTCCTTTTCCAGAAACTTTTAATTGCATTCCATCTACAACACCGGCTGGAATTTTAATTGAAACTGTTTCCTCAGTCACTAACATTCCGTCAGCATCTGCATTTGCAGGTTTCGAATCTACAGTTTGCCCTAAACCACCACAAGCACTACAAGGAGCTGAAGTTTGCATACGTCCCAAAATTGTATTTTGGATACGGGTAACTTGACCTTGTCCATTACAAGTAGGACAAGTTTTATAAGTTGTTCCTTGTGCTAGTTTCTTGCGTTTTACTTTAATTTTCTTTTCTACACCGGTAGCAATCTCTTCTAAGGTAAGTTGTACACGAATACGTAAATTACTCCCTTTTACAGTTCTACGTCCGCCGCCACCGAAGCCACCGCCTCCGAAGCCACCTCCGAATGCGCCGCCAAAGATATCGCCAAACTGGCTGAATATGTCATCCATATTCATACCACCGCCACCGAAGCCACCACCGCCTTCAAAGGCTTGATGACCAAATTGGTCGTAACGTGAACGTTTGTTCGGGTCGCTAAGCACTTCGTAAGCTTCTGCAGATTTTTTAAACATTGCTTCCGCTTCATCGTCCCCCGGATTTTTATCAGGGTGATATTGAATTGCTTTTTTACGATATGCCTTTTTTATTTCGGCAGCCGTTGCATTTTTTGAGATTCCTAATATTTCGTAATAATCTTCCTTCATATTATTGTCCTATAACCACTTTTGGGTAGCGGATAATTTTCTCACCTAAAGTGTATCCCTTTTCTACCACATCAATTATTTTTCCTTTTAATTTTTTGTCTGGAGCTGGAATCTGAGTAATTGCTTCGTGTGCTTCAGAATCAAAAGTATCGCCCTGCTTAACCTCCATCATCTCTAAACCTTTAGAACGCAGAGTTTCACGCAGTTTATTATTGATAAGTTCTACACCCTTAAAGTGATCGTCTCCTATTTTTTCAATTTCTTTTAGCGCTCTTTCAAAATCGTCTAAAACCGGTAATAATGACATTATCACATCTTCACCTGCTGTTTTAAACATTTCTATGCGTTCGCGAGAGGTACGCTTTTTATAATTTTCAAATTCTGCGAAAAGACGCAAGTAGCGATCTTTTTCATTTTGAAGTTGATCTTGCAATTCGGCTAAAGGATCTGTTTCGTTTTCTTCAGCAATTTCCTGCTCATTATTCATTTGTTCGTCTAAACCTACTTCTTCCTGAAATTCGGTTTCTTTGTTTTTATCATTTTTGCTCATAGCGAGAATTCTTTCAGTTTTTCAACAGGGAGCAAAAGTACTGCCAATTGTTGTAAAATGTCAAAATGTCACAGCTTTTAATTTAATATTAATTTAAGATATTATGTTTCAATTAATATTACTTTTGCGCTCCATTAAAAATTTAAAATAAACTATGAAATCAACAACCTTAAAAATTACATTACTAGCCTTTTTGGCAGCAGCAACATTTTCTTGTAAAAATGCTGAAAAAGAAACTGAAGTTGCAGTAGAAACTCCAGCAGAAGCAACTGAAGCAGCAGTAGAATACAACGTAGACCCAGCAGCTTCTGAAATTAAGTGGGAAGGTGAAAAGCCTACTACAAAACACTTCGGAACTATTTCACTTAACTCTGGTGTATTCCATTTAAACAATGGAGCTGTAGAAGCTGGAAAATTCGAAATAGACATGAACACAATCAATGTTCAAGACTTAGAAGGTGAATACAAAGACAATTTAGAAGCTCACTTAAAAGGAACTGTTGAAGGTAAAGAAGGAGATTTTTTCAATATCAAAGAATATCCAACTGCTAAATTTGAGTTGACTGGTATCGAAAACAACGTAGTGAAAGGTAACTTAACTATTAAAGGTAAAACTAACGCTATTGAGTTTCCTGCAACTGTAACTACAGAAGGAGATAAAATGACGTTAAAGAGTGAAACTATTGAATTAGATAGAACAAAGTGGGATATCAACTTTGGTTCTAAGTCTATTTTCGACAACCTAGGAGACAAATTTATTAGTGACATTATGAAAATTGAAGTTTCTTTGGTAGCTAATAAAGCTTAATCAAAAAAACTTTCTCACAAAACTTAAAAAGAGGCCAATTTGGCCTCTTTTTTTATTTCATATTATTCTTTCAAAACATCTTCTAGCGCATTGTCTAGATTATAATATTTAAACTGATATCCTAGTTTTTCTAATTTCTTAGAACTAACAAGCTGCCCTTCTAAAACTAATACAGACATTTCCCCCAGAACTAATTTCAACACAAATGCTGGTATGTTTGGCAACCATAGAGGACTGTCAAGTTTTGAAGCTATCATTCTTGTCATTTTTTTATTCTGAACAGGATTTGGGGCTACAGCATTAAACTTCCCTTCCAACTGATTATTGAGTAAGAAAAGATAAATTGCTGCAATATCTTCTATATGTATCCAAGACTGCCATTGCTCGCCACTGCCTAATGGAGCACCAACACCTAATTTAATAGGTTTTATTATTTGGGGTAATGCACCTGCTCCTTTTGCCAAAACCATCCCTGTACGAACTTTGGTAACCTCCATCCCGGCATTTTTAAATTTTGCTGTGGCAGCTTCCCAAGAAGAAACAACATTTGCTAAAAATGAATCATCGGTAGCTTTGTCTTCTTCAGTGTAAAGTTTTGTTTTGGAATTGGGGTAGATATTTATTCCACTAGCTGAAATAAAGTGAACTATATTGTGATCTATCTTTTGAAGTGTGTCATAAAGTAAGTTAATAGACGTTACCCTACTGTCGATAATAGTTTTTTTATAACTATCTGTCCACCTTTTTGCAATAGTTGCTCCTGCCAAATTTATTATAGCAGTAACACCTTCAAAAACTTTAGTATCTATTTCACCTTTTTTTGGGTTCCAATAAAACCCTTTGTAGTTTTCGGTATTTTCAATTTTTTCTTTACTTGTGGTAAGATAGTGAACAGCGATCCCACCATTGTGACATTGTTTTACCAACTCACTTCCCACAAGTCCTGTAGCTCCAGTTATCAACACTTTCTTCTTCATAATTTTAAATTTATAAATTCAAAAAGAAACTACAAAGTGTCTTAACGGAAGATTGTGAAATAAGCATCGTAATGTAATTAATTGAAGTTTCTTAACTACTTTTTAATGATGAAAACGAAAAAGCAGATTAGGGCTTTTCTGACTTTTAAAGTTCTAATTTAGTCGCTCTCATCATTTCTTTTTTTCCTGGAGGACCAGGAATTCTCTCTACAGAAAAACCAACAGCTTGCATTGCACGCCGGGCATTTCCATTTGCCGCATATGTCACTAATACCCCGTTTGGCTTTAAAGCATTGTACATTAATTGAAAAATTTCTTCGGTCCACAAATCTGCTTGCACACGGATTCCAAAAGCATCGAAATAAATTAAGTCTATGTTGCTTTCAAGAGTAATTTCTGAGAAGAACATTTTATTCTTTAGAAGTTGAAAATTATCTGAAATCGATGATTTTTCTTCCCAAGGAGTATTGTGCAGTTTTAAAAACCCTTCTTCTGGAGCATTTAACAGTTCTGGGTAATTTAAGGTTTCAATTTCAGAGACTTCTAAGGGATAAGCTTCAACGCCAGTGTATATAATATTGAAGTTGTGCTTTTCTGTTTCTAATAAAGTGAGAAATGCATTTAACCCTGTGCCAAAACCGATCTCTAATATAGAAATATCCTTAGATGAATTTTTGTCAGTATAATAAAAAAGCCCTTCTTTTATAAAAACGTGAAGAGCTTCGGCTATCGCCCCGTGCTTAGAATGGTATTGTTCATTCCATTCTGGTATATGTAAAGTGTAAGAGCCGTCTCCTGTTTTAAGTATTGTACGTTTCAAACTACTATTCTTTTTCTACTTCTGGAATAAGCACACCATCGGCTTCAAAAGCTAGTGTTCTTTTTACTTCGGTAATAGCGGCAATTTCGTCTTCAGATTTCCCTCCATCTTCAGCATAGTGACGCTGGTCTTCAACACTCATTTCTTCAATATATGCTTTTCCATTAACAATGATTTCTTGTCCTGCTATATCTTTCGGCATAAAAAAGCCATAATCTTTAAAACGAACCATAGCTTCATCATTACCTAAATCGAGATTCATCCAACATCCTTTTTTCTGGCATACATCTTTTACAGTTGTAGTAAATTTCACATTTATAGTATCTCCAGGTTTTAAAGCGTTATACTTTTCAATCATTTCAGCCTTTGTCAAAACACCTTCATCTGTTATTTCATCTCCAAAAGACTGATAGTTTATCGCTACCTCTTCCACTTGAGAATTAGATGACTCCTCTTTTTGTTCATTTTTACAGCTAAAAACTGCAAATGAAATTGCGAGTACTAATAATATTTTTTTCATTTTTAAATAATTATTATATTATTGATTGCTATTGCATTGCAATTTTAAGGATTTTTTAAATTTTTAATGGTCTAAATTTTACCTATTTTTACCGAATAAATGAAAATTAAATGAATTCTTCTATTACTCCAAAATTAAACATAATTAAAACAGAAACTTCTAGAGTTAAAGAAGTTGATTTTGACAACCTTGTTTTTGGAAGCACATTTACCGATCACATGTTCGAATGCGATTTTAAAGACGGCGAATGGCAAAATCCAACAATTAGACCTTACGGTAATTTATCAATCTCACCTGGTGCGAAAGTCTTTCATTATGGCCAAGCCGTTTTTGAAGGAATGAAAGCCTATAAAGATGAAGATGGTAAAGTTTGGTTATTTAGACCACAACAAAATTACGAGCGAATTAATAAATCGGCTAAGAGATTAGCGATACCTGAATTCCCTCGCGAGATTTTCTTTGAGGCATTAACCACTCTTGTTCGTATGGATAAGGAATGGATTAAACCAGGACTTGGTAACTCATTGTACATACGTCCATTTGTAATGGCTACTCAAGTTGGGGTTTCTGCTTCACCATCAACCGAATATAAGTTTATGATTTTAGCAGCTCCTGCTCAAGCATATTATACTGGTGATGTAAGAGTTGTTATCGCCGATCATTATAGTCGTGCTGCAAACGGAGGTGTAGGTGCTGCAAAAGCTGCTGGAAACTACGGGGCACAATTTTACCCAACAAACCTTGCACGCGAAAAAGGATTCCACCAAGTAATTTGGACTGACGATAGTGAACATAAATATCTAGAAGAGGCAGGTACAATGAATGTTTTCTTTAGAGTGAACGACACATTAATTACCGCTCCTGTTAGTGATAGAATTTTGGATGGAGTAACTCGTAAAAGTGTTATTGATATTGCAAAACACAATAACATAGATGTAGAGGTGCGTCCTGTTTTAGTTTCAGAAATTATTGAAGCTGCAAAAGACGGAAGTTTAAAAGAAATTTTTGGTGCGGGAACTGCAGCAGTTATAAGCCCTGTAAGCGCTATTGGCCACAAAGATAATGTTTACGAACTCACTAAACCTGAAGACAGCTACTCTGCTCGATTTAAGAAAGATTTAATGAGTATCCAACACAATGAAACTGAAGATCCATTTGGTTGGAGATTTGAAGTTAAATAAAAAGAAACAACAAATTAAAAGTGCCGACTAGGTACTTAAATATAAAATCCAAATTCCAAAGGTTCTAACCATTTGGAATTTGGATTTTTCTTTTTATAATTTATTTTTCTAGTATCTCTTTAATTTTTGGCTGAAAATAATTTGGGCCTTTTAACACCTTTCCATCTTCTCGGTAAATAGGTTTGCCATCTGCTCCTAACTTACTCATATTACTTCGTTGAATTTCGTCAAAAACCTCTTCAATTTTATGTTGCATACCATGCTCGATTATGGTTCCACATAAAATGTATAGCATATCGCCCAAGGCATCTGCAACCTCAACTAAATCGTTATTATTTGCAGCTTCAAGGTACTCTTCATTTTCTTCTCGCATTAATTTGTAACGCAACAGATTTTTATTAATTCCAAGTTCAGCAGTTGGAGCGTCTTTCATACCAAGACCAAATGCTTTGTGAAATTCTGTTACTGCAGCTATTTTGTTTTTCATTGTATTTTTTTGAGGTTAGACTTCTTCAATTATTGAAAAAAGAATTAAAATACAGGTTTTCAGAATTTACATTGATTCTTGTGAATCCTGAATCTTGTTTGCACTTTAATCCTTACTTTTACAGCCATAAAACTACAAATTTATGTTCACAACTGGTCAATGGGTTTTTACGGCTTTGTTTTTTATTGTTTTCGTGATTATCATAGCTTTTAGCTATCGAAGCGATAAAAAACTTCATAAAAAATACTACAAAGGAAGTATTTGGGTTTTGATTGGTTTTATAGCTTTTGTATTACTCTTAGTTATGGTTAAAACATATTTTAAACCTTAAATTGAATTCAATTTATTTTAAAACAAAAAGCGCTTCGGGAATTCCGAAGCGCTTTTTTTATAAGTTGAAAACTAAAATTAGTTTACAGCAGGCAAATTACTATAGTTTTTTGCATAGTATAACATCTGCTCAGCAAATGTTTTTGGCTGCTCAATTGTAAAGCTTTCAATTTCGCCATTATCATTCATTTTTGGAACAATTACAGGATTTACAAATCCGCTATATGGCGCAGATGTAAACTGCTCGTTACGCTCTAAAATTTCTTTATGAAGGTCGTAATCTACTTTTACACCGTAAGTTTCAACAAGTTTTTCTACAGCTGCATAATCTCCTTCACTCTTAATTCTTTGAGTTTCTCTTAATAACTGACCGAATAAATCGTGTAATTTATCATAGTCGTTAATATTGTAATAAGTTTTGCCATCACGAGTAACTTTTTCAATTACATTGTCAGCTTTTCCTTTTTCGTAAACCCAAGAAGACACCCACTGACGGTTACGCATATGTGCTTGTACAACATCATCACCAAGGTTAAGACGAATTAACTGCGTCATCAAACCATTTCTGATATAGCCATCATAAGCAGCCATTCCCACTTTTTTCCAATCATCAACTAATCCTAACTCTTGTAATTTTGGAGTGTATAAGTAGTATAATCCTACTAAATCTGCACGACCTTCTTCTAAAGTTGAAGCGTAATTCTTAAGTGTTTCTTTTGTTTCACCTACACCAGGATTTAATTGTCCTGAAGCGTGACCAATTACTTCGTGAAGTGCTGTGTGAAGTTTGTCGGCTACTTGTCCGTATTCTTTTTCTAATGCTAACTCTTCGTCATCGTGAACAAATTCTTTTAATCTTCCTGAACTACCAGCGTTATTGTAAGCTTCAATAATGTTACCCAATGAAACCGACTTACTTCCTACTGCTGCACGAATCCAGTTAGCATTTGGAAGGTTTACACCAATTGGTGTACTTGGAGAAGCATCACCAGCTTCACCTGCTACGTTTACTACTTTATAAGTAACACCTACAACATTTTTCTTTTTGTGTTCTTCCATCAATGTTGAGTTATCTTCAAACCATTGTGCGTTTTCAGAAAGTACGGCCATTTTTTCAGACATATCAAAATCTTTAATCTGTACAATGCTTTCGAAAGTACCTTTATACCCTACTGGATCCTGATAAACTTCAATAAAACTGTTGATGTAATCAATATTTCCTTCCGTAGCAGCTGTCCAAGCAACGTTGTAATCGTCCCAAGTTTGAAGATCTCCTGTTTTGTAATATTCTATTAACAAACCAATAGCATCACCTTGAGCTTTATTTTCAGCTACACCTTGAGCCTTTTCAAGCCACTCAATAATTCTATCAATTGCTTCGCCATAAAGTCCACCCGACTTATACACCAATTCTTTTACCTCACCATTCTCTTTAACTAGTTTTGAGTTAAGACCAAAAGACAATGGCTTTTGCGGATCTGGCGACTGCTTTTTTGAATAGAAATTTTCTACATCTTTAGTAGTAACATCAGCTCCGTAAAAGTTTACAGCGCTTTTAGCTACGTTATCAATTCCTTTAGACTGATCAACTTTTGTAGCGTCTTTATCATTAAAGATTACATCAAATGCTTCACCTTCTAAAGTAGTGTTTGTATCGTTTAATAATTGCTTTAGATAATCTGAAGAGAATTCAGGCTTAATCTTGTTACTTGCATAATGATGGTGAATACCATTACTAAACCAAATTCTTTTTAAGTAAGTTTCAAAATTATTCCAGTCATCAGAAGACTTATCACCCTCATAATTTTGATACACATTTTCTAATGCCTTTCTGATAGTAAGGTTGTGTCTATAATTCTGATCCCAGATTATATCTCTTCCCTCTAATCCTGCTTGAGTAAGGTAATAAACTAGTTTTTGTTCTTTCAAAGAAAGTTTTTCCCATCCTGGAATTTGGTAACGCAAAACTTTGATATCTGCAAATTGCTCTACTGAATAGTCAAAATCTTTATTTTCTTCAGTTTCTACTTGTGCAGTTGGTTTTTCATCTTTTTTCTCATTACAAGAAAAAAACAACAAACCACTCATTGCCATTGCAATAAATAAGGTTTTCTTCATTTTATTTAAATTTTTATTAAACGCAAATGTACTAAAATATTGGTCTCTATATTAATTGGTTTATCATGAATGAAATAGCAGACGTCTATATATAAAAGCTTAGATGAAATTTCCGTATCTTAGCACCTACAACCAACACCAACCTCAAAAACATGAAAATAATTAAGTATTTACTTTTTCTTATTCTCCTGATAGTAATTGGCGGTGCCATTTATTTTGGAACACAGGACGGCTCTTACGACATTAAAGATTCAATGGTTATTAAGGCTCCTCCAGAAGTAGTATTTAATAAAGTAAATGATTATAGAAATTGGGAAACTTGGGGGCCTTGGAAAAAAGAAGACCCTACAATAAGATTTACTTACGCCGAAAAAACTGTAGGCGAAGGTGCTTCCTACTCTTGGGATGGTGAAATGAATGGTTCAATGAAAACTACCAAGGTTATCCCTAATAAAGAGATTGAACAAGATTTAACGCTAGAAACTCCAGGAGGAGCGCGTCACCCTAAAGTATTTTGGAGTTTTGAAGAAGTTCCCGAAGGAACCAATATTACTTGGAGAATGAAAGGAGAACACACGCTACTTGATAAGTTCTTTTTCTCGATAAGTGGAACCGATTTTAAAGCTCAAATTCACGATATGAATATTACTGGTTTGGAAGGAATTGCCAAAGAGGTAGTGGAGGATATGAAAAAATATTCGATAAATGTAGATGGGCTTACACAATACGGCGGTGGATATTATATGTACACAACTTCCGTAGCTAGAATGCAAGAATTAGGTGATAAAATGGAACCAATGATGACACAAGTTTTAGACTTTGTTTCTAATAATAATTTAAATATGTCGGGGAAACCTTTCACCTTATACAATCAAGTTGACGAAGCAAACAATACTGTTATTTTCTCAACAGGTGTTCCAGTAAGAGAAAAAGTAATTACTCCTGAAGGAAGTCCAGTTGTTTGTGGATTTATGGAGCCTATTTCTGCGGTTAAAATTTCTCTAAAAGGTAACTATAACCACTTGCCAGAAGCTTATACTAAAGGTAATGAATACATTAAAAAGAATAGTTTAGAAATAGACCCTGAGGGTAAAAAATTCGAAGTCTATATTACAGATCCAAATGAAACTGCCAACCCTGCAAATTGGGTAACAGAAGTTTATATCCCAATTATAACGACGCCAAAACCTGATTTAGAAGAAGGTATTTAAAATGAAGCAACTCGTTCTAGTTTTTATTGGTGGGGGTTTAGGAAGTACATTGCGTTATGGACTTTCTAAGTTTCTAAACAATGCTGAAACAGGAATACCTTACGGTACATTTGCCGCCAATATTCTTGGAAGTTTATTAATTGGAATAATACTAGGACTCGCTTTAAAAAACCAAACCCTTTCTCAGAATACAGTTCTATTTTTAGCTACCGGGTTTTGTGGTGGATTTACAACATTTTCAACCTTCGCTTATGAGAATCACTTATTCCTAAAAAGCGGGGATTTTATGTCATTCGCTTTATATACTATCGCTAGTTTTGTAGTTGCATTTGCAATGGTTTTTATCGGAATGTGGGCTGTGAAGTTTTTTTAATGTTTTCCAAAATTCTTAACCCCAGCTTCAATTCGAATTAACAAATCGTTTTCTTTAGGAGGTATAGGGCAAGAATATTTTGGGTTATATGCACAATAAGGATTATAGGCTTTATTAAAATCGATAACAAAAGTATCTCCTTCAGGAATTCGCTGGTCTAAATACCTTCCCCCACCATAGGAACCGGCTCCACTTGTTAAATCGGTAAACGGTAAAAATAGATAATCCTCGTATCCAGGTTCATTATAGGGTTGTGTGTTTTTAAAGAGACTTAATACAAACTCCTTTCCATCTATACTAAAATGTGCTTCTCCATATTTTACATATTCTGGAGTTCTATCTGTAGTGGTTGGCATTAAAAATGGCTTTTCATTTGGAGTACGCACAAACCTAGCATTCACAATATATTTTTCATCTATTGGATAAAACTCCAATTCTTTAAAAGTTCGAAAATCTTCAGGAGTGAGAATCGTTGTTTCCGGATTAGCGAATTCATTATTTAATTTTATCTGTGCTTCTAGACTTTCTAAAACCAGTGCTTCACTCTGTGCAAAACCTAAAGATGTAATTAGTAAAAATGAAAATAAAAGTAAATTCTTCATAAATAGTTTTTAGTAAAAATAGAAAAGAATTCTAAAATTCGTAATTATTTATTGAGAAGACGAAAAAATATATAACTTTCAAACTTCTCATCAGTTAAATTCTTCTATTACTACAACTTTCACACAGAATTTATTAATTTAAACAATATTCACCTACAAGCAGAAGAAGAAAAACACTATTGGCCAAATGAGGAAAAGGCTATAGCTTGGAAATAGGAATACAAGGGAAGTATAGCTTTACTTTAAGCTTATATAATTCATTTAAAATAAAAAAAGGCGAATACCAATCTTAAGATTGTGACTCTTTTTTAAACCTTTTATTCTTACGACTAACAATTACTGCATCTAAACAAGAGATCATCAAGGCAATTCCCGCAAACAGACAAATAATTCGAACCAACTTATCACCAGGAAACTCTAAACCTGTAAAACCTAATAGTGCTGTGACAATAGTTATAATCAAAAAATGAATAGTATAGTTTTTCATGGTATATGTTTTAATTAGAATACCAAAAATACTTCATACATAGCTCCACAAGTCTTAACAAGATTCTAATTGTAACAATTTTAACATCAGCTAACTACTTCACAGGTTTTAGTGCATTGTTCTTTACAACATGCGAAAGTACTATCTGAGTTTTAGTTTCACCATAAAAAATAAGTTGGTCTATAAAAGACTCTAAATGTTTTTGATTTTTTAAAACAACTTCCATTACAATATTTTCATTTCCTGTAATGCGATAGCAGTTTATAACCTCATCGTATGTTTTTACTATTTCAAGAAAAGGTTTCAATTTACCCATAAAAGCGCGAAGTGTGATAATGGCTTTAAATTGATACCCAGCTTCCATAGGAGAAACATCTGTAAAATAACCAGTTATAATATTAGAGTCCTCCATTTTTTTAATACGTTCAGAAACTGCAGGAGAACTAATACCTACTTCCCTCCCAATTACGGTGTTTGGCTGACGTGCATTTGTTTGAAGACACTTCAGTATTTTCCAGTTTAAAGAATCTATACTCATATTAAAGTTTTAATCAATTTTTACTTAATATTTAAAGCAAATATACGTTTTTACTTTAACATCAATTATGAATTAAAGTTTCTTGTCGCTAAATTTGATACACTTTAAAATTATAAAATGTCAGCTCATACTTACGGAAATAATAAACATTCAGCGATGTACCTAAAAGCAATGGAAATTTTTTCATTAGCTCGTAACATCTCTACATACCTAAGTTATGATTTAGCAGGAATTCAGAAAAACGGAAAAGAAGATCCTAATATTTATTTCAGTGGCGATATTGTTCAACAATCAGTATCACTTGGACCTAAAATTCTAAAAGCAGAAAGTCAACCTTTTTCTGAAGAAAAACACAAGCATGCAGCCTCTGTGATTCACTTATCTAATTTGTTGTACAAAACCTGTGAACGCTTAGAGAAAGTAAATAGCAATGGTAAAGATTTTTTACCGTTACTTAGAAAAGAAATCAAGAAATTCCGCAAACTCCAACATACCTGGCAATTAACTCTTTAACATATAGAGTTCTACTTTTCATTTTCTATATCAGAAACCTATCGTTACCTTTGTAAAAGGAAAGTATTAATGCCTTATTATGTTTGACGACGACGATTTTGATTCTATGGAGCACCACAACAACGTGAGGCAAATGCCTATTTATATAAAAGCCGAGGAAATCTCAAACCTCGTTTATCACCTTGTGAAATCTGTAGAAAACACAGATATAAAGTATAAACGCAAAGGTGAAAAGAAATTAATGGAGTATAACTTGAGTTATATGATGGAAAACTCACTTATTATTCCAACCAAAATTATGGGTGCAGAAAGCGTTGACGCTTACGACCTTAAAATGGAAAATGCCACCATAATTCGTAAATCAGCTCGGGAAATTATCAACGACCTTCAAGGAATTGAAATGTTAGGCTTTGATGAAATTGAATACCTTGATTTACTTCGAAAAGAAGTTGAAAACTTCCGTGTTCTTTTTGCTGAATGGGTAAAAACCTTTGATCCTTGGGATTACACTATAGATCGTTGGGGGCTTTTTAATCCGCCAGGTATAAATTACGACGACCACAGTCCTGAAGATGACATCCCTTTTGATTCAGAAAATATTTTTGAAGATTTTTTTGATGATTATGAAGACGAAGACTGGGAAGATCTAGAAGATGAGGATAGTGAAACTGAGGAAGAGGAATAACAACAATTTTTAATTTTAAAATATAAACCCCGACAATCTAATTAGAATGCCGGGGTTTATTATTATAAATTATTATTTCTACATATTACGTCTATACTGCCCACCTACTTTAAATAAGGCTTCGGTAATTTGACCTAACGAACAAACCTTTGTTGCTTCCATAAGTTCTTCAAATATGTTTTCATTGTGAATTGCTGCAGTCTGTACTTTTTCAATTGCATCCGTTGCTTTTCCATCATACATTTTATGAAGACTTTGAAGTGTTTTAATTTGAACTTGCTTCTCTTCCTCGGTTGCGCGAATTACTTCAGCAGGAAGAACGGTTGGCGAACCTTTACTACTTAAAAAAGTATTTACTCCAATAATCGGGAATTCACCATTGTGCTTTAAAGTTTCATAATACAAACTCTCTTCTTGAATTTTGCTGCGTTGGTACATAGTTTCCATTGCACCAAGAACTCCTCCACGCTCAGTGATACTATCAAATTCTTTTAATACAGCTTCTTCTACTAAATCGGTTAATTCTTCAATAATAAAAGATCCTTGAATTGGGTTTTCATTTTTAGCAAGCCCTAATTCCTTATTGATAATTAACTGAATTGCCATTGCACGACGTACACTTTCTTCTGTAGGTGTTGTAATAGCCTCATCGTAAGCATTTGTATGCAGTGAATTACAGTTATCATAAATAGCGTAAAGCGCTTGTAACGTAGTACGAATATCATTAAAGTCAATTTCCTGCGCGTGCAATGAACGTCCAGAAGTTTGAATGTGATACTTCAGCATTTGAGCTCTTGGGTTTGCACCATACTTCTCTTTTAATGCTTTTGCCCAAATCTTTCTAGCTACTCGACCAATAACTGCATATTCAGGGTCGATACCATTACTAAAGAAAAATGAAAGGTTTGGACCAAACTCGTTGATGTCCATTCCACGGCTCAAGTAATATTCTACATAAGTAAAACCATTTGCTAGTGTAAATGCTAACTGGGTAATTGGGTTAGCTCCTGCTTCGGCAATGTGGTAACCACTAATAGAAACAGAATAGAAGTTTCTTACTTTCTTTTCGATAAAATACTCCTGAACATCCCCCATCAATCTAAGTGCAAATTCTGTAGAGAATATACAGGTATTTTGCGCTTGATCTTCTTTTAAAATATCTGCTTGAACAGTACCGCGAACTTGTTGTAGTGTTTCGTATTTAATTTTGTTGTAAACATCAGCATCTAATACTTGATCTCCCGTTACACCAAGTAGCATCAATCCTAAACCGTTGTTTCCTTCTGGTAACTCTCCGTTATATTTAGGTCGTTCAATACCTTTATCCTTGTAAATTTTGCTGATTTTCTTTTCAACATCTGCCTCAAGACCGTTTTCAACAATATACTTCTCACAATTCTGATCGATAGCTGCATTCATAAAGAAACCTAATAGCATAGGTGCAGGACCATTAATAGTCATACTCACAGACGTCATTGCGTGACTTAAATCAAAACCAGAGTAAAGTTTCTTGGCGTCGTCTAAACAGCAAATTGAAACTCCCGCGTTACCGATTTTTCCATAAATATCTGGTCTTAAATCAGGATCATTACCATATAGGGTTACACTATCAAAAGCAGTAGAAAGCCTCTTTGCAGGCAATCCCATACTTACATAGTGAAAACGTCTATTTGTACGCTCTGGTCCACCTTCACCTGCAAACATTCGTGCAGGATCCTCTCCAGTTCTTTTGAAAGGATATAAACCAGAAGTATAAGGGAACTCTCCAGGAACATTTTCTTGAAGTACCCATCTTAAAATATCGCCCCAAGCTTGATATTTTGGCAAAGCAACTTTTGGTATTTGTGAATGTGAAAGCGACTCGGTATGTGTTTCAATCTTAATTTCTTTGTCGCGAACTTTAAAACTATAGATTGGGTTTTTATATTTATTTACTTTTTCATCCCAACCGGTGATAACTTCCCAGTTGTAGGGATCTAAATTCAACTTTTCACGATCAAACTCAGCAAGTAATAATTTTAATAGATCTTTATTGGCTTCCGAATCGTTAATAAATTCAGAAACTATCCCTGCTTTATCCAATTCTGGTGCTTTTCCAGAAATCGATTCTATAGCTTTATAGATTCCATAAAGTTTTTGGGCAACTTCAGATTGCTCTGAAGCTTTTTTATCGTAAGCTCTGTTGTTTTCAGCAATTTCAGATAAGTATCGCGTTCTTGATGGTGGGATTACAAAAACCTTCTCATCCATTTCTTCTGGAACTTGAAAATCACTTTTAAGATCTCCCTCAGTTTTTTCTGAAATAGTTTCCATTATTGCTTTATACAGCGTGTTCATTCCAGGATCGTTAAACTGGGACGCTATTGTACCATAAACAGGGAGCTCGTCTTGTGGAGTTTCCCATAGGTGATGGTTACGTACATATTGTTTTTTAACATCGCGTAGTGCATCTAAAGAACCGCGCTTGTCAAACTTGTTAATTGCCACTAAGTCGGCAAAATCTAACATATCAATTTTCTCAAGCTGAGTTGCCGCCCCAAATTCAGGAGTCATTACATATAATGAAACATCACTGTGCTCTAATATTTCGGTATCGCTCTGCCCAATACCTGAAGTTTCAAGTATGATTAAATCGAAGTTAGCAGCTTTTAAAACCTGAATAGCTTCAGCTACGTATTTAGACAAAGCAAGATTACTTTGTCTTGTAGCCAGACTACGCATATAAACTCTTGGAGAGTTAATAGCGTTCATTCGAATTCGGTCTCCTAATAAAGCCCCACCAGTTTTTCTCTTTGATGGATCAACGGAAACAATTCCAATAGTTTTTTCAGGGAAATCTATTAGAAATCTTCTTACTAATTCATCAACTAATGATGATTTACCAGCTCCTCCCGTTCCAGTAATACCTAATACAGGAGTTGTATTCTTTTCGTTTATAACGTGAATTTTATCCAACGCATCTTTTGCGATTTCAGGGAAATTTTCAGCAGCAGAAATTAAGCGAGCAATAGAACCGATTTCCTTATTTGGAAGATTCTCTAGTTCATTATTTAGTTTATCACCAATAGCAAAGTCTGATTGTTTTACTAAATCGTTAATCATTCCTTGCAACCCCATTTCTCTACCATCATCAGGCGCATAGATACGAGTGATACCGTAATCCATCAATTCTTTTATCTCTGATGGAAGAATAACTCCTCCACCGCCACCAAATATCTTAATATGACTTGCCCCTTTTTCCTTTAGGAGGTCGTACATATATTTAAAGTATTCGTTGTGCCCACCTTGGTATGAAGTCATTGCTATTGCATTAGCATCTTCTTGGATTGCTGTATTTACCACTTCTTCCACACTACGGTCATGACCTAAGTGTATAACCTCAACACCAGTGGACTGAATAATTCGTCTCATTATATTAATAGCGGCATCATGTCCATCAAAAAGAGATGCTGCAGTTACAATACGTACTTTATGTTTAGGGGTATATGGCTTAATATTTTGCATAATAATTTCTACTTGTAAATTAATAGGCAAATTTAATTAAAACCATACGAACTAAACAGTTATATGTAATAATGATAATTTTTAAAAATATTGTGGTAATAAATCATTTTATCGTATCTTAGGGTATTAATTTCTTAACCTAAATTTAAAATATTATGAAAAAAATCTACTTATTAGCATTTGCTTTAGGAGCATTTGCTTTTTCTACTCAAGCTCAAGTAGAATTAACCGACGATTTTGAATCTTATACGGTGGGCGATGTGTCACCACAAGCAGACCATTGGCGCACTTGGTCTGGTGTTAGTGGAGGTGCTGAAGATGCAGACGTAACAGACGATGAGGCATTATCTGGAATCAAATCATTACATATTGACGGATCTGGAATTACAGATATGATTCTGTTAACTCCTACGGCTCCAATGTTTGGAACATATACAATTCAATGGTACTCATATATTCCTGCTGGTGCTTCCGGATATTTTAATATGCAGGCAGCATTAACCGCAAGTGGATCGGCATGGACACAAGCCCTTATGGGAGGAAACGTTTATTTTAACTGTAGTGGTTCAGAAACCGGACAAGGTGGGGTAACCGGACAAACGGATTGCTCAACTTACGATCAAGTTTTTACATTTCCAGAAGACCAATGGTTTAAAACAACTTGTGTTTATGATTTAGATAACCAAGTTTGGGATATGTTTATTGATGGCCAACAAGTAATATTTTCACAAGTATTTGAATTTGGTGGACAAGTATTTACAGAATTAGCTGGAATTGACTTCTTTTCTGCAAGCCCAAATAACGATATGTATATAGATGATATAACTATGGCTTCTGGGATTTTAAGTACAGAAAATTTTACTGAAGATAAATTCTCTGTATATCCTAACCCTGTAAAAGACATACTAAACATCGAATCTGCAGCTTCAGTAGATAAAGTAACTGTTTATGATGTTTTAGGAAAAGTTGTGCTTCAAGAGATGCCAGGAAAAATTTCTCCTACAGTTAATATGAGCAGCCTTTCTTCAGGAACATATATGGTTAAAGTAACTATCGGAAACAACTCAAAAATTGTAAAAATTGTAAAATAAAGAATAGTTTTAAAGGTTTAATTTAAAAAAGGTCCTTAAATTTTAAGGGCTTTTTTATTTCTAAAAACTTATATTTTTTTTAATAAAAACATCAAAACATCTTTTTTTTAAATCATTTTATTATATCTTAGACCCTCGTAAAATCAAACAAACTATAAAATATTATGAAAAAAATTTACTTATTAGCATTTACCTTAGGAGCATTTAGTTTATCTACATCTTATGGGCAAATTGACCAACAAGATGATTTAGAAAGCTATTCTCCTGGTCCTATTTCAGCTCAATCTGACTATTGGAAAACTTGGTCTGGACAAAATGGTGGTCCAGAAGATGGTATCGTTGCATTAGACCAATCTAACTCAGGTTCACAGTCTTTATTGATTGACGAAGTTGGTGCCCCTGCTGGTAAAGACCAATTATACATTATCGATAGCCAACCAGATACAGATATCTATACTGTGAGATTTAACATGTACATTCCATCTGGTAAAGAAGGATATTTCAACTTACAAGGAGAAACACCTGCAGTTGATCAAGGTGCTGGTTCTTTCTTAAGCCCTGATATTTATTTTAACCCAGACAATATGACTCCAGGTCAAGGTCAAGTTGCTGATGGATCTGCTACTTGGGCTTTCCCTCATGATACATGGTTCCCAGTAGAATTAATTTTAGATCTTGATAACAAAACACTTCAAATGAATGTAGATGGTTTACCAGCTATTTTAGAAGGAACTCCATTTAACGATATGGCAGTACCTTATTTTGGAGCTATTGACTTTTACGCACCTAGCGAGTTTACAACTTACTATATTGATGATGTAGTTACAGCTTTTGGCTTACTAAGCACTGAAGACTTTAAAGCTGATAAATTCTCTGTATATCCAAACCCAGTGAAAGACTTCTTAAATATAGAAACTGTTAATGCTGTAGACCAAGTAGTTATTTACGATGTATTAGGAAAAGTTGTACTTCAAGAAAACCCAAGTACTATTTCTCCAAGAATTAACATGAGCAACCTTCCAACTGGTGCTTATTTAGTTAAAGTAAAAATTGGAAACAGCTCTAAAACTGTAAAAGTTCTTAAATAAGAATTTTAAAATAAGTTTATAATTAAAAGACCCTTCACATTGAAGGGTCTTTTTTTATCTTTGAGGTTTCTATAAAAACACAAACAAGATGTATTTAAAAAAATTTATCCTTTTTATTAGTGTATTCACGCTATTCTCTTGCGCTGAATTACAGCAAGTAGTAAACACCCTTCCAACTGACACAGGTATAGGCATGGACCCTCAACTAATAGGAAACGGTCTTAGAGAAGCTTTAGATAAAGGAATAGATAAACAAGTAACGAAGCTAACGAACAAGGATGGATTTTATAAAAATCAACTCGTGAAGATTATGCTACCTTCAGAGTTGCAAAAGGTAGATCAAACCCTACGCGATATAGGCCTTGGAAGTCTTGCCGATGAAGGGATTAAAGCATTAAACCGCGCTGCTGAAGATGCTGTAAAAGAAGCTACACCTATATTTGTAAATGCAGTTAAAGAAATAACATTTACAGATGCAAAAAACATTCTATTAGGTCCAGATAATGCAGCTACCAATTATTTAGAACAACGCACTAACACGGCATTATATTCAAAATTTAATCCTGTAATAAAAAACTCTTTTGCTAAAGTTGGAGCAGATCAAATTTGGACAAATATTATTACAAGATACAATTCAGTTCCTTTTGTTACTAAAGTAAATCCAGATTTAACCGACTACGTAACCAACGAAGCCTTAAAGGGTGTTTATACAATGATTAGTGTAGAGGAGAAAGATATTAGAAACAATATCGGAGCAAGAACCACAAAATTACTCAGACAGGTTTTTGCAATGCAGGATTAATATACTTAATTATTTAACAGTATAAATCACTAAGCTACTTACTTTTAGGATACTATTAACCAAGCCTTTGTAACATTTTGGCTTTATACAAATTATCTTTGCAATCGTAAAAAATGTGGCAATGACTAATTTGTTTAGAAAAAAATCGAAGCTTGAAAAATTAGAAGACAAATACACTCTTTTGATGAAGAAATCTTTTGAAATTTCTCTAAAAGATGTTGAGAAAAGTGAATTATTTCATAGTCAAGCCGATAAAATTATGAGTGAAATACAAAGGCTTTCATTGAACAGCCATTCCTAATTGATTCCCATATTAGCTTTTGTGAAGTCCTTTAAAGTACTCAAACGCTTTTGTCATTCTACTACCATACCAACTAAAGTATTCACCATCTACTAACTTAACTTCAGCCTTAAATTCTTTTTGTAATTCCGAAACGTGCTTTTCTTTAAAAGGAAATGGCTCTGTGGAAAGCAAAATGGTTTCAGCCTGACGTAATAAATCTTCTTGAACTTCAGGATAACGGGAATTTTCGTCAGTAAAGAGATTTTCAAACCTATTTAATTCTAGTAATTCATTGATGAATGTATCTCTTCCTGCAGCCATATACGGATCCTCCCAAATTAAGTAAACCACTTTTTTTATAGGAAGTTTCTCAGAAAATGCTTTGAAAGCATTCCATTCGGATAAAATTTTTGAGCTTATTTCTAATGCAGATTGCGAGACTTCAAACATCTCCCCTAACCTATTTATCATCTCAATACATTCAGAAATATTTGAGATATCACTTACCCAAACTGGAGCTATTTTCTCTAACTCAATTACTATTTCTTCAGTATTTTCTTCTTTATTACAAATTACAATGTCTGGATTAAGGGCTTTCACCTTCTCGAAGTGTACATTTTTTGTACCTCCAACAATTGTCTTTTCCTTCCGAAGTTCATTAGGGTGCACACAAAACTTGGTTACCCCAACTATATTATCACGTAAACCTAAATCTACCAATAATTCGGTTTGCGAAGGCACCAAAGAAACAATTCGGGTGGGAGTTTTGCTAAGTTTTACAACTCTATTTAACTGATCAATGAATTCCATCTAAAATGGTTTTCATTTCAGTTTGCATTTTCATTGCTACTTCAGCAGCAGCATCGTCAAAATCATTTTTATTTGAAGCGTAAATTATACCTCTTGAAGAGTTAATTAATAAACCGATGTTTTCAGACATTCCATATTTACAAACATCTTGTAGGTTTCCGCCTTGAGCTCCTACACCAGGAACCAATAAAAAGCTATTAGGCACAATTTTGCGAATGTCTGCTAAGTACTCTGCTTTAGTCGCACCAACCACGTACATTAAATTTTCGCTGTTGTTCCAAGTTTTAGAAGTTTCCAAAACCTCTTTATAAAGTTCTTGTTGCCCAACATTTTTTGTTTGAAAATCAAAAGCACCTTCATTTGAAGTAAGTGCAAGTAAAATTGTGTGCTTGTCTTTAAAAGCTAGAAAAGGCTCTACAGAGTCTTTGCCCATATATGGAGCAACAGTAATCGAATCGAATCCTAAGTCTTCAAAGAAAGCTTTTGCATATCTTGAAGATGTATTACCTATATCACCGCGTTTTGCATCTGCAATGGTATATATTTCAGGATAATTTTTATTTAAATAAGAAATCGTCTTTTCCAGGGATTGCCATCCTTTTAAACCATAAGCCTCATAAAAAGCAGTATTTGGCTTATATGCCACTGCATATTGATGTGTAGCATCTATAATAGCTTTATTAAATGCAAAAATCGGGTCTTCTTCCTTTAAAAGAAATTCCGGAATTTTATCAAGATCTACATCAAGTCCAACGCAAAGAAAAGATTTCTTCCTTTTTATTTCTGAAATTAATTGTTGGGTAGTCATTAGGTTTAATTTAAATCTGACGAAAGTTTATTGTAAAGTATCTGAAAATTAAATAGAAGTGAAATTGACCAACTATGATTAATAGTTGGTTCATCCCTACTTTATAAGACTTGTAACGCTAAATTATTTTAAAATGTTTCGCCTGTTTCTTTTAGCTTCTCTGTATTACTCACCAATTGCAATTCGTCTATTATTTCTTGGATATCTCCATTCATAATATTACCCAAGTTGTAAAGAGTAAGGTTTATTCTATGGTCGGTTACACGCCCTTGCGAGTAGTTATATGTTCTAATTTTAGCACTACGATCCCCACTTGTTACCATAGAACCTCTTTTAAGAGCATCTTCAGCTTGTTTTTTAGCCAATTCCATATCATACAAACGTGAACGAAGCACTCTAAAGGCTTTTTCCTTGTTTTTATGCTGTGATTTTTGATCTTGACACTGCGCAACCAATCCTGTTGGAACGTGAGTTAAACGCACAGCAGAATAGGTAGTGTTAACAGACTGCCCACCTGGACCAGACGAACAGAAGAAATCTACCCTTACATCTTTTGGATTAATTTCAATATCAAATTCTTCAGCTTCTGGAAACACCATAACCGTAGCAGCACTTGTATGTACACGTCCTTGAGTTTCGGTTTGTGGTACTCGTTGTACACGGTGTACACCAGCTTCAAACTTTAGAGTTCCATAAACATCATCACCTTCAATTTCAAACTGAATTTCTTTAAAACCTCCGCTAGTACCTTCACTTAAATCTATAACGTTTGTCTTCCAACCTTTACCTTCACAATACTTTGTGTACATTCTAAAAAGGTCTCCTGCAAATATACTTGCTTCATCACCACCAGTACCCGCGCGAATTTCCATAACGGCGTTCTTAGAGTCTTCAGGATCTTTAGGCACTAAAAGGAATTTAATTTCCTCTTCTAATTGAGGCAAACGAGTTGACGCTTCGTCTAGTTGCAACTTTGCCATTTCAACCATTTCCGCATCGCTTCCATCTGAAATGATTTCTTCAGCTTCATTAATATTATCAGTAAGCTCAAGATATTCTGATCTTTTATCCATCAAAACTCTTAAGTCTTTATATTCTTTATTTAACTGAATATATCTCTTTTGGTCACTGATTATATCTGGTTGAATGATAAGGTCACTCACCTCATCGAAACGTTGTTTTATTATTTGAAGCCTGTCTAACATATATTTTTATAATGAATGGCAAATTTACAATTTTTTAGTCGAAATTATTTCGATTGAAAAAATGAAATTATTTCTTGAAGAAACCTGAAGTTTCTATATCTATTTTGTGGTGTTTTAGAGCAGATTACGAGGTTTCTTTCGATTTAGATAACTTATCAAAATCGATAACCACTCCTACTCCAAGTATTTGTTTCCATTGAACACTTGGACCTTCAAGAATGATTTCTTCGTTTGTGATCTCATTTCTTTTGGACTCTACTTTAATATCATTATCATATCTGAGGTGAGATCCTAAAGTTGCTTTAACAAACTTGTTTACTTTCATATCTATATTCACCTCCCAATCAATATCAATATTGCCAAAACTATTGACGTAATCGGTATATAATCTTAAATGACTATTCAACTTAATATTTTCGAAAATATTCTCTTCGTATTTATTGGTTAACAGTATACCTACTTCTTGCTTTATATTATTACCCTTACTCAACATATTTCCATCCATATCGTAAATAGCTGGATTTACACCAAAGGCACCTCTATTTGCTAGATGATCATCCATTACAAAAGTGGTTTTTAAAGTAAAAGGAGAAGCATAAAATGATAAATGTTCAATTTTTCTACCGTATTCCATCCCAACACCAAAAAACATATAACCAGGCGCTAAAAACCTAGATATAGCTTCATCTTTATTAGGGTATTTATAACCATTTGAAAACTGAGTGTTAAAGCTAAATCTTGCAGAATAAAACCAATTGCTTATAGAATCGGTTTGCAACACTACGTTGGAATTTAAATCTATAACATCTTCGGTTTTTTTTACGCCATTATCTTGTTGCTTATTTAAACCGTACTTCAGATTTAATTCAGAGTTCCAAAACCATTTTTCTTGCTTATATTTTGCTACAGACTTAGTAGAAACAATACCTGAAATAGAATTTGTTCCTCCAGAATTCCAATTAGTAAAAGATACTTGGTTTAGCAATAAGCCAGCCTCATTTTTGGTTCGCCAACCTAAGTCGACAGTATCCTTTTTTTTTGTTTTTACCTTTAATGAATCTGTATGCGCTTTTAAATTATAAGAGTTAAGAATCAATAAAGGAAAAATTAACCAAAGAGTATATTTCATTATAATCTATTTAATATGTAAACGTGCCGTTTTCACCAGTTATTGTAAGCTTCTTTGTTTCTGAAGCCTCAACTCTACCCACTATTTGGGCGTCTACATTAAATGACTTTGAAATTTTTATGATTTTCTCGGCAATTTCTTCTGGAACGTATAACTCCATTCTATGCCCCATATTAAAAACCTTATACATCTCTTTCCAATCGGTCTTACTTTCAGCTTGAATTAGTTTGAAAAGTGGTGGAACATCAAAAAGATTATCTTTTATAATATGAAGATTTTCTACAAAATGAAGAATTTTGGTTTGTGCCCCTCCACTACAGTGTACCATACCATGAATTTCTTTGTTGGTAAACTGCGATAAAATTTCTTTAATTATCGGCGCGTAGGTACGAGTTGGAGACAAAACTAATTTCCCAGCATCTAAGGGACTGTTTTCAACAGTATCTTGTAGTTTTTTAGAGCCAGAGTAAACTAACTCAGACGGCACTGACGAATCAAAACTTTCAGGGTATTTATCACTTAGGTATTTTTCAAATACATCGTGTCTGGCCGAAGTAAGGCCATTACTTCCCATACCTCCATTGTATTCTTTCTCGTAAGTTGCTTGCCCAAAAGAAGCCAAACCAACAATTACATCGCCCGGTTTTATATTTGCATTATCAACTACATCACTGCGTTTCATTCTTGCAGTTACGGTAGAATCTACAATGATAGTTCGTACTAAATCGCCCACATCAGCTGTTTCACCACCAGTTGAATATATGTTTACACCAAATTGTTTTAATTCGGAAATCAACTCTTCTGTACCATTTATTATTGCAGAAATAACTTCACCTGGAACTAGGTTTTTATTTCTTCCAATGGTTGAAGAAAGCATAATATTATCTACAGACCCCACGCAAAGTAGGTCGTCTATATTCATTATTAGCGCGTCTTGAGCAATCCCTTTCCAAACAGATAAATCTCCTGTTTCTTTCCAATACGTATATGCAAGTGAAGATTTTGTCCCAGCACCATCGGCGTGCATAATTAGACAATAGTCTTTATCACCCGTAAGATAATCGGGGACTATTTTACAAAAGGCTTTAGGAAATAGACCTTTATCAACATTTTTGATGGCGTTGTGTACATCTTCTTTACCGGCTGAAACACCTCTTTGTGCGTATCTATCTGAATTTTGTGAGCTCATTTAATAAAATTTACGGCAAAAATACGCATTAAAAAAAGCCCAGCAAAGTGGGCTTTTTGAAATATGATTAATTAGTTTACTCCCAATCAGGCATAAATGCATTTTCAAATAGAAGAGTTCTACTTTCGCTATCATCTATTTCAAGTTGATATACATCTTTTTGAGAGATACCATCGTTAGAGGTATTTGTGAATATCACAAAAGCTTCATTAGGTGAGAAAATTGGTTCTAAATCGTTAGTACCATTAGGTTTTTCACCAGAAATATCTGTGGTTGTATTTGTTACCATATCGTATAGGAATATTCTAGAATTCAATCTTCTATAATCTAAAGGCTCAAAACCATCCACATCATAAGAGTATACAATTTTAGAGTTTGTTACAGAGATATCCAATCCTCCTGCACCACCAGGAAGTCCAGTAATAAGAGTGTCTAACACTGTTCCACTAAAGTCTATAGTAAAAATTGAAATATCATATCCACTTAAATTATTTGTTTTCAAAACTATTAGATCGCTATTTTCACTAACAGCTATTTCAGAAATTAAAGAACCATCGGTAGTTTGATATACTAGTTCAAGGTCTTGTCCGCTTGATCGAATTCGATATAATTTATCTAATACTGGGAAGTATATACGATCACTCGTTGGAGGCCAAGATATATTTATTTCATTCAAATTAAAACCATTAGGCTTTACGTTTGATGTAACTTTAACCTTATCCGTACCATCGCGGTTCATAGTATATATGTCGGCTTGGGCACCGGTGGTTTGTAGGTAAGCAATTCTATTTGCAGCAACATTTCTACGTGGCCTGTAACTATTTGTATTTTCTGATGTTAACTGAAATTCATTACCTTCTTCATCTGCTGAAAATATAACGTTGTTACCATTTATATTTCTAACAAAGAGAAATCTATTTTCAATAGGTGCGGGTTTCACTTTAAATGTTCCAACAGGACTTAAAACTGGAGGATTATATTCGTCCGCAGCCGATACTTGCCAAAAATATTGTGCACCGAGCATCAATTCTGAATATACAAATGTAGAGTCTGTAAGCTCATCGAACATAAGTACTTCTTCATTTTGGTCATTTCTCAACTCTAATGTAAATGTTATAGGGTCGCCTTCAGGGTCTGTTGATTTCCATTCAAATACTGCTTCAATGCTTTCTAGAACTTCATTTTCCTCAGGTGCAATTAACTCAGGGGTTGATGGTGGTCTATTATTTGCCGTTGAAACCTCCATATCGAAAATAACATTAACGGTTTTATTTGCAAGAACAGTTGCTGGCTCATATCGAGCTAGATAACCATCCAAACGAGCTAAAACAGAGTATTCACCTCCAGGAACATTTTCTATAATAAAATATCCTTCATCATCTGTAAATACTGTACTAGTTACTGGACTTGTAGAAACTCTAACGTTCTGCAATGGTTCGTTTGTCCCTTCTATTACAGCCTTTCCGGTAATTTTACCGTAGGCGTTTTCGTCAATTCGGTCTTCGTTACAGCTAACCAAAACGACAAATAACAAGCATAAGAACTTTATATATGTAAAACTTCTTCTCATCTGTATGTTATATTTGTTCATTAATGTTATTTTCTTAAAACCACCCGATTATCAATTATTAAGCGGTGATATTTCAAGTTGATCACCTTCTTGGTAAATCTTCTTTTTTGACCTAGAAGAACCAAAATGATAACTCAACCCTAAACTCATTGTATAATAGAAGTCGTCCCTTCTTCCTTGAGGTAAATTGTCTATTTTATCTGAGAATGTAACATCCCACTCTCCATTAAGTACAAATGACACTCTAGGAGATACACGATATTCTAATCCAGCTCCAAACTTTAAATTAAAGTAGCTATCCCAACGTTGTAAATCGCCTATAGGGCTGTCATCTGCGAACAACAATATTCCTGGTCCTGCGTAAAAAATAGGACTTAACCTATCATTAGGCAGCATATTATACTCAACATTAACACCTTGACTAAGCCACCAATGATTTATTTCTGGAGTAGAATTTAGCCTAAAAAATTGAAAATCTGCTGCTACTCTTAATTCTGGAAGGATGGAATACTTATACAGTAGCCCAAATTTATAATCTAAAATTCCAGTGGTATAATCTCCATCCACTAATGCCATACCGGCATTAATATTGAACTGACTTTTATAATTATTCTCTAAATATCGTCTTTCGTAAAGTTCGGTTGATTCTTCAACTTCTTTTTCAAGTAAATATTCATCTACAATCTCTTTATTTTTCTCACTTCCTTCTTTTGTAGACCATAATTTGTCTTTGATACCTTCAATGATTAGCATTTCAACCGACTTCTCAATAGCTTCTTGAACTGCCATTTGCGCTGGTTCATTTTTAGTAAAACCTGTTTCAACCTCAAGTAAGCGTTGAAAATTCACATATTTGAAAAGACTTACATCTACGGCTTGGGAAAGAATAGTTTTTGAAACATATACTGTTTTTAAAACTTCACCAGTGTTAGTAGAAACCGCACGTAAATAAACAGTAATTCTATCTTGTCTATATTGTGTAGATCCTCCAACACCAAAATACCTTGCACCAGCACCACCTGTTATGATGTTTGAATCATAGGACACTACTCCACCTTCTAATAAAACACCAGCAAATAAAAGTGGAGGTAATCGCGTAGGCGAATTATCATTAGCTCTTCTGTGTTCCTCACGAGTTGATCGTATAATCTGTCGCTCGTTTAGAAGATTACTTATGTTTTCGCGCTCAATAGGTCTAAACCACTTTGAGTCTTCTAAGGCTTTAATTAAAATAGTGGTTGCACCTTGAGTTATTGCAGTACTGAAAGTACTTCCATTTTCTATGTTTTTATATTGCCCGGTTTGGTCTTTAAAATTATAAACCCCAGCAATTATTGGTTCTTCTGGCTCTGGAAGGGTATAAAGCGTTTTTGTTTGTTTAGTAATCTCACCTATACGTGCGTCTTGCGGACCCAAGGGTTGATTAAAATATGCACCACAACCCCAAAATAAAAAAGAGAGAGCTACAATACAAAGTTTTGTAAGTGTATTCTTCATATAGATTTTAATTTGGAATGATTATTTGGGTTGCTTCACCAGTAATAATATTTAATACATTTATCACTAATCCTCCCGATGATTCAAATACTTCATACTGATAGTCACCACTAATACTTGTTCCCATTGGAGGAGTTTTCCCTTGATTAAATTGATTATAACCAAGTTGATTAAATCCGTCCAATCGATCTAAGGCATCAAATGCAGAATCATCCTCAAATGAATTTTGAGCATTGGCAGAGTTTAGTAGCCAAGCCCCATTAAATGGATCTCCCCCTACAAATGATGGATTTATAGGCCTATACACTAGCTGTTGTCCGAAACTCACAGTAGAAAAAGTAATAAATAAGAAAAAAATAAAGTATTTCATCTTCATTTGTGTTAGTTAATTTTTATGAGATATTAAAATGTTTTAATCTCAATGAAAAGATAAGAAATTTTTACATATTTTTAACAGAAAAACCGATAATTATTCATGAAAGACAGCAATATTCTCTTCTTTTAAGGTAAAAAAATTATTTCCTAGTAATATTTCTGTGTATGCTTTCTCTCATTATATTGATGTAAAAACCAATATACTTTTCTAATAGCAATGTCTGCCATCTGTTTTAAGAACTCAATTTGAGGCCTAACAAAAAATTCTAAAACTTTTTCATTTGCTACTAAAATTTCAATTTTGGTAGTATTATTTAATGACAAAACTTCTTTGATAGTTACGACTTCTGCTCCGTTTATATTGTTTAATCTGTACTTTTGATCAAACAATTTATAAAAATCCCTGCCTGGTTTTGTTTTAGTATCCTCGGTAACGATTCCACTAATCATAACACCATCTACAGGTTTTGTACTAATATCTGGCGACAGGTTTACAGCTCTTTCTCTTTCGATGCTATCACGTTTTTGAAGTGCTAAATCCTCTTCCGTTGCATTTATAACTTTACGATCCATACCCAATGGTGTATCTTCGTCGTCATATATTAATAGCAACACAATTACCCGTTCGTTGTCATTAACAGTTATAGTAGTTGTGGAAAGATTTTTTTTCTCTCCAATCTCTAGTACAAATCTTCCACTTTGATCGTTTTTTGATGTATTTGAATTATTATCTTGATTTTTAATCACAGAAAGAACATAATGTAAACTCTGATTAGAAACAGTTTTATTTACAGCCGAACTAGTAATACTATAAGAATTCCCATGTTGCTCTATATTGATATTAGCTTCCACCTCAGTATTGTAAATTTGAGATAGAGCTATACAAGGCAACAACAGCAGCAAAAAGAAAAGAGGTAAGCTATGTAATCGAGTTTTGTACAAAATTTTAATTTTTTAAATTCCGAATTATAACGGTTTGATTTTTACCTTTCATCGTAACCATCATTTTATCGGACATTGAATTTTGGCCACCAAGCCAAATTAAGTTTTGATTAGCTCCAAACTGTAAAACGTTAGCAGCATGTATATCACTGTGACTAACACTTAAGTCCGTAAAGCTATGATTATTACCAATTTGCAAAACATCTTCTGAGATTTTATTTGCAGCAACCACCATATTAACGTCATTTCTATTACCAAATTGATTCACGTCTATATAGCTATAATTTGAATTTGTAACAGCAAAGGCGGAATTGTAATTTCCCACTTGTTGCACACGAGTAACATTATTAACCCCAACTAACTGGTTGTTTTGTGCAGCTACAACATTTAGTAGTGATGTTTTAGACTGGATATCCTCCAAAGCCTTATTGTCTTTGTCTTTATAGGTTTGACCATAAGTAGCACACGCCATAAACCAAACAATAGAAACTACCGATATTTTAATTAAGTTATTCATAATATTTTGTTTTAAGAGTTGGTGTAAAGCGTAAGAGCACTTAAAAAGTGCTCTTACAGTTTACTACTTTTCTATAAATATAATTAATATTTATTTCAGTATACTATAGATTAGTTTGAACTACTAAAGAGCCGTTACCAATTCCTATTTGATTAACTACACTGTTGTGACCAAGACCGAATTGACCAACAACACTAGTGTTTCCAAGTCCAAATTGATTTACCATTGAAGTATTAAACAATCCCATTTGCAATACAAGGCTTCCGTTAAGAGCACCTATTTGATTAACATCTGAATCGTTAAACCATCCGATTTGACCAACAAATGATTGGTTTCCTAGACCCAATTGGAAAACATCTGAATCATTCAATAATCCGTCTTGATAAACTGTAGATCCATTTCCAATTCCTAATTGAGTTACATCTGAAAAATTCAAAACCCCCATTTGGTCAACATCTGAATTATTTCCTAAGCCAATTTGAATTACATCAGAGTCATTTCCAAATCCGTTTTGATCTACATCAGAAGTGTTAAAAGCTCCTAATTGATCTACGTCTGATATGTTAAAGTCCCCTATTTGAGTAACACTAGAAGTGTTTAAAACTCCAGTTTGATCAACATCAGAATCATTGTCATTTCCAACTTGCAATACAGTAGAACCATTAGCTAAACCCCATTGAGTTACTGTAGACTCATTATTTTGTCCTAATTGCACAACTAATGAACCGTTAAGTGCACCATCTTGATCTACATCAGAATCGTTGTTAGCTCCAACTTGAAGTACCGCAGATTGATTTAGAACACCATACTGATCTACCATTGATGTGTTTCCAACACCAAACTGGAATACGTCTGAGTCATTAAGAATTCCTTGCTGGAAAACTGTTGAACCATTTCCTAGTCCAAATTGAAGAACATTACTGTCATTTGATTGTGCGAACATTACTGTTCCCGCGATTAGCGCCAATGCGCTTAAAACTACTTTTTTCATAATTTAAAGATTTAAAGATTATTAATAATTGGTTAAAAATTCTTTTTCTTGCAAGGAAAAATTTCCTTGAGGTTTTTCAGGAACACGTAAAAGCATTCCATTAAAATTAAATTATGGGGATGGGTGTAAAGATGAACTTAGTAAAAGAACATTTTAAAAAGTAGGGATTTTTTTTAATTTACAAAACGCTGGGGACAGGTTTGTTTATTTGAGGAGGAATTGCAGTTCGAGATAACTTATCTCCTTTTGAACTACACAACAAATATGCAACAAATATTATTAATAAACAAACAAAGTTGATCTTTTTACGCAAATAGGGGGAAACAACTATTTTTAAAAAATAATCCCCTATTTAATTTTTTAACCTTCAATAAAACCCACAGCACCTAGGGTTCATTTCAATTTTAACTTTCTAATCTATAACTAAGAAACTTTAAAAAAAGGTTGGAACTTAAAATAACCTTAGATTTATTTAAGCAATCTATAATACCAACACATTTATTAGATTCATCACTTTAAAAGCACACACAATTAAACACCATTAACTGCGTCTTAAAAAGATGATTTTCAAAAATAAAAAACCGCTCAACAAAAGTTAAGCGGTTTAGAATGATCCTTATATAATAGAGTATGTTATTTTGTAAATAACAGTTCTCTGTATTTAGTTAATGGCCAAAGCTCATCGTCTACTAAAAGTTCTAGTTTATCACAGTGATACCTTATAATTTGGAAATAAGGTTTTACTTCGTGACAATATGAAAGGGCACGTTTTTCAGCGTTTTCAATTTTATTAGCTTTTTTACGCTCTTCAATCATATCGGTAATGCCTTTATTAATTTTAGCAAGGTGTTCACTTATTTGTTCAATAAGGTGCATTTGCTCTGTAGCATACTTCTTAAAGTCGGTACCGTAAATATTTTTTAAACCTTGAACGTTTTCTATCAATATGTTTTGATATTGAATAGCAGTAGGAATAATGTGGTTTCTAGCAATATCACCAAGTACACGTCCTTCAATTTGAATACGCATAGTGTATTCTTCCATTTCAATTTCATAACGAGCTTCCATTTCCACTTTGCTCATTATCCCTAACTCTTCAAAAAGATCAATAGTTTTCTTAGAGATTTTCGCCTTTAATGCCTCTGGAGTTGTTTTGTGATTGCTAAGTCCGCGTTTTTTTGCTTCCTGTTCCCATGCTTCACCATAACCATCACCTTCAAAACGAATTCTTTTTGAGTCTTTAATATACTCTCTAAGCACATTGAAGATGGCGTCGTCCTTCTTCATCTTTTTGCTCTTTATCAATCCGTCAACTTTTGCTTTGAAGTCGATAAGTTGTTTAGCAACAATCGCATTCAACACAGTCATAGGGTTTGCACAGTTAGCTGTTGAACCTACTGCACGGAATTCAAACTTATTACCTGTAAACGCAAAAGCTGAAGTACGGTTACGGTCGGTATTATCTAGTAAAATTTCTGGAATTTTACCTACAACATTTAACTTAAGCTCTGTTTTTTCTTGTGGCGAAAGTTTTCCGTTAGTTACTTTTTCAAGCTCATCAAGAACCTCAGTTAATTGCGAACCAATAAAGGCCGAAATAATTGCTGGCGGCGCCTCGTTAGCCCCTAATCTATGATCGTTACTTGCACTTGCAATAGAGGCTCTAAGTAATTCTTCGTGATCGTTTACCGCTTTAAGCGTATTGATAAAGAAAGTTAAGAACTGAAGGTTTTTCATTGGAGTACTTCCAGGCCCCAAAAGGTTTACTCCTGTATCTGTAGCTAACGACCAGTTGTTATGTTTCCCACTTCCATTTACATTCGCAAATGGCTTCTCGTGAAACAACACCCTAAAATTATGTTTTTCGGCAATTTTATGCATCAAATCCATCAATAAGGAGTTGTGATCTACCGCAAGGTTTGTTTCTTCAAATATAGGAGCCAACTCAAATTGATTTGGGGCAACTTCATTATGACGGGTCTTTACTGGAATACCTAATAACATACATTCAGTTTCCAAGTGTCTAATAAAGTTTAAAACACGTGCAGGAATTGAACCAAAGTAATGATCGTCTAATTGCTGTCCTTTAGCAGAAGAATGACCAAGTAGGGTTCTTCCAGCCAATGAAATATCAGGACGAGAAGCTGCTAAAGCGCTATCTACTAAAAAGTATTCTTGCTCCCAACCTAGAGTTGCATTTACTTTAGTTACATTTTTATCAAAATATTTTGCTACTGCAGTTGCTGCATTATCAATAGCAAGTAATGCTTTTAGCAAAGGAGTTTTATAATCTAACGCTTCACCTGTATACGAAACAAAAACTGTAGGTATACATAATGTCGTTCCGTAAATAAATGCTGGAGAAGTTGGATCCCACGCAGTGTATCCACGAGCTTCAAATGTATTTCTAATACCACCATTAGGGAAACTAGAAGCATCTGGTTCTTGCTGTACTAATTGACCGCCACCGAATTTTTCGATAGCGTGACCGTCTTCCATTGTTTCAAAAAACGCATCGTGCTTTTCAGCAGTTGCACCCGTTAAAGGTTGAAACCAGTGAGTATAATGTGTAGCACCTTTAGCAATTGCCCATTCTTTCATACCTGTAGAGATATGATCGGCAATGTTTCTTTCTATTTTAGCGCCAGTATTAATAGCTGCCATAACACTATTAAATGAATCTTTGGTAAGATATTGACGCATAGCATCTCTATTGAAAACATTTTTTCCAAAGATTTCGGAACGCCTTTGTGGTTCAGTTACAGGAACTGGAACTCTATCAAAGGTCTTTTTTAGTGCGTGAAATCGCAATGTTGGCATCTTGTAGTTTTTTTAGTTTGACATTGCAAAAATAAGAAAAACCAAAGCACACCCCTTTATTTTTAGAGTTTTTTTGAAAAAAAATGTGTTTTCCCGTGAAGACCCCCTAAAAAATAGGGGTTAAACCAGATAAAGACTACTTTAATATTGTTAAAGCAATAAAAACAGCATAAGCCGATAAAAGTAAAATCCCTCTTTTACGGCCAAGTTCGTAAGCTTTTGGCAGGAATGCTAAAGGCAAAAGTATTCCAGCAAAACCAATCATCCAGAATATGTCGTTTGTAAGCACCTCTTCGCTTATAACTGCTATAGGTTGAATAATAGCAGTAATTCCCAAAACTGAAGCAATATTAAATATGTTAGAACCTATAAGATTCCCAAGCGATAAAGCCTTTTCTTTTTTAAGTGCTGCAATTACAGAAGCAGCTAGCTCTGGGATACTTGTACCTACAGCAATCATCGTAACTGCGATTACTCGTTCTGTAACTCCAAAACTTTGTGCTAAAGAAACCGCTCCGTTTACTAACAATTCACTTCCGCCATATAATGCTACACCACCAATAACTAACCAAAGAATAATCTTAAAATTAGACGTGGTTGCAAGACTTTCATCAACTTCTTCATCAACTTGCACAGCCCCTCTATCCTTTCGTGCTTTTCTTATTAAAACCCATAGATAAACCACTATCATAAGTATTAATGCAAATCCTTCCGAACGAGAAATTATATCTCCACTCTTCAATATAAAATACAGCCCAATTGAGAGTATCATCATAACAGGCCAATTAAGCTTATAGAAATCCTTATCTATAGCTAAAGGTGAAATTATTGCCGTTATACCTAAAACAAGTCCAATATTTGCAATATTGGAACCGATTACATTTCCTAAAGAGATATCAGAAAACCCATTTAAAGCGGCTTGTAAACTCACTAACAATTCTGGAGCTGAGGTAGCAAATGAAACTACCGTCAGTCCTATAACCATTTTTGACAAATTCAATTTAAAGGAAAGCGCCACGGAAGACCGCACCAAAAATTCTCCTCCAATTACCAATAATGTTAAGCCGATAAATACAAATAAATAATCCATAAACCTTATTAAGTTCGCGAAGATACTAATTATGAAAAAAGCACAGGTTTTGATAGTATTTTTTTAACGAATACAATAAACAACTAAAAAAGAAGTTTTATAACTACAAAAATAGTTGTTTAACTATAAAACTAGTTCTGAATTTTATCTATGGAAAACCTCACAAATAAAGAAGAAGAAGTAATGCAAGCCCTTTGGAAGCTTGAAAAGGCCTTTGTAAAAGAAATTTTACAGATTTTACCGAGCACTAATCATTACAACACAATTTCTACTATAGTTAGAAATCTTGAAGATAAAGGCTATGTAGCCTTTAATGCATTTGGCAAAACACATCAGTACTACCCTATTATTTCTAAGGAAGAATACAGCAAGGGATTTATGAATCTCGCCTCTAAACGATACTTTAATAATAGTTATAAAAACATGGTTTCATTTTTTGCTAAAGAAGAAAAAATAAGCGCGCAGGATCTTCGAGAGATATTAGAGTTAATTGAAAACAAATAATAAAATGGAAACAATTCAATACATTTTAAAATCTGCTGGAATTCTTTCCTTATTTTATCTTGTTTATACTTTTCTATTAAAAAAAGAAACACACTTTACCTTCAACAGGCTCTTTCTTTTTATAGGAGTCCTTGCTGCTGCAATACTTCCATTTATACAGTTTACCAAAACCATAATAATAGAAACTCCGGCTTTAGCATCATTTTCTTCCACTGAAACGACTTCAGAAACTTTAACTTCCATAGCATTTAACACAAACTATTCAATTGAAAATATACTATTGTATATATATGTATTAGGAGTAATAGTTTTTTCATTAAGATTCATTTATCAGCTTGTTTCTCTTTTTATTTTATTAGAAAAACAACCTCACAAGCAAAGTAACAATTGTAAAATAATTGAAGTATCTGAATCAATTTCACCATTTTCATTTTTCAATTATATCGTTTACAATCCCAATTTACATACTGACAATGAACTTGGTATGATATTAGCACACGAAAAAGCACACGTAGAACAACTACATACATTAGATGTATTGATAAGTAACCTACTTATTATTATACAATGGTTTAATCCATTAGCATGGGGCTATAAAAAAAGCATTGTAGAAAACTTAGAGTATTTAGCAGACCGAACAACCATTACTCGTATTAATTCAAAAAAGGAATACCAATTAGCATTGCTAAACACCTCATTGGCATCGCCTTTATCTGCCCCAACAAATAACTTTTATAATTCATTCATCAAAAAACGAATCATTATGTTAAACAAAGCAAATTCAAATAGACAAAACGCCTTTAAGGCTATGGTACTACTGCCCTTATTAACGATATTTTTATGGAGTTTTAATGTAAACGAAGTAAAAAAATACGTGGAAATTCCTTCAGAAAATAATAAGGTAAAAACAGAAAAAGTTAAAGAAGAAGCTATCACACCTATTTCAGACAAGAAGGATATAGCTGTTATTACAACTATTGAGCCTGTAACAGAATCTATAGCTCAAAAAACACCAAAAGCTATGACTAAAAAACAATCACCATTACAGGAAACCTACCGTGTGAAAATTGACAAGAACACAACCGATGCTTCACTTCAAGAAATTAAAGAAGAGGTTAAAAGTAAATATGGTTTAGAATTAAGCTATGCTACCATTCGCAACAATAATAACGAAATTACTTCACTTACCCTGACTTATACCGGAAACGGAAACAACGGAAACTACCAAGTAAGCCAGAATCAAGGCATTGATGAATTTTTCTTTTTTATCGATAAAGATGGGAAAACAGGGTTTTGGTCTGAAGCAGTCGAAAAGCGCCGTAATGAACGTATGCAAAGAAGAAATTTAAAGACGCAAGAACGTTCGCAGGATATGAACGAACGCAAAATGGAAATGCAAGAACGTATACAAAAGAGAAAAATGGAAATTGAGGAACGCAGATCTAAAATGAAAAATAATCATCCTACTCCTTCAGCCTCTCCAAATAATGAAGCACATGAAGTGCAGGGCCAAACAAACACAAAAAGACATTTGAATAAAAATAAAAAAGCAGATAATACACTTTATTTCATCGATGGTATAGCGTCTACTAAAAAGCAAGTAGAATTATTGTTGCCTGAAAACATTGATAAAGTAAATGTTTTAAAAAGTGAAAAAGCGCTTAAGAAATATGGTGGCAAAGGAGTCAATGGGGCTATAGAAATTACCACCAAAAAATAGAAATCTTATAAATTTCATAAACCTTCTTGATAACTAGAAGGTTTTCTTATTTTTATACAATATGAAAAAGAAATTCTTTAAATTTTTAGCAAAGGTTAATAGGAAGATACTTCCTAGTTTCACCAAAAAGGGAGTGGATTTGGCTAAAGCATCGAAGCTACAAATGGCAATTTTTGGTTACAAATTATGGGTAACCAAAAATTCGTTAGACTAATACTTTAGTAAGGATTTTACATTTTGATTTTTTAATTTCTGAACGCCTTTTAAAAACTCTATTTCTAGTAAAAAATTACACTGCACAATTTCCCCTCCAAGATTTTCGATAAGCTTACAAGCTGCTCTTGCTGTTCCACCCGTAGCTAGTACATCGTCGTGCAAGAGAACGCGATCACCTTTCTTAATAGCGTCTTCGTGTATTTCGAGGGCATCCATTCCATATTCTAACTCATAAGGCTCTTTAAGAGTATTAAACGGGAGCTTCCCTGGCTTTCTTATAGGAACAAAACCCGCTTTAAGTTCTTTTGCTAGTAATGTTGCAAAGAAAAAACCACGCGACTCAATACCTACAACTTTATCTACCTTTTCACCTTCCAACAAAGCTACTAATTGCTGTAAACAATAGGCGGTTGCATCAGGGTTTGCTAGTAGCGGAGTTATATCTTTAAAACGCACTCCAGCTTTGGGGAAATCCTCAATATTTCGAATATATTCACTTAAATTCATTTTTTTGTAGATTTTATTTGTCTTGCAATTTAAAAATAAATATATTTGCAGCCGCTAAAAGCAACAACAAAATGGCCTTGTGGCGCAACTGAATAGCGCACCTGATTACGGCTCAGGAGGTTCCAGGTTTGAATCCTGGCAAGGTCACAAAAAAAACCACACTCATTTGAGTGTGGTTTTTTCATTTTAGGAGAAAAAATTTTCATATTTCACTTCCATAAATTTCTTCTGTCATTAACAAAGCCCCTATCTATTAGCCGCAATAAATATCTTTTATGATTTCTTTTTAAGTTATGTAATTCATTATCCGTAAATTAATACTCTAAAACAAACCTTATGACAAAAATTGTAAAAGATTCAGACGATAAAAAAGAAAGAGATTATATATTCCAAGACAATAAAAAAACCCGCTATGGAGCAGGTTTTATTTTAATTGTGTTATTTCTATTAATTATTGGAGTAATTATTTCAGGTATTTACCTTGAGTGGTTTTAAATAATTTCAGCACTCAAACCAGCTTCCAACAATATTGTACAACGAGGTTTTAATTCCTCATATTCTCCAGTTTTCACCGTACACTTACCTTTATAATGAACAATTATAGAGCATTGTTCTGCTTGCTCAGGTGTATGCTCGCAGGCAAATATTAAACAATTTATTACATGGTCGAATGTATTTACATCATCATTGTAAAGTACTATTTCATTTTGGTTGCTCTCCATTTCAGCAACATCTACATCTTCTTGTATTTTTTCTCTTGTACTCAAATCGTGAAATAATTAAACGTTAATAGTTATTCATTAGTAAAACCTTTGTCAAAAAACTCTGTTTAACCTTACAACAGATGTTTCAACTACTAAACTAATTAATAATTAGCTAATTACGAAATTAAAAATTTCGCAGCAACCCATCTATTTTTCTCTTTATTCTCAACGAAGGTCAGTCCCAAATTATTGCAAGTTTCTGTAATAATTGGTAAATCTTCTATGTAAAAACCACTTAAATACAGCTCGCCTTTAGCGTTTAAACACTTGACATAACTAGCCATATCATTTAATAAAATGTTTCTATTAATGTTAGCAATTATAACATCGTATTTTTGGTCTTTCAATAAATCTGCATCGCCTTGATATACCGAAATATTAGCACAGTTATTTCGTTCTACATTTTCCAAAGAATTTTCATAACACCATTCATCAATATCGACAGCATCAAGTTGTGAAGCACCTCGCATTTCAGCTAAAATTGCCAAAACAGCAGTACCACACCCCATATCGAGAACAGTTTTATTTTTAAAATTATTTTCTAAAATAAACTGAAGCATCATAAAAGTGGTTTCGTGATGTCCCGTCCCAAATGACATTTTAGGCTCGATAATAATTTCGTATTCAAACGATTTTACAGGATGAAAAGGTGCACGTACCGTACATTTTCCATCAACTTCAATAGGATCGAAGTTCTTTTCCCACTCTGCATTCCAATTTACCTGGGCTATTTCTGAAAAGGTATATTCAACTTTAAATTCATCAGAATCTAAAATATTTATATCACTCAAAATATCTTCATTCCACTCATCTTTCTGAATATACGCTGTAACACCTTCTTCTGTTTCAACGAAACTTTCAAAACCTGCATAACCTAATTCGGCAGTTAGAATCTCAGCTCCTGGTTGTAAAGGAGACACTTTAAAAATATATTCTATATATATCATTGGTAAGTTTATTTGTCAATTAATCAATACTAATTGACGGTGAAAATTAATTTTATTTTATTCTATCGGAAGAAATATTTCTTCTGGATACTTCACTTTTGTAAGATATAATCCGTGCGCTGGTGCCGAAGCCCCAGCCTTAGATCTATTTTTACTATTTAAAATTGCTTGAAAATCTTCTACACTCGTTTTCCCAAATCCAACATCCAATAAAGTTCCTACTATAGCTCGAACCATATTGCGTAGAAATCGATCTGCGGAAATTGTGAAGGTTAATTTATTATCAATCAATTCCCACCTTGCTTTACTAATAACGCAATTATATGTTTTCACATCAGTTTTAGACCGCGAAAAACATTGAAAATCTATATGATTAAATAATAATTCAGCAGTTTTATTCATTAAATCTACATCAGGAGTTTTATTTAATTGATAAGCAAAATCCTGAGAAAAAGGATCTTTCCTTAATGATATCACGTACTCATATTCTCTTGCAACAGCATCAAAACGCGCGTGTGCGTTGTCTTTTACTTGAAAAATATTTACCACAGAGATATCCTTTGGAAGAAAGGAATTTATTCTAAAAACTAAAGCTTTTGTATCATTTATAGCTTCAAAATCAAAATGAGCAAATAATTGTTTTGCGTGAACACCAGCATCTGTCCTACCCGCTCCCGTGATTTTTATATCCTCACGAAGTAAAGTAGATAGCGATTCTTCAATAACTTGCTGAACACTCACCTGCTTTGGTTGGCGCTGCCACCCAAAATAATTTTTCCCATTATATGCTATCTCAATAAAATATCGCAAACTTAACTGTTTTTACAATTTGCAAAATTACAACATACTACGGAGCTTCTTACTTTCAAAATTGAAAATATTAATTTCAATGCTATCAAGGCTTAGAGCTTGATTTTATATAAATTTGAAAACTATTACAATCAAGCAAATCCCACACATTGAAAAAAATTCTCCTACTTAGCGACACACATAGTTATATTGATGAAAAAATCTTGAAATATGTTAAACAAGCCGATGAAGTATGGCATGCTGGTGATATAGGAGACCTAGCTGTTACCGATGCTATAAAAGCATTAAAGCCACTTCGTGCTGTTTATGGCAATATAGATGATCACGAAGCGCGCCGAGAATTTCCCTTACACAATCGTTTTATGTGCGAAAAGGTTGATGTTTGGATTACTCATATTGGAGGATATCCAGGTAAATACAATCCATCAATAAGACAAGAGTTATACGCCAATCCACCAAAAATATTTATTTGTGGACATTCTCATATATTAAAAGTTATGCCTGATAAAACTACAGGTCTGCTCCATATGAATCCAGGTGCAGTGGGTAAACACGGATTCCACAAAGTAAGAACGATGTTAAGGTTTGAAATAGATGGTGAGAAAATTGAGAATTTGGAAGTTATAGAATTCGAAAAGCGCTAGGAATTACTTTTTACTCAGTTAATAAAAGTTTTTTTACTTTCTTTTGACTTTGTCCTAAAAAGCAAAAAACCCCCTAAGGTGGCATCCTGAGGGGGTTTTGCACTAATATACCAAGATCGGTTTACCGTAAACGATCAACAGATTTTACGAGGTCCTCGTCCTTTTTAATGGCCTTATTGGCCAGCACTAAAAATACGATAGAAATGATAGGAAAAAGAACCCCAATACCCTTCTCTGAAACAATAGTTTCTCCGGATAAAGTTAGTAATCGATAAACGAAAACTCCTAGTAATACAAAATTTGATACTATATTTAAACGGTTTAACACAAATTGCTGTTGCCGTTTTTTAAATGATATAATCGAAATAATAGCCAATGCTATAGACAAAAATATAAGTCCAAAAATCAAAGGCTCACTGCGTTCCATAATAATTTGACCATCCGTTCCTACTACTTCAGGAAACCATAAATATAATCCGCCCATTATAAGGGCTGAAATGATTAAAAAAACAGTTTGTATACGTTGTATCATTACTATTAACACAATTAAGCAGCAAAAATACATTATCTTTTTAAAAAAAATAACACTAGTTTTTAAAATATTGTTGTATTATTGCATTATCTATTCGTAACCACCTCAATAAAGGTTACTTAGTCTTCAAAAAAACATTTTCAACGTACTTACCTTCTCAAAAGGAATTAAATAGTATAAATTTTAACTACAGCATTCATTACATGTTTGAAATTTCAGAATTAAAAAGTAAAAAGCTTCCTGAATTACAGGAAATAGCCAAAGAACTTAAAGTGCCAAAATTCCGCACACAAAAAAAATTAGATTTAGTTTATCAAATACTCGATTATCAAGCTGCTAACCCTAAAGCCGTTAAAGCTGTACTTGGGTCAGATGATTCTTCTACAACTACTAAGAAGGAAGAGAAAAAAACTGAGTCTCCAAAAAATAGTGGCAACCAAGAAGAGCAGCCAAGTCCTAAAAAGGCTGACAATCGAGGTAACAAACCTCAATCCAACAAGCCACAGCCGCAAAAGAAACATCACGATAAGAAGAGTGATGACGATAAAAAAGATGACGTGAAGAAATCTTCTAAATCTGATAATAAAGATAGCGATAGAAAACCACAACATCAGAAATCTTCTTCTTCAAATCGTCCAAATAAATCAGACGACAGAGAGAAAAATCAGCGTACTGATAAAAACAACACAGACAACAGACAAAAACATCAAAGCCACAAACAAAAAGATGGCAACATTCACGATAATCGCAACAACGGGAATAAAGATTCTCGTAATCGTTACCGTGAGCCAGATTACGAGTTTGCAGGGATAATAGAAAGCGAAGGAGTTCTAGATATAATGCAGGACGGATACGGATTTTTACGTTCTAGCGATTATAACTACTTATCTTCTCCTGATGATATTTATGTTTCACAATCACAAATTAGACTTTTTGGTTTAAAAACCGGAGATACAGTTTTAGGTGAAGTACGTCCACCAAAAGAAGGTGAAAAGTATTTCCCTTTAATTAAAGTAAATAAAATTAATGGGTTAAACCCAAATGTAGTTCGCGATCGCGTATCATTTGAGCATTTAACACCACTTTTCCCACAGGAAAAATTTAAATTAGCTGAAAAGCAAAGCACAATTTCTACAAGAATAATTGATCTTTTTGCTCCTATTGGAAAAGGGCAACGTGGTATGATTGTTTCTCAACCAAAAACCGGGAAAACAATGTTGCTAAAAGATATTGCAAATGCAATTGCGGCTAACCATCCAGAAGTTTATCAAATTATTTTATTAATTGATGAACGTCCTGAAGAAGTTACCGATATGCAACGTAACGTTCGAGGTGAAGTTGTAGCTTCTACTTTTGATAAAGAAGCAACAGAACACGTTCGTGTAGCAAACCTGGTAATAGATAAAGCTAAAAGATTAGTAGAATGTGGTCACGATGTTGTAATTTTATTAGATTCTATAACTCGTTTAGCTCGTGCCTATAACACAGTTCAACCTGCAAGTGGTAAAATATTAAGTGGAGGTGTTGATGCAAATGCACTACATAAACCAAAACGTTTCTTTGGTGCTGCACGTAATATAGAAAACGGTGGTTCATTAAGTATTATAGCTACAGCCTTAACCGAAACTGGTTCTAAAATGGACGAGGTTATTTTTGAAGAATTTAAAGGTACAGGTAACATGGAGCTTCAATTGGATAGAAAAATATCTAACAGAAGAATCTTCCCTGCTATAGATCTTACCTCTTCAAGTACTCGTAGAGATGATATCCTGCTAGATGAAAACACAATACAGCGTATGTGGGTTCTTAGAAAATACCTAGCCGATATGAATCCTATAGAAGCTATGGAGTTTATTAACGACCGTATTAAGCAAACGAAAAACAATGAAGAGTTCCTAATTTCGATGAACGGATAGAACTCTTTTCAATATAAATTTAAAATCGCCATTGAAGAAAATTTCAATGGCGATTTTTTTTGTTTCCGAAATCCATAATAACTTTAGTCCACTCGCTTTATATTTATAAGCAACACTATAAACTTATAATTATATCCCCAGCAAATGAATATGCATTAACGCTACTTAACATCAACTCTACCAATTACCATTCAACACTTATAAGCTTAAATAGAAGCGGTTTTAGACACAATCTACTCATGATCACCTATAGCTAGCCAATTCCATTAGATACAGCTTCAGAAACGCTAATTTAGAAACAAAAAAAATCCCGACCATATGGCCGGGATTTTAATATTTAGAATTTTAAAATTCTTATTGCTTTACTACTTTTTGAGTAAGAGTACCTGAAGTAGTTTCAACTTTTAAAGTGTAAACACCTTGTGCAAAAGAAGAAGTATTGATAGTTCCGTTGCTGTATACAGCACCTACGTTTTTACCTAATACATCATACATAGCTACGTTAGTAACTTCGATGCTTGAAGGAATGTTCAAGTTAAGAACATCAGTTGTAGGGTTAGGGTAAACAGCGATCATTTCAGCAAGGTTGTCACCGATAGATGCAGCTGGCTCATCAGTTAAGTTCCAAGCAAAACTTGGGAAAGGCTCACCAATTAATCCAGTAATGTTAGTCCAGTTCTGTGCTCCAGCACCAAAAAGGTCAGATGGGTCAATTAACACAGGCTCTTGGTTAGGGAAAGAAGATAAAGAACCAAACCAGTTCCAACGTCCATCTTCAGCTGGTCCACCAAGTACACTTGGGAAAACAGATACCCAGTAAACACCTGCAGGAAGCACAACTTGGTTACCACCGTTTGCATCTGTAATGTTTATTTTAAATTCAGAACTACCTGCTCCATCCTCAGTAAGAGTATATAAAGAAGGATCGATATCACCTAATTCTAAAACACCTGATCCAGCTACCTCTGGGTTACCACCTGGAATAGAACCAGAAATCTCATAAATGTATACGTTAAATCCAGTAGTAAAAGGTTCAATTGCACCAAAGTTAGAGTTAAGACCGTAAACAGTAAGATCTCCAAGAGCAACATCAGAAGTTAATGAGAAATAATCAGCACAGTAAACACCAGTACCATCATCACCTAATGTAGAAATTAATCCTGTCGAATTATCTGCGATACGATCAATAAGAACGTTTTGACCAAAAGTCGCTGCGGTCATCAAAAGAGCCGAAGCTAAAAGAGTAATTTTTTTCATAATAGAAAAGTTTTAAGTTTAATTTATATGAGCAAATATAACCAACCAAATAAGATTTACAAATAATTTAGTGCTAATTTTTCTGATTTCACCCTGTTAAATTTAAAGCAATCACAGGTTGAACGCTATATTTGACAAATTTCCTCATAAATTATTAGCAGATGAAAAATCACCTCTTAGCACTTAGTATTATACTTTTTGGTTATTCCTTAAATCTAAACGGACAAATGCAACAAAGGCAAGTTCAGCCAATTATTGATTACCCAAATTTAAATAAAACTTAAACTTACAATGAAAGCATTACGTTTTATAAAAATTTGGCTGCCACAGATAAGAGATTTCAGGTTTTTGAAATTGCCAATTTAGTTATGGATTAAAAATTTGAGTATTAAGAAATCGTTTATTCCCTTTAGATCTTTTTTGGTGTTGCACAATTAATTTTAATGTTTAAGATTTCACAACTAAAGGAAACAAAAAATTAAATTAACGTAAACACCATAGTAGGTGTTTCAATAAGACTAAAAGAAGACAAAACTTTTAATTAAATTACATATTAAAAAGCCCCAATCTTTCGATTGGGGCTTTCATTTAAATAATTCGATAATGAAAAACTATTGTTTAACTATTTTTTGAGTGATTGTACCAGCTGATGTTTCAACTTTTAAAAGGTAAACACCACTAGCAATTGAAGACACATTTATTACACCATTGTTAAAGTTAACATTAACTCTCTTTCCTAAAGTATCAAAAAGCACTATAGATTCAACTTCTACATCTGATGGAGTTTTCAAGTTAATTATGCTAGATGCAGGATTAGGATAAATTGAAACTTGAGATAATAAGTTTTCGATAGTTCCTAAAGCATCATCACCAATTACATTCCAAACGAGTCCTTGAGTTAATCCTAAATCTGAGAAAGGTGTAGGTTCTGTAGCTCCACATACCTCAGCTTCAATATATGAAGGCGAAATTTCACCAGCATTATTACATCCAAAACGCATGAAGTTGGTGTCAGTTAGGTCATCAGTAATAACAACTTCAACAATTAAACGCTCACCAGCAGGAATAACTCCTACCACTGGAATTGTAACAAAAGATTCAGCATCCGCCTCAGTAATAGTAACTTCGCCAGTTCCTTGTGTGATATAAGTACCATTAGGAACAGGAGGAAATTCGTCTGTTGTGGAATAAATATTAACTGTCATTGGAAAACCATTTGGAGAAATAACAGGTCCAATTGCAATTTCTACCGCTTCAACCGATAAACCATTAATAATATTGTGATCACCTACTAAATCGAAATCACGATACATGGAATTATCACGAAATGATGTTGCAGTAGCACAAGCAATTTCAGCACCTGCTTCAATGGTTTGTGAAAGACTTTGGGTTAATATTACCGGCGCACGATTTTGATCTAACTCAATCGTTACGTCTTGACTTGTGGTTACCGCAGTATTCGTTAAACTAGTTTGAGCTTGAGTTGTTAATCCAGCCATAAAAACGGCTGCAATAAGTGTAATTTTTTTCATAATTTAATATTTAAATTGTTAAAAGTTAGCTTTAATATTTAAACATATACATTTTAAACAAACTAACCCAATAAATAATAATTATTTTTATATTTTTCCTTTAAATTAGTTTTAACCATTGGACCAAAACCCAACATATAACACAGGTATGTTGCAGGTTTTTATATTATTCAATTATATTCACTAAAAACTGATGAAAATAACAATATTCATATTTTCTTTAATTATTCTCTTTTCCTGTACTTCAGAAAAAACAAGGAAACCCTTTAACTTAACTACAACTTTTGAAACTTCAGAAGGAAAAGAAACTTCAACTTATAATGAAAGCATTACGTTTTATAAAAATTTGGCTGCCACTGATAAGAGATTTCAGGTTTTTGAAATGGGAGAAACAGATAGCGGACGACCTTTACACATAGTTATATATAATTCAGAGTTTACCAAGAAAACTCAAAATCAAAGTTCCTTTTCAAAAAATGATAAAAATCTTTTATTAATTAATAATGGAATACATGCAGGAGAGCCTGATGGAATAGACGCCACTATGCGGCTTTTTGGAGAATTATCCAAAAACAGTATTCCTAGTCCGAAAAACACAATTATAGCTACAATACCTATCTATAATATAGGAGGGGCACTAAATAGAAATAGCACAAGCCGAACAAATCAAAACGGCCCTAAGGAATATGGGTTTCGTGGGAATGCTAGAAACTACGACCTAAATAGAGATTTTATAAAATGTGATACCAAAAACGCAAAATCATTTGCTGAAATTTTTCACTGGCTCAATCCAGATCTATTCATCGACAATCACGTTAGCAATGGCGCAGATTACCAATACACGCTCACCCACCTATTTACGCAACACAACAAACTAGATGGTGAATTAGGTAACTATCTTGAAACTTCATTTATTCCTGAATTTGAGAAATCTTTAAAGCAAAAACAATGGGACATCACACCTTATGTTAATGTATTCAACAATAAACCAGAAATCGGGTTTTCACAGTTTATGGACTCTCCTAGATATTCAACAGGTTATAGTGCGTTATTCAACACTATGGGAATGATGGTAGAAACTCATATGCTAAAACCCTATAAAGATAGAGTTGAAGGAACTTATGAATTAATGAAAAGTTTTATAGCCATTGCAGATTCAAATGCCGCAAAAATTAAATCATTAAGACAAGATGCTATTAAAAAGTACAAAATTGGAAGCTACTACCCTATTTCTTGGAAAATAGATTCAACAAAAACAACTTCACTTAACTTCAAAGGCTATGAAAGTGATTTTATACCGAGCAAAATTACAGGACAAAAACGATTAAAGTATGATAGAAATAAGCCTTTCAACAAAACTGTTACCTACTACAATAACTTTAAAGCAAACGATTCTATCAAAATCCCTACTGCATATATAATTCCGAAGGGGTATTGGAATATTATCGAACTTTTAAAACTAAACAATATAAACTTTTCAAAAGTTGAAAATGACACAATTATCACTTCCGAAGTTTATAGAATTGCCGAATATCAAACAGTTAAAAGTCCATACGAAGGTCATTATTTACATTATAACACCAAGGTGGATAAAACTACAGAGAACGTTAAAGTAAACAAAGGAGATATTTTAGTAAAAACCCAGCAACCGGGGTTAAGATATATAATTGAAACTTTAGAGCCTTCAGCGCAAGATTCATTTTTCAATTGGAATTTCTTTGACGCTATTCTACAACAAAAAGAAGGATTTTCTCCCTATGTATGGGAGGATTTAGCCGAGGAGTTTTTAAATAAGAACCCTATAATCAAAGAAAAGTTTGAGACTAAAAAACAAAACCAACCTGAATTTGCACAAAATTGGTATTTACAATTAGATTGGATTCACAAACAATCCCCTTATTACGAAAAATCACATCTTCGTTATCCTATCATTAGGGTGGGTGGTTAAATATTCTTTGGGGAAGAGAAGTTTAATGTTTTCATAAGAATTTTTTAAAGCATCCTGGGATTTTTCAAAATTTTTCCATTTTGCTTTTTTAATGCCCTCTTCAGGCTGAGGAGTTAAAGGGCCATCGTAATCGGTATACATTTCATACCAGTGGGTAATTTTAAGTCGGTATTTATTGTTTCTAGTAAAAACGTGATAAGTTTTCATTATAAAGTCACGAATTTCTAGACCTTCTACCCCTGTTTCTTCTTCTACCTCACGGATTGCAGCTTCCCTATAACTTTCTCCTTTTTCAATTTTTCCTTTAGGCAGGTCCCATTTCCCGTTACGTCTTATAAAAAGAATTTCTTTTTTACTATTATAAACTAATCCCCCAGCTGCTTCTACTACTTTTATTTTTTTCCGAAGAAAACGTTCTAACTTTTCCGCATTCTTGTGATAAAGATTAACATAGAGAAGCTCGCCGTTGTTAATCTTTTTAACCAATTTTTTAAAACGCGCTTGCTTTAAAGGTATGGTTGTATAGTGTTCACCAATATTTTTTTCAGTAGAAAGAATAATGGGAATTTCTTTTACAAAAACTTTATACATTTGTAGTATGATATTAAATAAGGAAACGGCACAAAAAACCGCAGCATTATTATTGCAAATTAATGCAATAAAATTACAACCACAAAACCCTTTTACATGGGCTTCGGGATGGAAATCTCCCATTTATTGTGATAATAGGATAACACTTTCGTATCCAACAATTCGAAATTACATTCGTGAAAACCTCGCTAAACAGATTGAAGAAACCTACGGAAAGCCAGAAATGATAGCTGGTGTAGCCACTGGAGCAATTGGTATTGGCGCTTTAGTAGCAGACTATCTTAACGTTCCTTTTTGTTACGTAAGACCGGAAGCTAAAGGTCATGGACGAAAAAATAAAATTGAGGGTCACCTTGAACCCAATACCAATGTTATTGTAGTGGAAGATTTAATTAGCACAGGAAAAAGCAGCCTTATGGCTGTAGAAGCACTTAAAGAAGCAAATGCTAACGTAAAGGGAATGTTTGCTATTTTTAGTTATGGCTTTAATATTGCAGAGGAAAATTTTAAGAATGCTAATGTAGAGTTAAGCACCCTTAGCAATTATGAAATGTTACTACAAGAAGCTGAAAAGTCGAAGTATATTAGCGCTGATGAAGCAAGATTACTTGGCGAATGGAGAACCAACCCTGAAACTTGGGGGCAGTAGTTGGTAGTATAAAAATAAAAAATAACAGACTTAATAATTTTAATAATGAAATTAAACAGTAAAAAAGTAACGGTTCAAAAATCAGCTTCAGAGCTGTGCGAATTTTTGGCGGATGTAAAAAACTATGAAGGCTTGATGCCAGACACTATTAGTAAATTTGAAGTAATTAGAGACAATGCTTTTGTATTTGCGTTAAAAGGTATGCCTGAAATAGCTTTAGAAATAAAAGAAGTTGACAGCCCTAATAAAGTAGTTTTAGGCGCGATTAGCGACAAACTTCCGTTTACTTTAAAAAGCGATATTGAAAGTGTATCCGATACATCATCTACTGCTGAATTACTTTTTGAAGGAGAATTTAACAGTATGATGGCTATGATGATAAAAAGCCCTATTTCAAAATTTATTGAAACTCTAGCTTCAAACTTAGAAAAGCTGTAGATTTATTTATAACAATATATATTGAGAACGGAGCTAAATCAGAATTTTAGTTCCGTTTTTATTTTTAGTAAATAAGCTTCACTTCCTTTAATTGATATTTTTGAATTTTTTCATTTTCAGTTTCTACTAAAAGCTCTCCCAAATCGCTAACCCCTTTTATAATTCCATTAAATCGAAATCCTTTTTGATCTTCAAATACCGAAATAACATCTTTCCTAAATAGTCGATCTTCAAAAAGCTTTTTCTTTTCAACAAAATCTACAACTGAAAGATTTTCCAAACTTTTAGTCAACGACTTTAAAACCTCCTGTAAAACTTCATCTAAAATAAATTCCCTGCCAGATTCGAGCTTCAAAGAACTCGCTTGAGGCAAATCCGGGAAGGATATTAAATTAACATTTAGCCCAATTCCTATAATTGAATACTGTACATTACTGCCTTTAAGTACATTTTCAATTAAAATACCGCCAATTTTTTTTTTGGCTGACATTATGTCGTTAGGCCATTTTACAGAAAGATTCGGGATATTTAGATTATTTAAAGCATCATAAATAGCTATTGAAACTGCCATGGAAATAATAAAATGATATTCTGCTGCCAACCCTTTAAAATCTTTAAACACACTAAATGTAAGGCTTTGACCTTGTTTTGAAAACCAAGAAGCTCCCATTTGTCCACGACCGGAAGTTTGTTGTTCAGCTAGTACAACTGTATGATCTGAAAGCAGGTTTTCACGTAGCAATTCCTTCATATACGAGTTGGTTGAATGGGTGGCATTAAGTTTGATTATCTTCAAAACAATAATTTAGTTTAGTATTACTTAATTTAAGCGGTTCAAGAAACAAAAAAGTAATAACTTTGCGAAATAGAAAAGAAAGATATTTAATGCAAAAAAAACAAGCAGGAACAGATCAACTTATTGCTCAAATAATACGAGGGATTGAAGATGTTAAGGGACAGGATATAGAAATCCTAGACCTAAGAGAGATAGAAAACACAGTATGTGACTATTTTATAATTTGCAATGGTACCTCTAACACACAAGTTAATGCCATTGTAAACTCAGTTCAAAAATCAGTAAGCAAAGAATTAAAGGAAAAGCCTTGGCACGTTGAAGGTAGCGACAACGCCGAGTGGATACTTATGGACTATGTTCACGTAGTTGTACACGTATTCCAAAAGCATATCCGTGAATTTTATGATATTGAAGGACTTTGGGGCGATGCAAAATCGGTTAAAATAGAAACAACTCATTAAAAAGAAGACTGCCTTATGGCTCAAGAAAATAAAAACAAGAAAAACGAATCCAAAAAGCCTAGGCCAAATTATTATTGGATTTACGGTGCTATAATTTTATTATTTTTTGGATTACAAATCTTTGGTGGTGGTAGCTGGTCTCAGCCTGCTAAAACCAACCAAGCGCAATTTGAAGAATTTTTAAAGGCTGGGGATGTTGAACGCGTTGAAGTAATCAACAAGAAAATTGCTAAGGTATATCTTACTGAAGAAGCCAAAGCGAAAGACATACACGCTCCTAAAGGAAACGCACCCTCTTTTTTAGAGCCAGGCACAAATGACGCAACTTACCAGTTTGAATTTGGAGACTTACAGTTATTCCAACAAGATTTTCAACAAATAAAAGCTGAAAACGATTTAACTACTAGCTTAAACTTCGATACAGACACTAACGTATGGGGTGATATCTTAATGGGAATTCTTCCATTTGTAATCATTATTGCAATTTGGATATTCATTATGCGTAGAATGTCTTCTGGTGCTGGAGGTGGTGGTCCGGGTGGACAATTGTTCAACATAGGAAAGTCTAAGGCTAAACTATTTGATGAAAAAACCGATATCAAAACTTCTTTTAAAGATGTTGCAGGATTAGAAGGTGCAAAAGAAGAAGTTCAAGAAATTGTAGACTTCCTAAAAAACCCAGATAAATATACGTCTCTAGGAGGTAAAATCCCTAAAGGTGCATTACTAGTTGGACCTCCAGGCACAGGTAAAACTCTTTTAGCTAGAGCCGTTGCGGGTGAAGCAAAAGTACCTTTCTTCTCACTTTCAGGTTCAGATTTCGTTGAAATGTTTGTGGGTGTAGGTGCCTCACGTGTACGTGATTTATTTAAACAAGCTAAAGAAAAATCTCCAGCAATTATATTTATTGATGAGATTGACGCAATTGGTCGTGCACGTGGAAAAAACAATTTTTCAGGTGGAAACGACGAGCGTGAAAACACATTAAACCAGCTTTTAACCGAAATGGATGGTTTTGGAACAGACTCTAATGTTATTGTACTTGCTGCAACAAACAGAGCTGATGTTCTTGATAAAGCTTTAATGAGAGCCGGTCGATTTGACAGACAAATTTATGTTGATCTTCCAGACGTTCGTGAAAGAAAAGAAATTTTTGAAGTGCATTTACGTCCTTTAAAAAAGGGAGAAGACTTAGACACCGATTTCTTATCAAAACAAACACCAGGTTTCTCTGGAGCCGATATTGCAAACGTTTGTAACGAAGCTGCTTTGATTGCTGCCAGAAAAGGAAAAAAATCTGTTGGAAAACAAGATTTCCTTGATGCAGTAGATAGAATAGTTGGTGGTCTTGAAAAGAAGAACAAAATAATGACTATGGACGAGAAACGCGCCATCGCATTCCACGAAGCTGGTCACGCCACTGTAAGTTGGATGCTAGAGCACGCTGCTCCATTAGTTAAAGTAACAATTGTACCACGTGGACAGTCTCTAGGAGCTGCTTGGTACCTACCAGAAGAAAGACTAATTATTCATCCAGAACAAATGTTGGATGAAATGTGTGCAGCCCTAGGGGGTCGTGCCGCAGAGAAAGTAATTTTTAACCGAATTTCTACAGGAGCATTAAGCGATCTTGAAAAAGTTACTAAACAAGCTCGAGCAATGGTTACTATTTACGGTCTTAACGATAAGGTTGGAAACCTAACCTATTATGATAGCAGTGGTCAATCTGAATACAACTTCTCTAAGCCATACAGTGAAAAAACTGCTGAACTTATTGATCAGGAAATTTCAAAACTTATTGAAGAACAGTATGATCGTGCGGTTAGAATCCTTGAAGAAAATAAGGATAAACTTACCGAACTAGCAAATGTGCTCTTAGAAAAAGAAGTTATTTTCAAGGACAACCTTGAGAAAATATTTGGAGAGCGTCCATTTCAAAAACCAGAAGAAGCTCCAAGAGTGACAACATAATAATGTTGTCACTTTAGAGTTATTACTAATAATTACAGAACTAGTTGCTATACTTCAAAATGTATTTTATATCTTTGAAGTAAACGCATTTATAAACTCCTCAATTACTTGATTAATGAGTCTATTAAAAAGGCTTTTAAATCCAATATATAAAAAAACAGAAGCTAAGACTAAATCGTCTGAGCTGCCTGAGCACAGTACCTATTACCCTGAGCAAAAACTTCCTGTAGACGAGAAATTTACTTTCAATTTCAAAAACAACGGAGGTAAATTTTTATATTGTGAAAACTGGGAAGAGATAAAAGAAGCATTTGATAACATTCTTTTAGAAAATGATTGGTACGAGCAAGATGTTTTCTGTTTTAATGAAATGCTTTCTGAAAAGTTTGACGGCTTTAACCTCAACTTTGTAAAAAATACAAATTCAACATTTTTCCTTACTACTTGTGAATCACTTGTAGCTAAAAACGGTTCTATTCTACTTTCGTCTAACCAGATAAAAGAAAAAAAACTAAGCGAGTTTCCTTTTAACATCGTAGTGTTTGCAACTACAAGTCAGATTGTTGAAACCATAAGTGAAGGTTTGCGAATTATCAAAAACCAAAGCTTAAAACACATCCCAAGCAACATTACTACCATTCAGGACTTCGACACTGAAAAAGAAAAAGAAAAGGATTTTATGAGTTATGGAAGTAGCACAAAAAACCTATATTTGTTGCTATTGGAAGACTTATAGTATGAAAGAAACACTCGTTAGGACCCTTTCGGGCGTATTATACATTTCGATTATTATCATAGCAATGTTTACCTCGCGCGAATGGTTTATGGGGCTATTTTTCGTACTTGCAGTGATTACCTTAAGCGAATACTTGAAACTTGTGCACTTAACTAGCTACCTAGCTTATTTTCTACTAGCAGCTGGTTTTTATTTTTTAAGCTATAATGTCTTCGACGATAACGCAATCTATCTTTTACTCATTCTAAGTGGTTTTGTAAATTTATTTCTTCTTAAAGACGTACTTTGGACAAGCAAAATCCCAATGTTTGAAAAGAAAAAATACATTACAGTGGTATTTTATATTATTAGTGGTTTTGTATTTTTAACGCTAATTCCCGTAATGAATATCGATGGCAGGTTTATGCCAGAACTTATAGTAGCTGTTTTTATATTAGTATGGAGCAATGATACCTTTGCTTATCTAATTGGAAAGAATTTCGGCAAACATAAACTCTTAGAGCGAATCTCACCTAAGAAAACTATTGAAGGCTTTATAGGAGGTATGGTAGGAGCCTTGTTAGCAGGATATATTATATTTAAAGTCCTAGAACACTATAGCCAATTAGACGCCTTAGAATATCCTCTATGGATGTGGATTGTAATGGCATTAATTGTAGCTATATTTGGAACGATTGGCGATTTAATTCAGTCGAAATTTAAAAGGCAAGCCGGTGTTAAGGATAGTGGAATTATTATGCCAGGTCACGGCGGATTATATGATAGATTAGACAGTATAATCTATGCCAGCCCATTTGTATATGCGTTTTTATTAATAGTTGACAATGTTTCATAAAGAAGGTTTTAAAATTATAATTATAGCTCTGGTAATTGTTATCGGACTAAGCCTATTGGCCAATGTTTTTATTGAACATCCAACTATTCGCGGAGGAGTAATTATTTCATTAATTATTTTATTGCTACTCATTCTGCAATTCTTCAGAAATCCTAAAAGAAACTTCTCTCTAAACTCTAACCAAGTATTATCCTCGGTAGATGGAAAAGTTGTTGTTATTGAAGAAGTATTTGAAAAGGAATATTTTAAGGACAAACGTCTACAGGTTTCTGTATTTATGAGTCCTATAAACGTTCACGTAACACGCTATCCTGTGGGAGGAAAAGTTACGTATAGCAAATATCACCCAGGAAAATATTTGGTTGCTTGGCACCCTAAAGCATCTGAAGAAAATGAACGTACAACTGTTGTTGTAAAAAATGATGTAATTGGTGAAGTTCTATTCCGACAAATTGCAGGAGCATTAGCTAAAAGAATAGTAAACTACGCCGAAGTAGGACAAGAAGTAGAACAAACAACAGATAGTGGTTTTATTAAATTTGGTTCGAGAGTAGATATTTTCCTACCGCTTGATGCCAAAATTAAAGTAGAATTAAACCAAAAAGTAAAAGGTGGAATTTCAATAATTGCTGAAAAATAATGACATCTGAAGAGTTAGATATCGCCTTTAAAAATGCCGTAAAAAGCATTAATGAACATAAAGATCCGTTTCCTGCCGATGTTTTATTACGCTTATACGCATACTACAAACGCGCTACAAATGACGACCACCCCCCAAGTGGACGAAAGGCACATATCTCGGCTTTTAAAACAAATGCGCTATTCCAAACTCGTGGCTTAACACCTGATGAAGCTAAAGAGCTTTACATTAAAGCTGTAAAACAATACTTTCTGTATAGAAAGTAAATTATGACTGCTGGGCTTTATTGAATTTTATTTCATAAGTCTCAATAGCTGCGCGAATTTTATCTACATTATCCGACGCCATTTGATGTGCTAACTCCATAGCCTCTTCCAATTCTTTATCTGGGTGTTGAAACAAATCGGTAATAACATGATTAATTTTATCGAGAATACTTTCTTGACTGTTCTTAATGTCTTCTAATTTTTGAAGCATTGCTTTCATTTCATTATACTTAGCCTGATCCATAATTATCTATTTTACAACAAGATACAAACTAAACCTCTTCAAATTCAAGAAATTAAACTCGATTTAAAACTAATTAAGAAAACTCTATAAAATATAAACCATAATAGACTTACATATTTTAAGTTCCAAATTCTATAAAAAAAACGACCCCGAATGGAGTCGCACAATTTAAATATTTATGTTTAACAAGATTTTAAACCTAATAGGTTTTGCAAACCTAGCTTTTGCTTATAATTTATTTTAATCCGGCTAGACTGGCTTTCAAGGTTTCAATCTTTGCAAGAGCATCAGCTTCTTTTTGCTTTTCTAAGGCAACTACCTTTTCAGGAGCGCCATTTACAAAGCGTTCGTTCTTCAGTTTCCCTTGAACACTCTTTAAAAAACCTTCGGTATATTTTAATTCCTCAGTTAGTTTTGCTATCTCTTCTTCAACATTAATAGCACCTGCTATCGGAATAAAATACTCGTTACTCTTTGCACGGAAAGTTAGTGCTCCGTCAAGCTTTTCTGTAATGTAGTTCAGTTCAGAAATATTTCCTAGTTTAGCAATTACAGCGTCAAAATCTTTTGAAGCGTTATCGTTATTTAAAACTGAAAGCTCAATTGTATCTTTAAAAGAAATATTCTTTTCTTTACGAATTGTTCTTATACCTGAAATTACTTCAGAAGCAAAATCGAAATCTTTAATAATCTTTTCGTCAAAAGGCTGAGCTTTTGGCCATTCTGAAACTATTAAGGCTTCAGAAGTATCACGTTTAGTTATGTGTTGCCAAATTTCTTCTGAAATAAAAGGAACAAATGGGTGTAGAATTTTTAAATTATCTTCTAGTACTGAAATTACTTCCTCATAAGTTTTCTTAGAGATTTTTTCACCGTAAGGTGGTTTTACCATTTCTAAGAACCAAGAGCAGAAATCATCCCAAACCAACTTATAAGTAGCCATTAAAGCATCACTTATACGATATTTACCGTAGTGATCTTCAATCTCCGCAAGTGTTTTTTGAAATTTACTTTTATACCAGTTTAATGCTATAACATCACTTTGCGACTGTTCCTTATCTGGGCAAACCTCCCAGCCGTCGATTAGTCTATAGGCATTCCATATTTTATTTACAAAGCCACTTCCCTGTTTACACAGGTCTTCATCAAACATCAAGTCGTTTCCTGCAGGAGAACTTAAAAGCATGCCCACACGTACGCCATCTGCACCATAAGTTTCCATTAAATCTATAGGGTCTGGCGAATTTCCTAAAGACTTACTCATTTTTCTACGCTGTTTATCGCGAACGATTCCCGTTAGATAAACATTTGTAAAAGGCTTTTCATTTCTATATTCGTAACCAGCAATAATCATTCTTGCCACCCAGAAAAATAAGATTTCAGGAGCAGTTACTAAATCGTTTGTTGGATAGTAATAATTGATTTCTTTATTGTCCGGCTCTAAAATTCCGTTGAAAACACTTATTGGCCACAACCAAGAAGAGAACCAAGTATCTAATGCATCTGGATCTTGAGTTAAATCTGTAGTCTTTAATGCGTTGTTATTCGTTTTTTCTTGAGCAAGTTTTAAAGCTTCCTCAATATTTTCAGCAACTACAAAGTCTTCTTTTCCATCGCCATAGAAATACGCTGGAATTTGTTGTCCCCACCATAACTGTCTTGAGATATTCCAATCGCGTACATTTTCCATCCAATGACGGTAAGTGTTTATAAACTTCTCGGGAACTAAGTTTACATCTTTTTCAAGAACTGCATCTAAAGCAGGTTGAGCAAGCTCCTTCATTTTTAAGAACCATTGATCACTCAACTTTGGTTCTATTACAGCGCCTGTACGTTCACTTGTACCTACCTTGTGCATATGGGTTTCAATTTTTGAAACCACTCCCATTTCTTCAAGCTCTTTTACAATTTCTTTGCGAACTACAAAACGATCTTTTCCTTCATAATGCAATCCAAAACTATTTAGAGTTCCATCGTCATTAAGAATATCTACAATCTCAAGATTGTGCTTATCGCCAAGAGCTTTATCATTTTCGTCGTGAGCAGGAGTTACTTTTAAACATCCTGTTCCAAATTCTACGTCTACATATTCATCTTCAATAATAGGAATCACTCGGTTGCAGATAGGAACAATTGCTTTTTTACCACGTAAGTGTGCAAAGCGTTCGTCATTAGGGTTAATACAAATAGCAGTATCACCTAAAATTGTTTCAGGGCGAGTAGTAGCGATAGTTAAGGTATCCTCACTACCTTCAACTTTATATTTTAAGTAATAAAGATTACCTTGTTTTTCTTCGTATATAACCTCTTCATCAGAAAGTGTAGTTTTGGCTTCTGGATCCCAATTTACCATTCGGTAACCGCGATAGATATTTCCTTTTCTATACAAGTCTACAAACACTTTTATAACAGAAGCAGACATTTCTGGATCCATTGTAAACTTAGTACGTTCCCAATCACAAGATGCACCAAGTTTTTTAAGTTGTTCAAGGATAATTCCTCCGTGTTTGTGCGTCCACTCCCAAGCGTGCTCTAAAAACTCTTCTCTCGAAAGGTTAGCTTTATCTATCCCTTCGGCTTTAAGTTTAGCCACTACCTTTGCTTCTGTTGCAATTGAAGCGTGGTCTGTTCCTGGCACCCAACAAGCGTTAAAACCTTGTAATCTTGCACGACGAATTAATACATCCTGCAAAGTATTATTAAGCATATGCCCCATATGCAGTACTCCAGTAACGTTTGGAGGTGGAATAACAATAGTATAAGGCGTTCTTTCATCTACCTCAGAATGGAAGCAATTATTCTCCATCCAGTAGTTATACCACTTATTTTCAATCTGTTTCGCGTTATATTTTGCTTCTAATGCCATACTTTGGTCTAGTATTTGTACTATGAATGGCAAAAGTAAATATATCTGTAGGATAATAAAAGGATTAAGTTATTTTGCAGAATCTTTAAAAGTTCGATACTTTTACAAATATTAAAAACCAAAAATCATGAAAAAATTAGCTCTAATGGCACTTGTTGCCTTTATCGGTTTTACCGCTCAAGCACAACAAGCAAAAATTACTTTCAATGAAGACACCGTGGATTACGGAACTATCGAAAAAGGTAGTGACGGTTTACGTGTATTTGAATTCACGAACACTGGTGATGCCCCACTTATTATTAGTGATGTAAAATCTAGTTGTGGTTGTACTGTACCAAAAAAACCTGAAGGACCAATTGCTCCAGGTGCAAGTAGCAGTATTCAAGTGAAGTACGACACAAATCGTGTTGGACCTATTAGAAAAACAATTACTGTATATTCTAACGCAAGCGAGCCTATGGTAGCCTTAAAAATAAAAGGTACCGTAAAACCAGAAGCGGCAAGTGTACTTGAAAAAAGTTAAATAAATATACTTGAAAAAGCATAATCCGGCTGAAGATAAATTCTTTAGCCGGATTTTTTTTTTAGAATAAGCTTTTGAGATTGAAAGCTACTTTTTGAATTTCACCATCTCTTTTTATATGCATAGAAATTCGCTTGTCTTCTTCACTAGAAAACAAAGAGATTAATTGGTATAATTTATATCTATACGCTGGCTTGCCGTTAACGTTAACTATCTCATCATTTTCGACTATCCCGGCTAAGGCAGCAGGCGAACCTTCTCTTACATCTACAACTATATAAATTGGTACAAGTGTAAAATTAAACTCGGTGGTTATAGCAATACTATTTCTGTTTAAGGCCTCACTCCTACTATCACTATTTGTATTTATAGCGGCTTGGCGTTCCTCTTTCACTAACTCCATTCCTCCGTGCTCTAAAGTCAAACCACTCATATTATAGTGAAAAGGCCTATTGAAGTTTCGGTTTTTCTTAAACCGAACAACGCTACCGCCATAATCAAAAGTTATAGTAAACCTACTTAAAAACCCACCCCCTATAGTTCCGTCTCGATCTTCGTAGAAGCGCGCTTTTAAAACAGCAACTTCTTCAGGAAACGAGGCATTAACATCTTTTAATAAGTAATCGCCCAATATTAGTTCTGGTACTCGCGCACGCTTACCAAAAATATTTCCACTTAAGCCCAGCCCTAAAAAATCATTAAAATAGTTTTTAGGATTTTCATTTATAAACCCCAACTCATCAAACAACCACAAAACATCACTAGAACCAGAGTCTATCAATAAAGTTACTTCTTCTTGTATAGTTTCTGAAGCTACTTGTAGGTTGATATATGGCTTGCCATTTACAAAATTGAGGGCAAGATCTTCACACTTTTTGCACTTTTTAAAAGTATGTTTTTGAGGATCGTAGATGGTTATTACCTCGGATGCATAATTAATTTTTACTACGAAATTTTTAAAAAATTCATTTCCCAATATACCGTGAATGGGTACCCCCATTCTAGGAGAGAAATTTAGAGAGCTATCGAAAATCACGTAAAGCGAATGGCTTTTATCAACAGCTTCCCCTACTTTTATATGATTGTTTAAGCTCTTTAATGCTTCAACCATTCCCCCTGCCCCTAGACCTTGTAATTGAACTGGCGATGTGTTTTTCAACTGAACACTATCTGCAGCTTCTAAACTAAAAAGGATTGTAGACTTCACCCCAGTATCGAGAATGAAAGACAATGGCGTTCCATTAATTTCGATTTCGATTACTGCTAGGTTATTTACTATTTTAAAAGGAATTCGGTTTTTTTTAGCATTGTTTTCCAAAGTAAATCCCGCCTGCGCCATCAATGAAAAAGAGCACAGCAACAAGATTATAAACAATGGCTTATACAAATTGAGAAGGGTATTAATGAATATCTCTTGAAGATATAAAAAAAAGGCGAATGTTAATCGCCTCAGATTAGTTTTATAAAATATATTTTGCAACTTTGCTGCTAAAATTTTTATTATGCCATCAGTATCAACAAAAGGGAAAAACATGCCGGAATCTCCAATCCGCAAACTAGTTCCTTTCGCCGAAAAAGCTTATAAAGCTAATAAAACTGTTTACCACTTAAACATCGGTCAACCTGACATTAAGTCGCCGGAAATAGCGATGAAAGCAGTTTCCGAACACAATCTAGAAGTTCTTGCATACACTCGTTCTGAAGGATCGGAGGAGTATCGCAAAAAGATTTCTGCATACTATCACAGAAACAATATTCCAGCTGAAGCTAATGATATAATTGTAACTACGGGAGGTAGTGAAGCTTTGCTTTTTGCAATGGGTAGCATTGCCGACGTTGGAGACGAAATAATTATTCCTGAGCCATTTTATGCAAATTACAATGGTTTTGCAACTGCATCTGGTATTTCAATTGTTCCTGTAATTTCAAAAATTGAAGACAACTTTGCCTTGCCTCCAATTTCAGAATTTGAAAAGCTTATTACTCCAAAAACAAAAGCTATTCTTATCTGTAATCCAGGAAACCCAACTGGATATCTTTATTCAAAAGAAGAAATTCAAACTTTAGCTGAAATTGTAAAAAAACACGATTTATTTTTAGTGGCAGATGAAGTTTATAGAGAATTTACATACGATGGATCTAAGCACTATTCAATTCTAGAAGAAGAAAGCTTAGCACAACACGGAATTATTATTGATTCGGTTTCAAAAAGATACAGTATGTGCGGTGCTCGTATTGGCTGTATGGTTTCAAGAAACAAAGAAGTTATTGCTACAGCATTAAAGTTTGCTCAAGCTAGATTGAGTCCTCCTACCTTTGCACAAATTGCTAGTGAAGCTGCCTTAGAAACTCCACAGAGCTATTTTGACGATGTAATTACGGAATATCAAGATAGACGTAATACTTTAGTTAAAGCTTTAAAAGCTATTCCTGGGGTGACTGTAGGTGAACCAAAAGGTGCTTTTTATTGCATCGTGCAATTACCTGTAAAAAACAGTGACGCTTTTGCACAATGGTTGCTTGAAGAATTTGACGATAACGGTGAAACCATCATGGTTGCTCCTGCCGCAGGTTTTTACTCTACTCAGGGCGTAGGACTAAATCAAGTGCGTATCGCTTATGTGCTAAATAAAGAAAGCTTAATTAGAGCAGTTGAAATTCTAAAAATTGCTTTAGAGAAATACAAGGATTAATGCGAATTGAAGAGAACAAATCGCTTAAAAATTACAACACCTTTGGTATCGATTGTACGGCTCGCTACTTTGTTTCGGTTGAAACAGTGGAAGAGTTAAAAGAAGTACTATCCCAAAAAATATCAGACGAAATATTCATTCTTGGTGGGGGTAGCAATATGCTACTTCCCGCCAAATTGAATTCGTTTGTTATTCATTTAAACTTAAAAGGAATTGAGGTTTTAGATGAAACCCAGAGTGACGTAAGAATAAAAGTAATGGCTGGTGAAAACTGGCATGAATTTGTTCAATACTGCATAGCTAACGATTTTGGTGGGTTAGAAAACTTATCATTAATTCCAGGAAATGTAGGTACAGCACCTATTCAAAATATTGGCGCTTATGGCGCAGAATTGAAAGATACTTTCGAAAGCTGTACCGTTCTTGAAATTGAAAACTTAAATGAAAAAGAGTTCTCAAATGAAGAATGTAAATTCGGCTATCGAAATTCAATTTTCAAAAATGAGGCTAAAGGAAAATACATTATTACAAGTGTAACTTTTAAGCTCACAAAAAAGGACCATAAATTAAGTATTTCATACGGAGATATTCAGAAAGTATTAGCTGAAAAAAATATTCTGAATCCTGGTATTAAAGATGTTTCTGATGCAGTTATTGCTATTCGACAATCAAAACTTCCTGACCCTAAAGTATTAGGTAATAGCGGTTCTTTTTTCAAAAACCCGATAGTAGACAAAGATACTTTTGAAGAATTCCGAAAAAAATATCCTGAAGCACCATTTTATGAAGTTTCACCTACAGAATTTAAAATACCTGCAGGCTGGCTAATAGAAAAATCTGGTTTCAAAGGAAAACGTTTTGGAGATGCTGGAGTTCACAAAAAGCAAGCGTTGGTATTGGTTAATTATGGCGAAGCCACAGGCAAAGAAATCTGGCAACTTGCAATGGACATTCAGAAAAAAGTAAAAGAATTATCTGGTATTACAATAGAACCCGAAGTAAATATATTTTAATTGGCTGTAAGAACTCCATCAACAACGTAACTTGTCCCGTTAGAGCCTTTTTCTCCGCCTTTTAAAACTTTAACCTTCATCCCTTTATTATCGGAGATAATAATCTTATCATCTGCTTTAGTTAATATTAAACTTGTTCCTGACAATGTTTTTAACTTGAGTTTCCCTGATTTACTAATACTTTCTGATAAAGATTCTTTAGAATGCTCTCCTTCTACGATGTGGGACTTTAAAAGGTCTATTAACTTATCGAGATTTTCTTGTTTTGAGTAAAACTTATTGTTTTTATCGGCTAAGGAATCTAAAGCTGTATTGGAAGGCCCAAAAACCGTATAAGCCCCACCATCTTTAGTAAGTTGAGTAGCCATTTCTGCGGTAACAATTAAACTAGCAAATCTTTTTAAATCTCTTTCATTCATAATTTGCGACATTATACTTTTTGATATCGCTATACCCTCTGGAGTTAACGCTTTCTTAGGAGCTCTATTTAATTCAGACTTTTGAATTTCTTCGTTCGTCGTATTAACAGATTCCAAACTATTAACTTCTTGGTTTTCATTTTTACAAGACGCTGCAAGAAAAATGAATAGAAAAACAAATATTAATGAGAGTAATTTTTGCATTATGAAATTGTTTAAATGAAACCTAAAAATACTTAAAATCTGAGTGAAACAATAAGAAAGGTTGTATTTTTGCAGTCAAATATATTGTCATGAAACTATTACTTATAACATTAGTATTATTACTATTAGGTGTTGCAGGAATTGCAATAAAAATCTGGGCTAAGAAAGATGGAAAATTTGCTGGAACATGTGCTAGTCAGAATCCATTTTTGAATAAAGAAGGAGAGTCTTGTGGATTTTGTGGTAAAACTCCAGATCAATTTGCAAACTGCTCTGAGGACACACACAAATTGGAAGCTTCTAATAAATAATCAATTTAGAAACAAAACTCTTTAATCAACAATCTTAATCGCTACAGCAGCTTTAGGGGTTTCAATCAGATAAATTTATGGTGCTACTTTACGTTTTCGGCGCTGTTGCGTTGATTAACTGTGCTTATTATCTTCTTTTTTCAAAATTTTCATTCTTAAAACCTACCGAAAAGGTTGTTTCGGTTAAACATCCCGTTTCTCTTATAGTTTGCGCCAAAAACGAAGCTGAAAATCTTAAAAAGCATATTCCGCTTTGGCAACAACAGGATTATCCTGAATATCAAATAATACTTATTAATGATGCTTCTATAGATGATACTCTAGAAGTAATGGAATCGTTTGCTGAAAATGACCCTCGTATTCAAATAGTGAATGTAAAAAACAACGAGGCTTTTTGGGGCAATAAAAAATACGCACTTACCTTAGGGTTAAAACGCTCTGTAAACACTCGTTTAATCTTTACTGATGCAGATTGTTACCCTGCTTCAAATAAATGGCTAGAGAGTATGGCGACGAAGTTTACTGACCAAAAGCAGCTGCTTTTAGGTTACGGAGCCTATGAAAAACAACCAGGTTTATTAAATAAATTAATCCGGTTTGAAACATTGATGACCGCTGTTCAGTATTTTTCTTACGCTGAAGCTGGAACACCATATATGGGGGTAGGCCGCAATCTAGCCTACACTAGCACACTTTACTACGAAAACAATGGGTTTATGAGTCATATTAAAGTTCCTTCAGGAGATGACGACCTTTTTGTTAATGAAGCAGCAACAAAAGACAATGTAGAAATATGTGTAGAACCAGAAGCGTTTACATATTCTATTCCGAAGAAAAAATTTAGCAGTTGGATAAAACAAAAAAAGAGACACTACTCCACAGCCAAACTTTACAAGACTAAACATCGATTTTTGCTAGGAGCTTATTACATTTTTAATCTTCTTTTCTGGCTATTAGGTGCTGCAACTTTGTTTACAGAGTTTTGGATTTTTGGATTGGTAATTATGTTTATCAGACTTGCATTTCAACATCTTATTATCGGCTATGCAGCTAAGAAACTTAAGGAACAGGATTTAATACCGTTCATACTGTTTTTTGAATTGTTTTTAATCTTCAGTCAATTAAGTATCTTTATTTCCAACAGAGGAGAAAAAAACCCGAGATGGAAATAACTTCAGAAGAAATAATACAACAAATACAAAGTGCGAAAAAAGGAAAGCAAGGAGCTTTTAAATTCTTGCTAGATTTTTACTGGAATGACGTTTACGGATTTCAACTTAAAAGAGTACGTAACGAACATGAAGCTGAAGACATCACCATTGAAACTTTTGCTAAAGCATTTGATAAAATAGACACCTTTGATGAGAACTACACTTTTTCAACTTGGTTGATTACTATTTCAAAAAACATTCAAATAGATAAATCAAGGAAAAAGAATGCTTCTATAAATTCCCAAACTACCGATACATTTAACGATCACGCCCATAAAATTGTTGATCACTCGCCTACTCCGGAAGATAATTTAATTCGCGAACAAAATCTTGCGGAATTGCTGCGTTATATTAAACTGCTAAAACCTCATTATCAAGACGTGATCAACCTTAGGTATTTTCAGGAAATGAGTTATAATGAAATTTCTGAAACCCTTGAAGAACCTCTTAACAATGTAAAAGTAAGATTGCTTAGAGCTAGGAAACTCTTAGCAGAAATCATTACCCTAAAACAATAGCAGAATTTCATAGTATTTTAAGTTTTCTTCTTTATTCTTAACCTCTAATTAGCATTTCATTTTCGTACTTTTGTTAGTTATATGAAAACAAAGACAACTATCGGCATAAATGGTTTTGGGCGCATTGGCCGAAACCTATTTAGATTATTAATTAATCATCCAACTATTGATGTTGTTGCTGTAAACGACTTAGCAGATTCTAAAACATTAACTCATCTTTTAAAGTACGACAGCATTCACGGTGTATTAAAAGAACCTATTTCATTTACTAACGATGAAATTACTGTAGCTGGTAAAAAAGTAAGGTTCACTTCAGAAAAAAATATCGAAGCTATCTCTTGGGGTGCTATTGATGTTGTGATTGAGTGTACAGGGAAGTTCAAAAAAAGAAATCAACTAGAATATCATTTGAAGAATGGAGCAAAAAAAGTGATTCTTTCTGTTCCTCCTCTTGAAGATGATATTAAAACTGTTGTACTTGGCGTAAACGATTCAATTTTAAATGATGACGATATCATTATTTCAAATGCTTCTTGCACTACAAATAATGCAGCTCCAATGCTAAAGGTTATTAATGAACTTTGTGGAATTGAGCAGGCATACATTACTACCGTTCACTCTTATACTACAGACCAAAGTTTACACGATCAGCCTCATCGCGATTTGCGCCGTGCAAGAGCTGCTGGGCAATCTATTGTTCCAACAACTACTGGTGCCGCTAAAGCCTTGACAAAAATTTTTCCAAATCTCGCCGATGTAATTGGGGGTTGTGGAATTAGAGTTCCAGTTCCAAATGGATCTTTAACCGATATTACCCTTAACGTAAAAGAAGAAGTTACAATTGAGGAAATAAATAACGCTTTTAAAGTTGCTTCAGAAAACTCCATGAAAGGAATTCTTCAATACACCGAGGATCCTATTGTTTCAATCGATATTGTTGGCAATACACACTCGTGTATTTTTGACGCTGAAATGACTTCGGTTATAGGTAAAATGGTGAAAATTATTGGGTGGTACGATAATGAAATCGGCTATTCTTCAAGAATCATCAATTTGATAGAAAAAATTTCAGCTAAATAGATTTACATTTATTCGACTCAAAGATTAATAAGTTCTAGTGAAATTCAAGTAAACTCTTATTGATTCTATTTTTGAATTTTGCTTCTTCCCCATTCATAATTATCGTTTGAATTGGTAAATAATAAATCTCTGTAACATCTTTTAAAGACGCTAATCGCATAAAGTCTTTTTCAGTGGTTAAGATTAGTTTGTGAGTTTTAAGACTATCAATTTCTGAAGTTGTAAAATTATGATGATCTGGGAATGATTTTTCCTCAAACGTTAAGCCTCGCTGTTTTAAATAAGAAATTAATGGCTTAGGATTGGCAATACCTGTCACCAATAAAAACTTTTTATCGTTTAAATACTCGATGGGCTTGGATTGATTTGCAGCTTTTATTTCTGAGCCATATCCAATTTTTGAAAAATAAACCTCTTGTTTTGATGTAGGATTTAATTTGCGTTTTATGTTTTCGATATTCGATGAAGAAATATTATCAGGACATTTAGTAACTACTATAACGTGCGCTCTTTTAGCACCGTTTCTTGGCTCTCGAAGGTTTCCTGCGGGTAAAACACAATCATCGGCATACAAACTGTCGTACGGGGTAAGTAAAATATTGAAAGACGCTTTTACTTTTCTATGTTGAAACGCATCATCTAATAAAACCAGTTCTGATGTAGGTTGTAACTTTTCAATACCTGTTTGCCTGTCTTCACAAACGGCTACCGTAATTTCTGGAAATTTCTTTTTAAACTGAAGGGGTTCATCCCCAACCTCTTCAACTTTGCTATTCACTAAAACCTCACGATATCCTGAAGTTTTTCTTTTATACCCTCTACTTAAAACTGCAAGCTTATGATTTTCCTTTAGAAACGACACTAACAATTCAATCATCGGTGTTTTTCCAGTGCCTCCTGTAGAAAGGTTTCCAACACAAATAACGGGAAGATTATAAGCTTTACTTTTTAGCCAACCTTTATTGTATAGGAAATTACGGCCTGCAGTAATGCCACCGTACAAAATTGAAAATGGGAATAATAATTTCCGAAGTGATTTCATTCAACGAAAATACTAATTCCGGAGTAAGTGCAAATCTGAAAATTCAATATTTAAGAATTAAGTGCCTTTTTGTATTTTCAATAATCCGTTATCTTTACAGAAAATAATAAAAATGAAGGTAAAAGAAGTTATTGGTTTGCTAGAAGAGCTATCTCCCCTAGCATATTCTGAAGGTTTTGACAATACCGGCTTACTTGTAGGCGATGAAAATGCAGAAGTTTCAGGAATTCTGGTAACATTAGATACACTGGAAGCGGTTGTAGATGAAGCAGTCGAGAACAATTGTAACCTCATCGTAAGCTTCCATCCTATTGTCTTTTCTGGGTTAAAAAAGATTACAGGAAAAACCTATGTTGAGCGTGTAGTTCAAAAAGCAATTAAACACGATATTGCTATATTTTCAAATCACACAGCGCTAGACAATTCATGGAATGGTGTAAACACTATGATTTGTGAAAAGTTAGGTTTAATAAATCGCAAAGTCTTAATCCCACAAAATGAAACTATAAAAAAACTCATCACTTTTGTTCCTAATGAAAGTGATGAAAAAGTTCGAAATGCCTTATTTGAAGCTGGCGGTGGAAGTATAGGAAATTACGACAATTGCAGTTTTAATATAAAAGGAATTGGCAGCTTTAAAGGTAATGAAGATTCAAATCCTAAAAAAGGTGAAAAGGGCGAACTTCATTTCGAAGAAGAAACTCAAATAGGAATCACTTTTGCTAAGCATTTACAAAGTAAAGTTTTAAAGGCCCTTTTTGAAGCGCATCCTTACGAAGAAATTCCCTACGAAATTACCACTCTAGAAAATCATAATCAACAGATAGGGATGGGAATGATTGGAGAGTTTGAAACAGAAAAGTCTGAAACTGAGTTTCTGAAATTTCTTAAAACTACAATGAAAACTGACTGCGTACGTCATTCAAAATTGTTAAAAAAACAAATTAAAAGGGTTGCAGTACTTGGAGGAAGTGGAAGTTTCGCTATTGACGCTGCAAAAAAAGCTGGAGCAGATGCATTTGTATCGGCAGATTTTAAATATCACGACTTTTTTAGGGCTGAAAACGCCATAGTTTTGGCGGATATTGGTCATTATGAGAGTGAACAGTACACAAAAGACCTTTTACATTCTTTCCTTAAGAAAAAAATCACTAATTTTGCACCCTCCTTGTCGGCAGGCAGGATTCTTATATCGCAAATAAATACCAATCCAATTAGTTATTTATAATTTATGGCAACAAAAACTGAAGTTACGGTTGAAGAGAAGTTGAGAACACTTTATGATCTACAACTTATTGATTCAAGAATTGATGAAATCAGGAATGTTCGTGGAGAGCTTCCTTTAGAAGTGGAAGATCTTGAAGACGAAGTAGCTGGAATGAACACTCGTTTAGAAAAGCTAAAGGCCGATCTTGAAGTGATTGAAGACCAAATTAAAGAAAAGAAGAATAATATTGAAGAGTCTAAAACTCTTATCAAAAAATATTCGACTCAACAAGATAATGTTCGTAACAACAGAGAATACAACTCGTTGAGCAAAGAGATTGAATACCAAGAATTGGAAATTCAACTTTCTGAAAAGAACATTAAGGAATTCCGTGCTCAAATAGAGCAAAAAAATCAAGTTATCGAAGAAACTCAAAATCGCTATAACGAGCGTTCTGAGCACTTAAAGCACAAACAAGCAGAACTTGATGAAATCTTGAAAGAAACTGAAAAAGAGGAACAAACTCTTATTAAGGAATCTGAAAAGTATGAAGCTAAAATTGAGCCTAGACTTATTAAAGCTTACAAAAGAATTAGAAGTAATGTAAGAAACGGACTAGCAATTGTTGCAGTTGAAAGAGGTGCTTCTGGAGGATCTTTCTTTACTATTCCACCACAAGTTCAAGTAGAAATTGCAGGACGTAAAAAAATCATTACAGACGAGCACAGTGGTCGTATTCTAGTTGATCCAGATTTGGCTAACGAAGAGCGTGAAAAAATGGAGGCAATGTTTGCCAAACTGAAATAAGCGAATTCATTAAATATAACAAAGCCTTCACATAAAGTGAGGGCTTTTTTTGTACCTTCAATCTAGGTTTTTGATAATATATCAAACTCACTTTTGAAAATATGTACTATGAAAAGATTATCGATTTTAATTATAAGCATCCTTTTTTTCTCTTTACAAGGAGCTTGTAAACCTTCAAATGAAAAAAATAAAGAAATTGAATCTATAGCTCAAAAAGAACAATCCCCCGTTCAAACTGAATCAATTAACGGCCTTAAAAAAGCCTATTTCGCCAGTGGCTGCTTTTGGTGTGTAGAAGCAATTTACGAAAGTGTTATTGGAGTTAAAGACGCCATTTCAGGATATAGCGGCGGAACTATTGATAATCCTACCTATCAAAATCATAAAGATCACGCAGAGGCAGTTGAAGTAATTTACGACCCTGAATTGATAAGCTATAGCCAACTTGTTGATGTTTATTTTGGCTCCCAGAATATCACACAAATAAACGGCCAAGGGCCAGACCGTGGAACATCTTATCGTTCTATAATATTTTATCAAAACGAGGATGAAAAGAAAATTATTGATGATAAGATATCTCAACTCAATAAAGAATTAGACGGAGAAAAAGTTGCAGCTCAAGTATTGCCTTTTCAAAAATTCTGGAAAGCCGAAGAATATCATCAAAACTACGAACGCAATAATCCTGGCAATCCATACATTCAGAATGTTTCTATTCCAAGGTTAAACAAATTCAAGAAAAAACACCCTGAATTGCTTAAGGAAAAGCAAAACCACTAATAGCTAAATTTTAAACTATAATTATAATTAAGGGTTAGACTTTCTTTACTGCCTTAATCTCAAAAATAAGAGGATACAATTTGTTAGGAAGCTCGAATAATCCTTTTGCATTTTCTATTAAATCTGGAAAAACATTATAGGGAGATGCGTCGTGCTCTTTTAAGTATTCAATATGAAGACCAGCTTCTGCCAATGAAGTAATCACTTCTCCTAAACCGTGATTCCAGCCGTATTCCTTACTAATCATATCAGAATTTGGATTGGCATAAGTGCCTTTGTATTCTTCGTATATAGATTCTTTTTGTTGATAGCCATACTTCATTGCAGGTGGCGAAACTCTATAATCGAACATCCAGCCAATAGGGTGAAATTCTACAATATAAAAGAACCCTCTAGGTTTGAGCCGTTCCGAAATCATTTTTGCCCAAGGTTTTAAATCTGGCAACCAACCTATAGTTCCGTAGCTAGTGAATACTATATCAAACTTTTCTGAAATATATTCTGAAGTTTCTAATACATTACAGCATATAAAATTTGCGTTAAGATTCAATTGTATATTTAATTCCTTTGCTAGCTTAATACCTTCATCTGAAATATCAACACCTGTACAATTTGCCCCCATTCGCGCTAAGCTTAGGGTGTCTTGCCCAAAATGGCATTGAAGATGAAGAATACTCTTCCCAGAAACATCACCTAATGTGCTAACTTCATATTTGTTAAGAGAAGATTTTCCAGAGATGAAATCTTTCAAATTATAAAAGTCACTGCTAGCGTGAATCCCAACTTTCTTATTCCAAGTTTCCCTATTAGTATCAAACTCTTTTTTAAACTTCACAACTTTAATTTTTATAAATGTAACGAAAAACTAAAATTTCAAATTGATAAATTTTTAATTTATTTTTTATTATATTCGTTAAAAACGGGTTAAATACATTACGAAGCAATATTTTATATTGTAGTTTTATGAGACTAACTTAAAAACAAATTGTTATGGGAGACATTATTTGGCTTGTTGTTGTCCTTCTTATCTTAGGATGGCTTGTGGGTTATTTCGGCTTTGGAGAAGCTGTAGGAAGTTTAATTCACATTTTATTGGTTCTAGCAGTTATCGGTATTTTATATCGTTTAGCTACAGGCCGCAAACCTTAATACCGATCAATTCAAATCTCAATTATTAATTTTAAAACCAACAATCAATTATGAAGAAAGTTTTTTTAATTTTATTTGCCGCAGGTTTAATGAGCACTAGCTTTGTTAGTTGCCGAGAAAATAAAACTGTCGCAGACGACATAGAAGACGTTGCAGACGATATAGGTGATGCAATAGATTAATCAACCCCTTAAAATCAATAAAAAGCCCTTTTAACATATATTAAAAGGGCTTTTTTAATTTAAGCAACCATATCACTCCACTTGGGATGCTTGTCAATATACTTTTTTGTGAAAGGGCACAAAGGCTTTACTTTCAACCCACGCTCTTCAATATGCTTTAATACTGCCTCGGTTAATTTACTACCTATACCCTGACCTGCCAAAGCTTTAGGCACTTCAGTGTGAGTTATAGATATAACCTCATCCTTTAGGCTGTATTCAACAATTGCCAACTCTCCGTTTACATTTGCTTCAAACCTATTCTTTTCTTTATTATCAATCACTTCCATACTAATTCTTATTTTAAATAGTTCAACTCTCTAAAATAACCATTTAAAACCCAAATCCAAGTCCAAAAGCAACTCGAGCTCCATCTTTACTATTAAAGACACCTATATTTGCCGACATTAATTCTGCTCCATTAATAAATAATCCTCCACCATAAGTGTTATGCCACTTTTCAGAATAGTCGAAGTTTGGCATCCAAACTCTTCCATAATCAAAGCTACCATAGACCCCTAATTTAATTGGAGCAAGCGGAGTTTTTAATTCCCCAAAAGAATAACGTAAATCGGTGTTTTGATAGTAAGCAGATTTTCCAGTATAACGCTGATTTCTAAATCCTCTCAAACCATCTGTTCCCCCTATGGAAGCAGCGTGATAAAATTCGTAGTCGTCTCCAATATTTAAATGACCTTTAAGTGTTGTTGCTAAAACTAAATTCCCGGAAGGAATTAATTTATGGGCAATTCCCCATTTTGAAGTTATATAACCAAATGTTTTATCTTCATCGAGATTACTCTTAACTCCAGTTTCTAAATCGAAAGACATTCCCATAGTAGGGTAAGCTCTGTTATCTGAATTTGCAAATTCAAATAGAATGCTTGCACCTGCAAATTGCACTTCATCAAAAACATAAGTTGGAAGATGAGGGTTATTATCAACAAAGCGGTTATTAGTTTTATGAACTTCTATATTTTCATAAGATCCATTAACGCTAATTTTACTTCCACGATGTGAATCCCAAATAAATCCTGGGGAAATGGAAAAACCTCTAATTTTAACTCGATTATAATCCTTTCCAAAATCTTCTTGAAGATTATTTGTTTCGTTTCCGTATCCAAAAAAGTTCTGAGTGAAATTTGGACTTTGAAACTTGAGATCTAATAGAAAGTTTATTTTTTTAATCACATTGGCAAACTCCCCACGATAGTTTAATTCATAACCATTTGTTTCAAAGTAATAAGCTCCTAAAATTGTATGCTGACTTGTAAATGGATTTCGTTCAAACCCGTAAGTTGTATAAATATTTGACAAACCTAGCTTTAAACCATCATCAGGATTTGCTCCTATAGTTGGCAAAATTTGATTGGTATTGTTTTTTTGTTTTTTATAATCAAACACATTGGTTTTGTAGTCGTCTGTAAGTTTGATTTTAGCCTTTTTTGCTTTTGAAACATCATTAGGCATTGTTTTGTAATCGTATATAATCACATTCCTCCCATCTTCCACTATATAATCGTCATTGTTTTGCCCTCCGATTAATCTAATTTTAATCTTCTTACTTTTTCCTATTACTTCAAAAGTATCATCGTCATCTAATCCGTAAACCCAAATTTCCTTTGTTGTTTTTGGTGAAAACACTCTAGAGTGAAAACGATCTTTAATAGTGTCATCTTTTTTACGGAATATCTCAACAGTAACCTCATTATTTTCAGCGGCTTTAATCCTTATATAATCATCCTTATTTGTCCCTGTTAAAACTCCATATTTTGATGTAAGTTTATAATACCTATCTGCAATTTTCTGAAGATTTGCCCTGCGTTGTTTTAGGTTATATTTTATTTTATCTAAACTTTCATCTTGAACTTCTTTTGGCATTTTTGAAAAGGCTAAATCGATTACCTCATCTGTAACATTTTCAGTTATATATTGCACTTCTGCATCCCAATCATCTTTATCCACATCTACTAGAAAAGCCATATCTAATGGGTAAGGCTCAATATTCACTCCTTTTACATCTTTTATATCTGGACCGTATTTTTGTATCATCCTTGCTCCAGGTATAAATGCAATAGCTGCAGATAATAATAAACCTTCAGACATTACAGAAAAAGCTTGATCTCGATCTCTTGGAAGGGGTTTGTAAATTGTTTTCCCTTTTTTCTCAAACTCCATCCAACGCCACTGATCTTGATGCCTGTCCCAATCTCCAATCAGCATATCGAATAGTCTAGCTCTTAAATAACTTTTTTGGTCAATCACTACATCTTCGTCAGAGTAGAGATCTTCCATCATATCTAATGTACTTATAACTTCCCCCGTAAATTTTTCTCCTGCCAAATGCATATGTCCTTCAGAAGCGTGTTCTTCAAGTAGGTATAGTTCATTACCGAATTCTTCATTAAATTGTTTTAAAGCATTTTGTTTTGGTATGTAGAATAATTGCGGATTTAAATGATAAACTCCAGCAGCGTCAGATAGTGTTCCAACTACTAGTGGCGCATAAGGATGAGATCCGGTAAATGCATCTTTCACAAGTTTTTCAGAAAATGTATTATCGAATTGCCCTCCTACATAATTATCTTTAAAAGCTACAGCCTGTATGTATTGAGTAGCACTTTTTTCTACCGCACGCATAACAAATTGCCTACCGTCTTTAGCTTCTAAACGTAAAGACCTAGATTGACTTCCACCACCTTTTCTAACGGGTTGTAATCCTCCGAATAAAGTGTCTAAATCTACTACTTGGGCTTTTACTTCTTGGCCAAAATACTTTCGATATCGCTCACCCAACAGAAATCTATGAAATCCTGACTTCTCAGTATCTTCCTTTTTATAAACAGAAGCAGAAATTGAATCTTTAAAGGTATTTTGGTATTCTGGAATCTCAAATTTCGAGGGTATATTGATAGTTTTTCTAAAAATTACCTTATTCGATTTGGCGTCAACAAACTGAACATCTGAGGACATATTAGCATTAATATTTAATACAGCATAACCATTTCCTGCAAATCCAAAATCACCCTTTTTTCGCACTCTAACTGCATTGGTTTTTATTCCAGCTCCACTAATTATTTGAGTGAGATTATTAGAATTTATTAACTGCAAGTTATGGTCGTGCCCTGAAAGGAATACAACATTTTCATTATGCTGAGCCGCGGCAATTAGGTTTTTACTTAATTCGTTATAGAATTTGTTAGAAATATCTGCATTAGAAAAACCACTAGTATTTCTTATTACATTCTTTAAGTTTCCAAGGATTGGCAATGGTTTCATAAAGTCGATAAAACTATATTGCCCTCCGTGAGACCCATTAGTAAATACAGGGTGATGTATAGCAACTAAGGTAGTTTTACCTCGGGCTTTTTTAATTTCATCTCTAAACTCTTCCAAAAAAAGAGAGCGTGACTTAATTTCACAATTATCATTGATTTTTGGATGCTTGTTCCAATTTGTAATGTACCAATGTGAATCTACTATGAGTAAGATTGTATCGTCATCTAGCTTCACTTTCTCGATAGGGCATCCATTTTCAGGTAAAAATGTATTTTTTCCTAATGCGTTCTCTACAAATTTTTCTTGCTTTTTTAAACCATTAATTCCGCTATACCAATCGTGATTTCCTGGAATAAAAATAACTCTCCCTGGGAACGTTTTAGCAACATCAGTTTGAAATCGGATTATTTCTTCAGCCTTCTGAGCTTTAAAACCTTTTTTTGTTGGGAAGCCATTTGGATAAATATTATCACCTAAAAACAACAAAACATCTTCTTTGCTTGCTTTTTTAAAGTTCTCTTGCATTGCTCGTAATGCCAAAGGAGTCGATCCATCTTTTTCGATATATCCTGCATCCCCAATTAAAAAAATATTTCGAGTTTCAGAATTAATACCTCGTAATTCTGTGTCTAACCCATCTTCAGGAGTGAAGTTGAAAGTAGCGCAAGAGCTTAAAGTAATAACAAGTAAAATAAGTAGTGTTTTCTTCATATAACTAGAAAAGTTCTAATAAATTAAGATGTTCTTTCGAGATCTTTTGTGGTAAATAAATTTTCAGCTTTCTCTAAATCGTGATTCAAATCTGCTCTAATAGCCTTTATTCCAGAAGCACCTTGAAGTTCTTCAATTTCAACTATTTCTATATTGTCACTAATATAGTTTTTGGCTTTTAAAAATTCGAAATACTTTAAGTATTCCTTTTCAATAGCAGAACTTGAATATACAACGCATAATTTATGTGGCTGCGTTAAACGCTCATTTGTGTTTTTAATAAGAGCTTTATCAATTCGCTTTTTTATAATCTCATATCGCACATTATACGCTCCATCTACATCAAATTGCTTTTCATCCATTCTATAACGAATGTTTAAAGGAACATCGTGAGCAAGAATTAAAGAGGCTACTTTTAATTTTAAAGGAAAGTCCTTTTGAGCTTTATAAAACATAGCTTCCATTTCACACGCTACTTGCAATTGCCAAACACGAAGATTGTATAAATCTGTAAGGTGAAATGTTCTTTCTTGAGTAATAGATTGGCCTATATAAATATTGTGCTCTACCCCATCTGTTTTAAACTTCTCAAAGTAATGAGGGAACATATTTTGAGCCTTCCGCTGCTGCTTATCAATAAAACAAGACAATTCTTTATTGATTTTGTCAATTGTATTGTCATAGTTCTTACGCGCTTTGTAAAAGGACCTTAAATTTTCATCTAAACAATCGTAGAACCTCTTGATATCTTCAACATTCTCATTCGATTTAAGAAGGTGATCGAACAATGGAAATATTTGAGACGAATAAAAATTATTAATCTCCTGTTCGGTACTCGTATGAAGGTTTAATTTAAGTTCGAATAAAAAATTATCGATTTGATAAACTAACTGTTCGTAAAAAGGAAGTTTCTTTTCTTCAATACGTGTTTCTAATATTCGTTTTGTTTGGGTTAATTGTTCTTTGTAATCTTTTTGAACCGCCTCATTTCTTGCATTAGAAGAACCTACAATATCAATTTGACCGTATAGTGGAATAACGTTTTCGAAAACTATTTCCTTAAACACCGCATTCTCACCACTGTTTCTATTCTGTATGTATCTGTTTGCTTCTTCTTCAAAACGCCACTGAACTGATGGATGAATAGAAGTACACTCTTGTTGTATTACGGCGCTAATTTCATTTTTAAACTCAGTAATTGTTCTAGCCGAATAACTTAAAATGAATGGCATTAAAGTCTCTAACTTCACCATATTTATAGCATTAAGCTGATTGGCATTGTAGGTAGCGAGTTCTAAAATAAACATCATCTGCCCTTCAATCACAATTGGCATCAACACCGCACTCTTCAAGCCTTGATCAATTAAGGATCTACTTAAGCTATTTCCTCCAGTTGACTCATTATAACGCTCTACATTAGAAATAATAACCGTTTTATGCTCTTTAAACAAGCGGTTATAAACATCGTTACAGGCGTATTCCTTACAATTTATAGATTCGTTTGACGCAATTGTCAACATCTTAAAATTTAAATCATAAGGAGGTCGAAGTTGATTTCTATCTAAAATATAACTACCAAGCTGCAAATCGGGAATACCAAAAATCTTTCGAATGTCTTCTACTAAAAACTTATAGCTTTCATTATTCGGACGAATCATATGAGTTTTAAAACCATCGATGGCATTATCCAAAGTAGTATCAATCATATTTATGATACCGAATCCCTCCATAGTCCAAGAACCTTCAGGGAAATATTTCATCCAAACATTTTTGTCTTCCGCATTAGCTAGCAATTCGTCAACTACTTCTTGCGTAATTTCAACAGCACTTTCATTAGGGTAGATTTCTACATAGTCGGCATTAAATGTTACGCGATAGTTTTTCTCTTCGCCATTTTTCAATTTAATTTTTAAGTTTTTCGGCCTGTCAAAATCAATGTTATATTGATAATATGAATTCAGAATAATAGCATAAGGAATAAAGTCGTATCCCTCAATATGGTCGCGAAAAACTTCCTTTAAAACATTGTGATTTTGACGATTTGAGTCTTCAAGTATTTTAGCTAACCTTCTACTTTTATAAAAACTAAAATTAGACAATGGATCAATTGCCGCTTTAATTTCGTTGTTACTTAAGGCTGGAGGAAACAAATACCCCATAAGCTGATCTATTACCTCTTGATGCTGTTCATATTCTTCATAGGAAGATATACCTTCCGTAAGAATAGGGTTTTCTTTAAAGTGATTTAAAGCTTGACTTGCTTGAAATTGTTCTATTGGGTTATCAGACTTTAGTAATTCTAAACACTTGTCTCTAAGAAACCTAAAAGACAACATAGACACAAAAGGTCCTGAAGTAAATACTTTTTTCATACTAAATCTTTTAAGGGTTTCATGAAGTTATAATAGCTAATAATAAATGCTAGAGCCGAAATCACAATACCAAACATAAATACGGTATACGTAATTCTTAAGAGTCTGTATTTACGCTCTAAAACTAACCCTAGATAATATAAGTCTTTTGTAAGTGAATTGTAAAGAACATCTTGATTTTCCATTAAGTAATCAATTCCCCATTCAAAATCTTTTAATCCCATTTTATGGAAGTTTCCAAAAAACAAAATATTAGTTTGCTTATTCATAATCATCTCCTTTGTTACATTAACACTAGAGATATTTGGTCGTGTTGAAAGCACAGACAAAACAACTGAAGTAACGCTAAACAACATTAAAACCAAGGTAGGCCATACCAAGAAAGCATTAGACAAATTATCTAGCTTTGGAACAAGATTAGAAAGTGCCACCGAAATAATAATAGCATTTACTGAAAGTAAAATGTTGGCTTTTGTATCGGCGATAGCACTTAACTCAATGTGATTTTTTAAGGTAACACGAAACATTGTCTCTACCCCTCTACCAAATTTATTCGAGCTTTGTTTTGAAGCCTGTTTTGCCTTAATCTTATCAATCTTAGCGTCTAATTCACGAAGGTTTAACGCCTTTAAAGGTTGCCATTTTAGTTTTGCTGAATCTGAATAAAACTTATGCCATTCAAAAAATTCTTTATTTCCTTCAAGCCACTCCAAGTCAGTAAAAGAAGTGTTTAGTTTTAAAGAATTTTCTTTTCTTAAAAGATTAGAAATTTCAAAATAATTTTCAGAAGCTACGTGACTGCAATCTGCATCCTTTATTAATTTCTGAAGTTTAGTTTTTGGCTCCACATCTTTAATTGAAACAAGAATTAAATCTGCAACAAGGTCAATAATATCTTTAGAGACCTGATTGGATTGCAAAAACTCCTGAACAATTTTCACACTTACTTCTTCATGACCTTTATCTACTTCTACAAAACCAGTGTCGTGAAACCAAGCTGCCAGCTTTAAGATTTTTGTTTCCTTCTCAGAACATCCTTCCCATTCAGCGAGTTGAGAGATATCTTCAACCACTCGCCTAGTGTGATTTATATTGTGATAAAAATTTACTGTAGACAATCTTGTTTCAAATAAATCTGAAACAAATTGTTCGGCTTTTTCAATTATATCTTCCACTCAATTTTATTTAAATTAATGAAGTTTTTTCTAATAATAGTTATTAGCAAGTTAAGGTATTTTGTCTTTTAATAGCCTTAAAACTTACGCAAACACTATTCAAATAATAAAAGATTAGTTTCAAATTATTGTTTAATTCTATATTTCAAAACTACTTCCTACTAAATCGCAAGACTATTTAAGGATAAATTAAAGTACAAATCCACTAAGCGTCTCTTGTTTTGCTATTTTTACAAGAAATAACACACTATGAAAAATATACTATTACTTATCTTGTTTACAGTCTTTTTAATATCCTGCAAAAATAACAATAAGTCAACTGAAAACGTTAATCAAAACCAGTCTATTTCTATTGAAAACCTAAGCACTTCCGAAAAAATTGCAAATGCAAGCGGCTATAAAAACTGGAAAGACGTTTCGGAAATAGCCTTTACTTTTAATGTAAATCGTGGCGGCAATCATTTTTACCGAGCTTGGACTTGGAAACCAAAATCCGGAGATGTCACCATGACCTCAGCAAATGATACAATTAGCTATAATCGTACGCAATTAGACAGTTTAAATTTGGAAACCGATGCTGCATTTATAAACGATAAATATTGGTTACTTACTCCTTTTCAACTAATGTGGGATGAAGGAATCACTATTTCTGAAAAGAAAAACGTTGCTGCTCCAATTTCAAAAGACACATTAAACCAAATTACAATTGTTTATGGAAATAAAGGAGGATACACTCCTGGTGATGCTTATGATTTTTTCTATGACGAAGATTTTAAAATTAGAGAATGGAACTACAGAAAAGGAAATGCCGACACTCCATCTCTTAGCACCACTTGGGAAGATTATGAAGATTTCAATGGTATAGAAATAGCTAAAACATACAAAGATTCTACAGGCGGTTTTAAGTTGTATTTTACGGATATATCGGTGAAAAAATAAAAATCCCCACTACTAAATCACTAAGTTACAAAACCTTAAAAAAGCAGTTGTTAATGCTAAAATATATGACAAAATAAACGGATATAAATTCCTATTTTTGTGAAAAGACGAAAATTTTAACTCATCCAAATGTTTCAAAACACTTTAGAATACGCAAAACAACAGGACTCCCAAGACCCTTTAGCATCTTTCAAAAAAAAATTTCACACACCTAAAAATGCTTCAGGGGAAGATTTAATCTATTTATGTGGAAACTCCCTTGGGTTACAACCAGTACTTACTTCAGAATACATCAAAGAAGAATTACAGGATTGGGCCAATCTTGGTGTAGAAGGTCACGTACAAGGGAAACACCCTTGGTTACCTTATCACGAATTTCTAACTAAAAACATGGCTAAAATTGTAGGAGCAAAACCTTCAGAAGTAGTCGTGATGAATACCCTTACAACAAACCTTCACTTGATGATGGTTTCGTTTTACCAACCTACTAAAACAAAGTATAAAATTGTAATAGAAAGTGATGCTTTTCCTTCAGATAAGTACGCTATGGAAAGTCAACTAAAGCATCACGGGATTGACCCTAAAGATGGATTAATTCTTTGGAAGCCAAGAGAAGGTGAAGAACTTTGCCGTTTTGAAGATTTGGAAGAAATCATGGCACAAAGTGGAGATGAAATTGCTTTATTAATGATTGGCAGCACCAATTATTACACAGGTCAATCTTTTCCTTTGAAAAAAATTACCGACTTAGGACATAAGTACAACTGCAAGGTTGGTTTTGATTTGGCTCACGGGGCTGGAAACATACAACCAAATTTACACGAATCGGGTGCTGATTTTGCTGTTTGGTGTACTTATAAATATTTAAACAGCGGTCCTGGAAGTTTAGGAGGATGTTTTGTACATGAACGACACGCAAACAATAAGGACTTAAATCGTTTTGCAGGTTGGTGGGGACACAATAAAGACACCCGTTTTAACATGCGAAAAGATTTTGATGCACTTCCTGGAGCTGAAGGATGGCAGTTAAGTAACCCGCCAATTTTATCGATGGCTGCAATTAGGGCTTCATTAGACACCTTTGCCGATGCTGGTTTTGAAAACCTACGTGAAAAATCTATAAAGCTTACAGGCTATTTAGAGTTTCTACTAGATGAGATGAAAAACGATGCTATAAATGTAATTACGCCTCGAAATCCAGAAGAACGCGGTTGTCAGCTTTCTATTCAAGTGAAAAATGCAGACAGAAACTTACACAATAAGTTAACAGAAGCAGGAGTAATTAGTGATTGGCGTGAACCTGATGTAATAAGAATCGCCCCTACTCCTCTTTACAATAGCTTTGAAGATGTTTATAAGTTTTCAGAGAAATTAAAGCAAGTATTAAACAAATAAAAAGAATTCCTCCCGAGCGCAGTCGAGGAGTAAATCTTTAGCAGAATATTGAATAACTAGGTCTCGACTGCGCTCGACCAGACAATTTTTATAATGAGCAAAAACCATAATATCTTAGTAATAGGCGCTGGTCTCTGCGGAAGCCTTTTAGCTTTACGTTTAGCGCAACACGGTTTCAATATAACCTTAGTAGAAAAAAGACCCGATTTACGAAAAGTAACTCTTGATGCTGGTCGCTCTATAAATTTAGCCTTAAGTGATCGCGGATTACGCGGTTTGCGATTGGCAGGTGTTGAAGAAGCCGCCAAAGAACTATTAATCCCAATGACGGGAAGAATGATTCACGAGAAATCTGGCAAAACATTTTTAAGCCCTTATAGCGGTAGAGATGATGAATATATCAATTCAGTTTCTCGCCCAGGTTTGAATAAACTTTTACTAAATGAAGCTGAAAAAATGCCAAACCTGAAAATAATCTTCAATCAATCCTGCGTGGAGGTAGATCATAAGACTCCTTCTGCAACTTTTGAAGATTTTGAAACAGGTGAATTAACCACATATACGGCAGATGTAATTTTTGGAACTGACGGCGCTGGATCTGTTGTAAGATCTAGCATGGTAAACGACAAGGAATTCCTTTTAAACATCTCACAACAATGGCTGGGTCACGGGTATAAAGAACTCGAAATTCCTGCTGCTGAAAACAATGGTTATAGAACTTATAAAAACGCACTTCATATTTGGCCACGTGGTGAAGATATGCTTATTGCGCTACCAAATTTAGATGGAAGTTTTACTGTAACCTTGTTTCTTCCGTATAAAAACAGCGATTATTGTTTTGAAAACCTTACTACTCCCGAAAAAGTAGAAGAATATTTCCAAAAGGAATTTCCTGATGTGTTAGAATTAATTCCTAATCTTACTGAAACCTTCTTTACCAATCCAACAGGTTCTATGGGAACTGTAAGATGTGATCCTTGGCAACGCGAAGGAAAGATTTTATTAATGGGAGATGCAGCACACGCAATGGTTCCATTTTACGGCCAAGGAATGAATGCTAGTTTTGAGGATGTAGCAGTTTTTGACGAAATTTTAAATCAATATAAAGATGGTTTATCTTCAGGAGAATCATCTTGGGAAACCATTTTCAATGAATATGAAAAAGTCCGTAAAAAAGATGCCGATGCTATTGGTGAGCTTGCAGTTGACAATTTCGATGAAATGAAAGCTCATACGGGAATGGAAATATTTCAAAAGAAAAGAAAACTTGAAACGGCATTCGAAAATGAATTTCCAGGAGAGTATTACAGCAAGTATTCTTTAGTTACCTTTAATGAAGATATTCCCTATTCCGAAGCAAAAAAATTAGGAAGAGCACAAGACAATGCTATCTTAGGACTGATTCACGAAGGAAAACTTCCAGAAACGATGTCGTTAAAAGAAAAGCTTGAAGTAGTAAGAAAACAAACACAAGTTATTCTCAATACAAAAGAGAAAGCTGATTATTTAAAATATTAGAAACATCATTATTTGATGTTAAAGAAAAAATTCAATAAAAAAATTAATAATGGGAAACAGCAGCAAATTAGTTGAAGGAAAAGCAACCCCGAGAGGTGCATATCCACACGTTAAACGCGTAGGCGACTTTATTTTTATTAGTGGCACAAGCTCACGTTTGCCAGACAATACTTTTGCAGGCGTAAATAAAATTGACGAAATGGGAACAATGCATTTCGACATTAAAGAGCAAACTCGTGCTGTATTAGAAAATATAAAAGATTATTTAGCAACAGAAGGAGCAACAATGGCCGATGTGGTTGATATCACTACTTTTTTGGTAAACATGAATGACTTTGGAGGTTATAATCAAGTATATTCAGAATATTTCAACAAAGAAACCGGACCAACGCGCACAACTGTTGCAGTACATCAATTACCGCACCCACATTTAGTGATCGAGATTAAGGCTATGGCATATAAGCCAGTAAAAAGCTAAATAAAGAACTACTAAGAGTTATCGCAAACCTCCATGTAGGTTAAAAGAAGATTGCTATGTTCCTTTCAAAATTAAATTGAGGGAACAGGATAAAATTGAAAATAAATTGACATTGAAAATTCTAAACTATATAAACGGCGAATACGTTGAGCCACTCTCAAAAAAATGGCTGGATAATTATAATCCTTCCAATGGAGAAGTGTATTCTCAAATTGCAAATTCCAATCAGGACGATATAGAAAATGCATATAAAGCCGCTAAGGAAGCTTTTCCTAAATGGAGTAATACAACTATAGACGAACGCAGTCGTATTCTTCTAAGAATTGCAGATTTAATTGAAGAAAACTTAGTTGATTTAGCTGAAGCTGAAGCAAAAGACAATGGGAAGCCATTAAGTTTAGCTTTGTCTGTTGACATCCCAAGAGCATCATCAAATTTTAGATTTTTTGGAAATGCCATCACTCAGTTTTCAAGTGAAGCTCATGAAAGTGTTGGGTTAAATACTATGAATTTTACACTTCGCCAACCCCTTGGAGTTGTAGGCTGCATTTCACCTTGGAATCTACCTTTATATTTGTTTACATGGAAAATTGCACCTGCAATTGCTGCAGGAAATACGGTAGTTGCTAAGCCAAGTGAAGTAACCCCAATGACCGCCTTTCTCATAGGAAAAATTTGTACGGAAGCTGGTTTACCAAAAGGTGTTCTGAACATAGTTCACGGCTTAGGTCCTTCTGCGGGAGAAGCAATAGTAACCCATAAAAACATTAAAGCAATCTCCTTTACTGGTGGCACAAAAACTGGCGAACATATTGCTCGTACTGCCGCTCCAATGTTCAAGAAATTGTCGTTAGAATTAGGTGGCAAAAATCCAAACCTCATCTTTGCCGATTGCGATTATGAGAAAATGCTAGAAGTTACTGTACGCTCATCGTTTGCTAACCAAGGTCAAATTTGTTTATGTGGAAGTAGGATATTTGTTGAAAGACCAATTTTTGAAAAATTTAAAAGAGACTTTGTTGAAAAGGTAAAACAACTAAAAGTTGGAAATCCTTTTGAAGCTGAAACAAACATAGGAGCTCTGGTTTCCAAACCTCACTTAGAAAAAGTTGAATCTTATATTAAACTCGCCAAAGAAGAAGGTGGAAAAATACTTTTCGGTGGAAATCGAGTTAATGTAAAAGATTTTGAAAACGGATATTATTTAGAACCTACAGTTATTGAGGTTTTCGACAATAATTGTCGTGTGAACCAAGAAGAGATTTTTGGGCCTGTTGTAACCATTATGCCTTTTGATACTGAAGAAGAAGTGTTAAATATGGCAAACTCAGTTAAATATGGCTTATCTTCTACTTTATGGACTTCAGATTTAAATCGTACCATGCGAATTTCTAAACAGATTGAAGCGGGAATAGTTTGGGTTAACACATGGCTTAACCGCGATTTACGAACTCCATTTGGTGGTGTAAAAGACAGCGGTGTGGGACGTGAAGGGGGATTTGAAGCTTTGAGATTTTTCACTGAAGCAAAGAATGTGTGTATTAGATACGAATGAAGTTGAACACGAAATAAATATTGAACCTAAAAAATTAAAATAAATTTTCCTCGAGCGCAGTCGAGGTGCCTTATAAAAGTTGAAAGACAATTGAATTGGTTACGACTGCACTCGCTTTGATAAATAGATATGAATATAGACTTAACAAATAAAAACGCATTAGTCTGCGGAAGTACTGCAGGCATAGGAAGGGCAACTGCAATACAATTGGCTAAACTTGGAGCTACAGTTACTTTGGTTGCAAGAGATCAAGTTAAACTAAAAGAAACTTTAATTGAGCTTCCACACGACAAAGGTCAGAAGCACAATTATTTTGTAGCAGATTTTACAAATCCGCAGCAATTAAAAGACAAGGTAGAAGTTGCCGTTTCAAACAAGATTTTTCACATTTTAGTTAATAATACGGGTGGACCAAAAGGCGGCCCTATATTTTCAGCAGAACCTGATGAATTTGAGAAAGCATTTTCAATGCACGTTATATGCAATCAGATTTTAGCTCAGGCTGTAGTGCCAGGAATGAAAGAAGCGGATTATGGTAGAATAATAAATATTATTTCAACTTCTGTAAAACAACCTATTGATAATTTGGGAGTAAGTAATACCATTCGCGGAGCTGTAGCAAGCTGGAGTAAAACCATGGCAAATGAGTTAGGGCAATTCGGAATAACTGTAAACAACGTTTTACCAGGATTTACTGCTACAGATAGACTAAACGATATAGTTGCAAATGCTGCTAAAAGAATGAATAAAACAGAAAAAGAAGCTGCCGAGGCTATGAAAAACCTTGTGCCAGCAAGACGTTTTGCACAACCTGGTGAGATTGCAAATGCAGTAGCTTTTTTATCGAGTGAAGCCGCTAGCTACATTAATGGGATTAACCTTCCAGTAGATGGTGGAAGAACCAAAAGTTTGTAAATTTAACTTCAAAATAATTATTACTCTCCAACTTAGTGAAATGATATGAAACGAAAACTCCGCATTAATGGCCATTCTCACCTTCTACCCTATCCAGAAGAAATTCCTCAATTTATGCAGGACAAGGGAATTTTTTGGGTAGATAAAGACAGAAAGTTTATGCTTCAAAAAGATTGGAGTCGCCCTGTTACAGACTCTAGTTTCTTTTTAAATGAAAAGCTAGAATGGATGGAGCGTTTTAAGATAGACCACGCTGTGGTTTTAAATCTTTCACAACTTTATGGAAACGGTTTACGCGTTGAGGAAATGAAAAAAGCGCTTCGTTTTCAAAACGATTTCAACGCTAAAGTACAACACAACAATCCTTCAAAATTCACTTGTGGTTTTGTTGTACACCCTGGATTCGTAAGAGGTGCTTTGTGGGAGATAGAGCGTTGTGTTGAAGAGCTAGGAATGCAACTTTTGTGTTTACCTACCCACTATATGGATACTATCGGTACATGGCGCTGTATTTTTGACGAGGAAAATGAACCGATATTTGAGCTTGCTTCAAAATATAATTTAGCTGTAGAAATCCATCCTTATGATGGTGAAAAATTTATAAAATTAGAAAATACAGCTTGGCGTTTTCACCTTATCTGGATGTTGGCACAATGCGCCGATGCTTATCACTTTTTAACGCTAAATGGCTATGCCGACAAATACCCTGGTATGCGTACTTGTTTCGCACACGGAGGGCAATTAGCGCAAATAAACCTAGGTAGAAGAATACAAGGTTTTGACGGTCGCCCAGACTTATTTGAAGGAAAAACACACCCTAGAAAATCTGTAGGACACAAAAATATCTTCTTCGATACGCTTGTACACGATACAGGCTCATTAGAGTTGGTAGTTAAAAACCAAGGAGCAAAACAAGTTTTAGTAGGACTTGACGATCCATATCCGTTAGGAGAAATGGAAAGTGCTCCACAATCATCATATCCTGGAAAAATATTAGATCTTGCCTTAGAACGTAAGATTATTACCCAAACAGAAGTCGATGCTATGTGGGAAGACAACGTAATACAATGGCTATGTGGCGATGATGAAGCTGCTAAAGAAAAACTTGTTAAACGTATTCTTGGCGAATAATTAAATTAATAACTACAATCTTACATCTATAAAAAATGGATTTCCTTCCTGAAAAAATAAACGATTACATTGAAAGTCATTCACAACCTGAACCTGAATTACTACAAAAGCTAAGTCGTGAAACATGGCAAAAAGTACTTGCACCAAGGATGCTAAGTGGGCATTTACAAGGTCGTGTATTAAGTATGTTATCGAAGTTGATTCAGCCAAAGTACGTTCTTGAAATTGGGACTTATACAGGTTATTCTGCGCTGTGCCTAGCTGAAGGAATGCAAGAAGACGGGGAACTTCATACCATAGATATTAATGAAGAATTATTCGATTTTCAACGTAAGTATTTTGACGAATCTGCTTTTGGGAATCAAATAGTGCAGCATTTAGGAAATGCTTTGGAGATTATTCCAGAAATCGATAAAACCTTCGACCTAGTTTTCATTGATGCTGATAAAAGCAACTATCCAAACTATCTCGAAATTATTCTTCCAAAACTAAAAAAAGGTTCTGTAATTTTAAGTGACAACGTACTTTGGAGTGGAAAAGTAGTTGAAAAAGTAAAGAAGGATGATATCGATACACAAGCTCTTCTAAAATACAATCAAGCTTTAAATACACACCCTAGGTTAGAAACTGTGTTACTTCCAATTCGAGATGGTTTAACTATTAGTCGGGTAAAATAAGCTCCCAAACTTCAAGAAAACATACTTCTACAATTTATCTCCCAAATTTTTTACGCATGTTACATATGTGCTAGTCTTTGGTACATACACTGTAACCTCCTCACTATCAATACCCTAAATTTACTTCAAATTACTTAGTAGGTATTCCTTATTATTTTAAATCAGGCAAACTCCATAAACAAGAAAAGTGTTTACCCACAGATAAACCGTGTTTTGCCTTTTGAAAGCTTCGTAGTTCCATGCGTTTTTGAAGCGGTAATTCGATTCAATCATTTTATCAAAATTCTTACGAATCAAAAATGCGTAAAACAGTATTAATCATTTAAATATCAAATTATGAGAAAAACATTCTATTTATTACTTATTGCACTCATAACGCTGAGCTTTTCACAAGCCCAAAGTTTAAGTCAAGATGTAATGTCAAGTGCTGGCGCAACCATTAGTGGAGCGTCAAACTCCTTAAGCTTTACCGCCGGGGAAGCCGTTATCGGCGATATCTCCAATGGTGAATCTTTAGGTCAAGGTTTTTGGCTTGGCGCTATTGAAGGTGTGGTATTGAGCAACGAAGACTTCACTCTTGACGTCCACACAACGGTATATCCAAATCCGGTAACCGACTATTTAAACATCAGTTTTAAAGACATGGAAGGCGAAACTTTCGATATATCAATTTTCGACCTTAACGGAAGACTAGTCTATAATAATGTACTTATGGATAGCACTTCCAATGAAACCCTCAACTTTAGTGGGTACAGTAGCGGTTTGTATATCCTAAACATTGAGCAACGTGTTACCAAAAAATCGAAATCATTCAAAATAATCAAACAATAAAAATTATGAAAACAATAATATATTATTTCGCTATCGCTACATGTTTACTGACCTTTCCAGGAATAATTGCGCAAAATCTTACCGAGGAAGGAGCTACATCCAATTCAGGTTATTTGTCAAAAACAGTACAGGATTCACAGGTTGAACAAAACAAAAACGAACAACCTATCATTGCTTCAAGCAATACATCAAATAGATCAGCGGCGGCTGAACTTATAAATTATCAGGCGGTTGCAAGAGATGCTGGTGGAGCGCTTATGACAAATGCCGCAGTAACTATAGAATTTGAAATAAGAGATGGTGCCGGAGGCCCAGCCGTTTACAATGAAACCCAAAACCTTAATACAGATATCAATGGTGTATTTTCAGCAAAGATTGGTGCCGTTTCGCCACTTGTTGGAATAAATTGGGCAAATATTAATCCTTGGCTGCAAGTAAATCTTAACAGTACCAATGTGGGGGAAACTCAAATGGCGAGTGTTCCAGGGGCATTGTACAGTAACAATAGTGGATCTGTAATGATTTATGGATCAGGAACTACAAATGCTGATAAAATGATTGCTCAACATTCGCCTTCTTTCCCTAATTGGGGTATTGGGTATAATGATGTAGAGGATGATATTGACTTTGTTTCTGGAGGAACCAAAACAATGCGAGTTGACCTTGAAAATGGTAATATAAGTACTATGGGTAATGTGGAAGTTCAGCACACAACTACTGCACCAGAATTAAATAGAGTTTATGGTAACTCTATGCCAATTGCATTTGGTAGTGTTGCGCTAGGATATAATGATATCCAGACTGGATATGGAATTACATCTTTTACAAACCCAGCAGAAGGTACATACAATATCGTGCTTGACCATGCAACAGATATGAATAATTGTGTTGTTTTAGTTACACCATATAACGGATCTTTTGGAACACCTGAAATTGCTGGTTATGAACCAACTGGAGCAAATTCTTTTACCGTTCGTATTCAAACTGCCGGTGGCGTAGCTCGTGATAGTGCTTTTACCTTTGTGGTTTACGGTAATCAATAAAAATTAAAAAGTCAGGTTTTCTAACATTGGGAAAATCACATTATAAGGAGTGATTTTTCTCAGAGTATAAAGTAAAATTGTACTAAAAAGCTTTCAGGAATTCATTTTTCTGAGAGCTTTTATTATGGTATCATTTTAATTATTTGCGACTTCAACTTTGTTTAATATGTTTTTACATAACTTGTAAAAAACAAAAGCGAATACAGTTCCTACTAAGGCTCCAACAAAGATGTCGCTTGGGTAATGAACACCAACAAATATCCGACTTAACACAAAAATTATTGGCCATATATAAGCTAAGTAAATCCATTTTGTGTAGTTGCGTAACATCAATACAACAAAGGTTGTTATTGCAAAGCTTGACGAAGCGTGACCCGAGAAAAAACTATAGCTATTGGGTTTTTGAAGAATTCGAATAAGTTCAGTAAAGGCTTCTACATTATTAGGTCGTAAACGCCCTACGTAGTCTTTTACAATTAAAGTGAATAAGTAAGTAGCCGCAAATGTTAATACTAAAAAAGTTAAAGCGACTAATGCCTTTCGACCTTTGTAATAATAAAAGAATAGGAATCCAAAGAAAATAAAAAGTGGTATCCAGATTTCAATTTGTGTGGTAAAAAGCCAAAACGAATCAAAAGATTCACCTCCGAGACTGTTTAAAAAAACAAAAAGGTCTCTATCCCATTGCTTAAGGCTTTCAAACATTTAAAACTTTCGCTTAATCGGGCCGGTAATTTCATCGACCTCTTCTTTTACTTTATCAATTTCTTTGCGAACGTCCTTAGTGATATCAATATCGATACCTTGCTTTTCGGCACTTTTGGTGATTTCAGATTTTATATCGTTTGTAGCATCCTTAACTTGACGCATAGCCTTCCCTAATCCCCTTGCAATCTCTGGTACTTTGTCTGCACCAAAAACCAAAAGAATGATGAATAGAATAAATCCTATTTCGGCACCGCTAATGAAAAGAAAATAAGCCTGTAAAATCATGCTGCAAATATACTAATGAGTTATGAGTTAATTGTGATGAGTAGGGAGTTTTTATAAAATGATTGCACAAAAAATCCCTTCTACATTTTATAACGCAGAAGGGATACTCTTTAAAAATCTTAAGATTACTACTTTCTTGAATTATTTTTAAATTCTTCAAAAGCCCCAAGCTCTTTTTGTCTTGGCCAAACATTGTTTGAAGTATCAATATCTGCAGTTTCTTCCTCTGGGTCTACTTCAACCTTTACGATTTCCTTTTCTGAAGCAATAACTTTACTTACATAGCTATCATTCTTTCTCCATATTTGAGCTGGATATGTGATTTGTTCTGAAGTACCATCGCTATAAGTGTACTTAGCTAATATAGGCATCGGAATACCTCCTGGCTTTTCAAAAGTAATTTCATGAAAGTACTTCGGGTTTTTTAAACTTGCTCTTTCTTCTACTGGAATATTTTCTTCAATATAATCCTTTAAAGGTTGTACATCCTTAAGATTAGCAGTTTTCATACTTTCTTCGTAATCCTCACTATCTTCAGTAACCATATACACCATTGCGGGAATTTCAGTTTCAAGAATTCCTCGTTCAGCGATAATCTCTTTTACCTCTTTGGTCATTTTAGAGGTTACGTGATACTTCTTTACATCTATTACACCTATATCTACATAGTTGGTTGTGTAAAACCATTCTCTCCAATACCAATCTAAATCTACAGCCGAAGCGTCTTCCATTGTTCTAAAGAAATCTTCTGGGGTAGGGTGCTTAAACATCCATCGATTAGCATAGGTTTTAAATGCAAAATCAAAAAGCTCACGCCCCATTACGGTTTCTCGAAGAATATTTAATGCAGTTGCAGGCTTTCCATATGCGTTTGCTCCAAAATTATAAACATTCAATCCCTTAGTCATAATTGGTGCTAACTGACTTTGATCACCAGCCATATAATCTACTATGTTTTTTGCTGGACCGCGACGCGACGGGTACTTTTTATGTGGTGCTATAGCGTCTGGGTATGTTTCTCCAAAATCCTGCTCGGCAACGTATTGAGTAAAAGTGTTTAAACCTTCGTCCATCCAAGTCCACTGACGTTCATCGCTATTTACAATCATAGGGAAGTAATTATGTCCCACCTCGTGAATAATTACGCTTATCATTCCGAACTTAATACGCTCTCTTATTGTGCCGTCTTTTTCAGGTCTTCCATAATTCCAGCATATCATCGGGTATTCCATTCCTTGATTTTCAGCACTTACTGAAATTGCTTTTGGATAAGGATAATCAAAAGTCATTCGTGAAAAAGTTTTTAGAGTACTAGCAACCGCACGAGTTGACCAATCGCCCCAAAGTGGATTAGATTCCGGTGGGTATAATGACACTGCCATAACAGAACCTGCTCCCATTTTTACCGCCATCATATCCCACATATACTTTCTTGATGTGGCAAAAGCATAATCACGTACATTTTCAGCTTTAAACTTCCAAGTTTTCTTTGCTTTAGAAAATCCTTTTGAAGCTGCCTCAGCCTCTTCTTGTGTTACAATCAAGACAGGTTTATCGAAAGATTTTTGAGCATCTTCATAACGCTTCAACATATCTTTTGTGAATACTTCCTTTCTGTTTTGAAGGTTTCCAGTTGCATCCAAAATATGATCTGCAGGAACAGTAATATTCACTTCAAAATTTCCAAATGGCAATGCAAACTCATCTCTTCCCCAAAACTGACTATTTTGCCATCCTTCTACATCGTTGTAAACTGCCATTCTTGGATAAAACTGAGCGATTACATATCCGCGATTTCCATCTTCAAATGTTTCGTAACCACTTCTTCCATCTACAACCATATAGTCGTTAATATTATACCACCACTTAATAGAGAACTCAAACTTTTCTCCTGGTTTTAAAGCTTGAGGCATATCAATACGCATCATTGTACGATTAATAGTATATTTCAATGCTTTTCCTTTAGCATCTTTTACTTCAAGTATATTAAACCCACCATCAAAAGCTTCAGTCATATAATTTTCAACAAATGTTGAAGGCATATTTGCAGGAGAAATTTCTGAAGGCTCAATTAAAGGTGACTTCGAGTCTTTTGCTCTCACGTTTTGATCGAGTTGTACCCACAAGTACTCCAAAACGTCAGGGGAATTATTACTGTAAGTTATGGTTTCAAAACCACTAATCTTTTTGTTTTCATCATCAAGCTCAATATCCATAATATAGTCTGCTTGCTGTTGATAGTAATGCGGACCAGGGGCACCACTTGCAGTTCGAAACATATTAGGTGTTGCAAACTCTTCGTTGAGCTGCTTAAATCGGTTTGTGTTGTAATGGCCTTGTTCTCTTTTGGTAGGTTCCCATTCATTTTGTGCAAAAGCAAACCCAGAGAAAAAGAATAATACTGCAAGGAATAGAATGTTTGTTGATTTCATTTGGAGGAATTAAAAGTTTAATAAGCCACTTGGTTCATCCCTATCAAGAATTAAACTTCTACGGCTTTTAGGTGTTTTTAAATGAATAATATTCTGCTGATCTGAAAAAATTTCAGTCAGAACTTTATTTTCAATTTCAATCGTCTTTATTTCTTTTATGTCTTTCACTTCAATATAGGAAACAACCATATCTACATCATATTCTTTGCCTATATACTCAAGCTTCACCGGTTTCCCGTTTACTTTAATATTTATTTTTTGAAACAGGTAGTTTTCCAGAAGCTCATCCACTTTAGGCGATTCATTTTTTCCACCTAATAAGATTGAAGAATCATAACGCTGTTGTAGTGCATCTTCAAGATCATCTGTGAAGATTTTGGCTATTATCTGAAGAGAATTTTTCTGTTTTGCATATTCGATTTTTGTAATACTTACATAAAACTTATGAACCGGAGCACCCGACATCAAAGGAAAAGCAATTAATAAAATAAGGATTTTGAAGTATTTCATATAAAAATCAAAAGACAAAACATCTGTAGATTACTATCAATAAGAGTACAATACTAATTATTTTTTTTGTCTTTTTCGGTCTAAATTAGGCTTAGACAATAGAGAATTATGAAGATAATTAATTTCAAATTTTATTTTTCACATAAAGTTTTAGGTGAAAATTTTGGGAAATTACTCACCGCGCTTTTTATATTCCTTGCTTTTATCAAGAAGAAAGTCCATTAATTGCATTTCGTTTTCAGGCTTTAATAAATCCTTATCCAAGCCATTTTCTTGTGCATAAAACAAAAAGTCTACAGCTTTTTCTTGAGGAATATTGAAGTTATCTTCTATAAACTCCTTACTAAAACGCTGTTGTATATTATTACTTATAAGATTTTCATTTTCTTGTTTTTCAACAACTGAAACCTTTTTTCCATTCGGAAATAGTAATTGCCCAACTCCACCTAAAATAGCTAAAACATCTGCACCATTTTTAAGTGCGTAGCTGTGAAGAGCTTCTTCGGCTGCATTTCCAGAAATGGCCGTTTTATCATCTGGCTTAAAATTGTATCCATACTCCAGGGCTTTATAGCTCAAATCCCAATCTTTTGCCACACTGTACGTAGGAATCTTCATTACGTCTACATTGATATTCCCTGATAAATCATAAGGCCTTACTACAACCTCTTCTAATTGATTTACTGCAGGATTGAGAAAAATATTCATTATTTTCCTATCCACAACTCCTTTATCTATTACAACTGTAAATGCTTGATATTGCAGCGCAGTAATCTGCACTCTATCGTTTTCTGCTATTGCAATTTCAAAGGTTCCATCAGCATTAGTAATAGTTCCATTTTGAGCGGAAATATTATACACTGAAATTCCTTCGGCATCTTCACCCTTGGGAACGTGAAGTTTACCAGAAACTTTAACACGGTCAATTTCTTGTGCTAATATTGCGGGACTTACTATTATGAAAAGTAAAAGAAGTAGTTTTTTTGTCATCTATTAAAGATACGGATTTGTTTTGACTATGAAAATTTAAAGTTTCCATTCGCATTGGTTAAATTTACATGCTTTAAAAGTCAACATTCTTATTTTATTAGAGCTGACAAGAAAAATTATTCAAAATGAAAAACCTTTTAGTAGTTAGTACAAGCACTGTTTACGGTGGTGAATATTTAGATTATATAACAGGTGAAATGGCCGAATTATTTAAGGACACTGAAGAAGTTATTTTTATCCCCTACGCTCGACCTGGCGGGATTAGCCACGATAGTTATACTGAAAAGGCTGCTAAAGCATTCGATAAAATAGGTAAAAAAGTAATCGGACTTCACACTTTTGAAGACCCTGTAATAGCAATTAAAAATGCAAAAGGAGTTTTCACTGGTGGCGGAAATACATTTGTACTAGTTAACGCACTATATAAGTTCGAAGTAATGCAACCGCTTCGAGAAGCTATTTTCAACGGAATGCCTTATATGGGAACTAGTGCTGGAAGCAACATTTGTGGGGTGTCTATGCAAACCACCAACGATATGCCAATTGTATATCCACCTTCTTTTAAAACATTAGGAGTTATCCCTTTTAATTTAAATCCTCATTATTTAGACCCAGATCCTACTAGCAAACACATGGGAGAAACACGAGAAACGAGAATTGCAGAGTTTCACACTCAAAACACCATTCCCGTGGTTGGACTTCGTGAAGGAAGTTGGTTACGTGTAAAAGGGGATGAAATTATTTTGAAAGGTGATTTAGATGCTCGCGTGTTTAAACAAGGAAAGAAACCGTATGAAATTTCAAGCGGCACAGCTCTAAATTCTGAATTAGTTTAACTCTTTCACAAAATGATAGCCCTTGGCAACAAAGCCTTGGTTGTAAAAAAACTTATGCGAAGGAAAATTATGCACATAACTATTCAGCTCTATCCAATTGCATGATTTTTTCTTTGCATAATCTGTAACGAAATTGGTTAGCATCTCGCCTATTCCTTTTCCTCTATAGGTATCGTCGATAATAACGTGGTCCATTTCTACATTTTTGCCAGCATAATGCCGAGTTTGAAACCACAAGCCGCAGGTACCTATTAAAACTTCATCGTCAAATATACCTAGGCACTCATAATTTTGCTCTACCATTTCAAGCAATCGTTCTTTTATAAGATCTTCGGGAACAGTGTAGTTTCCGAGTTTCTGTAATAGCGGAACTATACTTAAAATATTTTTAGACTCAATAATGCGGATTGAAATAACGTTATCTTTCAAAATAATGGTAATTTTAAAACTTCATAATTTACTATAATGAAGCGTAACGAATTTATTAAAATTTCTGGTCTTGCAGGTCTAAGCTTAGCTATTTTTCCGCATTTTTCTTTTAGTACTTTTTCAGAAGAATTTACCCGAAACCAACTTATTGGTAAAGGTAATCCTGATATTGTAGGTGAAAGTTATACCTCCAAAATGCACAAAACCACCAAGGAAGCTTTCAATAAAATGAAAGCAGCGGCTGCAAAGGATAATTTTAATATAGAAGTTGTTTCTTCATACCGAAGTTTTCAGCGTCAAAAGGAGATTTTCGAAAGAAAGTATAGAAATTTCACTTCTAAAGGACTTTCTCCTATGGAGGCAATCGAAAAAATTATTGAGTATTCTACCATCCCTGGAACTTCTCGCCATCATTGGGGTACCGACTTAGATATTATTGATGCTAATGCCCCTCGCCCATCAAGTGTTTTACAACCTGAAAATTTTCATGGAAATGGGCCGTATTGCGACTTTAAAGTTTGGCTAAATAAAAACGCAGAAAAATATGATTTCTATGAGGTTTATACCGACAATGGAAATCGAAAAGGGTTTAAATACGAACCTTGGCATTTTAGTTATGCTCCAGTATCTATTCCTATGTTAAAAGAATATAAAGAAAAGATTGATGTGAAGAAAATGCTTTCGGAAGAGAAGCTTTTAGGCAGCGAACACTTTTCTGATGATTTTATCAAAAGGTACTACACTGAAAACATCTTAGATATAAATCCGAAATTACTTCCTCAGGGAAGCTTATAAACAGTTTTACTGTTACAGTATTTAAACTAATATTATCAAACAAAAAATCTTAAAATGAATAAAAAAGTCCTTTTAATGATTCTTGACGGTTGGGGTATTTCTCAGAATCCAGAGGTATCTGCTATAGCTCAAGCCAACACACCATTTATAGATTCTCTTTACCACAAATATCCAAACGCACAGCTACTTACTCATGGAATGAATGTTGGTCTTCCTGACGGACAAATGGGGAACAGTGAAGTAGGACACATGAATCTTGGAGCTGGACGAATTGTATATCAAGACCTGGCCAAAATAAACATGGCGGTTGAACAACAAAAGTTAAATCAAGAGCCTGAACTTCAAAAAGCATTTGAGTATGCAAAAATGAATAATAGAAATTTACACTTCATAGGCTTAGTTTCTAATGGTGGTGTGCATTCACATATTGGGCACTTAAAAGGCTTACTTTCAGCAGCACAAAAAGAGGGAGTAAAAAACATGTATGTCCACGCTTTTACCGATGGACGCGACGTCGACCCACATTCAGGAAAAGGATTTATTGAAGATTTAGAAAACCACTTAGAACAAACTGGAGGAAAATTAGCCTCAGTAATCGGGCGTTATTTTGCAATGGACCGTGACAAACGCTGGGAACGCGTAAAAAAAGCTTACGATTTGTTGTGCTTCGGTAAAGGTAAACCTTCAAAAAATGCAGTAGAGAGTATTGAGGAAAGTTATGCGGAAGGAATTACAGACGAATTTCTTGAGCCTATTACAATGACAACTTCTGATAGTAAACCAGTTGCAACTATACAAGCAGACGATGTTGTGATTTTCTTCAATTTTAGAACTGATAGAGGAAGACAACTCACTGAAGTTTTAACTCAGAAAGACCACGATAGCTTTGAAATGAAAACGCTTCCACTGTATTTTGTAACACTTACAAATTACGACGATTCCTTTGGAAACATAAAAGTTGTTTACAACAAAGAAAACTTGAATGATACTTTAGGTGAAGTATTGGAGAAAGCCGGTAAAAAACAAATTCGAATTGCAGAGACTGAAAAGTATCCGCACGTAACATTTTTCTTTTCAGGAGGTAGAGAAGTTCCTTTTGAAGGTGAAAAACGTATTCTTTGTCCTTCTCCAATGGTAGCTACCTACGATTTAAAACCTGAGATGAGTGCTTATGAAATTCGTGACAAAATTTTACCAGAAATAGAAAATGAAACCGCAGAGTTTATATGTTTAAATTTCGCTAACCCAGATATGGTTGGACATACAGGTGTTTTTGAAGCAGCTATTAAAGCTTGTGAAACTGTAGACAACTGTGTAAAAGCAATTGTAAACCAAGCTTTAAAAAGTCATTACACTACCATAATTATTGCCGACCATGGAAATAGTGAAACAATGCAAAACCTAGATGGCTCACCAAATACAGCACACACAATTAACCCAGTGCCAATCATCATTGTTGACGAGGATATAAAATCGGTTAAAAATGGAATTTTAGGTGATATAGCTCCAACAATTTTAGATATTATGGGTGTAGCTCAACCTGAAATAATGACACAGAAATCTTTAGTTTAAAATATTTAATGTAAAAATCAACATCAAACTTAACTATGAAAAAAGTAATTTTAATTCTCTCTGCTACCCTTTTGGTAGCCTGTAATTCTTCAAAAGACAAAAAAAATTCACTTGAAAACAGCGCAATTGAAATGGCAACAGAAAACAGTAATAAAAAAATTAACGACACTGTTCCCTATGAAGACACAGTTATGCTTTTAGGAGAATCTAACAGACAAGGATTACTAATGGAGCCTTTTAAAGAATGGTATAATTTAGGTTATAGTCATTACAGAACAGCTCCAGAGGTTGCAAATGAGTTAAAGCCACTTCTTGAAGATGTATCTATCTCCGTTTTTATGGGTACTTGGTGTGAAGATAGTCAGCGTGATGTTCCACATTTGTATAAAATACTAGACGACACCGGTTTTGACGAATCTAACCTTACTCTAGTAAATGTTAACGACGAAAAAACTACACCTCAAGGATTAGAAGATGGAAAGGATATCATTAACGTTCCAACCATAATATTTTATAAAGATGGAGTTGAATTAGGTCGAATTGTAGAGTACCCAATTGAGACAGTTGAAAAAGATATGCTTAAAATATTGAGTGGAAAAAATTACAAGCACGCTTACGCCGAATAAAACTTTAGCATCGGTATAATTCTTTGTAATTTTGCAGCTTGAAAAAAATTGAAATGATTGGAGAAACAATAACTATTGCTGTAGATTTTGATGGAACCATCGTAGAGGACAAGTACCCTCGTATTGGCAAACCTATCATCTTTGCTTTTGAAACATTAAAGAAACTGCAGGATAAAGGTCATCGACTTATTTTATGGACGTACAGAAAAGGTCCGGAATTGGAAGAGGCAGTACAGTTTTGCAAGGATAATGGTATTGTTTTCTACGCAGTCAACAACAGCTTTCCTGAAGAGGAATTCAACCTCTCTCACAGTCGCAAAATAAACGCAGATATTTTTATTGACGACAGAAATGTTGGCGGACTTAAGAGTTGGGGAGAAATTTACCAAGAACTAGTTGGAGAAAAACCTATTTCTAATAAATATACTACTAAAAAGAAAGGGTGGTTTTCCTTTTTGAAATAAAGATATGATTATACCAAAAACAAGAGAAGAAATTGAATTAATGCGCGAAAGTGCATTAGTAGTATCCCGTACTTTAGGAATGCTTGCAAAGGAGGTAAAACCAGGGGTTACAACTAATCAGCTAAATAAAATGGCTGAAGAATATATCCGTAGCCAAGATGCGATTCCAGGATTTTTGGGGCTTTACGACTGTCCTTCAACTTTACTTACAAGTGTAAACGAAGCAGTAGTTCATGGACTTCCTACCGATATACCTTTAAAAGAAGGAGATATTGTAGCGATTGATTGCGGGGCGATAAAAAATGGATTTTACGGGGACCACGCTTATACTTTTGAAGTAGGTGAAGTTTCGCCAGAAATCAAAAAACTTTTAAAAATCACTAAGGAATCTCTTTATATAGGTATTCGCGAATTTAAAAAAGGAAACCGTGTAGGAGACGTAGGTTACGCAATTCAAAATTACTGTGAAGCACAGGGTTATGGAGTAGTTCGTGAACTTGTAGGTCACGGAATTGGTCGTAAAATGCACGAAGATCCTGAAATGCCAAACTACGGACGTCGTGGTCGTGGAAAGAAATTTGTAGAGGGAATGACAATTGCGCTAGAGCCTATGATTAATATGGGAACTCACAGAGTAAAGCAATTAAATGATGGTTGGACTATTGTAACTTTAGACGGACAACCAAGCGCTCACTTTGAACACGATATCGCTCTTGTAGATGGAAAACCTGAATTACTATCTACCTTTGATTATATTTATGAAGCGCTAGGTATTACTAGCGACGAAGAAAAAGAATTCAGAAACTTATAAACTTTAAAGCCTTTTGCACCTATGCGTTTAATATTTAATCGCAAGGTGCAAAGGTTTAAAAGTTCAAGCCCTACACTTTGTTCAAGAAAATCCTAAATACTATTCCGCGTCCTTTGCTTATCAGGCTGAGTATTATCGGACGTCCGATTCTTGCTTTTTTCTTGAGGGGCAATAAATTCACTGATCCAATAGACGGGAAATCTTATCGAAAGTTTCTTCCGTATGGATATGAAGTTATTCGCGAAAACGCACTTTCTCCTGGAACCCTTTCCTTGGAAAGACATAGGCTGTTTTGGCTTTATTTAAAAAATGAAACAGGGTTTTTCACGGATAATATAAAAGTCCTACATTTTGCTCCAGAACAAGCTTTCTATAAAAAATTCAGGAAAATGAAAAACCTGACTTACACAACAACAGATTTGAATTCTCCTATTGCTGATGTAAAGGCTGATATTTGCAACTTACCTTTTAAGGATAATGAATTTGATTTTATAATCTGTAATCACGTTTTAGAGCATATCCCCGACGATACTAAAGCGATGATGGAATTATACCGTATTCTAGCTCTCGGCGGCACAGCGATTCTGCAGGTGCCTTATAAAGCCGATTTAGATACTACTTTTGAAGACGATAGTATTACAGACCCTAAGGAACGCGCAAAAATATTTGGACAGTATGACCACGTTCGTGTTTATGGGATGGATTACTTTACAAAACTAGAAAGCATCGGGTTTAATGTAGAAGCCGTAAATTACACAAGCACCTTAACTTCTGCAGAGGTTGAAAAGTACAGACTTCCGAAAGGCGAATTAATTCCAGTTTGCCGAAAACTAATCTCCTAATTGTCTTTTAAAACCTTTGGTAATAAAAACCTGATGTTTGTTTAATGAATCATTGAAGGTTAAATAAGCCTCTACACCTGGAAGGTTTTCAAGTAAGTTTTTAGATTTTTCAAGACCTAAAGCCATAAATGAGGTTGCATAAGCATCTGCTAAAGCACAAGTTTCGGCAAGTACAGTTGCGCTAGTTACATCACTCTTTTCTGCAGAACCTGTTAACGGGTTTAAAGTGTGTACATAACTTTTACCAGTTGCTGAATCAATTCTGAACTTACGGTAATTTCCTGACGACGCCATTGCAATATTTTTAAGCTTAACAGTCGCTTCATAAGAACGATCAGTTAATTCGGAATCTACAGTTTCAATCCCTACTATCCAATCTTGCTGACTGTTTAAATTCTGCCCCTTAGCAAGAATTTCACCACCTAATTCTATAAGGTAATTACCAACTCCTTTAGACTCTAAGTAGCGGCCAATACAATCAATTCCAAAGCCTTTAGCTACAGCATTAAAATCGAAGTAAATTTGAGGGTATTCTTTAGAAATTGTCCCGTTTGCATTTATTTTTACTTTGTGAAATCCAACATAGTTCATAAGAGAATCTAAGGTTGTACTATCTATAACTTTCAAATGTTTTACATCACCAAAACCATAAGCATTTCGCAATACTCCAATTGTTGGATCGAAATAACCACTGGTTTTCTTATTCACATCTTCTGAAATTTCAAACACTTCTTTAAAGATAGCATCCACAACTAAAGTAGAGTCTCCACGATTAATTTTTGAAATATCACTTTCAGGAATATATGTACTTACAGAATGATTTACGGCATCGATAACAGAGTCTATTGCCATTTTAAAATTTAAATCTTTTTCTGAGTACAACTGAATATTGTAAGTAGTACCAAAAGCTTCACCCTGAAGGTAGATGGGAGTGTCTTTATCCTTATCACAAGAAGTTAATACTAGTAAAAAAGACAATGCAATGTATTTCACAAATTGAAACATACGATAAGTTGATAGTGTTAAACTAGATTAAATTATTTCTTGTAATCCTTTATAGACAAGCGTGTAATCTTCGTTTTTTAAAACAGGCTTACCGTAATCACTTCCATGTCCTAAACCTACACCAGCATAGTAAGTTTTTGCATCAAATTTAGATGCGTGTTCCTTTATGGTTTGCATAAAAACAGGATCGTATGCTGTAGCATCTTGAGGATAAGATATAGCCCTTACAATAATGAAATGAAGTTCTTTGTTTTTTAAAGCAACAAACTGCGGATCCTTTTTAAGTTTTGAGTTAACCCCTAAAAATTCAAATCCATCTTCTTTCAATTGTTTCCCTACAATATTCATTGCAAGGTTATGTAATTCTTGTTTTGTAAGTTCTTCTGCCATAATTAATTCAAAATTAAGGAAAATAGGATTACGTTATACAAAAAAACCGTTTCAAAATTGAAACGGTTTTTAAATATTTGAGATGTTTATTATCCTCCGAAATCATCGAAACGGATGTTCTCATCTGGGATTCCGAAGTCTTCACCCATTTTTTGAACAGCTTGGTTCATCAATGGAGGACCACAGAAATACAATTCGATATCTTCTGGAGTATCGTGGTGATTTAGGTAGTTATCAATAACTACTTGGTGAATAAACCCTACGAAACCGTCTCCTTCTTCATCATGAATGTCCTTTTTCACTTTCCAATTATCTTCTTCTAATGGTTCAGATAATGCTAAGTAGAACTTAAAGTTTGGAAATTCGTTTTCTAGTTCTTTAAAGTGATCTAAGTAGAAAAGCTCTCTCTTAGAACGTCCACCATACCAATATGTAACTTTACGTCCTGTTTTTAAGGTTTTGAATAAGTGGTATAAGTGAGATCTCATTGGTGCCATTCCTGCTCCACCACCAACATAAAGCATTTCTGCTTCTGAAGGGTTGATAAAGAATTCACCGAAAGGACCAGAAATAACAACTTTATCACCTTCTTTACAGTTAAAGATGTATGACGAAGCAATACCTGGATTTACATCCATCCATCCACCTTTTGCACGGTCGAATGGCGGAGTTGCAATACGAACGTTAAGCATAATCTCACGTCCTTCTGCTGGGTAAGAAGCCATTGAGTAAGCTCTTTCAGTAGTTTCGGTATTCTTCATTACAAGTGGCCAAAGTTTAAACTTATCCCACTCTTCTTGGAATTTGTCTGGTCTATCGTGCTCCTCAGGGTGAGCCGTAATATCCATATCTGAGAATTTGATCTCACATGGTGGTATTTCAATTTGAATATACCCTCCAGCTTTATAGTTCATATCCTCAGGGATTTCAACCACAAATTCTTTAATAAAAGATGCAACGTTGTAGTTTCTAACAACTGTAGCTTCCCATTTTTTAATTCCGAAGATTTCCTCTGGAATTGAAATATTCATATCCTGCTTAACTTTCACTTGGCAAGATAAACGTGCACCTTCTTGTAATTCTTTACGAGTAAAGTGAGGAGTTTCTGTAGGCAATGCTTCACCACCACCAGATAATACGTGGCATTCACATTGAATACAAGTTCCACCTCCACCACAAGCAGATGGTAAGAATATTTTTTCGTTACTTAAAGTAGTTAGAAGTGAGCCACCACTTTCTACTTCAATCACCTTTTCGTCGTTGATAGTAATCTTTACAGGACCAGATGGTGATAATTTTTGTTTGGTAAAGAGTAATAGTGAAACCAATAACAAGATTAGCACTAAAAAGGCTACAACTGTTACTATAATTACTCCGAGTGTACTTACTGCTAAAAACATACTATTGCTTCGTTATAGTTGAAACTTCAACCGTTTTCACGGCCTCTGTATTTTCATTTTGAATTTGTTCAGTTTGAATTCCTAAGTTTTCAGGATTTCCTTCTAATGAAGATGTGTCCTCATCACCACCAGTTAACATACCACCGAAACTCATAAATCCAATCGCCATTAAACCAGTAATAATAAATGTAATTCCTAATCCCCTTAATGGTGCTGGAACATTTGAGTAACGGATTTTTTCACGAATTGCTGCAATAGCAAGAATAGCTAAAAACCAACCAATTCCTGAGCTTATTCCGTAGTTTAATGCCAACCCTAAAGTTTCGATTTCTCTAGATTGCATAAATAATGATCCTCCTAATATCGCACAGTTTACAGCAATAAGCGGTAAGAAAATACCTAAAGAGTTATATAGTGAAGGTGAAAACTTCTCTACTACAATCTCTACCAGCTGAACCATAGTTGCAATGGTTGCAATAAAAAGAATGAATGATAGGAAGCTTAAGTCATAAGAAGCATATTCTTCTCCTAACCAAATTAAAGCTCCTTCCTTTAATATATATTGATCTAAAAGCCAGTTTATAGGTACAGTAACTGCTAGTACGAAAATAACTGCAGCACCAAGACCAACAGCAGTTGATACTTTTTTAGACACCGCTAGGTAAGAACACATTCCAAGGAACGTGGCGAATACCATGTTGTCTATAAATATCGATTTAAAAAATAACTCTACGTGTTCCATTTGTTCAGTAATTGAGTTTACAGTTTCAGTTACAAATAGGAGAACCTACTGCAACCGTCATCTGCCTAGTTTGTTATTCCTCTATTAAGTCTTTGTTTCTTGCGCGTTGTACCCAGATGATTAATCCAACGATAATCAATGCCATTGGAGACAATAGCATAAATCCATTGTTTTCGTATCCTATAGCATAAAGCCCAGTTTTCGTAATTGGATCTCCAAGTACTTGGTATCCTAGAAGTGTTCCAGAACCAAGTAATTCTCTAAAGAAACCAACGATTACAAGTATAAGACCATAACCAGCAGCGTTTCCAATACCATCTAAGAATGATCTCCAAGGACCGTTAGCTAATGCAAAGGCCTCAAAACGCCCCATGATTATACAGTTAGTAATAATCAAACCAATAAATACAGAAAGTTCTTTACTTAACGAGTAAGCAAAAGCCTTCAATACTTGATCTACAACAATTACCAAAGAGGCAACTACTACCAACTGAACGATAATTCTAATTTTTGAAGGTATTATATTACGCATTAACGATATAACCACGTTACCAATCCCCATTACTGCAAGTACCGAAATGGCCATTACAATTGAAGCTTTAAGTTGGGCTGTAATAGCTAATGCAGAGCAAATTCCTAAAACCTGAATTGTAATAGGGTTATTATCCGCTAGAGGATCTAGAATAAGCTTACTGTCTTTTTTTGATAGCAATCCCATAATTTATTGATTTAAAGATTTTAAATAAGGAAGGTACATTCTCATATCCTTTTTAATCATTGCTGTTACTCCATCACCTGTGATAGTTGCTCCAGCAATAGCATCAACCTTATTGTCGGTTTTATTTTCGTTAACAGGGTCGTTATTACCTTTTGCTACGGTAATTCCTTTAAAAGTATCGCCATCTAAGATGTGCTCACCAGTAAAGTCGTCCATAAAGTAGCGTTGCTTAATCTCAGCTCCAAGACCTGGAGTTTCCCCCGCGTGGTCAAAGAATACACCTTGTACTACTAACGATTTATCAACAGCTACGAAGCCCCAAATTGCATCCCAAAGACCTTTACCTCTCATAGGAATTACATAAAGAGTTTTACCATCTTTCTCTCCTACAAATAATGGAAGTCTACGCTTGTAGTTTGGGTCTTTAGCTTTAGCTTCTTCTTGTTTAATATCTATTAAATACGCTTCTGGATCTTCTGTTACTTCTTCACCTTGAATTACTAATTGCTTAGTAATGTATTTTGAAAAAGCTTCTTCAACTTTATCGGTCGAAATAAATGTGATATCACCATCACCTTCATTATCGTTGACGTCCATAGCGTAAAGAATGTTTTGCATCTTTTCAAAACGCTCATTTAGTGTAATTTTACTTTTTAACCCCTGTGCAACACCGGCTAAAAGTGATCCCACTACAATAACCATAATCACTGCAAAGATTATAGTATATGAGTTTTTATCTGTTTTCTTTGACATGATTACGCTGTTTTAGCTTTTAAACGTTTCATTCTCTTCTTAATATTTCCTTGTACCACGTAATGGTCAATTGTTGGTGCAAATACGTTCATCAACAATATTGCAAGCATTACACCTTCTGGGTAAGCCGGGTTAAACACTCGAATTAGCACCGAAATAAACCCTATAAAGAAACCGTAATACCATTTACCTATATTGGTTTGCGAACCTGTAACTGGATCTGTAGCCATATAAACGATACCGAAAGCTAAACCACCAATCACTAAGTGATGCCAGAATGTTTCACTCATTAATCCGTAGAAAGTATTTCCTTCTTGAATCCAACCAGCATTTACAACACCGTTAAAGATAAGCCCCATTGTTAAGGCACCAATAACCGCTGAAAGCATAATTCTCCAGCTTCCAATTTTTGTGTAAATTAAAAACGCTGCACCTAATAGTATTAAGAAAGTAGAAGTTTCTCCTACCGATCCAGGTATAAAGCCCCAGAAACTATCCCATATACTATAAATAGGCTCTTGGTTTTGAGCTAAGCTACCTAATATTGTCTCTCCTGAAATTGCATCTGGCTGTCCAGTCATTTCTTTAGCACCATGTACCCAAACTTTATCTCCACTCATCCAAGTTGGGTAAGCAAAGAATAAGAAAGCACGAATAGTAAGCGCTGGGTTAAGGATATTCATCCCTGTTCCACCAAAAACTTCTTTACCAATTACAACACCAAAAATTACGGCTACAGTAAGCATCCAAAGTGGAATATCAATAGGAACAATAAGTGGCACAAGCATACCCGTTACCAAGTACCCTTCTTCTACCTCATGTTTGTTGATAATTGCAAAAATAAATTCTATTAAAAGACCAACTCCGTATGAAATTATAACCAAAGGCAACACCTTCATAGCACCTAGAGCAAAGTTGTCCCAAGTAAAGAAGTTAGCAAAAGGATCTAATCGCAAAGTTCCATCTATAGCAGCATAATGCTGATATCCGGCGTTAAAAATTCCGAAAATTAAACAAGGAACAAGCGCCATAATAACCGTGTTCATAGTTCGCTTTAAATCGTCCACTACTCGAACGTGCGAACCAGAATGTGTGGTTTCATTCGGCATATACAAGAAGGTATGCAACGCATTAAATGCAGGAGCCATTTTTGTACCTCTGTACTTTTCCTTTAGCTTATGTAAATTCTGTTTCAATCCCATAGCAATTATCCTATTTCTTTATACATTATGTCAAGACCGTTTCTAATGATCTGTTGGTGTGGTTGCTTACTTACACAAACAAATTCTGTAAGCGCAAAATCTTCTGGTGCTACCTCATACATTCCCATAGCTTCCATTTGATCTAGATCTTTAACCATACAAGCTTTAAGCATTTGTAATGGATACATATCTAATGGAAAAACTTCTTCATAGATACCAGTCATCACGAAAGCTCTATGCTCTCCGTTAGTATTTGTATCTAGATCGTATACTTTATTTGGCATCAACCAAGAGAATGTTAACGCTCTTGAAGTAGATATTTTATCAAAAACAGGCTTATTCCAACCAAATAATTCGTAGTCATCACCTTCTGGAATTACAGTTACAGTATTGCTGTAATATCCTAAATGACCTTTTGGTGAAATTTTAGCTCCAGTAAGAACATCACCACTAATAACGCGTACGTTCTCACTGTTAAGACCAGAGTCATACAAGAATGTAGAAACCTCTGAACCTATTTTAGTTTTATAATATTTTGGAGCTTTTACTTCTGAACCTGAAAGAGCAACAGTTCTTTCAGCATTAAACTTACCAGTTAGCAATAACTCACCAATAATTACAAGATCTTGTGGCGCAACAGTCCAAACAACCTCACCCTTATTAACTGGCTGAATCTTGTTTATTAGCGTACCAACATTACCTGCTGGGTGCGGTCCTGAAACAGTATGCAGTGTAATATCTTTTAAACCTTTAAAAGGAGAGCTTCCACTTTTACCAACACCAACATGCAACTGTCCTTTAGTAAGTTTACTAAGAGCAGTTACAGCAGCTTGAAGTTCTTTTTCTTTACCATTTAAAGAAAAATCAACATCGTTTGCTAAAGGCGCAGTAGTATTTGCTGAAACATAGATAGCTTCTGGTTCTTGCTCAGTATTAGCAATAACCGCATATGGTCGCTGCATAATAAATGGCCAGCAACCAGATTCTAGCAATCTAGCTTTAATAGCATCAGCACTTGAAGATTCTGGGTTTAAAACACCAAAATCCTTATAAGTATCCTGCGTATCCGCTTCGATTAAAAGGTTAGTAATTACACGTTTTGCACCGCGCTCTATTTTAGTAAGAGTACCACTTACAGGTGAAACAAATTTTATCGATTCGTTACTCTTTGAGTAGAAAATGGTGTCACCAGCTTGAAACTTATCGCCTTCTCTAATCACCATTTTCGGGATGATAAGATGAAAATCCGACGGTTTTATAGAAAAAGTTCTAGATCTTGGTGCGCTAGAAATTGTCTTTTCCGCTTCACCCTTCAGCTTAATAGTGAGACCTTTTTTAATTTTAATGTCTTTGGACATAATATAGATATTAATAATGCCTTTATATCACCTTAATAAACCCAAATAATATATCCTCTGAGTTTAAGGGCGTGCAAATTTATAAATTAAAACTACCATTGCACAACAAATGAGTATAATTTTATTTCAGAAAAATAAGATTAGGCAAATTAAAAAGGGTTTGAAAGATTGTATGACTTAAAAATTACTTATTTCACATCAAAAAATAAATTTATCACAAGTTTCTTTATTCTATCCTTTGATTAAAAAATATTAACTTCCATCCAATACCTTCAGCTTCAACCACAAAAAATAATTACTATTGTGCTATAAAAAAATGCTACAAAGTTTATCTTGATTGTTTTATTATAACCGATGAAACTAAATCAAAATAAGCAAACAGAAGTGAGAAGGGTGGAAAATGAAAAAATTTACTGGGCTGCTTGTGATGATTGTAAAGGGCGTGGAAAAACACGTCAAAAACTCAGCATAAAAGCTAGAAAACGCTATCAAAAAGAATTAGATGAATTTGAAAATTTAACTACTAAAACCAAAGCTCCCACTCGCCCTAAAGCTCCTTCTAAACCATGTACAACTTGTGAAGGAACAGGAATAATTCCTTCAAAAAACCATCCAATCCCGGATAGCGAAACAATGCCACATATAGCAATTATTGGTGGCGGAATAGGTGGCGCAGCTCTTGCCGTAGCTTGTTTACATCGCGGCATCCCCTACACTCTTTATGAACGAGACGATAATTTCGACACTCGATCTCAAGGATACGGACTCACACTTCAACAAGCCAGTAAAGCCATTGCTGCATTAGGAATTCTCTCCTTAAAAGATGGCGTGATTTCAACCAGACATCTAGTTCATACTGTAGAAGGAAAAATTATTGGGGAATGGGGAATGAGAAAATGGATTAAACCTGATTCAAAAAAGACTTCAAAAAAAACTAATATTCATATCGCAAGGCAATCCCTACGCTTGGCCTTACTTGAGCAGCTAGATTCAAAAAACTCAATTCAGTGGGGCCACAAATTAATTGACCTTAAGGAAAGAAAAAATAATAGCGTTGACTTAAAATTTTTAGTAAGCGGGAAAACTAAAACAGCAAGAGCTGATCTCGTTGTGGGTGCAGACGGCATTCGAAGTTCAGTGAGGAAGCTCATAATTGGTGAAACTATTTCTCCATTACGACATCTTGATTGCATTGTAATTCTTGGAGTTTGCTCTTTAGAATCCTTAAAAAACATGGATAGCTCACTTTTAGATTCTAAAACAGTATTTCAAACCGCAAATGGCAACGAACGTATATACGTTATGCCCTTCACTTCAGATACTGTTATGTGGCAACTCAGCTTCCCTATGTCGGAAAAACATGCAAAATCATTAAGTGAAAAAGGAGCTAAAGCATTAAAGGAAGAAGCAATCAAAAGAACTCAGTGGCATTCTCCTATCCCTCAAATTATTAGTGCTACGGAAGAATCTCAAATTTCTGGATATCCAGTTTACGACCGAGAATTACTCGATCCAGAATTATTAAAGAAATGTGGGGCAATCACCTTAATTGGAGATGCTGCCCACCCTATGAGTCCTTTTAAAGGTCAAGGTGCCAATCAAGCACTGTTGGACGCACTTTCCCTGGCAAGAAAAATATCCAAAGGTTGCAATGCCTCATCCCAATGGAGAAAAGCAGGAATAAGAGAAAGCGTTTTAAATGATTTCGAAGTTGATATGATAAAGCGAAGTGCTTCAAAAGTAAAAGACTCTGCAGCAGCTGCAAAATTCCTTCATTCTGAAATTGCACTCCATAAAGGAAACGAACCCAGAGGACGAGTTTTAAAAAGAAAAAACAATTCAAATAACACCGAATAAACCTAACTCTTTGAATACACAATTTGAGGGAAGTATAAAGAAGTATAAATCTTTATTATTTCACATTAGGAATTTATTTATTTTAGCTATCAATCAAAACTTAGCTTAATCTTTACTATTGAAAAAGAAAATCTTATTCATATTATTATCGATACTAATTATAGGTTTTTTAATTCCACAGAATTTAAAAATGCCTGTAAAAGGCGCCACTAAGTCCGATTATAATGCTGATTCGTTTTGGTATTACCCGTGGGGGAAATCTGTTACACATAAAGGTGTAGATGTATTCGCGAAAAAACGAACTACAATATATTCGGCAACAAATGGACTTGTATTATTTTCAGGAGAAGTGCCTATAGGAGGAAAAATAGTTTTAGTACTTGGACCAAAATGGCGATTACATTATTACGCTCACCTCAATGATTTAAACACTTCTTTTTTATCTTTTGTAAGTAAAAGATCTAAGGTAGGAACAGTGGGAAACACTGGAAATGCCGCTGGAAAAACACCACATCTCCACTACTCTATTGTTACGATTATTCCGTATTTGTGGAGAATAGATTCCGATAAACAAGGTTGGAAAAAAATGTTTTATTTAAACCCTATTGAGTATTTCGAAAACTGATAAGTGGATAATTACAATCACTTTTTATAACATATAGTATCACTCTAAACTTAGGTTAACATTTCTTTACTATATTGATACAGTAAACTGAATGTATATTTGCAAACTCAATCAAAATATATAACCTCACTAAAGGGTTTAAAGAAGGCTTCAACAATTCAGGAGCCTATTAAATAATTTTAAAAGTATTTTAATGTCAAATAATAACGATCAAATAAATAAGAAAATGAAGCTTGCTGAAGGGCTTTTGCTAAGAGCAGACTTATTGAAGAAAATTGAACATCTTCAAAATAGAATTAGACCTGTATTAGTAGTTTCAGACGACAAACTACCTCAAGAAGATCCTGATAAATTGATAGCTCAGTTACGAAAAGCAATTCAAGATTTAGAAACTTTAGTTATACGAATTAATAAAACCAACAACGAAACTTTAGTTGAAGGTGAAGGAATTCTTATGGAAGCACTAGCGAAAAGAGATTCTTTAAAAATGCTTTCTGAAAGACTAAGAAGAATAAGACTTGACGCACAGTTTAACAATAGTGGCGACAGCAATTTAAAAAATACAATTAGCATCAAAAAGCTTCAAAATGAAATGGATGAAACAGGAAGAGCTTTTAGAGAAATTGACAGCAAAATTCAAGAAATAAATTGGCTCACCGAGCTTAAAGATTAAGCCGAAAGGCTAGAATGGTCGGGGCGAGTACCAGCCCCTTTTTGTGGTAGTTTTCGGGGCAAACTGAAAACACTACCAATACAGAAGCTGCTTGGGTTGCGGCAAAACGTACTGTTTAGGACCCATTACCGCTTACAACTTACAAGTGTATAATTTACAACTTACTACCAGGTACTGACCGATCATTCTTATTAATCAACTTCTAGCAACTAGAATTATAAAAAAGATAATAGCACTTTTTTTTACTTTAACTTCATTCCACATAACCGCACAGAATATAATTGGTGCTTGAAAAACACCGAAAAAGCAATATTTTTTTCGACTTAAGTCTTTACACTGCATTTTTTATAAATTGGACTTTTCACACTCTAGATTAAGGTGAAATCTAAAGTTAACTTAATAGATTTCAAAAAGCATTTCAAGATTATTACCTTAAAATGAATTGATTTTATTTACGATCGAAATCAAATAAGCAAACAGGCATAAAATTTGTTTATATTAGCTTCATAAATAATTATTATGCTAAAATCATTCGCTTTCTCCCTTATCCTTTTATTTATTGCGCCTCAAATTTCGGCTCAAATCACTGAAAAAGTAGAACCACCCTATATTCAAACTGTACAATTTAGAGGTGCTACAGAATTAAGTGAACTACCAATAATCAGGTTAGGACAATCTCTAGAATTAACGTTCGATGCATTAAATGGAGATGAAGCAGATTACTTTTATAGAATCACTCACCACAATTTTGATTGGACCCCTTCAGACCTTTCAAAAAGTGAATATTTAGATGGATTCGACGATGTTCGAATTACCGAATATCAAAACTCATTAAACACACTTCAAATATATTCACATTACAAACTAATCATCCCTAACCGAGACACTCGAACAATTAAAAAAAGCGGAAATTATTTACTAAGCATATTTAGTAGTAATGGAGATTTAATTTTTACTAGAAAATTCTTAGTCGTAGAGGATATCGCATCGGTTGGAGTTGAAATTAAGCGTGCACGAGATCTAAATGTTATCGATGAAAAACAAGTAGTTCAATTTACTGTAAACTCACAAAGCCTATTGTTGCGAAACCCAAAACAAAGCGTAAAAACCCTAGTTCTTCAAAACAGCAACCTTAAAACCGCTATAACAGACCTTGTTCCACAATACACTATGGGGAATGAGCTTATTTATAAGTATGACAAAGAAGCTGCATTTGGAGGTGGAAATGAATTTTTAGCTTTCGACAACAAGGATGAGCGTTCAGCCTCAAACGGTATAAGATCTATCGCCGTTACCGATTTATACGAAAACTATTTATTTACAAATATTCCAAGGTATAATAGACCTTACACCTACAACCCTGATATTAACGGTAATTTTGTGGTAAGAAATATTGATGCTAGAAATCAAGATATTGAAGCTGAATATGTTCGTATGCATTTCAACTTACAGTATTATGAAGATTTAGGCGACAAAGAAATTCACGTTTACGGCAACTTCAACAACTGGACTATAGACGGAAGCACGTACTTACGCTATGACAGTGAAAGTGATTCTTACAGAAATACTCGACTTTTCAAACAAGGGTTTTACAACTACAAATACGTGGTAGTAAACAGAGATGGAAGTATAGATGAAGGCGCCATTAGTGGAGATTTCTGGCAAACAGAAAACGATTATACCGTAGTAGTTTACTTCCGAGACCTTGGTGCTAGATACGACAGAATTATTGGGATTGGTCGTGCAAATTCAACCTCAATTACCAATAATTAATTTATAAATTTCACTTAATGAGTGAGTGATGAGCAAAAATAAGCCAAAAGTTCTCGATGGAAGAAAATCAATGCGATACCGCGGAACTAAATGCTTGAACTGTAATCAACCACTCGATAAAAGCGATGTTTATTGTCCTTATTGCTCCCAGCTTAATAGTGACAAACAACTTTCTGCCAAAGATTTTTTGGCGGAATTTCTTAGTAGTATTCTAGTTTATGACTCTCGAATACGCACAACATTCAAGGATTTACTGTTTAGACCTGGTGTAATTACAAAGAACTATGTAAAAGGACAACGTCTTAAATATGCCAATCCCTTTCGCTTTTTTCTAAGTGTTTCTATTATTTATTTTCTTTTAGAAAGTTTTATAGGGTTTGTACAAACCTCCGAAAAAACTAGCTCATTCAGTCTAAACAATGATGATGAAAAAGGCGTTTCGATGGATTCGCTAATCAATGAACAACCAGAGAATTTCGTTTTAAATAGTTCGGCAAATGAAGTTTCAAAAGCTAAAGAACTGGGCATATCACAATATTACTCAGATAGAACATTAGATAGTTTATCATTTTTTGAAAGCTACAGTAAGCGCGGAAATATCTATTATTCTTATTATTTAAAAACTAAGATTGAAAACCCAATTGCAGCTCTTGATAGTTTAGGCCACACCAACACCTTTAAGCACCGATGGCTTTATTCGCGATCTGTTTCGGTTTATAAAATAATTCACAATACAGACGAATTCTTTACTTATTTAAAAGCTAAATTGCCATTTTTCTTATTCTTTTTTGCTCCAATTTATGCTTTGTTTTTTTGGCTTTCCTACTCTCGAAATAAATACAATTTTATTGAACACGTGATTTTTGTGTTTCATATTTTCAGTTTTATATTTCTGTATTTGATTATTTTCAGTATTCCTGACATAATCTTTAACTCTAGTTTTTTTCAAACACTTTTATTTGCCCTCATTGGGCCATTATATTTTTACTTCGCACTGAATAAATTTTATGGTCAGGGAAAGTGGAGAACATTTTTTAAATTTGTATTTTTAAGCATTGTATTCTCGCTGAGCTTTATGATAGCAATAGGTTTTTTTGTAGCGATTAGTGCAGCTTTATATTAACAAAATGGTGCAACAGGTAACACAGGGAATTAAAATTTCAGTACTTACTGAATTTGACGGCACATTTTACAAAAACCGTAAAATGCAATATGCCTTTGCTTATAATATCACCATTGAAAACCAAGGAAAAGACACTGTTCAACTCACTTCGCGAAGATGGGTAATCAAAGACTCGTTAAACAACACTGTGATTGTAGAAGGTCAAGGAGTTATTGGGCAAAAACCTATTCTAAAGCCTGGTGAAAGACATTCGTACACTAGTGGCTGCTTATTATTTTCACCTTTTGGCTCGATGAAAGGTCATTTTAATATGATTAATTTTGAATCTAATCGTAAATTTAGTGTTGCAATTCCGCTTTTTAACTTGAGCGCTCCATTCTCAATGAATTAAAATGCTGTTTTACTTACCTTATCAGTTTGCAAATCTTCATAACGCATTGAAATAGCATCGTTATTCCTAACAATCTGTGTAATACTTTTAGTTTTTACATATTCTCGATCCATTACTAAACTACTTTTGAGATCTCCATCTCCAGATGTTTTATGAAAATTTAGCAATTCATCTTCTGTTGGTCTAATAGTTTCGAATAAGAACTCTGAAAACCATTTCTCTCTTTTTTTCTTTAAAACTTCAGGGTACAATGGTGAGGAAGACCAAATTTGGGGAGCCAATGGTTCCTCAGAAAAATGATATTTTTCCCCGTCCCAAACTAATTTAAATAATCTAACACCATCATTCCAATCTACAAGTATAACGGTAAATGGTTCAATATCTTGGAAATTGTATTGTTCTATTTCCGATTTTAAATCGTTTGATCTCAAAATATCTTTTAGCACTACTCCTCTACTTTTACGGTAAGATTGTTTGGGTTCGTGAGCCACAAAGCCTCCGTTCATCAATGAAGCAACTCGTTTTCTATCACTTACTCCTATCCAAGTTCCTCCCGCAACCGCATCTTTAGGATAAAGTAGTTTTACGCCATCTTCATTATAAATTTCAGGCGGTAAGGTTTCTCGACCTGGAGCTTCGTCACGATTAGAAGTTAATATAAATCCGTGATTTGATATAGGAGTGAAAGTTATAGTGCACATTATGATTTATTTATTAATCGAATCTACAAAAGGAAACTTAAAAACACCAATTTACTGGCTTTAAATGTAAAATTAGACTGATTACCAAATTTATCCATTTTGGAATTAAGAAATATGAAGATTAGGTGCTTCAAAAATTGTATCTTTGCAACCTTTAAGAACACAAAAATAATAATGTAATGGGAAAAGGATTTTTTGAAGTACCGATCGCTGTAAACGAACCTGTTAAGGACTACGCTCCTGGTTCACCAGAACGAGAAGAAGTACTTAAAACGTATAGAGAAATGTATAAGGCAGAAATTGAAGTGCCTTTATTTATCAACGGAAAAGAGGTTAAAACTAAAGAAACCGCTACAATGTCACCTCCACACGACCATAAGCACGTGTTAGGTACTTACTATAAAGCTACTAAGAAAAATGTTGAAGAAGCAATTGAAACTGCTTTGGAAGCAAGAAAAAAATGGGCTGCAATGCCATGGGAACAACGTGCTGGAATCTTCCTTCGCGCTGCCGAACTAATTGCTGGTCCATATAGAGCAAAAATAAACGCTGCTACCATGCTTGGGCAGTCTAAAAATATTTATCAAGCTGAAATTGATTCTGCTTGCGAGCTAATAGATTTCTTGCGTTTCAACGTTCAGTATATGACTGAAATCTACGCTGAGCAACCAGAATCTACATCTTCAGCTTGGAACAGAGTTGAATACCGTCCGTTAGAAGGATTTATTTATGCTATTACTCCATTCAACTTTACTGCCATTGCTGGGAACCTTCCTGCAAGTGCTGCATTAATGGGGAACGTAGTAGTTTGGAAACCAAGTAACACTCAGGTTTATTCAGCTAAAGTTATTATGGATGTATTCCGTGAGGCTGGTGTTCCTGCAGGAGTTATCAACATGGTAATGGGAGACGCTGTAATGATTTCAGATACGCTTATGGCAAGCCCAGATTTCAGTGGAGTTCACTTTACTGGTTCAACTGGAGTTTTCCAAGGGATTTGGCAAAAAATTGGAAACAATATTTCAAACTACAAAACTTACCCACGAATAGTAGGTGAAACTGGAGGTAAAGACTTTATTGTTGCTCATAAAACTTCAAACCCAAAACAAGTTGCTACTGCAATGGCTCGTGGAGCATTTGAATTCCAAGGTCAAAAATGTAGTGCAGCAAGCCGTTGCTACATTTCAAGTACAATTTGGGAAGATGTTAAAAAGCAATTGATTGAAGATGTTCGTTCATTCAAAATGGGTACTCCAGAAGATATGGGGAACTTTATTACTGCAGTAATTAATGAAAGCTCTTTCGATAAACTTGCAAGCTACATAGACCAAGCTAAGAAAGATAAAAACGCTGAAATTATTGTTGGAGGTGGATACGATAAGAGTAAAGGATACTTTATTGAGCCTACTGTTATTGTAACTAAAGATCCTAAATACACTACTATGTGTACTGAGCTTTTCGGACCTGTTCTTACAGTTTATGTATATGAAGATAAAGACTGGACAGAAATGCTTGAATTAGTTGATGGAACTAGCGAATACGCATTGACAGGTGCTGTTTTCAGTGAAGATAGATATGCTTTAGAAGAAGCTGTAAAAGCTCTTGAAAATGCTGCAGGTAACTTCTACATCAACGACAAACCAACTGGAGCTGTTGTAGGTCAACAACCGTTTGGTGGGGCTCGTGCAAGTGGTACAAATGATAAAGCAGGAAGTAAACAAAACCTTTACCGTTGGATTTCTCCTAGATTGGTAAAAGAAACTTTTGTTTCTCCTACAGATTATAGATATCCTTTCTTAGGGTAACCCAAAATAATTTAAATAGAAAAAGCCCCGATTTGAAATTTCAAATCGGGGCTTTTTTATGATCTATTTTAGAAATTTCTATTCAAAATTCTTAGCCTCATTAATACTTGCAAACTGAGAGTTTTTAGCATTGTTGTCCTGATCAACTACCATAACTACAAAACTTAAGTTTTCACCTACATAGTTAGAAGGAACTGTAAATGTGTAGTTCTTTTTAAATTCTTGGAAAGCAGGTGTTGAAGGAATTGCATCTCCAAACAAGTCAGAAAGTGAGTTTCTCAACGCATCATTGTGTACATAATCTTCAATAGGATTTCCTAGACCTTCATATGGATGCCCAGGAGTTTCATTAAAGTAGTTAGCCTGTGGCGCAACAACTCCATTTTCTAATAAGTAAACCACAACCTTATCACCAGGAGTTGAACCATTTTCGTAAACAACTTTTACTTCTACAGTTAAGTTAGCACCTGTAAGCTTTGAGTTAATTGCAATTGCAACATCAGTATCTGCACCTGCCATTGATAAAATTTGACCACTTGGGTAAGGATCTGGCCAAGCTACAGTACGGTTAATTTGTCCTTTTGGGAAACCATTACTTACACCAAACATATCTTGTAATTCCTGAATTCTAGGGAAATCTAATGGATCTGGTAAACTTGCCGCAGTTTTATGAATAGCTACAATACTTACGTGCTCTGTAGCAGCTCTTAACTCGTCAATAGCCAAAGCAACCGCTGGACAGAATCCACACCAAGTTCCTGTATAATCTTCAACTACTACTTTACGTTTTGGTATATATACTGCAAAATTCTTTGTTGCTGAAGTATAAGTTTCATTGTTTACTACATACTCTGCATAAACCTCAAAGTCTCCTACATTATTAGATGAATAAGTATTACCTTCAATAGCTGTATTGTTAACATAAAAAGTAGCTTCGTCTGAAGTATCAGTACCTTCATTATCTAGTAGGCCAAAAGTAACTGTTTGATTTCTCATTGCTTTAGTAACACTCACTGTTAAAGCTCTTTCAGTTTCAGCAAGTACTTCAAAAGTTAATACATTACTTACAACATCATCATATATAGCTTTTACTTGATAGTTACCTAATTCACCAAATGTGTAGCTACTGCCTTCAATTTCAACATCATTTACTAGGATATTCGCCAGAGATGTATAGTCTTGATCGTCGTTACCTATAACAGTAAAATTCACCACTTGATCAATACTCACAACTTCTAACTCTCCATTCCCAGCGTCACTTTTGAGTTCTAATACTAAAGCAGGTCCTTGCTCAACAAATGGATCTTCTTTTTTGCTACAAGAAACAACTGCCAAAACCGCAAAAAGGAATAAAAATTTAAAATAGGGATGTGTTTTCATAATAAAATTAGTTTTTTAAAGTGTGCTAATATAGCGCAATTATAAAAAAATGTTAAAGAATAAATTGTTAAATCAATATTTTTTCAAAAAACCAATCTTTAATTCATTAAAAAAAACTTAATATTGCCAATATAAAGTTAAATTAAAACCTTATTACAAAATGAAAAAATTAATCCCTCTTCTACTTCTACTAGTATCTTTAGCTGCTACATCACAAAATGAAATGCCTAAAGTAAATCTTACAACAGTAGACGGTAATGTTTTTAACTCTTCAAGCATTTCAACCGACGACAAAGTAACTATTGTATCCTTATGGGCAACTTGGTGTGTGCCTTGTTTAAAAGAATTAGACGCAATAAGCGAAATTTACGACGAATGGCAAGAAGAAACTGGAGTTGAGCTTTACGCAATTTCTGTAGACGATAGTCGAACTGTAAAAAGAGTTAAGCCTTTAATTAATGGAAAAAGCTGGGATTACACTGTGCTTTTAGACACTAATAATGATTTTAAACGTGCTTTAGGTGCTGCAACCGTACCATTAACACTTCTTGTAAAAAACAACGAAATAGTTTATCGTCATTCTGGATATAGCCCTGGTGCAGAGTATGAACTTTATGAAAAAATAAAGGAATTCTCTAACTAATCTTTATATTACAAACCCAACAAATAATTATGAAAAAACTTATTTTAGGCGCCTTTCTTTTAGTGGGAGCAATTGGCTTTTCACAAGAAAATGGCTACTTTTTTGGTGGACTTGAATCTAATTCTCAATGGCTTTTAGACGATGAAGATTTTGGTTATTTTGCCCCAAAAGAACAGTTTCGTTCTAACAATTACCTTCAATTAAACTATTCATTAGGAAAATTTACTGCTGGAGTACAATACGAATCGTATTTACCAAAAGCTCTAGAAGGCTACTCTCCTACTTGGGATAATCAAAACGGAATTGGAACTTATTACTTAAATTTTAGAAATGAAACCCTAGATGTTACTGCCGGTTATTTCTACGAACAATTTGGTAGTGGATTACTTTTACGTACTTGGGAAGACAGACAATTAGGAATAAACAATGCTTTAAAAGGTGTACGTGTTAAGTTTAGCCCAACTGCAACTTTTAATATGACGGGAGTTTACGGACAGACTCGTAATGGTTTTGATGTTTCTGAAGGAGTAATCCAAGGACTTGATGCCAATCTAGATTTAAGCGCATTAATGAATATTGATGCAGTAGATTTAAAATTTGGCGCTAGTTACGTTGGTAGATATCAAGACAATGGTGCAAACGATACAATTCCAGCAAGCGTTAATGCTTATGGAGGAAGACTTGATTTTGTAGCTGGTAACTTTTATGGTGGAGTTGAAGCTAATACAAAAGATCCGGACGTACTTATAAATGAAACTATAGTAACATCTCCTCAATTGTTTGACGGAACTGCTTTATTAGTAAACTTAGGGTACGCACAAAAAGGACTTGGTATAAATACTACTTTTAGAAGGCTAGAAAACTTTGCGTTTTATTCAGACAGATACGTTGAAGGAAACCAATACAACGAGCAGATTATAAACTACGTTCCAGCAATTACAAAGCAGCACGATTATTTACTTTCTAATATATATGTTTACAACTCTCAACCAAGACTGTTGTTTACTACAAACGAGCAAAGAGCTGGAGAAGTAGGAACTCAAGTTGACGTTTACTACTCTTTCGACAAAGAAAGCGCTTTAGGTAAAGTAGGAACTAAATTATCAGGTAACTTTTCATACTGGGCTGGACTTGATACCGACTTCAATAAAACAGATCAAAACTACGATGTTAAGTTTATTGGTAAAGGTGATAGATACTTCAGAGATTTAAATATTGAAATAAAAAACCGTTGGAGTTCAAAATGGAGCACTGTTGCATCCTTCCAAGATGTTATAATAGACAAGAGTGTTTCTAAAGGAGGAATTCTAGGTCAGCAAGGAGACATCCGCGCTCAGATTGCCGTAATAGAAGGAACTAGACGCTTTACAGGTGCTAAAGCTTTACGTATGGAACTACAACATCTTTGGACTGCAGACGATGATAAAAACTGGGCAGCTGGAGTTCTTGAATACAACTTCAACTCATCTTTAGGTGTGTATGTAGCAGATTCTTGGAATTATGGCGGACCAAACAACGACCACTTTTACAACATTGGAGGTAGTTATTCAAAAGGACGTGCTCGTTTCGGACTTAACTATGGTCGCCAAAGAGGTGGTTTAATTTGTGTAGGAGGTGTTTGTCGTGAAGTTCCTGAAAGTTCAGGAGTAACAGCAAACCTTGTAGTTACATTCTAAACTACTTAGATATAAATTTATAAAGGTCGTTCAAAGCAATTTGGACGACCTTTTTATTTGGAATATAGTGAGATTAAAACCGAATTTTTTCTCAACAAGCAATTAGCTACAATGAATATAGCACAGTTCGTATAGGTTGAGATGTATACCTAGAGCTATTTAAAAATGAATGATATTTGATTCATCTATTTACCTTAAAAGGATTACATATACTTCAGATTAAATCAATTTCGAAATTGGTATACGTAGTAATTCTTAATGAAATCTAACAACGAGATGTTCCTAAATGAAGCCATGCTGAAACCAATTAATTATTCAGACTTACACGTTTAACTTCTTTAAATAGAAATCATTATTTGAAGAGAAACTTATTTGAAAGGTATATAAAAACAAAAAAGACTATTCCGATTAAGAATAGTCTTTTTAGAAAGCTATAAAGATTAAAACCTTACTGCTTTAGTATTTTAGTAGTTTGTACAGCACCAGCCTTGTTAGTTATTTGTAAAACATAAGCCTGTGAAGCCAAGTTTGAAACATTCATAGTATGACGTCCAGTATCAAAAGATGCTTGTTTCACAACTTTCCCTAAAACATTATACATAGTTAATTGAACAGGCTCAGCAACTTCCATTACAATTTCATTAGAAACCATAGTAGACTGAACAGCAAATTTAACTTTTCTTAATTCGTTAACTCCTAGTGTTGGGTTGTAACGGTAAGAAAAAATTAAAGGTTCATTAATTTCGTTTGTTCCTGCAGCATCAGAATATTGACGGAATGCAAATTTAAATTCAACATTGTCAGTTCCATTACCAGCATCATTATTCCATAGGTGGTTTCCTATACCTGTAGTTTCACCAACTGCGATAGGAAGTGCAGGGTCTACAGCAGGAGGAACAGTCTCTCCTATTTCTAAATCGTTATAACACAATCCGTAACACAATTGCTCAAATGTACCAGTTACAGAGTTTTGTTTTTCAATAACCTCAATTCGAGTATATATTTCTTCTGAAGTATTATCATTGGTTACAAAAAACTCAAACTCGGAATCTATGTATTCAATAGAACCATACTCAACAACATCTCCATTATTTAATTCATTCCCAGCTCTGTCTCTTACAGTAAACTGTGCATTAGCAACAGTAAAGCATCCTATAGTCGCTAATAAAAGTAATTTGATTTTCATTAATTTAAAATTTTAAGGTTAAAAGGAATTATATTTTACCAAAAGTAGTGATTTTAATTATATATAAAGTCCTGAATATTAAAAAGATTTGAATTTTTAACACTTGTTAAAATCACACTAAACACTACAAATCAATTACTTACACCTAAAAAACCACTATAAATTGAATTTTCTTAAAATTAAAGAAGTATGTAAAAATTTTAATCTTTTATTAACATTGTTTCATTGAAAATAGTAGATTTGTATGTATAAAATCTTTAAAAACTCCTAAAAAACTAAAATCATGTTTAAAAAACTATCTCTTTCCTTAGTTTTTACAGTATTTGCATTTGGCTCGTATGCGCAAACTATTGTATCAACTTCCCCTCAAGACAAAAATGTTGTCTTGGAAGAATTCACAGGAATTTATTGTCAATTCTGTCCAGACGGACATGCACGTGCTCAGGCTATCAAAGATGGTAATCCCGACAGAGTCTCGTTAATAAACATCCACACTGGTGGTTTTGCGAATCCATCAGGTAATGCCCCTGATTTCCGAACAAATTACGGTGCTGCCATTGCTGCACAAACTGGTTTAACTGGATATCCATCTGGAACGGTTAACCGTCACGTATTTTCTGGAAATAACACTATACTTGATAGAGGTCAATGGGCAATTAGAGCTAATGAAATTTTAGGAACTGCTTCAAATGTAAACATAGCTGCAGAAGCCAATATTGATATACAAACTAATGAATTAACAGTTCACGTTGAAGCTTATTATACTAGTAATAGTGCTGAATCTACAAATAAATTGAATGTTGCTGTATTACAAGATAATACAAAGGGACCTCAAAGTGGTGGTGGCCAAGGTAGCAATTACAACCATATGCATCGTTTGGTTGATCTAATTACCGGACAGTGGGGTGAAGACATTACTAATACTACAGCCGGAAGCTTTATCGATCGTACTTTCACTTATACTATACCGGCAGACTATAGAGATGTTCCTACAAATCTTGCTGATATGAAGGTAGTTGTATTTATTACAGAAACTACTCAAGAAATACCTACTGGTGTTACAACTTTACCAACGTATACTGGTCTAACAAATAATAATGATGCTGCGATAGCAGAAATTCCTGAAATAGAACCTACTTGTGATACTGAATTATCAGCCAATGTAGTAATTAAAAATTTAGGCGCAGATCCAATCACTTCACTACCTATCACATACACAATTAATGGTGAGGCAAACACATTTACATGGACTGGTAACTTATTATCGCTTAGATCGGAGACGGTTTCCTTACCTGCAGTAACTTATACATTAAATAGTACAAACACACTGGAGGTTACTATCCCTAACGACGACGATAACTCTAACAACTCGCTAACTACTACCTTTGACCAAGCAGCTGAAGGTACTGGAACAGTAAACTTAGAAATTCGTACCGATGCATATGGATCTGAGTGCCGTTGGAACCTTAGAGATAGCAATGGAAACATTATCGAAAATGGAGGACCTTACCCTAACAACACTACAGTAAACCTTACATTTAATTTGGACGCAGACTGCTATCTATTTACTGGGATAGATACTTGGGGAGACGGTGGAACAAGATTCACATTAACTGATAGTGATGGAACCCAACTGTTTTACGCAGTAGGTAATTGGGGAGCTGAAACCACAGGACAGTTTGGTAGTAACGGTGTATTAGGCACTAACGATTTTAGCACTGAAAACATTGCTCTTTATCCTAACCCAGCAAGTACAGTTCTTAACCTTAAGAATGCTGAAAATGCAAACATCGAAGTTTATGATATTTTAGGAAAATTAATTCTAACTCAAAATAACATTGATGTAGACGCTCAAATAAATGTTGCTAATCTACAAGCTGGAACCTATTTTATTAAAATCTCTAAAGACAACTCGGTAACAACTAAGAAGTTTTTAGTTACTAAATAGTTTTAGAATTACATATTTTAAAAACCCCGATTCGTTCGGGGTTTTTTTATACCTTAACCCTACTGAAGATATAACTACAAGAGTTCACATTTTAAATCATTACAAATATGAAATATACTATTAAGAAGGAAAAAACAATATTTGATGATCACTACAAAATAACTGAGGGATATATAAAGCACCAAACTTTCAATGGAAATGTAATAACAGTTAGACGTTTAGCATTTGAAAGAGGTGACTCTGTTGCAATACTATTATATGAAAAGGAATCGCGAAGCATACTACTAACCAATCAATTTAGATATCCTACCTGCAAACACCACAATGGATGGCTGCTAGAAATTCCTGCAGGATCTCTAGAAAAAGATGAAAACCCTAAAGATTGTATCATTAGAGAAGTGCTAGAAGAAATTGGATATAAAATTGAAAATCCAAAATTAATAAACACATTCTACACCTCACCCGGCGCTAGCACCGAACGTATATTTTTATATTTTGCAGAGGTTTCAGCTCAAGACAAAATTTCACAAGGTGGTGGAGTTGAAACAGAAAATGAGGATATTCAACTTGTAAAGTTACCCATAGCTGATATTCATTCGAAAATCACAGAATTTAAGGATGCAAAAACCATCCTTGCAATGCAATGGTTTCTTACAAATAATAAAGCTTAATGTGGCTTTAGTGAGTTTACCATCTAAAACAAACTAATAGTCTACCCAAAGCTACTTCGCTTATCCTTTATACTTAAGTGGTAAATACACCACACTTTTCGTTTCAAAAAAGTCTTCTTCAAAGTAATCTTCTAAAGGATAAATTTCAGCATTTTTATACACTTTTAATTCCTCTGTTAAATCACCTCCTTTTAAATAAAGAATCCCATTTTTGCGATCGTGTAAACTCTTTTTGGCGATTTTTCCGTTTACCCAATGTACAAATGTTTCCATTTGAGCTACGGCACGACTTACAATAAAATCGTAATTATCTGAAATAGTTTCAACTCTTGCATTTGTAGTCTTTACATTTTCTAATTGCAAACCATCTACTACTTCATCTACTACTTTTATTTTTTTTCCGATGCTATCTACCAGGTGAAATTGAACATCTGGATATAAAATAGCAAGAGGAATACCTGGAAAACCTCCTCCTGTACCAACATCTAAAATCTTAGATCCTGGTAAAAAAGTTTGAATTTTTGCAATCCCAAGTGAATGTAAAACGTGTCTTAAGTATAGTTCGTCTATATCTTTTCGAGATACTACATTTATCTTTAAATTCCAGTCTTGGTAGAGTTCTTGTAACCGCTTAAACTGTTCCTTCTGAATATCAGTAAGTTGCGGGAAATATTTTAAAATTAGCTCCATATTAGTAAATAAGTCGCAAAAGTAGGATATCTTAACTTAAATTGTGAATTTCGACAACTAGATTTCCATAAAAGATGCCTATTTTTGTTGAATATACAAATTAAATTACCCTTGTTAACTATTACATGAATCAAAAAAACTTAAACTTTTCAAGAAAGGATAGCGCCAAATTCTTTAGAACACTAAATAAACGAGTAAACGATTATTTCAAAGAAAACGAAATTGATAAATCAGGAAACTGGAAGCTTCACCTGAAAACAATTATTATGTTTTCACTTTATCTTACCCCTTATTTTTTATTACTTACACTAAATTTCCCTGGATGGGCTCAATTACTACTTACCATTATTATGGGAGTAGGAATGGCTGGCGTGGGAATGAACGTTATGCACGATGCCAATCACGGAGCATATTCATCTAAAAAATGGATAAATAAGGTGATGGGCAGCAGTATGTATATTCTTGCAGGAAACGTCTATAACTGGCAAGTACAACACAACGTACTTCATCATACTTACACAAACATTCACGGTCACGATGAAGATTTAGAAGCTGGACGTATTCTTCGATTTTCAGAACACTCTAAATGGAAGCGTTTCCATAAATACCAACACTGGTATAGCGTATTACTTTATGGCTTATTAACCTTCAACTGGGTACTAACTACAGATTTTTTTCAAACTAAAAGATATTTAGCTAGAAAACTATCCTACGGTAAATTCCCTAGTCCGGTAAAACAATGGAGTATTTTAGTAATCACTAAAATTATTTACGTTTCCTTATGGATAATAATTCCAATTTTATTCTTCAACATTGTATGGTGGAAAATACTAATAGGTTTCTTTATAATGCACTACGTTGCTGGATTGATCTTAAGTATTGTTTTTCAACTTGCTCACGTTGTTGAGGACACCGAAGTCTTCCTTCCAGACGAAAGCGGTACTATGAAAAATACTTGGGCTATTCACCAGTTATTTACTACAGTGAATTTCTCTACAAACAATCCAATTGTAAATTGGTACACAGGCGGATTAAACCACCAAGTAGAACATCATATTTTTCCAAATATCAGTCATATTCACTACAAGAAAATTTCTGAAATTGTAAAAAGCACTACAAAAGAATTCAATTTACCTTATAAAGAATATAAAACTACCAGAGAGGCAATAGCTGCCCATTTTAGACATTTAAGAGAAATGGGGCAAAAACCTGCTACTCTAACTGCTTAATAATTATGGACAAAAGACTTTCAAATCGCGTAAATGCGATGGCAACCTCAGCTACGCTAGCAATGGCTGCCAAAACTAGAGAACTTAAAGACCAAGGAGAAGACATTATTGGGTTAAGTCTTGGTGAGCCTGACTTTACAGTTCCAGATTACATCAAGGATGCTGCAATTCAAGCTATTAAAGACGATTATCATTCATATACTCCTGTAGATGGTTATGGCGAGCTAAAAAACGCTATAATTCACAAATTTAAGCGAGATAATAATATTGAATACAAACCTTCTCAAATAGTAGTATCTACAGGTGCCAAGCAATCTTTAGCTAACTTAACTATGGTCCTTTTAAATGAAGGGGATGAAGTTTTACTTCCAGCACCATATTGGGTGAGTTATGCAGACCAATGCAAAGTTGCTGGAGGAGTTCCAATAGAAATTCCAACTACTATCGAAACCGATTTTAAAGTTACTGCAGAAGCACTAGAAGCTGCAATTACTCCAAAAACTAAAATGATTATTTACAGTTCACCTTGTAACCCAAGTGGTTCGGTTTACAGTAAAGAAGAACTTAGAAAGTTAGCCGATGTATTGGTAAAATATCCTGATGTAATTGTAATTAGCGATGAGATCTACGAACACATCAACTTTAGCGGTAGTCACGCTTCAATGGCTGAGTTTGAAGATATGTACGATCGTACCGTAGTTGTAAACGGGGTTTCAAAAGCCTTTTCTATGACGGGTTGGCGTATTGGATATATAGGCGGTCCAGAATGGATTGCAAGAGCTTGTAATAAAATGCAAGGTCAAGTTACTAGTGGAGCAAATGCTATTGCACAGAGAGCTGCAATTACAGCCTTAGAGAATCCACCGAGTAAAATTAAATTCATGGTTGATGCCTTCAAAGAAAGGAGAAAGCTAATACTAAATTTACTTTCAGAAATTGAAGGTTTTAAAACCAACGAACCTGAAGGTGCTTTTTATGTTTTTCCAGATATTTCATATTTCTTTGGAAAAACTTTACGTGGTAAATACATTAACAGTGCTTCAGACTTATCATTATATCTTTTAGAGGAAGCTAAAGTGGCAACCGTAACTGGTGAAGCCTTTGGAGACCCTAATTGTATTCGCATTTCTTATGCCACTTCAGAAGCTGAAATAAAAGAAGCTATTCGCCGAATTAAAGAAGCCCTTTCTTAAGAAGAATTTTTTTTTAAAAATATTATTTTAGCAACAGGATTAGTTAAAAACAACTAATCCTGTTTTGCTTTTATAAAATCTCTGTAATTTAGGCAACTTAAAATCCAAAAAACTAACTTTAATGAAAACAAAACTTACATTATTTCTCATTCTTTTTGCTTTTGCATTTGGCGCTAAGGCACAGGATAGAACCAAAGCCACTTATGTAGGCACAGTAGGAAGTGTAGTGCACGTTCCATCAATTGCCTCACAGGCCGCTAAGAACGAATTACCTCCGGCACGAGTAAAAAAATCTGTAATGCAAGATGGCAGAGCATCGCGAAACTTAATTGTGCCTGGAAAAGATCCTCAAATTGAAGATGATTTCTTTGTTAGAAATCCCCATAAATTAACACAAGCCCTCAAGGGACGCACCCCTTCCCTAGTATTTGATGCTGCTTCATCAAATTCACAACCTACAGACCCAGCTGTTGGCGTTGGGCCTAACCATGTGTTTGTTGTTTTTAATACTGGTTTCAGAATTTTCGATAAAAGTGGAAACCCTTTAACTGAACAATTAAGCCCTAATCCAACTATTTTCCCTAATGGTGGATGTTGCGACTTAACTGTGTCTTATGACAATGCAGCTGATAGATTTGTAATTACATTTCTCGGGAATGGTGCTCAAATTGCAGTATCAGATGGGCCAGACCCAGTAAATGACGGATGGTATGTTTATAATATTCCTCAAATTAGTGACTATCAAAAACTTTCAATTTGGAGTGACGGATATTATATGACTGATAACACAAGTGCAACCAATAAGGTATATGCTATGGAGCGTTCAAAAATGCTTAATGGAGATACTTCAGCTAAAATTATTGGATTTCCACTTCCTGGAATTGTTAGAAATGGCTTTTACAGTCCGCAAGCCTTAAACGTTTCCAACAATAATCTTCCTGCTCCTGGGGCAGCTCCTATTGTTTATCTGCAAGACGATGCTTGGTCTGGTGTTTCACAAGATCATGTAAAATTATGGACTATAGATGTTGATTGGGCAAATCCTGGCAATTCCACAATTACATCGCCAATTGAACTAATCACTACTCCATTTATATCAGTTTTTGACGGCGGAAGTTTTTCTAATCTTTCTCAGCCTGGAGGAGGTGCTGCAATTGATGCACTTCAAGCAACTATTATGAATCAGGCTCAATTCAGAAAATTTAACACTCACAACTCTGCGGTATTTAATTTTGTTGTTGATACAGATGCAAGCGGTGGTGAACTTGCGGGAATTCGTTGGTTCGAACTTCGCCAAGATGGCGATGGTCAACCTTGGAGTATTTACCAAGAGGGCACACATACTTCCCCTGATGGAAAACACGCTTGGCATGGAAGCATGATGATGGACATACAAGGTAATATTGCTATGGGATATACCGCTATGGCTGGACCGAATACGCCAGACCCAACTTCGAAAAGAGTGAGTTCATATTATACAGGGCGTTTTGCAAATGACCCGCTAAACACCATGACCATAGGTGAAGAGTTAATTGCAGCTGGAAATCAAAATATCCCTGGATTGCGATATGGAGATTACAGTAAAATTGATATCGACCCTGTAAACGATAAAGAGTTTTGGTATATAAACGAATATATGAACAACGGTAGAAAAGACGTTGTAGGTGTTTTTCAAATTGCTCCTAACTTCAATAAAGATGTTGGGGTGGTAAGCATAGACAGTCCTGAATCTGGAACACTTTCAAGTAGTGAAACTGTTAAGGTTACTATTTTCAACTATGGAGAAGACAGCGCTTCCAACTTCCCAATAACTTTTCAGGTTGATGGTGGCACGGTAGTTACTGAAACATTTTCAGGAACAATTCCTTCTGCAACAACAGCTGAATACACGTTTACAGCTACTGCAAATTTAGGAACAGTTGGCACAACATACTCTATTACAGCTGCAACAAATATGGCTGGCGATGAAAACACTAGTAACGATTCGCTTTCAAAATCTGTTACTTTCTTAGAGCCGAATGACATTGGTGTGAGTGAAATCTCTTCACCTACCTCTGGCACACAATTAAGTGCTTCAGAAGAAATTACAGTTACAGTTACTAACTTCGGAGGTGAAACACAATCAAATTTTGATGTTTCATTTAATCTAGAAGGAACAATTGTTACTGAAACTGTTGCAGGACCGTTAGAAGGGAATTCAGAGATTACATATACATTTACTCAAACAGGCGATTTTTCAGCTTTTGGAAGTTACGAGTTAAGCGCATATACATCGCTACCTAATGATAGTGATACTTCTAATGATGCGACAGCCGTAGTGATTACAAATCAAAATTGTACTCCAACAATGAACTGTAGTTCAGGAGATGGTTTACGATTGTTTAATTTAACAACTATTGACAATGCGTCAGGTTGCGAGGGATATGCTGACTTCACCGATCAAATCGCGATTTTGGATCCGGATACTACTTACGACCTTACATTAAAAACCAATTATGGGAATCAATATGTTCGTGTATGGGTCGATTTTAACGACGATTTTGTGTTTTCACAAGATGAAATTGTAGTAAATAATGTAATTATTGGTCAAGGACAAACATCGGGTACTTTTACCTTAACAACACCATTTGTAGTTCCGGCTGATGCCGCTATAGGCCAACATTTGATGCGTGCTAAAACCAATTGGAATGCACCCGTGCCAAACGATGCATGTGAAGAAACCACTTATGGAGAAACAGAAGATTACAGCGTTCAAATAGGTGAATTAGGAGTTGGAGATTCTATTTTTAATGAAAGTGGACTTACTGTTTTATCTTTAGATAACAATGTGTTTGATATTAAAGCGGAAACTCAAGGGTACTCTAAAGACCTTCAATTGTCTGTTTATAACATCTTAGGACAAAGGTTACTATTTAGAAAGCTTGAAAACGAAGGTGGAACATACAGGTATAAACTAGATATGGGTTATGTAGCAAAAGGAGTTTACCTAATCCGCGTTGGTAATCGAGATACCGGAAGAGTACAACGTATAATTGTGAAATAAATATTTTTTACATTTAACATTAAAGCCCAAAGCATAAAATTTGCTTTGGGTTTTTTTATGAAATCTATTGCTGTATTTTTACCAAAAATCGATAAATGGCCAAAATTTTATTATTAGGAAGCGGAGAATTAGGTAAAGAATTCACCATTGCCGCCAAGAGAATCGGACAAACAGTTATCGCTGTTGATAGTTATAAAAATGCACCTGCAGCCCAACTCGCAGATTTTGCAGAAGTTATAAATATGCTAGACGGCAAGGCCTTAGACGCTTTAGTTGAAAAATACAAACCAGATTATATAGTTCCAGAAATTGAAGCCATCCGTACGGAACGTTTTTATGAATATGAAAAGCAAGGCTATACGGTTATTCCTTCAGCGAAGGCAGCTAATTTTACTATGAACCGCAAAGCCATTCGTGATTTAGCGTCAAAAGAATTAAGTTTAAAAACCGCAGCTTATCGCTACGCAACCTCAGCCGAAAGTCTTAAAAAAGCAGTTTCGGAAATTGGGATGCCCTGCGTGGTAAAACCATTAATGTCTTCTAGCGGAAAAGGTCAAAGCACCATTAAAACCGAAGCAGATATTGAAAACGCTTGGACCTATTCACAAGAAGGTTCCCGTGGTGATGTGGCCGAAGTTATAGTAGAAGCTTTTATAGATTTTAATTATGAAATTACGCTACTTACCGTAACTCAACGCAACGGAGAAACACTTTTCTGCCCACCCATTGGCCACCGACAAGAACGTGGCGATTATATGGAAAGTTGGCAACCCGCCCCAATGAAAAGCGATGTTTTAAAAGAAGCACAACAAATGGCTGAAAAAGTTACCACTGCCCTAACCGGTTGTGGCATTTGGGGAGTAGAATTCTTTGTGGCTGATGACGGCGTTTACTTTTCTGAACTTTCTCCAAGACCACACGATACTGGCATGGTAACCCTTGCAAAAACACAAAACTTCAACGAATTTGAATTGCACTTAAGGGCCGTACTTGGACTTCCAATTCCAGAAATAACCCAAGAACGCATTGGCTGTAGTGCAGTAATTTTAGCTTCAGAAAATTCAGATAATCCAACCTACAGCGGACTTGAAAAAGTAGCTGCATCACCTAAAACAGATTTTAGAATTTTTGGGAAACCAACTTCTCGCCCGTATCGAAGAATGGGCGTTGTTTTAACCTACGATAATGTAGATGGAAACATTTCAGAAGTAACTGAAAAAGCTAAAAATTTGGCTAAACAAGTGAATGTGAATTAAAGATAAACCTTAATCTTCAATAGTAAATTCCAAAATCTACTATAGATTAAAGCTTCATTTTTTATAAAAACTGAAGAGGACAGTTATACCTACAAGATTAGAAAAACCTTGCAGGACAATTAATTATTATCGTCAAATTCTGAATCCTGAATTTGGAATTTCAAATTCCAATTATCGATTTCTCCAGAAAAATGGAGTTAATAAGATAAGTACTGTAAATAGCTCCAATCTTCCTATTAACATCAAAAAGCTAGACCACCATTTTGCAGCATCTGGCAAATGTCCATAGTTGTCAACTGGACCTAGACTACCAAGTGCGGGCCCTATATTTCCAAGTGTTGAAGCAGCTGCACCTATAGCTGTTTTAAAATCTAAGCCCACCCATGAGAAGACTAATGTTCCAACTATAAACGAAAGCATATAGAGTATAAAAAAGCCCAATATATTAAATACAATGGGTTGCTGTACAGCTTTTTGGTTGTATCTCACAGGTAAAATTGCATGTGGATGTAGTGTTCTTTTAAATTCTAATACACCGTTTTTCACCATTATTAGATGGCGCATAATTTTTATTCCTCCTGAAGTAGAACCTGCACATCCTCCTAAAAACATCATTCCAAAGAAAAATATGGTTAAGAATGGTGTCCATGCGGTGTAGTCTGCACTTATAAAACCTGTAGTTGTTATTACCGTAAGCACCTGGAACAATGCGTGGCGAACTGCGCTTTCAAATGGTCCCCAAACCATTGGATGAACAACACTAGAAAGTGACATATCTGCTTCAAAATATATTAATAAAGCTGCTAGTAACGTAAACCCTAATACAATCGCGGCGTACATTTTAAACTCTTCATCTTGAAATATTTTCTGAAACTTTCTTTTGAAAGCAAAATAGCTCAGAACGAAATTACTACCCGCCAAGAACATGAAAAATATAATAATGTATTGCACCAAAGGATTGTCGTTCCAGTAGGCGACACTATTATTTTTGGTAGAAAACCCACCCGTACTCAATGTCGATAACGAATGGTTTATAGCATCGAAGAAACTCATACCAGCCAACTTAAGAAGAATTGTTTCTGCTAAAGTGTATCCCACATAAATAAGCCAAAGTCGTTTTGCAGTATCGGTAATTCGAGGGTGAAGTTTATCACCTCCAGGCCCCGGAGCTTCAGCAGCAAAAAGTTGCATCCCTCCTATTCCTAATAAAGGGAGAATAGCTATTGCCAAAACGATTATCCCCATACCTCCTATCCAATGGGTAATACTTCGCCAAAAAAGCACACCCTTGGGTACCGCTTCAATATCAGATAAAATGGACGCTCCCGTAGTTGTAAAACCACTCATAGTTTCAAAAAAAGCATCAGTAAAATTTGGGATTGCAGCCGTAAAAAGATAAGGTAGTGTACCTATAAGCGCCATAAAAACCCAACCAAAGGTTACAATAATATACCCTTCTCGCTTTTGAATTTCTTTTCTATGATTTTTAGTTAAAATCATAACCACCCCTCCAAGCCCAAGCGCTACAGACCCTGAATAAATCATTTGGGCTAAAACTCCATCGTTATAATACCAACTAACTATAGCAGATAGAAGCATAAATCCGCCATTCACAACGAACAAAAGCCCCATTAAATGCGCTATAATCTTAAAGTTTAGCTTGGTGAGGGAGTTCATTACACAAATAGTTTTTCAACCTTACTTATAGATTGTGGAAGACAACATACTACTACTCTATCTCCTTGTTTAATTTCGAAATCTCCTAAGGCAATAATTCCTACTCCGTCTCTAACTACACCTCCAATAATTGCAGAATCAGGAAAATGAAGATCTTTTATTTTTTTGTTACATACTTTAGAATGCGACGACACCATAAACTCTAACAACTCTGCATTCATATTATTCAACTTAGTCATAGCCACAACTTCTCCTTTTCTTACATAACGGAAAATATTATTGGCTGCCAAAAGTTTCTTGTTAATAAGGGTGTCTATACCTATGGAATGCGATAATTGAAAATAGTCCATGTTTTCTACAAGCGCTATCGTTTTCTTAACTCCTTTCGATTTCGCTACCAAACAGGACATAATATTGGTTTCACTGTTTCCTGTTACAGCAATGAAGGCATCCATGTCTTCAAGAGATTCTTCTAAAAGTAAATCTACATTTCTCCCATCTCCATTTATAACCAAACAACTTGGTATTTCATCTGCAATTTCGAAAGCTTTCTCTCTACTGCTTTCAATTAATTTCACTTTAAACTTTGCCTTGCATAAATCCTTGGCTGTTTTGTAACCAATCTTACTACCACCAAGAATCATCACGTTTTTAATGTCTTGTTTACTCTTACCAGAAAGTTTAAAGATTTGTTCGTTTCCTTTTTTTACAGTGGTGAAATAAACTTGGTCGCCTTGTTTAAACTGGGTATCACCCCTAGGTATAATTGTATATTGTGTTCCAAAACGTTGAAGCGCAATAGGCACATATTTTAAATCTGGATAAATTTTAGCGACTTCTTTTACTGTTTTCCCAACAAATGCTGAAGCTCCTGATAGGCTTAAACCAATCATGGTTAGTTCACCTTCTTCAAATTCGTAACTTTCATTAAATGCACTTTGATTTAAGAGAAGTTCAATTTCATCGGATGCTAGCGATTCTGGAGAAATAAGCTCATCAATTCCAAACTTAGAGAAACCTACATCGTCCTTTTTCTCAATAAATTCGGTGTTAGAAATTCGGGCAATAGTTCGTTTGGCACCTAATTCTTTAGCTAAAACACAAAGTGTAATATTGGTAGTTTCACTTGAAGTAACCCCAATAACTAAATCTGTTTCGGCTACTCTACTATCTTGTAATACTGATATTGAGGTTGCGTCTCCTCTTACCACACGTATGTCCAAATGTGTATCAGCATTTGCTAATGATTCGCGATCGGTATCTATTAAGGTTATATCTTGCGATTCAAACGAAAGTAGTTTAGCAAGATGAAACCCTACCTCTCCCGCACCAGCGATAATAATTTTCATGAAAAATTTGTTTTAGCGAATGAAATAAGTGGATGCAAAGATAGGTATTTATGATGTTGATATTGAATGTTAGCGCATTAAAGTAAATATTTTTACTTCCTGAAACTTTAACAAAGGTAGTATCATCTGTCCAAAAAATATGTAGTTTTGTAGGCGTACAATTATGAAGAAAAAAATAACTCCCTACAAAGATTCGCAAGACGGCAAAAAGAAACAAGTTGAACAGATGTTCGACAACATTTCTGAGAATTATGACGGTTTAAACCGTGTAATTTCACTTGGCTCTGATATTAAGTGGCGAAAAAAAGTTATTAAAATGGTTGGTGACACAAAGCCAAACTCCATTTTAGATATTGCTACTGGAACAGGAGATCTTGCAATTCAGTTTGCTGAAAGCACAAATGCTGAAAAAATTGTCGGTTTAGACCTTTCAGAAGGAATGCTTTCAATTGCAAAGAAAAAAGTTTCTGGAAAACCAATTTCTCAAAAAATTGAATTTATCCAAGGTGATTCTGAAGCTTTACCTTTTGAAGACAACACCTTTGACGCAATTACAGTTTCTTTTGGTATTAGAAATTTTGAAAATCTTGAAGTAGGGCTTTCAGAAATACTTCGTGTGCTAAAAAGCAATGGTATTTTTGTAGTTTTAGAAACTTCTGTACCTTCAAAATTCCCTTTTAAACAAGGTTATAACTTATATTCTAAAAATATTTTACCGCTTATCGGAAAGATGTTTTCTAAAGATAAAGTTGCCTATAAATATTTAAGTGAAAGCGCTTCCACATTTCCACATGGTGAAAAGCTCAACAATATTTTACGAGAAATCGGGTTTAAGAATGTGGAAAACCATCCCCAAACTTTTGGTGTAGCTACCATTTATAAAGCAACAAAATAAGTATGAAAAAAATATTTTTTGTAATTGCCATTTTATTTTGTGTAACCAGCAGCTCTGCACAAGGAGGCCTTTTTAGTAAGGAACGCTTAGAAAATTTACAAAATTTTGATAAAAGATTTCTTACTTACGGTTATTTTTTAGGCTTTAATAGCTACGATTTTAAATTTGATTATAAACAGCATCTTGGCAATGACACAGATGTATTGGTACAACGCTCCGCAGGTTTTAATGTTGGTCTTGTAGGGGATATGAAAATTATTGAAAATATTCACCTGCGTTTAGAACCAGGATTATATTTTACACAACGCGATTTAGAGTTTCGAAATATAACAGGTGCTCAAGACTCTCTGCGTGAAGTTAAATCTACTTATATACACGTACCCCTTTTGGTAAAATTTTCTACCAATAAATTAAATAACTTTAGACCTTTTGTGGTTGGTGGAGTTTCGGCTTCATTAAACCTTTCTAGCAATCAGGACAATCCCGAAGATAATGAACAAGGGAAATTCAGAATGATGAAAGGAACATATTATTATGAGTTAGGCTTTGGTATAGACTTCTATCTGTACTACTTTAAGTTCACGCCTTCAATTCGAGGAGTATTTGCGTTGAATGATGAGTTAGTACGAGATGACGACCCAAATAGCCCATGGACTGGAAATATTGATAAATTATCCTCAAGGGCAATATTTATAAACTTTACTTTTCAGTAGCGCTTCTAAATTCACTTAAAAAAATAGCCGTCGCTGTGGCAACGTTTAAACTTTCCGCTCTTTGGGTTTCTCCAAAACGTGGAATAGTTAACTTTTGATTCAGCATATTCATTATTTCTTCTGATATCCCATTTGCTTCATTACCCATTACAATCACAGCATCATTAGGCAACTTTTCAGAATAAATATTGTTTCCATCCATACAAGCACCGTAAGTTTTCTGTGTTGTATTATTCAAAAATTCTGGAAGTGATGTATAATGCACAGCTACCCTAGCTAAGGACCCCATTGTAGCTTGTACAACTTTAGGATTATAACAATCCACAGTATCTTTAGAACACACCAATTGTTGAATTCCAAACCAATCGCACAAACGTATAATTGTACCAAGATTCCCAGGGTCACGAACAGCATCTAAGACTACCGTTAATCCTGTATTTTTGATAGATTCATTTTTTGGAATTTTAAAAACAGCAACAGAAGTATTCGCAGTTTTTAAAAAACTTAATTTCTTTAGCGCTTTTTCATCTACAAGAAAGTGATTTTCATCAACAATTTCTGATTGGTCTACGGTAAATAACCATTGAAGCTCTATGCCTTCATTAATTAATTCTGCAATAACTTTAGGCCCCTCTGCTACAAAAAAACCAGTTTGATCTCTATACTTTTTCTGTTGAAGACTTGTTATTAATTTTGTTTGACTTTTGCTAACCAAAATATAGTATTTTTGAAGTTGACTAAACGAGCACTCTTGACGCACTATCTTGCAAAAATATCATTATTTATAGTATTTATAAGCTTATTATATTCTTGTAATGCTGTAAAACAAGTACCAGATGGAGAATTTCTACTAACAGAGAACACTATATTGGTAGATAGCACTAAAATTAAAGACGCTGGGGTTTATAGCCAATTAGCGCAAAAGCCTAATCCTACCATCCCATTAATAGGTGTTCCTTTAGGTTTACACATCTATAACTTAGCAGATCCACAGCCAGATTCAACATATTTAAAGTGGCTTCACAAAAACCCAAAAAGAGAAGAAAGGCTTATCCGATTTCTATCAAAAAAACAAGTTGACCAGATAGACAGTAGTTATGTTAGCTTCAACAAATGGCTTCAGAAATTAGGCGATGCTCCCGTAATTATTAGAGAAAATAAAACTGAAAAATCTTTAGAGCGATTAGAACGATGGTATGCAAGTCTTGGATACTTTAACAATGAGGTAAATTTTAAAATCGAGCCTGACAAGAAAAGAGCAAAAAGAGCTTCATTAGTTTTTAATATCAACAGACAGAAACCCTATATTATTGGAGACACAATTATCGAAAAGATAAGTTCTCCAGTAGTAGATTCCCTTTTTCAAAAAACAAAAAATAATTCGTTTATTAAGGCAGGAAAGCAATACTCTGCTGCCGATTTTGTGAATGAAAGAGATCGATTAACAGTACTTTTAAGGAACTCAGGTCTTTACCATTTTGAACAAGATTACGTAAGGTTTGAAGCCGACACTGTAAATACAGATCACAAAGCTAACATCACCTATTTAATTGCCGATAGAAAAATAACCGATGCCGATAGTTCTAGGACGGTTCCATTTAAAGTTCATAAAATTAATGAAGTTCACATTGTTACAGACTACAGCTATGCCAATCGGAACAAAAGCTATAGCGATTCCATAAGCTATAATGGATATAAGCTATACAGTTATGGTAAAATGCGTTACAGACCGAAAGCAATCACAGATGCTGTATCTATTACACCAGGTAAGATATTTAAAGATATAGACAGGTCACTTACCTACAATCAGCTTAGTGATTTAAAGATTTTCAAATACCCCAACATTAACTATACCCCTGTTCCGAATGACACTACAGGCACCTTGCTTAACACCTCTATTTTATTAAGCCCTCGTGACAATAAAACCTTGGGAGTAGATTTTGATGCCTTTTTATCTACTATTCAACAATACGGGATTGGATTTAGTGGAAATATGACATTTAGAAATATTTTTAGAGGAGCAGAAATACTTCAAATTTCAGGAAAAGGAAGTTTAGGTTCTTCAAAAGATGCTGCGGATAATTCAAGTAGCTTTTTTAATATTTCAGAATTTGGTGGGGATGCAAAACTGACTTTCCCGCGTATTATTTTACCATTTAACACCCAAAAGCTAATTCCAAAATATATGCTTCCAACCACAACTTTAAGTTTTGGTGCAAGTGCACAAAACAATATTGGTTTGGATAGACAGTCTTTTAACAGCTTTTACAATTACAGTTGGAAACCTTCAAAAATCCTCAACTATCAAGTTGACGTACTTAATGTTCAATATGTAAAAAACCTCAACATTGGAAATTACTTCAATGTATACAAAAACAGTTTTGAACAACTCAATGACATAGCACAACAAACAGAATTTGCTTACCCAGGAAGTATCAACCCTGAATATTACACAATCAACAACAATAATGACCTAGTACTCGAAGTTCCAAGTGGTGCAAATGGCTTTATTAGAGATGTATTAAATGGAGACATCACTCCTGTTTCAGACCAAGGAGAAGCATATCAGTTAGTTGACAATATTGATGAAAGAAAAGCAAGGCTTACCGAAAATAACTTGATTTTCGCTTCCAATATTACCCGTACAAGAGACACACGTGAAAACATTCAAGACAATAGTTTTTCACGTACAAGATTTAAACTTGAAAGTGCAGGGAATATACTTTCTAGTGTTGCAAGCTTAATTGGCGCAAAAAAGAACGATAGAGGAAACTACGAAGTTCTTAACGTTCAATATTCTCAATACATTAAAGGTGAAGCTGAATATATTAAACACTGGGAGCTTGACGACAATAATATTCTAGCTGTAAGAGCATTTGGCGGAATTGCTATTCCGTATGGTAATAGTAACAGTATTCCATTTACGCGAAGCTATTTTGCAGGTGGTGCAAATGACAATCGCGGATGGCGAGCATATGACTTAGGTCCAGGAAGCAGCGGCAGTAAAGATGAGTTTAATGAGGCTAACTTTAAAATAGCTTTAAACGCAGAATATAGGTTTACAATTATCGGTGCCGTAAAAGGTGCATTATTTGTGGATTCTGGAAATATCTGGAATGTTTACGACAATATACAAGATGAAGAAGCCAAATTTAACGGGTTTAAAGATTTAAAAGAGCTTGCTGTTGCTTCAGGAATAGGACTTAGATACGATTTTGGTTTCTTCGTTATCAGATTGGATGTAGGCTTCAAAACCCATAACCCTGCACGTCCTGTAGGCGAACGTTGGTTTAAAGATTACAACTTCTCAAAAGCTGTTTACAACATAGGTATTAACTACCCCTTCTAAACCATATAAATTTGTTATTTTTGTCTGCTAATTGAGTTATCAGTTATAGTTTCAAATAGAAGAATTTTCGATTAACATATTATCTCAAAAATTATGAGTCACGGAATTAAGCCAGGTGTTGCCACCGGAAAAGAAGTTCAAAAAATACATAAATACGCAAAAGAAAAAGGTTTTGCTATGCCTGCGGTAAACGTTGTAGGTTCAGATAGCGTTAATGCTGTAATGGAAACCGCTGCTGGATTAAATTCTCCTGTAATTATTCAATTTTCAAACGGGGGAGCTCAATTCAATGCAGGAAAAGGGCTTTCTAATGAAAATGAAAAAGCAGCAATTGCTGGTGCTATAGCTGGAGCAAAACACGTTCACGAACTTGCAGAGCTTTATGGCGCAACAGTGATTCTTCATACAGATCACTGTGCTAAAAAATTACTTCCTTGGATAGATGGATTACTAGATGCTGGTGAAAAATTTTACAAAGAAACTGGCAAACCACTATACAGCTCACATATGATCGATCTTTCTGAAGAACCTATCGAGGAGAACATCGAGATTTGTAAGCGCTATTTAGAGCGTATGAGCAAAATAGGAATGACCTTAGAAATTGAATTAGGTATTACAGGTGGTGAAGAAGATGGTGTAGATAATACAGATGTAGATTCTTCAAAACTTTACACACAACCAGACGAAGTAGCATACGCTTACGAAGAGCTTTCAAAAATAAGCGATCAATTCACAATTGCTGCAGCTTTTGGTAATGTTCATGGTGTATACAAGCCAGGAAATGTTAAGCTAACGCCTATCATCCTGAAAAATTCTCAAGAGTACGTTCAGAAAAAATTCAATACAGGTTACAACCCTATCGATTTTGTTTTTCATGGCGGAAGTGGATCTTCATTAGAAGAAATTCGCGAAGCAATAAGCTATGGAGTTGTAAAAATGAATATCGATACTGATATGCAATTCGCATTTACGGAAGGTGTGAGAGAGTATTTTGTAAAAAACCTAGATTATTTAAAAACACAAATAGGAAACCCAGAAGGTGATGACCTTCCAAATAAGAAATATTACGATCCAAGAAAATGGCTTCGCGAAGGCGAATTAACATTTAAGAAAAGATTAGAACAAGCTTTTGAAGATTTAAATAACGTAAACACGTTATAATATAATTCTCGTAACAATAGAATATAATATGCACTAAGCCATATTATCCAAATCTATTATTACTGAATTTAAAATCAACATAGTGAAACTTCAACCAATAACAACAGATGAAAATGCCTTGGTTTAAAAGAACGAAAAAAGGGATACAAACCCCGACTGAAGAGAAAAAAGACGTCCCTAAAGGGCTGTGGTACAAATCGCCTACAGGTAAAATTGTGGATAGCGAAGAGCTTGAAAGAAACTTTTACGTAAGTCCTGAAGACGGTTACCACGTACGAATAGGAAGTAAAGAGTATTTTCAAATTTTATTTGACGATAATAAGTTTAAAGAATTAGATAAAAACCTTACTTCTAAAGACCCTCTTAAGTTTGAGGATAAAAAGAAATATACGGACAGGCTAAAAGAAGCAGAAGAAAAAACAGGATTAAAAGATGCTGTTCGTTGCGCTGTTGGAAAATCGATGGGCGAAGATTTAGTTGTTGCTTGTATGGATTTTAGCTTTATTGGAGGTTCTATGGGTAGCGTTGTTGGTGAAAAAATTGCTCGTGCTGCAGATTATTCTCTAAAGAAAAAAATTCCACTAATGATTATTTCAAAAAGTGGTGGAGCTAGAATGATGGAAGCTGCACTTTCGTTGATGCAACTTGCTAAAACAAGCGTAAAGCTTGCACAATTAAGTGATGCTGGTATTCCTTATATTTCTTTAGCTACAGATCCAACTACAGGAGGAACAACAGCTTCTTTTGCAATGTTGGGTGACATCAACATTAGTGAACCCGGTGCATTAATTGGTTTTGCTGGACCACGTGTTGTGAGAGATACTACAGGTAAAGAATTACCTGAAGGGTTCCAAACATCTGAATTTGTATTAGAGCACGGGTTTTTAGATTTTATAACACATCGTAAAGATTTAAAGCGAAAAGTTAACCTTTACCTAGACCTAGTTTTAAACAGACCAGTACGTAAAGAAACTGCATAAGTTTTAATAAGTAGTTATTATTCTAAAAAATAATATAGTAACTCAATAAGTTTTACTATTTTTGCAGCCTTGATTATCAAAATGGTAGTCAATACATAAAAATCATTTTAACAATATTGGCATGTATTTATCACAAGAAGCTAAAGAAAAAATTTTTGAAAAACACGGTAAATCAAAGAAAGATACTGGTTCTGCAGAGGGACAGATCGCTTTGTTTACTTACCGCATCGAGCATTTAACAAAACACCTTAAAAACAACCAAAAGGACTTCAACACTGAGCGTTCATTGGTAATGTTAGTAGGAAAAAGAAGATCTCTTTTAGATTATTTAATGAAAAAAGACATTCTTCGTTACCGTGCTATTATTAAAGAATTAGGATTACGTAAGTAATTATAAGAGGGGCGTTTTACGCCCCTTTATTTTTTATTCCAAATTTGATTTGGGGTTTTATTAGAGAAATCGATAATTTATAAAGAAGGCTACCCCCTTAGTTTTTCATTGGTCAAACCACAACAACACAACAACACTTAGCTTGAAAAACAAGCTTAGACCAAAAATTAACTGCACATATCTTAATGTGCAAAAATGAAAAACAAATGATACCTAAAGTATTTAAAGAGGTCATTGACCTTGGTGATGGAAGACAAATCACCCTTGAAACTGGAAAGTTAGCTAAACAAGCTCACGGATCTGTAGTTGTACAATCTGGAAAATGTATGTTATTATGTACTGTAGTTTCTAACTACGACTACAAAGACTTAGATTTCCTACCACTTACAGTAGATTACCGCGAAAAGTATGCTGCTTCTGGTCGTTACCCAGGAGGTTTCTTTAAAAGAGAAGCTAGACCAAGTGACGGAGAAGTGTTAACAATGCGTCTAGTAGACCGCGTTTTACGTCCACTTTTCCCAAAAGATTACCACGCTGAAACACAAGTAATGATTCAGTTAATGAGTCACGACGACGATGTTATGCCAGATGCAATGGCAGGATTAGCGGCTTCTGCTGCAATTCAGCTGTCTGATTTTCCTTTCGAATGCCCTATTTCAGAAGCACGTGTAGGAAGAATTAACGGTGAATTTATCATCAACCCAACAAGAGCACAATTACTAGAGTCTGACATCGATATGATGATTGGAGCTTCTGCTGATAGTGTAATGATGGTTGAAGGTGAAATGGACGAGATTTCTGAAGAAGAAATGACTGAAGCAATTAAGTTTGCCCACGAGCACATTAAAGTTCAATGTGCTGCACAAGTAAGACTTGCTGAAGCTGTTGGAAAGAAAGAAACTCGTGAATACCCTGCAGAAAGAGAAGACGCAGACCTTGAAAAGAAGGTTTACGATATGGCTTACGATAAAGTTTATGCTATTGCACAAGCTGGTTCTGCTAAACACGAAAGAACGACTGCTTTTGCTGAAATAAAAGAATCTATTAAAGCTACCTTTACTGAAGAAGAATTAGAAGACTTTGGAGACCTAGTTTCAAGATACTATTACAAAGCTGAAAAAGCTGCAGTTAGAGATTTAACGCTAAACGAAGGATTACGTTTAGATGGACGTAAAACAAACGAAATTCGCCCTATCTGGTGTGAAGTTGATTACTTGCCATCTGTACACGGTTCTTCTATTTTTACTCGTGGAGAAACTCAGGCACTTGCAACAGTGACTTTAGGAACTTCAAGAGAAGCAAACCAAATAGACATGCCTTCATTTGAAGGTGAAGAAAAATTCTACCTACATTACAACTTCCCTCCTTTTAGTACTGGAGAAGCTAGACCTATTCGTGGAACATCTCGTCGTGAGATTGGTCACGGTAACCTAGCGCAACGTGCACTTAAAGGAATGGTACCTAGCGATTGTCCTTACACTGTACGTGTAGTTTCAGAAGTATTAGAATCTAACGGTTCTTCTTCTATGGCAACTGTTTGTGCTGGAACAATGGCAATGATGGATGCAGGAATCCAAATGATAAAACCAGTATCTGGTATTGCAATGGGATTAATCTCTGATGGTGATAGTGGTAAATACGCTGTACTTTCTGATATTCTAGGTGATGAAGATCACTTAGGTGATATGGACTTTAAAGTTACTGGAACGGCAGACGGTATTACTGCTTGCCAAATGGACATTAAAGTAAAAGGATTAAGCTACGAGATTCTTGTAAATGCTTTAAAACAAGCAAGAGAAGGAAGACTTCATATTCTTGAAAAATTAACTGAGACTATTGCAGAGCCACGTGAAGACGTTAAGTCTTACGCTCCTAAAATGGTAACTACTAGAATTCCTAATGAGTACATTGGTGCTTTAATTGGACCTGGAGGAAAAGTTATTCAAGAGCTTCAAAAGGAAACAGGATGTACAATTGTTATTAATGAAGATCCAGAAACTGAAGAAGGAATTGTAGAAATTCTAGGAACAGGTCAGGAAGGAATTGATGCTGTTTTAGCTAAAATAAAATCTATAACATTCAAACCTGAAATGAATAGCGTTTACGAAGTTAAAGTAATTAAAATGCTTGACTTTGGTGCTGTTGTAGAATATTTAGAAGCTCCAGGAAATGAGTCTTTATTACACGTTAGTGAACTAGCTTGGGAACGTACAGAAAACGTATCTGATGTTGTAAACATGGGAGATGTATTTGATGTGAAATACTTAGGTTTCGACCCAAGAACTAAAAAAGACAAGATTTCTAGAAAAGCTTTATTACCAAAACCAGAAGGCTACAAAGAGCGTGCTCCACGTGAAGACAGCCGAAATGGTGGACGTGACAATCGTGGACGCGATAACCGCGGACGTGATAATCGCGATAACCGTGATAGAGACAGAAAGAGAGATTAAATTTTAGTTATGAGTTTATTTTAACTCATAACCATAAACTTAAAAAAAACGCCTTCAGAAATGAAGGCGTTTTTTGTTTTTATGCCATAATTTCATAAAAAGCACAAAGTGTGCAATACTGTCACCCTAAGAGTTTCAGGTATTTAAATAAGCTTAAAAGCTCTTAAACCACCTTGTATAGTAAGCTAACAGCGATTATAATTTTAAACTTTAGAATTAAAAATATTTATCGGCCCTCTCGCACAGTACTTGCAGCCTTATAGGCCTAACAATAAAACAAATTATGAAAGTACTAGTAATTGGCGCAGGAAATATGGGGTTGACATATGCCGAAGGCATGGCTGATTCTCCTTTATTAAATCGTAGAAAATTAATGATTTACGATGTTTCAGATGAAAAAATTTCATCTCTAGAAAAAGTTGATAAATTCGATGTTTACAGAAATTTGGAAGACTGCCTTCCAAAAGCAGATATCGTTTTTGTAGCTGTTAAACCATACCACAGTGATGAGTTATTCCAGAATATGAAAAGCATGGTAAACCGTGATCAGGTTTTTATATCATTAATGGCTGGAGTTACTATCGAAACCATCCAAAATAGCCTAGATGTTAAAAAAGTGGTTAGAGCCATGCCTAATCTCCCAGCAAAAGTAGGAATGGGAATGACAGCATTTACAGCGGCCAAAGACGTTAGTCGCGTCGAGCTTTTAATGGTGCGAAACCTATTAGATACAACTGGAGAAGCTATTCACGTAGAAAACGAAAACTTTATTAATGCTTCTACCGGGATTTCAGGTAGTGGCCCAGCTTACGTTTTTTACTTTATGCAATCTATGTTGGAAGCAGCACTAAAAATGGGCTTCTCACAAAATGATTCAAAAATATTGGTCACCCAAACATTTGAGGGGGCTGTAAGACTTTTCACAGAATCTGATCTTTCACCAAATAGTTGGATGAAGATGGTTGCTTCAAAAGGAGGAACTACTCAAGCAGCATTAGATTCTATGGAGGATAACAATGTAAAAGAGTTGATTAAAGAAGCTGCTTATGCAGCTTTTAACAGAGCAACAGAATTAGGAAAATAAAAAAGAAAGAAATTATATGAAGGAAAAACGAGTGGTTATAAAAGTAGGAACCAACGTTATGACAAATAAAGACAATCGTATTGTAGGACCTATTCTCAATGAATTGGTAAGACAAATCGCTGCCTTATACGAAGATGGGTATTCACCTGTTTTGGTCTCTTCAGGATCGGCAATAGCCGGTATGGAGGTTTTAGGTGAATGTAAGGCAAAGGATGACGCTACAAGAAGACAAATATATTCTTCTGTAGGGCAACCTCGAATGATGCGACATTACTATAGCCTATTCCATGATTACGGAATGCGATGCGCTCAAATTTTAGCAACTAAACGCGATTTCACCCCTGGAAAACATCGTGAAAATATGATTAATTGCTATGAAGGTCTTTTAGCAGAAGGAATTGTTCCCATTGCAAATGAAGACGACGCAGTTTCGTTAACAATGTCTATGTTCAGTGACAATGATGAACTCGCCAGCTTAGTAGCTGAACTTATTGAAGCAGACGCTTTAGTGATCTTAACAGATACTGATGGCTTATATACTGGTCACCCAGATGATGAAGATTCTGAAAAACTGAGCAAAGTACACCCAGACCAGGCTGTGGAACAATACGTTCAAGCTTCAAGAAAAGGCGAAGGTGAAGGTCGTGGTGGGATGAAATCCAAACTTAAAATTGCCAAGCAAACGGCCAAGAAAAACATACCTACCTATATCGCTAATGGAAAACGTAAAAATGTAATTGTTGACATTTTAAACGGCCATGATTTAGGTACAAAATTTTACGCATAATTTTAAAAAACAGAAGAGGATATGAAGTTGATTGAGGAAACATTAAAAAATCAGGTTTTAAATTCGATGATAAATATTATCGATAAAAACCGTGAAGAATTATTACAAGCAAATAAAAAGGATCTACAAGCCTTTAAAAAGGACGACCAAGCACTATATGACAGATTGGTGGTAGATAACTCTAAGATTGATGGCATGATTAAAGCTATTTCTGAAGTTAAAGATCAAGAAGATCCAGTAAACCGGGAGATAAGCAGTAGGGAGCTAGAAAGTGGTCTTAAGATAATTAATAAAACAGCTCCATTTGGCACTATTATGATTATATACGAATCAAGACCAGATGTTACTATCGAAGCTGCAGTACTTGCTTTTAAAGCCAATAACAAAATTCTATTAAAAGGCGGTAAAGAAGCCTATAATAGCAATAAAATTTTGGTGAAATTCTGGCATGATGCGTTACAAGAAAACGAACTAGAGAAAGATTGGATTACGATGCTAGAACTAAACCGAGAAGAAACACAAGCCTTCTTAAAAAATCCTGACGAGCCAATAGATTTAATTGTACCACGTGGTGGCGAACGATTAATTCAATTTGTAAAGGAAAATGCCAATTGTGCCGTTTTAGTTAGCGGTCGTGGAAACAACTTTTTGTATGTAGCTGAAGATGCCGATTGGAAAAAAACCCTTGAGGTGATTATTAATGCAAAAACCGATAAAATTTCAGGTTGCAACGCATTAGATAAAGTTTTAGTAGATAAGAACATCCCTAACTACAGAACAAAACTTCAAGAATTAAAAGAAGTACTCGAAGCTTCAAAAGTGGAAATTATTGTAGATTCTGAAGTTAAACAAACACTTTCTTCTTCAAAATTAATCGACGATGAAAATACCTGGTATGAAGAGTTTTTAGCAATGAAAATTGCAATTGGCGAAGTTGAAAACATCGACCAAGCTATTTCAAAAATAAATAAATACAGTGGTGGGCATTCAAGTGCTATTCTAACTGAAGACAATAGCAAAGCAACTAATTTTATGGAAAACATAGACAGTGCTGCTGTTTACCACAACGCCTCTACTCGCTTCACCGATGGCGGACAAATGGGCGTTGGCGCCGAACTTGCTATTAGCACAGATAAACTACATCATCGCGGCCCCTTAGGTTTAAAGCAATTGGTGACTAATAAATACTACGTTTACGGAAATGGCCATATTCGAGCGTAGAATTTAACATATTAAACTTTAAAAAGCCTTCTTCAATACTTTGAATGAAGGCTTTTTATTTAATACTTATTCTCGAAATCGATTCCATTGAAGTGATAAACCCAAAGCACCAATTGATTCAACAGAATTAATATTAGCAGCAAGTTTAAGCCCCATAGAGTATCGCGGACCTAGACTAAATTGCAATTTAGCGCCAATTGGAAAACCAATAGTATTTTCTGTTATATCTCCTCTTCTTCCAGTATTTGAATCTACTACTCCATAGGTATTGAAATGAAAATATCCAGCTCCCACAAAAATGTCGGTAAAAATTTTTTCACTTAATGGAAAACTCCGACCGTATAAAAAATTTACTTCGGTAAATTCATCATTACTACCAATAAAACTTCCTTCAGTACCAGCTCCAATTTCCAACCCAAAAATATTTTTCCCATAATTAAAGTTTACATCTCCACTTACGGCAACACCCGAATTCCCTCCTACAAAAACCCCTAATGGACTAATAGAAAAAGAACGATAGGCAAACTTATTAGAGTTGGCTTCAGTTTGCGCTATAGTAGTTAATGATATTAAAAAGTATAGGAAACTTGAAATTACAAATTTGATTTTTAGATGTTTCATAATTAATAAATTAGAGGTTAATATTTTACAATTACTATACTTTGTTTATAATGCAATTTGTTATTAATTAGAATCTTCCTATAAATCCCACTGCAATGACACTCCACTTGAATAAATGGGGAATTCGGAATTGATATTAGTTTGTAGGAGTAAACCCACCGAAAACTTTTTACCCGTCATAAATCGTAATTTCGCCATTATTGGGAACCCCATAGTAGATCGGAAATTTCGTTGGTAATACGTTTGAAAAAACGAGTCGTGTTGAGGGTCTTCTAGGTACAAGTACCCCACGCCAGCGTGAGTTTCTAAAAACCATCGGTTTGAAAGTCTAAATTCTCTTCCGTAAAGTATATTAAGTTGAACGTATTTACTACTCCCCAATACCTCAAAGCCCGCAGAAGGAGCAAACGATAATAAGTTTCTTTTATAATTAAATGTAACATCAACAATTACCGCATAACCTGCAAAATAAGAATTTGTATTTCTATCAGGACGGCTCCAAAAAATATTTGTTGGAGTGATAGAGAATGATTTAATCGAGAATTTATTAGAAAGAGATTCTTCCTGAGCACATAATTTATTACTCATTAAAAAAACCAAAAGGCCAATTACGATAATCGCATACTATGTAGCATTCATAATTTTCCTTTTAGTAAATAAGAAAAATCTAAGTTAATAGATTAATACTAAGGTAATGAATAAATCAATCCATCTAACGCAACCTTTTTAATATTATCAGACTATAGGGAAACAACTTAATCAAGTATCTTATGAGAATCCTTAAGCTAATTCCATTTGTTTTTCTGATTGTATTTTTTGGTTCATGTGAAAATGAACCTCTCGGGAAAATTGATCCATCACAGGTTATACAAGTAAACTCTCAACTCTAAAAGTTGATTGAAAAGACTGCTGCAGTGATTTTACTAATGAAATTACTTGTATAGACTTCAATTATGGATTCACTTTGATTATTTACGATGAAGACTTTGAAATTTCAATTATAGACACATTAAATCACACTAATAAAAAAGTTGAAAGTACTTCCAATTCGAATGTTTCTGTTGAAAACTCTGAAGGTGATAAAATAGAGAATGCTAAAGAAAATATATTGAAATCTAATCAAGTTAATGGTAAAGACGAAAAAGCTACATCTAGATTTAATGAAAAAGAATTTAAGGTGTCAAAAAATTATCATTATTACAACAGCAACACAAATCAGCAGTATATAACGTCTAATAAGAAAGAAATTGACAGTTTAATTTCTGAAAATAACAAATCGGCAGATTCACTAATACTTGATAAAGCAAATTATATAGAAGACTAACCATCGCATTTAGAGAGTCTAAAAAATTAATTCTGATTTTTTTTAAGTTTTTGTAACCTTTAGGGTAATTCTTACGTATAACCCAATACAAAAGTTTTAAAACTTAATCTACAGGACATACCTTAAATGAGACAACTTAAAATTACAAAGCAGGTTACCAACAGGGAAACCGCTTCATTAGACAAGTACCTTCAAGAAATTGGAAAAGTTGACTTAATTACCGCAGAAGATGAAGTAGAATTGGCACAGCGCATAAAAGCGGGTGACCACGTTGCATTGGAGAAATTAACCAAAGCTAATCTACGTTTCGTTGTTTCGGTAGCAAAGCAATATCAAAATCAAGGTCTTACTCTACCCGACCTTATAAACGAAGGAAATCTTGGTTTAATTAAAGCCGCACAACGTTTTGACGAAACCCGTGGTTTTAAATTTATATCGTATGCAGTTTGGTGGATTCGTCAATCTATCTTACAAGCTTTAGCAGAACAGTCTCGTATTGTTCGTTTACCGCTTAACAAAATTGGAAGCATCAACAAAATAAATAAGATGTATGCTTCTTTAGAACAAGCAAACGAACGTCCACCTTCTGCTGAAGAAATTGCAAAAGAGTTGGATATGACGATAAGTGATGTAAAAGAGTCGATGAAAAACTCTGGCCGTCACGTATCCATGGATGCTCCGCTTATTGAAGGAGAAGACAGTAACCTTTACGACGTTTTACGCAGTGGTGAAAGTCCAAATCCAGACCGTGCATTACTACACGAATCTTTAAGAACAGAAATTGAGCGTGCTTTAGAAACACTTACTCCTCGTGAGGCAGATGTTATCCGTTTATACTTCGGTCTTGGCGATCAACAACCAATGACATTAGAAGAAATAGGCGAAACTTTCGATCTTACTCGTGAGCGCGTACGCCAAATAAAAGAAAAAGCTATTAGAAGATTAAAACATACTTCAAGAAGTAAGATTTTAATGACATATTTAGGTTAAACTTAATAGCTTACCTTTAGCTAAGTCTAAACAAGACAAAAACTTTTAACGATAACCAACAGTATAATCCTAATCTAGTATTAGGGTAACAACTGTTCGTTTTTTGATTGATGAATAACCTCCGGCTGATTACCGGAGGTTTTTCATTTAAACTATAATCCTATCTACGGGCAGTAAAACCTCTCAAACTGCAAACTAATTTGTAACTTTGCCAACCAATGAAACATACCATCTGTTATTTAAGCAAGGATCATCAACCGATGAAAAATTCGGAATTAGAAGACTTGTTCAATCAGGTTTTAGAGTTCAATAATTCCTCAAATATTTCAGGGATATTGCTTCATAACAACAACTTTTTCCTTCAAGTTCTCGAAGGAAAAAAGGAAACCATTCAGGAACTTTACGCCACTATACGAAAGGATAATAGGCATAAAGACATATTAATTGTTTTAGATCAAAAAATTGAAAGCCGAATTTTCAATAATTATGACGCTAGGTTTAGTATCCTAAAAAGCAAAGATGATATCGAAAAACTAAACATTTATCTGTCAAAATATAGTTCAAATAATAATTACCCAACAAACATTAAAAGACTTTTAGAACCTTTCTTATTATAAGCTATCATGAAAAACACACTTATTGCTCCCTCCATACTTGCCGCAGATTTCGCTAACCTTCAAAGAGATATTGAAATGGTTAATGCTAGTGAAGCAGATTGGTTTCACCTCGATGTAATGGATGGTGTTTTCGTGCCGAATATCTCGTTTGGGATGCCAGTTATTAAAAGCATAGCTAAACACGCTAAAAAGCCTTTAGACGTGCATTTAATGATTATCGACCCAGATCGCTACATTAAAACATTCACCGATTTAGGGACCGATGTATTAACAGTTCACTACGAAGCTTGTACACATTTACACCGAACACTTCAAGCTATCAAAGCCGAAGGAATGCAAGCAGGAGTTGCAATAAATCCACATACTAATGTAGCTTTATTGGAAGACACAATAAAGGATATTGATTTAGTTTGCATTATGAGTGTAAATCCAGGTTTTGGCGGACAGAGCTTTATTGAAAATACTTATAAAAAAGTAAAACAACTTCGTGAAATTATTGAAGCAAACGGCGCTACTACCAAAATTGAAATAGATGGTGGTGTAACAATTAAAAACGCTAAACAACTAGTAGAAGCAGGTGCTGATGTTTTGGTTGCAGGTAGCTATGTGTTTGGCGCGAGTAACCCTACTGAAACTATTGCAGACTTAAAGAAAATTGTACTCTAGTGTTTTATTATGTCTAAAACTTCTTCAATTGAAAATTTATTTGATGTATTAATTATAGGGGCAGGTCCTATTGGGATAGCTTGCGCCTTAGAATCAAAAAAAAATGGCTTAAGTTATATTGTGGTTGAAAAAGGAGCACTTACCAATTCACTTTACAACTACCCGCTAAATATGACTTTCTTCTCTACTTCAGAGAAGCTAGAAATTGATGAGATTCCATTTATAAGCAACAACCCTAAGCCAAGACGTAATGAGGCTTTAGAATACTATCGCCGTGTAGCTACATCAAATAATCTCAATATTAATTTATATGAAAAGATTGTTTCTGTTGAAAAGAATGAAAACAGCTTTAATATTGAGTCAGATAAAAACAATTACAAGGCCAAAAACATAATCGTAAGCACAGGGTTCTACGATATTCCAAATACACTAAATGTTCCTGGGGAAAATCTTCCCAAAGTGATGCATTATTACAAGGAAGCTCACCCATTTGTAATGCAAAAGGTTATTGTTGTGGGAGCTAGTAACTCCTCTGTAGATGCGGCATTAGAAATTTGGCGTAAAGGCGGAGATGTAACCATGGTAGTTCGCGGACCGGAAATTGGCGAACGTGTAAAATACTGGGTAAAACCAGATATCGAAAACAGAATAAAAGAAGGAAGCATTAAAGCTTATTTCAATTCTGAAATAGAAGAAATTTCAGAAAGCGAAGTTTTAATAAACACGCCACAAGGTAAAATAAGTCTACCGAATAATTATGTAGTGGCGCTTACAGGATACAAACCTGATTTTAATTTCTTACAAACATTAGGTGTAAAACTTTCAAACGATAACAAAAGGCTTCCTCAATACAATCCCGACACAATGGAAACCAATGTGGACGGGCTATTTCTTGCAGGAGTAATTTGCGGTGGTATGGAAACTCACAAATGGTTTATCGAAAATTCGAGAATACACGCCAAGATTATCGTTGACCATTTAACCAGATAGTTGGCGGTAGATAGTTGGTAGTTTATAGTTAGTAGATGGAGTTTAAAGAAAAATCTAAATTCTTAAACTTCTCATTAATTCTCCGATAATCCACAGTATTAATTCTTCTTAAATATTTCTCAAGTATTGAAGCAGTCCTAAAGCGTGCTCCATGCTATTTTAAGGCTTCTGACTGCATTTAAACTCGCAACACACTTCATTGTCACTTAATAGACTAAAAACTCTTACAGAGTCTGTATAAAACTTCATTAAAAAACATCAAAAAAAAATCCCCGACATTGCTGTCGGGGATTTTAGATTTATAATTATCGATTTATTAGAAATCGAAAGTATAGAATTTATCCCAGAATAATCTAGTTTCAGCAGCATCACCACCAATAGCACTAGAAGCAGCGCTCCAGTTAGCTTCGTTCAGGGTTTGTTCAGCAACAGGATATAAATAACGAGTTGGGAAACCTGAAGTTGCACCAGCTGGTTGCTTTAGAATTGGGTAATCTAAACGACGAACTGAGTTGTAACTAGCAAATGTTCTGTTGTAAAGACCTAAATACGCTTGCGTACCAATTACTTCTTTCCAAGCTGGGCTAGAAGTACTGTTTGCAATTGCAGAGTCATAATCAACAGCAGGTGAAGCTAAGTAATCAGCTAAACCTTCAGCACCCCAGTATTCGAAAGATGCAGTAATAGCAGCTTCGTAATGAGTTGCAGCATCGCCACCAACAGCATAACCTCTAGCAGCAGCTTCAGCTAATAAGAATCTAACTTCAGTGTAAGATAAAAGTTCACCTGGTTCAGCTGGATCTACTAAACGGTCAGCAACGTGAGAGTGCTCTGCATAAGCAGAAATCTCACCAATACCACCACCTACATACTCTCCATCAACAGTAGTAAAGTAAACTGCTCTTCTTGGATCTTCTAATCCATTCATCAAATCGATGATTGTTTCAGCAGCAACATAGTCATTACGTCCACTAAGAACTAAGTTATCGTTCATAGGGTTGTTGTTTGGAGCTGCAGGGCGATACATATAACTTCCGTTATCAGCATTACTTGTAAATACACCACTTGTGTAAGCAGACTCAACAGTAGCTTGAGAAAGTGCTGGATTTACATCTGCAAGCATGATACCCATTCTTAACTTTAATGAGTTCGCAAACTTTTTCCAATTAGCAACATTTCCTGAATACATCATGTCTTCAGTATCACTAAAACTTCCAACACTAGTATTCATGCTACCAATAGCAGCATCTAAACGAGTAAGTAAGTCTTTGTAAATAGTTGCAGCGTCATCATAAGCAGGCAAAAGGTTTTCGATGTCTAATGCTTCGCTATAAGGAACATCTCCGTAAGTTTCTACTAAGTTACTGTAAGCGAATACAGTCATCACTTCAACAATTGCAAGCTTATTAGGCTTAAGTGCGTTTGTTAAATCATTATCCGTAGCTGAAATAATTCTATCAGCTTCGTTTAAATCTTTAAGTACATCACGATACAATTCTCTCCAGTGGTTGTCAGGAATTGCACGAGTAATTTGATCGTAGTTACTCTCATCAGTATAAGTAGTTTCCTGCAATTGTTGTGTCCATAACCTTAAGTTGTTAAGGTTTACGTTTGGAGTTACAAATTGATCTGCTAATTGTTTTTGAGCAGAAGCAAACAAACTCTCACCACTTACATTAGTAGGGTCTTTTATATTCTGATTCAGATCTTCTAAATTATCTGAACACGACACGGCCATAACTGCCGCGGTTAATATTAAAATTAGTTTCTTCATCTTTTTTTTTATTAAAATTGAGCTTTAATGTTAAACCCGTAATCTTGGGTAGTTGGTAATGAACCAGTAACATATCCTTGAAGGTTACCTGAACTCAAACCTGCTTCTGGATCAGCATAAGGAATATTCTTGTCGATAATCCATAGGTTTGATCCTGAAACGCTAAACTGTAATCCAGTCATAAATGTGTTTTCAAGGAATCTAGATGGCATAGTATAAGTAAGCGATACTTGACGTAACTTAATATAACTAGCATCGTAAACGAATGCAGCAGCTGGTAAAGCAGCATATCCAAATGCGCTAAAGTTGTTTGCATCAGTTCTAGTTGTGTTTGGAGAACCATCAGGGTTAACACCTGGGTTAATTAATCCACCACCATTTTCAAGAGTGTTTCTTACTGGGTTTCCTAAGTCGTTTGTAAATGCAGTATTTGCATAAAGACCTGTCGCTTCACCATAGTATTGGTCAAGAGAGAAAAGGCTTCCACCTTCTTGGATATCAATTAAGAAACTAAAAGAGAAATCTTTGTAAGTAAAAGTGTTAGTAATACCTGCTAACCAATCTGGGTTAGTATCTCCAAGAATGTTATTAGAGTTTGGAGACTTAAGGTATCTTCCAGAATCTGGATCTACAACTTTCTCACCGTTTAAGTAAACGAAGTCTTGACCGTAAATTACACCGTAAGGCTCACCTAATGCAGCGTTGATAGAAACACCACCTTGGAATCTACCTAATTCTAGGTTTTTAATTCCGTCAGGTAAAGCAACTACCTCACTCTTGTTTTGAGTCCAGTTTGCATTAATTGCCCAAGTAAAGTTATCGTTCTTAACTGGCATAGCGTTTAAAGATACTTCAATACCCTTGTTTTCAATTTCACCTGCGTTAAGCAATTTACCAGTATAACCAGTAGAAGCAGAAATTGGAACAGTTACAATTTGGTCGATAGAGTTTGATTTGTAGTAAGACACATCAAATCCTAATCTGTTATCAGCAAATCTCATTTCTAAACCTGCCTCGTAACTCTTAGTAGTTTCTGGCTTAAGGTTTGCGTTGTTAGCTGTATTAGGAATAGAGTTTCCTATATCACCATTAATTGTATAAGTATCACGTAATCTATCAAATGGAGCTCCGTTACCTACTTCAGCGTAGTTTACACGAAGTTTACCAAAGCTAATTGCGTTAACATCTAATATTTTGCTAAACACAAAACTAGTAGATACAGATGGGTAGTAGAATGAACTGTTTTCTTTAGGTAGTGTAGAGAAACGGTCTCTTCTAATAGTACCATCTAAGTAAACTACATTTGCAAAACCGAAAGATGCACTTGCGTAAACACCATCTACACCAACTTTCTCAGCACGTTCAATTGGATTTGGATTTGGAGAAGCACCATTCTGTAAAGAATAAAGTCCTGGAACTACCAATCCACCAGCAGTAGAAGATGTTAATGAGTTAAACTCACTTCTTCTAATGTTAGATCCTAAGATACCAGCAAAGCTTAAGTTTTCAGTAATATCTGTGTTGAAGTTGAACATTAAATCGTAGTTTGTTTCTACAGCAGTAATATCTCTTCTTAAGTAACCTGAATTAACATTTCCACGAGAAACACCAAAGTTAACAGCTCCAGAACCTACAGCTCTACGCTCTTCTTGTTGCTCATTGTAAGTATCAGTAGAAACTCTACCTGTTACACTTACCCAGTCAGCCAATTCATAGTTTAACTCAAAGTTACCGATAAAACGGCTTCTTCCATCATTTTGGTAGTTTTCGTAACGTGTCCAGTATGGGTTATCCCAGTAAAGTGGAGCTGCACCTGGAGTTGTACTGTTTGGGTTCCAAGTTACGTTTCTTTTTGTAGCAAAATAAATATCTCTTTGAGCATTCAAATCTGTACTATTAGACCACCACTGCTTCATCATACCAACAACGTTGTCTGTATAACCAGTAGAGTTACGTCCAAGTGCATCAGACTTAATATAGTTAGCAAATCCACTAGCAGTTAATTTTTCACTAACATCGTAAGTTCCGCTAAAAATAAAGTTATGTCTATCTATTTGGCTATTTGGCATTAGACCTGATTGATCTAATTTAGTATAAGACATACGGTACGAACCATTCTCTAAACCATTAGAAATAGAGATAGAGTTTGTAAGTGTTACTGGAGTTTCAAAGAAAGCAATAGGACCATTCTTTGCTGCAGTATAAGCAGTTTTCTTCAAGTAGTTTGGCGAAGATGGGTCAAATGAATCCCACTTATAGATAAATAAGTTTGGATCGTAAGCTGGACCATAAGATGCATCATCTCCATAGTTCTCAATTTGATCATCAATACCATCACCGTCAACATCACCAAAAGTGAAGTAGTCACCATATCCAGGACCATATTGAGTTTGGTATTCAGCAAAAGTACTTTTGTCGATAAAACCAACAGTTGCATTACTATTAAGAGTAACTCCTAATCCTTTTGCAGACTTACCTTTTTTAGTAGTAATAATAATTACACCGTTTGCAGCACGTGAACCGTAAAGTGCAGATGCAGCAGCACCTTTAAGTACGTTAATACTTTCGATGTCGTCTGGGTTAATATCTGCAGCAGCGTTACCGTAGTCATAATAGTTACCAGATGCTTGAGTTTGTCCAGCAGAGTTGGTATTTCTATTACTAATTGGCACACCATCAACAACGAATAAAGCTTGGTTATCTCCAGTTAAAGAAGTGTTACCTCTAATAACTACGTTAGTAGATCCACCAAAGTTGTTGTTTCTTCTAATCTGAAGACCAGAAACCTTACCAGAAAGGGCATTTGTAAAGTTATTCCCTTTTACAGTAGCAACATCGTCACCACCTACTTCCTGCGTAGAGTATCCAAGAGATTGTTTCTCACGAGATACACCAAGTGCAGTTACTACTACTTCGTCCAGAGCAGATCCGGCCTGCATAGTAATGTTCATTTTATTTGAAGCCCCAACAGCTACCTCTTGGGTTTCAAAACCTACATAACTATAAACGAGTGTTTGACCAACTGCAGCCTCAATGGAGTAATTACCATCAAAATCAGACTGTGTTCCGGTACTAGTACCCTTTATAATAATGTTAACTCCTGGAAGCGGGAGACCTGTGTCATCAGTCACCGTTCCGGAAATCGATTTTTCTTGTGCAACTGCGAGCTGCACAACTAACGCTAGTAAAAGCGTTAAAATTCCACTAAACTTTGTTTTCATTTTTTTGTTTGTTTGAATTAGCACCTCAAAAGTGCCAATAAAATCTTACAATTCCAACTTTTAATGGATGTAGATTCACAATTATTTAACTGAAAAGAATTTTTTATCAAAGAAAAAATCATATTCAAAAACCCGTTTTTTTTCACAATCATCTGATTTTGTTACGCTTCGAAGCTTGCGCGAACACTAATATTAGCTTTATTACGGAAATTATGCGGGTCAAATTATTTTCACACACATTATTAACAATTTCGTTAAAACGACGATAAATTTGATTTTTTCCGCATTTTAACATAATATCAGCCTTTTTCAGAAATTCGATATTACACAAATAAAAAAACCTCAATTACTTCTTGCAATAATTGAGGTTTCTAAATTTAAAGGATTTACAACTTATTTTGAAGCTCCTTCTCCTTTGAAATTTTGTGAGTTACTCTTAAAAAGCACATTGAAAGTTGTTAAACTTCCATAACAACGAGTAATATATTGCTGTAGGTCAATTTTCAAACTTTCATCTAATTCTTTACTTGAATTTATCTTTTGCTCCATCACTCTAAGCCTATCTCGCAACATCACTATTTTATGAAAAAAAGTGTCTATTGGAATTTCCTTAGAACTTAAATTACTATCTGCCGGTTGCAAAACCATTGTACCTCCTTTCCACTTATCAGCAATTGGAACTATTTCACTTATACCATTCCATTTTTTAAGAATTTCTCGAAGACTTCTCTCTACTTCATAAAAACTTACAGAATCTACTTCGTCTTCGGCAGCTTCAATAACTTCAAATTCATCATCAATATCAATTGTTTCTAAACCATTTTCTATAAAAGTTACCCAGTACATTTTTGCAGTAACATTTGTAATAACTCCTTTTCCGTAAGTGGAGTGATTTATCCTAGAGCCTATTCCTAAAATTTGTTTCATTTATATGTAATTAATATGTTTTTTTGGATTCGTAAAATTAAAAAATTAGATCGAAATCTTTTTTATAAATAACCCGCTTAAAATTAAAATCCACTTCGTTTTCTGGAAGTGGATTTTAAAGTAGTTATACCTTAATATATATAACACCTACTAAATTCGTCTTATTCTTATTGATATTTGCGTTAAGTATAGTGCATAAATGTTTTCTGATTTCAAGTAAAACCCACACATAATTACCACATAATAAGAACCTTAAAGTCAATTTCACTTTTAAGGTCCGAAACAAAAATATCTTCAATTAGAATAAAACTTCACTTAACAGATATAATATTTGTAAACTATAATTTGAACTTTAATTCTACGCTAGATAAGCTCTACATTCTTCTGCACATTTTCTACAAGCTTCTGCACAATCTTTGCAATGTTGCATCTCATGTTTTGAACATTCTTCTGCACACATATCACAAATTTTCGCACAGTATTTTACCAAGTCGTTTACATCAGTAAAATTCATTGCTAATAATTGATTCAGTGTACTACAAACTTCAGCGCAAACTCTATCCAAACGGATACAGTTTACCATCATTTTTACATTTTCTTCATCTAAGCAGGCATCAGCACAATAGTTACAATGATTGATACAATTGCCTAGGGCGTGGATTAGCTTTTCGTTTTTCATAGTAATTGTTTTTATAATGAAACACAATTTACTAATTCATTTATCCCTAGTGTATTAAAGAAATAATAAATTAAAGCGAAAGCTCAAAAAGAACTATTTATGATCTTCGACAACTTTCGGATCGCGGTACTTACAGCAACCCATTAAATTTTCATAAGCTTCATCCGTGGCTGTTATGTCTTGAGTATCGTGACCACTATCGGCAATACTTTGTTGAATGGTGGTTAAATCTGTCTTCTTTTCATTGTAAATTAAACTTAGCTGATGTGTATCTACATCCCAAGTTGCCATTTTAACACCTTTAGCTTGAATTGAAGCTTTTTCAATACGCTCTTTACACATGCCACAAACTCCATCTACTTCAATAGTTGCTTTTGCGTTTTTGTTTTGAGCAAAACCTGTTGCTCCTATAAACATAACTCCTAGGATTAAAAGTACTTTTTGCATAATATTCGAATTTTAATAATTAATAAATTGTTTGTTTTTTTACTCTAAATTATTTTAAATAATCACTTCCTTATAAAATAATAAAAGACAGAAATTAGTTAAGTCTATATCTTAAACCCGCGTAATACGAACTCCCAAAAATTGGTCCATAAACATAGGTTGTATCAAAACTTGCCCCAAACGGATTGTCGCTTCCTATAATTGGATTTTCTTGTTTAACATTAGTCAAGTTTTCACCCCCTACATACAATTCAAAGCTATTTGAAAAAACCTTAGTTATCTGCGCGTTCACTGTAGAAAGACTTGAAGAAAACTCTGAAAGACCTATGGTGTTTAGATAGGTTGCAGACGAAGCAAAACGCTGTTCTCCTATATAGTTGTAGGTTGCATCAAACTTCCAGTTTCCTCCTTTTGTATTCAATTTAGTTTCATACGAAGCATTTGCGAAAAACCTGTGATTTGGCGTTAACGGATTCTGTTTCTTTCCGCTTAAATAAGTGGTTTCTACATCGTAATACTTATAGGCTAAACGCATATCAAAGCGTTCGAACATATTATAATTAAACTCTGCTTGAAAGTTGTTTGAATAACTCTCACCATCTAAATTATAGAAATTGATTTCTGTAGGATTTTCCCAATCAACCACTATTTGATTTTCAAAATCTGTTCTATAAAAATCAACTGTTATATCCGCTTTTCTATTGAACAAATTAAATCCTTGCATATACGAGATTCCATAATTCCAAGCAATTTCAGGGTCTAGTCCATATATTTTACCAGAATTACCTAAGACATTTAAACTACGTGAGGTAGCGAAAAGACTTTGGTTTTCTGTGAAAATATTAGCACTACGTTTTCCTCTTCCCGCAGAAACACGAATAGCAGACTTGTCCCAAGGCGTATAGCGCAAGTGGAAACGAGGCGTAACAAAAGCGCCAAGTCTGTTATGAACATCTCCTCTAATCCCAAGGCTATAACTTAAGTTGCTAGAATTATCAAAGTTGTATTCAAAAAATGCACCTACTGAATTTTCAATTCGACTGTAGTTTTCTGTTAAAACTAACTCTTCGTAACTATCATAAGTTCCGCTAAGTCCAGTTTTAATTTTATGCCTAGAATCACTTATAATTGAGTTATAAGTTAACTGCGAATACAAACTATTATGCTGAATATTGTAATCGTTTAACCCAAAATAAGATTCTTGGTCGTGATGGCTATATGCTACTTGTATTCCACCTGTACGCCAAGGTATATCGGGGTTAACAAATCCAAATTTTCCTGAAACATCAAATCGCTGTGTCTTAATTTCGCTTCCCCAAGCATTTGTTGTGCCACGGTCTATTTTGGGATCAAAATTCACCTGACCAGTTTGCTTCTCATCATTCAAATACCTTACGTTAAAAAAGCCAACATAGCCATTTTCCTGATCGGTATATTGCCAGCGATTCATAACGTTTACTTGCTGCATTAATGGTGCATCTATAAAGGAATCGTTGTTTTTATCAAATTCATAATCACGCATATTACCGTGAATATATAAACCCGTACTCCATCTATTGGTTACTTGTGTATTTAAATGAGTATTCAACTCAAACCTTCCATTTCCAGAGCCATAAGCATTTACAAAAAGCTTATCATCTGTTAACGGTTTTTGAAGTTCAGCATTAATTTGTCCTGCAATACTTTCATAACCATTTACTACGCTTCCCGAACCTTTAGTTATTTGTATACTTTCCACCCAAGTCCCAGGGATGAAACTCAATCCATAAGCTTGAGACGCTCCACGAATACTTGGTACGTTTTCGGTTGTAATTAAAATATACGGACTTGTGAGCCCTAACATTTTAATCTGTTTTGTTCCCGAAATAGCATCTGCAAAATTCACATCTATAGAAGGGTTTGTTTCAAAACTTTCCGCAAGATTGCAACAAGCAGCTTTTAATAATTCAGCACTGCTCACATTAATCACGTTTTGAGATTGTAAAAAAGAACGCGAGCTCGCCTTTTTACGGGCTGTAACCGTTACTTCATCTAAATTTGCTTTAGAAGTAAGTGTATGTTTTATTCTTTTTGGAGAATTAACCGTAATTGTATCAGTTTTATACCCTACAAAACTCACTACCATTTTTTTGTATTCTGGCTTGTATTCGATTTCAAAATTTCCATCAAAATCTGTAACCGCACCAACCGAAGTATTTAACCAGTATACATTCGCTCCAGCCACTGGAACCTCATCATTATTGATGTTTTCGGTGATTATTCCTTTTAATTTTTCCTGTGAAAGAATTGAGAGTGGAAATAAAAGGGCTATTAATATTAATTTATAGCTTTTCATATAATTTTATAAGTGTTTGTTTTAAACCTAAAACATAAGCCTACTTCTCAGCTTGATATTCGTCCTATGCTTTAATTTTTTTTTATTTTATTTAATCAATTTTAGCAGCACGCAATCTTAGTGCATTTGTTATAACTGAAACCGAGCTAAAACTCATTGCTAAAGCCGCAATCATAGGAGACAACAAGATTCCAAAAACAGGGAATAGCACTCCTGCAGCAACTGGAACACCCAGCGTGTTGTAAATCATTGCAAAAAACAGATTCTGCTTAATGTTTCTCATCACCTTCTCACTTAGTTGAAACGCTTTTACAATTCCGTGTAAATCACCTTTAACTAAAGTAACTCCGGCGCTTTCTATAGCTACATCAGTTCCTGTTCCCATCGCAATTCCCACATCGCTTTGAGCCAAAGCAGGAGCATCGTTAATTCCGTCACCTGCCATTGCTACCTTTTTACCTTTAGCTTGTAGTTCTTCTACTGCTTTAAGCTTGTCTTGAGGTAGCATTTCTGCCTTAAAATCTTTTAGATTTAATTCCAAAGCAACCGCCTGCGCCGTATCGTGATTATCTCCAGTAAGCATAATAACCTCAATTCCTTTTTCTTGAAGATCAGCAATAGCTTTTTTACTAGTTGCCTTTATTTTATCAGAAATAACAACATAACCAACTACATCACCTTCAACTGAAAGCATTGGTACAGTTTTACCTTTTTTCTGTTCTTCTGAAATATTAGCTTGAAGAGAATTAGAAATTTTCGCACCAGCCTCTTCCATCATTTTTTCGTTCCCTAGTGCCACCTTTTTACCATTGATAATTCCGGTAACACCTTTTCCTGTAACTGAATTAAAGTCTGTAGTTTTAAAACCACTTGCTTCTGTGTTTACGTTTTTCTCTTTTCCATACTTAACAGTGGCATCAGCAAGAGGGTGCTCACTATTTTGATTGAGTGAAACCATATATTGAAGCACTTCATCTTCAGTATAACCTTCTGACGAACCCACTTTTTCTACCGAAGGCTTTCCTTCTGTAATTGTCCCTGTTTTATCAATGATTAACACATCAACTTTATTAAGCGCTTCAAGAGATTCGGCATTTTTAATTAGCACTCCATTTTGAGCTCCTTTACCAACACCTACCATTACAGACATTGGCGTAGCAAGTCCTAATGCACACGGACATGCGATAATTAAAACCGCGATAGCATTTACTAACGCATACACATAAGAAGGTTCTGGTCCGATTAATGCCCAAACCACAAAAGTGATTATGGCAATTAAAACAACTATTGGTACAAACCAACCCGATATTTTATCTGCTAATTTTTGAATTGGAGCACGACTCATACTGGCTTTATTAACCATATCGATAATCTGAGAAAGCAAAGTATCACTACCAATTTTTTCTGCTTTCATAACAAAGGTCTGCTTACCATTTATAGTTCCAGAGCTTACTTGGTCACCAACAGTTTTAGTTACAGGCACAGGTTCTCCGGTTATCATCGATTCGTCTATCGAGCTTTCGCCTTCAATTATACTACCGTCTACAGGAATTTTCTCACCAGGTTTTACACGAAGTTTATCCCCTAGTTGAATATCATCTATCGAAATTGTTTCTTCTATACCATCTACAACTCTTACAGCCTTATTAGGCGCGAGTTTCAATAATTCCTTTACTGCAGAATTTGTGCGGTTATGAGCTCGAGCTTCTAGCACTTGCCCCATTAACACCAAAGTAAGAATTACAGCAGCCGATTCGAAATAAACGTGAACACTTCCCGATTCAGTTTTAAATTGAGGAGGGAAAAAATCTGGAAACAACATTCCGAAAACACTAAAAATCCAAGCGACACCAGCACCAATACCGATTAAGGTAAACATATTTAAGTTCCAGGTTTTTATGGATCTATAGGCGCGTTCAAAAAACATCCAAGTAGCATAGAACACTACAGGAATAGACAAGACGAATTGAACCCAATTCCAATTTTTCATCGACATCCATTCATACAACGGATTATCAGGGATCATTTCTGACATTGCGATAATAAATATTGGAATTGTAAAAGCAACGGCTATCCAGAATTTTTTCAGTAGTAGTTTATAGCCACTGTCATCTGCCGCTTCATCTGCAGAATTACTTGCCATAGGCACTAAATCCATTCCGCAAACTGGGCAATCACCAGGCTTATCATAGGTTTTGTCACCTTCGCAGTGCATCGGACAATAAAATGTCCCTGATTTGCTTTGGCTTGCTCTTCTTTCTTCCTTTCGCTTTTGGTGTCTAGCAGCGGCCTTTGTATCGCCTTTTACAGCAATACTATAACTTCCTCCATCATCCTCGAAAGCCTTTTCAAAAACTTTTAAAGGAATCTGACTTTTCATTTCAATTACAGCTTCTCCTTTTTCTAAGTTTACCGACGCCTTCTCGACTCCTTTAATTTTGTTTAACGTCTGTTCTACGTGAGCTCTACAACCATCGCAAGTCATCCCGTGAATTTGATAACTCTCTTTAACAGCAGCTGTTTTACTTGGCTGAGCTACTAAATGCATACCACAAACAGGGCAATCACCCGGCTTATCATATGTTTTATCACCTTCGCAGTGCATAGGGCAATAATAAACACTAGAACTGCTTGCATTGTGTTTTTGTTCCTTATCATTTTCCTTAAGCGAAGCTTCTTTTACAGTATCATTAGGTGAAGAAATTTTGTATCTACCCCCGTCTGATTCCAAAGCACTCTCAAAAACTTTAAGCGGGATATGCTGCTCCATTTCAATCACTGCTTCACCTTTTTCAAGGTTTACAGATGCATTAGAAACACCTTCAACATCATTGAGTATCTTTTCCACGTGACTTCTACAACCATTACAGGTCATTCCGTCTATAGTATATTTATGTGTCATTTTTATTTGATTTTAAATCTATAGTTAAGCGAATTACTGTTCTAAAAGTTTTATACAGCAAAACCTACACTCCAAGTTAATGAAATATAAGCACAAATAGATTTAAGAAATCAAATTAAGAAGGTCTCGTAGAGAATATTTAAATCCCGTTCGAGAGGTGGCGGATTGTATTCCGCATAGAAGATTTTTTGAAAAGAAGTTATATCAACTTCCTGTAGTACAAATACCGAAACAAATGTAGCGACAAAGGTTTTGTTGAACTTAACATCAAATGATGCCTTTGTAAAATTTTCGTCGGTTTGTATTTTAGTTATATGGTTATCGCAACAGTCTGGAGCTTCAGAAGCTAAGTTTTCTATCTCACAATTAGAGTCGGAAGTTTCTGCTTCCATTTCACAAGAAAGATGTTTTTCGACTAATGTAACCTCAGATGTGATTTCCATACCCCCACAAAAATGTTGGGCATAAGCTATCCCTGAACTGCTAGCGAGCATCAGTATAGACAAGAATATAGATATCACTTTTTTCATTATAAAGCAAAAGTACAAAAAAAAGCCTTCCGAAATATTGGAAGGCTTTTTTGTAATTAGTTAATTTCTGAATCAACTCTACCACATTTCAGCATCTTATCACCGAAATAAGGGTTTAGAATATTTTTACCACTGCTAATCCAAGCAGCACCTTTATTATTGAAAGCCATTGGGCAATATTGTTTGTAAAGTGTACCAGACGCTAATGCTCCTTCTAGCATACCTTCAATCCCTGCAGTAAGAGTTTCAAAATGCTCACGCTGTACATTAACATCCTCTGATGCAGCCATAGCAGCAACTGCTGTTTGAGTAGCTTCATTTACTTCTACTTCTTTAATAAGAACTTCAAGCTTAGAGGATTCTGTAGCTGTTTTTTCAGCATCAGTGTTCACTAAAGCTTCTTGAACTTCAATATATTGATCAAAAATAGCTTCTACCTTTGGGTCGTTGAATTCAGCTTCTCTTTCTGAAATTTCATAAACTTCTTTTTCAGAAGCAGTATTATCAACAGTAACTACTTCAGGTTCTTCCACCTTTTTCTCATTGTCTTTACAAGACGTAAATGCAATAGCTGTAAACGCTAAAACAACAAAAGATAACTTTTTCATAATGAATTTTAAATTTAAGTTGCAAATATATTGATTTCAATTTGAATTGTACTTATGAAAATAAAAGGCTGGAAGTAATATCAAAAGAAACAACGGTTGAATTAAAAAACGACGTACATAGAAAAGCACAAAATGACTCGATGTTCCTTCTGAAGTGTAAATTATTAAACTGAATACAATCATAAGTATCATGAAAAGTATTGCATAAAGAACCAATGAAATTTTAATCACTTCCCTATTCCTAAATAGTAAGGATATAATTCCAAGAGAAATAACAGAGTTTAGTATAAATCGGAATGCTGTATTTACATGCAACAAAAACACATCCATTTCAGGAAGAGGCGCGGTTTTATAATCGGATTTAAAAAAATTCAATAAAGGATCGTAAAAAAGATTGTCTTCAAAAGCGCGAACTAGCACTAGAAAGGAAGTGAGAATTACAACTAGTAATATTCTTATAGATTTACTCACTTTACAAGATTTGATTTCGGATTCACATTTAACATTCGCACCCATATCATCCACAGCATAAATACAAAACCATAAATTATTCCTGGAAAAACTACGGCGTGAAGCACGTTTTCATATTCAGGAAATTTATAAAGTGCTACTGTTAAAATGGCTATTCGAATAATGTTTATAATGTAAATTAACACTGCGCCTGCAAAGATGTAAAGAATAGTTTTTTTGAATTTTTCTGCAAATGCAATAATAAAGGCTACAAAAAGTATAATTACACTCACCGAGTTACAACCTTCAACAATATTTACTGTGTATCTCCCATCTATTGTCAACAACATCCCCTCTACGGTTTGCGCTGGATTTAAACATGCAGCATAGCCAAAAGTATTCAACACAGCAACGCTTTGCATCGCAACAAGGTGTGTTATATAATCAGGATAAAAAGAACCGTTTTTAGATAAATTCAAATAAACTGAATACAGAATACCCAGCAACAAATACGTTCCGATAAAAAGACCTACAAAGCGCACAACTGATTTGTATTTCAACAAGAGTTCTTTCACCGGTTAGTTTTTAGAAATTTGAAAAGTTACAGTTTATTTTTTTGTTCAATTTTAACAAAAATACATTATTTGTTCTTGGTGCTTAATGAGCGATTTAAAATACTTTTGCCTAAATATTTTAGATATCATAAAACTATGCCTTTTTCAGAGTTAAAACCAAAAATAAAAACGATTCTAGCAAATGACGCTAAGGGTACAAATGAGCGCCTAAATCAAGTTTGTGAATTACTGCAAACAACTGTAAGCTATTACGATTGGGTTGGGTTTTATTTTGCAAATGAAGCCGAAAAAACACTTCACTTAAAAGCATTTGCAGGCGAACCAACAGATCATACAGTTATTCCTTTTGGAAAAGGAATTTGCGGACAAGTAGCTGTTAGCAACCAAAACTTTGTAGTACCAGATGTAAAAGCACAAGACAATTATATAGCTTGTAGCATTACTGTAAAAGCTGAAATTGTAATTCCACTTTTTAAAGATGGTAAAAATATTGGTCAGATAGATATCGATTCTAATACTGCAGATCCTTTTACTGAAGCAGACGAGAAATTTTTAGAATGGGTGAACAAAGAGGTTGCGGAGATACTTTAGTGGCAACCACTAAGTATATTCTAGAACTGAACCTTCTAATAACTAACAAATTCCAAAGGCATAATAAAATGCTTTTGGAATTTTATTTTTAATGTGATGTTTCTGCAAATCGCAAAGCTTTACATTCCAGTTCTAATTGCTTCAACTGGATCTAATCTCGACGCGGAAATTGCAGGAAGTATTCCAGATATTAAACCTATAGCTGCACTAATAGCTGTACCGATAAGCATATTCCAAGGTGAGAGCACAAATTCAAAATCGCCTGTAAATTGCGATGCCAAGATTGAAACTATAAATACTAAGAACAACCCTATCAAACCGCCTATTACAGCTAAGATTACAGCTTCAAATAAAAACTGGAATAAGATAAATTTATTTTTAGCTCCTAATGACTTTTGAATTCCAATTAAATTGGTTCGTTCTTTCACACTCACAAACATAATGTTCGCAATTCCAAAGCCTCCAACCAATAATGAAAAACCACTAATTATCAACCCAATTAGGTTCATACTTCCTGTAATATTGTCTATTAAATCGGCAAAGCCTTGAAGTTGATTAATAAAAAAAGTACTAACCTCATCCGGTTTTAAACCTCGTTTTAATCGGAGTTGTTGGGTTAGCATTGCGATAAACTCGGCATTGTCAACTCCTTTTTCAGGTTTTACTACAATTTGCGGGAATGTATTTTTGTTATTATCTCCAAATATTCGTCTAACAATATTTACTGGAATCCAAACAGAAGTATCTTTTGAATTACCGAATAAACCAGCGCCTTCTTTTTCTAAAACCCCAATTACATTAAATCTTCGTCCGTAAATTCTCACTTCTTTTCCAATGGCATTAGCAGCATCTCCAAAAAGTTGATTCGCAATTTCATCTCCTATAACCACAACCATAGAGCCGCTATTAGATTCTGCAGCATTAAAAAATCTTCCTTGTCCAAGCTTAAGAGCTTCAATATCGTAATAGCTTTCTGTAACCGCACCAATAGGCACATTATCTACTTGATTGCTTTCAGATTTTATGCTTTCATTTGGCACGCCTAATGTGAAAGACGCAGCTTCTAAATTTGGAGTATTTCGTTCGATGTATTGAAATTCGTCATAAGTAACATCTGGAAACTGTTGCCATTTCCAACGTGGGATTTCGGTAGGGCCAAAACTAAAACGCATTATGATGATTGTACTATTATCTAGTCCGCTCATACTTCCTTCTATCTCCCGTTTTAAAGAATCTACTGCTGCAAGTACAGCTATAATCGAAAAAATTCCAATAGTTACCCCAACTAAAGACAAAAAAGTCCGCAATTTATTGTTCCGGAGTGCATTTAATGCGAAGTTGAAACTTTCCTTTAAAACGCGAAGATATATTAGCATTAAGATTTTAAATTAGCGATTGACGATTTCGTTTTCGACCTGGTTGATAAAATTATTAAAAGTAAGACGTTTTCTCGTTGTATATGTTACAAATTTACTATTCAATTATGTACTTTTGCACCTTAATTTTTAGCAATGAACAATTCCAAGAAAATCAAGTCAGCTTTAATCTCTGTTTTTAGCAAAGAAGGACTAGCTCCTATCGTAAAAAAATTACATGAACAAAATGTAAAAATTTACTCAACAGGAGGCACCGAAAAATTTATAAACGATTTAGGCATCGATGTAATTGCCGTTGAAAACATAACCGATTACCCATCAATTCTAGGAGGTCGTGTAAAAACATTACACCCAAAAGTTTTTGGAGGAATTTTAAACCGACAAGATAACGAGAGTGATGTTGCGGAAATGGAAAAATTCAATATTCCACAGTTAGACGCTGTAATTGTTGATTTATACCCTTTTGAAAAAACTGTTGCTTCTGGAGCATCAGAAGAAGATATTATTGAAAAAATTGACATAGGTGGTATTTCGTTAATTCGTGCCGCAGCTAAAAACTTTAAAGACACTATTTGTGTTTCTTCAGTTGATGATTACGCTGAGTTTTTAGAATTAATTTCAGCAAACGACGGAGAAATTTCACTTAAAGATCGCAAGCGTTTTGCTGCAAAATCATTTAATGTTTCTTCTAATTACGACACTGCTATTTTTAATTACTTCAATTCAGAAGAAAACTTACCAGCGTTTAAAATAAGTGAAACTAAAGGTCAGGAGTTACGTTACGGCGAAAACCCACACCAAAAAGGATTCTTCTTCGGAGATTTTGATGAAATGTTTACTAAACTTCACGGTAAGGAATTGAGCTACAACAACCTTCTGGATGTTGATGCTGCAGTAAACCTAATGAACGAATTTAAAGGCGAAGCACCAACTTTTGCTATTCTTAAACATAACAACGCTTGTGGAATTGCACAACGCGACACTGTAAAAGAAGCTTATTTAGATGCATTGGCAGGTGATCCTGTTTCAGCTTTCGGAGGAATTTTAATCAGCAATGCTGAAATTGACGAAGCTACCGCTAATGAAATTCACAGTCTTTTTTGTGAAGTAGTAATCGCTCCATCTTACTCGAAACAGGCTCAAGAAATTTTAGAAGGAAAAAAGAATAGAATTCTATTAATTCAAAAAGAAATTGAACTACCTTCAACAACTGTAAGAACTTGTTTGAACGGAGTTTTAGTTCAAGATAAAGATAATATTACCGATACTGCTGATATTTTAACACATTCAACTAACAATAAACCTAGTTCATCTGAGTTAGAAGACTTGTTGTTTGCTTCTAAAATATGCAAGCACACTAAGAGTAATACAATTGTCTTGGCAAAAGGAAAACAACTTTGCGCTAGTGGAACCGGACAAACGAGCCGTGTAGATGCACTAAGACAGGCAATTGACAAAGCAAAGTCGTTTAATTTTGAACTTGAAGGAGCTGTAATGGCAAGTGACGCATTTTTCCCTTTCCCTGATTGTGTGGAAATTGCAGACAATGCAGGTATTACTGCAGTAATTCAGCCTGGAGGTTCTATTAAAGATCAGCTAAGTATTGATTATTGCAACGAGCATAATATGGCAATGGTATTTACCGGAACACGTCATTTTAAGCATTAAAAAATCATTACATTTGTTAATATAAAACACAACAGCTTAATATTCAACACCGCTAATTAAAAACTATGGGATTTTTTGACTTCCTAACTGAAGAAATAGCCATTGACCTTGGTACCGCGAACACACTGATAATTCATAATGACAAAGTAGTTGTGGATGCGCCATCTATAGTAGCACGCGATCGTACTACTGGGAAAATAATTGCGGTAGGTCGTGAAGCCGCTATGATGCAGGGGAAAACTCACGAAAACATCAAGACTATTCGTCCGTTAAAGGATGGTGTAATTGCAGATTTTGACGCGAGTGAAAAGATGATAAACATGTTTATCAGTGATATTCCTGCTCTAAAAAAGAGATGGATTAAACCTTCATTGCGTATGGTTGTTTGTATTCCTAGTGGTATTACTGAAGTGGAAATGCGTGCGGTAAAAGAAAGTGCCGAAAGAGTAAACGGAAAAGAAGTTTACTTAATCCACGAACCTATGGCTGCCGCAATTGGTATTGGTGTTGATATTATGCAACCAAAAGGAAACATGGTTGTGGATATAGGAGGTGGTACAACAGAAATTGCAGTTATTGCCCTTGGTGGTATTGTTTGCGACAAGTCTGTTAAAATTGCTGGTGACGTATTTACAAACGATATCGTTTATTATATGCGAACTCAGCATAACCTTTATGTAGGTGAACGCACTGCTGAAAAGATAAAAATTCAAATTGGTGCTGCAACTGAAGATCTTGAGCTTCCACCAGACGAAATGGACGTTCAAGGACGTGATTTGTTAACTGGAAAACCAAAACAAGTACAAACTTCATATAGAGAAATTGCAAAAGCATTAGACAAGTCTATTCTACGTATAGAAGACGCTGTAATGGAGACATTATCACAAACTCCACCAGAACTTGCTGCCGACATTTACAACACAGGTATTTACCTTGCAGGTGGTGGTTCAATGCTACGCGGATTAGATAAAAGACTTTCACAAAAAACTGATTTACCAGTTTATATCGCTGAAGATCCTTTACGCGCAGTAGTACGTGGAACTGGAATATGCTTGAAGAATCTTAATAAATACAAAAGCGTACTTATAAAATAATTTCCTAAAAGCGATTAATCAAAAACAATAGCATACTGTTTATGGCGTTGCTACCATTAGAAAGCAGAATATTTTAACCCTATTAAGCAATGCAGCAAATAATATTTTTCTTTATACGGAATAAAAACTTCCTGTTATTTGCTGTATTGTTTATTATTGCTCTTGCTTTAACAATTCAATCTCACAATTACCACAACAACAAATTTATAAGTTCTGCAAACGTTGTAACAGGTGGAGTCTATACTGTGAGAAATAATATTACAGATTACTTTACTCTAGCAAAGGAAAACGAAGATTTACTACAAGAAAATTTAATGCTCCGCAAAAAACTAAGTCAATACAATGAATTGAACTTAGCTCCTACTTTAGATAGCGGTAATATCATCAACAAATTTGAGTATTATTCTGCTCGAGTAATCAACAATAACTATTCAAAAACTAAAAACCAGCTTACCTTAGATAAAGGTAGAAGAGATAGTATTAAAAGAGATTATGGTGTTATTTCTTCAAAAGGGATTGTTGGGATTGTAAGCGATGTATCAAACAACTATTCTACTGTTCAATCTATATTAAACACCAAAAGTAGAATTAACGCTAAATTGAAAAAATCTAGCCATTTTGGATCACTTATTTGGAATACAAAAGACCCAAATATAGCCCAGTTGATAGATATCCCAAGAATTGCAGATATTGAAAAGGGAGATACAATTATCACAGGTGGGCGATCAACTATTTTTCCCGAAGGTGTACTAATTGGAACCGTGAAGGATTTTCACCTAGACAATGACGATAATTATTATTACGTAAACATCGATTTATTTAATGATATGACTAGTCTTGAGCACGTATTTTTAATCAAAAATAATGATGCAATAGAGATCAATGAGCTAGAAAAAAGAGTGGAAGATGCAGAGTAACGATATATTAATTAATATAGTACGGTTTATAGTGCTTGTTTTTATACAAGTGCTACTGCTTAATAATATTAATTTAGGCGGTTACATAAATCCATTTCTTTATATCTATTTTATACTACTATTCCCTCTTGATGGTAATAAAAGCTTACTAATTTTTTTAAGCTTTCTATTAGGTCTTTCTATCGATATTTTTGAAGATTCAGGTGGTGTTCACGCGGCTGCATCGGCCTTTATCGCATACATTCGACCGTTTGTTTTAAAGTATTCATTTGGTGTAAGCTACGAATACAAATCTGTAAAAATTAAAAAAGCAGATACAACTGAAAAAATCACTTATATCACTTCTTTAGTATTAATGCATCATTTTGTTATGTTTTCACTAGAAATATTTAGTTTTAAACATATACCATTGTTATTAAAATCTACGTTATTTTCAGGAATATTCACAATAGTCTTGACAATGTGTACTATGATTTTGTTCAATAGAAAATCGAAATGAGAAAAGTTGTACTTATAGCATTAGTTTTATTAAGTGGTGTACTTTTCACGGCTAGGCTTTTTTATCTGCAAGTTTTAGATTCTTCTCCAGAATCTCTTGAGCAAAATAGCGCTATTAAAGTGATGTATGATTATCCGCAACGCGGGTATATATTTGATCGTAATGAAAATCTCTTAGTTTCCAATCAACCATCGTATGATGTCATGGTTATCCCTAGAGATGTGAAGCCATTAGATACTTTGGAGTTTTGTAAACTTTTAAAGATTTCTAAAGAGGATTTTAAAGAAGTGTTACGTAAGGCTGAAATTTACTCTCCGAGGTTACCTTCAGTAGTAGTTCCACAATTAAATAAAGCCGACTACGCTTCACTTTCAGAAAAAATGTACAAGTATGAAGGCTTTTACATTCAGCGTCGTTCCCTTCGTGACTACCAAGTAAAACACTCTGCTAACGTTCTAGGATATATTGCTGAAGTAAACAACGCAATTATTAAAAAGAATCCCTATTACCAAATGGGGGAACTAATTGGAACCGCTGGTGTTGAAAAAGAATACGAGGAAGTTTTACGCGGTGTAAAAGGAGTAAAATACATACAAAGAGATCGCTTTAACAGAGATATTGGGCCTTATAAAGACGGAGTATTCGACACAATTCCAGAAAGAGGTAAAGATATACAACTTACTATAGATGCAGTGCTTCAGGAGTATGGTGAAAAATTAATGGTTAACAAAAGAGGTGGTATAGTTGCTATTGAACCAAGTACTGGTGAAATCCTTGCTCTTGTTACAGCGCCAAGTTACGATCCATCGCTATTGGTAGGAAGGGACCGATCGAAAAACTTTACAAAATTGTGGTATGATACCATTGCAAAGCCTTTATATGATAGAGGTTTAATGGGTGAATATCCACCAGGATCTCCCTTTAAAGCATTAACCGCACTTATTGCACTTCAAGAAAATGTAACCACAGAAGACGACCGAATAAACTGTCCTGGAGGGTACTATTACAATGGAAGACGCTTGATGAAATGTCACGGGGCTCACGGCGCCACAAGTATGGTTTATGGTATTGCAAAATCTTGTAACACTTACTTTGCAACACTATACCGGAGATCTGTTGATAATTACTCTACCATTCAAGAAGGTACTGATAAATGGAAAGAACATTTAGCGAGTTTCGGACTTGGTAACTTCTTAGGATACGACCTTCCAAGTGGAAAGAGAGGACTTATTCCAGATTCAAAATTTTATAATCGCTTTTATAATTTCCCAAAATACAGATGGTTTTCAACTGCTACCATTTCAAACTCTATTGGTCAAGGTGAAATTAACCTAACACCAATTCAAATGGCAAACTTTACAGCTGCCATTGCAAACCGAGGATGGTATTATACTCCCCACGTAATTAAAAACATAATTGGAACCGATACCATTCCACAAAAATTCAAAGAAAAACACCATACAACCATCGACCCTAAGCATTTTGAACCTGTGGTTGAAGGAATGTATCAAGTTTACGAATCGGGAACTGCATCTTATCTTAGAATACCAGGAATTGAAATATGCGGTAAAACAGGTACAGCCGAAAACTTTACCAGAATCGATGGTAAACGTGTACAACTTACCGACCACTCTATTTTTGTGGCCTTTGCACCTAAAGATAATCCTAAAATAGCTTTAGCAGTATTTGTAGAAAACGGATATTGGGGTTCTCGTTGGGCAGGTAGAATTGCTGGTTTAATGATTGAAAAATACATTAAAGGTGAAATAACTAGAAAGGATATGGAGAAATTTATCCTTGAAGGTAGTTTAGAAGATGAATATGCTAAGCCGCATAGCGGGAAACCTTTTACAATTAATAGATAATGTCTGCAGCAAAAACATATATGAAATTTGACTGGTTGATGATCTTTATTTTCATCGCCTTAGTTTCTATGGGCTGGATTAATATTTATTCCGCATCGCTCAGTGATTCTGCTCAGGGATATTTTGATTTTAAGCAGATTTACGGCAAACAAATGATTTGGATAGGATTAAGTTTTATACTTATCATTTTCATATTAGCAATAGAATCAAAATTTTACGAAAATTACGCAAGTATTATTTATTTAGTCTCCTTACTTTCCCTTGCGGGGCTCTTTGTGTTTGGTCGTACTATAGCCGGAACAACTGCTTGGTATGACTTTGGTGGTTTCAGTATTCAACCCAGTGAATTTGCCAAAGCAGCTACTGGTCTAGCACTTGCGAAATACGTAAGTGATATTCAAACCAACATGCAAGAGTTAAAGCACCAAATAAGTGCATTTATTATTTTAGCTCTTCCTGTTATACTCATTATACTACAACCTGACCCTGGAAGTGTATTGGTGTATGCTGCATTTGTATTTCCATTATACAGAGAAGGATTACACGGAGTTTATTTATTACTAGGACTTTTTGCCACCGTTATTTTTGTTTCTACACTTGCGTTTGGAGCAGTTTGGGCGGCAGTAGCGGTTTTACTAATTGCTGGAATAGTTTATTACAGAAATAGAAAAAAACGTCCAAATATTTTAAAATATATAATGATTGTTGTTGCTTGTATTGGGTTTGCATTTTCAGTAAGCTATATCTTCAACAATGTATTTAAACAACACCATAGAGACCGTTTTAATATAGTTCTTGGTAAAGAAGTTGATTCACGAGGAATTGGCTACAATACAAATCAAAGTGAAATTGCAATTTCGAATGGTGGATGGTTAGGAAAAGGCTGGACACAAGGCACACAAACGAAAGGAAATTTTGTACCCGAACAACATACCGACTACATTTTTAGTACAGTTGGTGAAGAGTGGGGATTTGTAGGAAGTATGATTGTAGTCCTCCTATTTATTGGCCTCATTCTCAGAATTATTTACAAAGCTGAAAAACAGAAAAATCAATTCGGGAGGGTTTATGGCTATAGTGTAGCAGCAATTATCTTTCTTCACTTTTTTGTGAATATAGGAATGGTTACTGGTATATTTCCAACCGTTGGTATTCCACTCCCCTTCTTTAGTTACGGAGGATCTGGACTATGGGGCTTTACTATCTTACTTTTTATATTTGTAAAGCTAGATGCAGCCAACTATTACTACACCTAACACAAAGCTGAAGTTTAGGATTTTCTGACAACTGAAACCTTTTTATCTATTTCTTTCCCCAAGCTTTTAAGTCAATCATACTTTCCATTTTATCTTCAATTGAATCAGGCAAGGCAGGAAAGAAATCTATACCCGTTTTAGCTTCTATTTCGTCGATAGAAACTACATATTCATAAAAAGTATTACTACTAGGTTCGTTGGGGATTAAAAAAGCTATAGCTTTATGATTGCCATCTGTAACATCTACAACAATTTTATAAAACTCATTAGGCACAGAAACATTTTCATACCCAATAGTTTCCATATTTCCATTTAAAACACCTCCAGTTACCACATAAACTCCGTCGTATTTATTTGCCCAATACCTAACCTTTTGTTCTAAACGATTCCAAATTCCAGCATTAAATTCACGGTTTTGAGGACTAACATTACTGGTTAAAAAAGTTTCATTATAAGCTTCAAAAGACATTTTTCTATCGCCAGCAGGAACTAAATGCCCGCGATCATAACCAGAGTTTTTGTAATTGCGCCAGTCTGCAGATGTTGTTGACACCTTATTGTCAATTTCAAAATAAGGTCTTTTAAATTCATTTCTAGATAAATCGCTTTTACTAAGTTCATAAGCAACCCATTCTGCCTGTTCATGATCTTCAGAATAGGAAAGTGTGAAATAATTGTGTCTTACTATAGCTCCAGTAGTAGATTCTGGAAGAAATGAGTCATCAAATTCTTTCGAATTTCTAACAACTTGTGTTGATGTATCTGAAATAATATTATTATTCCCATCAAAGATATCGTCTGAATAGTACAATACAACGGTAAGAATAATAATAACTAAGGGATAAATGTATTTTCGATTCATAGGGTCAAAAATACTATTAACTTATAATCTTTAAAAGTTTGAAGTGTTTATTCTATGAGTTTAAGATATAATGCATAACATTAATTTCTCACATCCATAGCATCTCTTAAAGCATTCCCGATTAGCATAAAAGCCGTAACCAAGCTCATAATTGCAAGGCCAGGAATTAAGGCTAAATAAGGTTTTCCTAAAATAATATATGCGTAGTGATCTTTTATGATTCCTCCCCAACTTGGCATTGGCGGCTGAGCACCTATTCCTAAAAATGAAAGGCCACTTTCTATTAAGATTGCTCCCGCAAAATTGGCTGCCGAAATTATAATAACTGGCGCCATACTATTAGGTAAAATATGTTTTACTATAATTCTAAAATCATTATAACCTAAAGCTCGGGCAGCAGTTACATATTGCATCTGTTTTACCCCCATTACCTGCCCTCTAACCACTCTTGCAACTTCTACCCACATTGTGAGCCCTACAGCGATAAAAACCTGCCAAAAACCTTTACCAAGAGCTAGGGTGATAGCAATCACTAACAGTAACGTTGGAATAGACCAAGTAACATTGATTACCCACATAATTGCTGCATCCACTTTCCCTCCAAAATACCCAGCAATTGCGCCCATTGTAATCCCAATTACCAAGGAAATAAAGACCGCTACAAACCCTATGGCAAGCGAGATTCGGATTCCTATTAACATTCGGCTTAACAAATCACGGCCATATTTATCAGTTCCGAGATAGAATTTCTTTTCTGAAATGTATTTGTTAGGAATTTCCTTCACTGAAGTAACATCAGGAAAAAGCGATACTGAATATTCCTTTTGAAGTCCATCAGTGCCATCAGGAGTATATTCGGTTATCTCGATAGTATTAGACTTTAATGAATAATTTGAAATAGGAATTTCAGTATTTGCATTCTTTTCACCAAAAAAGAAAACCGAGATTGGGTTTTGATCTTCTATGGCAACAGGAATTGTAAGCATTTGCACTGAAAATCCAGGGTTTTTAGAATGAATGGACAAGTGCATCTGATTTGCATTTTGTGAATTATCCGGCGCCAATGCGTAAGCGAATATGGCTACTAATACACAAACCATTAAAAACCCCAAACTGAAAACGCCCCAGAAGTTCTTTTTAAACTTCTGAAGCGCTATTTGTGTTAATGAGGTTGAGTTTTTCACGTTTCAAATTTACTGAAAATTTTAGGTGAATAGCCATAAAAAAACCTACAAGGTTTTTGAAATCTTGTAGGTTTTAAATCTGCCTTCTAGAAATACTAGAAAGTACTAGTTTTTAATATCCGCTACTTTTTTAGCTTTTATATTATTAAGCTTTAAGTCTTCTAACACGTGGATAGCTTCTTCAACATAAATATCTTTACTTAAGCTTTTATGCCATCTCTTACGTTTTTCTGAAAGCGTTGTATCTTGTTTCATCAATTCAACTTCATAAGGCAAAGATTTAAAAGTTAGCTTATTGTCATACTTGTCAATTGCATCAAAGCGTTTACTTATTTCTTTACGTTTTTCAATTTCGGCAGTATAATCATTAAAATTAAGGTTTACTTCCTTTTCATCTCTGCGCTCTTTAATCCACTTCGCATTTTCATCTATTAGTTGCAACTGCTCATTTTTAGCCATTCTAGCTTTACTGTTATCAATGGTTTCTTGAAAGCCAATATAGCCATCCCAAATATCATACTTAGCCGCATCAATTTTATCATAAGGTAGTGGGTTTGGGTAATCACGCTCCCCTATATCGATATAACTGTAACGATCTGGCATAACAACATCACTATTTACACCTTCTAACTGTGTTGAACCACCATTAACTCGGTAGAATTTTTGTGATGTAATTTTTATAGCTCCTAAGTCTCCTATATCATTGTTTCTAACCCATTGGTTTAAATCAACAACATTTTGCACTGTACCTTTTCCGTATGTTTGTTTGCTACCAATTACAATAGCTCTTTTATAATCCTGCATAGCAGCAGCTAAAATTTCTGAGGCTGATGCAGAAAGTTCATTTACTAAAATTACTAAAGGTCCGTCCCATACAATTTCGTTGCTTTCATCTTCTAAAACCTCCTTTTTTCCTGCTGAAGAAACCTGAACAATTGGTCCTTTCTTAATAAATAACCCAGCAATATCCACAGCAGTTCTAAGTGATCCACCACCGTTATTTCGAAGGTCTAACACAAGTCCCTCCATTCCTTGTTCTTTTAAACGTAGAATTTCTTTTTTAACATCGGAAGCAGCATTGCGCTCTTTATAGTTTTCCATGTCGAAATAAAACTGAGGCAAATTAATAAGTCCGAATTTGCGACCGTTATTTTCTATATATGAAGATTTAGCATAAGTTTCTTCAAGTTCAACTACGTCGCGAGTAATAACTTTATCTGAAATAGTTCCATCAACATTTTTTACTGTAAGAGTAACTTTAGTCCCTTTTGGACCTTTAATTAGTTTTACAGCATCATCTATACGCATACCAACTATGCTAACAGATTCATTTTCTCCTTCTTGTTTAACTTTAAGGATAGCATCACCAACTTCAATTTGTTCACTTCTCCACGCTGGTCCTCCACTTATTACCTCAATTACCGTTATGTAATCGTTTTTCTTTTGAAGTCTAGCACCAATTCCTTCTAGTTTTCCAGACATTTGAAGGTCGAAACGATCTTTATCTGGTGGTGCGAAATAGTTGCTATGCGGGTCAAACTCTTCAACAATAGTATTTAGATAAATTGCAAAATAATCCTTACGAACAAGATCTTTTGTGAAATCGAAATATTCATCTAATGATGTTTTTGCAGTTTCTCGAGCCTTTTGTTCTAGCTCAGCCATAGATTTTGGTTCGAATGGCTCTTCAGAGGCTTTACTCGACTTTTCTTTATTTTCGTCTTCGTTATCTTCCACTTCAGCATTATCATCGTTATCGGACTTATCTAAAGCTTTTTGTTTAGTTTTTTGCTCTTCAACATAGTCGTAGTAGCTAGAAAGTGTTGTAAACTTTAGTTGCTGTTCCCAACGAGCCTTTAAAGCTTTGGTTGACGTAGTATATTCGATATTGTCGTAATCTACATTAATAGTTTCTTTTTCATCAAAATTGAATGGCTTGTCTAAAACTTCAGGATAGATTTTCTTCACATCTTCCATTCGTTCTTGGAAGCGATTATATACTAAATTGAAAAAAGATAAATCTTTATTCTTTATTTGGTCGTCAATTTCAGTTTTATACTTACTGAACTCTTCAATATCTGAAGCTAAAAAGTATCTTTTTAAAGGATCAAGGCCTTTAATGAAATTATCAAAAACATCAGCCGAAAAAGCATCGTCGATAGCCTTCGGGTCATAGTGTCCTTTTTCAAGAACATAAGTTATAAGATCGAGTAGTAATTTATCTTTATCCGGGTTTTCAAATTCTTTAGTAGTGAAACTGCAAGAAGCTACAGAAACAAAAACTGCCAAAAATAAAACTTTAAAATTCTTCTTCATTATCCGCATAGTAAGGGTGTTGATTTAAGAGTGTCTAAATTATACAAAAAACCGTGCCATTAAACTATTTTGCTACTAATATTTTGTTAAACAGCCATTATTGATTGAGAAACAAGGATTCTTATTTCAAATTTAATAAATGTACTTTTGTGTCTTCAAAATTTTAAAGAATGACAAACAAAAGACCACTTATTTTAGTAACCAATGACGACGGAATTAACGCTCCTGGAATAAGAGCATTAATTGAGGTTATGAACACATTAGGGGACGTTTGTGTGGTTGCACCAGATTCTCCACAAAGTGGAATGGGACACGCTATTACTATTAACGACGCTTTATACTGTAATCGTATAAATATAAATAAAGACGAGCCTCAAGAAGAGTATAGCTGTAGTGGTACTCCTGTTGACTGTGTAAAAATTGCAGTAAATGAAATTTTAGATCGAAAACCTGATTTATGCGTTAGTGGTATTAACCACGGAAGTAATTCGTCCATCAATGTTATTTACAGTGGTACTATGAGTGCCGCAGTTGAAGCAGGAACTACTGGGATACCGTCTATTGGTTTTTCTCTTTTAGATTATTCGTTAGAAGCTAATTTTGAGGCATCAAAGAAAATTGTAAAAGCCATTGCTGAACAAACGCTTAAAAACGGACTTCCTAATGGCGTGGTTTTAAATGTAAATATCCCAAAGCTTAATTCTTCTGAAATAAAAGGGATGAAAGTTTGCCGTCAAGCAAATGCCTATTGGCAAGAAAAATTCGACAAACGCACTAATCCCCTAGGAAGGGATTACTATTGGCTTTCTGGTGAATTTGTTAATCAAGATAAAGGACAAGATACAGATGAATGGGCTTTAGAAAATGGGTATGTTTCAATTGTACCTGTTCAATACGATTTAACAGCCCACCATGCTATTAAAGTAATTAATTCTTGGGAATTACAGTAAAATTAATTGAATGTAAAACACTAGATAATAGTGATAATACAATTGTTATAATATTTATACACAACGAATGAAACCACACGTAAAAGAAATTTTAATAGGACTAATAATAGGGTTACTAGCAAATGTTGCAGGAACCTATCTATATATCTTCTTTTTTTCTGACTTAGAAATTGAAGATACAATCAAAGCTGCATTAGCCAATGATTTTCTAGGTAGTTTAATAGCCTTAGGAGCCATTTTAAATTTAATAGTTTTCTTTATTTACCTTAAGAAAAACCAAGTTTATAGAGCAAGAGGAGTTGTTATGGCAACAGTAATTGCCGCATTAGTAATCTTATATACAAAATTTCTATAAAATTATAGCGGGAGTTTCTTTAACTCATTAACTTAGTAATTCAATAACCTAATAATAAAATACAAAAGAATGAGACGTGCAGTATTTCCTGGAACTTTCGACCCTATTACACTTGGACACTTAGACATTATTAATCGTGCACTACCCCTATTTGATGAAATAATTATTGCTATTGGTGTTAATGCCGATAAAAAAACAATGTTTACTTTGGAAGAACGCTTGAAGTTTATTGAAGACATCTTTAAAAATGAAGAAAAGGTAAGCGTTGAAAGTTATTCTGGTTTAACAGCTAAATACTGTATAGAGAAGGATGCTCAATTTATTGTTCGTGGTTTGCGAAATACTACCGATTTAAATTACGAGCAGCCAATAGCTCAAACCAATTACCAGATGGCGAATGTTGAAACTATATTTTTAATCTGCTCTCCTGAGGTTTCTAATATCTCATCTACAATAGTAAGAGATGTTATGCGCAACAATGGCGATTACTCTAAGTTAGTTCCTACTTCAGTAAAAAGTAAATAAAGTAGCAGTTTTAAAAAAAAAAAATCAAATCTGAATAATAAAAAAACCCTTTCAGTTTCCTGAAAGGGTTTTAAAAATTTTAATTAATCTAGAATTAAAGCGCAGCTACATGCTTAGCCATATTCGACTTCAAGTTAGAAGCTTTATTCGAATGAATAATATTCTTCTTAGCCAATTTGTCGATCATAGAAACAATTGAAGGGAACATTTTCTCAGCTTCTGACTTATCAGAAAGCTCTTGAAATCTCTTCATGGCATTACGAGCAGTTTTATGCTGGTAACGGTTACGCAAGCGTTTAGCCTCGTTGCTTCTAATTCTCTTTAATGCTGACTTGTGATTTGCCATTGTATTTTTATTTAATTCTAAATTTTTGTAGTCCGTAGGGGAATCGAACCCCTGTTACCAGGATGAAAACCTGGCGTCCTAACCCCTAGACGAACGGACCATTACATTGTTTAATGCGGGTGCAAAAATACACCTTTTTTTTAATGTTCCAAATCCTTTTTAAAAAATTTTTAAAATTTTAATCAGGATTATGAAAAAGAACTTTTTTAATCAATCTCCCCAGTTCGAAAACAAAACTAATTGTCTAAAATAACCGGTTTAATCGTGCATTATATTTTCAAATGCGGGTGCAAAAATATACCTTTTTTTCAATACTTCAAAATGTTTTGAAAAAATTTTCAAAAAAATTAATATGCTTTTGCAAAAAGCACTTTTCCAGTCGATGGTTTACCTGTAACCATACAAGTTCCCGCTACCTTCTCACCTTCTAAAGGAATACATCTAATTGTAGCTTTAGTTTCGTTTTTAATTTTCTCTTCAGTTTCTATAGTTCCATCCCAATGAGCTAGTATAAAACCTCCTTTGGTCTCTAAAACCTCTTTAAACTCTTCGTATGATGACACCTCGGTTGTATTCTCTGTTCTGTGTGCAACAGCTTTATCAAAAAGATTTTTCTGAATTTCATCCATTAAAGACTTCACCTTTTCAACTACATCCTCATTAGAGATGAATTCTTTTGTAAGCGTATCTCTTCTTGCCAATTCTACAGTACCCTTTTCAACATCTTTAGGACCAATGGCAATACGCACAGGAACTCCTTTTAATTCGTATTCATTAAACTTCCATCCTGGCTTTTGGGTATCGCGGTTATCGTATTTTACTCTAACACCTTGCGATCTAAGTTTCTTCATTAATTCTAAAGCAACTTCGTTTACTGCTTCAAATTCTTCATCTTTTCTATAAATAGGAACGATTACAACTTGATCTGGAGCCAAATTTGGAGGCAACACCAATCCGTTGTCATCACTATGTGTCATAACTAAAGCTCCCATTAAACGTGTAGATACACCCCAAGATGTAGCCCAAACGTAATCTAACGTACCATCTTTTGCGGCAAATTTTACATCAAAAGCCTTAGCAAAATTCTGACCTAAAAAGTGAGATGTTCCCGCTTGAAGCGCCTTTCCATCTTGCATTAAAGCTTCAATACAATAAGTTTCTAAAGCACCAGCAAAGCGTTCACTTTCAGTTTTAGTTCCTTTTACTACTGGTATCGCCATATAGTTTTCAGCAAAATCTGAATATACATTCATCATTTGTTCTGCTTCTGCTATAGCTTCTTCTTTAGTGGCGTGAGCAGTATGCCCTTCTTGCCACAAAAATTCGGCAGTACGTAAAAACAAACGTGTACGCATTTCCCATCGCACCACATTCGCCCATTGGTTTATCAATAATGGTAAATCTCTATAAGATTGAATCCACTTTCTATAGGTATCCCAAATAATAGTTTCCGATGTTGGACGTACGATTAATTCCTCTTCTAGTTTAGCATCTGGATCTACAACAATTCCGCTTCCATCCTCAGCATTCTTTAATCTATAATGAGTAACAACTGCACATTCCTTAGCAAATCCGTCAACGTGACTTGCCTCTTTACTGAAATAAGATTTTGGTATAAATAAAGGGAAATAAGCATTTTGATGTCCTGTTTCTTTAAACATTCTATCCAATTCAGCTTGCATACGCTCCCATATTGCATATCCGTATGGTTTAATAACCATACAACCTCTTACTCCTGAGTTTTCAGCCAGGTCTGCTTTGATTACCAGTTCGTTATACCATTTTGAGTAATCTTCTTCGCGTGTAGTTAATTTCTTTGCCATAGGCCGGGTTTTGGCACAAAAGTTGCACCTATGTTAAATGATTAGTTATTGTCCGCAAAACTACTTATTTTTATAATGTCCAACAATTAAATTACCCAAGATATGTTCACTCGAAAATTCAATATAAAACGTTTCACCCCGATAGCATTTGCAGGAGCTTTAGTTCTTTTACTATCGTCCTGTGGAACTCACAATAACGGCTATTACGACTCGGATGGAATTTATGCATCTGGAAATGAATCTCGTACAGAAAATTACGACAACAACCCATCGAGCGAAAAAGCTAATTATTACAAACAATACTTCAAAAGCAAAGCTGAATCTATCTCAGAGATGCCTGAAGAGGGCGCTATTTTTACTGATATCGAAGCCTACGCTACTACAGAGCGTTTAGACGATGAAGGATATATAGTTATTGAAGATAATTACGAAGATGAAGGTTATGGCGCTTGGGGAAGCAACTCAGAAGATATTACTGTAAACATATACAACTATGGTGGACATGGATATGGCTTTTATCATAGACCTTACTGGTATGGTGGATATTGGGGACACTCCTATTACACACCTTTTTGGGGAATAAGTTATGGTTGGGGTTATCCTTATTATGGATATGGATATGGTTACGGATATGGATACCCATATTATGGATATGGCTACTACCACCCACACTATTACAACAATTATTATTATAACAACCACTATTACAATGGTGTGTCATATAATCGCGGACGAAGAAATACAGACTACAGTAGATCACAAGCTCGTGGACGTGCAAACAATGTTTCAACCAGAAACTCGTCTTATAGTAGATCAGAAACTACCCGTAGGATAAATAATAATAGCGTTCGAGCGAATTCTAATACGCGATCATCAAACAACAACACTATTAGAAGTGGAAACACACGTTCAAACAATACTAGGTCAACTCCTGTTATTAGAAACAACAGAAATACAAAACCTAGCTCTACTCCTACAATTCGAAACACACGTACCAATAGAAATAGTAGTTACTCACAGCCTACAAGAAGTAATAGCAATACTACAAGAAATAGTACATTCTCTTCTCCTTCAAGAAGTAGTAGCTCTGGTTCTATGAGAAGTTCTGGTGGCAGTACTCGTTCTAGTGGAGGCTCAAGAAGTAGCGGCGGAAGAGGATAACATTAAACGCTATCGTGTATATAAAACTCATCGATTATAGTATTTATCACTAGCGTAATATATCCAAAATAACGCAATATCAATTTCAAGATTCTAACAATGCCCATTAACCATTTCATCTTAACTCGAAATGCTTATTTTGGGCATTATCTTTTAATAAAATTTTAATCAATATCATCAAAATGAAAAGAATTTCATTATTAATAACACTAAGCATCTGTTTTGCAACTTCTCAAGCTCAAAACATAACAGACGGTTTGCGCTATAGCAGCAACCAAAACCTTGGAACAGCTCGATATACAGCTTTAAGTGGTTCAATGGGTGCCTTGGGCGGCGATTTTTCTGCCATCAGCTCAAACCCTGCTTCGGGGGCAGTTTTTTTAACCTCTACCCTTTCACTTTCTTCGGCTTTCAATAACATAAATAATAGCAGCAATTATTTTAACAATGAAGAAGAAACTTCTAAAACTGATTTTTCTCTAAATCAATTAGGTGCTATTTTCGTGATAAACAATGCAAATGACGAATCCTCCTTTAAAAAGTTTACTATTGGATTAAATTACAATCAGTCAAACAATTTTGAAAACAAGCTCTTTATTGCAGGAACTGGAAATAACACTATCGGTAATTTCTTTTTAGAACAAGCGCAAGGAATGCCTTTAAACCTATTAGACTTAAGATCTGGAGAAACAATTACAGATTTATATCAATACTTAGGTGAAACCGAAGGTAGTGCAGCACAAAATGCCTTTTTAGGCTATCAAGGTTTTCTATTTGACCCTATAGATCCTAGCAATCCCTTAAACAGTGAATACATTTCAAATATAGCAGGAGGAGTATTTAACCAAGAATACGCATATCTTTCACAAGGATACAATAGTAAGTTTACTATTAATTTTGCCACTCAGATTACAAATAACTTATACTTTGGAGCAAATATAAACACCCACACTATTGAATACGACCAAAGTACATTTCTACTAGAAAAGAATAATAATCCGGGCTCTATTGTAAGAAGCGTAGGATTTGAAAACAATCTTTCGGTTACAGGCTCTGGTATCTCTGCCCAAATAGGTGGTATTGCTAAAGTAGCGAACAATCTTAGATTAGGCTTAAGCTTCGACACTCCTACTTGGTATCAGATAGCTGAAGAAACAACTCAGTCACTTAAAAGCAGTCGTGTTTTTGAAGGAAAAATGATTAATGAATATATAGATCCGAGAGTAATTAATGTTTATGAAGATTACAACCTTAAAACTCCTGCAAAGGTTACTGCAAGTGCCGCTTATATTTTTGGTAAAAGCGGATTAATAAGCTTTGATTATTCTTATAAAGATTACTCTTCTATTAAGTTTAGCCGTTTAAACAATTATTACGACCCATATTTTGATATGATGAATAACGCTATTAAAAATACTTTAAAAGCAGCTTCTAAATTTAATGCTGGCGCAGAGTACCGTATTAATCAATTAAGCTTACGAGGTGGATTTCACTATGAAGAAACTCCTTATAAAAACAGTGAGGTTATGGGAGACTTAACAGGGTTTTCTTTAGGCGCAGGGTATAACTTTGGACGATTTAATGCAGACATTGCATATTCTCGATCAGAACAAGAAAGAAACCAACAATTGTATTCTGTTGGATTAACTGATACTGCTTTAATAAACTCAGTTTACAACAACTTTATATTGTCATTGAGTTTTAATTTATAATTACAAAACCATTTTAGACTAAACACATATAGTCTTTTGAAAGCAAAAGCCTCCACATTTAGTAATGTGGAGGCTTTTTGTTTATCATACAGTTATACTTATCGTTTTAAGGTGAAATGTCCTGTAAACACTTTCGGCATATCATCTTCTTTATATTCAACTCTAAACCAATAATCACTTGAAGGCATTGGTTTTCCGTTAAACGTTCCATCCCAACCTTCTCCAACTGGACTTAACTGTTTTAGAAGTTTTCCGTAACGGTCAAAAATGAAAATCTTAGCAGTAGGGTCTGCAGTTCCAATTCCAATAATATTCCAAGTGTCATGGTAACCATCTTCGTTTGGAGTAAAATATAATGGATAATCGACTACTCCAACTTCAATAGTTACGCTTCCACATCCGTTTACATCTCTTATTGTAATAGTATGTATACCTGGTGAAACTCCCTCGAAAACATTATTTGTTTGGAAAGGCCCATTATCTAGTTGATATACATATTCCCCTAATCCCTCAGCAGAAACTTCAATAGCATGTGGGTTAGCAAAAGCAGAAGTTATAACTTCAGCACTATAAACTAAAGGTGGAGATGAAAGCACAACAGTTGTTACAGCCGTAATTTCACATCCCGAAGCTATTTCGGTTATAATCACACTATACTCACCTGCTTCTAATGCTATTATAGAAGCTCCAGTTTCACCTGGAATCATAACTCCATTCAACATCCATTGGAAGGTATAATTATTAGGATTTAGCCCCGTGTCGATTAATGGAGGAGAAGTCTGGCCATCTTCATTTTCAATAGGATTGCCATTCTCATCCACACATAACCTGTATTCGTCTTCTAAATTTACTTTAGGTAATTCTTGCACTTTTAAAATAACCTCAACTACTTCAAAACATTTTGGCTCGTATTGGTTTTCGCTATTGGTAACTCTAGCATAAATTACCTGAGGATTGATTACGTTATAGTAAGGGAATGAAATTGCGTTTACATTATTTAAAGCATTTTCATAAGTTTCAAAATAACTAATCAAATAAATGTTTGGATCTTGTCCAGCTAATATTTGATTGCGAAGCGTTACAACATCAGGATTCGTTAGATCTTCTAAATCAAATTCCGCAATGCCATCATTTGCTTCAAAGTTGTCACACACTATAAGTGGATTTGGTGTATTTGCAATAGCGCCTTCTTGAACAATTAATTCAAAACTTTGATTTCCACCTATAAAACAACCCGTTAGTGAATTTTCAATTCGCGTGTAAATAGTTTGTGGAGATTCTGGGTTACCAGCTAAATCTCTGTTTTGATGTGCAGTTGTATTTACAATTTGATTAATTCCGTTGGCAGCATCAGTAGCATCCAAATAAAAACTAACCATTAAATTAAAAGCTGATTGCTCTCCTAATATTTCTGGAATCTTAGTGGTTAGATCGAATTCTGCTACACCATCTGTATTAATTTCACATATAATATAAGGTGACACTATAGCACTATCATCTGGTACAGGATCCACAATCAATTCAAGTTTTACAATTTCAAAACAAGAACTATCTGGATTACTTCCTTTAACATATATAGTCTGTGGATTGCTAATATTTTGATAGCTCTCTGGGTTTGGAATTTGATCTATTCCGTTGAATGCATTGTCGTAACTTTCGTAATACGTTACATCCCATGCACCACCGTTAAGAATTACCTCTTCTCTTATAGTTAAATCAAATATTTCAACTTCATCATCAGGTCCAGGACCAACCACAATATTCTCATCACACAATCTTATAGGTTGTGGCTCAACTAAGTCTGGATTAGGCAACACTCGTAACAATAATGTAGTAAATGCAACACAGTCTGTTGAACCATCTTCTACTCTTACATATAGAGTTTGTGGGTTTACAGTGTTAACGAATTCAGTATCCGGATCAATTTTATTGGTATTATTTTGAGCATCGTTTTCATTCAAAAAGTAACTAACTCCCATTCCTGGAGCACCATTAGTTATTTCAGAGTTCTTAAGCGTTAAATCAAATGTTGTAAACCCATCGTTTATAGGACCTAAATCCTCACAAAGCTCAAAAGGAGTAGGATCTACTATAGATACAGCCCTAGATACAATTAGCGTAAACTTTCCTACAGTATAGCAATCAGATCCATCGATATAAGCCAAACGAACAAAGATATCTTGTGGGTTTGTAACGTTTGTATAAGTTTCGGGTGCACCAATTGGATTCAGACCTGATTGAGCATCTTCAAGAGTCGTGTGGTACGACAATTCAAGTTGCGTAGGATCTTGTGAGCCATAAATTAAAGGTTCTTGCACCGTTAAATCAAATTCTGCAAAACCATTACCATCAGGATCACAAGCTACCAAGTCTGGTAAATCTAATGGTACTATCGGACTTGGTTTTACAATTAAATCTAATGGCACTACTTTGAAACATCCACTTGTATTTGGAGGTAAATCAAAAGAAGCTCTTGCGTAAATTGTCTGGTTAAAAGCAACAATATTTTGAAATGGAGATGCCAATGGGAAAGTTCCATTATTTGCATCGTTTAAAGTTTCGTGATAAGTCACCACTATAGAAGGATCCCCTCCTGCAATTTCATCGCTTTTTAGGGTCAAATCAAATTCGGCAAAACCATCGTGGTCTACGTCACATACTTCTAATGGAGTAGGCTCTACAACGGTAGGAACAGGAAGCACCTTTAGAAGCAACTCTGTAGTTGCCACACATCCGGTTTGACCTTCTACAGCCACATAAATTGTATAAGGTGTGATTCCAAATCCACCACCATCAACTGGGTTAGTGTAAGTTGTTGGGTTTGGAATTGGATTGTCATTTTGTAAATCAACTAAAGTTTCAAAATACTTAACAGTTAATGTAGCATCGCCATTTGTGATAAATGCGTTATTAGTTGTAAGGTTGAAAGTTGAAATTCTATCCGTATCACTTCCACTTTCCAAATCATCACAAAGCTCCATTGCATCAGGATCTTGAATTAATGGAAATTCACCTAGAATCAAATCAAACTCACTGATTCTTGCACAAAGAGTGATATTATTTTCTAAGCGAACCCATATTGTTTGACCAGCACTAGTAAAAGCATTTGGAGTTAAAATAGGGTTTTGGCCGTCTATTGCTTCTTGTAAAAGGGTATGATATGAAATAGTAAAGTCGGTTGTTGATTGAGTTCCATAAACAAAAGGAGTGTTTATAGTAAGATCAAATACTGCCTCACCACTTCCATCTGAATCACAAGCAAAAAGATCTCCAAACTCTGAAGTAGGTTGATTTGGCAATGGGTTTACAATTAGTGTAAGCTCAACAACAGAGAAACAACCTGACGAAGTATTTTCTACTCGAGCCCAAACGGTATCAGTATAAGGGACGTTATTTAAATATGGACCAGTAATTTCACCAGCTCCACCTGCTTGAGCAAGTGCTTCCAATGGATAATACTTAACTATTACACCTGGTTCACCTCCTATTATCTCGTCATCTTTTAAGGTAAGGTCGAATTCTGCAAAACCATCGTTATTATCATCACATACTTCTAAAGGTGTTGGCGCAACAGGTGTAGGTAATTGATCCACTACAAGAGTTAGAGTAACAAGTTTTTTACAACCAAAACCGTTAGAAACACGAGCAATTACAGTTTGCGGATTACTAGGTGCTGGTGGAATTGCTCTGTTTTGATATGCTTGTGGATTTGCAATTGGATTATCTGCCAATTCATCAGCTGCAGTTTCGTACCAAGTAACAGTTACGTTTGTATTTCCACCCGTAATTTCAAGATTTCTTGAAGTTAAATCGAATGTACTAAGCTGATCGGTTGGTGTACTTCCATTTACCGTATCATCACATAAATGATAATCTTGAGGCTCTATAGCTATAGGCTCTGGATCTACAAATAATTGAAGTTCTACAATATCATAACACCCAAAACTACCATTATTAGGTGTTGTATTAGTAGCATTCCCAACTCCAAGAACATAAATTGTCTGAGTGTTGATTGTTTGATTTGTGAAAGCTCCTGGTGTAGCAATTGCTTGTGAGTAGTTAGGAGCAGTAAGCGCTACCTCCCCAGCATCAATTGCTTGTTGTTCATTTACATAATAATATAAATCGTATTGAGTTGGATCTAATGCTCCTAAAATTTCTGAAGCTTTTGAAGTTAAATCAAAAACTGCGTATCCATCTTGGTCATCATCACAAATACGATAAGGTGTTGGCTCGGTTAAAATTGGACTGTCGCGAACCTCTAATGGCAACTCAACAATGTTATAGCAACTTGTATTTCCACTTATTACTCGTGCATATACACGGTCGTTATAAGGATTACGGTTTTCATAAGGATCCATCAACTCACCCTCATTGGTTTGCGCATCCAAATAAGTGTAGTGATAAGTAACTGTAAGTGCTGGGTCACCATTTGTAATGTCCTCATCTGCATCATGAAGTGTAAACAATGTAAACCCATCATTTCCTGGGTCACAAGCTATCAAGGCATCAGGAGTAGAATTCACAGTTGGAGGACCATCCAAAATAATATCGAATTGAGCAGTTTCAAAACAAGTATTGTCATTGTTATTTTGAACTCGAGCATAAATTGTTGTAGGACTAGCCGCCACTGTATAAGGCTGCGGTAAAGAATTTGTTCCAGCATTCGCCTCACCTTGCGTACTGTGATAAGTAACTGTATAATTTAATGGATTCTGCCCATCTAGAATTGTTGCTGAGAATACAGCTTCTAAATTAATCACTTCTTGACCATCCTCATCTTGGTCACATAAGTAGTGTGGTGAAGTTGGTGCGGTAGCTGTTGCACCTTCGTAAGTCAATTCAAATGTATCAATTACATAACAATTTCCTTCTTCATTTTCAATACGAACCCAAATTGTTTGATTTGTCCCCACAATAGGGTAAGCATTAGCTGGGTTAATTGGATTAAGCCCAGATTCTGCCTGTAATAAATTTAAGTGATATGTAATTAAAAAGTTAGGGTTTTGAGCTCCCAAAACAACGTTGTTATTCTGAGTTAAATCGAAAATCCCAGGTGTGGAACCATTATCACAAATTGAAAGATCCAAAGGAGGATTAGCAATAATTGGTTGCGGATTTGTGATAATTTCAAATTCTTTAATTTGGGTTGGGCCAATAAGAAAACTTATAGTAACCCTATAATCACCAGCATCTGTAACTGTAATTGATGGAAAATTCCCATTATATATTGTTACAAAACCAGTTCCATCATCATATTCCCATAAATAGTTATTTGCACCTTGTGTTTCCGCGTCAATAACAAACTGATCACCAACACAACCTGTTTGCGTAGTTACAATCGAACAGTCTGTAGAACCAGAACCTTGACTTCCGGCATTGGTTTGTTCTAATTTTATAAAACCAGGATTCCTATTATAATTAGTTATTACAAGTACATATATTTCACCCGGTAAAGCATTTGGAATAGTAAAATTTTCAATAGGTTGAGCTGAATAACTACAAGCTATTTCATTAAAAGCTTGAAGTTGTGTATAATCACAAAGATCATCACCTTGCTGAAAAGGTCCCCACGCAATAAAATCAACATCCAATCCCTGTCCTATAGGATTACCATTTGCATCAAAAGCTGTATTTTGAACTATCTCAAAATCTAACCTACCTGCCTGATCTACCTGCAAATAAAACCAAGCCGGATATGGCTGGGTAAACAAACAACCATAGTCTGGACCTGCCTCTGCGGTCGGATTACAATCTGGATCTTGATCATTACAATTTGGGAAAATTAGCGCTTGGTCGCCAGCACAAAATGGCTCGATAGTTGAACAAGTACTGCCTTGTGCAAAAGCAGACATTCCTGAAAATAAAAAGGAGATTATTAATACTAATAAATACGGGGGATTTTTCTTTATCATCTTACTAGGGTATAATGGGCGGGAAATTAAGAAAATTTTATGAAACCACCTTGTGAGTTTTATTAAAAATATAAAGACACGCTTTTCATATACAATAACCTATTGTGTATCTTTGCAACCCCAATAAAAACTTATTTTTAAAATACAAATGGGTATAGAAAAAGAACTTAGAGAAATAGAAGAAATGGGTAACGACCATATTGGCAGCTCCACAGAGACGCCTTTACGCCCAGATGCCTTCGAACTTAGCGATATAGAAAAGATTGCAAGCATTAAGAAAGATGTACACAACATCATGCAAACCTTAGGGCTAGACCTAACGGATGACAGCCTAAAAGGTACTCCAAACCGAGTAGCAAAAATGTTTGTACAAGAGATTTTTGGCGGACTTCATCCAGATAGAAAGCCAAAAGCATCAACTTTTGACAATAAATACAAATACCAGGAGATGCTGGTAGAGAAAAATATTACACTTTATTCTACTTGTGAGCACCACTTACTTCCAATTGTTGGGAAAGCACATATTGCTTATATTAGCAATGGTACAGTTGTAGGCTTATCAAAAATGAATAGAATTGTAGATTACTACGCAAAACGACCACAAGTTCAAGAGCGTCTTACAATTCAAATAGTTAAGGAACTTCAAAATGTTCTAAAAACTGAAGACGTAGCTTGTGTTATAGATGCAAAACATTTATGCGTAAACTCTAGAGGTATTCGCGATATCGATAGCAGCACTGTAACAAGTGAGTTTGGCGGTGCGTTTAAAAACCCTGAAACTCGTAGAGAATTTTTAGACTATATTAAATTTGACACTGAATTCTAATTATTGACAAGACACCTCTTGACTGATGTACTATTAACTAATATTACGCCATTCAGTTTTTTAAGAGGTAGAATTTTCAAGGATTTAAGCAAATCAGCAGAATTCAGACTAAGCAATTTAAAATTCACACATTTTTGTAGACCTAATAGAAGAGCTTAAAATTAAAAAGCAATTTAAATTGAAATATATCATCTTGTAAATAAGATGAATGTACTAAGAAATAAAATCGATTAAATTTTTGGTAACCAAATCGGTCACCTGTTATCCGTCATCTACCCTATAATTATGAATGACTTACACATATACAATTCAATTTCGAAAAAGAAGGAAAAATTCACTCCCATACACGAAGGTGCAGTAGGCATGTACGTTTGTGGACCAACAGTTTACAGTAATGTACACTTAGGGAATTGTCGCACCTTCCTTTCTTTCGATTTAGTTTTTAGATATTTAAAGCACTTAGGCTATAAAGTGCGATATGTGCGTAACATTACAGATGCAGGACATTTAGAAAATGACGGTGAAAGCGGCGATGATCCAATTTTAAAAAAAGCACGTCTTGAGCAATTAGAACCTATGGAAGTGGTTCAAAAATACACGGTTGACTTCCATACTACAATGGCGAAATTTAACGCTTTGCCACCAAGTATCGAACCGACTGCTACAGGACATATTTATGAGCAAATTCATATTGTTGAAAAAATTATTAAAGAAGGATTTGCTTACGAAAAAAACGGCTCTGTTTATTTCGATGTATTAAAATTTAACGAAACCAACGATTACGGAAAATTAAGCGGTAGGAAGCTAGAAGATATGATAGCAAACACCCGCGAACTTGCCGCTCAAAGCGATAAGAAAAACCCACAAGATTTCGCCCTTTGGAAGAAGGCTGAGCCGCAACACATAATGCGTTGGCCATCTCCTTGGAGTGATGGATTTCCTGGTTGGCACCTAGAGTGTACCGCTATGAGCACAAAATACCTAGGCAACAATTTTGATATCCACGGAGGTGGGATGGACTTGAAATTCCCTCACCACGAATGTGAGATTGCACAAGCTGAAGCTTGCAACAACACATCTCCTGTAAATTATTGGATGCATGCCAACATGCTAACCCTTAACGGGAAAAAAATGTCCAAATCTACCGGAAACTTTATTTTGCCAGACCAAATGTTTACTGGCGATAACGACATATTAAGCAAGCCATTCTCTCCTACTGTTACAAAGTTTTTTATGTATCAAGCGCACTATCGCAGCATACTAGACTTTAGTAGTGATGCTCTTGAAGCTTCTGAAAAAGGATTTAACAGATTAATGGAGGCACACAGAATTCTTTTAAAATTAGAATCTTCTGATGATGAAAGCACTATTGACATTGAAGCTTGGAGAAAATCTTGCTATGAAGCAATGAATGACGACTTTAACAGCCCTATTTTAATCGCCCATCTCTTTGAAAGCATCAAGTTTGTAAACGCTCTAAAAGAAGGAAAAGAGACTATTTCTAAAGCAGATTTAGAGCTTTTCAAAAAGACAATGCACGACTTTCTTTTTGAAGTTTTAGGTTTAGAAGATAATACTTCAGATAACTCTCAAGACAGCGAAAAACTTTCAGCAGCCGTAGAACTTCTTATTCAATTACGAAATGAAGCACGTGCCAATAAAGATTTCGCATTGAGTGATAAAATTCGTGATGAGCTTGCTGCAAAGGGAATTCAACTTAACGACGGGAAGGAAGGAACAACATTTTCACTGAATTAAGAGCTAAAGCTTCAAATAAAGTTTTATGAAAAAAGTCCTTATATACCCATTTGTTTTACTCATAAAAGGGTATCAAGGCTTTATTTCACCTTTGTTACCTTCAAGTTGTAGATACACCCCTACTTGTTCACATTACGCGGTTGAAGCATTGCAAACTCATGGTTTGTTAAAAGGCAGTTGGCTTTCAATAAAACGAATAGGCAGTTGTAATCCTTGGGGAGGTTCAGGCTACGATCCCGTACCACCAAAAAAGAAATAAATTAGTTCGGCGTTACTTTTTCGCTTTTGTTATCTTTACGCGACGCAATAAAATTATCCATATGCATTACTTAAGTTTTACCTGGAATCCTTCTGAAGGAATTGACCTTGGTTTTTTCATGATACGTTATTACAGCTTGATGTTTGTTGTAGCTTTTACGCTTGGCTGGGTTCTAACTAAAAAAATATACGAACGCGAAGGCATAGCTCAGGAAAAACTAGATAGCCTTTTTATCTATATGGTTGCAGCTACACTAATAGGTGCACGATTAGGTCACGTTATTTTTTACCAACCAGAACTATTTGTTCAAGATCCACTTTCAGTATTCCTGCCTATAAGTACAGTACCGGAATTTGAATTTACAGGATTTCAAGGTCTAGCAAGTCACGGAGCTGCAATCGCAATTCTTATTGCTATGTATTACTACACTAAAAATGTTGTAAAAAAACCTTTTTTATGGGTAATGGATCGAATAGTAATTGCTGTGGCAGCAGGAGGTGTTTTTGTAAGAATTGGGAATTTTATCAATTCAGAAATAATTGGAAAACCTTCAGGCGATTTCCCTTTAGGTGTTCGATTTTTACATGAAAGCATTAGCCCACATGAAGCCGTAAGCGTAACTGGCATACAACCTGTAAGCAAGGCTTATGATGCAATCGCAAATAACCCTCAATTCGCAGAAATACTTCAATCGGTACCATTTCGTCATCCAGCACAATTATATGAAGCTGCAGGCTATGTTATTGTGTTTTTAGTATGTTGGTATTTGTACTGGAAAACTGAACGCAGAAAACAAACCGGTTACATCTTTGGAGTGTTTTTAATTCTTCTATTTATGGTTCGCTTTTTAGCCGAGTATGTAAAGGCTAGCCAAGGTGGTTTTGAATCTGTTTTAGGACTTCTATCAACTGGTCAATGGCTTAGTGTTCCATTTATTCTTGCAGGTATATTCATTATGTGGAAGGCTTCAAAAAAACCAATTACAGAATAACTAACAATCACAGAAACTCAATTATTAAGCCAAATAAAAACCACCCTAACTTAAGTCTTGGATGGTTTTGTTAAAACATATAATTAGAAAAATCTGTGTAAGTATAATAATAAAATGAAAAAACTATTTATCTCTGCTGCAATTGTCGGTTCTATGCTGACCTTATACAATTGCAAAGACGCTCCAAAAACTGAAACTAAAATTCTAACCAAAGAAGTTACTTTCAAAAAAGAAGGTGAACTCGAGTTATTAAAAGCAGAAAACGATTCAGTAATCGCAAAACTAGACATCGAAATAGCTGATGACGACTATAAAACTCAAACAGGTTTAATGTATCGCCGTTCTATGGACGAAAACCACGGAATGTTATTTATATTCGACAATATGCAAATGCGATCATTTTATATGAAGAACACCGAATTTGCTCTTGATATAATATACTTTAATTCAGATATGGAGATTGTTAGCATCCAAAAAAATGCGCAACCTTTTAATGAAACTTCTCTACCATCAGAATCACCAGCGCAATACGTATTAGAAGTAAATGCAGGTCTCTCTGATAGATGGAAATTAGAGAAGGGTGATAAAATTCGATACACTAGAAATTAACTTAAAGCTTCTGCCTTACATTATTTTTAAATTTATCACTACTCTATAACTAACTAGGCTTTCAAATAATATTTGCGAAACTGCTAAAATAAAAATAGCCCTTTTCTATCCGAAAAGGGCTATTTTATTATTATCGAGATTTGAATTAAGCTTCTACAACAGGAGCTTCTTCTTCCTCTTTTCTATCTAGTAAATCCTCAATGTTTTTACGTTTTACAGTATCATACATAATTGGAGTTGCTATAAACAATGAAGAGTATGTACCTACAAAGATACCTACAATAATTGCAAACAGTAGACCTCTAATAGACTCAGCTCCAAAGAAGAACATACACAACAATACGATAAGCGTAGTAAATGAAGTATTTAAGGTTCTTCCTAAAGTACTATTTAATGCCACATCAATTACTCTGTTCATTTTCCAGTTTGGATGCTCACCGAAGAACTCACGAATACGGTCAAACACAATTACGGTATCGTTTAGAGAGTAACCTACAACCGTAAGGATTGCTGCGATAAACGCTTGGTCAATTTCCATACTGAATGGCATAAACTTATAGGTAAGTGAGAAAACACCTAGCACAATTACCACATCGTGGAAAATTGCAGCTACCGCACCAAGTCCAAATTGCCATTTTCTAAAGCGTAATAAAATATAAAGGAAAACAACGATTAACGAACCAAATACAGCCCAGAAAGAGTCTCTCTTAATGTCGTCTGCAATGGTTGGACTTACTTTATAGTATTCCATTCTACCAATCGATTTTCCTTCTTGATCACCTACGAATTTTTCGAAAGTCATATCTGCAGGCATATCTTTTTTCACAGTTTCAAAAAGCATACGCTCTATTTCATCATCTACTTCTGTACCAGTTTCTTCTACTTTATATTTAGTAGTAATCTTTAACTGATTATCTCCACCATAGGTTTTTGCCTCTGCACTACCAAAAGTTGCAATAAGGTTGTCTTGAATTTCAGCCGAATTAACATCCTTAGCAAAACGAACAGTATAAGTACGTCCACCAACAAAATCAACACCTTGGTTAAGTCCATTAGTAAATAGAGAGATTGCACTAATTGTAAGCATTATAGCTGAAAAGATATAAGCCATTTTACGCTTCTTCAAGAAAGCGATATTTACATTCGTAAATAGATTCTTTGTAATTGAAGTTGAACAAGGTAAATCCTTTCCATTCTTTGTATAGTTATCAATAAATAATCTTGTGATAAATATTGAAGTAAACAATGCTGTTGCAATACCAATTAATAAGGTAGTAGCAAATCCTTGAATAGGACCTGTACCAAATACTAATAGAATTAAACCGGTAAGTCCAGTAGTAATGTTAGCATCTAGAATTGAAGAAAGTGCGTTGTTGAAACCATCTCTAATAGCATCTTTTTGTGCCTTTCCTTTGGCTAGCTCTTCTTTAATACGCTCAAATATAAGTACGTTAGCATCCACAGACATACCGATTGTTAATACGATACCCGCAATACCAGGAAGCGTAAGTACGGCACCAAGACCTGCTAATATTCCAAATATAAAAAGGATGTTTACTAATAAAGCGATATCAGCAAAGATTCCAGCTTTACCATAATAGAAAACCATCCAAACAAGTACTATCCCTAAAGCTAATAAGAATGATAATACACCACTGTTAATTGCCTCTTGTCCTAATGTAGGCCCAACAACTTCACCTTGTACAATTTCTGCAGAAGCAGGAAGTTTACCCGCACGTAGTACGTTTGCTAAATCCTGACCTTGAGGTACAGTAAAGTTTCCAGAAATCTGGCTACGACCACCAGCAATTGGTCCTGAAGTAACACCTGGAGCAGAATATACAATATCATCAAGTACAATCGCAATCTGACTTTGGTTTTGGTATGCATTACCTGTCATTTGCTCCCATACTTTAGCACCTTGACCATTCATTTGCATAGATACAACTACGCGGCTCATTTGATCAAACTCTTGTCTTGCATCTACAACTACACTTCCTCCAAGAGGTGGTGTATTGTTTCTGTTTCCTTTTAACACATATAATGAAGACGTTTCTTCACCGTCTAATTGTGGATTAGCCTCTGGTAATCCCCATACGAATTTTGCAAAACGCAATTCGTTTGGCAATAATGATTTTACTTGTGGGTTGCGTAAATATCCGTTTACAACAGAAGTATCTTTTAATCTAAAAGTCGCAATTATTGGACTTCCTTGACTTCCTAAAGAAACCATCTTTGAAAGAATCGGGTTTGACTTACCGTCATCTACAAGAGAATCTTTAACGTCTTGCCCACCTAGTAATTTACTTACATCATCTTCTTCTGTAGCAGTAGAATCTGTTTCTTCTTGTGTAGTTTCAACTGTTTTTACAGTTTTAGATTTAGCCAATTCTATTTCACCTGCTTTTAAATCTGCAGCTTGTAGGAATCCTGCTACTTCTTCAAATTTGTAAACATCCCAAAACTCAAGTTGAGCTGTACTTTGAAGTAATTTTTTTACACGATCTACATCCTTAGCCCCTGGAAGTTCAACAAGAATTCTTGCAGACTTACCAATACGCTGAATGTTTGGTTGAGTAACACCGAATTTATCGATACGCTTTCTTAAAACCTCAAAAGCTGAAGTAATTGACTCATCAATTTTCTTTTCGATAATTGGCTTTACTTGAGCGTTAGTCATTCCAACCTCAATTACATCTTCTAGGTTTTTGTTGAAGAAAATATCTGGCGATGCAAGATTATTTTCACCTGGAAGTGCTTCAAACGCTTTAAAGAAAGACTCTAAGTAAGTGTCCTGGCTTGTTTTCTGAAGCTCTTTTGCATTTTCTAATGCTTGATTGAAAGCAGCGTCTTTAGTATTATTTGCAAGACCTTGTAAGATATCTTTTACAGACACTTCAAGCATTACGTTAATACCTCCTTTAAGGTCCAGACCTTTATTCAATTCCTTTTCTTTAGCAGTTTTATAATCAACTCCTAAAAATACTGGGTTGTTTGCCACAGAATCTAGGTAACGTGCTTCAGCAACGTTTCTTTCGTGTGGTTGATCCTCAGTGAATTTGCTGTTTGCAAATTCTTTTGCACTATCTTCTACTTTACTTGTAATAAACGTAAAAGAAAGCTGATAAATACTTACCAATCCAAAGAGGATGGCAAATACTGATACTAATCCTTTGTTTTGCATAATTTGTTTTTTGGGTCAGATTTTACACTCCTATTCCGAAGTCTCGAAACAGGGCCGCAAATATATGGTTTGCGAATATATCTGACAATATGATTGTGTTTAAATAAGTTGTAGTAAACTTTAAAGGTAAATCACCCATAAAATTTTCAGAAAAGTGAAATCTACAGGTAGACCTCAACTCTATATTTTGTAGAAATCAAGAAAAAGGACCTGCTCTTACCTCTGGTATTTTGTAAGAGGTATTGTCTATTAAAAGTGAAAGTTTTCGATAATTCTTAAAAGCAACAGCATCATATCCCGTTTTATAAGCAACCTCAATTTCTGAAGTTCTTAATGATACAATGGGATTTAAGTACTGATCTTTTAAATGTTTAGTTGCAACTGGTAATCCTTGAAGACCTGAATCTGTATTAAAATCTTTTTGAATTACAACTACCTCTAGCTTGTAAATCTTGGAGTCAGACGAATAAGGAAACTCAGTATTATTATCATTTTTAGTGAAATCTGTCTCGTCAATTTGAAGTTTATTTTGACTATTAAACAGATTCTTTACTACTGCAACATCAATAGCACTGTAATATGCTACCGTTAATTTGCCATCTTGAAATTTAGATATTTGCACATCTTCAATTCCAATACTCTTAAGCTGCGAAGTAATTTCTGAAATGGCGTGATTTGCTTCATCAGAGCTTACGGAATTAGCATCAAACTGCACTACAATTTCCTGATTAGGAAGCGTAGCTTTGTCTATGCTTATTCCTAAAAAAGCAAGAGCAATTGTTATTCCAGTAAGATACCATCTCCAGTTCACGTGCCAAATATAAAAAAATAAAGACTGTATCGCTACAGTCTTTAAGTTTTATAATTCCTTAACTGATTTATAGTTAAATCTTCCTGTAATTAGAATCAAAATTCTAATTCAAAGTAAAGGCTACTTTCTGGATTATCTTCAGTAACATCTTCACCTTTTAAAATTTCACCAGCTTGGTTTAACAACTTTAAATTAATTTTCCAATAACCAGTCATCGTTAATGACAGTTTCCCTTTGTACATTTTATTAACTGAATTGTAAGTTAAATCTATATTATTTGGCGAACTGTGATTTCCCATTCCAGGCATACGAGGATCAACTGTTATTTTAAAATTTTCAACAACAGGAAAATTCATCATGTCCTCCATTTTATAGAGAACAGCTTGCATATCGTTTAACGCTACTTCAGGATTTTGAGGCCCAACATAAGCCAAAACATATCTAACACCATCTGCCCCCATAAATACTTGAGTTTTCACCATTCCATCATTTGGTTGTAAGACTGTAATCCTTGTTACTCCTTCAACAGATTCACCATTCAAATTATAATTAAGTTTTAGCTCCCAATATTCAGTTTCATTGCTTGCCATCTGAAAAACAATATGACCTTTGTAAACTGTACTTTCTTCAGCGTTACTCAACATACTATGTGGCGCAGAATGAGCTCTATCAGTCATATTCATCATTGGCATCCAACTCAATTCAGCATCATTTATGTATTTATCTGTTGTTAAATCTTTAATTCTAATAGAGATTTCATTATAACCAATTTCAAGATTTTGTTTCTCTGAATAGATTTCAACAACGTGATTTGCAGCTGAAATTTCATAAATCTTACTTAACCCTTCAACTGGGTTAACCTCTATTGGAGTATTATCATCGTCGTTAGAACAACTTACAAATGATATTGATATTAAAAGAAATGCGAATATATATTTAAGTGTTTTCATTTTTATTAAGGTTTTTTCTAATTAATTTATTGCGTAAGAAATTGTTGCGTAAACATTCCTCCCCATCCTCGGAATATTATTCCAATCGGTGTAAGAAGAATAGTTTGCGTCTAAGATGTTTTGAATTCCTGCTTTTACAAAAAGGTCGTTATCATTAATAAAGAAACGTTTTCCGAAGCTAGCCGATAGAGTTGCATAAGCAGCAGTTTTCGTTTCCCCGTAAGCAGGATTGTAATTACTCTGCTCACCTGCTCCTTCTATTGAAAGCGATGCCGAATATTGATTTTTATAAAAATCTAGAGCTCCACCATAAGAAAGCGGGCTTATTAATGGCAAGTTCTCGCCATCATCATCCACGCCTCTGTGGTATGAAATATTCCCAGTTAATTTAAAAGCATTCGAGATACTATATCTTCCAGAAAGAGACGCATTAAACAGTTGTGCAAAATCGAGGTTTGAGTAGATTTTAACCCCTGAAGCCCCAATAGTCATTGTGCTCAACGAATTATCAAGCTGTCCTATGATATAATCGAACACGTGAAAATAATTAGCAGCAGCAGTAATTTCAAAAATCGGCTTTTTAAAAGTTATTGAAAGATTTACATCTGTCGATCTTTCAGTTTTTAAATTTGGATCTCCAATATAATCGTGGTTATCAAAACTATTAAACAAATAGAACCCATACCCCTCCGATACTGAAGGTGCGCGTTCACCGTAAGAAATCCCACCATTTAAATGGAAATCTCCCAACGCCTTATGATATTGAGCGGAGAAACTTTTCAGAAAACGGCTATTAGTTCTTTCCATATTTGGATAAAAAATCTTCAAACTATTCAATCCAAAATCATCCTCCACAGTATTGGAATGATAAGACAACCTAGTTGAAAGTTTTAATGATGATTCGTTAAAGTCTATATGGTCTTCAGCATAAAACCCAACATTTTTAGTGCGTACATCTGGCCAGGTAAGCATAAACATTGGCTGTTCATTAGTGTTAATAGGATACATCGTCATTTCGGCATATGACTTATTGTAATAGCCGTCTAACTTAAACATGAATTGACTTTTTTCTTTATTTAAGTTAGCCTGAGTATAAAATCCAGCAGTTTCACTCCAACCTGGCATATCCATATGTACTACTACATCAGGACGGTTGGTGTCATCCATCACATGCTTTATAGTGTTATAATACACTTTAGATTCCCAGTTATTAAACTCACCAAATAAAGTATCTTGATTATAACCTATAGACCCAATAACCGCTCGAGCTAAGGAAACATCCATAGTTAATGCTGGGTAACCAACATCTCTAGCTTCATCATATATTAAGGAAGTAGTTATTGATTTATCATCAGCCAGTTTATAACCCGAATTAACAGAAAAGTTATATTTTTCAAATTGCGAATACTTCACCTCTTGGACCCCTCCAGCTTTATAATTATCGGCTTTACGATATATTACATCAGTATTGAAATAGAATTTTTCATTAGAATAATTCAACTCTCCCCCAAAAACTCGCATTTTATTATTGGCTTCATAACCTGTTTCCAATGACCCCGTCCAGTCTGTAGGCTTAAAATTACTTTTGTCTAATTTTAAATTTATTCCACCTCCAATTGTGTTTCCAAACGCTGCACCTTGCTGTCCCGAGCCAATTTGTGCTTCAGACAAATTAGACACATCTACATAGGAAGTTATAGGATCCATTTTATCGGTACACGCTCCAAAAATCTGCATACCATCTATTGTAATTGCAAGACGCTCAGAGGCCATATCGTTCATGGTTGGCTCCCAAGCATAAGCACCACGTTTTACCATTTTAATACTTCGAGCAGTTTCTAAAAACTCATCGAGTGTCGACAATGGTTTATGTTGCTTTTGATGATCCAATTGTTTCCCTGCCGAAATAACAACAACCTCACTAAGATTTATTAGTTTCAGACTGTCTATAGGATATTCTTGCGCGTGCAATGGCGATAAATCTCCGCATAACAATGCACCCACTAGACTACCCACAAGCATTCCTCTTAAAGGAAATACATCTATAGATAATTTCATTTTCTAATGTTTTGATAATTTATAATTGATTAATCGCTAAAAAATATTTCGTCAGAAATAAAAGCGATAGTCAGTAAAAATTATCCCAACTGCGGAGGGTGGTAAATGTTTGAAGTTAATAATAAGGAATTCAAATTAGGCAAATACCCAATTTCCTCAATAGAATAATGGTCAGTTTGAAATACAAACTCATATTCATTTACATTTTCAGAAATAATAACCTGAGGAATTTCGGTTTTTGAAGTTTTGCTATTTAGTGGATTATCATCATTAGCTCCAGCTTCTTTTGCAAGCTCTTTACTTAAATAACACTTTCCATCACATTCAAGCTCTGGTTTGTCTATATTTTCACAAAGCACGGTAACGATGTAATCATAATTTGCAATATAATCCACAACAGGCCATAATGGCTTTGTGAACATTAACACAGAAATTAATATGAGGATTATATTTTTCACCCTACAAAGATAAGACGTACAAACCCTCTCAAAACATGACTTTTATCATTGTCTTTGAAGTATTTCGGATAAAAATATCATTAAAAAACAACGAATAATAACATCTAAATTAATTTTCAAAATTTGTCAACTTTTTAATGTTGATAAATTTATATATCGCTCACCTTCAGGTGTTTAATACTATTTTTATGACAACTTTATTTTTTTTGCTTTAAAATGAAGTAACTAATTTGTTATATTTACCTACTTTAAAATTCAATACCTACAATCTTCTAATTACCTAAATATATGTCAATTAAAACAGCCGTCCCTACCCCTAAAACTTACAGCCAAGATGAAGCTTTTGAAGCTTCTGTTGAGTACTTTAAGGGTGATGATCTTGCAGCCCGCGTTTGGGTAAATAAATACGCTCTTAAAGATTCTGATGGAAATATTTATGAAAAAACACCTAACGACATGCACCGTCGTATCGCTAGTGAAATTGCCAGAGTAGAGCAACGTTATCCAAATCCTTTAACTGAAGAAGAGATTTTTGAAGCCATAAAAGACTTTAAATACATTGTCCCTCAAGGAAGTCCGATGGCTGGAATTGGCAATCCGTATCAAATCGCCTCGCTTTCTAATTGTTTCGTGATTGGAAATGAAGGAGACTCAGATTCCTATGGTGGAATTATGAAAATAGATCAAGAGCAAGTACAGCTTATGAAGCGTCGTGGCGGGGTTGGTCACGACCTTTCACATATACGCCCTAAAGGTTCGCCAGTTAAAAACTCTGCCCTAACCTCAACAGGTATCGTTCCGTTTATGGAGCGCTATTCAAACTCTACTCGTGAAGTTGCACAGGATGGACGTCGTGGAGCATTAATGCTTTCAGTATCTATAAATCACCCAGATTCTGAGGAGTTTATCGACGCCAAAATGGAACAAGGCAAGGTAACTGGTGCCAACGTTTCTGTGCGAATTGACGATTCGTTTATGCAAGCTGTAAAAGACGGAAAAAACTATACACAGAAATACCCTATTTTCAGTAACAATCCAAAATATTCAAAAGAAATAGAGGCTGAAAAACTTTGGAAGAAAATTGTACATAACGCATGGAAATCTGCTGAACCTGGAATTCTCTTTTGGGATACAATTATTAACGAATCGGTGCCAGACTGTTATGCAGACCTTGGCTACAAAACTGTTTCTACAAACCCTTGTGGTGAAATCCCACTTTGTCCTTACGATTCTTGTCGTTTATTAGCTATCAACTTATTTTCATACGTTGAAAATCCGTTTACAGATAAAGCTGAATTCAACTTCGAGCTTTTCAAAAAACACATTGTTATCGCTCAAAAAATAATGGATGACATCATCGATTTAGAGCTTGAAAAAGTAGATGCTATCCTTGCAAAAATTGATGCTGATCCTCAAACTGACGAAGTAAAATCAGTTGAAAGAAATCTTTGGTTGAATATTAAAAGAAAAGCTGAGGAAGGTAGAAGAACCGGAATCGGAATTACTGCCGAAGGCGATATGCTTGCTGCTTTAGGCATCAAGTATGGCAGTAAAGAAGGAAATGACTTTTCAGTTAAAATACATAAAACCCTTGCCTTAGAAGCGTATCGAGCTTCGGTTTATACAGCAAAAGACAGAGGTGCTTTCAAAATATTTGATAGCGAAAGAGAAAAAGAAAATCCTTTTATTCTTCGCTTAAAAGACGCTGATGAGAAACTTTATTACGATATGTTGGAATTCGGGCGAAGAAATATTGCCTTACTCACCATCGCGCCTACCGGTACAACAAGCTTAATGACACAAACTAGCTCTGGAATCGAACCAGTTTTTATGCCTGTTTACAAACGAAGAAGAAAAGTAAATCCGAACGATAAAAATGTACGTGTAGATTTTGTTGATGAAGTTGGCGACAGCTGGGAAGAGTACGTTGTTTTCCACCATAGATTTAAGCAATGGATGGAAGTAAATGGGATTGCAACGGATAAAAATTATTCTCAAGAAGAGTTAAACAATATTGTTAAGAAATCTCCATACTACAAAGCAACATCAAACGATGTGGATTGGTTGAGTAAAGTAAAAATGCAGGGCGCAGTACAAAAATGGGTAGATCATTCTATTTCTGTAACCATTAACCTACCTAATGATGCCACTGAAGAATTAGTTGGAAAACTATATTTGGAAGCTTGGCAAGCCGGATGTAAAGGTGTTACGGTGTATCGCGACGGCTCTCGCTCTGGAGTATTAATTTCTAATGACGAAAAGAAAGAGGAAGAAGAAAATGAAACTCTTACTGCTTTTCCTACAAAACGTCCTGAAGTTTTAGAAGCTGATGTTGTACGCTTCCAAAATAACAAAGACAAATGGATTGCTTTTATCGGCCTTATAGACGGTAAACCTTATGAAATTTTCACTGGTTTCGCAGATGATGAAGATGGAATTTTAATTCCGCGTTGGGTAAACAATGGTGTTATCATCAAAAACCGCAACGAAGACGGAAGCTCACGATACGACTTCCAGTACAAAAATAAAAGAGGCTATAAAACTACTATTGAAGGATTGTCTCATAAGTTCAATCCAGAATACTGGAATTACGCAAAATTGATTTCTAGCACCCTTAGACACGGTATGCCAATTGAAAAAGCTGTGGAATTAATCAACAGTTTACAATTAGACACCGAAAGCATAAATACTTGGAAAAACGGCGTTGCTCGTGCACTAAAACGCTACATTGTTGATGGTACAGAAGCTAGAAAGCAGAAGTGTGAAAACTGTAATAGCACATCACTTATTTACCAAGAAGGATGTTTGACCTGCAAAGATTGCGGATCGTCTAAATGTGGGTAGTTAGAGGTGAGAGGTGAGACTTGAGACCGCTACGCTATAAGATACAAGAATAAAAACTAAACCTCAAAAACATCGATCAACATTTTGAGGTTAAAGGAAAGTGAAGATTAACTAAAATAGACCTGTCAGGTTTTAAAAACCTGACAGGTCTATATATTTTCAGACTAGCGAAAAACACCTGGAAACGAAGAAATCCCGTAATACATTTTGATTTATTTCTTTTTTGAAAAACCCTAAAACATTATTCATCTTTTGGGGTTAAAGGGAATTGAAATAGAGATAAAAAAAGACCTGTCAAGAATTGATTTCCTGACAGGTCTTATATTTTTATAATAAAACTCGGGTTTACAGTTCTAACAAATCGTTAGTTTTACGTACACCTGCAGCACTTTCTTGTATGTGTGCTTTTTCTGCATCGTTTAATTCAATTTCAACGATTTCTTCAACTCCATTACGTCCTAAAATTACTGGAGCACCAATGCAAATATCATTCAGTCCGTATTGACCATCTAGCATAACTGAGCAAGGGAACATTTTCTTTTGGTCACAAGCAATTGCTTGAACTAAAGCAGAAACTGCAGCTCCTGGAGCATACCATGCTGAAGTACCTAATAATTTTGTAAGTGTAGCACCACCTACTTTAGTATCTTCTTTAACTTGGTTTAATCTTTCTTCAGAAATGAATTTAGACACAGGAACACTGTTTCTTGTAGCCAATCTAGTTAATGGCACCATACCAGTATCGCTATGACCACCAATTACCATTCCATCAACATCACTAATAGGCGCACCTAAAGCTTCAGCCAAACGGTATTTAAAACGAGCGCTATCTAATGCACCTCCCATTCCGATAATTCTGTTTTTAGGTAATCCTGAAGTTTTATGAACTAAATAAGCCATAGTATCCATTGGATTACTAACTACTATAATAATAGTATCAGGAGAATGCTTTACAAGGTTAGAAGAAACATCCTTTACAATTCCAGCATTAATACCAATTAATTCCTCACGAGTCATTCCTGGCTTACGTGGGATACCACTTGTAATTACGCAAATATCACTACCAGCAGTTTTAGAGTAATCGCTAGTTACACCAGTGATTTTAGTGTCAAATCCATTTAAAGAAGCTGTTTGCATAAGGTCCATCGCTTTTCCTTCAGCAAAACCTTCTTTAATGTCTAATAAAACTACTTCACTTGCAAAATCTTTAATAGCAATGTACTCTGCACAACTTGCGCCAACAGCACCTGCTCCTACAACTGTTACTTTCATATCTTTTTAATTAATCATTATGTGGTTATTGTTAATAGTGGTCAAATCGTTAAAGAAAATTATATTTTGACACCTATTTCAAAGCTCATTCTGAACTTGTCACAAAAGTACTATTATCTGCTTAAAATTATGATAACAAACGGTTAAAAACTAGAAAACCCATTCCTAAAAAATTAGGAATGGGTTTTCATTATACTTACAAGATTTTGTAAGCTGACAGATTATGCGTCAATATTCGCATAAATTGCATTTTTCTCAATAAACTCACGTCTTGGTGGAACCTCATCTCCCATTAGCATAGAGAAAACTCTATCTGCTTCTATTCCATTATCAATAGTTACTTGACGAAGCGTTCTAAATTCAGGATTCATAGTTGTATCCCAAAGTTGCTCAGCATTCATCTCCCCTAAACCTTTGTATCGTTGGATTGAAGCGCTACCACCAAACTTCTCGTTTAGTTCGTCGCGTTCTTTATCACTCCAAGCGTAATCTTTCTTAGCTCCTTTCTTCACTAAATAAAGTGGTGGTGTTGCAATATAAACACAACCAGCTTCAACGAGTTCTCTCATATATCGGAAGAAGAATGTAAGAATTAATGTTGCAATGTGGCTACCATCCACATCCGCATCACACATAATTACTACTTTATGATAACGTAATTTTGAAAGGTTAAGCGCTTTACTATCATCTTCAGTTCCGATAGTTACACCTAGAGCCGTGTAAATATTTCTGATTTCTTCGTTTTCAAAAACCTTGTGATGCATCGCTTTTTCAACGTTCAGAATTTTACCTCGAAGCGGAAGAATAGCTTGGAAATCACGATCACGACCTTGTTTAGCCGTACCACCTGCCGAATCTCCCTCCACAAGGAATACTTCACATTTTGTTGGATCTTGTTCAGCACAATCTGATAACTTTCCGGGTAATCCACCACCGCTCATTACAGTTTTACGCTGTACCATTTCACGAGCTTTTTTAGCTGCGTGACGGGCTTGAGCCGCTAAGATTACTTTTTGAACAATCGTTTTTGCATCATTTGGATTTTCTTCCAAATAAATTTCAAGCATTTCAGAAACCGCCTGACTCACTGCTGCAGTAACCTCACGGTTCCCTAATTTTGTTTTGGTCTGACCCTCAAATTGAGGCTCCTGTACTTTTACAGAAATAATCGCAGTTAATCCTTCACGGAAATCATCACCTGCAATTTCAAACTTAAGTTTATCCAACATTCCTGATGCATCCGCATACTTTTTCAAAGTTCGTGTTAACCCTGCACGGAAACCAGAAAGGTGTGTACCCCCTTCGTGAGTATTAATATTGTTTACATAAGAATGTAAATTCTCACTGTAAGAAGTGTTATAAATCATAGCAACTTCAACAGGAATATCATTCTTTTCGCCTTCCATAGCAATCACACCACCAATAATTGGCTCACGATTTCCATCTAAGAAGCGAATAAATTCTTTTAAACCTTCATCACTGTGGAATTTTTCTGTTTCATATTCGCCTTTGTCATTTTTATGACGCTTATCTGTAACATAAATAGTTAAACCTCTATTTAGGAAAGCAAGCTCGCGCATTCTACTTGCAAGCGTATCATAGCTATATTCAAGTGTTTGTTTGAATATATCTCCATCAGGTTTAAATGTAACTATTGTACCACGTTGATCTGTTTCACCAACAACCTTAACAGGGTGCATTGCTTTACCACGCTCATAAGACTGCTCGTAAATTTTACCATCGCGATAAACAGTTGCAGTTAACTTTTCAGCAAGTGCGTTTACAACAGAAACCCCAACCCCGTGAAGTCCTCCTGATACTTTATAAGAATCTTTATCGAATTTACCTCCAGCTCCAATTTTGGTCATTACAACCTCAAGTGCTGAAACTCCTTCTTTTTTATGGATATCTACTGGAATTCCACGTCCGTTATCCTCAACAGATATCGAATTATCTTCATTAATAATAACTTTTATCGTATCGCAATAGCCTCCCATTGCTTCATCAATGGAGTTATCAACCACCTCGTAAACCAAGTGGTGCAAACCTCGAACACCTACGTCCCCTATATACATCGATGGACGCATGCGCACGTGCTCCATTCCCTCTAACGCTTGAATCTGGTCGGCGCCGTAGCTGCCTTTTTTCTGTTCTTCGCTCATATAATTATTTGAATGATTTTCAGTTTTTTTCGTAATGAACAAATATAACGAAATCCCCAATAAAATCAGGGGTTTACGCTAAATATATACGCTAAGTTATTAACAAATAAATGTGAAAAAACATTGTTTTTTAAAACACAATATTAAGTTTTGAATTTACCCCTGAAAATTAAACACTATTTCGGCATTATTTTACGTTTAAAGCTATAATCATATTGAAAATCCACATTTTAAACATACTTTTTATATATTACATGAAACAAATTTTTAATTCAATCGTCTAAACACTAAGAATTCTGAAAATCAATACATGAAAAAATCACTCTTCATATTTTTTATCACACTAACGGCATTTGGTTTTCAAAATTTAAATGCCCAAAGTTTCCCTAACCGGGATGCCTCACCAATGGATTTAGCAATCGCTAGACCATCCAAAAATGCGCCTCCGTTAGCAAGAGTTATATACAGTAGGCCAGAGAAAAACGGTAGAGATATTTTTGGAGGGCTAGTGCCTTATAATGAAGTTTGGCGTACAGGAGCAAATGAAGCAACAGAACTCACTACATACGAACCACTGATGTTCGGAAAAACTTTACTACAACCTGGCTCATACACTCTTTATACAATTCCTAATAGCGATAGTTGGACTATTATAATTAATAGCGAAACAAATGCCTGGGGTGCTTTTAACTACCAAAAAGAAAAAGATGTTGCACGAATTGAAGTTCCCTGTGTACAAGCTGTTGCTCCAATAGAAACACTTTCAATGATTTTTAAAACAGACAACAAAGGCACCGTTCTACTTATAGGCTGGGATGATCATTATGTTGAGATTCCTTTTAAAAGGATTTAAACACGATTTTATACAAAATAAAAAAGCGCCAAATTTCAGAATTGATATTGAAATTTGGCGCTTTACATTTATAAAATAAACCTTATGGAATATTTAAATATTTATGCGTTTGAAGTGAAACTTTCCACTGTGGATTCTGCATAACGTAATCCACAATTAATGGACTCATTTTTTCACGTTTACTCCACTCTGGTTGTAAGTAAAGAATACAATCTTTATTTACCTTAGCTGCTTGTTCTTCAGCAAATCTAAAATCATCTTTATTAAAGACAATTACTTTCAATTCGTTTGCTTTCTCATAAACCTCTTCAGTAGGCAACTTCAATTTTTTCGGTGAAAGGCAAATCCAATCCCAAGTTCCTGTGAGCTTATATGCCCCAGAAGTTTCAATGTGAATTTGCATCCCTCTTTGCTTTAACATTTCGGTTAATGGCCGCATATCCCAAGTAAGCGGCTCTCCACCCGTTATCACAATAGTTTTTGAATATTTATCTGCATTTTCAACAATTGTTTCAATTGCTGTAGGCGGGTGTAAATCTGCATTCCAACTTTCCTTAACATCACACCAATGGCAACCAACATCGCAACCACCAACTCTTATAAAATAAGCAGCAGTTCCCTTGTGAAATCCTTCACCTTGAATAGTGTAGAATTCCTCCATTAAAGGAAGCATAACTCCCTTATTAACCAAATTTTGTATTTCCTTTTTCATCGCTGCAAAAATACCTTATTTGTTAGCAAAAACCCTAAAAACCAAAAATTAAAAACTTGAATTTACTAATATGAATAAATTTTAAAAGATTTTTTGAAATTTTGCACTTGGAACGAGGTGCTTTAAATGATTTGGCGCTTATATTTCTTACATTTGAACAAAATTTATGAAGATGGATAGAAAGCAAGCTTTTATAGATAGTATTAACTCTGGATACCAGACTAAAGGTGACTTTATAAACCTAGGTTCAGCGATGCTGGACGGAGAAACTATTAAAGATACTTTTATAAAAATACCATTAAAAACACTTAACCGTCACGGGCTTATAGCTGGAGCGACAGGAACAGGAAAAACAAAAACACTTCAAATTCTCGCAGAAAATCTTTCTGAAAAAGGAATTCCTGTTTTGTTAATGGATGTAAAAGGTGATTTAAGTGGGATTGCACAACCAGGAGAAAATAATGCTAAAATTGAAGAACGCCATAATGCAATTGGCTTTCCCTACGAAGCAAAACAATTTCCTGCTGAAATTCTTTCCCTCTCAGACCAAGAAGGAGTGCGACTACGAGCAACCGTAAGCGAATTTGGCCCTGTTTTACTATCGAGAATTTTAGACTTAACCGATACTCAGTCGGGGATTGTTTCAGTTATATTTAAGTACTGCGACGATCATAAAATGCCTCTTCTTGATTTAGAAGACTTCAAAAAAATATTGCAATACACCACCGAAGAAGGTAAAGACGAATTTAGCCAAGAGTACGGAAGAATTTCAACCGCCTCAACTGGAGCTATTCTTCGTAAAGTAATTGAACTTGAACAGCAAGGAGCCGATTTGTTTTTTGGTGAAAAATCATTCGACCCACAAGATTTACTTCGTATAGATGAAAATGGTATGGGATATATCAACATTATTAGGTTGACTGATATTCAAGATCGCCCAAAATTATTTTCAACATTTATGCTTAGTCTTCTGGCTGAAATATATGCTACATTTCCGGAACAAGGAGATAGCGGAAGACCAGAGTTAGTTATTTTTATAGATGAAGCACACTTAATTTTTAAAGAAGCAAGTAGCGCCTTACTTAATCAAATTGAAAGTATTGTTAAGTTAATTCGATCAAAAGGTGTTGGACTTTACTTCGTTACTCAAAATCCTACCGATGTACCAGACGCAGTTTTGGGTCAATTAGGATTAAAAATTCAACACGCACTACGAGCTTTCACTGCAAAAGATAGAAAAGCTATAAAATTAACTGCTGAAAACTATCCACTTTCAGATTATTATAAAACCGATGAAGTTTTAACAGCTTTAGGAATTGGGGAAGCTTTAGTGAGTGCATTAAATGAAAAAGGAATCCCTACTCCACTTGCGCGTACAATGCTTCGTGCTCCAATGAGTAGAATGGATATCCTTTCTGATGATGAATTAAAGAGTTTGTTGAAGAAGTCAAAACTCATCCCTAAATACAGCGAAGTAATTAACAGGGAGAGTGCATACGAAATGTTGACCGAGAAAATAGAAATCGCCAACAGAGAAGAGGCAAAAGCAAAAGCAGAAAAAGAAAAGGAAGCTGCAAATAAATCTAGCAGCAGACGTTCTTCATCAAGAAGAAGTAGCACTACAAACCCTTGGATTAAAACAATATCTAGTCCAACTGTAATAAGAAGTGTACTAGGAATTTTAAGTAAAATGATGAAATAACATCCCTTATAGGATTAAATATTAAAACAACTTATAAACCAGAATAACAAAAAAATAAATGAAAAAGACGTTAATTTTAGGTGCTGTAGCGGCATTATTATTTGTACAATGTAAAGAAGAGAAGGATCCTTACACCATTAATAAAGGAGCTATTGGGAGTTTGACGAGTGAAATTAAAATCAAGCAGATTGATTCAATTTTCGCAAATGATTCTATTGTAAAAATAAGCTCTTCTCCTAATGCTTTAGAAACTCAAGGAGAAGTAGAAATATATGAAAAGGGAGGAAAGAAATTAATGCTACTTTCACCTAAAAATGAATCTGACCCTAATTCACCAATAACTAATATTCAGGTTTTCGATTCACGTTTTAAAACAGACAAAGGATTAAATTCTGCAAGTAAGTTTAAAGATGTAAAAGCAAACTATACTGTTGAAAACATCCAAACTACCATCAATTCAATCGTTGTTTTCCTAAAAGACACCGACGTATATCTTACAATCGATAAAAAACATCTTCCTGAAGAATTAAGATACGATCCAGAAGTTAAAGTAGAAGCAACTCAAATACCAGATGATGCGCCTTTCAAATACTTTATGATTGGATGGGAACCAACAGCAGAATAAGTTGTTTTCTGAAAAATTCAATTATTGATATTTTTTTAATGTTGCGTAAAAATTAAATTTACCAAACCGTTAAAACATCAAAAAAAGTATATTTAAAAACCCCTTGTTATCAAGGGGTTTTATTTTAATTATTTTTAAAATAATGATTTAGAAAAATACAATCTTCATCATTATATCATATATTAGTTTGAAATAAAGCGAAAAATTTTACTTAAGTTCATAAAAATTAAATGCTTACAAATAACAACGACTTTACTATTCAAAATAAATGAAAGAAATACCACCACAAATAATCAGACAAGTTTTCGTGATTTTACTCATTCTTCTGATGGGTACTCTTATTTTTCGTGAACTCCTACCATATCTCACAGGCGTTTTGGGAGCAATTACTATTTATGTACTTATGCGTAAATGGATGGTTAAATTGGTTAAAAAGAAAAAATGGAATTCATCATTAGCCGCTACTTTCTTAATGGTAATATCCTTCGTTGGAATTTTGATTCCTATATCAGGAATTATCTGGATGCTAACTAATAAAATAGGAAAAGCAGCGGAAAATTCAGCAGATGTAATCAACGCACTTAAAAACCAATTAAAAGATGTAGAAGAGAGATTAGGTTACGATTTTGTTTCAAACATAGATACTTCGGCTATTACTGGATGGCTTACCGAAAACCTACAAGGGTTTGCAGGGGGTACTTTCAATGCTTTTATAGCAATTGGACTTATGTACTTTATCCTCTTTTATATGTTTACTAACCGTAGAGATTTAAAAGAATCTCTAAAGGATTATATCCCGATGGATCGTGACAACATTAAGGAAATTGGAAAAGAGATTCAGGCTATGGTACGCTCGAACGCCTTAGGCATCCCCTTGGTTGCTGTAGCACAAGGGATAGTTGCTTTAATAGGATTTCTAATCTTTGGAATTGAAGATCCCTTTTTCTGGTTTGTTATTGTAACTATCGGAAGTATGATTCCTTTCGTTGGTACTTTAGTTGGTATTTTACCCGTGTTTGTACTCACTCTTTCATCTGGAGACAACTTTCAAGCTTGGGGTATTCTAATTTACGGATTTGTAGTTGTAGGTTCTACAGACAACATTATAAGACTTTATGTTCTTAAAAAGCTAGATGATGTACATCCCTTAGTTACCTTAATAGGGGTTATAGTTGGAGTACCACTCTTTGGATTTATTGGACTAATTTTTGGCCCTCTCTTAATTAGCTTATTTATGGTGATTGTTAAGATTTACAGAAAAGAATACGGGAAATTAGATATGGCATCTAAGCAAACTGAAGAACCACAAGAACTGTAGGGTTTAACTAATTTTCTCAATCCCTGATTTTTATAACAAAATTTTAAAACTTTCTACCTCAGCAATATTGTATCTTTAAAAGAAAAAATTTATGTCATTTAAAGGAATATTTTCAAAAAAGAACTTCAATCCAGGGAATCGAGATTCAGGTGTTACTGAAGATTATTTAGAGGAGGAAGTGGCTAAAATTAACGATGACGATGTTGAGATCGTTCTTCAAAACGAAGAAGAAATAAACAAGAAATTTAGCGGAGCTAATTCCTTATCAAAATACGCCGAACTAGAAAAGATTATGATAGGAATGCTTAAAGATATTAAGAACAGAGTCTACCCTGAAATCCCATGGTTTACTATCGCTACAATCGTATTGGCATTACTATATGTACTTAACCCTTTTGATATTATTCCAGATTTTATACCAGGAATAGGGTATATAGATGATGTTTCAGTATTAGCTATAGGAACAGGTTGGATTGAAAGTGACCTACACAAATATCTCGATTGGAAAATAAAAGAAGGCAAAGGCCTTTAAGCCTTAATTATGCCTTCTTCTTTCTCTTGCTAACAATGTGTTTTTAAGCAGCATTGCAATAGTCATTGGCCCAACTCCACCAGGAACAGGTGTAATGAATGATGCTTTTTTGCTTACATTTTCAAAATCTACATCACCAGTAATTACATATCCTTTTGGCTTACTTGGGTCTTCTACTCTTGTAATTCCCACGTCTATAATAACAGCGTCATCTTTAACCATTTCAGCTTTTAGGAAGTTAGGAACTCCAAGTGCTGAAATAATAATATCTGCTTGCGTGGTAATTTGAGAAATGTTTTTTGTGTTACTGTGTGTTACGGTAACAGTACTATTTCCTGGCCAACCTTTACGGCTCATTAAAATACTCATAGGACGCCCTACAATATGGCTTCTTCCTATAACAACAGTGTGTTTACCTTTGGTGTCAACTTTATAACGTTGAAGTAATTCAAGTATCCCAAATGGCGTAGCTGGAATAAACGTGCTCATGTCTAAAGCCATTTTTCCAAAGTTTTCAGGATGGAAACCATCTACATCTTTTGAAGGATCTACTGTAAGTAATACTTTTTGTGTATCAATTTGTGGAGGTAATGGAAGTTGAACTATAAATCCGTCGATATTATCGTCTTCATTTAATTCCTTAATTTTTTTCAACAACTCTAGTTCACTCGTTGTTTCAGGCATTTGTACTAACGTAGATTCAAAACCAACACGTTCACATGCTTTAACCTTACTACCAACGTAAGTAAGACTCGCACCATCATTTCCTACAATAATTGCAGCTAGATGTGGAACTTTTTCGTTTTTTGCCTTCATCTTTTCAACTTCGGCAGCAATCTCATTTTTAATATCGTTACTTACTTTTTTTCCGTCTAGAATAGTCATGGTTAAATTTAATGTATTCAGCGGCTGTTGCTGTTAGTTGTAAACCACACTCCAACTTTGCCTGGTTATCAAAAAAATATAATTATATACTTACTTAATTTTTTCACTTTTAGCTTTAAAACTGTTTTTATCTTTAAAAATCCTAGACATCTACATTATTTTCAATGGCTACAAAAAACAGTAATAATGAATTAGCAAAGCGATTAAAAAAACAGTCGGAAAAACTTTTAAAAAAGTAATTCTTTCTGAAAATTTTGGAAAGCTTAACGCATTTTACTCATAGCTTGCATCATCTTTCTTCCGCCGCCACCTTGCATCATTTTCATCATTTTGCTCATCTGATCAAACTGCTTTAGCAATTGATTTACTTGCTGAACGCTAGTTCCACTACCTTTAGCAATACGCTTTTTTCTACTTCCGTTAATCACAGATGGCTGAGATCTTTCAGTTGGTGTCATTGAATGAATAATAGCTTCAATTCCTTTAAAAGCATCATCATCAATATCAACATCTTTTAGGGCTTTCCCAGCTCCAGGAATCATCCCTACAAGATCCTTCATACTACCCATTTTCTTAACCTGTTGAATTTGGTTAAGGAAATCGTCAAAACCAAATTGGTTTTTAGCAATTTTCTTCTGAAGTTTTCTTGCTTCTTCTTCGTCAAATTGTTCTTGTGCTCTTTCAACTAAGGAAACAACGTCTCCCATCCCCAAGATACGATCTGCCATACGTTCCGGGTGGAAAACATCAATGGCATCCATCTTTTCACCTGTACCAATAAATTTAATTGGCTTATTTACAACACTCTTAATAGAGATTGCAGCACCTCCACGAGTATCACCATCTAATTTAGTAAGTACAACCCCGTCAAAATTTAGCCTTTCGTTAAAAGCTTTAGCTGTATTTACAGCATCTTGACCTGTCATTGCATCAACAACGAAAAGGGTTTCCTGAGGATTTATTGCTTTGTGAACATTCGCGATTTCTGTCATCATCGCTTCATCTATAGCCAGACGTCCAGCAGTATCGACAATAACAACATTAAATCCGTTTTTCTTAGCATGTTCAATTGCGTTTTGCGCTATTTGAACAGGGTTTTTATTTTCAGGTTCGCTATAAACCTCAACACCTATTTGGTCTCCAACTACGTGCAACTGATTAATTGCAGCAGGACGATAAACATCACAGGCAACCAATAGTGGTTTTTTAGTCTTTTTAGTTTTTAAGAAGTTAGCAAGTTTTCCAGAGAATGTGGTTTTACCACTACCCTGAAGACCAGACATTAAGATAACAGTAGGCGCACCACTTAAATTAATACCAGCAGTTTCACCACCCATCAATTCAGTAAGTTCGTCTTTTACCAACTTAACCATCAATTGACCAGGTTGAAGTGTAGTAAGTACGTCTTGACCTAATGCTTTTTCTTTTACTGTATTGGTAAATTCCTTAGCTGTTTTAAAGTTTACGTCGGCATCCAAAAGAGCGCGACGCACTTCTTTTAAAGTTTCTGCTACGTTTACTTCGGTAATACTACCGTGACCTTTTAATACGTGTAACGCTTTGTCCAGCTTATCGCTTAAATTATCGAACATATTCTTGCTTTCTTTATATTATTAACTCTTTAGCTAAAGCTATTGAATTGGAGTGCAAAGATAACACTATGGAAGGGAGTATCAAAAAAGTACACAGTATTATATGTGCCTTAAACTATGTTTTTTACTAATTTTAAATATATTCGTGTTGTGGGGTTGTACTTAAAAAAATCATAATTTTTTCATAAATCGATTTAAAGCAACCTTCTACACATAACAAAACCACCTCAAAATTGGTATATTGCCCCCCTTACATAAGAAATAGAATATGAAAGAAGCTATACTCTCCCCTTTTCAAAAGTTTGTTAAACTCCAAAGTGCTACTGGAATACTATTACTAGCTACTACTATAATTGCTTTAATTTGGGCAAATAGTCCCTTTGCAGATAGTTACTCATCACTTTGGGAATACGAATTGGGTATAGTTACCGATAATTTTGAATTAAAGAAACCCTTGCTACTTTGGGTTAATGATGGGCTTATGGCCATTTTCTTTTTCTTGATTGGTCTTGAGATTAAAAGGGAGTTTTTAATTGGTGAACTTAATTCCACCAAAAAAGTTATGTTCCCTTTGTTTGGGGCACTTGGAGGTATTGTATTGCCTGTATTACTGTTTATATTAATAAACCAAAACCCAGAAACCCTTAAAGGTTGGGGAATTCCTATGGCTACCGATATTGCCTTTTCGTTGGCAATCTTAAAAGTTCTTGGTGATCGTGTACCCTTAAGTTTAAAGATCTTTTTAACCGCATTTGCTATTGTTGATGACCTAGGTGCTGTACTTGTAATTGCTATCTTCTATAGTGGTAGTTTAGACCTTGTGTTATTGGGATCTGCACTTGCATTTTTGGCCTTCGTTTATTTTATTAGCTACAAAGGTTTTTACTCTAAGTATTTAACTATGCTTTTTGGATTTATAGTTTGGTTACTGTTCCTAAAAGCAGGACTACACCCAACTTTAGCAGGTATTTTAATGGCTTTTGCTGTACCGGTTCGTCAAAAAATTAGCACTCACGAATTCTCTCATCAACTTGAAGGAATTGTAAAATCTATAAAACAAAGCACCACGCTTCAGAAACCAGTACTTTCAGCTGAACAGCTAGTACTTATTGACGACTTAGAGGATTGGGCAGATAAGTACCGATCACCTTTACAAGCTTTAGAGCACGAACTTCACAATGTGGTAGCATTTATTGTAATTCCAATTTTTGCTCTTGCAAATGCCGGAGTAGCACTTTCTAGTGAATCTGGACTTGAAAACACCTTGGTTATAAATATTATAATATGTTTAATTCTAGGGAAGAGTATAGGAATATCAACGACAATCTTTTTAGCTAGAAAGTTTAAAATTATCACTGTACCTAGTGATATTACGAACAAGCAGATAATTGGAGTATCTTTCTTAGCAGGTATCGGATTTACAATGGCTATTTTTATCGCTAGCTTGGCATTCAATACACATCCTGAGTACATAGATTCTGCTAAAATAGGAATCCTTATTGGCTCATTCCTTTCAGCTATTATTGGCTATGGATTACTTTACTATAAATCCCATAAAGGGCAGTTTAATCACAATCCGAACGTTGTGAAAACAACAGAAGAAAATTAAATTTAATATCGAGCGTAAAGCGTTGAAAATGAAATTTGCGCTCGATTCTTAATTATAAATTTAAAGGAATTCTCATAAAAGTGACAACCGTGTTGTCACTTTTATTGTTTTCCACAAAGAACTCTACTTCGTTTCCGTATAGCGTATTCAGTCTATCTTGAGTGTTTTTTAGACCAGTTCCTTTATGTAACAAAGCTTTAAAAGAATCTGTAAGTGGCTCCCCATTATTTTTGATTTCAATGAATAGATAATCAGTATTCTTATAAATTTTCAATTTTACTTTTAGCTCGGTATTATTATAACCATAGCCGTGCTTTATTGCATTTTCGAAAATAGGTTGTAGAAGCATATGCGGCACTAATACATCTTGCACATCACTATTAATATCCTTCTCCACCAAAAGATGATCTGAAAATCTAATGGAGATAATTTCAATATACTTATCCAAAAGAGCGAGTTCTCTGTGAAGAGGTATTAGATTCTCATCTTTATAATCCAATATATCTCTAAAAAGATCTCCGAAATCAGCTATCAGGTTCTGAGCTTTTTCTTTGTCAATTTCTATTAATGCTGAAATACTATTTAGGGTGTTAAAAATAAAGTGAGGATGTAGTTGCGCCTTCAACATATTGAGTTTAGCTGTTGCCAAATGCGTTTCCACCTGTGCTTTTTGGATTTCGATATTGCGAACTTTTTTAATGTAATAATAGACGTTTATTACTCCTATCATAGCAAAGTAAACTAGAAAATTTACTTCTATAACTGAAACAAAATAATCAAAAGACAGATATCGTGAAGCTTCAGAAAAAGAGGTTTCTCCAATTAATAATGATATCACAGCAGTCATAAAAAAGATGAAGTACCCAATAAAAAAAGAAAAGAAAACATGCACCCAAATTATCTTCTTCCATCCCTTAGCTCCCCATTTCTCGAACATCAACTTTGTTAATATGCTAATAAAAGTCATAAACAATATAACCACAACCCAATCTATAAGAACACCGTAGTTAAAAAGTTTCCCCCAACTTAGCGGACCATAACTAGTTGTACCTATCACTTTCCAATAGCTTTTTTTTAATTGTACCAATAGCACAACTATGGTATAAAAAAGAGCTAAGTATTTCAGGAGTTTAATATCGATGTGTTTTTTTAATCCCATTACACTCCCATATTTTTTAATAGATCCTTACGATAGCTTTTACTAACTCTAAAAAGTGAAGCGTCCTTCATTAATACATCAACTTCACCAAAATTTGAATGTATTACTTTATCTAAGAAATGAGCATTTATTATTGTAGAACGGTGAATTCTAATCATTTGACCACTGTTCATTTTACTCATCAAGTTTTGAAGAGAATCTCGAAGAACATGTTTTTTCTGCGCAGTACAAATTTCAACATAGCTTCCTGAAGCCAATATGTATTGAATATCTGAATAATCAATAAATGACACGGTATTGCCAATTTTTATCGGCAATTTATCCTTTAAAATATTCTTACTTTTTTGAGAACCTTCATTATCCATATATTGAAAGAGCTTTTTGAATTTGTCTTCCAAACTGTTTTCGGTTTCTTTAAAAAATTGCTGTTTTGCTCTAGCTACAGCTTGCTGAAAACGTTCTTTTTTAAATGGTTTAAGTAAATAATCTAAAGCGAAAGCATCAAAAGCTTTTACCGCATACGCATCAAAGGCTGTGACAAAAATGACCATCGGTTTTTTTTCAGTTTTTAAATTCTTTAAAACATCAAAACCATTCATATCCTTCATTTGGATATCTAAAAAAATAAGATCTGGCTGTAATTCTTCTATTTTTAAAATTGCCTCCTTGCCTGTTTTGCACTGCCCGAGAAGTTTTAAAACATCCTCCTCCTCTACCAATGAAAGTAATCGCTTTCTAGCTAAAGGTTCATCATCTATTATTAAGCAGCTAATTTTCATTCAATCAGGTAGTTTTTAAAATTCGATAGAAAGTTTACAAAGTAAATGTAGTAAAACCTAGTTGTTATTTTAGTTGAATAAATTATTTCCACACTTAAAATTCTATACTTAAAACTCACATTTGGTTCATCTACATCAAATATTAAGCGATTCACATCTTATTATGAAAGTTCTAAAATCTTAAGCGATCATAAGATTTCAATATGTGTCAATTAAGTTTTTAAAACAGATTGAAGGTGGTTCAAAACAATATTCTTCTATTCACAACAAACACTTAATAGACAAGGCTTTTAAAAATTAATTTCACACCTGTAAAGTGCTTGCACAATCTATAAAAACTTAAAACCAAGCTGTTATGATTGAAACTATTATACCTTTTAGCTTTTGCTTCATTGCATTATTTTCAGAATACACCAATGCCCAATCTTTTGAAGAAACAACTCTAGACGATATTACTACAACTCCATCTGCTTCGCGAAGTGCTAACTTTGTTGATGTAAATGGGGATGGTTGGGACGACATTTTCTTTACCAACGGACCTGCATCAGGTCAAAACAATATGCTGTACATAAATAATGGAAACGGCACTTTTACCACGGTTACAACAGACGACATAGTTTTAGACAACGACCGTTCAGACGGCGCGAGTTTTGCCGATGTTGATAATGACGGAGATTTGGATGCTTTGGTAGTAACCTATGGTAGAAATGGTGTTGGAAAGAAAAATTATTTCTACAGAAATAATGGCGATGGCACATTTAACTATGAACCGAGTAACGCTATTGGAGCGCCGTTAACCTACTCTGAAATGGCAAATTGGATAGACCTCAACAACGACCAATTTATGGATGCCTATATTACAAACAGTATAGTTTCTACTAGAAACCTATACTTCGAAAATCAAGGTGATGGATCTTTTGAAGCGGTAACTGGTCTATCGATTACTAATGAAACTCTTGCCTCCCGCTCAATTAACTGGATAGATTATGATGGTGATGGCGACAGTGATTTATTTATAACCAATGAAAACAATTCTACAAATTCTCTATACAGAAATGATGGACCTAACAACTTCACACAAATCACCAATTTATCTATCACTCAAAACGGAAAAAACTCTGCTGGAAGCTCTTGGGCAGATGTAGATAATGATGGAGATTTCGACTTATTTGTTGCTAACTGGAACGGACAAGCAAACCAGTTATTTATCAATGAAAATGGCACTTTTATTGAACAAGTAAATTCTGAAATCGCTTTGGAAATTGGAAGTTCGTTTGGCTCTGCTTTCGCCGATGTTGATAATGATGGTGATTTAGATTTACTTGTTTGCAATGCATATTATACCGGACAAATTACAAATTCACTTTATATAAACGATGGTTTTGGAAATTTCACAAAAGATACAACTAGCAGTTTAGCCAACCACCAAGGAAATACTTTTGGTTGTGCTTTTGGAGACTACAATAATGACGGTTGGCTAGATGTTATTTTAGCAAACACCCTAAACGAAAACCAAAGCAATTCATTATTTAAAAATACTGGAAGTGGTAATAATTGGATTAAAATTAAATGTGTTGGAAATCCGTCTAACGGTTCAGCCATTGGTGCAAAAGTTAAAGTAAAGGCTACGATTAATGGTAATGAAATTTGGCAGATTCGCCAAATTGAAGCAGCAAGTGGATATTGTAGTCAGAGTAGTTACACCAATCATTTTGGACTGGGTGACGCTACTAATGTTTCTGAAGTAATCATAGAATGGCCTTCAGGCGCAGTACAAACTTTTAGTGATATTAATAAAAACAAGACTTATGAAGTAGTTGAAGGAAACGATATACAGTTAAGTGCAAACACTCAAAGTACACTTGACTTTGTAGTTTTTCCAGTGCCTGCAGATGATGTTTTAATAATACACTTTCCTATTAACGCATTGAAATCGACAATCACAATTTTTGATATAAACGGTAGAAAAGTAAAAAGTGATATTAATAATAATCAGACTTCTATAGCTATTGAAGTAAGTGATTTGAGTGCAGGCGAATACATTTTAAAAATATCAAATGAAGATAAAATTACATCGCAAAAAATAATTATTAAATAGAAATATACTTTCTTCTATTTTTCTAAGCGTAAAAACGTGTAAGACTTCCTTAGCGAAATTCTTCACGTTTTTTTGTTTTACTATAAATTCACTTTGCCAAATTTATTATAAAAATTAAATGCATTAATAATATATCCATCCTTTAATCGTAATATTGCAATGTATTAATTAACTCAAAAAATGGGAATCACTAAATCTGAAAAATTCACAGAACAGCAAAATCAAATTGCAAACTTTGCAAAAGGCTTTGGTCATCCAGCTCGCGTAGCTATTCTTCAGCATTTATTCAAAATCAACACCTGTATTTGTGGTGATTTGGTTGAAGAAATCGGACTAGCCCAACCTACTATTAGCCAGCATTTAAAAGAGTTGAAAAACTTAGGACTAATTAAAGGGAATATAGAAGGCACTAAAGTTTGCTATTGCATTCATAAAGAAAATTGGACCAAAATGAAGTTAGTTATGCACGAATTTTTAGACCAAGACATTCTTACAACAGAATGCTGCTAAACAAATACGCATCATCACACATAAAACATATACTATGAAAAACGAACAAGAATTAAAAGATATCGTCAAAGAACGTTACACAAAAATCGCAGAACAAGGCAAAACTGAAAATGCAGCTTCCTGCTGTGGCGCAACAACTCCATCAAATAAAGTTTACAACATTATGATGGACGACTACTCCGAAACTAAAGGGTATTCTGAAGATGCTGATTTAGGTTTAGGCTGTGGTCTTCCTACAGAATTTGCACACATTAAAAAAGGCGATACTGTAATCGATTTAGGCTCTGGCGCTGGAAATGACTGTTTTGTTGCTAGACATGAAACAGGTGCAGAAGGAAAAGTTATTGGTATCGACTTTACACCTATTATGATTCAAAAAGCGCGTATGAACGCTGATAAACTAGGCTATAACAACGTTGAGTTTAGAGAAGGTGATATAGACGCAATGCCAGTTGGTGACGACACCGCCGACGTAATTGTAAGTAACTGTGTATTAAACCTTGTTCCTAACAAGCAAAAAGTTATTGGTGAAATCTATAGAGTTTTAAAACCAGGAGGACATTTCAGTATTTCCGATGTTGTATTAGTTGGCAATCTTCCTGATGCCTTAAAAGAAGACGCCGAAATGTATGCAGGATGTGTAGCTGGAGCAATTCAGAAACAAGAATACCTTCAATTCATTCAAGATGCAGGATTTGTAAATGTTCAAATTCAAAAGGAAAAACCAATTGTTATTCCTTATGATATTCTTGAAAAATATCTTTCAACGGAAGAGGTAAACGCTTTTAATAATTCAGATACAGGAATATTTAGTATTACTGTTTACGCAGAAAAAGAAGGCGAGAAATCAAACAAACCTAAATTAAAACTAGCAGACATTCAAGACAACACTTCTTGCTGTGGTCCAGCTTCAAGCTGCTGCTAATAAACAGAGATATTGCGTTTAAAGCAACGCCTCTTTCCTTCTTTGGAAAGGGGCGTTTTAAATTAATTTTTGACCGAAATAAACTTAGCCTGTTATAAGCAAATACTAATTCTTAGTTAAAAGAATTAAAGTCTAGAAAGCCTTTCTAATTTTAGAATTAAATTCGATAACTAATCAATTTATTAATGACGGGGATTTTCAAAATTCATCACGCAACAAAAACAAAAACTTTTTTTAGATTTTTAACGGTACTATTGACAATCCTTTTCAGCAGCAGTTTATATTCTCAAAGACAACAATTAGAAGGAAATATTAATGCAGCCGACGATATTGACGTTGAAGGTGTCAATATTTTTAATGTTTCTACAAATAAAGGAACCGTTACCGATGCAAATGGGAGATTTTTAATTTCGGTAAAAGAAAAAGATACGCTTTCTATTTCCGCTATTCATATTCAAACAACAACATTAATTATCGGTGCCGAACAAATGACTAACAAGAAAATCATAATTCATCTTAATGAAAAGATGAACGAATTAGGCACGGTTACTTTAAGAAAACCCCTTACTGGATACATAGGTTCTGATGCTAAAATAATTCCAATACAGGAAACAATAACAGCAACTAGCATGGGACTTCCAAATGCCGATAAACCAAAACTTACTAAAACACAAAGGCAATTGTACGCAGCAAATTCTGGACCTGTAGATGCGGTGGTAAATATGATTTCAGGAAGGACTAAAATGCTAAAAAAACGTTTGGAATTCTATAAAACCGCAGCGTTAACCCTAACGCTCCTTGATAAATTTCCAGAAACCTATTTTACAGATGAATTAAATATTGAAAAACTGAAAATCTATTCTTTTATTTTCTTCTGCGAGGCTGATCCAGATTATCAAAAAACAATAAAACAAAGCACCATTGAAATTCTTGACTTTTTAAAACGAAAGAGCAGAGAGTTTAAAAACCAATAATCCCAAAAGCTAAATTTGTATTAAAAGAGCTTTCAAAAATGTATTACGGTTTTTCCTTTTTAACTTTGTTCCAGATTTAGCCAAATGCTAAACAAATAATGAATTGTAGTCAAAAGGTTTTAAAACAAATCTAGTAACCTTATACTACTGCTTACCTAAAATGAAATATATGAATAACGATAAATTATTGAATTATATAGACACCGTAATAAAAAATATGCCTGCCGACTGGTTAAAACTAACCACACATCGGCTAGATATTTATAATGAAGATTTAGCAAAAACACAGTTTTTAGAGCAGTTTGAAAACTTGTATGCTGCAAATAATGCCGATACAAAGGCACTTTCCGAATTACCTACGGCCTACGATTATATTAGATTAGGGCACCCACTATCTTGTGTTTTAGAATGGACAATTGCTAAACTCGATAACTTGAAATCTGAAAACGTAATAAGTTTTCAATCAAATACAATTCCTGTATTAGCTATCCTACGCAAAAACCATTTCGATAATAAGAACACCCAAATCATATACACAGATGAGCTTCCTAAATTTTTTAATACTGAAATTTTAAAAGATGTTTATGGTTATAATTTTCAGGTAAAGAAAGTAGAAAACGCAGACGATATTTCTGAATTTGACGGAAGTACAGTTTTGATTTCACATCAAGATAAAATTTCTAAAACCGACCTTAACTCAAATGTTGATTTCTATATCAATCTATACGGACATCAAGGAAGTGTGTTAATAGTAAACGGCGAAAAGAATGAAAGCTATATTTCCGACATACAGCACGTAAGAAGAAGAGAAACTGTTGCTATGACGCCGAATAATTGTTTGATAGCACTAAAAGCAATAGTTGAAAATTCTAAAATTGAAACTATAGATATCAGTCAAACTGATAAGGAAAAAGTATTAGATTCGATTAAAGAAATTACCGGTACAACATCAAAACCTTTAGTTGCAACTAGTGGCTTATCTATTCAATATGCCATAATGATGGGGCTTGTTCACGATGCTCTTGAAAACCACAAAGGGAAAGACATCAGGTTTATTGTCCCACCAAACTGTTATGGAGGAACAAACGACCAAGCAAGACGAGTTGCTGCTTGTATCGAAAATGTTGAGATTGAAGATCTATTAGTTGATGGAGATAACGATATGGTTCAGAGTATTGACACGGTTTTGGCTAAAATCGCTAAAGAAGATGCTGTTCCGTATATTATAGCTGAAATCCCTACTAACCCTAGAGTTGAAGTTCCAAACCTTCAAAAGCTAAAAGAGGTTTTAAGTAAGGAAAGAAAAACCTCATCGGGAGAAACTGCTATCGATCCTGTGTTTATATTAGACCAAACTTTTTGCCCGAACGTTCACTTCTTAGGAAAAGGTGAAATGCTTTCAACAGTAAGAACAATTTCCTTTGCTAGTGGTTCTAAATTTCCAAGTGGCGGACTATGTACATCAGGATATTGCGCAGGTAATGACAAAACAGAAGCTCTGATGCAGAAGATTGAAAAACATCTAAGCTTATGTGATAACGAAGCCACGCAACTTCAATATGAAATACTTGCAAAACAATTGCCGTCTATGAATCAACGAATTCACGATGCGTACGAAAACACACGCGAATTTGTAAACTTTATTCACGAAGCGCTACCTGATGCTAAAATTAATTTTGTTTCAGAAGAATTGGCTGAGCAAGGTTTCACTCCTTCTGTTTTCTCATTGGATTTACCTACAAAAGGGAATTCTGCTGAAGAAAAAGAGACATATAAACGAGCTTTAAACCACAAACTCATCAATTTAATGATTACTGAAATTCCAAACGAGAGTAAATATTGCGTGAGTTATGGACAATTAAAAGGATGTTACTGGACGATTCCGGCAACCTCAACTCAAGGAACAACTAAAGAAGATGATAAAGACTATATCGCTCGTGTAGCCCTTTCTCCAAATTTAAACCTTGATCTACACAAAAAGGTGTTTTTAAAATTTGTAGATAGTATGTAATTCTAAAAATAAAGAATTGGTAGAAGGCACGTTTACTTTGATAGGCGTGCCTTTTTTATTTAGGAAAAACACTAATTAAACTACTTTAAAACTAAATTTATTTTGAAGAATGTAACTGTATGCAACGGCGATAAACACAGTGAGTATTTTTGATGGCGTAGGATAAAACCCTAGCAAATCAACAAATAACTTCATACATATATAACTAAGCACTAGCGCTCCCATGGCAACTAAGAAATACCTAAAAAACTGAACTTTCCACGGTAAATTAGACTTCTCGAAAGTGATAAATTTCTGAAGTAAAAACCCAGTCACAAAGGTTATAGGAAACACAAAAAATAAAGAAGCAATATGTGGGCTCAGCACTACAAAAAACAAATCGACATTTTGTTTTGCTACTATGAAATTGTAAAAAATAAAATATAGGAATGTATCAAACACCAAATTTCCTCCTCCACAGACCGCATACCGATATGTTTTTAAAGGAAGAAAACGCCGAAACAAAAAGTAAAAGGCGTCGATAAATTTGATAAGGCTTTCTTTCATTGCAATTAGGGCGCAAAGTTAAGATAAGAAAGCGGAAGTAACGAATTAGATTATAATGAAAAAGGGAAGCTAAATTTAGCTTCCCTTTTTTGGTTTAATTTATCGTCTATTACTAGATCGGGTGCTCTTTCCTTTTGAAGGAGCTTTACCTCTACCAGTATTTCGTCCGCGACTATGATGGGCCGCTTTTTGTCTTTTCTTTTCTGCTTCAGCCTCTTTAACATCGGCCATAGTCTCGGTAGGTTCAAAATCGGTAAGAATTTTTGCTTGTAGGCGTTCTCCTATCAATTTTTCAATATCTTTTAAATATCCAACCTCATCAAGACTAACTAATGATAGCGCTTCTCCACTAGCTCCTGCTCTACCTGTTCTTCCTATACGGTGAACATAATCTTCAGAAACATTTGGTAATTCATAGTTGATTACATGCGGAAGTAATGGAATATCTAGTCCACGAGCTGCAATATCGGTAGCAACTAACACGCGAACCTTTCCTTCTTTAAATCCTGCAAGGGCTCTAGTTCTAGCTCCCTGGCTTTTATTCCCGTGGATAGCAGCTGATGTAATTTTCGCTTTTTCAAGCTTTTCACTTAAGCGATTGGCACCGTGCTTAGTTCTTGTAAAAACTAAAACCTGTTGCCAATTTCCTTCAGAAATAAGTTTTATAATTAAATCAGTCTTAAGATTTTTATCAACTCTATAAACTGTTTGATCAATTTTCTCTACTGTAGTATTTTCTGGAGTTGCTTCTACTAAAACAGGCTGATGAAGAAATTCATTAGCAAGTTTTTTTATTTCCTTTGAAAAAGTTGCAGAGAATAAAAGATTCTGCCTTTTTGAAGGAAGTAGTGCAAGTATTTTTTTGATGTCACGAGCAAAGCCCATGTCTAACATTCTATCAGCTTCATCCAAAACTAAGACTTCAACTTTTGAAAGTGAAACCGCACGTTGATTATGAAGATCTAATAGTCGTCCCGGTGTTGCCACCAAAACATCTACACCATTACGCAGTGCATTAATTTGAGGATTAGCTCCTACTCCACCAAAAATAACTGTTGATCGTAGGTCTGTAAATTCGCTATAATCCTTAAATTCTTGCTGTACCTGAGCAGCTAACTCACGAGTTGGAGTAAGTATAAGCGCACGAACTGGTCGTTTGTGCAAGATTGGTTGGTTTTGTAATATTTGTAATAATGGCAATGCAAAACCAGCAGTTTTACCGCTACCTGTTTGTGCTGAAGCCAACACATCTTTTCGTTCTAAAATTAAAGGAATTGCTTTTTGTTGAATAGCCGAAGGCGTTTCATATCCTTTTTTGCTAATTGCTTTCAGCAGGGCATCGGATAGCCCAAGTGATTTAAATGTCATAAATTTATTTAAGTTGTAAGACCGCTGCGCTTGGAGATAGTATATCGCGGCGCTTTTAGAATGTGGTCTTTTCAAGAACCTTTAAAACTAAGAAGACGGTTTTAATATGCGGCGAATATACGTCTAATTTTCTCCGTGGAGGTTTTTCGCAGCTATTATCTCGATTGGAAGACTGTTTTTGTGATAACATTCACAGTTAAGCATCATAAAATCAACTTATAAACCTATGAAAACAAATAAATTCTACCTTCATAATAGTTCAAGACAAGGACTAATTAAGGTAAATATTGAATGCGTTCCATAACGTGTTCTACCATTAAATCGCATTTCTTATTTCCAAATTCATAAATAGAAGAATCGAGTGTTGTTTTAAAAAGCTCATCTCTCAACATATTCTTAGCACGATGTAACCGCACTTTTATATTGCTTTCAGACAATTTTAAACAGTCGGCAATTTCAGAATTAGACAATCCTTCCACTTGATGAAGAACAAAAACAATTCTATATTTTTCTGGTAATAAATCGACAGCTTGTTCAACTAAAATGCGCGTTTGAGATTTTATGGCTTGTTTTTCTGGATTCATTGTATTGGTATCTGGCAAGTGAATTATATTTTCAAGACTTTCTGTTGAACCATAATTGGTAGACTGGCGTTTTTGTTTTCGAATAAACTGTAATGCCTCATTAATTCCAATTCTAGTTAACCAAGTTGAAAAGGAAGATTCACTTCTAAATTGATACAATTTGAGATAAGCCTTTACGTAAGCTTCTTGCATTATATCGCGAGTGTCAGCTTCAGAATTAATATAACTTCTTATTACCCTAAAAAAACGTTGATTATAACGTCTCAATAGAATTTCATACAATTCCTTTTCACCTGCTAACACCCGATTTACAATCTGAGTATCAGAGAGTTTAGTTAATGCGAATCTGTCCGTCTGAGTTGAGTTCATTGTTTCCTTTTCTTTTTAGATGCCGCAATTATTATAAAGTTACAAAATATGTAACCACTTATGGTTTATTGCATCAAAACAATAGAACATAAATCTTTAGAGCCATGGCAACAATAACAAACAACATTGAAATCAATAAGTTACAAACCCTATTAAAGTACACCTTTACAATAGTACCTATTGTAGCTGGATTGGATAAATTTTCAAACATTTTAGTGCAGTGGGATACCTATCTTGCACCCTCGACCTTGGATATGCTCCCGTTTAGCGGAGCAACATTTATGATGATTGTAGGAGTAATTGAGATAATTGCAGGAATTATTGTCTTTACTAAAACTCAACTAGGAGCATATATCGTTTCTTTATGGCTTATTCTTATAGGATTAAGTTTACTCTTAACCTGGCATCATCCTGATGTGGCGGTTCGAGATATGGTAATGGCTATTTCTGCATATGTTTTGGCTAGATTGAGCACTTCTAAAAGCTAAAAATTAAATTCTCTAATTTAGAAGAAAACCCTTCCCTTTATTTTATTAAGTATAGGAAGGGTTTTTTGTATTTATTTAATAGATCTATTCGTATATTTTTCATTTTCAACAAATTAATTGAAATAAAACAGCTTTTTCACTAATAAAAAATATTTTAGTCGTAAATTTAAGTTCTAATAACATACGATGAAACGACTATTACTTTTTATAGTATTAGCTTGCGTTTCGTGGAGTAGTCTTCCTCACACTCCTTCTCAAAACCAAGAAGACACGCTTAAAAATTCGTATTTAAATTCGGAAAAATCTATTCCGAAGAATAAAGACACGCTATCAGAGTTCATTAATTTCAAGAAATCTATTGCGATTTCAACAAGAAACAAGGATTATAAAACCCTTGCAAAATCGTTTATCGGTTTGGCAAAATGGCACGAGGACCATACCATACTCGACTCTTCAATTGTTTATTTACAAAAAGCTATTTCGGTTTACAAAAAGCAAAAAATGCCAAAAGAATTGGCAGACACTTATCTGCTTCTAGCAACAAATTACAGTGGAACTGCAGAATACGACGAGGGATCTAAAGTTGTCTTTAAAGCATTAGCTCTATATGAAGAAATAGACAATCAGCGCGGCATTGCTCAATGTTACACAAAAATAAGCGACCTACTTTATTACTCAGACAGCTATGCTGAAGGCGCAGAATACTGCAAAAAGGCAATAGCTATTCAAGAAAAACACGGTTATAAAGATGATTTACCTCTCTCCTATCGGCGACTTGCGGAGAATCAATTATTCTTAGGTGATTTAGATAAAAGTCTAAGCAGTATGAATCGCGCTATCAACCTTTACAAACAATTAGGAGTTGTGGATGCGCCTCTTTTAGCTTGCTACAACGGCCGCGGAAATATTTACAAATACATGGAACGTTATGAAGATGCTATTGCAGATTACAATCGTTGCTATGAGGGTGCGAAAAAAATAGGTCTGTTGCGATATACCATGCCACCAACTGCAAATATTGGCCACGTGTATATTTTGCAAGGAAAATATGCCGAAGCTCTACCCTACAACTTAAGAGCGATAGAAATAATGAAACGTATAGGCAACACCAAAAACCTTTGGGAAAACTATATGCATATTTCAAATATATATAGTGAATTGGGTGATTATAAAAACGCACTTGAATATCACGAACTTTACGAACAAGGTCATACAGAATATTTAAATACCATAATTGCACGCAAGGACAGTGAACTTCAGGTGAAATATGAAACTGCACAGAAAGACATCGAAATTTTGAGTCAGCAGGAAAAAATTACACAACAACGAATAACCCAATGGCTTTATATTGGTGTTGCAGGATTACTAGCTATAATTCTCTTTGGAATGTATTTTACCTTAAAGAATATTCGTAAAAAACGAAAGGCGCTTTCGCAATTAAACACTGAGTTGGATGCAAAGAATAAGCAAAACGAATTGTTGCTAAAAGAAATTCACCATCGTGTAAAAAACAATCTAGAATTGGTAAAAAGTCTTATCGCTTTACAATCTGCAAAATTGGAAGATGGCGCTAGTAAGGAAGCTATGCTTGCCAGCGAAAATCGAGTTCAAAGTATGGGTATTATTCACCAAAAGTTATATCAAGGAGAAAACTTGGGCAGTATAGAAATGAAGGATTATTTCATGAATTTAAGCGAAGGCGTGCTCGATACTTTTGATGCGGAAGAAAAGGTGAAAATAGAATGTGCTATGGACGATCTAAACTTAGATGTAGATACTGCCGTGCCCATAGGTTTAATTGTAAACGAACTTTTGACGAATGCATTAAAATACGCCTTCCCCGAAGGAACGAAGGGCAAAATAAAAATTAGCCTTAATAAACAAAATGAAGCATTATTTCTAAAAGTTTCAGATAACGGAATTGGTAAAATCAAAAATTCTAAAGCAAAAGGAACTGGATTTGGCACCCAGCTTATTCAATTGCTTACGCTACAATTAAATGGTACAATTTCAGAAAACCATAAAAATGGAACTGAAGTACTTTTCAACTTTAAAAATTTCAAAATAGCCTAAATGGGAACTGCAATAAAAATATTGATAGTTGAAGATGAAATGGTTATTGCAGCCAATATCTCGTTACAACTAACCGAACTTGGTTATGAAGTTACTGGTATTTTGCCACGAGGTGAAGAAGCACTGTCACAGATAAGAATAGACAAACCAGATATTGTTTTACTGGATATTCGGTTAAAAGGCGAATTGGATGGAATACAAACCGCCCAAGAAATTCAAAAGTATTTTAGAATTCCAATTATCTATTTAACCGCGAATTCAGACGAAGCACATTTTAATCGAGCGAAGGAAACACACCCTTATGGGTTTATTTCAAAACCATTTAAAAAACTAGACCTGCAACGAGCTATCGAATTAACCGTTGAAAGAATTTCAACTGAGATTGGTACTAACAATGGTGAAACTAGCAGTACTGATTATCGTTTAAACAACGGTAATACAGGTAACACAATTTTAAACGATCGTATTTTTGTACGCCACAACGACAAAATGCTAAAAATAAATATTAAAGATATTTATTACATCGAGGCAGACCGTAACTATTGTCGCATCTTTTCGCAGGGACGAGAATATCTTTTAGTGATGACCTTAAAAGATATTGATATCAAACTTCCAGAGAAACACTTCCTCAGGATTCATCGTTCCTACATTATTAATCTTTCCCAAATTGATGAAGTAGCGGGAACTCATGTTGTAATTTCAAAGAAAGCAATTCCAATGAGTAAAGCTATGCGCACCGAACTTCTTAAGCGGTTACAAACTATATAATGTTTCAGAATACTGAATTCTGAAATTAATTTTCCTTTAGTAACTAATTCCCACTCTCCGGACAGTAATAAAGTCTCTTCGTCCTAAATCGCTTTTTATTTCTTTTGATTGTCAGTTACTTAGATGTACTCCTCGTACTATTTCTAGAAACTAATATTAAAATAATCTATTATGAAAAGAATACTCTTTTTAGCACTTTCAATGGTCTTTCTATTTACTGCTTGTCAAAAACAAGATATGCGCTATACCCAACAGTCCCCCGAAATTGACACTTATAAAAAAATAATTAATGCTTATGAGAAACAGGACTGGGAGGCTCTTGCTAGCCACTATGCCGATACTGCGAAAATAATGAACAACGTAATTGAAAAAGAAGGCAAGACTATAGCCGAAGAAATAGCAATGGGCAAAGAAGATGCAGCACTCTTTAGTAGCTGGGACTATGTGGACGGCGAATCTGATTATGAAATGGTCGTGACAGATAAAGGTAAAACTTATGTAAACTTTTGGGGTACTTGGAAGGGTACACTTGCGGCAAATAACAAGACCTACACTATTCCTGCGCACATAACCGCCCAATTTGTAGATGGTAAGGTTGTAAAAGAATTTGGCTATTGGGATATCTCCAAGATCATGCTCGATATACAATCTCTACAACAAGCTGAAATAGCTGTAATGAAAGATTCAACCAGATTATAATTTAAATATTCAAAAAGATGGATAATGGTAATGAGGGCAATGAAGAGTTTATCACAACTCAGATTTTACCTCAATAAAAAACAGAATATGAAAACAGTAGGCATCATAGGTGGTTCAGGCTTTATAGGAAGCTATACTACAAGGAAATTTTTAGAGGAAGGATTTAACGTAAAAGTATCGGTTACTGACATTAAAAAGAGTGAAAAGTATCAGCATCTTTTCAACCTTGAAAGTTCAGATAATCTAAATATTAGTCCGTTAAAGGTTGAGAATTTAGAAGCTTTAAAAGATTTTATCAGCGATTGCGAAATAGTAGTTCACGGCGGCACACCTTTTCAGTTAGATGTAAAAGACCCTCAAATCGAACTTTTTGATCCAACAATAAAAGGCACTGAAAATTTTTTAGAAGCCTTAAAAGAATCATCATTAATAGAGAAGGTTGTTTTTATTGCCTCGGTAGCTGCGTGGAATACAAACTTTCCATTGCCTTCATTTGGAAAAACAATCTCGGAAAATTTTAATGAATCCGATAAAAAATACATCAACTCCGAAAGTCATCCTTATGCACAAGCCAAGTTTATAGCAAACCAAACGGTTGAAAAATTTATACAGGATAATCCAAATCTTTCCTATGAAATCACTTCTGTTTCGCCAGTAGGAGTTATGGGAAAGTCATTGTCAAAAAGAGAAGACTCCACTTCTACTGGGTTACAATTTCTTATTAAAAATAAAATAGCCCCAAACCCATTTGTTCAGATGCTTTACGATACCAATGCAGAATTCGCATTAGTAGATGTAGAGGATGTTGCTGAAGCCATTTTTAAGGCTGCAACTACTTCTGGATTACACAATAAAAACTATTTACTAAGCAGTGAAACTTATACTATTAGCGACATGAACTTGATGCTAAATCAACAACCTTCACACCATAAGGCGAAGATTATTTATGAAAATGCACTCGCCAGCAAAGAATTGAAAATGACATTTAAACCAATTCAACAAACATTGAAAAATTATTCAAAGTAAAATCAAATAGAGTATTAACTAAATATATAAACTAATGAAGACAAAAATATTAATTGTAATGATGCTAATAAGTTTCATTACCACAGCGCAAAAAAAGAACGGAACTATTTACATAGACCATCCGGCAATTACTGTAGTAGAAGATATGACTAAGTCTTTCGTAAACGGTGACACCGATAAAGTTTCAAGTTATTTAGCAGAGGATTTTATGGCTTATAACGGCAACAATATCAATCCTAATGACAAAGGAACTGATAAAGAAAGCTTTTCAAGTTCTGCGAAAAATTGGAATGATGCTCTAGATTATTTTTCAATATCACGTTCTCCAGGAGCATATCCAGATGCATTGGAATATAAAGACGACAATCAAAAAAATGTTGTTTGGGTACAGACTTGGGAAGATATGAAAGGCGTTCACAAAAAAACTGGAGTAAAGGTTAATCAACCTATACATCGTTTATTTATTGTTAACAAGAACAACAAAATACAAACTATCATAACCTATAACAATAACAATATTTTTAGAGAAGTGGGGCAAAGTAATAGCAACCGTACAAACGGCACTATCTATAATCACCACGAATACATTAACACCGTTCGAAATCTAATGTATGCTTTCGAAAACAAAGATTTTGACAAAGCTTATGGTTTTTATGATGACAATGCCCGTTTCGTTAATTCAAGTTCACCAGATTTTGAGAGCATTTCACTTGCTGAGCAAAAGGAAATTGACAAAAAATTATTTGAGAAGTATGATATTAAAGATGTACAAATTGTTGGTTACCCAGACTACTTACACTATGAAATGGGAGATGCCCATGTAGTGCAGTCCTGGTGGAACATTAACCTAATGCGTAAATCCGACAAAAAAGCTATTACAGTTCCTATACACTACCAAATGTATTTTAATGAAGATGGCAAAATAACTCGTGAAACAGCTTACTACAATCCAAAACTTATGGACTAAGCCTAGTGTTAAAATCAATCAAATTATTAAGAAAGGCAAATTACACAATAACCAGTTCGTCAATGACGGACACAAATGAAACATTATGAAAAATTTGATATTTATAATTCTTTTATTACCATTATTGGCAATATCACAGAACAATGCTGAATACGGCGTATTCGAAAATGCAATATTAATCCCCAATCCTACTCAAGTAACACAATTTGAAAAAGGAATAGCAGCACATAACAAAAAATTTCATGGCGAAGGACCTTATGCAGGACGAGTGTATTGGATTTCTAATGGTCCTAATACTGGAAGCTATGTTTGGGTTATGGGACCATTCCCTTGGAGTGCTTTAGATAACAGACCCGCTCAAAAAGACGGTCATGATACCGATTGGAACAACAATGTAGCTCCGTATATGACAGCAGACAGTGGTTCTCAAAGCTATTGGCGAGGACGCAATGAACTCTCTCGATTCCCAAAAGATTTTACCATAAAAAATATGGAAGTAGATTATTGGGATATAAAAAGAGGAAAGTATGAAGATGCCATGAAGTTGGTGAAAAAAGTATACGATGTGTATTCTGAAAAAAGTCCAAATGACACCTATGGAATCTATACTAATGAATTTTCAAGCACCAAGGAAGGAAGAGATCTTGCTGTAATATCATTTTTTGACAAGTCTGCTTGGCTGGGTCAAGATCGCGGATTTGTTGAGAAATACGAGATCGTTAATGGTAAAGGAAGTTGGAAAGAGTTTTTAAATGACTGGATGGCAGTTACTGAAGGCGGTGAAACCGAACTGTGGATTTTCCGTCCAGATTTAAGTGGCATAAATGGCAATGTAAAAGTTGCCGACAGAAAATAAAAACTTACGCGTCTTCTGCGCCTTTTGTGAATAACCTCTTGCAAGGGCGTAAAGTCGCTTAAATTACATTCTATGAAATCACAAATTCACAAATATCTAATCTTTCTATTTGTTTGCTTATCCAGTGTGCAAGTTCAAAGCCAAGATCCACATAGCAGTGAAGAATCCGCCATAACAGGAATCGTTTACTCAAAAGTTAAAAGGAACCTTAGCAGCTCAGAATCATTAAAAAATGAACCTAGAGAATCCAAAACAATCAAAACAACTCCAGAGTATTTTCACCTACGTCCCGATGTTGAAAAAGCTTATAGCTATTCACACGCCATAAAAATTGGAGATGATATAAAAATCTCTGGTGCCGTAAGTATGGACGATGATGGTAACCCAACAGCCATTGGTGATCTGGAACAACAGATGAAAAATTGTTATGCTGACTTAGAGAAAATCTTAACACATTTTGGTTGCACGTTTGACGATGTGGTTGTAGAAAATGTATTCACTATCGATATGCCAAAGTTTTTGGAAGTTGCAGGATATCGAACAAAAATCTATAAAAAGCAATTTCCAACCGGTTCTTGGCTTGGTGTAAAAGAATTGGCTATTCCAGAATTTATGATCGAGATTGAATTGGAAGTACATAAACATCAATAAAACGGAACATTATGAAAACTCTTAAAACTTTACGTTATTAAAATATAAATATCGGAGCAGCTGAAAACCGTTTAGAGTAGGCATTTATAAAATAAATCACAATACAATGAAAACAGTAATTGTTCAACACGAGGTGAAAAACTTCATCGAATGGAAAAAAATTTTTGACGCAGATCAGTCCAATCTTCAAAAAGAAGGAGTTCAACTTAAAGATCTTTACAATTCGGCTACAAATGCAAACGATGTAACCATGATTTTTGAGATACCTGATGAACCGGGATTATTTGACAAAGTAATGAGCGACCCGCAAAGACAAGCAGCTATGAAAATTGGTGGAGTAGTAAGCAAACCTACTATATCAATATTAAACAAAGTTTAGTATCACGATACCGATAAGACATGCACTAACAATTTAAATTACAATACAAGGACAACAGTAATAGGACGCCACAAAGTAGGCGATTTTAACACATGGCTTAAAGGCCATCAAGATCGGGTAGAATTATTTTCACCCTCAGTTTCCAGTTTTAAAACTTATCAGGATACAGATGATCCTAATTCAATAGTGTTGGTCTCGAAGTAACAGACATGGAAAATTTAAAGCCATGCTAGATCGTACAGATAGTATAGAAGCTCAGAAAAGACATACAGTATTAAAACCGATTACTGTTTCAATGCCAATAAATCCTTAACAACAGGTTTTGAAACATGGACTCAATTTTAAAAGCAAAAGTATGGTTGAAGTAATAGTTAGTTCAAAAAAAAAGCTTGTTTAGGTAAAGAAGAAATATGAAATGATTACCTTTAAACTATCTATAAACCACTAGTTATGAAATATATAACCTATTTTTTAATTCTGTTTGCAATTATTTCCTGTAAACAACAAAAGAAAGAAAACATTCGATTAGGTGTTGTTGATTTATCTGTAAGTGGTAAAGAAAGTGCTCAACCTTATTTTGAAAAAGGACTTCTATTGTTACATTCCTTTGAATATGAAGATGCCCGCGATGCTTTTATAGAAGCACAAGAGGAAGATTCAGAAATGGCAATGGCTTATTGGGGAGAAGCGATGACCTATAATCATAGTTTATGGCAAGAACAAGATTATGAGGCTGCAACAAATGCCTTAAATAAGCTGGATAAAATTAAATTCGATAGTAATGAATACGAAATTGAACAGGATTTAATTAAAGCTGTGCGTATACTCTATGAACCAAAAATTGATAAAACACAAAGGGATATCAATTATTCGAATTATATGGAGGAACTGCACAACAAATATCCTGATAACCAAGAAGTCTCAGCCTTTTATGCTTTATCACTATTAGGTTCGGTAGCTGAGGGCAGAGATGATGTTATTTATGGAAAAGGTGCCAAAGTTGCAAAAGGTATTTTAAACGAAAACCCAAAACATCCAGGAGCATTACATTATCTAATTCACTCCTATGACGATCCCGAGCACGCCAACCTAGCTTTAGACGCTGCTAATATATATTCAAAAGTAGCTCCAGATGCTAGTCATGCGCTACATATGCCTTCACATATTTATGTTGCCATGGGAATGTGGGATAATGTTATTTCTTCAAATATAGATTCTTATCAAGCCAGCTTGAACCGAATGGAGAAAAAGGGATTAGATAATGATGCGCGTGGATATCACGCTTTTCATTGGCTAGAATATGGTTATCTTCAAATAGGAAATTATGAGGAAGCGAGAAAAATGGTATTAGATATGCAAAAATACGCTACCGAAAAACCATCTAAAAAGGCAAGAACTCACCTCGTATTTTTAAAAGGAACGTATCTTGCCGAAACAGATGAATGGGAAAGTGATATTGCAAACATAGCATTAGATATAAACGATTTAAATATTACCATTCGTTCACAGTATCACTTTATAGAAGGAATGAAAGCATATACTAACGGCAATCTAAAAAAATTAGATAGCGTAATCGATGTTATGGAGCAAGACTATAATAGAGAGTCTTTCGTAGTTTCAAAAGGGAGTTCTAATTTGTGTTCTGCTGTTACTCGAGATGAGGCCAATGAAATGGATTTAAAAGAAGCTAAAATTAGACAAAACCAACTTCTGGCACTTCACGCCCAGCTAAAGGGTGACTCTAATTTAGCCGAACAACATTTTAAAGAATCCATTAGTATTGAAAACAGTATAAGTTACAGCTTTGGCCCGCCTACAATTCACAAGCCTACCCACGAACTTTATGCAGATTGGTTACTCTCTCAAAATCGAAATGAAGAAGCAGCAGCGCATTATAACCTAGCGCTAAAAAATGGTCCGGGCAGACTACGTGTTTTAAAAGGTATTGAAAATTCAAAACAAGTTATCTAAACCTATAAACAACTGTTTTACTGAAGATTAAGCCTCTATAAAATTGAAAATCGCGAAACTTCTTATATCTTTATAAGAATTCATTTTATGTTCAAAAGCCAAGCTTATGAAATTCATAAACTTCGCAATAGTTCGGTTTTCAATTTTTCTCACAATAGGGATTCTTTCTGCACACTTCTACCCTGTTACAACATTTTTATTGCCTTATCTTTTAGCTATATTATTTGTTTTTGTTCTATTCTGGTTTTGGGCACGTAAACGAATTTTTCAATCTGTAGAATTAGGAATTGCAACATATTTATGTTTTTTCTTCATTGGATATGTTAGTTATCAGATACGGTTGCCAATGTTCCAATCGAATCACTATACACATATTACAACTTCAGATATTCCTGAAATGCTTCAGTTAAAAATTACTGAAACTATAAAAGATGATAATTTCAACCATAAGTATTTGGCTGAAATTTATGAAGTAAATGGAAAGAATTCAAAAGGAAAGGTTTTAGTAAATGTTTCTAAAGACTCTATAGAAAACAGATTTTTAGTTGATGATCTTATATTGGTTTATTCAACTATTTCTGATATCCCTAAACCTTTAAATCCACATCAATTTGACTATTCAAAATATATGAAGTCACTAGGGGTTTATGGGCAATTGCATATATCTAGGAAGGAAATTATAAAACATCAAATTGGAGCCCCAACATTAAGAGGTTTTGCTCAAAATCGTCGTGCTAGAATTATAGAAAAACTTCAGAAAACAAAATTAGAAACAGATGAACGAGCAATCATTCAAGCATTAGTTTTAGGAGAAAAGAAAGATATAGATAAAAACCTATACGAAAAATATGCAGCGGCTGGAGCGGTTCACATACTTGCTGTTTCGGGCTTACATGTAAGTATCATCTATTTTATACTAAGCTTTTTATTAAAACCTCTTTCCAGATTAAAGCACGGTTCATTAATACAAGTAATATCTATAGTTTTATCTCTTTGGGGTTTTGCTTTGCTTTCAGGTTTGTCACCCTCTGTTACAAGAGCTGTAACGATGTTTAGCTTCTTCGCCCTAGCCGAAGTATTAAACCGCGACACAAACGCTATAAACACCTTATTCCTTTCTTATTTCATTTTATTAGTTATTAATCCGTTTTTACTATTCCAAGTTGGATTTCAACTAAGCTATTTAGCCGTTTTCTTTATAATTTGGTTACTTCCTGTTTTTCAAAATATTGGTTATTCAAAATATAAAGTTGTTCGTAAGGTTTGGACATTAATTGCAGTAACTATTTGTGCCCAAATCGGAGTTTTACCATTAAGTCTATTCTACTTTAATCAGTTTCCCGGCTTATTTCTTCTTACCAACATAGTTATCCTTCCTTTTTTATCAATATTAATGTGTGGTGGCATATTGATAGTGATTTTAGCAAGTTTTGATTTCTTGCCAAATTGGTTAGCAGAGACCTACAATTACCTAATAGAACAATTGAATTGGTTTATTAACTGGATTGCTGCTCAGGAGCACTTTTTACTTGGCGATATACATTTTTCTACTTTAAAAACCATAAGTGCTTATTTAACAATTATAGCCTTTGCTTTATATCTTAAAAAGTTAACCTACCCTAGGTTAATTACTTCGTTAGCGACTATTGCCTTGTTAATTTCAGTATATATTTATGATGAAAATAGATATTCGAAAAGTCAATTAGTGGTATTTCAAAAAAACAGACAAACTCTTCTAGCTTATCAAAATGGTAAAAACCTTAGCGTTTTTAAAAGTGACTCAACTGAAAACTTATCTTATGATTATCCAATAAAAGCATTTAAAACCAAACAGAATATTACATTATATTCTGAAAAGACACTTCCTTCTATTTTTAAATATAAAGACAAAAAAATATTGATAATCGATAGCTTAGGTGTTTATCCAAAGCACGAAAACATTCATACAATCATATTATCCAATAGCCCGAAAATAAACCTCAACAGGCTTATCGATAGTATTAATCCAAGCCAAATTATTGCCGATGGGAGCAACTACCACAGTTATGTAGATAGATGGGAGGAAACTTGTAAACTAAAAAAGCTCCCATTTAGCCATACAGCTAAACAAGGAGCTTTCCTATTAGAATAACTCGAATATGAAACTTAGTGGTTATTCTAAAATGTATATTTAAAATTCTTTTGATATTCTTCCCAAGCAGAAGCAGTTGTTATTTTTAAATAGTCATCACTTTGAATCATTTTAAGAAATATCTCCAATTGTTTTGGAGTTCTGTATCCTGGCACTGCTTGAATTAACTCACCATCTTCTTTAAAAAACACTACCGTTGGATAGGCATTAACTTTAAGTGCATGAGCAAATAAATGCTGTGAGTTTCTACCTTTTCTATCTGGGTTATAGTTAGGATTAGTATATGTAAAATCTTTATACTTTATCTCTTCTGTACCTTCGGCATTAAACTTTACTGCATAGTAGTTTTTATTTATATACTCAATTACACTTTTATCGCTAAATGTATTTTTGTCCAGCATTTTACAAGGACCACACCAAGTGGTATAAACATCCATAAAAATCTTTTTTGGATTTTCTTTTTGGGCTGCTAAGGCTTCATTCATTGTCATCCAATTTATCTTTTGAGCATTAACACTACCTAGTGTAAACAGGAAAACAATTATTAAAATATTTCTCATCAAATTCATTTTAGTAATTCAAAAGTAAAGAAACAAAAAACGTTCCACAAAATGGAACGTTTTTTATAAATTAATGTAATATGCATTAACGAATTCCGTGCATTAATCTTTTCAATACTGGGTTTAAAAGCATTGCTATAAATCCAACAATAATTGGTACTACTGCAAAAATCAAGAAGAAAGTTCCTAAAGAATACTCCTCAGAAATTTTGTCAATCATACCTCCCATTGTGTTTGCAGCTTTTTGCCCTACAGCAATTGCTAAATACCAAACTCCGAACATAAAACCTATCATTCGTGCAGGCACTAATTTACTTAGGTATGAAAGTCCCAATGGAGAAAGACAAAGCTCTCCCATAGTGTGGAATAGATATGCTAAAATTAAAAATATCATACTTACAGAAGCCGTTCTTGCTCCAGGAGGAATATCGGATGCACCATACGATAGAATAGCAAACCCAAGACCTAGTAAAACTAAACCAATTCCATACTTCATTGCAGCACTCGGATTGTATTTACTTTCCCACCATTTTGAGAATAACGGTGCTAAGGTAATAATGAAGAATGAGTTTAGAATTCCAAACCAAGTAGCATCTACCTTTAATTCTTCTGAAAAAGCTTTATCGTAAATACGATATAAAACCAATGCCCAAACTAGAATAAAAGCTATTGCTAGAACAATATTAGAGGCCCCAATTTTAGTAAATGTCTTTTTAAATATTAATACAATTACATACGTTATAATAATCAACGGAATGGTAGTTAACAAACCATCAACTATTTTAAAAATAATTGCTGCATTTCCTTCTAAGTTTCTATCGGTATAATCACTTGCAAACAAGGTCATCGATCCTAATGATTGCTCAAAGAAAGCAAAGAAAAACACTGTGAAAAGCGCGAAAATTGTAACTGCAATTAATCTATCTCTAACTATAGGTAGATAACGTGCGATACGTGTAATTAATAAAACTAAAAACATTACTAATGCGGCTAAAACAACCACATTTGTACCACTCATGCTTCCTACTTCAAATGGAACTAATGATTTAGAATATATCGTATCTAATGGATCATTAAACAAATACAATAAACCACCAATAGATGATAGTACTATTAACACATAATCAAATGTAGTAAATGGGTTAAGTTTTATCGCTGCTTCTACTTCCTCTTCAACTTCTTCTTTATCTGCACCTTCTTCTACATTTAAAACTATATCTTTTTTCTTTGAAGGTCTAGCTCCAACTTTCCCGAAGATTTTATGAGCTAATATAAATTGAAGCATTCCAAGGAACATAAATATTCCTGCTAAACCAAAACCATAAGCCCATCCGTAGTTTTCCGCTAAGTAACCACATAACATCATTCCGAAAAATGCACCTGCGTTTACTCCCATATAGAAGATGGTATAAGCACCATCTTTTTTGGATTCACGGGTTTTATACATTTCAGAAATAATAGAAGTAATATTCGGCTTAAAAAAACCAGTTCCAATTACTAATAGCGCCAAGCCTAAATAAAATGAAGCTGTTGTTTCTAATGCCATTGCTGCGTGACCAAGTGTCATTACAATACACCCAATTACAACAGCAATTCTATATCCTGTAAATTTATCGGCTATCCAACCTCCTATAATTGGGGTTAGGTATAATAGTGAAGCATATGTACCTATTAAAGACAGCGCGTGCTCACGAGGCCAGTCCCAACCAGGGTTATCACTCATCAAAGGAGCTGTTAAAAACAATATCAATAGAATACGCATTCCATAAAAGGAAAAACGCTCCCACATTTCAGTAAAGAATAAAATAAATAATCCAACTGGATGCCCTAAAACAGTGTCTTTAAATAAATTTTCAATATCCGTTTTCATTTGTATATGCTTTGGTTAGTTTTTTAAAAATTATGTTTTTAATTCTTGAAGTTAAAACCTATAAAGTTTTCACTTTTACATTTGCTTTTCATTGTCTTCAGCACCATGAGTAAGACTTTCTAATTTTCTTCTCACTAAAAGAACCAATATACCAAATGCAACTGCGAAAATTGCTATTCCAGTAAATACGGTATATTCTCCTAAATCTGAAGCTGATTGTCCTAAGAATCCTGCTAATAAATTTCCGAATCCGGTCATCGCGAAATAAATACCCATCATTAACGATGCATATTTTAATGGCGCTAATTTAGTAATGTAAGAAAGTGCAACTGGAGAAAGACAAAGCTCTCCAATAGTGTGGAACAAATATGCTAATACTAACCAGTACATAGCCGAAGAACCTTGGTTGTTGTACTCACCAGCAGCAGCCGTCATAAAAAAGAAACCTAGTCCCATAATTACTAGACCAATACTCATCTTAAACAGAGAGGATGAAATTTTCCCTTTTAATTTTCTTTTCGCCCAGTAGGCTGCAACAGCAGTACCAAATATTATAATAAACATTGCATTAAGAGACTGGAACCAAGATGCTGGCACTTCCCACCCAAGTAGGAAACGATCTGTTTTTTCTGAAGCATAAAGATTCATCAAACCACCTGCTTGTTCAAAAGCTCCCCAGAATACAATAACTAGAAGGAAAGAGATAAACAGAACTATCATTCTGTCTTTTTCTATCTTAGATAGCGGCCTTTTCATGGCAGCTTGTTCTTCAGGATCGATAGATTTATTTGTGTTGTTACCAACAAATTTTAAGTGCTTTTGTCCTACTAAATATTGAATAAGCCCCAGAGCCATTCCAATTGCAGCAAGTCCAAATCCGTAGTGCCATCCGTAAGTCTCACCTACATAACCAACGATAATACTTGATAAGAAAGCTCCTATGTTAATTCCAATATAGAAAATTGTAAATCCTTTATCTCTTCTAATATCACCGTCTTTATAGAGTCCTCCAACCATTGTTGAGATATTCGGCTTAAGCATACCTACACCAGCTACAATTAGTCCAAGTCCAGAGTAAAAAGCCCACATTTCTTCAATAGAAAGTATGGCGTGACCTGCAACTAGCAGTATACCTCCAACAAGTACAGATTGTTTTTGACCTAAAAATTTATCGGCAATCCATCCACCGGGAATCGATGCTACATAAACAAACATAGTATACCATCCATAAACAGAAAGTGCTTCAGCATTTGTCCAACCTAATCCTGGGTTTGCACTTGTCGTTTCAGCTACTAAATAAAGAACTAAAATAGCACGCATTCCATAATAGGAAAATCGCTCCCACATTTCGGTAAAAAATAGAATATAAAGTCCTACCGGGTGGCCAAAAATTTCCTTTTGCTTTTGATACTGTAATGCGTCTGACATAGTAATAGTTTATATTTAAAAAATTATTTCTTACTTTCTGTTTTATGTTCGGGTTTACTTAACTCAATTCATCGATATTCGAAAAGAATTAGTTTATCCCATGCATCATTTTCTTTAATTTTGGGTTGAATAGCAATAATAATACTGCTGCCGCAATTGGGATAGCTGCAATTATTAAAAAGAAAGTAGACATAGAATATGTTTCCGAAATTTTATCGATGTAAGATCCTGTCATACCAGCAATAAAGTTGGCAATTGCAGAAGCTGTAAACCACAGACCAAATAATAAACCTGCTAATCGTTTAGGCGATAGTTTAGAAACATACGACAATCCTACTGGACTTAAACAAAGCTCACCTGTTGTGTGGAAGAAATAGGCTAAGATTAACCAAATCATACTCACTGAAGCTGTTTCAGCTCCTTGAGGAATACTGTTGGCACCCACAGATAACACCACGAAACCAACTCCTACTAAAGCTAATCCCATTGCAAACTTAACTGGACCTGAAGGATTCCATATTTTTTCCCACAGCTTACTGAAAGATGAAGCTAATGTGATAATAAAAAAGGAGTTTAAGATTTGAAACCAAGATACCGTAACTTCAGTATGCTCTAAACTGAACTCTCTATAAACTTTCCAAACACCTAAAATCCATATGATCACGAATGATATTGCTGTAAAAGTAATAGTTAAAGGATACGCTTTAAAAATTTTCTTACCTAAGCCATATAGTACCCAAGAAACAATTATGATTGGGAAAATAGTTAAGATGGCATCCACCCATTTAAATATGGTTCCTGTACTTCCTTCTAATACTCTTTGTGTATAGTCTTTAGCAAAAACGGTCATAGACCCTCCTGCTTGCTCAAAAGCAAAGAAGAAGAACATACTTGCAACCATTAATACACCAACAACTATTAATCTATCTCTTACAATATGCGGAGCTATTTCTTCTTCTTCATCTGCTCCACCAGCCATTGCATCTAATTCAGCTTGAGTATGTGTTCCTGGCTCTTCCCCTATAATCCCGAATATTTTACGTCCGAAATAGAACTGTAGCATACCGAATAGCATAAATACTCCTGCTAAACCAAATCCATAATGCCAACCTACTTTTTCACCTATATATCCGCATAATAGCATTCCTAAAAATGCTCCTGCATTAATACCCATATAAAAAATGGTATATCCAGCATCTTTTTTAGTACTTGAATCTGGATATAAGTTTCCAACCATTGATGAGATATTCGGCTTAAACATACCATTACCTACTATCATAAGCACTAAACCTATATAGAAGAATGTTGGGTCTATCATTTCAAAGGCCATAGAAAGGTGACCTAAGGTCATAATTAATGCACCTAATAAAATAGCTTTTCTAAATCCAGTAAATTTATCGGCAATTATACCACCAATAAGCGGTGTTAAGTAAACTAAACCTGTGTACCAAGCATAAAGCTGCATAGCATCAGCATTCGTCCATTCCCAACCTCCTTTGGCTATTTCTGTTATTAAGAATACGGTCAATAACGCACGCATTCCGTAATAGCTAAAGCGTTCCCACATCTCTGTGAAAAACAAGATGAACAATCCTGCTGGATGGCCCATCACCATTTTATTATCAACACCTTTTTTAGCTAAATGCGCTATTAACTGAGGATCATTTTCTTGGCTCATAAGATAAAACTGTTAAGTTTTTTTTAAAGATTATTTTTAATATATTCAGTCATTAAAGTATACAGGTGTAAACGAGTGTTTCCTCCATATATACCGTGATTTTTATCTGGGTAAATACGCCAGTCAAATTGCTTATTGGCTTGCACCAGTTCTTCAATTAAGCGCATTGCATTTTGCACGTGTACATTATCATCTGCACTTCCGTGAATTAATAAATATTTTCCTTCTAGTCCGTCTACGTGAGAAAGTGGCGAATTATCATCATACCCTGACGCATTCTCTTGTGGAGTTTGCATATAACGCTCTGTATAGATAGAATCGTAAAATCTCCAACTTGTAACCGGGGCAACGGCAATTGCCATTTCAAATGTTTCTGGTGCTTGAAATAATGCGTTAGACGACATAAATCCACCATAGCTCCATCCCCAAATTCCAGTTCTAGAAGAATCAATGTATGGTAAACTACCTAGTTTTTTTGCTGCAGCGATTTGATCTTCAACTTCATATTTACCCAATTCTTTTTGAGTCATTTTTTTGAAATCACGGCCTTTAAAACCAGTTCCTCGCCCATCAACACAAACAACAATAATATCTAATTGATTTACTAACATTTCGTGCCAAAAGTCATTTGTGCCCATCCAACTGTTTGAAACACTTTGTGAACCTGGTCCAGAATACTGAAACATAAATAATGGATATTGCTTAGACTCGTCAAAGTCTAAAGGCTTTATCATATACATGTTTAAGTCTTCACCATTCACATTGATAGTAGAGTACTCTTTTGGTGAAATATTATAAGAAGCTAATCGATTCTTTAAACCATTATTGTTTTTAATTTCACGTAAAAGTTTTCCAGTTTTAGCCTCGTGAAGTGTATATACATAAGGAGTTTTAGAATCTGAAAATGTATTAATAAAATAAGTAAAGTCTGAACTAAATGAAGCATTATTAGTTCCTATCTTTTGCGTTAAACGAACCTTATTTTTTCCCGATGGCAAAATAGAATACACATCGCGATTAATACTTCCGTTTTCAGTACTTTGAAAATATATACGACCAGTATTTTGATCGAAACCGTAATATCTAGTTACTTCCCATGGACCACTAGTAACTTGATGAAGAAGTTTTCCGTCTTTATCATATTGATAAATATGATTCCATCCATCTTTCTCGCTAGTCCAGAAGAAACTATTGTTATTTAAAAATGTAAGGTTGTCGGTTACATCAACATAAGCATCATCTTTCTCAGCTAAAATTAATTTTGAAGTATTGTTTGACGTATTTACAAAAACCAAATCAATAACATTTTGATGGCGATTGGTAAGTTGAACACTTAAAATATTATTGTCTTGCGTCCACAACAAACGTGGAATGTAGTAACTGTTATAGCTTGAAAGATCTACTTCAGAAGTTTTTTTACTTTTAAGATCGTATAGTTGTAATGAAACTTTAGAGTTTTTCTCACCCGCTTTTGGATATTTAAAAGTATCGGCAGAAGGATAAAGTTCCTTTCCGTATAAATCCATGTTGAATTGTGGAACTTCAGTTTCATCAAACTTAATGTAAGCCAATTTATCACCATTCACACTCCATTCAAAAGCACGAACAAAAGCAAACTCCTCTTCATAAACCCAATCAGTAATACCGTTGATGATACTATTCTTTTTACCATCAGTAGTAATTTGAGCTGTTTCATTAGAATTCAAATCTTTTATAAAAAGATTATTTTCAAATCCGTAAGCTATTTTATTCCCATCATTACTGAAAGTCGGCTCCTGTATTTTATTAGCAGAAACAAGGGTAAATTCTTTAGTTTTTACATCGTAAACATAATAAGTTCCCAATGTTGAACGACGATAAACCTGTTGTAGCTCTGTTGAAAAAAGAATTTTAGATTCGTCCTTACTCAATTCATAAGAAAGCACTAAATCAATTCCTTTTAAATCTTTAGTATTTAAAAGTGTACTTACTTTTTTACCACTTTTATAATCGTAAACATCGATAGATGATTCTTTAGATTGTCTGTCGTAATTAAGCACTGCATATTCCTTACCGTTCTTTAGGGAACGTAGAACTTCAAGGCCTTGAGTTCGAAATGCACCACCCCAAATTTCTTCAAGAGTTATGTCTTTTTGCTGGGCAGTAATAGCAGAAAATGCTGTGAAAAACAGCATTATAAATGAAAGGGAAATTAATTTCTTCAAAGTGTTAAAATTTGATAGGCCAAGTTTACTAATTTTTTGTGAAATTGAGGGTCGTTTTTTTGTTAAATAAGCCATTACAGCTGTATTTATTTGTAATTACAATCTGTTGCAACCCCACAAAATCCAATCTACATAGAAGAAAATTTATTTTAATCCCTAAAAATTAACTTTACGAGGTTTCATAAGCTTAATTAACAAGTTAATTTTATTATGTTAAAATAAATTACTGATAAACACCAAAGACTATAAACAAATTTACTCTAAAGTCCTTCTTACCTTTATTGATTATATTTACGCAAGTTCACCTTTTCTATTTCTAAAAATAACACTTCATATCATTTCAATTATTTAGTTATGGTAAATTTTCAAAATCAACATCCTGCAGACGTAGCCGAGCAATTAAGAGAAATGGACAACGACGAAAGAAACTTGTCTTTTTTAATGCTTACACCTGAAAAAAAAACTGAGGTTTTTCGTTTTTTAGAGCCATCATTTCAAATAAAAATCATCAAAGCTTTAGGAAACCAAGAGCTATCTGATGTTTTGAACAATCTACCTCCTGACAACAGAACTAAGCTTTTTGAAAACTTTCCAGATTATCTTATTAAGACTTCCATAAACCTACTAAACCCGGAAGAAAGAGAGATAGCACTCAGTTTAATTGGCTATAAAAAAAATAGTATAGCGCGATTGATGACGCCTCATTATATACAAACGAAAGCAGAAAAAACTGTTAGTGAAGTATTATCATTTATAAAAAAAGAAGGAAAAAAGGCAGAGACTTTAAACTTTGTTTATGTCGTTGATGATGAAAATAAACTCATTGATGACCTTAGAATAGGACAATTACTACTAGCCGATTCTGACACAAAGATATCCGAACTAATGGACCGTCACGTCTTAGCCATCACTTCTACAACATCAGTAGAAGACGCTGTGGAAATATTTGATAAGTACGATCGCTCAGCCTTACCAATTATTACAGAAAGTGGGGTATTAGTTGGCATAGTAACATTCGACGATATTTTAGACAGAGTTCAAGAACAAACCACTGAAGAAATTCAAAAATTTGGAGGTACTAAAGGACTAGAAATGTCGTACACCGAATCAACGCTTTTTGACCTTGTAAAAAAAAGAGCAAGTTGGCTAGTGATTCTGTTTTTTGGTGAAATGCTCACCGCTTCAGCTATGGGGATTTTTGAAGGAGAAATTGAAAAAGCAGTTGTACTTGCATTGTTTGTTCCTCTTATCATTTCAAGTGGTGGTAACTCAGGATCTCAAGCAGCTTCATTAATTATTAGAGCTATGGCCTTAAAAGAATTAAAGCTAAGAGACTGGTGGTATGTAATGAAAAAAGAACTACTCTCTGGGGTGTTGCTTGGCGCAATTTTAGGATCTATAGGATTTTTACGAATATTATTATGGCAAAAAATAGGATTCTACAATTACGGAGAGTTTTGGCTTGAGGTTGCATTAAGCGTTTCGGTTTCCTTAGTATTTATTGTTCTTTGGGGAACTCTTTCAGGCTCTTTAATTCCATTTATATTGAAATCATTGAAAATGGACCCTGCGACAGCTTCAGCGCCTTTTGTGGCAACATTAGTTGATGTTACAGGAATAATTATCTTCTTTTCGATTGCAGCATTTTTCCTGGCAGGAAAATTATTGTAGCCAATATTATTTTAAAAATAAAAAGCCATCCTCATGCGGATGGCTTTCATATATTTTTTAAACTTTTGTAAAATTCGCTGATGTATTAATCTCGAATTAAAGGTAATGTAGAGCAGCGTAGCAAACCTTCTTGCTTTGCAATCTCAGCATAAGGCACTTCTTCTACAGTAAATCCTTGCTCACGCAGCCAAGTGTTTAATCTCGTAAAATTCTTTTCTGAAATAACCACATCTGGAGAAATAGAAAAAATATTGCTATTCATGTCGTACATTTCTCTCTTGCTAATATGGAAACAATTTTCTTTACCGAAGAAATTAACGAGCCACTCGTACTCCTCTTCAACTAAAAATCCTTCTTTATGGATAATTGCTTTCCCTCTACCCAATGGCTGGAAGCAGCAATCTAAATGAAGTGCATTATCTTCAGCCACAGTGTTGCTTTTTCTAAGGCTAAAAGATTTAACTGTTTTATGCGGAAACAATTTTCGAAGGTGTTCTACCCCCTTCATATTCGTTCTAGCAGTGATATAGTCTGAATAATCATCTCCGTAATATGTTCCAACAAAGATATAATCTCCCCACGGCATTACATCTCCACCTTCAATATGTGCAGCTTCTGGGAATTCAATTATTTTTGAAGGGTCTATTTCATCAATTACCGAATGAATAGCATCAATTTCTTTACTTCTATCCTCAAGAATATTTGCTTTAATGAATTTATCTTCAATTACGAAAGCAATATCTCTAGTAAAGATTTGATTGTAGTCTTCTATCGAATCTGGGCGGTAAACTTTTACGTTGTATTTTTTAAATACCGCAGCCACTGCTTCCATTTCCTTAACCATATCTTCATCTTTGGGATATGTACCTGCTTTTATATGTTCTGCAGATTTCGGATCGTAAGCGTCTTCTAATTTCGGAACAGGACCATTACTATCTGCGCGCCCGAGTACTACGGCGCGTAGTTGTGAAATTTCGTCGTTTATATTCAGCTTTATCATAATAGCAAATATAGAAAAAGCACCTCTATACCGAAGTGCTTTTAATTTTATTAGAAATAATATTTATCTTTTTTCAACCGTTTTAAATTCGCGCAATTTTTCGCCGATATAAATTTGACGTGGACGTCCTATTGGCTCCTTGTTTAAGCGCATCTCTCTCCATTGAGCAATCCATCCTGGCAAACGACCTAATGCAAACATTGGCGTAAACATTTCTACTGGAATTCCTAAGGCACGGTAAATAATACCTGAGTAAAAGTCAACGTTAGGATATAGTTTTCTATCTACGAAATACGGATCTTCTAAAGCTTCTTTTTCTAATGCTTTAGCGATATCTAAAATATCATCTTGGATTCCAAGATTTTCTAAAACATCATCCGCAGCTTTCTTTATGATTTTAGCACGTGGGTCGAAATTTTTGTAAACTCTATGACCAAAGCCCATTAATCTAAACGGATCGTTTTTATCTTTTGCTTTTGCCATGAATTTTTTAGTGTCTCCACCATCTGCTTTTATTTCTTCAAGCATTTCAATAACAGCTTGATTTGCACCACCGTGAAGTGGTCCCCATAAAGCTGCAATTCCAGCAGAAATAGAAACAAATAATCCAGCGTGTGAAGAACCAACAATTCTCACTGTAGATGTAGAGCAGTTTTGCTCGTGGTCTGCGTGTAGAATCAACAATTTATCTAGCGCTTCTAAAACAATTTCATTAGTAGTGTAGTCTCCACTTGGCTTTTTGAACATCATCTTCAAAAAGTTGTCTACATAACCAAGTGTATCCCCACCATAGTCTAATGGAAGCCCCATACGTTTTCTGTATGTCCAAGCCGTTAAAACAGGGAATTTACCAAGAATCTTAACTATAGCCTTATACATATCCTCCTCACTATCAACATTGACAGACGATGGATTAAAAGCTACTAAAGCTGAAGTTAAAGAAGACAACACGCCCATTGGGTGTGCAGCTTTTGGAAATCCATCCAAGATTCTTTTTACATCTTCGTCAACGTGTGACTGCGCTTTAATATCTTCGTGAAATTTATTAAGCTGAACTTCAGTTGGCAATTCACCAAAAATTAGCAAATAGCATACCTCTAAAAAATGTGCTTTTTCAGCAAGTTCTTCAATGGCATAACCTCGGTAACGTAACACTCCTTTTTCACCATCTAAAAATGTAATAGCACTTTCACAAGCACCCGTATTTTTATATCCTGGATCTAAAGTTACAACACCACCGGTACTGCTCCTTAGAGTTTTTACATCTATACCAATTTCATTTTCAGTTCCTTCCACTACCGGGAATTCATATTTTTTACCTTCTATTTCGAGGGTCGCCATCTTTGCCATAAAGTATCGTGTATATTTAATTTTTTCAGAAATGCTAAATTACAAAATTTCAAGCAATTTTTTTAAGTTTTGCCCATTAAGTTAGGTTAAAAAAACCTTAATACGCAGGGCATAGACATCATTTTTATAGACATAAAAAAACCTCGTCTTAAACGAGGTTTTAATTTACTTTATAAATACCTAAATTTTAAAGGCATTTTGCTGTGGAAAGTATGCAACTTCACCCAATTGCTCCTCAATTCTAAGCAATTGATTGTATTTCGCCATTCTATCACTACGTGATGCAGAACCAGTTTTTATTTGCCCACAGTTTAATGCTACTGCAAGATCTGCAATAGTATTATCTTCTGTTTCACCACTTCTATGACTCATCACCGAAGTATAACCTGCATTATGCGCCATATTCACAGCTGCTATAGTTTCAGTTAAAGTTCCAATCTGATTAACCTTAATAAGAATTGAATTAGCAATACCTTCTGAAATACCTCTAGAAAGTCTTTCAACGTTGGTTACAAATAAATCGTCACCTACCAGCTGAACTTTATCACCAACCTTCTCAGTAAGATATTTCCAACCTTCCCAATCGTTCTCATCCATCCCATCTTCAATAGAAATAATTGGATATTTTGAACATAATTCGGCTAAATAATCTGCTTGCTCTGTAGAAGTGCGCACTTTTCCTTTTTCGCCTTCAAATTTGGTGTAATCGTATTTACCATCAACATAAAATTCTGCCGCAGCACAATCTAATGCTATCATAACATCATCACCCAATTTGTAACCAGCTTTTTCAGTAGCTTTTGCAATAGTATCTAAAGCATCTTCCGTTCCGTTTAGCGTTGGAGCAAAACCACCTTCATCACCAACAGCAGTACTCAAACCACGATCGTGTAAAACTTTTTTAAGGTTATGGAAAATTTCTGACCCCATTTGCATAGCATGAGCGAAATTTTTAGCCTTAACTGGCATAATCATAAATTCCTGAAATGCAATTGGCGCATCACTATGAGAACCACCATTAATAATATTCATCATTGGCACAGGAAGTGTTTTAGCACTTACACCACCAACATATCTATATAAAGGCTGCCCTAATTCGTTTGCAGCCGCTTTAGCACAAGCCAAAGAAACCCCTAAAATAGCATTAGCCCCAAGATTTCCTTTGTTTGGAGTACCATCTAGCTCCATCATTGTTTTGTCTATAAGACCTTGTTCAAATACAGAAACACCTAATAGTGTACCTGCAATTTTTCCATTTACATTTTCAACTGCATTTAAAACGCCTTTGCCCATGTAATCTTTTCCACCGTCGCGAAGCTCTACAGCCTCGTGTTCCCCGGTTGAAGCTCCTGATGGCACAGCAGCACGGCCCATATATCCATTTTCAGTAATTACGTCAACCTCTATAGTAGGGTTTCCTCTAGAATCGAAAATCTGTCTAGCATTGATGTCGATAATGATACTCATTGCAATGTTATTAATTGTTAGTTGTTATTTGTTAAGTACTATACTACTTGTGTTTTTCTATTATATCAATAAATTGATTAAAAAGGTATGACGCATCGTGTGGTCCAGGACTTGCTTCTGGATGATATTGTACAGAAAAAGCAGGCTTGTTTTTCAGACGAATCCCAGCTGCGGTATGATCGTTTAAGTGTTCGTGTGTTATTTCTATATTCGGATTAGCCTCAGCTTCTTCCCTATTGATTGCGAAACCATGGTTTTGAGAAGTAATTTCACCTTTACCTGTAATAAGATTCATTACTGGGTGGTTAATACCACGATGACCGTTGTGCATTTTATAAGTAGAAACTCCATTTGCTAGGGCCAACATTTGATGTCCTAAACAAATTCCAAACATTGGAAGCTCCTTATCTAGGATAGTTTTCACAACTTCAATTGCACTTTTTAACGGCTCTGGATCACCAGGACCATTTGAAATAAAGTATCCATCTGGATTAAAAGCTTCTAAATCTTCAAAACTTGAATTGTATGGGAATACTTTTATATAGCAATCACGCTCGGCAAGCATTCGTAATATATTCTTTTTAATACCAAGATCTAAAGCTGAAACTTTATACTTAGCATTCTCATCTCCGAAGAAATAAGGTTCTTTTGTTGAAACTTTTGAAGCTAACTCTAAGCCATCCATATTGGGAACATCGGCTAATTGCTTTTTTAGACCTTCAATATTATCTACTTCCGTAGAAATTACGGCATTCATCGCTCCGTTATCTCGTATGTAATTTACTAACGCTCGTGTATCTACATCACTAATAGCAAGTAAATTATTTCTATTTAAAAATTCTTCTAGTGAGTCGTCAGCTGCCGGACGTGAATAGTGGTAACTAAAATTACGCACCACCAAGCCTGCAATTTTAACACCTTCCGATTCTACTTCTTCTTTATTAGTACCATAATTCCCAATGTGAGCATTGGTGGCTACCATAATTTGACCAAAGTAAGAGGGGTCTGTAAAAATCTCTTGATACCCCGTCATTCCAGTATTAAAACAAACTTCACCAAAGGCCGAGCCTTCTTTGTTACCTACCGCTTTACCGTAGAACACAGTTCCATCTGCTAATAAAATAAGTGCTTTTTTTCGTGTTTGATATTTCATCTTTTGAAGGCTTTCAACCCATCGATAATCTTTGGGTGACAATTATTAGGTTTCTCAAAAATCTTTGCAAAAATAGTATAAAAAAAAGGGATAAACGAAAACGCTTATCCCTTTGTTATTTTATGAATAAAAAATCATTTATTCTTCTTCTTTTTTAGCTTGTGTAGCTTTTGCTGGAGCAGCTTTTGTAGCACCGCTTCCACGACGACTTCTACGAGTAGATTTCTTCTTGGTTGCTTTACCAACATTGTAGATTTCGTTGAAATCAACTAGCTCTATCATTGCCATATCAGCGTTATCACCTAGACGATTACCCAATTTAATAATACGAGTGTAACCTCCTGGACGATCACCTACTTTTGGCGCAACAGTTCTAAAAAGCTCTACAACTGCATCTTTTTGACGCAATTTAGCCATAACCAAACGACGGTTATGAGTAGTGTCTTCTTTAGACTTAGTTACTAATGGCTCAACAAATTGCTTAAGCGCTTTTGCTTTAGCAACCGTAGTGTTAATTCTCTTGTGTTCGATAAGAGAACTTGCCATGTTAGCCAACATTGAGTGTCTGTGGGCAGTTTTTCTTCCTAAGTGATTGTGTTTTTTTCCGTGTCTCATGACATTTTAGTTTTCATCATCTTGCTACAAAATCCGTTCATCGGAGAGCAAACTATGATGGGTTAATTTTAAAGATTTGAGATAATAGACGTGAGATATGAGACTAAAATCTAACGTCTCACGTCTAAGGTCTCAAGTCTGTTCTAGTCTTTATCTAATTTATATTTTGCAAGGTCCATCCCGAAGTTTAGGCCTTTAACACTTACTAACTCTTCAAGCTCTGTAAGTGATTTTTTACCGAAGTTACGGAACTTCATCAAGTCATTTTTGTTGTAAGATACAAGGTCTCCCAAGGTATCAACTTCAGCAGCCTTTAAACAGTTTAGCGCACGAACCGAAAGATCCATATCAACTAATTTAGTTTTAAGCAACTGACGCATATGAAGAGATTCCTCATCATAAGTTTCAGTTTGTGCAATCTCATCAGCCTCTAAAGTTATGCGCTCATCGCTGAACAACATAAAGTGGTGGATTAATGTTTTTGCAGCTTCAGTCAATGCATCTTTTGGGTGAATTGATCCGTCTGTTTGGATTTCGAAAACCAATTTTTCGTAATCTGTTTTCTGCTCTACACGGAAGTTTTCAATACTGTACTTCACATTTTTAATTGGAGTGTAGATAGAATCTGTAAAGATAGTTCCCAAAGGAGCATTGGCTTTTTTGTTCTCTTCTGCAGGAACATAACCGCGGCCTTTTTCGATAGTAATTTCGAAATTAAGGTTTACCTTCTTATCCATATTGCAAAGAACCATATCTGGGTTCAATACTTGGAAACCTGAAATAAATTTTTGGAAATCTCCAGCTTTTAACTGATCTTTTCCAGAAACTGAAATAGTAACTGTTTCGTTATCTATTTCTTCAATTTGTCTTTTGAAACGAACTTGTTTCAGGTTCAAAATAATTTCGGTAACATCTTCCACTACTCCGGCAATGGTAGAAAATTCGTGATCCACGCCTTCGATACGTACCGAAGTAATGGCGAATCCTTCCAAAGAGGATAGTAATACGCGTCTTAATGCGTTACCAATGGTAAGACCGTAACCTGGTTCCAAAGGACGAAATTCAAATTTCCCTTCGAAATCGGTAGAGTTTACCATTATAACTTTATCAGGCTTCTGAAAACTAAATACTGCCATAATTGACTTTCTGTGTTTTTTATTATTTAGAATATAATTCTACAATCAACTGTTCGTTGATGTTTTCTGGAATTTGGATACGCTCAGGAATAGAAACGAAAGTTCCTTCCTTTTTCTCTCCGTTCCAAGTGATCCACTCATAAACGTGACTTGCGTTAGCCAATGAATCGTTGATTGCTGTAAGAGATTTTGATTTCTCTCTAACCGCCACTACATCTCCAGGCTTAAGTTGGTATGATGGAATGTTTACTTTTTCACCATTTACAGTGATGTGTCTGTGAGAAACAAGTTGTCTAGCACCTGAACGTGTAGGAGAAATTCCCATTCTGTACACTACGTTGTCTAAACGAGACTCACACATTTGAAGCAATACTTGACCTGTAATTCCAGGAGCAGCGTTTGCTTTCTTAAACATATTTCTGAACTGACGCTCTAAAATACCGTAAGTGTATTTTGTTTTTTGCTTTTCAGCAAGTTGAATTGCGTATTCAGATTTTTTTCCACGACGACGTGTGTTACCATGTTGTCCTGGAGGGTAATTTCTTTTTTCGAAAGATTTGTCGTCTCCGAAGATTGCTTCCCCGAATTTACGGGCGATTTTAGTTTTTGGACCAGTATATCTTGCCATTTCTAATTTAAGGTTTTGAAGAAAAACTAAATTAAGGTCGTTTTATAGAGAACACTTGGAGGCGCAATAAATTGCACCTCAAGCTCTCGATCCTTTAGTCTTTGATTCCTTCAGATTGATATTTACTATTTATTAAACTCTTCTTCTCTTTGGAGGACGGCATCCGTTGTGCGGCATTGGAGTAACATCGATAATTTCAGTTACTTCAATTCCTGCATTGTGGATAGATCTTATTGCAGATTCTCTTCCGTTTCCTGGACCTTTTACGTAAACTTTTACTTTACGTAAACCAGCGTCATGAGCAACTTTTGCACAATCTTCTGATGCCAACTGAGCAGCGTAAGGAGTATTTTTCTTAGATCCACGGAAGCCCATTTTACCGGCTGAGGACCAAGAGATAACATCTCCATTCTTATTTGTTAACGAAACAATAATGTTGTTGAAGGAAGCAGTAATATGTGCCTCACCAACAGATTCAACATTAACTTTACGTTTTTTAACTTGTTTTGTAGTCTTAGACGTTGTCTTTGCCATAACTCTAGGTTTTATTTAGTTGCTTTTTTCTTGTTAGCAACAGTTTTACGTTTTCCTTTTCTAGTACGAGAGTTATTCTTAGTACGTTGTCCTCTTAATGGAAGACCTGTTCTGTGACGAATACCTCTGTAACAACCAATATCCATTAAGCGCTTAATGCTTAATTGAACTTCACTACGTAATTCACCTTCGATTTTGAACGATCCAACAGCGTCACGAATAGCACCGATTTCATCATCGTTCCATTCACTTACTTTTTTATCTTCGTCAACTCCGGCTTTGTTCAGAATATCTTGGGCACGGCTTCTACCGATTCCAAAGATATACGTTAACGCGATTACACCCCTTTTGTGCTTCGGGATATCTACACCTGCGATTCTTGCCATAACTTATCCTTGTCTTTGTTTGAACTTTGGGTTCTTTTTGTTAATTACATATAATCTACCTTTTCTGCGTACAATTTTGCAGTCGGCACTTCTCTTTTTTACGGATGCTCTTACTTTCATCTCTCTTTGATTTAATTTATTGTTCAATGAACCAGTGAGGTCCGTTGTTTAGTATCTGTATGTTATTCTCGCCTTAGTTAAATCGTAAGGGCTCATTTCAAGCTTTACTTTATCACCAGGCAACAATTTAATATAATGCATACGCATTTTTCCAGAAATGTGAGCGGTTACAATATGACCATTTTCCAATTCAACACGAAACATAGCATTTGAAAGCGCTTCAACTATACTCCCATCTTGCTCAATTGCGTTTTGTTTTGCCATTTTTTAATATAATTTAAATTAAAGGTGATTTTTAAAGAGTGCAAAAGTACGATAAACTTTTTAAAATCTCATACTTACACTTTAAATAGTTCACCCTATTACATTTAAGCTACCGCTTTTCTGTTTTTTCCTGTTTTCATTAAGCCATCGTAATGACGGTTTAATAAGTAGGAGTTTACTTGTTGCATGGTGTCGATAGCCACACCTACCATAATTAGTAGTGATGTACCACCATAGAATAATGCCCAACCTTGTTGGATCCCCATCAACTTAACTACGAATGCAGGGAAAATTGCAATAAGCGCTAAGAAGATTGAACCTGGAAAGGTAATTTGAGACATAATTCGATCTAAATATTCTGCAGTTTGACTTCCTGGCTTAATACCTGGAATAAATCCACCACTTCTTTTTAAGTCATCAGCCATTTTGTTCGTAGGAACAGTAATAGCAGTGTAGAAGTATGTGAAAATAATAATCAAGATTGCGAATACTATGTTATACCAAAGGCCAAATATATCACTAAATGTAGCTTGAACACCTTGAGCGAATTCGCTATCAGATAAACTAGCTACTGCAGAAGGCACAAACATAATTGCTTGCGCAAAGATGATTGGCATTACTCCAGATGCATTTAGCTTTAATGGAATAAACTGACGAGCACCAAAAATATTCTTTTCATATCCGCCACTCGCTGTTCTTCTTGCATATTGTACTGGTATTTTACGAACAGCCATTACCAACATAATTGATAATAGAATAATCACAAACCAGATAACCAATTCAATAAGAATCATAATCAAACCTCCGTTTGATTCCATTACTCTTGAAACGAATTCTTGAGCAAACGATTGTGGCATATTTGCGATGATACCCACCATAATAAGTATGGAAATACCATTACCAACTCCTTTGTCGGTAATTTTCTCACCTAACCACATAGCGAATATTGTTCCTGTTACAAGTATAATTACAGATGAAACATAGAACATAAGGCTTTGCCCCATTACAAATGCTTCTGGTGGCACTCCCATTGCTGGAAGACCTGCAAGGTAACTAGGTGCCTGAACCAAACATATACCGATAGTTAACCATCTAGTAATTTGATTGATTTTTTTACGGCCACTTTCTCCTTCTTTCTGTAATTTCTGTAGGTATGGAACAGCAATTTGCATTAACTGTACTACAATAGAAGCTGAAATATAAGGCATAATACCTAAAGCAAAAACAGAAGCGTTGGCAAAAGCCCCTCCTGTAAATGCGTTTAGTAAACCACCAATACCGCCAGAGTCAAATTGACCTGCGAACTGTGCCAACATATCTGCATCTATCCCAGGTAATACTACTTGCGCACCAAAACGGTACACTAATAGCATTCCTAACGTAAGCAAGATGCGGTTACGAAGCTCTTCTATTTTCCAAACATTTTTTAAGGTATCGATAAATTTCATCCCTATCTTTTGTTACAATATTACTACTTCACCTCCGGCAGCTTCAATAGCTTCTTTTGCCGAGGCAGTAAACTTGTGCGCAGATACTTTCAGTTTTGCTTTTATCTCTCCTCTACCTAAAATCTTAACCATTTCATTTTTTCCAGCAAGACCTAAACCAAATAAGGTTTCAAAGTCAACGGCATCTTTTATTTTCTTGTCGTCAACCAATTGTTGTAAAGTATCGATGTTGATACCTTTATACTCCTTACGGTTGATGTTTGTAAATCCAAACTTAGGAACACGACGTTGTAATGGCATCTGACCACCTTCAAATCCAAGTTTCTTTGAATATCCTGAACGTGATTTTGCACCTTTATGTCCACGGGTAGCAGTGCCACCTTTACCGGAACCTTGTCCGCGACCTACTCGCTTGCCTTTGTTTTTCGCCGATCCTGCGGCGGGTTGTAAGTTACTTAAATCCATTTTTTCGTGTTTCCTTATTTAGTTTCAACTGAAACTAAGTGATTAACTTTATTGATCATACCAAGTATGCTTGGCGTATCTTCGTGTTCTATGGTTTGTCCTATTTTACGTAGGCCAAGTGCTTCCATAGTTTGTTTTTGGTCCTTTGGGCGATTAATTACGCTTCTAACCTTTGTTACTTTTATTTTTGCCATCGCTTTGATATTTATCCTTTGAATACTTTTTCAAGTGAAATCCCACGTTGGTCAGCGATTGTTTGAGCGCTACGCATTTGCAATAGAGCGTCAAAAGTTGCTTTAACAACGTTATGTGGGTTTGAAGATCCTTGAGATTTTGATAATACATCGTGTACTCCAACAGCTTCAAGTACCGCACGTACAGGTCCACCAGCGATAACTCCTGTACCAGGCGCAGCTGGGATAAGGTTTACGCGAGCACCACCGTACTTACCTTTTTGCTCGTGTGGAAGCGTTACTTTGTTAAGTGGAATACGAACTAAGTTTTTCTTAGCATCTTCAATAGCTTTTGCTATTGCGCTAGCAACGTCTTTGGATTTCCCAAGACCTTGTCCAACCACTCCTTTCTCATCTCCAACAACTACAATAGCTGAAAATCCGAAGGCACGACCACCTTTGGTCACCTTGGTTACACGTTGTACACCTACCAAACGGTCTTTTAAGTCAAGACCTCCTGGTTTTACTAATTCTACGTTTTTATAATCTTGATACATAATTTTACTTAGAATTTAAGGCCACCTTCTCGTGCACCTTCAGCTAATGATTTTACTCTTCCGTGGTATAGGTAACCGCCTCTGTCGAAAGCGATGGTTTCAACACCAGCTTTAACGGCTTTTTCTGCGATTAATTTCCCAACCATTTTTGCAGCTTCAACTTTATTTACATTTGAAGCGTCTATCTCTTTATCTCTTGAAGATGCAGCGGTAATGGTTTTCCCATTTACATCGTCAATTATTTGAGCGTATATTTCTTTGTTGCTTCTGTAAACAGCCAAACGTGGACGACTTTCAGTCCCCTCAACCGTTTTTCTGATTCGCATGCGCAAACGCTCTCTTCTTTCGTATTTTGATAATGCCATAACTCTATTTGTTATGCAGATTTACCTGCTTTTCTTCTTAATTGTTCACCTACAAACTTGATACCTTTTCCTTTGTAAGGTTCTGGCTTACGGAAACTACGAATTTTTGCAGCTACCTGTCCAACTAATTGCTTGTCGTGCGAAGTTAGTTTTACAATCGGGTTCTTACCTTTATCAGATACGGTTTCCACTTTTACTTCTGGAGCGATGTCCATAATGATGTTGTGTGAAAATCCTAAAGCTAAATCTAGTTTTTGTCCTTGGTTGCTCGCGCGGTAACCCACACCAACCAATTCTAATTCTTTAGTCCAACCTTTGCTTACACCCTCAATCATATTATTAACTAAAGCTCTGTACAGACCATGTCTTGCAGTGTGATCTTTAGAGTCTGAAGGGCGTTCCACTATTACGTGGTCATCTTCTACTTTCATGGTTATATCAGAGTATTCCTGAGATAACTCACCTAATTTTCCTTTTACGGTAATTACGTTGTCTTTAATATCAACTGTAACTCCTTGTGGGATTGCTACCGGGTTTTTACCTATTCTTGACATTTCTTTGTCTATTTTTTAGTAAACGTAACACAATACTTCACCTCCTACATTCTGAGCTTTAGCTTGCTGTCCTGTCATAACTCCTGAAGAAGTTGAAACAATAGCAATTCCTAATCCGTTCAGAATACGTGGAAGTTCTGTTGAACCTGCGTATTTACGTAAACCTGGTTTACTAATTCTTTGAATTTTCTTGATCACTGGCTCTTTAGTAAGCTTATCATATTTAAGAGCGATTTTGATGATACCCTGTGGAGTACTTTCGTCATCAAATTTGTAGCTCAATATGTAACCCTGATCAAAAAGGATTTTTGTAATCTCCTTTTTAAGATTTGACGCTGGAATCTCTACTACGCGATGTCCGGCTTTTGCAGCATTTCTAACTCTAGTTAGATAATCTGAAATTGGATCTATATTCATTTATTGATATTTGCGGTTGTGGTTTTTGCCCGTTAATCGAAACAAACCTTCAACCAATTTATATTAAATTTTGGAACAAATTAATGTTCTTACCAAGATGCTTTACGAACACCAGGAATAAGGCCTTGGTTAGCCAATTCACGGAATGTAACACGTGAAACTCCAAAAGTTCTCATATACCCTCTTGGTCTTCCTGTAAGTTTACAACGGTTGTGTAAACGTACTGGAGAGGCATTTTTTGGTAGTTTTTGCAAACCTTCCCAGTCACCAGCTTCTTTTAAAGCTTTGCGCTTGGCTGCATATTTTGCTACCATTTTCTGTCTCTTAACCTCACGGGCTTTCATTGATTCTTTAGCCATCTCTTAGTTCTTTTTAAAGGGTAACCCTAATTCTTGTAATAATGATTTCGCTTCCTTATCGGTCTTAGCTGAAGTAACAAATGTAATATTCATTCCTTCAATTTTCTTCACTTTATCGATATCGATTTCAGGGAAGATAATTTGCTCGGTAATTCCTAAAGAGTAATTTCCTCTTCCGTCAAAACCTGTTGCTTTAATTCCGTTAAAGTCACGTACCCTAGGCAATGCTGAAGTAACCAATCTATCAAAAAATTCGTACATGCGCTCTCCACGTAACGTAACTTTTACACCAATTGGCATACCTTTACGTAATTTGAAGTTTGCAACGTCTTTCTTAGAGATAGTTGGAACCGCTTTTTGCCCGGTTATCTTAGTAAACTCATCAACCGAATAGTCAATAAGTTTCTTATCAGCTACTGCTGCACCCACTCCGCGGGAAACAACAATACGCTCTAATTTTGGTACTTGCATGACGTTTGTGTAACCAAATTCGTCAGTAAGAGCATTGATCACTCTGCTTTTGTACTCGTCTTTAAGTCTTGGTGAATATGCCATAACTATATTGCTTGATTCGATTGTTTTGAAAACCGTACTTTTTTACCATCTTCCATTTTATATCCTACTCTTGTAGCTTTTCCAGATTTTGGATCTACTAAAGATAAGTTTGAAATATGGATAGGAGCTTCTTTCTTAACGATACCACCTTGTGGGTTAGCAGCGCTAGGCTTCTCATGTTTAGAAACCATATTTACTCCTTCTACGATTGCTTTGTTTTTGTCAAGGAATATTTTCATTACCTTACCTTCTGAACCTTTATGGTCTCCGGCAGTAACTACTACTGTATCTCCCGATTTTATTTTAAGCTTTGTCATCTTAGTTTTCATATTAAAGCACCTCTGGTGCCAATGATACTATTTTCATAAATTGCTTGTCGCGAAGTTCTCTTGCTACCGGTCCAAATACACGTGTTCCTCTCATTTCACCTTGTGGGTTTAATAAAACACATGCATTATCATCGAAACGGATGTAAGAACCATCAGGTCTTCTAATTTCCTTAACAGTACGTACTACTACTGCTGTAGAAACTGCACCTTTCTTAATGTTTCCATTAGGAGTAGCTTCTTTTACTGAAACTACTATTTTATCACCTATAGAAGCATACCTTCTTTTTGTACCGCCTAATACGCGGATGCAAAGTACTTCTTTAGCACCGGTATTATCTGCGACTTTGAGTCTTGATTCTTGTTGTAACATAATTACTTCGCTCTTTCAATTATTTCTACTAATCTCCAACATTTGGTTTTACTTAAAGGTCTTGTTTCCATGATCCTTACTGTATCACCTTCATTGCAGTTGTTTGTCTCGTCGTGTGCAACGTATTTTTTCGTCTTTGTCACGAACTTTCCGTACATAGGGTGCTTTAATTTCTTAACCTCTGCAACTACAATAGACTTATCCATTTTGTTACTGGTTACCACACCGATACGTTCTTTTCTTAAATTTCTTTTAATTTCTTCCATCTTTCAGCTGTACAATTATTGCACTTCTCTATTAGTTAGTTCAGTCGCTATTCTTGCTATCACTCTTCTTTGAGATCTTAGTTGAATTGGATTTTCCAACGGTGAAATGGTGTGAGCCATTTTTAGGTCTACATAGGCCTTTTTAGTTTCAGCAAATGCTTCCTGAAGTTCTGCCGTTGTTGCTTTCTTAATTTCTGATTGTTTCATCTTTCAAAAAATTATGCTTGGAAATCCCGAGACATTACAAATTTAGTTTTTACTGGAAGCTTTTGTGCTGCAAGGCGCAATGCTTCTTTAGCTGTTTCAACTGGTACACCAGATACTTCGAAAAGTATTCTACCTGGTTTTACTACAGCAGCGTAATATTCAACAGCACCCTTACCTTTACCCATACGTACTTCAAGAGGTTTTTTGGTAATTGGCTTATCTGGGAAAATCATAATCCAGATAGACCCCTCTCTTTTCATATAACGAGTAGCAGCAATACGAGCAGCTTCAATTTGTCTAGCTGTAAGAAATTCTGATTCCAACGATTTTATACCGAAGGTTCCATATGCTAATTGATTACCACGTCCGGCATCACCTTTCATACGGCCTTTTTGATGTTTACGGTATTTTGTTCTTTTAGGTTGTAACATTTTCTTCTGTTTAAAAAATTACTTTCTGCGGCGTGCTTTGTTGCCACCGCGTCCTTGAGCACCTTTACCACCTTTTTTGCCAGTCGAAAGACCAACTAGTGGAGAAAGTTCTCGCTTTCCATATACTTCGCCTTTCATAATCCATACTTTAACACCCAATCTACCATAAGTAGTGTGTGCCTCAACTAAAGCGTAGTCAATATCGGCTCTAAAAGTTGACAATGGGATACGACCTTCTTTGTAAGATTCTGAACGAGCCATTTCTGCTCCGTTCAAACGTCCTGAAATTTGAACCTTAATACCTTCTGCATTCATACGCATTGTTGCTGCAATAGCCATTTTAATTGCACGACGGTATGAAATACGGCTTTCAATTTGGCGTGCAATACTAGCAGCTACCAAATACGCATCTAATTCAGGTCTTTTGATCTCATGAATGTTGATCTGCACCTCTTTGTCCGTAATTTTTTTAAGCTCTTCTTTTAGCTTGTCTACTTCCTGTCCACCTTTCCCGATAATAATACCAGGACGGGCAGTGGTTATAGTAACGGTTACAAGCTTAAGCGTACGCTCAATAATTACTCTACTCACACTAGCTTTACTTAAACGAGCGTGGATATATTTCCTGATCTTGTCGTCTTCGGCTAATTTGTCGCCGTAGTCGTTGCCTCCGTACCAGTTGGATTCCCAACCTCTAATGATACCTAAGCGATTTCCGATTGGATTTGTCTTCTGTCCCATTTAATTAATTGCTTTGTGTGTTATCGTTAGCTGCCAATACCAGTGTTACGTGGTTGGAGCGTTTTCTAATTCTATGTGCACGGCCTTGTGGTGCAGGACGAAGTCTTTTTAACATCGTACCACCATCCACACGGATTTCTTTAACAAAAAGATCTGCGTCTTCAATTGAAGCATCTTCGTTCTTTTGCTGCCAGTTTGCAATAGCAGATAAAAGTAACTTCTCTAATTTACGAGAAGATTCTTTTGAACTAAATCTCAATATGTTAAGTGCTTTATCTATTTTCTCACCACGTACCAAGTCTGCCATTAAACGCATTTTTCTTGGTGAAGTGGGGCAATTGTTCAATTTAGCAAAGTATAATGTTTTCTTTGCCTCCTTGATTGCTTCTGCTCTTTCTCTTTTACGAACTCCCATGGCCTATTATTTTTTACCTTTGTTTTTAGCACCTGCATGACCACGGAATGATCTTGTAGGTGAAAATTCTCCTAGTTTATGCCCTACCATGTTTTCTGTTACATACACAGGAACAAATTGACGTCCGTTATGAACAGCAATGGTTTGACCAACAAAATCTGGAGTAATCATAGAAGCACGTGACCAAGTTTTGATAACGGTCTTCTTATTACCTTCTACATTTTGCTGAACTTTCTTGTCTAGTTTATAATGAACGTACGGTCCTTTTTTTAACGATCTTGCCATAACTTATTTCTTTCTACGTTCTAAGATATATTTATTACTTGCTTTCGTTCTAGTACGTGTTCTGTAACCTTTTGCAGGTATACCATTTCTAGAACGTGGGTGTCCTCCTGAAGCTTTACCTTCACCACCACCCATTGGGTGATCAACAGGGTTCATAACAACTGGTCTTGTACGAGGTCTTCTTCCTAACCATCTGCTTCTACCAGCTTTACCTGATACTAACAATTGATGATCGTGGTTAGAAACCGCTCCAATAGTAGCTAAACAATTAGCCAATACCAATCTAGTTTCACCAGATGGTAATTTGATAGTTGCATATTTACCTTCACGAGCCATAAGCTGTGCGAAAGTACCTGCACTTCTAGCCATTACCGCGCCTTGTCCTGGACGAAGCTCGATGCAAGAAATAACTGTACCTAAAGGGATTGCCGAAAGTGGCATTGCGTTTCCAATTTCTGGAGCAACTGAGTCACCAGAAACAATATTTTGTCCAACTTGTAGTCCGCTTTGCGCAATTACATATCGCTTTTCACCATCTTGGTAATTTAAAAGCGCGATAAACGCTGTACGGTTTGGATCGTATTCAATGCTAGCAACTGTAGCAGGGATTCCCGCTTTGTTGCGTTTGAAGTCGATAATTCGATATCTTCTTTTATGACCACCACCTTTGTAGCGCATGGTCATTTTTCCTTGACTGTTTCTACCACCAGATTTTTTAATCGGAGCAAGTAAAGACTTCTCCGGCTTATCGGTTGTAATGGCGTCAAAACCATTAACAACCCTAAAACGCTGACCTGGGGTGATTGGTTTTAATTTTCTTACTGACATTTTCGTCTAATTAGATCTAAGTTATCTTAGATGTTACTGTAAAAATCTATTGTATCACCTTCCGCCACCTGTACGATTGCTTTTTTGTAAGCATTCGTTTTACCAGTTTGGACACCTGTTTTTGTATAACGGGTCTTCCTATCAGGGCGGACATTTATTGTGCGAACTTTTTCAACAGAAACTCCGTAAGTGGCCTCAACCGCTTTCTTGATTTCTATCTTATTCGCCTTTGGGTTCACTACGAAACCAAAAACATTATTGTCTTCAGCATCTTTAGTAGCTTTTTCCGTAATTATAGGTTTAATTAAGATGTTCATCCTGTTTCTATTTACTTAAGTTTGTTTCAATTCCTTCCAAAGAACCTTCAAACAGCACTAAACTGTTTGCATTCATAATTTTGTATGTACTTAATTGTGAGCTAGTTACAACTTCAGTACCTTTCAAATTGCGAGAGGACAAATATACATTATTATTTAAGTCTCCCAACACAAATAAAGATTTTTTATCGTCTAGTCCTAAGTTCTTTAAAACCGACACAAAATTCTTTGTTTTAGGCGCATCAAAATTCAACTCTTCCATAACGTAGATCGCTTTGTTATTTGCCTTCATAGATAGGGCAGATTTACGAGCTAAACGCTTAAGGTTTTTGTTTAATTTGAATGAGTAGTTACGTGGACGAGGTCCAAACATTCTACCACCACCTTTAAAAACACCAGACTTGATGCTACCCGCACGAGCAGTACCAGTTCCTTTTTGTTTCTTTATCTTTCTAGTAGAACCAGCGATCTCAGCGCGTTCTTTTGATTTATGCGTTCCTTGTCTTTGATTTGCAAGGTATTGCTTTACATCAAGATAAACTGCGTGATTGTTAGGCTCTATTCCGAACACATCTGCAGAAAGTTCAACTTTTCTACCTGTGTCTTTTCCGTTAATGTCTAATACAGCTACCTTCATTATTTCTCAATCATTACATAAGAGTTTTTATGTCCTGGGATTGCTCCTTTAACAACAAGTAAGTTCTTTTCAGCAACTACTTTTAAAACTCTTAAATTTTCTACTTTTACTCTTTCGTTGCCCATTTGTCCAGCCATACGCATTCCTTTGAATACTCTCGCAGGATATGATGCAGCTCCAATAGAACCTGGTGCACGTAAACGGTTGTGCTGACCGTGTGTAGATTGCCCTACACCGCCAAAACCGTGACGCTTAACAACTCCTTGAAAACCTTTACCTTTAGATGTACCTACTACATCAACGTACTCTCCTTCGGTAAAAAGATCCACAGTAAGTGTGTCACCTAATTTGTAATCTTCTTCAAAATACTTGAATTCGGCGACTTTGCGTTTTGCAACGGTTCCTGCTTTTTTTGCGTGCCCTTCAGCAGCTTTAGTAGCAGTCTTCTTGTCATCGAAACCAAGTTGAAGAGCTTCGTACCCGTCAACCTCTTTGGTTCTGACTTGGGTAACAACACAGGGTCCTGCTTCAATAACGGTACACGGAATGTTCTTTCCGTTCTCGTCAAAGATGCTGGTCATCCCTATCTTTCTTCCAATTAACCCAGACATATTTATTAAATTAAAAATTATGAATTCCAAATGCAGAAGTCGATTCCTACATTCTTCCTTCGATTGTTTACTATTTATTGTTTGAAAAACAAACGGGATCAAAATAAATCCGATCCCGAATGTTACTTTGTTTTCCGTTTTTCCGTCGCTAACAAGCTCGGGACATTTTAGTGATCCTGAATTCAGAAAATTGAATTCAAAATTTTATCACACTTTAATCTCTACTTCTACACCACTTGGCAACTCTAACTTCATTAGAGCGTCAATCGTTTTTGAAGAAGAACTGTAGATATCCAAAAGTCTTTTGTAAGAACTTAATTGGAATTGTTCTCTACTCTTCTTGTTTACGTGTGGAGAACGTAATACTGTAAAGATTTTTTTATGTGTTGGTAAAGGAATTGGCCCTGTTACTACAGCTCCAGTACTCTTTACGGTCTTTACGATTTTTTCAGCAGATTTGTCCACCAAATTGTGATCGTAAGATTTTAGTTTAATTCTAATTTTTTGACTCATTGCTGAAATTATTATTCGTTAGCGGTTCCTCTTGCTGCTGCAATTACACTTTCTGATATGTTAGAAGGTGTTTCAGCATAATGTGAAAATTCCATTGTTGAAGTAGCACGACCTGATGACAATGTTCTTAATGTAGTTACATAACCAAACATTTCAGAAAGTGGCACTTCAGCCTTGATAACTTTAGCACCGGCACGGTCACTCATACTAGAGATTGTTCCACGACGACGGTTAAGGTCACCAACTATATCACCCATGTTTTCTTCAGGTGTAAGCACCTCAAGCTTCATAATAGGCTCAAGAATTACAGCTCCAGCTTTCTTAGCAACTTCTTTGAAACCAATTTTTGCAGCTAATTCAAAAGATAGTGCATCAGAATCCACAGGGTGGAAAGATCCATCTTTTAAAGTAACTTTCATAGCATCAACCTCAAAGCCTGCAAGTGGTCCATTAATCATTGCTTGAGTGAAACCTTTTTCTACAGCTGGGATAAATTCTTTTGGTACGTTACCACCTTTAATAGCGTTAACGAATTCCAATCCAATTTTTCCTTCTTCAGCTGGTTCAAGTGTAAATACAATATCTGCGAATTTACCACGACCACCAGATTGCTTCTTGTAAACTTCTCTATGGTCTGCAACTTTAGTTACAGCTTCTTTGTACTCAACTTGTGGTTGACCTTGGCTTACTTCTACTTTAAATTCGCGACGTAAACGATCAACGATAACATCTAAGTGAAGCTCACCCATTCCAGAGATAATTGTTTGTCCAGAAGCTTCGTCTGTACGAACTTGGAATGTTGGATCTTCTTCAGCAAGCTTAGATAAAGCCATACCTAATTTATCAACATCCGCTTTTGTTTTTGGCTCTACCGCAACCCCGATTACTGGGTCTGGGAAGTCCATACTTTCCAAAATAATTGGATGCTTTTCAGCTGTTAGTGTATCACCAGTTTTAATATCTTTAAAACCAACTCCTGCACCAATATCTCCAGCTTCAATAAAATCGATAGCATTTTGCTTGTTAGCGTGCATTTGGTAAATACGAGAAATACGCTCTTTATTACCAGTACGGTTATTTAGAACATATGATCCTGCATCTAAATGACCAGAGTAAGCACGGAAGAAAGCTAAACGACCTACGAATGGGTCAGTAGCAATCTTAAATGCAAGTGCCGCGAAAGGCTCTTCTACACTTGGCTTACGTAATTCTTCTTTTTCAGTATTAGGATTCACCCCTACGATACCTTCTTTATCCATAGGAGAAGGCAAGTAGCGACATACAGCATCAATTAAGAACTGAACTCCTTTATTTTTAAATGAAGAACCACAAATCATTGGAATGATACTCATATCCATTACAGCAGCACGAAGAGCAGCATGCACTTCATCCTCAGTAATAGAATCTTCATCTTCCATATATTTTTCTAGAAGGTTTTCGTCGTAAGCAGCAACTTCTTCAATAAGTTTACCGCGGTACATACGAACTTCCTCTTTCATATCTTCAGGAATTTCAACAACGTCGAAAGTTGATCCGAATGTTTCATCATGCCAAACAATAGCACGGTTTTTCACTAAATCAACAATTCCTTTAAAATCAATCTCTTCACCTAATGGTAATACGATAGGCACTGCATTAGAACCTAACATATCTTTAACCTGTTGGCACACTCCTAAGAAGTTAGACCCATTACGGTCCATCTTATTAACGAAACCAATACGAGGCACCTTATAGTTATCAGCAAGTCTCCAGTTTGTTTCAGACTGTGGCTCTACACCATCAACAGCACTAAACAAGAAAACCAACCCATCTAGTACACGTAATGAACGGTTTACCTCTACGGTAAAATCCACGTGACCAGGAGTATCGATTATATTAAAGTGGTACTCTTTAGTTTCTGGTAATGGTTGTGCATTTTCCATTGGAAATTTCCACTTACAAGTAGTAGCAGCAGAGGTAATTGTAATACCACGCTCTTGCTCTTGCTCCATCCAGTCCATAGTAGCAGACCCTTCGTGAGTTTCTCCTAACTTATGGTTTACCCCAGTGTAAAAAAGGATACGTTCTGTAGTTGTTGTTTTACCGGCATCAATATGCGCGGCGATTCCGATGTTTCTTGTGTATTTTAAATCTCTTCCCATTGTTTAGAATCTGAAATGTGAGAATGCCTTATTAGCTTCTGCCATTTTATGAGTATCCATGCGTTTTTTAACCGCAGCTCCTTCCTCCTTTGCAGCAGCAAGAATCTCAGCAGCTAATTTAGCAGCCATAGATTTCTCGTTTCTTTTTCTTGAATATGTAATTAACCATTTCATTGCAGTTGCAATTTTACGGTCTGGACGAATTTGCATAGGAATTTGGAAGGTTGCCCCACCAACTCTACGACTACGCACCTCTACGTGAGGCATAACATTAGAAAGAGCATCTTTCCAAAGTTCTAACGCAGTTTTTTCGTCGTCTTGCTTCTTTTCTTCTACAATATCAATTGCATCGTAGAAAACTTTAAAAGCCACACTCTTTTTTCCATCCCACATCATGTTGTTTACAAAACGCGTAACCAACTGGTCGTTAAACCGTGGATCTGGTAAAAGGGGTCTTTTTTTGGCCTGTTTTTTTCTCATCTGTTGTTTTGTTAATTGTTAATCGTCAATGCTAATTATATAACCTAAGCTATAAAGCATCAGCTATTAACCGTTTTCATTTTACTTCTTTGGGCGTTTTGCTCCATACTTAGATCTACGTTGCGTGCGGCCTGCAACACCTGCGGTGTCTAAAGCTCCACGAACAATGTGGTATCTAACTCCTGGCAAATCTTTTACCCTTCCACCTCTAACCAATACTATCGAGTGCTCTTGGAGATTATGACCTTCGCCTGGGATGTATGCGTTTACTTCTTTACCATTTGTAAGCCTTACCCTTGCTACTTTACGCATTGCAGAGTTAGGTTTTTTAGGCGTAGTAGTATATACACGCGTACAAACACCACGACGTTGTGGGCATGAATCCAAAGCAACCGATTTACTCTTCTTGGTTATTCTGGTTCTTCCTTTACGTACTAATTGTGAAATTGTTGGCATATAAAATATGTATTATTACTGTTTAAAAATAAAACACCCCTATTTTTAGGGGATGCAAATGTAGAATAAATTTTTTACTAATCAAACCATACTGAATTAATTTTCAGCATACTTCCAATTTTTTTTCATAAAAGAGACGAAATAGGAAGTTGAAGCTTTAATTTTGAAGATTGCAAACTTAAACTTATTAAAATCACTCAACAACAATTAAATACCATATCACGTTTAAGATTATTCAACAAAAAAAGAAATTCGATATTAACAAATACACTTTGCTTACCTGACCGTAAAGCCTATCCAAACTAACTTGATAGTATTTTTATTGACTTGTAGAATAACAGAGCAAGATATAGATGTAAAAGAAATACCAATTTCTACAGAAAACTAAATTTTATCAAATACAAAGAAACTAGATTACAGATTTGAAACAAGCTACCACACTATTTCTACTCCTTAATATATACACCTGTTTTTTCTTTGGAATAAACGCTCAGGAGCTTACACTTTCTGTAAAAGCTGAAAAACCTATTTCACAAAACCTTATTGACTCACTACAAATTCCAAAAACGTTTCAAAACTATTCAGAAATTGAAAAAGAGACAGATACAATTTCACTGAAACTTCAACGAATGGGATTTATTGAAAGCGAATTTCTTCAAATAAATAAAGAAAACGATAGTAGCTATGTCGCAGCTTTTAATCTAGGACGAAAATACAATCAAATAAAAATATATTATTCTGAAGAAAATTTCACCCGAAAAGAATTACAACGAATTTCAAACAATATTACAAATTCCTATTTCACAGTAAAGTTTGAAGCAATAACAAGTTCACTAAACAAACTAACCGCCATACGAAATCAAAAGGGAAATGCTTTTGCACTTTTACGATTAACTGAATTTCAAATTGAAGATAACAACTTGCTCTCTGCATCGCTTTTTGTAGACAACAAAGAAATAAGAACAGTCGACTCTATTATTGTAAAAGGCTATGAAAAATTCCCTCCTTCTTATTTAAAGCATTATGCAGGGATAAAAAAGGGCAAAGTTTTTAACAAAGCAAAACTTCTTAAGCAAAACGACAATTTAAACAACCTAGGTTTTGCATCATCCACAAAACCACCCGAAGCACTTTTTAGAAAAGACTCGACTACCGTGTATTTCTATCTAGAAAAACAAAACAACAACCTATTTGATGGAATACTTGGTTTTGCTACGGATGAAAAAAAACAAAAACTTAACTTCAATGGATTTTTAAACCTTGAATTAAACAACAATTTGAATTACGGCGAACAACTGCTCATCAATTATAAAGCCGATGGAGAAGAACAAGTGAGTTTTAGAACTAAGCTCACACTCCCCTATTTGTTCCAATCGCCTTTTGGTCTAAGCGGAGAACTCAAAATTTTCAAAAGAGACAGTACTTTTATCACCTCGGAGCAACAAGTACGCACGACTTATCAAATCAACCCCCAATCAGCTACATATATAGGGTACAAAAGCTACGACTCTAGCAATTTATTAGATGAGGCTATTGCTGGTAATCCTATTGAAGATTTTAAATCTAATTTCTTTATAGCTGGCGCTTCCTACATAACCACTCAAAACAAAAAGCTTTTCCCCATAAAAAGCCGATTCACATTAGAAGGAGGAATTGGGAATCGAAAAAAGAATAATATCAATGAGGATCAAATAGGTATTGAAGCACTTATCAGCAACATTTTTAATTTAAACTTTAAAAACTCAATATTTATACAAAATGCCACTAATATTTTAATTAGCGATAGCTATCTAACAAATGAACTATTTCGATTTGGAGGTATAAATAGTATACGGGGATTTAATGAAAACAGCATAGACGCATCATTCTTTTCCATTATTAACACCGAATATAGGTACCAATTCAATGAAGAAGTGTTTGTACACAGCATTATAGACGTGGGGTATTTTGAGAACCAAACTCTTGCTTTAAAACAAAACCTTTACAGCTTTGGTTTTGGACTTGGCATCAACACCAACACAGGTTTGTTTAGGCTAAATGTTGCAAACGGCAACACCGAAAACCAAGATTTTAATTTTTCAAACACTAAGATTCATATCAGTGTTTCATCAAAATTTTAATAAAAGCTTAAAAAACAAGGTTTCACTTTCAAAAGGAAAGTTAAAAATTGGGAGTAAATACTTGTGTAATTAACTTTTTATTGTGATTTTTGCCGTTGGCTAATTCAAATAATTTATAAAAATGAGAACAAAGTTTAGTGGAATCTTAACGCTACTACTAGCGTTAGTTGTGCAGCTTACCTTCGCACAACAAAAAACTATTACAGGTACGGTGACGGACGACACAGGTCTGCCATTGCCTGGTGCAAACGTTATAATAAAGGGTACAAGCTCTGGAACACAAACAGACTTTGATGGTTTATACTCCATCACTGCAAATGTGGGTCAAACGCTTACCTTTAGTTATGTAGGTTTTGACACCAAGGAAATTAAAGTAGGAGCGCAGAACAGTGTTAATGTTACTTTAAATCCAGGTGCAAGCCTAGAAGAAGTAGTTGTTACTGGGTATTCTACTCGTAATCAAACTGTGCAAACTTCAGCTGTTGTATCTATTTCAGCAACTGAACTTTCTCAAATGGCACCTACTACTAGTGTAGATAATATGCTACAAGGTAAAGCCGCTGGGGTGCAAGTAACTGCAGCTAACGGTAAGCCAGGACAAGGAGCTTTCGTTCGTATTCGTGGAACAGGATCTCTTGTTGCTGGTGCATCTTCTCCATTATACATAGTGGATGGCGCGCCAATTAGAGAGCAAGATCTTGCAGGTATCCCACCAGAGGATATCGAAAATATTTCGATTCTTAAAGATGCTCCAACTACAGCTAGATATGGTTCTAGAGGTGCTAACGGGGTAGTTGTAATTACTACAAAGAGCGGTAACAGAAATAGAGAAGCAAAAGTTCGCTTTAGCTCTAGATATGGTACTACTTCTAGAATTACACCAAACTTCGACATGATGAACGCTACTGAAAAGATGGCATTCGAAGCACAAATGTATGCTATGGGTATTTCTGGAGCTGCAACACTTCCAGGTGTAGCAACAAACCCAGGTTCTCCAGAAAGAAACTTCTTATTACAACATGAGACAGACTGGGAAGACTTAATCCTTAAGGATGGTATTATCCAAAACAATAGTGTTTCTATTTCTGGTGGTGCTGAAAAAGTAGATTACTACTTCTCTGTAACAAACGACAGAAACACTGGTATTATTGACCAAATTGATGGTTTCGAAAGATTAGGTTCACGTTTAAACGTAAACTTTGAAGCAAAAGAATGGTTAAACGTTGGTGTAAACGTAGGTTACTCTCGCTCAATGAGTGATGAGCCACGTGACCGTAACAACGCTCAAAACCCATTCCGTGCAATGTTGGACTACAACCCATACGAAACTGAATTCTTATTAGATGAAAATGGAACTGTTATTTTAGATGACAACGGTAATCCAACTTACAACCCAACACGTGGTGGATTCCCAGTAAGAGGTGCTTTATTAACTGAGCCATCTGAAGATATTACAAATACATTACTTGGTAGTGTAGATGCAACAGTTACTTTCAGCAAAAACTGGAGCTACACTTTTGCAGTTGCAGCTAACTGGAACGCAATGAGAAGAGAGAGCTACTCAAAGCCAGGAGGTATTCTTGACGTTATCTTAGAAGGTGCTGATAACCCAACAGGTAACAAGTTTGATGATCAAATACACCGTGTGGATCTTACTGTAAGTAATAGATTAAACTATCACTTCAATAGAAACAACCACGATTTTAACATCATGGGATTATACGAATACAACATGTACGAGTTTAACCGTCAGTTTGTAAGAAGTAAAGGTTTCCCTTCTCCATTATTGACTACCCAAGCTAACGCATCTACATTAGATGACGGTTACACAAGTAGACAAAGATTAACGCTTGTATCTTACGGTGCATTTGCAGAGTATGACTATGCAGAGCGTTACTTATTAGGTGCTACAGTACGTAGAGACGGATCTTCAAGTTTTGGTAGCGACGTTAAGTACGGTACTTTCTATAGTGGAAGTCTTGGTTGGAACATAGCAAAAGAGAACTTCTTCTCTGTAGACGCTATTAACGATCTTAAAATTAGAGCTGCTTACGGTACAGTAGGTAACAGATTAGGTGTTCCTAACTATGCATCTCAAGGTACAGTAGTATTCGGTTCATACCCTGGAGGATCTTCAACGCTTCCAAGTCAAGTTGCTAACCCAGAAATTCAGTGGGAAACAACTGAAACCTTAAACTTTGGTTTAGAGTTAAACATGTTCAACAAGCGTTTACGTTTTGTATCTGACTACTTTATCCGTAACACTACCGACCTATTATTCAACATTCCTAAAGCATGGGAGTCTGGTGTAGGTTCTATTGCAGGTAACTTAGGTGAGATTCAAAACAAAGGTCTTGAAGTTGCATTACAAGGAGACATCGTACGTAACGATGATTTCAAATGGACTTTAGGAGGTAACATTATCTTCTTAGACAACGAAATCGTTTCTTTACCTGACGGTCAAGATATTACTCCTAATGCATTTAGCATTTTATTTAGAGAAGGTGCTAAAATTAACGAGCACTACTTAGTAAGATACGCAGGAGTTGATCCACAAACTGGACAAGCTCTTTACTACGGTGCTGACGATCAAAAATACACTGCTAACAACCTTCCAGAAGGTGAAAACCGTGTGTTACAAGGAAAGTCAACATTGGCTGACAAAGAAGGTGGTTTCTTTACAGACTTAAACTACAAAGGTTTCGGACTTCGTGCTGATTTCATCTTCAAATACGGAAACTGGATTAACAACATTGTAAGAGCACAACGTGAAGATCCAACCGACATTGACTCTAACAGATCTACAAGTGCGTTTAACTACTGGAAGCAACCAGGTGACACAGGAGTACTTCCTAGCCCACGTTACGCTAACACTGATGCAGCTGTTGACTCTGACCAATACTTAGAAAAAGGTGATTACATAAGAATGAGAAACATTACTCTATCTTATACATTCCCTAATAGATTCTTAGACAAAACTCCTATTAGCAGCTTAAGAATTTATGCTCAAGGACAAAACTTATTGACATTCTCTAAATTCTGGGGAGATCCTGAAGTAGGTATTTCATCTGGTGAAACTATCTCATTCGCAAGTACTGTTGCTCCAGGAGAGGTTACATTATACAGTTACCCAAACACTAAGTCATACCAGTTAGGGATAGACGTAAGTTTCTAATTTTAAAAAAACAATAGCAAAAAATGAAAAAATTAATTTATAAAATAGCAGTTTTTGTTTTAGTTGCTGGAAGTTTAACTTCTTGCGATGAAAAACTAGAGCAGGTTCCTTTTGACGAATTTGGAACTGAAAATGCCTATGCAAGTGCAAGAGATTTTGAAAATGCCGTTAGAGGTATCTACTCAACACTTACTACTGGATCTTTTTACGGAGGAAGTGATGCAGGTGGTATGTTAGACATGCCAGATGTACTTTCTGATAACGTTACTTTAGCACAGATTGGACGTCAATCTAGAGCGAATAACCACAACTTTAGATATGAAGCAGCGGCTCCAGCAATGTCTGGCCTTTACTTCAACGCTTATACCTTAATCTTTAGAGCTAACACTTTATTAGATAAGGCTGCAGGTTTTGAAGGTGAAAGTAAAGCTAACTTCGTTGCGGAAGCAAAGGCTTTAAGAGCTCTTGCCTACTTTGACCTAGTAAGATTCTTCGGAAAAATACCAACTCAATCAGGTGATGCTAATGGAAGCTTAGGTGTTCCTTATATTACTGAACCAGAACCAAACGCAACTCCAGCACGTGAAACTGTAGGATTTGTATACAACCAGATTGTAGCAGATTTAGAAGAAGCTGCAGCAAACATCAATGATACCAACGGTGAAGGCCGTATGGGTAAAGATGCAGTTAACACACTTCTTTCTAGAGTTTACTTATATATGGGTAAATGGCAAGAATCTGTTAACGCTGCAAACAGAGTAACTGCTTCAGTAGCTCCTAGAGCAGATGTTCCTGGAGTATGGACAGACGAAAACGAAAGTGGTTTATTATTCCACATTCCAATCGAGCCACCAGTACTTTCTAATACAATTGGTGTAATGTGGAGCCAAGGAGGTTTAAACTCTATTACTCCTGAATACGTAGTTTCTTACGAATTCTTCCAAAAGTTTAGCGACGACGATATCCGTAAAGAAGCTTACCTTGCAGAAGGATCTAAAAGCGGAAGTAACTTTAACGTAATCTATAAGTACTTTGGAAGACCAGGTGGAACTCAAGGACAAGTAGATATCAAAATCTTAAGAGCTGAAGAAGCTGTTTTAAACAAAGCAGAAGCTTTATTTAACTTAGGACAAGAAGGACCAGCAAGAACTGCTTTGGATTTAGTAAGAACTAAGCGCTACACAACTCCTCCAAGTGGAGAAACAGGTACTGCTCTTAGAGATGCTATCCGTTTAGAGCGTAGATTAGAATTTGCTTTCGAATCTCATAGATTCTTCGATCTTAAGCGTTGGGGTCTTGGTGTAGACCGTGAAAGTTTTGGTGATTTAGCTGATGGTTCAGGAACTCCATCTGATGTACTTAACTTAGCTGCTGGAAGCAACAAATTCCAAATGCCAATAGCACAAGGTGCAATGGACTTAAATCCAAACTTAATTCAGAATCCTGGTTACTAATTTTTAAATACCAATACAAATGAAAAATATTAAAACAATAATCGCATTTTTATTTACAGCGGTACTATTAGTATCTTGTGAAACTTATGAGGATTACGAATCTGATGCTACTGTTGTAGGTTTTACTAAACAATCAACCAACATTAACAGAGTACCAGAAGGTGGAACTAAAGAAGGTACAGTAACATTGTACGTATCTGATGTTTCTAACGCAGACAGAACTTTTACATTAGTAGATCTTCCTGCTGACGAATTCCCAACTGCAACAGATAACTACGAATACCCAAGTTCAGTTACTATTCCAGCTGGAGTAAGAGAAGTTGAAGTTACTGTTACAGCAATTGACAACTCAATTTCACCAGACGACAGAACTTTCTTTATCCTTGCTGTACAAGCAGGTGAAGGATATGTTGCTGGAGGTCAAGTACTAATTGGTCTTAAAAACTAAGAACAAATAGGTTAGTACAAACCTTGAATTATATTAAACACCCTTTGGAAATTCCAAAGGGTGTTTTTTTATATATAGCTCTAAACATATCAACTATGGCAAACAAGTGTTTTGAATTTAAAAACACAAGTATTAGTTTGTCAGTTAATTTATCTAATTTTACCAAAAGCTAAAAAAATAATACTAAGAACTCAATGAGCGATAAGAACAACACTATATTCGGTATATATCCAGTTAAAGAAGCGTTATCATCTAATGTAATTTTTGATAAAGTATTTATTCAAAAAGGTATTGATAGCGATAAAATTGAAGGGTTAATAAAAGATCTTGAAAAGGCGAATGTTACAATAAATATAGTGCCTTTTGAAAAGTTGAATAGATTAACTCGTGGTAATCATCAAGGGATTGTAGCGGTAACATCTCCTGTCGCATTTCACAGTTTAGAAAGTGTTGTGGAGAAAACATTGGAAAGCAATAAGACTCCCCTATTTCTAATCTTAGATCAAATAACCGACGTAAGAAATTTTGGAGCAATTCTACGTACTGCAGAATGTACAGGTGTAGACGCCGTTATAATTCAAAAATCAGGAGGTGCACCCGTTTCTGGAGATACCGTAAAAACTTCAGCTGGAGCAATATTTAAAATTCCTATTTGTAAAGTAGATCATATTAAAGATGCTATATTTTATTTACAGGGCTCTGGTATTTCTACAATAGCTGCTACGGAAAAAACCGATTCCGAAGTTTATAGTTTAGATTTAAAAAAGCCATTAGCCATTGTAATGGGCTCTGAAGGAAAAGGAGTTTCTAAATCTGTGTTAACCCTAGTAGACGAACGCGCTTCCCTCCCACTACTTGGAGAGATTAATTCCTTAAACGTTTCCGTAGCTTGTGGAGCATTTTTGTATGAAGTGGTGCGTCAAAGACTATAAGAAAACATCCTTATCTATGGATGCTTATTAGCTTTCCTAATACGATTATAAACACAAATCATCAAGCTATGTTTAATGAAAATTAAGGTGTTCGTTACAATTTTGCTTTAAATACAAATAGTTTTAGTGTTCACTTGATATATTCTCGTCACTAATGCTATCCGAATTCTTTTTAAACGTATAAACAATTTTAACCCGTTTAGTAATTTGCTCAGCGGGTTTTTCATTTTCTATAGTATCGTTTATATCTTCCTTCGGCAGTTCTATAAAGTTTCCATTTTCATCAAATTGTTTTAAAAATGGATCGTCATCGGGATTATAATCCTCTTTTTCCCATTCGTATTTTTTATTCTGAATAGGATTTGTTTTAAAAATAAAGGAAAATACAAGACCTACTAAAAAGCCAGAAAGATGTCCTTCCCAAGAGATTTCAGGATTAACTGGAAATACATACCACAACAAACCACCATATAGAAAAACTACAGCTAGAGCTAAAGCAGTAAGCTGAAATTGTTTAGAGAAAATTCCTTTAAAGAATAAGAAAGCAGCTAACATATAAACTACCCCACTCGCTCCTATATGTAGCGATTCTCTCCCTATTACCCAAGTAGCAATACCAGTCAATAAAAGCCCAAATATTAAAACCTTCCATCGGATATTTCTATAGAAGTAAAACAAAGCTGAAGAAAGAACAAACAAAGGAATTGAATTATTAAAAAGATGCTTTAAACTGCCGTGAATAAACGGACTAAATATGATGCCTCTTAGGCCCTCAATATTTCTTGGATATACACCAAATTTATTAAAGTTTACCCCAAAGCGAGATTCAAACCAAAATACAATCCATATCGACATTACAAACAGTAATGGATAACCAAAAACATCGGGCGTAAATTTTAATTGATTAGCGTTTTCCATAATTAAGAAGTAAGTTACAAAAAACAATCCCAAAATTAATTTATGATATAATGTCAGTGAATCCGATAGTATAAAATTGTAATTTTGAAGTCTATGAACGCACCACTTGCAGAACGAATACGCCCCACTACTCTTGAAGGATATTTAAGCCAACAACACTTAGTTGGTCCAAAGGGATCCTTAACTTCACAATTAAGCACAGGAATGATTCCATCGATGCTTTTTTGGGGTCCTCCAGGAACTGGAAAAACTACCTTAGCCAATATTATTGCCAATTATACAGATAGGCCTTTCTATACATTAAGCGCTATAGACAGTGGTGTAGCTGCAGTCCGTGAAGTAATTGAAAAAGCAAAAAAAAGCGACAATCTATTTTCTACAAAAAATCCAATTCTCTTTATCGATGAGATTCATCGATTTAGCAAGTCGCAGCAAGATTCACTGTTAGGCGCCGTAGAAAAAGGATGGATAACACTAATTGGTGCTACAACAGAAAATCCAAGTTTTGAAGTTATTCCTGCATTATTGTCTAGATGTCAGGTTTACATTTTAGAGTCATTTAGTCGTGAAGACATGGAAGCGCTTCTTAAAAGAGCTTTAAAAGAAGATGAAATCTTGTCTAAGAAAAATATAAAGCTAAAGGAAACTGAAGCTTTAATAAGACTCTCTGGAGGAGATGCTCGAAAACTATTAAACATTTTAGAGCTTGTAGTTTTATCAGAAAACACCGAGAAGATTACAATTACCAACGATTTGGTTATGCAAAAGGCACAGAAAAACACTGTGCTTTACGACAAAACTGGCGAGCAGCATTACGATATTATTTCGGCGTTTATAAAATCAATTAGAGGAAGCGACCCTAATGCAGCAGTTTATTGGTTAGCAAGAATGATTGAAGGCGGAGAAGACATAAAATTTATTGCCAGAAGGATGGTAATTTTAGCATCCGAAGATATTGGTTTGGCAAACCCAAACGCATTACTACTTGCAAACAGTACTTTTCAAGCAGTTAATTTAATTGGCTATCCTGAAGCTCGAATTATTTTAAGTCAATGTGCCATCTATCTAGCTACCTCAGCAAAGAGCAACGCATCATATAAAGCCATAGGCGAGGCTCAGAGTTTGGTTAGGCAAACTGGCGACTTATCTGTACCATTATCCATTAGAAACGCTCCAACAAAGCTTATGAAGCAATTAGGCTATGGCAAGGAATATGAATATGCACACAATTATGAAGGCAATTTTGTGCCCCACGAGTTTTTACCTGAAGAAATAAAAGGCACTACCTTTTATAAACCTGGAAATAATGCAAAAGAAAACTTGCTTAAAACGTATTTAAAACATCTTTGGAAGGACAAATACGACTTTTAATTTTGAAGTTTATAAACTTTTAAATAAGCTCCATCGTTGATTTTAAGATCACCAGATGCATCAAAGGCTGCCTTTCCGGTTACACCTGAAGTATCGGTATATTCTAAATGATTATTGTTTATAACTAAAGTACCTCTTAAAAGTAGTCCATCGCTAGCTTTATTAGATTCTTCATAAAGTGAAAAGCCTTTATCAGTTTTACGTAGCAAGAACGTTTTCCCTAAATAAGAATAGTTTGAAAACTTAGCTTCTGGGATGTAAATCTCTTTTGTAGTATTTGTATTTTCCTTAACTGTAGATGATATTACCTCTTCTACTTGTGTTTTTTTTATAGAAGCAACTTCACTATTAACTGTAGAGTTTTCACTCAAAAGAACTACATCTTTTTGCTTAACGCGAAGCGAATTAAAACTATTAAATGCTTTTCTTAATGCATCTTGATATGCTTTGTCGTATTGTTTAAACTTAGTTCTCCCTTCATGAGTTCTAAAAACCTCTTCCCCATTACAATCTCTCAAAACTACTTGGAGTTTAATGCCAATAATGCTATTAAGCTTTTCCACATCAGCAAAAAGACCATCGCAACGATTTGCATTTGGAGCAAGATTTGCCATATATGCATTAAATCCATTTTTTTCTAAATAGAATTCTGTCATAGAATTCAATTTATACATATCCTTTCCGTTTAAAAAATCGAATTGCTCTGGCACTATTACGTAACTGTAATCACTCAATGTTTTGTTCTGAGAATAAACTGTAACACTTAAAAATAATGCCGCTAAAAAAAATAATATTCTTGTCATTAATCGTCGATAATAATGTTGAAACCTAGCTGTAAAGATACACTTTTTGCTTTTGCCAAATTACCGTATTTAAGAAGGTTGTCGGCAGCCACATAAAAATTTACCGACCCAACATCAGCAGAAACTCCTAAACCTACATTTGAAAAAGAATAAGAATCTACAGTATAAGTAGCTTTTGCTGAAATAAACTCGTTTAGTCTTCTTTTGTAATAGAGCGTTCCCGCCAATTGTTGCCCTTTAGGTCGAAAAATAGAATAAAATTGAACTCCTACATTTTGTTTGTGTAAAACACCTTTATCCATATTCATACAATCGCAATCGTCTGAAGCAAAAAATCTTCCAAAACCAAAACTCAAGCCTGCATTAATTTTTACAGGTCTAAACTGAGTGTATTTATTGTGAAGTGTATCGATTGGAATTTCACGTTCAAATTCATCCTCAATATCATCGTAATAAGGATAGGTAGATTCACCATCACTTAATGCTGGAAAGATTAAATTAATTCCGTCGAGTGTATAATTTCCGTGTGCACGATAATTCTCTACATCTTTTCTATGAAAAATCGCCCCTACATCCAAGGCGCTAGCCGTAAGTACAAAAGCGTCGTTAATCTCATAAGTAAAGCCCAAATCTACTCCTACCCCAATATTTCCACCAAATAAGGCTCTACCTAAAACTTCTTTAATAACTTCATTAGGACCATCAAGCTCTCGTAAGGAAGCATAACCAGAAGTTTCAACACTTACATCGGCATTTTCTATGGTATGCTCATAAATATTTTCCGAGTTTTCATCACCAAGTCGTGTAACAAAGGTTCCAGTATTATTTACACTTCGATAACTAAACATACTCGAATAGAGCTTTAATCTAGCACCAACAGTAAGCTTTTCATTAATCTTTTTATTCATTCCAAAATGATAAACCGTCATAAAATCGCCAGTAGTGCTAACTTCACCTAAATCAAATTTATAGTCTAAATAATCACTGTTGCCTTCCCAAGCCAATATTGCTAAATCTTTAGGGAAGTAACTTATAAAATCGAATTCTTGATAGATTCCTGCAGAAAAAAATATTTCATTCTTTGCTCTCCACCCAAAATTTATCAACTCTAATTGCTGAGTAGCAGTAAAGAAATCGGTATTCTTCATTTCAAATATCTTTTTTGTGATTCTATCATTAATATTATCATTGCCATTATTGAAAATATCATAAACCGAAACTCCTGAAGAACCACCGTTAATATGAATTTGGGACAACAACGGAATACCATAATGTTTTTTGTGAATTACTTTACTTCCAGGGTTTAACATTAGAGATTGTGGGGTATCATCAAAACCATAGAGTATTTGCTTATTTTGAGAAATAGCCAATACTCCTACTAGGAAAAACATTACAGTCAAAAAATTTCGCATAGTATTAATATTCCAAAAAGTATGTGGTTTTGGATTTCATATTAAGCGTTCCTTGTAGGTTTTCGTTGGAAGATGGAATAGTTACTGAAACAACAACCTTATTAGCTAATGTAAGTTGCGATATAGCTTCGCCTTCAACAATATGTGTGAATTCAGTAATTACAGGCGTTGAAACTTCTCCTTGCTCTACGGCAGTACCAGTTTCATAGGTAATAATGTTTTCTTCACTTAAAAACTCAAAGTCAACTTGAAAACTTCGCGGAATAGAATTTGTAAATTTGAAATAAAAATCAGCGCGTTTTAAACTCTCTTGTAAAGTGCTATCGTCCAGAAATTTAATTTCGGTTGTATCCCGCAATGTTAGAATGGGTGTACCATTAATTGTATCATAAAAATCGCTTGCCTGTAAATTGAAATAAATTAAATCCAATTCCATTATTGGAGATAATGAAATATCTTCAGCTTGATCGAAATCGGTATCTCTAACGCACGCTGTAAAAAAAAGGCATAAAAAAAGAGTGGAAATCGATATTGCTAGCGTTCTTATCATAAGTTTCTATAGGTTACTTATGCATAACGCCTTAAAAATTAAATTATTACTAGAGATAGTCCTTAATTTCAGATAGTTCCTTAACGGCAATAAAAGGTTTTTTCACTGCTTCATTTCGGTAGTTATAAAACAATGTGTGCATCCCTGCATTTTGAGCTCCTAGAATATCGGCTTCAAAACTATCTCCAATCATTATGCTTTTGTCGGGAGTAACAGAAGCTTTTTCCATGGCGGTATAAAAAACAGTTGGATGTGGCTTTTTTAATCCAACTTCTTCCGATGTAGTTATAGTTGCGAAGTATTTTTTTAAACCGCTATTATCTATTTTTTTACGTTGAACCTCTTCAAAACCATTGGTTATAATATGAAGTCTATATTTTTCTGAAAGATAATCTAAGGTTTCAAAGGTATTGCTAAACAAGTAATTGTCTCCAGGCAGCTCGTCTATATAACTATTAGCGAGTGAATCTATTAAATCTATAGTATAATCGAATGCTAATACATCAAATGTTTTTGACAATCTACCTCTTCTAAGTTCTTGTTTTGTTACGCGTTCTTCACGAAACATTCTCCAATATTCAAGATTAATTGGTTCGTAAACCTTTAAAAAATCGGAAAGTGGAATGTCTATTTCATGCTTCCTAAAAACGCGTTGGAATGCCAATCCAGAGTTTTTATCGAAATCCCAAAGTGTGTGGTCGAGGTCAAAAAATACATCCGTTATTTTCTTATTGAGCATATTCCTGTAGTTTTTCTGAAAATATTTTCCTCCATACCTTTTGATTATCTAAGGCAGAAAAGTCTTTGTTAGAGAAAGTCATTGTAAAAGTTCCATTAACGTCATCAACCGCTTTAAGCATTGTAGATACTGTTTTATCAATATCTGAAGCGTATTTCTTGTTAAATGCCAATGTAGTCATTGCTGACGGATGAATAATTAACGGAGTTTTAATTTCATAATCCAAATCATAAAAAAGAAAAGGGGTGCAAGTCCCTGCTCTAAACCCAACAGTGTCACGAAAAACCATAGTGAAATCTCGTTTTACTTCAAGTTCTACTAAGTATCTATATAAATCAGGAAGATTTACAAGATACTCCGAATTCATCGAACTAGTAAGTGAGCGATTTGTAATTTCTTGCATCCTTCTTTTTTCATCTTTCAACATTTCATAATTACCCAACGCATTGAACGAAAACATTAAACCCACCTCCTTATAGTCTGAAACATATTTTATAAGCATCTTAAACTTTTGCCGATGCGTGTTCATACTTTCGTTAAAAGACAAAGCGTCTCCTAGCATAAAAAAAACTGTAAGTTTAAAATTACTTCTCGTAGATTTATTCACCATCCACTTAAAAGTATCTAAAGGATCTCGCTTAAACCCTAAAATTACTTGGGTTCGTAAAATGATATCTCTAAATTTTGCTCGAAAAAAGCTATCCAGATACCCCACAACTGTTCGGAATAAACCTTTTTGTTTATAGGCAAATGTTTGTGATGCTTCAATTACAGGGTGAATAACAATTTTCTTTTCGGGGAACTCCATTTTTGGAAAAGCCTCCAAAAGTTGTTCTTTAAATTTATATGCCCAGATATCGACAATTGGTTGTTGCAAAAAACCTTCTTTATACGCCAAACTTTCCGAGGCCATGAAACGTCCCAATTCATCTTTTACATGCGGAAGATATTCTTCATAGCGAGTAATCATATAAAAACTAGCCGAAAAAATATCAAAGGGTAAAGAACTAATGTTTGAGACTGCAAAAAACCCAAAAGTATCATCCCATTTTTTAACCGTAATATCGGTAGCTTCAATCCCTTGTTGTTCTAATAGTCCGTGACTTTGGAAAAAAAGCTCATTCCCCATTGGTTTTTTCCCATATGAAATTTTAGGGCCTTGATGTGCAATAAATTCTTCAATACCTGAAGTAAACGAAATATCGATACCTAATATCCGCAAACATATATGCTTGAATATATAGGAAATTCTAGGAGTAACTTTTTGAGTGTAGATTAACAACATAGAGCGTTAAAGCATATTTTCATCGGCAAAGCTAAAATACGCTTTTTCAGTAATTATAAGGTGATCTAGCACCTTAATGTCTAAGCTTTCTCCTGCAACTTTAAGTTTTTTTGTTAATTGTATATCTGCGTGACTTGGTTTTAAAGTACCCGAAGGGTGATTATGAGCCATAATTATTCCTACAGCTCCTATTTGCAGTGCTTCCTTGAAAGCTAAACGAATATCAACCACAGTACCTGTAATACCACCCTTACTCAATTGAACGCTTTTTATTATTTTGTTTGAATTATTTAAGTAAAGAATCCAAAACTCCTCGTGAGGAAGCTCCCCGATTATTGGTTGAACATACTCAAAAACTGATCTACTTGAAGTAATCTTTTTTCTTTCTAATGCTTCACCTGTTCTTCTTCGTCTGCCTAATTCCATTGCAGCAGTAATTGAAACCGCTTTTGCCTCACCTATACCTTTAAACTCCATTAAATCGGATATTGAAAGCCTTCCTAATTCACTTAAATTATTATTTACCGAAGCAAGTATTCGCTGACTTAAAGACACAGCACTTTCGTTTCGGCTACCCGATCCAATTAATATTGCAATAAGCTCTGCATCGCTCAGTGCAATTCTACCTTTCAACAACAACTTCTCACGAGGGCGATCGTCTTCGTTCCAGTTTTTTATAGAAAATGAATGGTTTTCCTCCATAATACTGTATTTAACACCTTAAATATAGTAATGAAAAATGAGAAATCGAAAACAAAAACAACCATAACAAATTGAATATCAATACATAAAACCATACTTGTAAAGTTAGGTATTGAAATAAATTTTGATAAGGATTTTATTAATGAAGACTCTAAATATAATTCTCACTTTACACTAGCTACGGTCTCACTCAGTAGATTTTCAGTGGTATTGGTACTATAATCTACTAAGCTTTAATCATTTGAAATAAGAACGATATATCACTTCTTAACATACATCAATGCACAGTAGAATTATGCGACGTAATTTTGTCTCAAATAAAATCGTTTAACATAAAAAAATATATAAAGATGAAAACAAACTGGAAATTAGACCCGACTCACTCTGAAATCGAATTCAAAGTAAAACACATGATGATCTCAACTGTAACTGGAAGTTTTAGAGAATTTGAGGCTACTGCAGAAACAGAAGATGATTCATTTAAAAATGCAGAATTCGCTTTTAATGCAAAAGTTGATTCAATTAGCACTAAAAATGAAGATAGAGACACGCATTTAAAGTCGGATGATTTTTTCAATGCTGAGCAATTCCCACAACTTACATTTAAATCTAAGTCATTTGACGGCGATAAAATGGTTGGTGACCTAACTATTAGAGATATAACAAAAGAAATCACTCTTGACGTAGACTTTAATGGTATAGCTGAAGACCCATACGGACAAACTAAGGCTGGATTAGAGGCTACAGGAACAATAAACCGTAAGGACTTCAACTTAAGCTGGAGTGCAGTTACTGAAGCAGGTAATATTGTAGTGAGTGATAAAGTAAAATTAATCGCTAACCTTCAGTTTATCAAACAATAATAAAAACACTTTAGTTTTTATCCTAAAGGTCGGTAGATTAATGCTTCAAAATCGATTATTCGATCTGAAACTTTCTACCGACCTTTATTTATTTAATTTAAAACCTCGAAATAATGAAAACAAAAACAGTAGAATTTATAGCTAGCCCAAGAGAGCCGCATTTTGTTGGCGATGGTTTTCGCGTACATAATTTTATTCCTAGCGGTTTTCGTTTAGACATGCATCGGATGAATCCATTTATAATGTTGGATTACAATTCACCTTATAATTTCCCTCCGTCCGATAAACCAAGAGGTGTTGGTGTGCATCCACATAAAGGCTTTGAAACTGTAACTATAGCGTATAAAGGTAAAGTTGCACATCACGATAGCAGTGGCGGTGGTGGTGTAATTGGGGAAGGAGATGTACAGTGGATGACCGCAGCTAATGGAGTATTACACAAAGAATATCACGAAGAAGAATGGAGTAAAAAAGGTGGTGAATTTCAGATGGTACAACTATGGGTGAATCTACCTGCAAAGGACAAAAAAGCTAACCCAAAATACCAAGCGATAAAAAACCAAGATATTGCGCGTTATAATTTGCCAAATGACGCAGGAGTAATTGAAGTAATTGCAGGTGAATACAAAGACAAAAAAGGTTCTGCATCTACTTTTACACCAGTTCATTTATTCAATGCAAGACTGAAAAAAGGGGGAAAAGCAGATTTTAACTTTCCATCACATTACAACACTGCTTTGCTAGTATTAGAAGGTAATATAATAGTAAATGGAGAAGAAAAAACACCAACAAATCATTTTGCATTAATGGCAAATGACGGAGAAAACTTCGAAATTGAAGCTACAGATGATGCATTAGTATTAGTTTTAAGTGGCGAACCAATAAACGAACCTATTGCAGCACAAGGTCCGTTTGTAATGAATACTAGAGAAGAATTAATTCAAGCTTTCAACGACTTTAACCTTGGTAAGTTTGGATATTTAGAAGACTAGTTTAATCTTAATTTTCTAAAAATAAATATTTTTAAAAAACCTAAAGACTAAAAAAAATGAAAGCAGCTATAATAGAAAAATTAGGAGAAACCCCTAAGTACAAGGATTTTCAAAATCCACAAATAGAAAGTGACGAGCAATTATTATTGGAAGTAAAAGCGGCAGCTGTAAAAAATCTGGACAAAATTCGAGCTAGCGGTAAACACTACGCTAGTCATAAAGAAATGCCTGCTATAGTTGGAATGGATGGCGTTGGGTTTCTAGAAGATGGCACTCGAATTTATGCACAAGGTATAACTGGGATGATTGCTGAAAAAGCTTTAATCAATAAAAACAGTTATACATTAATTCCTGAAAACCTCGACTTTAATACAGCAGCGGCATTGCCAAATGCTGTATTGGGAGGTGCTATGGCGCTAAAAGTTAGAGGAGAAATCAAGCCTGGATATACTGTGCTTATAAATGGCGCTACAGGGGTAACTGGACAATTAGCAGTTCAACTTGCTAAGTATTACGGAGCAAAAACCATCATTTCTACAGGACGAAATCCTGAGAATTTAGAAAAAACAAAGAGCTTAGGAGCTGATAAAACCGTAAGCCTAAAGCAAGAGGATTCAGCCTTTATTGCCGAAATTCAAAATATCCATAAAGAAACTCCTATCGATTTAGTTATTGATTATCTATGGGGAAAGCCAATAGAATTAATAATTACTGCTTTGAAAGGTGGTGGACTTAATAATTTCACCCACAATACGCGAATTGTAACTGTTGGTTCGATGGCGGGAGAAAATATAAATTTAGCTTCAGGTATTTTAAGAAGTTCCGCTATTGAAATTTTAGGGTCAGGATTTGGAAGCCTTTCAAAAACAGATTTAGAAGGTTTTCATAAAGAAGTTCTTCCAGAAATGTTCCAGTTAGCTGCAGATGGCAAGCTAAAAATTGAATTGGTTGAAGGTGACATTAAAGACGTAGAGCGTTTATGGGAACAGAAAATAGATTCAGGAAAACGCCTAGTAATTTCAATTAACCAATAGTTCTAAAGTATTAATTATATGTTATAATTCGCTAACCATCCTGTAATTGCCACAACAAAAAGCAAGAAATTTAGTAACTTGATAGACTTTTAATTTTCTTCAAAAAACTAATTAATGCTTCAAAAGCTATTTTCGTCGTTTTTTGAATTCTAATCTAAAATAAACAGCATGAAAAATCAAATTCAATTACCTAGTCTTCCTTATAAGGAGAATGTGCAAAAGAAGATGACCTTACATCTGTTTTTACAGATTATTGGGAAAATTCGTTTAAAAATGACTCCCAGAAAAAATCACTGGTGGTATATTACAGAATATGTCGAAACTCGTGGATTTACAACAGGTCCTATTCCCTACAATTCAGGAGCAGATCAGTTTGATATAGCAATTAATGTACAAGATCATCAATTAGAAGTTAAAACAAGCCAAGGAGATTTTGAGCACTTCCCTTTGAACGACAAACTTACGGTTGCAGATTTTTATAAAAATTTAAAAGAGATACTTAATAAACTCAACATAGCAGTTTCTATAGTAGATAAGCCTTTCGATTTAAACATAGACAAACCATTTTCAAAGATTACGGAATACCATCACTACGATAAAAAGTACACTAAAGATTTATGGAGATCGATGTTATGGATAGGCAATGTGTTTAAAGAATTTAGTGGTCGTTTTTACGGCAAATCTTGTCCTGTTCAGCTTTATTGGCATTCATTTGATTTGGTAGTTACTAGGTTTAATGGAAATGAAGCACCTCCTATGCCTGCGGAAGCGAGATTATCTGATAAAGATGCTTATTCGCATGAATGTATAAGCTTTGGCTTTTGGGCAGGGGACGAAAATGTTCCAGAACCTGCATTTTACTCTTATACTTATCCATCTCCTGAAGGAATTGACAAGGAAGAAATATCACCTAAATCTGCCGAATGGATTGAAAGCAATGGTAGCCCTATGGCCCTTTTAAAGTATGAAGCCTTGTTGAAATCAGAAAACCCTAGAAAAGATTTACTTGACTTTCTAGAGTCTACTTATCAAGCAGGAGCTAAAAAAGCTAATTGGGATATTGAGAAATTTAGAGTTCCTGAGTTAGAAAAATTATAAAAAGTAATTTATATTTAAGACCACTTAAAACGAAATAAAATGACAAAATTAGAACTAGAAGATAATGGCAAAAAGGGACGTTTTGTTATTTATGACAATAATGAAGAAGCAGGTGAAATGACTTTTACTTGGGCTGGAAAAGAAAAGTTTATTATTGACCATACAGAAGTGGATGATAAGTTTGGTGGAAAAGGATATGCCAAGCAACTTGTAATGGCAGGTGTTGATTACGCTCGTGAGAACGACTTAAAAATTATCCCACTTTGTCCATATGCAAAAATGAGATTTGATAGAGATGAAAGTTTAAGAGACGTCTTGGCTTAAACTTAAATTATAAATTCATTTAAACAATTAAAATAAATTATGTCTAATACCGAATTAATTATAGAAGAACGCGCTGCCGATATTGGAAACTTTATGGTTGGACGTTTATTACCTTTCAGACAAAAACGATCTGTAGGTCCATTTACATTTATCGACCATATGGGACCATCAACTATGACTAAGGACCAAAACCTTGATGTTGCACCCCACCCTCATATAGGATTGTCAACCCTAACCTATTTGTTTGAAGGATCTATACAACATAAAGACAGTCTAGGTTCAGATATCGAAATTAAGCCTGGAGCTGTTAATTGGATGACTGCAGGTAAAGGTGTGGTTCATTCTGAAAGAACACCTGATTATTTAAGAAATACCGAAAAAACCTTACACGGACTTCAAATTTGGGTAGCCTTACCTAAGCATTTAGAACAATCAGAGCCTACTTTTTTTCATATAAAAGAAGAAGATATTCCACATTGGAAAGAACAAGGTGCAGAGTTTAAGTTAATTGCTGGTAAAGCTTTTGACAAAACCTCACCAGTTCCTGTACACAGTGAGTTGTATTTTATTGAAATAAAAAGCACAGAAAAACAACAAATCACCATTGGTGAAGATCTTTATGGAGAAAGTGCCTTATATATCTTAAACGGAAGTATTAATGCAGACGGTTATAATTACGAACCTAAACAAATTCTAGTTGCTAAGGATAGCAAACTGTGCTCCTTTGAAATGGCACCGAATACAACCGTTTATATTTTTGGCGGAATTCCCTTTGAAGAAGAACGATATATCCATTGGAACTTTGTAAATTCAGATAAAGAAGTTATTGAAAAAGCAAAGAAAGATTGGAAAGAACAAAATCTAGAAGCTTTTCCAAAAGTGGTTGGAGATGAAAACGAGTATGTTCCACTTCCAGAACCACGCAGGTTATGAAAACTGGGAGACTAGAGGCCTTTAGCGACGGCGTATTAGCCATTATCATCACTATTATGGTTTTGGGTATGAGTGCTCCAGAAGGTTATACTTTTGATGCATTAAGACCTATACTACCAGTATTTCTTACTTATCTATTAAGTTTTGTATATGTTGGGATTTATTGGAATAATCACCATCATTTGTTACAAGCAGTGAACCGAGTAAACGGGAAGATTTTATGGGCCAACCTTAACTTACTGTTTTGGCTTTCACTTTTTCCATTTGCCACAGATTGGATGGGTAAAAATCATTTTGAAGCTAATCCTACGGCAATCTATGGTGTAGTATTATTTATGGCTGCTGTAGCATTTAAAATAATGGTATATTGTGTAATCCTTAGCGAAGGTAAAAATTCGAACATAGGCAAGGTTTATAGTAAGGACAAAAGAATGAATTTATCGCTATTATTATACTTTTCAGGCGTTGTTTTTTCTTTCTTTATCCCAATCATTAGCTTAATGATATATTTAGGAGTTGCCTTGATGTGGATTGTGCCAGACCCGAGAATTGAAAAAACTTTAAAAGATTAATATTATGGACACGAAAGAGTATTCAAATGGAGAAGTAACCATATTATGGAAAGCCGAAAAATGCATCCACTCAGGTATATGTGTAAAAACATTACCAAAAGTTTACAATCCTAAAGAAAGGCCTTGGGTAAAACCAGAAAATGCGACATCAGAAGAGTTAATTAATCAAGTGTCTAAATGCCCTTCTGGAGCTTTAAGTATAAAGCAATAAGTCAAATTTGAATAATAAAAACTATTACTCAAATCGATTTTAACTTGCTTTAACCTCAAGGCAGTATTATAAAATGAAAAAGCTATACTCAAATTCAATTTTACTTGAATTGATGTATAGCTTTTTACATTATTAGTGACCGCGGAGGGATTCAAACCCCCAACCCTCAGAGCCGAAATCTGATGCGCTATTCAGTTGCGCCACGCGGCCATTAACAATATTTAAACACGAAATAATTTTTTCTTATAAATTCATATCGATCACAACCGAAATCTAATGCACCCAGCCCGAACGTGCCTAACGACAGTTCGGCTCGGGCGGATATTCAGTTGCGCCCAGTGGCCAATTAAGTTTTCAAAAATATCTTCTTTTGAAGAATTAATAAAATCTAAATTAAGACAACCTTGATTTTACAACTGTCGATATCGTTTTCCCATCTGCTTTTCCTGCCAGTTTTCCACTAGCAATGCCCATAACTTTTCCCATATCTGCCATAGAAGAAGCTCCAGTTTCTGCGATAATTTCATCTACTATTTTGCTTACTTCTTCAACACTTAGTTGCTTTGGCAAAAACTGCTCGATTACTTTAGCTTGAAGCAATTCTGGCTCAGCAAGATCCTCACGTCCTTGTTCCTTATAAATAGCAGCACTATCTTTTCTTTGTTTTACTTGCTTTTGAAGGATTTTAATTCCTTCTTCTTCAGAAATTTCTTGTTTAGAACCTGTTTCAGTTTGAGCTAAAAGCAATGCTGATTTAACAGATCGCAAAGCTTCTAATGATTGAGTGTCCTTTGATTTCATTGCGGCTTTCATAGCCTCCATCACCTTATCTTGTAAACTCATTATAGTGTTTTTTTGTAAGCACGAAGATACTTATTTAAGCTGAAAAGTATCAGCATATAGATTCACTTTTTTTAATCTTAAATACCATAAATCAAAAAGGTCCGAAACCAATTAAGATTTCGGACCTCTACTTTAAGTGGGGAGAAATATTCACTTAGTTAATCTACATTATCGTGTAAAAATGAGTTGTTTCTACGCAATTCAATTCCGTCATCTTCTATGTTTACAGAAGTTCTAGAAATTGTTGGCTCTTTACTAGTATCATTAAGATCTATACCCATGCGCTTATAAGCGGGTTGTCTTTCAATTTCATCTATACGTGAAGGACTATTCTTAAACTTGTAATTAAACTCCTTCATTTTACGCTTGCGCTCTTCCGTACGATCGCTTAGTATCTTTGAAATAGGAGAGTTTAACGGATCTTCTATTTCCTTACTTTCGCTATCATTTGGAGATTGCTCAGTTACTGTTCTTTTAACAAATTCAATTTCGTTTTCCTCAATAGCTTCAGACTTATGGTTTGATGGTTTTGCGTTATTTAAGGTATTTTCAACCTCTTGATAGTCATCTAAACTATATCTTTTAATACCATCATCTGAAACTTCAGTTACAGGCACAACTTCAACGTGATCTTCAACCTCTATTTCTTCGAGATTAAAAATTGTTTTCTCTTCTCTATTATTTGTCTCTGCTGGTTTTCTTTCAACAGGTTTTATAGGAAGATCAAACATTAATATTTGATCGTCGTTGTCTTCAACTACTGGCTTAGAGTGTCCAACTTCTTCCGCAGTATTTTTTGTTGAAGCCTCAACAATAACAAATTCGTTTACATTTATTTTATCTACTTCTACTTGTTCAAACTCTTCTATTCTTTCAGCTTTTACCTCTTCGTATGAAACCGGTAAATTCTTTAGAAGCTCTGAAGTATTTATATATCCTTGAAACGATGGTCTTTGTTCAATCTCATCATCGTCAAAAAGCGTGTGTTTAACCACAGGGGCTTCAGCTTTAGGCTGAGAAGTGATAGGAGTTTCTGGCAGTCTTACAGGTCCAGAAGTAGCTTTTGGTGTAAGATTTTGCTCCGCTTTTTGATCATCTCCAAGCGTGTGGATTATTTTTTTTGTTTCGGTGTTTACAATTTCATTTTGTTGTTCAACATTAAATCCTGTGGCGATTACAGTAATAGAAATTGATCCTTCTAAGCTTTCATCTTCACCAACACCCATAATAATATTGGCACTGTGTCCAGCTTCATTTTGAATGTGATCACTGATTTCACCTATCTCATCGATAGTAATCTCGTCGGACCCAGAAACGATAAGCAACAATACGTTTTTGGCACCTTTAATTTTATTATCGTTAAGTAATGGAGAATCTAATGCTCTTCCTATACCTTCTTTTGCTCTATTTGCACCAGATGCAGTAGAACTACCCATAATAGCTGTTCCACTATTAGAAAGAACTGTTTTAGCATCTCTAAGGTCAATGTTTTGAGTGTAGTGATGTGTAATAACTTCGGCTATACCACGAGCAGCGGTGGCCAAGACTTCATCAGCTTTAGAGAAACCAGCTTTAAAGCCTAAGTTCCCATAAACTTCACGAAGTTTATTATTATTAATTACCACTAATGAATCTACATTTTGACGTAGTTTTTCAACGCCAATTTGAGCTTGTTCATTTCTTGTTTTACCTTCAAATTGGAAAGGAATAGTGACTATACCCACAGTAAGTATATCCATATCCTTTGCCATTTTAGCGATAATTGGAGCGGCACCTGTTCCGGTACCTCCACCCATACCAGCGGTTATAAAAATCATCTTGGTATTTGTAGTTAGCATAGATTTAATTTCTTCCATACTTTCTACAGCAGATTGTTCACCAACCATCGGATTTGCTCCTGCACCTAAACCTTCAGTTAAGGAAACCCCTAATTGAATTTTAATAGGCACTGGGCTATTTTCTAATGCCTGTGCATCTGTATTACATATCACGAAATCTACTCCCTTTATGCCCTGACTGAACATATGGTTAATTGCATTACTACCTCCACCACCAACGCCAATAACCTTAATCACATTTGATTGGTTTTTTGGCAAGTCGAATGAAATGTTCTCAAATTCTGTGTTGCTGCTCATATTTTTATTTTTAATTGCAATTTTTATTTTTCTTCTCTTTCTTTTATTATTCTGCGTTATCGAGGAACTCTTTAAATTTTTCGGCCCATTTGTCAAAAATACCTCGACCACGTCTAGTGCCTTTTTTTTCTTCTTCTACTTCTTCTCTTTCAGCTTCTACTTCAGGATGCTGAACCGCTTCTTGTTCGTCAGTCTCTTTAACTTCCTCTTCAGTTGGGAATGTTCTCATCAATGATGATTTCTCCTTACTTTCAAGACTATTCATCACTAGCCCTACTGCTGTTGCATACATCGGACTTGTAGTTTCAGGGTCGCTATCTCCAGCTAAATGTTCGTTTGGATATCCAATTCGTGTATCCATACCTGTTGCGTACTCTACAAGCTGTTTTATATGCTGAAGCTGAGCTCCACCACCTGTTAGCACAATACCAGCAATTAATTTCTTCTTCTGCTCTTCGTGCCCGTAATTTTTTATTTCAATATACGCTTGCTCAATAATCTCCATAACTCGAGCGTGAATTATTTTTGAGAGATTTTTTAAGCTAATTTCTTTTGGCTCTCTTCCTCTTAATCCTGGGATTGAAACAATTTCATTGTCTTTATTCTCTCCAGGCCAAGCAGATCCAAATTTTATTTTAAGAAGTTCAGCTTGTTTCTCGATAATCGAACAACCTTCTTTAATATCGTCTGTGATTACATTACCTCCAAAAGGAATTACTGCCGTGTGACGAATAATTCCATCTTTAAATATCGCCAAGTCAGTTGTTCCACCTCCTATATCGATTAATGCTACTCCAGCTTCTTTTTCTTCTTGACTTAATACAGCTCTTGCTGATGCTAAGGGCTCCAGTGTGATTGCCGATAGCTCTAACCCTGCACTTTTTATACAGCGTCCAACATTTCTAATTGAAGAAACCTGACCTACAACTACGTGAAAGTTTGCTTCTAAACGCGCACCGTACATCCCGATAGGTTCTTTAATTTCTGCTTGTCCATCAACTTTATAATCCTGTGGTAATACGTGAAGAATTTCTTCCCCAGGAAGCATTACAAGCTTATGAACTTGGTTACATAAAGCATCAATATCTTCATCCTTAATAACCTCCTCACCATCTGGTCTAGTAATGTAATCGCTATGCTGAAGGCTTCTAATATGTTGTCCCGCGATACCAACAACAACATCCTTAATCTTCATTCCTGAAGAAGTTTCTGCATCTTGTACCGCTTGTTGAATGGATTGAATAGTTTGTGTAATGTTATTTACAACACCACGATGAACGCCAAGACTTTTTGCCTTGCCTATCCCCAACACTTCCATTTTACCATAATCATTTTTTCTACCAATCATAGCTACTATCTTGGTAGTTCCTATATCCAATCCTACAGCAATATTATCGTTTTCCATGGCCTTACTTTTTTGTGGCTATAACTTGACTATCAAATTTCAAGTTCACCTTGTTGTACCCGTATAGCGTACTATCTTTTTTTGTTTTTTTATAAAATGCTTTAAAGTTTTGAAACTTCTTTTCAATGCTTACTGGTTTCCCAAAAAATACATTAAAATTTACTTTTCTTAATTCCAGTTCAATCTCTCCATCTGCCCGTTGATGAACCCCAATAACGCTCCTTTTCATAAACTCATCTTCCTTTATTTTCAGCAATAAGTCAGTAAGTTCAGAGAACTCACTTTCTGAAGTACCACTAATTATCGGAACTCTTGCTGAATACACTTCAGATAACGGCATTACTTTTCCGTCTGAATCTAAGTAATAATCTGGTGTAGCAGACACTCTACCAATGGGTTCGCGCTGTTCTATCCTTGCGCATAACTTTCCATCTATGGTTACATACACCTGAGCATCGCGAATCATAGGGTTTCCTATCAATCTATACTCCATCTCTCTCAAAGCTAAGGCTTCTTTAGATATGTCCGAAACCTTCTCGTAACTTTGTATCAACAATTTATTAACGTTATCAAAAGTGATAAAAGGGCTGTTATCATCAACAAAAACAACGTCTATTTTACTAATTTTTCTCGCCTCATTTCGCTTTTTTGTAAAGCTAAAAAGGAAGCCAATTAATCCCAGCAAAAGAATAAGTTTTATGTAAATAATACTACGCCTCATCTTTAAATTTTTGGGTTAACTTATTAACTTCGGTACCAATGTCTCCGGCACCTACCAACAATTTTACTCTACAATCCGACTGTGATAAAACTTCAGCTAAATCTGATTTTGAAACCAAGATTTTATGCTGAGAATCAATCTGATTTAACAACCATTCTGAAGTAATTCCTTCAATTGCCTCTTCTCTAGCAGGATAGATATCCAGCAATACCACTTCATCAAATTGTGAAAGACTTCTCGCAAAACCTTCTGCAAAATCTCTTGTTCTTGTGAAAAGATGTGGCTGAAAAACAATCTGCTTACGATTATTTGGATACATTTCTTCAACAGCTTGATACAAAGCGTCTATTTCAGTAGGATGATGTGCATAATCATCTATTAAAACAAGTTTATCAGTTTTAATTTTATATGAGAAACGGCGTTTTACCCCTTTAAAACTCGCAATTGCGTTTTTAAGACAAGAAACTGATACCCCAGCTAACAATGCCATTCCCATTGCCATAATAGCATTGGTAAGATTGTGATGTCCTGGCAAATTAAATGTAAGATCTTTAATTACCTCATTTGGTGTTTTCAAATCGAATAGATATGCTCCATCTTTTACCCTTACATTTTGGGCTTCATAATCTGCAGTTTCTTGAACCGCAACAGTCATTCCGTTTAAAGGCAAGCCTATCTTTATAAAAACGTTTTCTTTTTTATCAACTAGTTCTGCAAAAGTTGTAAATGCATTTTCAATTTCTGAAGCGTCTCCATAAATATCTAAATGGTCAGCATCCATAGAAGTTACACAAGATATGTCTGGACGAAGTTGAAGAAACGAACGGTCAAATTCATCTGCTTCAACCACTGTAATTTCACTTCCTTTATAAATAAAATTGGAATTGTAATTCTCTGCAATTCCTCCCAAAAATGCTGTTACCGGCATGTTACAAGCAGCCAATAAATGTCCTAAAATTGCAGAAGTTGTAGTTTTTCCGTGTGTACCTGCTACAGCTAGACAAAGTGTATTTTTGGACACCTCTCCTAAAAGCTGAGCGCGTTTTACAATTTGAAACTCTTCAGAAATAAAATAGTTTAAAATTTTATTGTTCTTAGGAATTGCAGGGGTGTAAACTACCAAAACATTATGCTTTGCCTTCACCTCAGATTGAAGTTCTGAAATTTCATCTGTAAAAGTTACTGGTATCCCTTCTGCAACCAATTCGTCTGTTAAGTCAGTTGAGGTTTTATCGTACCCAAAAACAGCCTTACCTTGCATTTTGAAATACCGTGCAAGAGCACTCATCCCAATGCCGCCAATACCTACGAAATAAAAGGTCGTTATGTTTTTTAGGTTATTCATTAATTGTTGTTGTTCAATAATTTCTCAATCTCTTCAACTATTTCTTTTGTGGCATTTGGTTTTGCCAATGCCAATATATTTTTTGAAAGCATTTCCTGCTTTTCTATAGAGGAAATTAAATCTGAAAATTCCTTTTCAAAATTTGTATCCAACTCATTTTCTTTAATCAAAATAGCAGCATTTTTTTCCGAAATTGCCAACGCGTTTTTTGTTTGATGGTCTTCAGCAACATTTGGCGAAGGGATAAATACAACTGGTTTTCCCACCAAACATAATTCTGAAACCGATAGCGCTCCCGCTCTTGAAATAATAAAATCTGAAGCTGCATAAGCCAAATCCATTCTGTTTAAAAAAGCATGGACTTGTACATTTTCATTTCCTTTATTCTTATAGGTTTCTTCGTAAAATTTCCCGCATTGCCAAATAACTTGTAAGTTGATTCTTTCAAAAAACGGCAATGACTTTTCAATTAATTGATTTATTCTCCTAGCACCTAAACTACCTCCTAAAACCAAAAGTGTTTTTTTATCCCTATTCAGGTTAAAGAAAGTAAGTGCTTCTTCTCTTTTCAAAGAAATATCCAACAAATCTTGTCTTACTGGATTTCCCGTTAACTTTACTTTTTCAGAAGGAAAAAATTTCTCCATTCCTTCATAAGCCACACATATTTTCTGAACTTTACTACTTAGCCATTTATTGGTAATTCCTGCGTGACTATTCTGCTCTTGAATTAAACAAGGTATATTTTGCTTTGCAGCCATTCGCAACAGTGGCGCACTTGCATAACCTCCAGTTCCAATTGCAGCATCAGGTTTAAAAGTTTTTAAAATAGACTTTGATTTCATTAAACTTGAAACCAGCTTTAACGGGAAAGCTAAATTTTGCAATGAAAGACTGCGTTGTAATCCAGAAATCCAAAGACCTTTTATTTTATATCCTGCTTGTGGGACTTTTTCCATCTCCATTCTATCCTCTGCTCCCACAAATAAAAATTCAGCGTCAGGGAAACGAGTCTTCAACTCATTTGCAATAGCAATAGCTGGGTAAATATGCCCCCCAGTACCGCCTCCTGATATGATGAATTTTTTGTTTTCCAATTTTTTGTTTTCTTCTTTATTACACTAACAACACTTGTTGTATTCTATATGGTTTCACTTAAAACATCAAGTGGATTTTCTTCCTCTTCTTCTTTTGCTGGAACTTCTCTTTTTGCACTCACACTCAAAATCATTCCCAACGCCAAACATGTCATCCAAATAGAGGTTCCACCACTACTGATTAAGGGTAAGTTTTGTCCAGTTACAGGAAATAATTCGACTGCCACAGCCATATTTATCATCGCCCTGAAAATAATGGGAAAACCTACACCAATGACTAGTAGTTTGGTAAACACCGACGGTGCTTTATGAGCCACTACCACTATTCGAAATAACAAAAACAGATATATAGCCATTAAGGTTAACCCACCAACTAAACCAAATTCTTCAACTATAATCGCATAAATAAAATCTGATGAAGACTGTGGTAAGAAATTCTTCTGAACACTTTTTCCTGGACCTAATCCAGTAATACCTCCCGAGGCTATAGCAATTTTTGCTTTTTCTATTTGATAATCTGCTTCTGTATCTTCTTTATCAGCAAAGTTTTCAACCCTACTTATCCAAGTGTCTACACGGTTGGGAAATACTCCAGGAAATGCTTTGGCAGTTAAAACAAACAATGTTAAAAACAGCACCCCTGCACTAAGTATAATTCCAAGATACTTTAATGGATACCCTCCAACAAAAACAAGCATAACAACCATTACAAAAAATATTGCAGTGGTAGAAAAGTTAGCAGGTAAAATCAAACCAAGAACAATAAACACTGGCCCCCAAAGCAGTAAAAGTGTTTCTTTAAAAGAAACTTCTTTATCTTTAATACGAGACAAATACCGCGCTACATAGGTCATTAATACTACCCCTGCTAGGGTTGATGTCTGAAAGGTAATCCCTACAAATGGCAACCTAATCCATCGGCTGGCGTTTGCACCCCCTATAGTTGTACCTTGTGATAACGTAATTACCAACAGGAATACTATAATAGGCAACCCAATTATAGAGAGCCCTCCAAAGTAATTATAGGGTATTCTATGCACTGCATACAACACAATAAAACCTAAAATTAAATGGGCTAGATGTCGTAATAAAAAAGGCAATGTATTTCCATCATTGTTATACAAATATGCAAGATTGCTACTTGCACTATAAACAGGCAGGAAAGATATAAGTGCTAGAAGCCCTACTATCCCCCAGATTGCTCTATCTCCTTTTGTATATTGGAAAATATTTATCATTTACCTTTTTCCGCTATTGGTTTATGTTTTTGATTCTTTTTTATGCCTTATTACAAGTTTCTTACAGCATCTTTAAACTGCCTTCCTCGGTCTTCGTAGTTTTCAAATAAATCGAAGCTTGCACAAGCAGGAGAAAGTAGAACTGTATTATTTCTTTCGGCTAATTTATACGCAACTTGAACAGCCATTTGCATTGAATCTACTTCAACGATTGTATCCACTATATTGCCAAAAGCACTAATTATTTTTTGATTATCAACACCTAAGCAGATAATTGCTTTTACCTTTTCATTAACTAATGGAAGTAATTCGTTGTAATCATTGCCTTTATCAACACCTCCAACAATCCAAACAGTTGGATTTTCCATACTATCTAATGCAAAATATGTAGCATTTACATTTGTTGCCTTGGAATCATTAACATACATCACATTATTGATTTTAAGCACATTTTCAAGTCTGTGTTCTACGCCGTGAAACCCTTCAAGACTTTCTCTAATTGTTTGTTTACGTATTCTCAATAATGTAGCTACGGTTGATGCAGCCATTGCATTCTTTACATTGTGTTCTCCCTGTATTCCTATTGTTGCGATTGGCATAGTGAATTCTGTATTATTTATTTTAATTATTATATCGTTATCTCTTCTAAAAGCTCCTTGTTTCAATTCTTTTTTTAATGAAAAAGGAAGCGGTTGTGATTTTATGGGATTCTGTGAAAGCCATTTTATGATTTCTTCATCGTCGGCATCATAAATAAAAAAATCTTGCGATGTTTGATTCAATATTATTCTGAATTTGGACTCGATATAATTTTCATATTTATAATCGTATCTATCCAAATGATCAGGACTCAAATTGATTAATGCTGCAATGTGAGGTGAAAATGTTTCAATACCATCTAGCTGAAAACTACTTAGTTCTAATACGAAGTGATCGTATTTAGATTCTGAAACTTGTTCTGCAAAACTCTTTCCTATATTACCTCCAAGAGCAACATTTAACCCACCGTTTTTCAATACTTCATAAGTTAAACTTGCAGTTGTAGTCTTCCCATTACTTCCTGTAATTCCAACAATTGTCGCGCTTGTATATTTAGATGCAAATTCAATTTCTGAAATCACCTTTACTTTATTTTCGCGCAACTTTCTTACTATTGAAGCAGTTTCAGGAATACCTGGACTTTTCATTACAACATCGGCAGAAAGAATTTTCACTTCAGAATGACCTCCTTCTTCCCATTCAATCTCATTATTTAAAAGAACTTGTTTGTACTTATCTTTTATTTTTCCAAAGTCTGAAACAAACACTTCAAACTTCTGTTTCTTACCCAATATGGCCGTGCCTACTCCACTTTCTCCTCCACCAAGAATGACCAATTTTCCTTTCATGTTTACTTATGTTTTCGTTAAAACGTGAAACTTCACGTCTCTATCGAATTTTTAGCGTGACGATGGTTATTATCGCCAAGAATATTCCTACAATCCAAAATCGTGTTACAATTTTGCTTTCATGAAATCCTTTTATTTGATAATGGTGATGCAATGGCGACATTCTAAAAATGCGTCTTCCCTCACCATATTTTTTCTTTGTGTATTTAAACCAACCTACCTGCATTACTACAGATAGATTTTCCATTAGAAAAATTCCGCAGAGGATTGGGATTAACAACTCCTTTCTTACTGCAATTGCTATAACTGCTATAATTCCACCAATAGTTAAACTACCGGTATCCCCCATAAACACTTGTGCGGGGTAGGTGTTATACCATAAAAACCCAATAAGAGCCCCAACAAAGGCAGTGATAAATATGGTCATCTCTCCCGTATTGGGGATATACATTATGTTGAGATAGTCGGAGAAAATAACGTTACCCGAAACCCAAGCAAACAATGCTAGTGTTACCCCTATTATTGCTGAAGTTCCCGCAGCAAGTCCATCTATTCCATCGGTTAAATTTGCTCCATTTGAAACTGCAGTAATTATAAAAATCACAATCGGTATAAATATCAACCACACATAGCTTTTGTAGCCCTCTCCAGCCCAACTAATTAAAGTGGAGTAATCGAATTCATTTTCTTTTACAAAAGGAATAGTAGTTAACATCGACTTATCCTTTACATAAAACTGATCTACTGGTCCTTTGGCTATAATTTCGGTTTGAGCTCCTGGTGTTGTAGTATTGTGCTGCACTACGATATCTGGATGAAAGTACATTGTAACCCCTACAAAAAGCCCTAATCCAACCTGACCAATTACCTTGAACCTCCCTGGTAATCCTTCTTTATCATTTTTAAACTTTTTGATATAATCGTCAATAAAGCCAATTACTCCCATCCAAAGTGTGGTAACAATCAAGAGGATTACATAAATATTTTCAAGTTTTGCAAATAGTAAAACAGGGATTAATGTTGCTAGAATTATTATTATTCCGCCCATCGTTGGCGTTCCTGCTTTTTCATTTTGACCTTCTAAACCAAGATCGCGGATAGACTCACCAACTTGTTTTCTTCTTAGATAGCTAATGATCTTTTTTCCATAAACTGTTGCAATAAACAGCGATAAAATAACTGCTAAACTTGCTCGGAATGTAATGAAGTTAAATAACCCCGCTCCTGGCAAATCGTATGTTTTGTCTAAGTATTCAAAGAGATAATAGAGCATTAGATTATTTATTTAATAGCGTTAAAACTTCATTTACAATTTTAAAATCATCAAAATCAAAACGTTCACCATTAATCTCCTGGTAGGTTTCATGACCTTTTCCAGCAATTAAAATAATGTCGTTTTCATTAGCCATTTGGCAAGCCGCTTTTATGGCTTCTTTTCTATTTGTTATAGAAATTGTTTTTTTATAATGTTCAGCAGGTACTCCTGCTTCAACTTGTTCAATAATTCTATCTGGATTTTCAGTACGAGGATTATCACTAGTAAAAACCACTTTTGTGCTTAACGTAGCAGCTATTTTACCCATTACTGGACGCTTAGATGTATCGCGATCGCCGCCACACCCTACAACGGTTATCACTTCTTCATTTCCTGTACGAATACTATTTATTGTTTCTAATACATTCTTTAAAGCATCAGGAGTGTGCGCATAATCTACAATTGCGGTTATCTTCTTTTCTGAAATTAAATATTGAAATCTCCCATCTACACTGTCTAGAGTGCTAATTAATTGAAGAGTTTCAAGCTCCTTTAATCCTAACAACTGGGCCGTGCCGTAAATTGCAAGTAGGTTATACACATTAAAGCCTCCTATCAACTTCACCCACAATTCTTGATTGTTGATTTTAATAAGTTGACCAGAAAATTGACTTTCTAAGATTTGCGCTTTAAAGTCAGCAAAGGTTTTTAAAGCGTAGGTTTGTTTCTTTGCTTTAGTATTCTGAAGCATAACTGCCCCATTTTTATCGTCAGCATTCACCAAAGCAAAAGCAGTGTTTGGTAAATTATCGAAAAACGACTTTTTTACATCTCTATATTCAGCGAAATCTTTGTGGTAATCTAAATGGTCGTGAGATAGGTTTGTGTAAACACCACCAGCAAATTTTAAAGCCTCTGTTCGTTTTTGGTGAATACCATGAGAACTTACTTCCATAAAACAGAACTCTACACCTGCATCAACCATTTTACGCAAATAACTATTTATCGTGATTGAATCTGGGGTTGTATGTGAGGTTTTATGCTCGGTATCCCCTACCATTATATTCACAGTAGAAATCAACCCAACTTCCATCCCAGCTTTTTTGAAAAGCTTGTATAAGAGTGTAGAAATTGTTGTTTTCCCATTGGTTCCGGTAATCCCAACCAGTTTTAAGTCTTCTGATGGGTTCCCGTAGAAGTTCGCCGCCATAATTGCTAAGGCTTTATGCGTATCGGCCACCTGAACATAGGTAATTCCATTTACTATGTTTTCAGGTAGTGTTTCACATATAATCGCCAAAGCTCCTTGATCTGCAGCTTTTTTTATGAATTGATGCCCGTCAGAAACAGTTCCTATTATGGCTACAAAAACATCGTTCAACGATACTTTTCTAGAATCGAATTCTAGATTGCTAACAGCCACAGAAGTACTTCCAACGACACTTTCGATGGTTACTTTATATAATATGTCCTTTAAAAGAATCACGATAATTTTAAGGTTATTAATTTGCCCTTTTCTAGGGTTTCTCCTGATTTTATGGATTGACTCGTAACCGAACCATTACCCACAACTTGCACTCTAAGTCCAAGATTTTCTAGTATAGAAACCGCATCCATCCCCGCCATTCCAGTTACATTTGGAATAGTTTTATGTGACTTTTGAAGTTTAGCATAGTATTTTTCGAAATCTTGTTCAATTTCTGGATCTGGTGTTTCTATATTTTTTACATCATCTATGTTTCTAGATTCAGTAAATATTTTTTGAGCAATTCTTTTAAAAACAGGCCCAGAAACATCAGCTCCGTAAAATCCTTTTTTAATACTTGGCTTGTGAATTATCACTATACACGAGTACTTTGGGTTTTCAACAGGGAAAAATCCTGCGAATGATGAAATATATCGAGGATTGCTATTCCAGTCTTTATGCCAATATTCCGTACGTGCAGTTCCGGTTTTACCCGCCATTGAAAAATCTGGAGAGTACAATGATCTACCCGTTCCACGCTCGACGGTGTTTTTCATAATTTCCTTAATTTCATTCAAAGTCTTATCTGAACAAATTTTAGGATTTATGATTTTTGTATCGTAAGTAGTTACTTTTTCATTCCATGCACGAACCTCTTTGATAAAACGTGGTTTTACCATCACTCCATTATTAGCGATAGCATTATAAAAAGTTAAGGTCTGTAAAGGAGTTATTTCAAGATTATACCCATAAGCTATAGAAGGAAGCGCGTTTCTACTCCATTTCTTATCCCCTGGTTCCGGAATCATAGGTTCACCTTCCCCTTTAATAGCCACACCTGTTTTTTCATTTAGGTGCCAGCTTTTTAAGCGGTTTATAAATTTATTTGGGTTTTTAGAATACCCTTCATCTATAATTGTAGCCAATCCTATATTGGAAGAAACCTCAAGAGTTCTAGCAGCAGAAATTTCACCATACCCACCTCTTTTAGAGTCGTGAACAGGCTTGCCGTAAAATACTTTTCTTCCATTCCCGGTGTCAACAACAGTACTTGTATCAACAACTTTGTCTTCCAAAGCTGCCATCATTGCCATTACTTTAAAAGTTGAACCCGGTTCGTGAGATTCACCAATAGCGTAGTTAAGTTTTTCGTAATAAGTACCATTAGATGCCACACCCAAGTTTGAGACAGCTTTAATCTCTCCAGTGGCCACCTCCATCACTATTACTGTTCCGTGTTCAGCCTGATAGTGCTCTAATTGCTTTAACAAAGCGTGATGTGCAATGTCTTGAATATTTACATTAATAGTAGATACAATATCGTAGCCGTCTTGTGGCTCTATTTCATTGTCGTCGAAAATTGGCTTCCACTGACCTTTGGAGATTTTTTGTTTTAGTCTATGACCTTCTTTTCCTGTAAGTAAATCGTTGAATGCTCCTTCAAGACCAACAGCATAATAACCTGGGCGATTATAAGCTTCATTTCCGACAGTACGTTGAGCTATTTTTCCTATTGGATGCTCACGAACCGTACGTTGTTCTACTATAATCCCACCTCTATAGGGTCCCTTATTGAAAAGTGGTAAATTTCTCACCTTAATATAATCAGAGTACCCAAGGTTTTTTACTACAGATACATACCTATTTTTATTAGCTCTAGCCTTTCTAAACTTGTTTTGATAATAAGAAACTGGTTTCCCAAACATTTTACTAAGTCCTTCAGAAAGCGGCTTTATATTTTCATTAAAATCTTCATCTAGAGGGGTTACGGCGTCAAAACGTATATCGTATTTGGGAACTGAAGTAGCTAATAAACTACCATCATCAGCATATACATTTCCTCTATTAGCAGGTATTATAAAATTTTTGGTAGTATTCTGTTTAGCGAGTTCACGATACTCATCTCCATCAACAAATTGAATATTTATCAACTTGATGCTTATGGCAAAAGCAAACAACAACATACACCCTGCAACGATGTATAGTCTGTTTAATATGTTTCTTTCGTCAAATGCCATTTTTTCTTAATCAGTATTCTTTTTTAATGTTTTATAGTATTCTTACTCCTCTTCATTAACAATCCTTATACGTTTAGGAGGAGTTGTTGAAGGCTGCAAGCCTTGATCTTCCATTGCAGCAATTATTTTACTTTCCATTCTAGTTTGCATTAACTGCATTCGCACATCCACATACTCGCTTTTCAACTCTTTTACCTGTGCATTTAAACCTGATATTTCGTGCACTTTTTTATCTGCGTTATGTGAAGATGCAATCATTATCAGAGCTAAAAGAGAAAGAAATATGATGAAGCGCCAATTCTTTAACGCCTCGTCACTTACCAAGAATTTTCCTTTTACTATGTTATAAAAGCTTTCCTTCAAAACTTACGATTAGAGATTTATTAATTAGCGAAATACCCGCTTCTACTTCCTTTTAATCCAACATTTATTCAACCTCGTCTTCTTACAACTTCTCAGCAATACGAAGTTTTGCACTTCTAGCTCGATTGTTCATTTTTATCTCCTCCTTTGTAGGAACGATAAATTTTCCAACCGCCTTAAATGGAACTTCAAAATTTCCAAACACATCTTTTTCAGGCTCACCTTCAAACAATCCATTACGGATATACCTTTTAACCAACCTATCTTCCAAAGAATGGTAACTTATTAAGCTTATACGCCCACCGGGTTTTAAAACCTCGTTGGTCTGTAATAAAAACTCCTTAAGAGCTTCTAGTTCTTGATTCACCTCTATTCTAATAGCTTGATAAATCTGAGCTAGAATTTTATTTTCTTTATGTGCTGGCAAAAACCTACTCAGCACTTTTTTAAGCTGCTCGCTTGTTTTAATTTTTTCTTCTTCCCTAGCTGCAACTATCACTCTTGCCATTGCTGGTGCACTTCTTAACTCACCATAGTTTGCAAGCACATCTCGTAATTGCTCCTCCTCATATTTATTAACAACTGTATAAGCCGAGAAATTTGTTTCGCGATTCATTCGCATATCCAAATCCGCTTCAAAACGAGTTGAAAACCCTCTTTCTGCAACATCAAACTGATGTGAAGAAACCCCAAAGTCTCCAAGTATTCCATCTACTGTTCGATATCCGTGAAACCTTAAAAACTTCTTTAGAAATCGAAAATTCTGATTTATCAACAAAAACCGCTCATCATCAATCGCATTAACCAAAGCGTCTTTATCTTGATCAAATCCAATCAGCTTTCCCTCTGACCCTAATCTGCTTAATATCTCACGAGAATGTCCGCCACCACCGAAAGTAACATCAACATAAACTCCGTCTGGCTTAATATTTAAACCATCCACAGTTTCTTTCAATAAGACTGGATTATGATAGTCCATTTTCTTCTTCAAAATTTTTACCCATTACTTCTTCGGCTAAATCAGCAAAATCTTCTGGCGAAACAGAAATAGATTCCTCGTACTTGTCTTTATCCCAAATTTCTAACTTCTCTATCGCTGAAGAAATAACCAATTCTTTATCTATTCCCGCAAAAGACATCAAGTCCTTCGGTATTAACAATCTACCAGCAGCATCAAGCTCTACGACCTTAACTCCTGCTGTAAACATTCTAATAAAATCGTTGTTTTTCCTTGTAAACCGATTAAGCTTACTCATCTTCTTCATCATCTCCTCCCATTCTTTCATAGGATACAACTCCAAACACGGTTGAAAAACCGCTCTTTTAATCACAAACCCTTCTTGCACCACCGAAGCCAACTGCTTTTTAAGCGGCGCAGGCACCATGACACGTCCTTTTGCGTCTGCCTTACATTCGTATGAGCCTATTATATTGAGCATTACGGAAAATTCCTGTTTGTGATTTGTAGATTCAAATATATATATATTTTACCACTTTTTACCACATTATACCACATTGTTAATAAATTTTACCACATTGAAGTCATTGCTTAACCAACATTTGAAAACAAAGGCTAATTTTAAGTAGAGCGTATGAAAAATTTTTGTTTACTTTTGTTTCTAATAAATTGCACCAACCAAGTATGACTAACAACTTAAAGAAAGAAGGAAAATTTTCATATTTAGAAATAGGTGAAGGGACGCCAATCATAATACTTCATGGCCTTATGGGTGGATTAAGCAATTTTGATGGAGTTGCAAATTTCTTTCCTCCGAAGGGTTACAAAGTTCTTATTCCCGAATTACCCATTTACAAAATGACCTTATTGCGAACAAATGTGAAAACTTTCGCCAAGTATGTTGGTGATTTTATAGACCATTTAGGTTACGGTAAAGTTATTTTACTTGGAAACTCCTTAGGCGGGCACATAGGCTTGCTTTGCACCAAATTATATCCTGAAAAAGTTAAGGCCTTAGTTATTACTGGAAGTTCCGGTTTGTACGAAAGTGCTATGGGAGAAAGTTACCCAAAACGCGGGGATTACGAGTACATAAAGAAAAAAGCTGAAAACGTATTTTACGATCCAGCGGTAGCAACAAAAGAAATTGTTGACGATGTATTTGAAACCGTAAACGACAGAAATAAGTTAATTAGAACTCTTGCCATTGCCAAAAGTGCCATTAGACACAATATGGCAAAGGATTTGCCGAAAATGCATACTCCTACCTGTATTATTTGGGGAAGAAATGACAATGTAACTCCACCTGATGTTGCTATTGAATTTGACGAACTTCTTCCAGATTCAGAACTTTTTTGGATAGATAAATGTGGGCATGCTGCTATGATGGAACATCCAGATGAGTTTAACGAAATACTTTACGCTTGGTTACAAAAACGCAAATTTTAATTATTCCTAGTTTTACAAAAACTTATTTCTCTATTAAATCCTAAATATAAATAAATGCACATTAAATCGGCAGAATTTGTAATGAGCAATAGTGATGTGGACAAATGTCCAAAAGATCGCTTGCCTGAATATGCATTTATTGGGCGAAGTAATGTTGGTAAGTCTTCTCTTATCAATATGTTGATGCTTCGTAAAAATTTAGCAAAAACTTCTGGACGACCAGGAAAGACTCAGCTTATCAACCACTTTTTAGTTAATAAAAATTGGTATTTAGTCGATTTACCTGGATACGGATATGCGCGAGTTTCGAAAAGCAGCAAAAAAACATTTCAAAAATTTATTACTGATTATTTTGCTAAAAGAGAGCAAATGATTCTCGCATTTGTACTTGTAGACTGCCGTCACGAACCTCAACCTATCGATTTAGAGTTTATGACTTGGCTAGGCGAAAATGGTATTCCTTTCAATATTATCTTTACAAAGGCAGATAAATTAAAACCAATGGCATTGGAACGCAACCTAAAGGCATATACAGACAAAATGTTGGAAACTTGGGTTGAAATGCCAAAGTATTTTGTGACCTCAGCTAGCAATTCAGTAGGAAGAGATGAGCTTTTAAATTATATAGATGAATTGAATTCAAATATCAATCGCACTGAGTTTTAATCATCTTTACTTCAGGTAAAACTTCTCGTTAAAAAAGAATCTCACAGTTTATTCAACTTTTTATTGGAATAACCTCCACATCTCCATAACTTCGTTTATGTTGGAACAGATTTTTGCTTTAATCTGAATTATCACCACAAATAAACCTAAGATTATGAAGAACTTACCATGCCTTACCACAATTCTTTTTCTTCTATTTTCTTTTAATAGCTGCGCTACATTTTCATCGGTAGGATTAGATAATCAGTATATCATTGATGGAAATTCTCATTTAACATCAACAGACAATTCTACGATAAAAATTAACCACAACACTTGGAATGAACTTCTCAAAAAGCACGTACAAAACAACGGGTTAGTCGATTACATAGGATTTAGTAAAGATGAAGCTAAATTAAACGACTACTTAAAAATGCTTTCTCTTAATCATCCTAATAGCACTTGGAGTAAACCTGAAATATTAGCCTATTACATTAACCTGTACAACGCTGCCACTATTAAACTTATAATTGAAAATTATCCTGTAAAAAGCATTAAAGACATAAGTCGTCCTTGGTCTAAAAACAGAGTTCTAATAGGGAGTGAAATGATTTCCCTAAACAATATTGAACATGGAATTCTGCGAAAGATGAACGAGCCTAGAATTCATTTCGCGTTAAATTGTGCTTCTATCTCCTGCCCTAAACTTCTAAATGAAGCTTTTACTGCCGATAAAATTCAACAGCAGCTAGAACAAGTTACAAATGAATTCATCAATAGTAAAGAAAATAACATTTCAATTTCTGAAGCTAAGATTTCATCTATATTTAAATGGTACAAAAACGACTTTATAGTTAACGAGAAGAAAGATTTAATTGGTTTTATAAACCAATATTCGAAAGTCAAGATAAATTCAAATGCGACAATTTCATATTTGGATTACAATTGGAATTTGAATGAAAAAAACTGAAATAATTACCAAGCCATTTTATTCCGAGTTGGTAAAACCACCTCAAATAGTTCAGGTTTACGAAGCTATTACTAGCATTCATCAGAAAACTATACTAGTGGTTTTTTCATCCATAATAATCGACATTTAGAAATTTGTATATTCCCATAATTAAATCAGCATAATGCTTTCCATTATAATCCCGGTATTAAATGAAGATCAAATCATCGAAAAGTTACTTTTTCATTTAAAGGAAAATAGTTCAGGTGAAAATGATATTGAAGTAATAATAGTTGATGGTGGAAGCACGGATAATACTAGGGATTTAATTCAAGACTTCAGCAAACAAACCTCGACCCCTGAGAAGTTTCAAAACGTAAAAAAAAGAATTTCCTTTCAGCTTTTTTCTTCAGAAAAAGGACGGGCAAAACAAATGAATTATGGGGCAAAACAAGCTTCTTCCGAAACCCTTTACTTTCTCCACGCCGATTCTTTCCCGCCAGAGAATTATGATAAGTATATTTTATCTGAAATAAACCAAGGCAATATAGCTGGATGTTTTAGAATGAAGTTTGACAGTAGTCATTGGTGGCTAAAACTTGCTGGATGGTTAACGAGGTTTAAATGGAAGGGTTGTAGAGGCGGAGATCAAAGCCTTTTTATTTCTAAAAAACTATTCAATGAAATCGGTGGATTTGATGAGAGCTATATTATTTACGAAGACAATGTTTTAATTAATGAACTATACAAAAGAAAGTCTTTCATTGTAATTCCACATTCCCTAACAACCTCTGCAAGACGTTATAAAGAATTTGGAATTTGGCGTTTGCAATATCATTTTTGGGCTATTCATTTAAAGAAATGGTTAGGTGCAAATGCAGATGAATTATACGCATACTATTCAAAAAATATTGCTAAAACACAATAACACACCAATAGGTAAATATCAGAAATACTGCAGTTTAGTTCAATATCGCTTTATTTTTTTCGATATTGTAGTAAATTTTAAAGATAAACTACATGAATATTTTTGAGGCAATTAGAAAAGATCACGATATACAACGCGAACTTTGTCGCTTGGTTACTTCAACCTCGGGCGATACAAAAGAGAGAAAGCAAAAGTGGAAAGAGTTAAAACACGAATTGCAAATTCACGCAGACGCTGAAGAGAGAACTTTCTACGCGCCGTTAATTCAAAACGATATGATGCAGGAACACGCACGTCACGGAATTGCAGAACACCACGAAATGGAGGAACTTATTGATAAAATTGATGATAAAGATATGGATTCACCTGCTTGGTTAGTTTACGCCAAACAATTATGTGAAAAGGTAGAACATCATTTAGAAGATGAAGAACACAGCTTCTTCCAATTAGCAGGAAAAGTGTTTACCGAATCTCAAAAAACAGATATCGCAAAAGATTATTTAAAGCAAATGAAAGAGAACAGGTAATTACCAAAATCTGTTGTTATAAAACTCTCGATTATATAAATCAAACCTAACAGATTTTAAAAACCTGTTAGGTTATTTTTTTTACATTCCAGATATCACTTTATCCTTAGGAAGCTTTACAGAATAAGAAAATTTCAACTTCTTAGTTTCTCCAGCTTTTAAGTTTAAACTCCAAGTAAGCTCTCCTCTATCGGTATTCACATCTGCATTAGAAGTCTCAACAAGCTTGATTTCTATATCCTTTTCAGTTGATAGCGGGAACTGTTCTTTTACATCAATTTTCACCGATTCACTACGAGTGTTTTTAACGGAAATCTCATAAGTATAAACTCGTTTTTGAGAATTGCCAAAGAAAGAAGTACTCCCTTCTTCATTCACTCTTTCACGCTTTGTAACAATACGTTCGTCTCTCCCTAAACTTAAGGTTAATTTTTCTTCAGTTGAATTGGGATTAATATATGAGCTACCTGCAAAATTATTATCGATAATCAAGTTCGCACTACCTGGCAAAAGGTTAAGCTTACTCCAATCTGAAATTTTTGCAATTAAGAAAGCTGTTTCATCCAATCGAGGTGCAGTAAGATAGGAGTATTCTGCAGGCAATTGATATTCCTTTAACCTAACTGCTTGTGGTTTTTGATTCGAATAAACATCATAAGGTGTATTTATTACAAATGAAGTTGACAGTTGATTCTCCTCAACTACTGCCATCTCATTTCTAGTGGCCCCGTCTTCCATTACTTCCACTTGTACTCCGGCAATTTTACCTTGAAGTCTCTGAGGGAGCGGAGCAGCTGGCTGATAAAAACCTACCCACCACGGATTCAATTGTGGCGCATTGTTATTGCGTTTCGGATTTCCACTTGAAAAAGCCAATTTCACTTGCTTCCAATCAATTCCTGTGGATTGTGAAATATTAGCGTTGTATACTAACTGTACGGGCTCATTTAAATTATCTACTCTTACTTCATAAAAAGGCATCCAAGACACATTATTCGTAAAATAATGGATGTCAAAATTTGTTTTAACAGCTCTATTAGAATTCAATCGAATAACTAATTGCCCTGCATTTTGTTCATTACCACCAGCTTCTTGTAACTGATTATTTAACTTATTAACTATCTTTTGTTGCTCTGCTTCTTTACTTTTCAAGTCCAAAATATTTGCAGAAAGGGTTTTATATTCTTCTCTGTAATATTTTATCATTGTAGCCATACTCGTCGGGGACACTCCATTTTGCCCACCAAACTTTCTATTTTCTTCCAATAATGCCAAAGTGCTTTCCTCTCCTTTTCGAGCAGTTATTAATTCGTCTAAAGTGTTTTTAGCTTCGTCGTATTTACGCTTTACCTCTAAATATTGAGCGCTTTGATTTTCCCCTTTTACCAAATAATCTCTTTCAAAGGATACCGAAAGAATTGTTATTTGGCTATTATCACTTGTAATGCGAATACTATTGGGATCAACATTTTGTGCAATCTGACTAATTACAAGTTCAGAACTTCCTTTAGGCACAGAAAATTGACTAACCGTATGATGCATACTTGCTCCACGACCATATATAGTAACGTCCAACAACGAAGCGTTGGTTTCTAAAACTGTCTGAGCAGAAAGAAAATGCGTGCTGAAGATTAAAAAAGTTAAAACGATTACAGATGTAATAGATTGAGGTAAGGTTTTCATAAGCTAAATTAAATTTGATTGAAAAAATATTCAAATGTTGTGCCATTAAATTCTTGAGGCTATTCTAGGGTAGGTGGTGAGGGGTGAGGGGTGAGGGTGACGGATGTTCGACGCTGAAAACTGATAACTTAGAGACTAGACCGCTGACGCTTCTAGAATATAGACTGCAAATAAAAAGGACTTAAATTCTAACTAAACACAATAATATGCATTTTATTTACATGATAATCAATTATTTAGAAAATATTCATTATGATTGCATATCCCCAAACAATGAATTAAACAACCTTTAACCATCTTCTTAAAATGAAATGTATGCTCAACATTAAACGGGGATTATACTCCTTGCCCATTCTTTTATTTTTCTTTTCTTTAGAATCTTTTGCGCAAGTTGGAATTGGCAATACGAATCCATCTAGCGCTTCGCTACTCGACATAGGCGATGGCACTGACGATAACACAAAAGGAATTCTGATTCCTCGGGTAAATCTAACCAACTTAAATAGCCTAAGTCCAATAGAACAAAACCCAGCCACAGATCAAGTAGAAAGCCTTTTAGTATATAACACAAACGAAACTACTGGTAAGGGTTTTTACTATTGGAATGGAGGCACACGATGGGTAAAATTAATAGCCTCCGATGCACCAATAGATAAATGGAGTCTTACGGGAAATGAAATAACAGACGATGACTTTTTAGGAACAACCAATGACCAACCGCTTAGAATAAGAACGAATTATGCTGAACGTTTTAGGATACCCAATGCCTATCAAGTTCATGCCATGGGCAATGGAACAGCCTCAACCCCTTTCTATTCTTGGGCTTCTGACACAGACATAGGAATGTATAGAATCAGTGATGACATACTTGGCTTTTCCACAAATGGAATTCAAAGAATGATAATTCTTTCTGATGGAAGGGTTACAGTCAACAGCTCTTCAGTATTCAATTCTACATTTAACTCCTTTGCAACTGGTAATAGGATGGCTATAGCTGCACAAGCAGTAAATAATAATGCAGTTTATGCAGAAACTACCGGAACAGGAGATGCTGTTTTGGGTATTACTTCCTCCGGAAATGGCGTATGGGGACAAAGTAAAGATGGAATAGGTGTTATAGGTATTGGTACAATAAGTGGAGTTGGGGTCCAAGGACAAAGTAACGGTACTGGCAATGCGGTGCAAGGAATCGCCTTGTTTTCTGGAGATGGTGTAGTAGGAGAATCCACCTATGGAAATGGAGTAGTAGGCTATACAAATGGTATAGAAAATGCTTCTGGAGTTTTAGGTTGGGCATCAAATGAGACTGCTGGAGGTTGGTTTATTAGCTCAACAAGCACTAACCCCCCAACCCCAGGAACGGGAACTGCACTCATTGGCGCTATGGGCTCAATCTCAATCACACCTCCAAATGGCTCTGGCGTAACGGCAAATGGTGTTAAGACAGGAATTTATGCAAGTGCATCTGCTTCTGGAACAGGTTCTACAAACAGTGGTAATGCTGCTGGGGAGTTCACTTTAGGAACAAACCCTGTAGGCGGCACAAACACAATAAGGGCAAGGGCCAAGATTGCAGGATATCATTACGGAAGATTAATAGGTATAGGAAGTAATAATATAAATAGTTATTACGGTGGATATTTTGAAGGAGGAGTAACTAGTCCGGCTTATTCATATGTAGGAATCAAATACAATGCCGGCACGAATGGAGATGGTGGCACAAATTACAAAATTATTGGAAGTGGTATTGTTTCAACATTAGTTGATGATAGTGCTGGTAATAAGAGAATACTTTTCGCACCCGAATCACCCGAGATTCTATTTGAAGATTATGGCGTTGGAAAATTACAAAATGGAAGTGTTTATATTAATATAGACCCGCTTTTTGCTAAATCTATTCACGTTTCAGAAAAACACCCTCTAAAGGTATTTATTCAACTTGAAGGTGAATGTAACGGTGTATTCGTAACAGAAAAAACTGCTAGTGGTTTTCTTGTAAAAGAACTTAATGGCGGTACAAGCAACACTCCTTTTTCATATCATATTGTAGCAAATCGTGCAGATGATATTGCTAGCGATGGAAGTATTGCCTCAAAGCATGTTGGTCTTAGATTCCCTATTGGACCTAGTCCAGCTGAAATGATGGAAACCCAAGCTATGGAGGTTAAAGAAGATAAAGTTAAAATTGAAAAAGTAAAAGGCAAATCAGCAAAGAGTACCCAGTTAGATATTCAAGCTACTGAAAAACACTCAAACTCTGAACCTCAACTATTGCAAGAACAACAGCCTGCTAATACTCCAATAAAATCATCAAACACCAACAACATGCAGCTTCAAGAAAGCAAGTAATTTAAAAATAACATAAACCACTCAAAAGCCTGAACTACGTTAAGCATAGTACGGGCTTTTTAATTTCTATAACTCGACAAAACCTTTATAAATTCGCCACATTTTCATGTAAGTTCCACCTAAAAGATTAGACGAACTTAACACCCACTCACCTTATATCCTCAAAGAAAATGTGTAATTTTCAAATTCATTTAATTTTATAATCAACACAGCCACTATGGAGCATATTGTTATTATAGGAAACGGGATTTCTGGCATAACTGCGGCTAGACATATTCGAAAACTTTCAGACAAAAAGATAACTATAATATCTGCAGAAACAGAGTATTTCTTTTCACGCACAGCATTGATGTATGTGTATATGGGGCATATGCGATGGCAAGACATAGAACCTTACGAAAGTTGGTTTTGGGAGAAAAATCGATTGGAACTAAAAAAAGCCTATGTAGAAAGAGTAGATACAGACAACAAAACTTTATTCTTTAAAGAAGGTGGTTCTATTAATTACGACAAATTAATAATAGCTAGTGGATCTGTTACAAATACCTTTGGTTGGGAGGGCTTAGATTTAAATGGTGTTCAAGGTTTAGTAAATAAGCAAGACTTAGAAACTTTAGAAAAAAATGCTCCTAATAATAAGGTTTGTCCTCACGCAGTGATAATTGGGGGCGGATTAATTGGTGTTGAAATGGCCGAAATGCTTCGCACCAGGGATATAAAAGTCACAATGCTAGTTCGAGAGGAAGGTTTTTGGGCAAATGTGCTTCCAAAGCCTGAAGCCGAAATGATTTCACAACATATAATCTCACATGGTGTAAACCTAAAACACCTCAGCAATCTCGATAAAATTATTGGTGATGCAGATGGAAATGTTAAGGCTGTAATCACAAAAGAAGGGGAAGAAATCCCTTGTTCTATTGTGGGAATAACCACAGGAGTAAAACCTAATATTTCGTTTTTGAAAAATTCAAAAATTGAAACTGACAGGGGTATTTTAGTCAACAGAAAATTAGAAACAAACATAAAAGATGTTTACGCTATAGGAGATTGTGCTCAACAACGAGAACCCATTGGACTTAGGCCTGCAATTGAAGCAGTATGGTATACTGGTAGAATGATGGGAGAAGCCCTTGCTCAAACTATTTGTGGTAATCCTTTTGAATACAACCCAGGAAATTGGTTTAACAGTGCTAAATTTTTCGACATAGAGTATCAAACTTACGGATGGGTGTTTTCAGAAGAAAGACGAAAGGATTACGAGGAACAGTTTAATTGGAAATGCAGAAGCAATTTACGATCTGTATCTGTTTCTTATCATAAAGAAACTCGAGAATTTTTAGGAATAAATACTTTTGGAATAAGAATGCGACACGAAGTTTTTGATAGGTGGTTAAATGAAAAACGCAGTGTTGAATATGTTATAAAAAATCTTAGCCAGGCTAATTTTGATCCCGAATTTTTCAGAAGATATGAAAAAGAAATTGCGAATGAATTTTTATCAATTGCTCAATTAGCTACATCTTAATAAAATTATGAGTACAGTTCAAAGAAATATGTCCCTTACAGGAGAACCGCCAAAAACCATAAACGGTCAACAAAAAATCGCATCTGCTATTGGGTTGATCGGCTTATTGATTATGGCATTAGCTCTTTTTAATGTGGATTTCCCCAATAAATCGCTTTGGCTAACAGCTTCCCTAACTGCAATTGGAGGCGGAACTATTTGGTTTTCTATTGCCGCGTATAGCAATAAGCACGAAGGCATAAAAAACGACGGCATATATTTTAAGTCGTTAACCTCAAAAGGTTTTTGGGGATGGATTTTAGGGATTTCCCTAACTTTATTCTATGTATTACTCTATTGGTTTCCACAATATCTAGGCTATGTGCAAGGTGGAGATAACAAAGGTGTAGTTGCTCTTTTTGATCCCTTAAGCAGATTTTTAAATGGTGGACCAGCAAGCCAATGGTTTCTATATGGCACACTTTATACCTTGGCAATTTTAGCCTTCGGAATAAAATTTATTTTAAAATACAGACATAATAAATACGAAAAACTAAGAACATACTCTGTGATGTTTTTTCAGTTAGGGTTTGCCTTTATTATACCTGAATTAATGCAACGCTTAAATAGCGAAACCTTTTCTTTACCGTATTACGACTTAAAGAATATTTGGCCTCTTAACCATTATAACTTCGAACAATATAGAGTTGATGATTTTATATCTGCAGGTAATATCGGTATTGGACTGTTAATATTTGGTATTGCTTCCATATTTATAATCACTCCTATCCTAACATATAAATACGGAAAGCGTTGGTATTGCTCTTGGGTTTGTGGTTGTGGCGGTCTTGCTGAAACCGCTGGAGATCCTTTCCGTCATTTAAGTGATAAAACGCAGGTGGCTTGGAAAGTTGAAAGATGGGTAATTCACAGTGTATTAGTTTTTGTAGTATTAATGACAACAGCAGTTGTGCACTCTTATTTGGGTGACGATACTTCCAAATATTGGCTTACAAAAGATGTTTTCCTAATAAGTGTCGGTGTTCTTTTAACCATGGTTTTTGCAGGGGTTTGGATTTTTAAAAGAGAAGAACTTCAAAAAGACGCTCGTATTGGGTCTATAGCCTACTTTGTAATTATCATCGCATTGATAGCACTGCATTTTACGACTGGAAAAACTTTATTCCTTTTTGATGCTGAAACGCTGCGTTCAACTTATGGATTTCTTATTGGTGCTGTTTTTAGCGGGGTAATTGGCGTTGGCTTCTACCCTATTTTTGGCAATCGAGTTTGGTGTCGATTTGGTTGTCCTATGGCAGCGATATTAGGATTTCAACAACGTTTATTTTCAAGATTTAGAATTACTACCAATGGCGGCCAATGTATTAGTTGCGGAAATTGTTCTACATATTGCGAAATGGGAATTGACGTTCGCGCTTATGCCCAAAAAGGAGAAAACATTGTACGCTCTAGCTGTGTAGGATGTGGAATATGTTCGGCTGTTTGCCCTCGTGGTGTTTTAAAACTTGAAAATGGCCCATTAGAAAAAAGAATTAATCCTAATGAAATACTACTAGGAAATGATTTAGACCTAATGAACTATGTAAACAAATAATCCATATTTAGTCTTAGATTCCTACTAGGTTTGTATCCACATTCAAGTGATTGTCAGATATTTTTCTGAAATTCGCGATTTTAATATTCTAAAGCATTTAATGTCAAAAAACATCAAAGTAATAATTCCTGCCTTCAATGAGGAAGACGCTATTGCAAAAGTAATTGCGGAAATTCCAGAAATTGTTTCAGAAGTAATTGTTGTAAATAATAATTCTACAGACAATACTGCAAAAGTTGCTGAAGATGCAGGCGCGACAGTATTACTTGAACCAAAAGCGGGATATGGTTATGCCTGCTTAAAAGGAATGGAATATATTGCTAATCTAGAAAAAGCTAAACAACCAGATATTATCGTTTTTCTAGATGGTGACTATAGCGATTACCCTTCTGAATTAACTAGAATTGTAGCACCTATTATCGAAAATGATGTAGATTTTGTTGTTGGCGCTAGAGCAAAAGAACTTATGGAAAACAGTTCTATGACCTTACCTCAACGCTTCGGAAATGCTCTTGCAACTAGGCTTATGAAGCTTTTTTTTAATTCAACTTTTACAGATTTAGGGCCCTTTAGGGCTATTAAATACGATAAGTTGCTAGCTTTGCAAATGGAGGATAAAACCTATGGATGGACAGTAGAAATGCAACTTAAAGCATTGAAAAAGAAGTACACTTATGTTGAAATTCCTGTTAAATATAGAAATCGAATAGGTGTCTCAAAAGTTTCAGGTACGGTAAAAGGTGCTATATTTGCAGGCGTAAAAATTCTAACCTGGATTTTTAAATACAGTTTCAAAAAATGATTCTTGAATCAATAATCATTGCAATATATTCCATTGCCCTTCTCCTCATTTTTATGTACGCGTTGGCGCAACTTAACTTGCTATTCAATTATCTTAACGCAAGAAAAAAACATAAAGAATCTCCTACGTTCGATTTTTCAAACCCTGAAGAAATTCCTTTTGTAACTATTCAGCTTCCAGTTTACAATGAACTGTATGTTATGAAACGCTTACTAGACAATATTGCTCTAATAGACTATCCTCACGACAAATTAGAGATTCAAGTTTTAGACGATAGTACAGATGAATCTTTTGAGGCAACCGCCAAACACATTCAAGAACTAAAAAAAACAGGTCTTGATATTCAGCATATTTCTCGCGAAAACAGAGTTGGATTTAAAGCTGGAGCATTGAAAGAAGGTTTAAAGATTGCAAAAGGTGAGTATATCGCCATATTTGATGCAGACTTTCTTCCACAAAAGGATTGGTTAAAAAAGACAATCCCATACTTTAAAGATTCTGAAATTGGCGTGGTACAAACTCGCTGGGGACATATAAATCGAGATTATTCTATTCTTACTCGTGTTCAGGCTTTTGCTTTAGATGCACACTTTACTCTTGAGCAAGTAGGCAGAAACAGTAAAGGTCACTTTATCAACTTTAATGGTACCGCTGGTGTTTGGCGAAAAGAATGTATTCTTGATGCGGGAAATTGGGAAGGTGATACACTAACTGAAGATTTAGACCTTAGCTACCGCGCACAACTAAAAAAATGGAAATTTAAATATCTGGAAGATGTAGAAACACCTGCCGAGCTTCCCGTAGTAATTAGTGCTGCACGCTCGCAACAATTCAGGTGGAATAAAGGAGGGGCTGAAAACTTCCAAAAAATGGCTAAGCGAGTTTTAAAGAGTGATAACATTTCAAATAAAACAAAAGTTCACAGTTTATTGCATTTGCTAAATAGCACTATGTTTTTAAACATTTTGATAGTTGCTATCTTAAGCATTCCGATGCTTTACATTAAGAATGAGTATGAGCATCTAAAGGTGTATTTCTATGTGATGAGCTTTTTTGTAATAAGCACCATCATATTTTTTGTGTGTTATTGGTTTACTTTTAAAAGCATTTATGGCGGTGGATTTAAGCGATTTTTGAAGTACACAGCGATGTTTTTTACTTTTTTCTCAATTGCAATGGGCTTTTCCGTACATAATTCTATCGCTGTTTTAGAAGGACATTTCGGTAAAAAAAGTGATTTTATTCGAACACCAAAATTCAACATTAGCAATTTGAAAGAGGGATGGAAGGGAAATAAATATATTGCTAAAAATATATCTCCAAATGTAATTATTGAAGGTGTATTAATGATCTATTTCGCCTTTGGAATGTACAGTGCTTTCATTGTAGGAGACCAGGGCGGTGACTTCGGACTTTTCCCTTTTCACCTAATGCTTTTTATAGGATTCGGATTTGTGTTTTTTAAATCGTTAACCTCTAAGGCTTAATAGATTGACGTGGAACAGAAAGAAATTGGACTTAAGTCTTTCACAATTACGAAAAGTCCTAAGTCCTACAACTTATCTCCTATTAGGATTTTTCCACATACCCCTTAACCTCCTGAAAATCCAGACCGCCATAATTCCCACTACTCATTAAAAGTAAGCTTGTGTTCTCGTAATCTTGAGAGAAAAGATAAGTCTTGAAATCGGCAGGATTTGTGAATACTACCAAGTCTTTGCGATCGAAAGCCTCTTCAATCTGTTCCCCTTTAATAGCCTCCAACTTTTTAATCATTACAGCGTGAGGTGAATAGAAAACTACCGCACTATCTGCTGCATCTAGCGCTCCTTTATATTCCTTTAAAAACTCTGGATTAAGACTACTGTAGGTGTGTAATTCTAAACAAGCAATCAATTTTCTATCTGGGTACTGATTTTTTACTGCTTGAGTTGTAGCTTTTACCTTGCTAGGGGAATGCGCATAATCTTTGTAGGCAACAGCAGTAGCTGTTTCAGCTATCTTTTCTAATCGCTTGCTTGCGCCTTTAAATGTCGCAATGGCTTCGTTAAAGCCTTTTGCGTCTATTCCCATTAATTGACAAATACCTCTTGCGCCTGCTAAGTTGTTTAAATTGTGCTTTCCAAAGATTTCAACAGCCAACGGGCCTTCTGATGTATTTAGAATTGTTGTCCCGCCTTGAACCTTATAATAAGGTGTTTTATAAGGATATTTCTTAATCGTATTAGTTGTCGCTTCAACTACGCGTTTTACTTCGGCATCTTCTTCATTGTAAACTATAGCACCGTCTGCTGTGATTTCATTTAAAAATATTTCAAACTGCTCTACATAGTTTTCATAAGTTGGAAATACATTGATGTGGTCCCAAGCAATTCCACTTAAAAGGGCAATATTCGGTTTGTAAAGGTGAAACTTTGGTCTTCGATCTATAGGTGAAGAAAGATATTCATCTCCTTCTATTACCATAAATTCATTATCATGAGTGATTTTAACCATAGTGTCAAACCCCTCTAATTGAGCTCCAACCATATAATCAACATCTTTCCCGTGGTAATTCATCACGTGTAGAATCATAGAAGTAATTGTGGTTTTACCGTGAGAGCCACCAATTACAACACGTGTTTTATTCTTAGATTGTTCGTATAAAAACTCCGGATAACTGAAGATTTTTAATCCGAGTTCCTTTGCCTTTAAAAGCTCAGGATTATCTGCTTTAGCGTGCATTCCGAGGATTACAGCGTCTATATCTGAAGTTATCTTTTCTGGAAACCAACCTACGTTTTCTGGCAACAATCCTTTCGCTTTCAATCTACTTTTTGAAGGTTCGAAAATTTCATCATCACTTCCAGTTACGTATTCTCCCTTTTGATTTAATGCCAATGCTAAATTGTGCATTGCACTACCGCCAATGGCTATAAAGTGTATTCTCATATTTAAGTTGAATAATTTATGAGTTTAAAGTTTAAGTGTAAAGATACTTTTTCTAATTCTGAATTCTTAATTCACAATTCATAATTATAGTGCGAGAATGAGTGATTTCTCTTTAAGAGCCTCTTTAAAATCTACTCGTACTAGCAATGCTTTATTTATCCAAGTAAGTGCAATTTCCTTTTCCCCTAGATTTTTATAAATCTGCGCCAATCGATAATAAGCCCATTCCATTGATATATCATCTTTTATTGAATGATTAGCTAAAAACTCACTTAAAGAATCTATTCCAATTTGTGACTCAAGATTATACTGCGCCGAAATCTCTCCTATTCGGTAATTTAAATGATTGTGTTTATGTTTTCGTATAGAGATAGAAGCAGTTTCTATAGCTTTTTGGGGTTGATCATTTTTCTCATATAGATTTATAAGTTTTTCATAGGTATGAGGTGACCCTCCTACTTCAATTGCTTTTATATAATTGAATTCTGCATCCTCAATCTTTTTATAAAATTCAGCAATATGCCCCAAAGCTAGGTAGCCATCCACTTTTGAAATTGCTTCTAATTCACTTGCATAAGCAATGGCTTTTTTCTCACTTCCACCAAAGAAAACTGGCAATTGTATATAAAGTTCTATCAACGCCCAACGCGCTTCTATATGTTGTGGATTTAATTCAATAGCACGTTCAAGATGATGTTTTATTTCTGATATATATGTAACCGCCCGAAGCCGACTAACAGTCATTGCTTTCATTCCTAAAGCACCACCGTATTTAAAATGATAACTAGCATTGGATTCATCATCTGCTACCAAATCTTTATAATAAGAAAGTGCTGTATCCCACTCCTTACTATAACCAGCTATATCTCCTAAGTATTCTCGAGTTTTTATATGACCAGGATGTAGTTTTAGATATTCTTCAAAAATAGGTTTTGCTTTGATGAAATTTTCTTGTTTATAATATTCTTCAGCCTGTTTGTAATTGGTTTGGGCGTTTATAAATACAGGAAAAAATGTAAAGAAAATGAAAAACAATAAAAACATCCATCTCCTTACTGCCCCTCCCCACACATTCGAGAATTTATAACTTTTATTATAATTTAGAATTTGCAATTTCTACTTTCTTCTTGAAGTTCGGAATTTGGAGTTCGGAATTTGGAATTTAGAATTTGTTATTTTTTAGAAGGTGGATATTTCCTCAAAATTTTCTGAATAACCGATAAGTAGTAAGCTTCCTTTTCCTCTGGCTTTGATCTTTCTTTCATTTCACCCTCCGCAACAGCTTGCCACACCAAGTCATCTTTAACAACATCAATAAAGTCCATTGTAAGTCTTTGGTTTACTACTTTTCCGCCAATAGGAATTCCACCACTTACGCCTACACCAACATTACGTCCGCTACCACCAACGCCAATACCGATAGTATTTCGTGAATTCGAAATGTTTTCACGTGCATAAAAATTAATATACAATTGAGGCGTTTCACTTTTCACGAATCCTCGTTGATGCATAAGACTATCCGTAATCTGAATAATACGTTTATCATCCAATTCATTTAGACCTGAGTCTATTGTAGGAAAGTAATTATAGGAAGTGTATTTTGTGAAGTCTGCCTGCTTATCATAATCTACCGCTACAGAAGCTCCACAAGAAGTTAAAATCATTGTGACTAAAAATATCCAGAAGTATTTCATTGCATTTTCTTTTCAATAAAAATACGCAAAAAAGGGAGTTTGCGATTCGCTAGCTTGTTCTTTAACAGTTTGTTTCAACGCTAAATTGAATTACTATTAAGAATAGCCGATCATTTTCTTACCTCGGCTCCGCTCGTTAGCGAAAATCGATAAAACCCAACTTCACCTCAGCTCCGCTCGGCAAACTAGATTTGCTGAGTTATAAGTAGATTTCTAAAAAATATTGGGTAAGCTTGGTAGTTGGATTAGTTAAGCATTTTCCATAGTTTATCCTTCAACTCAGTAAGCCCTTGTTGTGCAACTGCCGAGATAAATAAATATGGAATTCCCTTAAACTCTTTATCCAGAACCTTTTTCATTTCAGCTTTAAGTTCGTCGTCTAGCATATCGCTTTTGCTAATTGCTAAAAGACGTTCTTTATCTAAAAGTTGAGGATTGTAACGGCGCAATTCATCAACAAGAATGTCATACTGCTCTTTAATATCTGGCGCATCGGCTGGAATTAAAAACAGCAAAGTAGAGTTTCTTTCAATATGACGTAAAAATCGATGTCCAATACCTTTTCCTTCTGCTGCACCTTCAATAATACCTGGAATATCTGCAACTACAAATGTTTGGAAGTCGCGGTATTCTACAATACCTAGATTTGGTTTTAAGGTTGTAAACTCGTAGTTAGCAATTTTCGGCTTAGCAGCAGTAATTACTGAGAGTAAAGTTGACTTTCCAGCATTAGGAAAACCTACTAAACCTACATCAGCAAGAATTTTTAGCTCAATAATAATATCTACTTCCTCTCCTTCTTCACCTGGTTGAGCGTATCTTGGAGTTTGATTTGTAGAAGATTTAAAGTGTGCATTTCCAAGACCGCCACGACCGCCTTTTGCTACAACTTTTTCTTCGCCATCTTCAAGTAGTTCGAAGAGAATTTCTTCAGTTTCTTTATCGCGAACAACTGTTCCTATTGGAACTTCAATATACACATCGGCACCATCGGCACCTGTACTGGTTTGTTTACTACCAGCTTGCCCGTGTTCTGCTCTAAAGTGTCGTTTAAATTTAAGGTGATATAGCGTCCAAAGGTTTTTATTGGCTTTTACAATTACGTGTCCACCACGACCACCATCCCCTCCATCGGGGCCTCCTTTAGGAATATACTTTTCCCGTCGCATGTGTTTACTGCCTTGCCCTCCCTTTCCGGAAGTAACATGAACTTTAACGTAATCTACAAAATTGCCTTCAGTCACTTTATTTTTCTGTTTGTTGTTTGTTATTTATTATTGGACAATCCAATATATAAACTACAAAGTATCAATTACTTTACTTAACCTTTCAGTTATTTCTTCAATACTTCCTTCACCATTTACACCGTAATACATTCCTCTCTTATCGTAATAATCTTTTAAGATAGCGGTTTCATTGTAGTAAACCTTAATGCGATTACGGATAATACTTTCATCAGCATCATCTGCACGACCACTAGTTTTTCCTCTTTCTAAAAGTCGTTGAACCAAAACCTCATCATCAACTTCTAATGCTACCATTGCATTTATTTGAGAGTCTTTGTCATCCATTAAATGACCTAAAGCATCTGCTTGAGCTTCAGTTCTTGGGAAACCGTCAAATATAAAGCCGTTAGAACCGCAATTTTTATCAACTTCATTGCTTAACATATCAATGGTAATTTCATCTGGCACTAACTTTCCTTTAGACATGAACGACTTGGCTAAATCACCAAGTTCAGTTTCGTTTTTAATATTGTATCTAAATACATCTCCAGTTGAAATATGAACTAGATTATATTTTTCTTTTAGAAAATTAGCTTGAGTACCTTTTCCTGCTCCTGGAGGGCCAAATAAAATAATATTGGTCATGGGTGTTTTTTAATGGTTGTAAAAAATGAAGTTGCAAATTTACGAAATTTCAGGCAGTTGCGGTTATGACCATAAAGAAATATAATTACATCTACTTTGCATCATAGAAGTGAAAACAACAAAAATACACCATAAATACCTGACTACAAGTTGTTTCCACAAAAACAAAAGTAAAAAACTATCCTTTAACAGCCATCATTATACCGTCTTTTTAGTGAATATTTTAGAAAATTAACCATGAAATTAATGCGAAAACCTCTTATTTATGAAGTCGAAAACATACTTTTTAAGCTAACACTCTGACAATGTTGACTGTGGTTGATGTAAAATGGTGAATTCGGGAGCCACAAATATAATCTTTACATATTTGTCTAATTCTTTGTATCCCCCTTGATTTTGCAATTCTGCCACTCCGTTTTTGTAGCGTCTTAAAGGAAAAGAACTATGTCGTCTCTCTTAACTGCTCAAAAGCCAAAACAACTTTCTTTAAAAAGTGTCCGTATATAGTTTTTAAAACAAAGCCTTTACTTCTAAAAATTAGAACTTCTCACTCATTGATTTTGCCATGGCAAGTACATTCTTTTTATTTTCTGCTTCATCGGCAGAGGTTCTTAAATAAACATGCACCAATGTACCATCTTTAAAAAAGCTAACCTGTCGTTTTTTGCCACTCCAGGATGCCATTTCACCAATTCCCTGTTGGTTTACACCATCATCATAAGTTGCTACAGCTTTTTTAAATTGCTCTGCAGTAACATCTTTCACTATAGTCACGTACATTTCAGCGGGATTATCAACTGATTTTCTTATATCGCCTACACGTACTTCGGAATTATAAGGAACCGACTCCCATTTATATTTGCACATACTGTAAAGACGATCCTTCTCCTCCATTGTAGTTTCTGCCTCAGGAGGAATACCTAAAACTTCTTTAATCTCAGTTTCAGATAATATTTCACAAGGAGATTCAATTTCAGACTTGAATATAGAACCACTACTTCCGTCTTTCGATTTTTCAGAATTTCCACAAGAAATTGTGAGAATGAAAATTGTGAGTAATAGAATTATTTTATTCATAATTTTTTAATAATTAGTTAGTAGTATGTAAATTACAAAATATGAAGTTTAATTACAAATCTCAATAAAATATGAGCTTAAACATATCCTGTAGTCTACTTTATGCTAATTGTATTTATTAAAAATGATTTTTAAAATAATTCCAAAACAAACCTACTTTTCACGTCGAAATCGCAATTGTCTAAAACTTATCTTATCGAAAGTTAGTCCGCCTACAATTAGAAAGAGTCCGATGATAGTTGGAAACTTGATAGGTTCTTCCAACACAAAATAAATTACTACTAAGGATAAAAAGGGAACTAAGTAAACAAGGTTACTCACTTTAGCTGCAGTAATAGATTTTCTAAGTGCGATAGACCAGATTACGAAAGTAATCCCCATTTCAAATAAGCCGACATATACCGCACCTCCAAATGATTTGATATCTACAAATACTATTTCTGAAGTGAGTAACAAGGCTATGAGGATATAAATAAATCCAAAGAAAAAATTGAGGAACAACTTACTTAGCTCATCGCGTTCGTCTTTAATATTAAAAATCCAGAACAAAGCCCAGATTACTGCTGAAGCTAGGCCGAAGAGCACGCCTTGCCCATTGGTAAACGACAAGTTTATTAAATTCCCGCCAGTGGCAATAATAAGCACACCTATAAAACTTATGCCAATTGCAACTAAGTTTTTTAAACCTATTTTTTGTTTGAGTAAAGGCACAGCTAATAAGCTTAGCATAATAGGCCATGTGTAATTAAGTGCTTGTGCCTCTTGGGCAGGCAAAAGCTCATAAGCTTTAAATAAAACGATATAATACAAAAACGGATTTATAGCACCGTAGAAAGCCGATCTTAAAAAAACTTTAGCTGGAAGTTTGGCTAGATTGCCAATTTTTTTTGTCACCAACATTAGAACGGCCAAGGTTAATAAGGCTGTAGCGGATGACCAAAATAGCAACTGTAGAAAACTATAACTCTGTAGCGCAATTTTCATACTGGTTGCAACCGTACTCCATAACAATACAGCTATACCCGCATAAATGTATGCCTGTTTTTGATTTTTCATTTAAAACCTTATTTGGAGGTTTAAAAGTATGATTTAATATCAAAAGAATCCTATGTACGCCATAGATTCCATCAAAAAATCATATTATAAGGTCTTTGCACTTTCTCCTGCAATTCTTGAATGCTCATCAGTCTAACTTTTCTTAAAAATTCTTTTCCTTCAAAAAACACTAATAATGTTGGAGCAGAAAAAACTCCCAACTCTCCTGAAATGCCTGGAGATTTATCAATTTCTACGTGAATGAATTTTACTGCAGGAAAATCCTCAGAAAACAACTCCTCTACTTTTGGTCTTAGCGCATGGCAAACCCCACAATTAGGCGCAGAAAAGTAAACCGCAACTGCAGCTTCAGTTTCTATCAAATTATTTAATGTTTCTACATCCATACTTTATAATTTATTGTTTTCCGTTAGAATTGCAGACTTTAAGGATAAGTTCCATAGCCAATTCTTACTCGTTAGATTGCATTTAGTCTTAAGTCCTAAAGCAAAGCAATCTTATGTCTTAGTGACTATAGTATGACTTTAAATCCAAATTAAATTTTCAGGAATTTTCATTGTTAGCCTTGTTCATTCTAACAAAATTATAAACTCCTTTTCCTTCGGCTATCAGTTTTTCATTTTGAAACGCTTTCATTCTTGCTACAAGAATTCTATTTCCAAATCTTATTATTTTACCTTCAACCATAATAGCTTCAGGTTCGGCGCCTCTAAGATAATCCACCCTTAAATCGATAGTGGAAATTTTATCTTGTAGTGAAGTAAAGTGCATTGCGCCAATTACGCCACCCACAGAATCCATAACAGTTGCAATAACACCTCCGTGCCATCTGTTATTTCTAAAATCGCCTACCAATTCTTTTCTAAATGGAACACTAATTCTCACAAAATCCTTTTCGAGCAATTCTATTTTTAATCCCAAAAACTTATGCATTGGGATACTCTTTTCAAAGGTGGTTTTAATAAGTTCTGTATTATCGAGGAGCATATTTTTGAGTTATTTTCTAAAATCAACTATTACAAATCACTTGATTTTATAAAGGCTGACATTATATTCTTAATACCTTCAAATGTAAAAATAAACCTGCAGAACAAATGCCAAATAAATACAAATGAATTTTATGGAATGTTACTATTGAAATTAATCAATGTAGAGTCTAAATAACCAATTAGCAAATCTATAATGCAAAGTCCAGTCAAAGTATCGAAATAACTATCTTTGCAAATTATAAAAAACCAATAATCAATATGAACTACTTCTCCACCAACTTCACCCTCGGCATTCTTGGCGGCGGACAATTGGGAAAAATGATGTTATACGAAACCCGAAAGTGGGACATTCGCACTCACGTTCTCGACCCAAGTAATGAAGCTCCCTCCAAAATTGCGACAGATTACTTTCAACAAGGTGATTTAATGGATTTTGAAACCGTTTATAACTTCGGAAAAAAAGTAGATGTACTTACTTTTGAAATTGAAGGAGTAAATGTGGAAGCTTTGGAAAAGCTGGAAAACGAAGGTGTGAAAGTTTATCCGAGTGCTGCAACCTTGCGAAATATTCAGGATAAAGGAGTGCAGAAGCAGTTTTATAAGGAACATAAAATCCCTACTTCTCCTTTCAAAATTTACAAGGATAAAAATGAGCTAAATGAAGCCATTGTAAGAAAGGAGCTGCATTTCCCATTTGTATGGAAAAGTTGTACCGGAGGTTATGATGGAAAAGGCGTGAGCGTTATTAGAAATGCTGAAGATATTATTCCGCTATCTTCTGAAGCTTGTATAGCTGAAAAGCTAATTCCATTTAAAAATGAACTTGCCGTAATTGTTGCAAGAAATCCTTCAGGTGAAGTAAAAACGTATCCAGTTGTTGAAATGGAATTTCATCCAGAAGCCAATCAAGTAGAATACGTGATATGTCCTGCGAGAATAGACGAAGCTGTTGCCAATAAAGCAAGAGCTTTAGCTGAAAAAGTATCGGAGTCGTTTAAGCACGTCGGACTTTTGGCTGTAGAAATGTTCCAAACCGAAGACGATGAAGTTTTAGTGAACGAAGTAGCACCAAGACCACACAATAGCGGTCATTACAGCATTGAAGCTAGCTACACCAACCAATTTGAACAACAGATTAGAGCTATTTTAGATTTACCTTTAGGTAATACCGATAGCAAAGTAGGTGGAATTATGGTTAATTTAGTTGGTTCAGAAGGACATACGGGTCAGGTTGTCTATAAAAACATAGAAAAAATACTAGCGATGGAAGGAGTAACGCCTCACATTTACGGTAAAAAAGAAACGCGTCCATTTAGAAAGATGGGCCACGTAACCATAGTAAATAAAGATCTCGACAAAGCACGAAAAATAGCGGAAGAAGTTAAGAAAACAATTGAGGTTGTTAGTGAGTAAATCATAGATCTCTCATGCACTTCGGCAAATAAATAATATTAATTAAAAATCACTTTGTCCCCTCGAGCGCAGTCGAGAGGTCAATACTAAGCAAGATTCGTCTTAATAAGTAGGTCTCGACTGCGCTCGACCTGACACTTAAATGCAAATAAAGCCTAGTCTAAATGAAATCATATTACATCTACATATTAGAATGTTCCGATGGTTTACTTTACACAGGCCTCACGAATAACATTTCAAGAAGATTCGATGAACATCAACTTGGAAGAAACAAATCTTGCTTCACATACAAACGAAGACCTCTAGAGTTAATATTTTATCAGGAGTTTAATGATATAGAACAAGCGATATATTTCGAGAAAAAAATAAAAAAATGGAGTGCACAGAAAAAAAGAGCCTTGGCATATGAAGATTTCAATATGCTTCAAATATTGTCAGAATGTAGAAATATGACACATTCAAAATATAAACCAACTGATGAGGAAATCTCTCATGCACTTCGGAAAATAAATAATATTAATTAAAAATCACTTTGTCCCCTCGAGCGCAGTCGAGAGGTCAATACTAAACAAGATTCGTCTTAATAAGTAGGTCTCGACTGCGCTCGACCTGACACAGAACTATAAAACATGAGCAAAGTAGCAATAATAATGGGAAGTACTAGCGATCTGCCAGTGATGCAGGACGCTGTAGATATTTTAAAAGAATTCAACATTGAAGTAGAAGTAGATATAGTATCTGCTCACCGCACACCAGAAAAGCTTTTTGATTACGGTAAAAACGCTCATACACGCGGAATTTCGGTAATTATTGCTGGTGCTGGAGGCGCTGCCCACCTACCTGGAATGATTGCTTCACTTTCACCTTTACCAGTTATCGGTGTTCCAGTGAAATCTAGTAACTCAATCGATGGTTGGGATAGCGTATTGTCTATTTTACAAATGCCAGGCGGTGTTCCTGTAGCTACAGTTGCACTTAATGGCGCTAAAAATGCAGGTATTTTAGCCGCACAAATCATAGGATCGTCAGATAAATCTGTTTTGGATAAAATTCTAGCCTACAAAGAAAGTCTTAAAGTAAAAGTAGAAGAAGGCGCGAAAGAAGTTCGCAGTGGTAAGTGATGAGTGGTGAGTGGCTATAATTAATTAATCGATTTTGACTCACAATTTTTGAGTCAAAAATCTAACGTCTAAAATCTAAAAACTTTCAATGAATCCTTTATTACAACCCTATAACACAGCCCCATTTTCAAAGATTGAAAACAAGCATTTTCTTCCTGCAATTACAAAGTTAATTGAAGAAACAAAAGCTGAAATTGATGCTATAACTTCAAATTCTGATGCTCCTACTTTTGAAAATACAATTGAAGCATTAGAATTTAGTGGTGAAAAGTTAGACCGAGCTACAAGTATTTTCTTCAACCTAAACAGTGCAGAAACAAACGATGAAATTCAGAAATTAGCACAGAAAATCTCCCCTATGCTAACCGAATTCGGCAATGATATGTTGTTGAATGAAGCCCTTTTTGAAAGAGTAAAAGCTGTTTATAATCTAAAGGACACATTAGACCTTAATGAAGAACAGCAAATGTTGCTCGATAAAAAGTACAAAGGTTTTTCAAGAAATGGAGCCAATCTTTCAGAAGAAAAGAAAAAAGAACTTAGGAAAATAGACACCGAGCTTTCTAAGTTGAAACTTACTTTTGGAGAAAATGTACTAGCAGAAACTAACAATTTTGAACTTCATATTACCGATGAAAAGGACCTAAGCGGATTACCTGAAGGGGTAATTGAAGCTGCCTCTCAAACTGCGGAAGAAAAAGGAAAAAAAGGTTGGGTTTTCACTTTAGACTACCCTAGCTATGTTCCATTTTTAACCTATGCCGACAATCGTGAATTGCGTAAAAAAATGGCAATCGCATTTGGTGCAAAAGGGTTTAATAATGACGAATTTGACAATCAGAAAAATGTACTTCAGATTGCACAATTACGTCATAAAAGAGCAAATTTACTAGGGTATAAAAGTCACGCACATTTTGTTCTTGAAGAGCGAATGGCAGAAACTCCCGAAAAAGTAAAGTCATTTTTAAACGAATTACTGGAAAAAGCAAAACCAGCAGCTAAAAAAGAATTTGAAGAATTAACCGCTTTCGCAAAAGAACTAGATGGAATAGATCACCTCGAAAAATGGGATGGCGCTTATTATTCAGAAAAGCTGAAACAAAAACTTTTCAACCTTGACGATGAAAAGTTAAAACCATACTTCGAATTAAAAAATGTAATTAACGGAGTTTTTACTGTTGCACAAAAACTTTATGGACTACACTTTAAGGAAGTTCAAAACATAGACAAATATCATCCAGAGGTAAAAACTTACGAGGTAAAAGATGACGAAGGAGAATTAGTTGCACTGTTTTATGCAGACTTCCATCCACGTGCAGGCAAGCGAAATGGAGCTTGGATGACTTCGTATAAACCTCAGCAAATAAAAAACGGTAAAAACGATAGACCTCATGTTTCTAACGTTTGTAATTTCACCAAGCCTACTGCCAGTAAACCTTCACTTCTTACATTTAACGAAGTAACCACACTCTTCCACGAGTTTGGTCACGCATTACATGGTATGCTTGCAAACACCCAATACCCTAGCCTATCAGGAACTAGTGTTTATTGGGATTTTGTAGAGTTACCAAGTCAGATTTTAGAGAATTGGTGCTACGAAAAAGAGACTTTAGAACTCTTTGCTACACATTACAAAACCGGAGAGGTAATCCCGATGGAGTATGTTGAAAAAATAAAAGAATCGGCTACTTTCCATGAAGGGATGGCAACACTTGGCCAATTGAGTTTCGGAATGTTAGATATGGCTTGGCACAGCCAAGACCCATCTAAAATTAACGACGTTAAGTCATTTGAGGTTGCTGCATTTGAAGACACTCAGTTATACCTGGATGTAAAAGAAAATTGTATGAGCACTTCGTTTTCTCATATTTTCCAAGGCGGTTATTCTGCAGGATATTATAGTTATAAATGGGCGGAAGTGTTAGATGCAGATGCATTTGCATATTTCCAACAAGAAGGAATTTTCAGTAAAAAGGTAGCTGATAAGTTTAAAAACTTCGTGCTTTCACAAGGAGGAACTATGGACCCAATGGAATTATACATTAAATTCCGCGGACAAAAACCAGACCCAGAAGCGTTATTAAAGCGTGCTGGATTATTGAAGTAAAAACTAAAGCGAAATTAATTAACGACGAACCCAAGTTTGATAGGTGAAAGCATATTTATGCTTTTCATCTATCTCATGTCGGGTTTCCGATTCCAATTTCCATTCGTCGGTAGAAAATTCAGGGAAAAATGTATCGGCATTAGCAAAGGTTCCGTGAACACGAGTTAGCTCAATTTTATCGGCATGGGACAATCCTATTTTATAAATTTCACCGCCACCAATAATAAAGGGTTGAGAGTCATTTTTCGCGATTTCTAATGCCTCTTCCAAACTTTGCACACTCACTGCACCCAATTTTTCATAATTTTTATCACGTGTAATTACAACATTTGTTCTATTGGGAAGCGGCTTTTCTAAAGATTCAAATGTTTTACGCCCCATAATTACGTGATGACCACTGGTAAGCTTCTTAAAACGTTTAAAATCTTCAGGCAGGTGCCAAATCATTCCATTTTTTGCTCCTAATTCGTTGTTTTCGGCCGCGGCAGCAATCATTGTTATCATTGTACGTCTGGAGGTAAAAGGTTGTCTGCTTCGTTTTTTTTTGTGAAATCGTCAGTTTTTGGCAATTGCAATTCGCTATCAACTTGCTTTTGAAGTTCTGCAATTTTCTCTGCTTGTCTTGCTTTTAACTTTTCAAGTTGTCTGTCTTCCCATTCCTTATCCATGAATTTATTCATCACAAAAACATTGAAAAGATGAACCAAAAAGATAAATGTCCAAATTAAAATTGCCCAAATAAACCAATCTTTTATCAATGTTTCGTTACCATAACCCAATACAGGATTTATAATAATAAGGATAATTGAACCTACTAAAAACAAAATAAAGTGACGCATTAAGTTCTTTTTCTGCTTAATTCGTCTACGTGCATATTCGTATTGCTCACGCTGTTCGGCGTCTATTCTGTCTGTTTTTTTAGTTTTTGAAAACATAGTTAGTTACTTTCGTTACACAATCACGATAACTTTCTGTAAAAATACCTAAATTTCGCAGTTATGGCATAATTCATATGAAAGAAATAAGAAATCACTTTCCAATTCTTAACACCACAGTGTATCTCGATACAGCTGCAAATGGTTTAATTCCGAAACCTGTGATAGATTGGAGACGAATTCAGGATGAAGAACTACTAAACAATCCTGTTGCTTTTCGTGCGAATCATCAAGAAATTATTGCAGACACAAAAAATGAGATTTCACGATTCTTTGGAGCTTCGCTTAATACAATTGCTTTAATCCCAAATTTCTCATTTGGGATAAATAGTATTTTGGAAGGCCTTCCTAAAAATCAGAAAATACTATTATTAAATAATGATTACCCTTCAGTAAATTGGCCAGTTGAACATAGAGAGCTCAATGTGTGTTATGCTGAAATAGATGAAAATCTTGAAAAAAACATTGAAACAGCCATTAAAAAACACAAACCTCAAGTATTTATTTTCAGCATTGTACAGTGGCTAAGTGGAATTAAAATCGACTTCAACTTCTTAAAACAACTAAAAGATAAATACCCGAACTTACTGTTAATAGCTGATGGCACGCAGTATCTAGGTACAGAAGTTTTCAATTTTGAAGATAGTCCTATTGATGTATTAGCCACAAGTTGTTATAAGTGGCTTACATCTGGATTCGGAAATGGAATATTATTTATTAAAGAAACTGTTCAACACAGAATATCGCCTAAAACTATTGGATTTAACTCTGCAGCTACGTTTGAAAGTTCAGCCTCAGACACTGCTTTTATAAAACATTTTGAGCCTGGACATCAAGACACTTTAAATTATGGAAGTATAGCACAAACCATTAAGTTTCAAGAACAATTTGGCCGAGATGTGTTGTATCAACAGATAAAATCAATTTCGGAGCTAGCCAAAGAAAGCTTTATCGAACTTGGTTTACTCTCAAACAATACACTAGATCGTCGAAACCATTCTTCTATTTTCAACTTACAATGCGATAAGAATGTTTTTAAAAGACTTAGAGAAAACAATATTGCGTGTTCTTTACGAGGAAACGGTATAAGAGTAGGGTTTCATTATTACAACACTAAAGAGGATTTAGAACATTTACTTCAAGTTCTTAAGCAAGGCTAGATCAACTTTTCATTATAAAAAACATAAGTTTCTGTTAAGTAGTGGAAAACACTGTACAACTACTTTCCCATTAAGAAGGAAAGCAGTACTTTTGCACCCTCAAAATAAATTACTTAAAAAATTATCATGAATAAGACATTCGACGTACTAATAGAAATTCCAAAAGGAAGCCGTAACAAATATGAATACGACTTTGAGTTAAAGAAAATTCGTTTCGACCGTATGCTTTTTAGCAGTATGATGTATCCTGCCGATTATGGTTTTATTCCAGAGACATACGCAAAAGATGGTGATCCTTTGGACGTACTAGTGTTAGGTCATGAGCCTACATTCCCAATGTGTGTGATGGAAGTTAAGGCTATTGGAGTTTTCCATATGGCTGATGAAAAAGGACAAGATGAAAAAATTATCTGTGTACCTGTATCAGACCCAATCTGGAGCCAGTTAAACGATTTAGAAGACCTTAACCCTCACTTGAAAAAAGAAATTGAGCATTTCTTTAAAGTATATAAGGATCTTGAAAAGAAACGTGTAGATGTAGGTGGATGGGGCGATGCTGCTGAAGCAAAAGAAATTTACGAGCAATGCATTAAGCGTTACGAAGAGACTCCTGAAGTACACGGAAAATTCAGTATCTAAGAGACTCTCTTAAGCAAACAATACATTTCATATTAAGGACGTAAAACTCAAGACTATAAGGCCTTTTGTTTTTACGTCCTTTTCCTTTTTAGGCACATTTTCAAGAAACTTCAATTTCTACTTTACTCTTAATTTCATTAATATAATTTTAGAATTACCTTAAAAAAATGATTTTTTCTAAATTCGCTCCAAAGTCAAAATATGAAGTCACTAAAAAAGCATTTTTTTGCTTTGCTATTCATTTTTTCCCCTTGCTTATTTAGTCAATCCATAAGCTTGAAGGAATGCGAAAACATGATTGAAAATGGAGTTAAAATGATGTTTGAAAAACAACATATTCAATCTCTTGAATTGTTGATACAAGCAGCTACAATTGCAGATGAAAACCAATGGCATAAGCAAAAATTTAGAGCTCTTTTAAACACTGGTTCCAATTATTACTTGATGTCTGATTTTGGCGAAGCTTTAGAGTATTATCTTGGAGCATATGAGGTTGCTACAATGCATTTGGAGCCAAAAGACAAACTTACAGTCCTTAACAATATAGGCATCCTATACTTTCAAGATGAAAATCTCACTAAGGCTAAAGAATATTTCAGTAAGGCATATGAGCTTAGTTTTAATCAAAAAAACAACAGTAAACGCGGATACTATGCTATCAATCTTGCCTTAGTCTTAAATAAAATGAATCAACCTGATGAAGCTAGGGACTTAATTCAAGAGGCTATACCATTAGTGAAAAACCAGCCTGAAATTGAAGTTATGGCTAAAATGGCAGAGGCTGAAAATTATTTCATTCAAAAAGAATATAATAGATCTAAGGAACTTGCTCAAGCGCTTTTACCACTACTAAAAGGTGAAGCTCAAGCAGATAATAAAGTATTTCTATTATTACTTCTTTCAAAAATACATCAAAACAACAAGGACTATTACGCTGCTCTTAAATATGCAAAATTGGCAAGGATTGACTCGAAAGTCTTAGAAAACAGAGAAGATGTATATGATGCTCTATCTAAAGCTTATAGTTCTATAAATGATTACGACAAGGCACTAATCTATAAAGACAGTATGATTTTTGCCCTTGATACTATTCAAAAAATCAGAAATAACGCACTTTATGAAAACAATAAAATAAAATTTGAATTACAAAATTACACACATGAATTAAACGAGAGTCGTTTGCTTTTACAAAAGGAACGACGATTTTTTTATACAATTACATCAGGTGTCGTTTTACTTTTAATATTAATTATTTGGCTATTTAGAAATTACCTAACAAGGCAAAAACAAAAAAAGAAAATTATTGCCTTAGAATTAGAACATGAAAAAAACAAAAGATTAGTAGCAGAAAAGCAAATGCGCGAGCAAGACGCGATTTTAAAATTAGAGCAAGAGAAACTAAAGAATGAAATAGACGCAAAAAACAGAAAACTTACTTCAAAGGCCCTGTATCTTTCAAGTAGAAATGAGCTAATCAAAGAAATCATACAAACATTATCAAAAAATCCTCAAGTAAAAAGCAAACCAAATTTATTAATACAAATTAAAGAGCTCAGCAAACATTTAAAAAATGACCCACAACTCGAAAGCTTCTTCAGGCATTTTGAAGATGTAAATCCTGGATTTTCTGCTCGTCTATTAAAGCTAAATCCAAAAATAACTCAACAAGATGTTCGCTTTATTATTTATTTACGAATGAATTTAAGTAATAATGAAATTGCTTCATTACTAAATATAACATCACAATCTTGTAGAAAGCGTAAAGAGAGAATAAGAAAAAAATTAAACCTCCCTAACGACACCACATTAGCTTCTTACATAGCTAACATTTGAGGCTATGTCACAGTTTATTACCGCTATTGTCACAAAATGTCACGCTTAGTTTTACGTGGTAAATATGTATAAACCTATATTTACACTATAACTAAAACTCCAAATTTTATGAAAAAAATCTTCATTCTTATTACACTATTATTCTTAACATTTTCGCAAGTTGCAAACTCTCAAATAAGTTTTTCAGCAAATGAAGAGTACGGTCAAATATATGATGTGATATTTGACCCAATAGTGGAAGGCACAATTTACGCTAGAACAGTCGGCAATCACATTTTAAAATCAGAGGATAACGCTACAAGTTGGGATATACTTTATAGCGACCCAATGGATAAACATTGCACCCTAAGTAACTTAAAACTCCTTAATAACGGACAAAATTTAAGCTTCATTGTAAAAGCTGAGGGTACAGATTACAATAAAGTGATTGTTATTAAAAATACCGATGGAACAATAGAAAAAGTATACAATGTTCCAAATCCTCAAGAATCGGATGTGCTAATTGCAAGTTATGATATCTATGAAGCCGATAATGATACTTCAATTATTCATACAACCTATACTGAGAATTTCGGATTTAAAAATGAAGTTTTTAGAACTATAGATGGTGGTGCAAGCTGGCAAAGCATCTATTATAGTGGAGATAACAGGGAAGTTGCTATAAATAACATTGCAATATCTCCAGATAATCCTAACAAAATATTTTTAATGCGTGGTGTTTCTACGGGTAGTGATATAGGAGGATTGTTTATAAGTGAAGATGGTGGGGTGAACTGGGAAGAAAAAATCCCTGGAAACACTTATAGTGCAATCGAATTTAATCCAAATGACCCTAATGATATTTTACTAGGAACTTTTTATGGATATGGCACACACACAGAAAATTTATATCGATCGCTTGACGGTGGTGATACTTGGAATATAGTTCCTATAACTTATAATAGTATGTCCAATAACAACATAAACTATATTAAGTTTAATCCACAAAACACTGACAATATTCTTGTTTTAGAAGAAAACGAAATAATCATAAGTAATGACAATGGAATCACATGGCATAATGAAGTATTCACAGAAATTGATCCAGAAAACTATTACTTTGGTTTAACAGCCTCATTTAATCCTTTTGAAACAAATGAGCTAATTATTTCTGCAAACTTCTATCCATTTCGATCAACAGATGGAGGATACACACTTGAAAAGCTTACTAATAAATTTGTAAATAGCACCGGACGTATTGACTCTTATTTTAAAGGCGGAGAAAACCATCTTTATTATGGCTTACGAAATGGTTTTATACATAGAAATGTAGATTCAAATATTGAAAACGGTTATAGAATGCGTCCTTTAAATAACACTTTTGGATCAACCACTTTCCCTTATTCAGACAAAGAAGTAGCAGGTCGAATTTTCAATAGTAGCAGAGCTGGAATGAATTCATATTTAGAAATGAGTACAGATCATGGTGAAAATTATGAAACTATATTAACTAGTATGATGTTTCTAAATATTTATACCCTTGCTACAGACCCAAATAATACAAGTTTAATTTGGTTTTCATTTGGAGAAAATATTTTTACTATAGATGTATCAGACTCTACTTCACCAATTATTAACGAAATTAGTATGCCAAATACTGATTTAAGTTATGGCATTATAATAGACCCTGATGATAGCCAGCAAGTATTAATTACTAAAGGAGTAAACACTTATAAAACAATTGATGGAGGTAGCAATTGGGAAGAAACCTCAAATGGACTAGAAGCACTCATTCCAGGTCAGGATATGATTTTAGATGCTTCAGTTAATCCATTAAATTCAGAAGAATATCTTTTAGCCACTACTAAAGGAATTTACTTATCTAGTGATAAAGGAGATACTTGGAATCAAATTTTTGATGAGTTTGTAGAAAAAGTTTATTTTTCAGACAAAACATCGGGTCAAATAGTAGCACTCAACTATTATTCTGATGGTTTTCTATACCCTGAATCATCATCAAGAATTATCTACTCAACTGATAATGGTCTAAACTGGGAGATAATTTCATCAGAAGCTTTAGAATATCTTAATGCAAACTCCTCTACTATTCAATTCTTTGAAGAAAGTGCAAATATATATTTCGGTACATTTGACCTAGGTTTGGTTGAATACACAATTGACCTCTCTGTCTTGGGAAATCAAAACAATCAAATAAAATCACAAGACATAATAATATTCCCTAATCCTACGACTCATACATTTACCGTTGAAAGTGTTGAGCAGAAAATAAAGGATATTGCTGTTTACACTTCAACAGGAAAGCAAGTTTTAAAAAGCACTAATAGTATAGATAAAATAGATGTTTCAAATCTAACACATGGATTGTACTTAGTTAAAATAACAACTAACAATGGAGCTTACTTCAAGCGCCTATTAAAAAAATAATATAATTTAAAAAGCATTTAATATGGAATCATATTTAAATTTTAAAAAGATCATTTTATATAGCTTTCTCTTATATGGAGCTGTTTCAATGGCTCAGTTCTCACAAAAAGATAAAGTAGTAAGTCAAAATAGAGAAAGTCGCGCAGAATTTGGCACATCAGTAGCTATCAAAGATAATTTTGCAATTGTTGGCGCCTCTAGAGAATCTTATGCAGAAGGTGCAGCCTATATTTATACCAAAGACAGTCAAGGAAATTGGAGTTTTACTCAAAGGATAGCAGCCAATGACCCAAATGAAGGCGCAGAATATGGAGGTGGAGTAAAAATTTCAGATGACTTTTTAGTCGTAGCTGCCGGTAGAGCCGATATAGAATCTACAGTAAGAGCTGGAGCACTTTATATTTATGACTTTCAAAATAATAATTGGGAATTTAACACAAAATTGGTTGCATCAGATATGAGCGGAGACGCTAAGTTAGGAATGAATCCAACTTCAATTGATGTTCAGAATGAAACAATTATTGCAGGCGCACCAGGTGAAGACTCTTGGACTGGTTCAGTTTATGTGTTTAATAGAATTAATGGAAACTGGTCTGAAACTCAAAAAATAATGAGTCCTACCCCTATGGTTAATGACGCTTTTGGAATTGGAGTATCTATATCAGGTGATTATCTACTAATAGGAGCTCAGGGAGTTAACAACAGTGAAGGTTCTGCTTATTTATATATTAAAAACAACGATGGAGTTTGGGAATATGACCAAACTATTACAGCATCAGATAGTTCAAATGACAGTTATTTTGGCAGTTCCGTTAGTGTTAGTGAAAACATTATGGTTATAGGGTCATATGGTGTTAATTCAGAAAAAGGTGCTGCATATGTGTATGAGAAAAATAATCAAGGGATTTGGGAAGAGGTTCAAATATTAATCAGCAACCCTTCTAATGACTATGTTCAATTTGGATGGGATACAGCTATTCTACAAGATTATATTATTATCGCAGCTCCTCATATTTATGGTAACGAAAAAGGTGAAGTTTACTTTTATAATAAAGAAAATACAGGGTTATGGGTAGAAAACCAAATAATTCAAGGAAATGATACAGAAAGTGAAGACTTTTATGGGTGGAGCATCGCATCAAACGGCAGTGACCTAATAGTTGGATCACCTAGAGAGGATCATGATATTAATGGAGGCAACCCTATAGACGATGCTGGTTCAGCATACATTTTTGAAAACCCAAATATACTAGGTGGGTTAACAAATCTTGAAAATTATAAAAACAGCATTCGCTATTACCCAAACCCTATTCTAAATGTTTTAAAAATCAATAGTAGTACTAAGTTAATATCTAGTATCAAGTTATTTACAATAAATGGTTCGTTATTAATTGAAAAAAATGGAATTAACAACAATCTATTTAACATTGATTTCAGCAATTACAGCAATGGTTTTTATCTAATTAATGTTCAATTTGAAGATGGTACTTCTACTTATGAAAAATTAATTAAAACAAATTATTAAGCAAACAATACATTTCATATTAAGGACGTAAAACTCAAGACTATAAGGTCTTTTGTTTTTACGTCCTTTTCCTTTTTAGGCACATTTTCAAGAAACTTCAATTTCTACTTTCTCTCACTTCCAGTAATTAAACAAACACATAACTTTAACAGTATCAGTGAAAAAACCTTAATTTTTCCATTTTATTTTTGATTTTTATACCATAAAAATAGCTGTTTTATATCCCAATCCATTTTCCTATTTTTGAGAGTAACATAATAACAACCAACCTTAAACTAAATTTTTTATGGAATCATTGATGATTTATGCGCCTATTGTTATGGCGTTATTAGGCCTTTTATTTATGGCCGTAAAACGTTCTTGGGTAATGAAACAAAACCCTGGAGATGGTAAAATGAAAGAAATAAGCGACCACATTTACGAGGGTGCTTTAGCTTTCTTAAATGCCGAATATAGATTACTCGCTGTCTTTGTTATAATAGTAAGTATCGCTTTGGCAGTTGTTTCATTCGTTGTTCCTACTACAGATATACTAATTGTTGTAGCCTTTATTTTTGGAGCTGTGTTTTCTGCTTTAGCCGGAAATATGGGAATGAAAATAGCTACAAAAACAAACGTTCGTACTACCCAAGCAGCTAAAACAAGTTTACCTAATGCGCTTAAAATATCTTTCGGCGGTGGTACAGTAATGGGACTTGGAGTTGCAGGTCTAGCGGTATTAGGACTTACCGCATTTTTTATCTTCTTCTTCCATTACTTTATGGGAGGTGTTTGGACGAACACTATGGATATGACCATTGTTCTTGAAACATTAGCTGGATTCTCGCTAGGAGCTGAATCTATCGCATTGTTTGCAAGAGTTGGTGGTGGTATTTACACAAAAGCTGCCGATGTTGGCGCCGACCTTGTTGGTAAGGTAGAAGCTGGAATCCCAGAAGATGATCCACGTAACCCTGCCACAATTGCTGATAACGTAGGTGATAACGTAGGTGACGTTGCAGGTATGGGTGCCGATTTATTTGGTAGTTATGTAGCAACAGTACTTGCTGCTATGGTTTTAGGAAACTACGTAATAAAAGATATGGGTGGAGCTATCACCGACGCATTTGGTGGTATAGGACCAATTTTACTTCCGATGGCAATTGCAGGAGCTGGAATTATCATTTCGGTTATAGGTACAATGCTAGTGAAAATAAAAAGCAATGACGCTAAGGAAGCTCAAGTAATGGGCGCATTAAATATTGGAAACTGGGTTTCTATTATTCTTGTTGCTGTTTCGTGCTATGTTCTAGTATTATGGATGCTTCCTGAAACTATGAATATGAGTTTCTTCGGTGAAGGACTTCAAGAAATTTCTTCAATGAGAGTATTTTATGCCACACTAGTTGGTTTAGTTGTAGGCGCAGTGATTTCATCCATTACTGAATATTACACAGGGTTGGGAAAGAAACCTATTCTAAAAATAGTACAACAATCCTCAACTGGTGCAGGAACTAATATTATTGCTGGTTTAGCAACGGGAATGATTTCAACATTTCCTTCTGTAATACTTTTCGCAGGAGCAATTTGGGCTTCCTATGCATTTGCTGGTTTTTACGGAGTTGCCCTAGCTGCTTCGGCAATGATGGCTACTACCGCAATGCAGCTAGCAATTGATGCTTTTGGTCCAATTAGTGACAACGCAGGAGGTATTGCCGAAATGAGCGAGCAAGACCCTATTGTAAGAGAGCGTACCGATATTCTAGACTCAGTAGGAAATACTACTGCTGCAACCGGAAAAGGTTTTGCCATTGCTTCGGCAGCACTTACATCTTTAGCGCTTTTTGCAGCCTATGTAACTTTTACAGGAATTGATGGTATTAACATCTTTAAAGCGCCTGTGCTAGCGATGCTTTTTGTGGGAGGTATGATTCCAGTTGTTTTTTCGGCTTTAGCAATGAATGCCGTTGGAAAAGCAGCAATGCAAATGGTAAATGAAGTAAGACGTCAGTTTAGAGAAATTCCAGGAATTATGGAAGGTACTGGAAAACCTGAATACGACAAATGTGTGGCAATTTCAACCAAGGCTTCTTTAAGAGAAATGCTATTACCTGGTATTATGACTATTGGTTTCCCAATTGCAATTGCTTTTATTCCGATGATCTTTGGAATGAACAATATGGCGATTGCAGAAATGCTTGGTGGATATATGGCTGGAGTAACTGTAAGCGGTGTACTTTGGGCAATCTTCCAAAATAACGCTGGTGGAGCATGGGACAACGCTAAAAAATCTTTTGAGGCAGGCGTTATGATTGACGGCAAAATGACTTACAAAGGTAGTGACGCCCATAAAGCTGCTGTAACTGGTGATACTGTAGGTGACCCTTTCAAAGATACTTCAGGACCTTCTATGAATATTTTAATAAAACTAACATGTTTAATCGGATTGGTTATCGCACCAATTCTAGGAAACCACGACAACAATGTTATTACCGCTGAAACATCGACAGAAGAGGTTTACATTATAGATGCAGAAGGCAACAAAACTGTATTAACCGATAAGCAAATAAAGTATATTGAAACAGGAAAAACCATCACTGAAGGTGACAACTTAAGAAACAAAACTGAAACGATGGTTGAGTGGTTGAAAAACGAAAACAACGACCAGGTTACAGCAAATGTTACAATTACAAGAACAGTTGACGGTGTAGAAAGCACAGAAACTAAAACTTTTACAGGTACTGAAGAAGAAGTTCGTTCACAATTAAAAGATGTAGATGGAATGAAAATAAAAGTGAAAGACAAAGAGTAAACCGTGACATTTCACAATTAAAACGAATAATAATTTTAAAGCCTGCTAAGTTTAAACATCTTGCAGGCTTTTTTTACTCAAGCAATATTAATTTTAGATTTCTGAAATCTATTTTCGGAATCCCTGATTAACTTTTATTACTTTAGTACTTATATGAATTACGAGGACATTATAACATTAGCCATTGGGTTTGGATTAGGAATGCTTGTTGGTCTTCAACGCCAAAAAAGCGATCACGAAATGGCGGGGGTTAGAACCTTTACACTCATTTCAATAATGGGTGTTGTTTCAGCCTTTTTAGCTCGAGATTTTAACAATCCATTTATTCTTCCTGTTTTAGGAATCTGTCTTACAGCCTTATTAGTAACAGCCAATGTTATTAAGCTAAAAAAGTCTAATGAAACAGATATAGGGCAAACCACAGAGGTAGCAGCACTACTTATGTTTGCTGTTGGAGCTTATTTAGTAATGGGTGATCGGGTAATTGCCGTTATTGTGGGCGGTTCTGTAGCTATTCTACTTTACTTAAAAGAACACCTACATGGTTTTATAGAAAAACTAGAAGAAAAAGATCTTGCCGCTATAATGACTTTTGCGGGAATTTCCCTCGTAATCCTCCCTCTCCTACCCGATAAAACTTTTGGCCCTCTAGATGTTTTAAACCCAAGAAATATCTGGTTGATGGTTACCTTAATTGTGGGGATAAGTGTAATAGGCTATTTCATCTATAAATTTGTTGGTAAGAAAGTCGGCATAATCTCTAATGGAATCTTAGGAGGACTTATTAGCAGCACAGCCACAACTGTTAGTTATGCGCGAAAAACTAAAGAGACAAAATCCATTAACAAACTAGCAGCATTTGTTATTTCAGCAGCCTCTGCAGTTGCGATGGTAAGAGTATTAGTAGAAGTTGGTGTAGTTGTTCCAGAAAAATTTTCAGAACTTTTCCTACCGCTTATTGCTGTATTCGTTGTTATGGCTATTATTTGTGTAGGATTGTTTTATATCATCAGTAAAAACGGTGGAGATGATAAAATGCCCGAACCTGAAAATCCAGCACAATTTAAAAGTGCCTTGATTTTTGGATTGTTATATGGTGCTATTCTTTTAGCTGTGGCCTTCACTAAACAAGAATTTGGAAATGATGCGCTCTATGTGGTAGCTATAATTAGTGGACTTACCGATGTTGACGCGATAACATTATCTTTATCTCAAATGATGAAATCTGGAGGATTAAACACCTCTACTGGTTGGCGTTTAATATTGTTAGCTTCACTTTCTAACTTAGCTTTTAAAGGAGTTATGGCAGCAGTTTTAGGTACACGTCAATTGGCAAAATGGATAGGAATTTCCTTTGGAATCACAATTGCTTTTGGTTTAACCATAATGTGGTTATGGCCTGACACTTGGCATTTTTAAAAAAGACTATGTTTAAAAAAGACCCGATTCAGATTGTTACTTTTCGCAGTTATGGCACTGCTAACCACCTTTATGCGAAGGGGCGATCTATTCAGGATGAGGACATAGACCTAAACCAAACAGGTTTATTCAACTTATTAAGAAATAGCTGGAAACGATTTATAACCGACAAAGTAACCAATGCCAAACTCACGCTCACACTCCCTGACAATAGAACAATTTCAACTGTAACGGACAGCCAAGGTTATTTCTTAATTGATGAAACCATAGAAAATCTACTTCCCTTAACAGATGAAGAAGGTTGGATGCCATTTTCAATTTCTTTTACCGAAAATAAAAGCGGAAGAAAAATAGAACAAGACAATAAGTTTAAAGGTGAAATTCTTATTCCAAAAAACACAGCGAAATACGGAGTAATTAGTGATATTGATGACACCATTCTTCACACAGGCCTTACCTCTCGATTAAAATGGGCTGTAATAAAAAACACATTTTTTAAAAGTGCTGATAAGCGAATTCCGTTAAAAGGTGCCGCAGATTTTTACCAAAAATTACACGATGGAAAATCTGGGAACGACTGTAACCCTATTTTCTACGTAAGTCATAGCCCTTGGAATTTATACAATTATTTAGAAGTTTTTCTAGAGGTCAACAACTTCCATAAAGGGCCTATTCTACTGCGAGATTTTGTAAATCCTTTCGCTAAAAAATACAAAGCTGAGAAACCTCAAAAGCAAACTGAAATCATTAATATCTTAAAAACTTACCCCAAATTGCCATTTATACTAATAGGTGATAGCGGACAACACGACCCTGATATCTACCAGGAAATCACGGAGTCATATCCTGGGCGAATTTTAGCTATCTATTTAAGAGATGTAAATCGCAGGAATAAAATGCAACGTGTGAAAAACCTTTATAAAGATTATACAAGGGTGCCTGTACTTTTAGTCGACGACACAGAAGCAGCAATTAATCACGCAAAAGATCAAGGGTTTATATAAATCTTAATTTTAAAATAAGCCGTGTAGTTCAGCATCGATTTTATTAATCACCTCTCCAAGATGTTCCTGATTATCCACAAAGTCTAAATCATCAACATCTAGTATAATAAGATTTCCCTTATCATAACCGTGAATCCAAGCTTCATAACGCTCGTTTAACCGGCTTAAATAATCTATGCTAATTGAATTTTCATAATCACGACCGCGTTTGTGAATTTGTTTCACAAGGTTTGGAATACTACTACGCAGATATATCAATAAATCTGGGCCTTCGGTAACACTCTCCATTAGTTCAAAAAGCGATCTGTAATTTTCGTAATCACGATTAGTCATTAAACCCATCGCGTGAAGGTTGGGTGCAAAAATATATGCATCCTCATAAATAGTTCTATCTTGAATTACACTCTTTCCCTTTTCACGAATATCTAATATTTGGCGAAAACGACTATTCAAAAAATAGATTTGAAGATTAAAAGACCAACGCTCCATCTGATTGTAAAAATCATCTAAATACGGATTGTCTTCCACATCTTCATAATGGGGTTGCCACTTGTAATGTTTTGACAATAACCTTGTAAGCGTAGTTTTACCTGAACCTATATTTCCTGCAATTGCAACGTGCATATTATTTAATTCTTTGGGATAGTTAGTGAAAAGATGTGCAAATATTTGCCGTCATAAATATAAAGCAAATCATTAGTAAGCTGCAAGTCTTTAATATTCATTTCTGCCACATCTAACTTTACGGTTTCTCGTGGTTTATCACCATTTCTTTTTGCAAAATCGGGAATGTAATAAAGCGTATTCTCCTTTAGTGCAATCAAGTTTTCATTTTGTTGAACGATTTTTTCATATTCTTCTGAAGGAGCTTCATTGAGAATACTTCCGTATATATTAAAAGCGCGTAATTTCTTTTCGGTTAAAGTGAAACAATAATTAAAGTTACTCGCCTGAGACACTAGTTTTCCAGGAAAAGGTTGTGATACCACAGTTTGCATTTTAGAACCGTAATTGTACAGTTCAAGTTGCTGCGTATCTACATTAAAAACCCACAAACTATTACTACCTGCATTTGTAGCAGTACTAACATTCAAAAATTGCGGCAAATTATTAAAACTAATTCTTTGAATTTCACTTAACTTATTATCGAGTAAAACCACTGTATTGGTGTCTTGAAAAAACACAACAACTTTTAAAGGGTTTATAATATCAACTGAAGTAATTCTCCCCAACTGAAGATCGTTGAACTTAAAATCCCCATCAGCTCCCCTCTTGTTTAGAACACGATCTTTAATAAAATAGGTGTTCTTGTAGTTGTCTACTCCAATTAACCTATCAGCATCTAACGGAGTCTTACTCTCTAAGTTTAAACTTTGAGCAATACTAAATTGACCAATTAGTAAAAAGAATATTAGAAGTGGTTTCATAAAGTTGGCAAGTTACAAAATGTGGTGATACCCTAAAACGTAAAATTATGTAACACATTATACATTCACTCGTCTTAGTATTAGTGAACTATAGTTTGTTGTATTTAAATATATTATTTTTAAGCAATTTACTTCATGTTCATTAACTTTAAACTTACCCTTAATTACAATTTTATGATACGATATTTTTTAATTTTCCTCCTTTTATTTTCGGTTTCTTTAAACGCACAAAGTATAAGTGGGCAAGCTTTTTACGAATCTAAAACAACTGTAGACTTAGATGAAATGGGAGCTGGCAGACGCGAAATGACTGAGGAAATGAAAAAAATGGTTTCTCAGATGATGAAAAGCGCATTAGAGAAAACCTACATCCTCACTTTTACAAAAGACGAATCTATTTATAAAGAAGAAGAAAAACTTGATGCAACACCAATTAACCCAGGGTTCAGAATGATGATGAATAGCTTTACTCCTGGAAGTCAATACAAAAACCTAAAAACAGGACAAATTGTAGAGGAAAATGAATTCTTTGGAAAACAATTTTTAGTGACAGACTCTATAAAATCGTTGGATTGGCAGATGACGAAGGACACTAAGCAAATAGGACAGTACACCGTATTTAAAGCTATTGCCATGAAAAAAGTGGACCCAACCGATTTTAGTATGGCTCGTCCAAAACGCGACAGAAAAGGAAAAGATGAAAAGGAAAATGCCGAAGTAGAAAAAGATTCTACAAATTTTGACGACCCAATGGAAATGATTGAAATTCCTGAAGAAATCGAGGTTACTGCTTGGTTTACACCACAAATCCCTGTAAGTAATGGCCCTGGAGAGTTTGGAGGATTACCTGGCTTAATTATGGAGTTGAACGTTTATAGAACCACATTGCTATGTTCAAAAGTTGTAATAAACCCAAAATCTGCCGAAAAAATTGAAGCTCCTAAAAAAGGAAAGAAAGTAACTCGGGAAGAATACATCAAAATTGTACAGGAAAAAACTGAAGAGTTACGCGAAAACTTCCAAAACAGAGGTGGAAGACGTGGCGGTGGATTCTAGGAGAAAACGTAATTGAAATTGAAATCGAAATTGAAAATCACGTAGACACAAGGAACACAGGGAAAAATGGAATATAATTATCTATCTATACTCTCTATTTCCTCTGTGCCTCTGTGGTAAAAAAAATCCAAATGAAAAAAATCCTATTATTTTTCTTCGCAATTTTATCCTTTTCCCTTTCTGCCCAAGGTATAACTGGCAAAGCATTTTATAAGGCAAAAACCACTACTGGAGAGGATTATAGCGAAATGCCAGAAGAAAAAAGGCTTAGAAAGGAAAAACGAGATAAAGAGCTTTATGAGAAAACATATATTCTCACGTTTAACAATAAAGAGTCTATTTATAAGGAAGAAGAATTTTTAAACGAAGCATCCCCATATATGGTGGGATTTTTAGCAGCAATGCAATCTTACAGTACCGAAAGTGTTTATAAGAATCTCGAAAGCCAAAGGATAATAGAAGCAAGAGAATTCCTTGGGAAGAGATTTCTTATCGATGATACCCTTCCAAAACTAGAATGGGAACTAGTAAAAGAAGCTAAACAAATAGGCGATTATACCGTTTTTAAAGCAGTCGCCACAATGAAAATAGATTTGAATGACTATCGGATGAAAAATTCGATAAATGAGGATTCAAAGGAAGGTAAGATACAAGCAAATGTAATAGTGACTGCTTGGTACGCACCGCAAATCCCAGTTTCAAATGGTCCCGATGAATTTTCAGGATTGCCAGGATTGATATTGGAGTTAAATGTAAATCGTACAACTTTTTTATGCTCTAAAATTATTTTAAATACTGGAAATAAAAACATAATAAACCCTCCAAAGAATGGAGAAATTGTCACTTTTGAAAAGTTTGAGAGTATTGTAGCTGATAAAAAGAAGGAACTAAAAGATAAATTTTGAGGTTGTGCAAATATATAATGACAAAAACTCCATATAATCCCCTTGTGGCAAAACAATTTTCCAAATAATAAACTTCAATTCAGTTAAATTAGTATACGGAGTAAAAGAGTCATAAACGGTTACTTATAACCTCTGTGTTCTCTGTGCCTCTGTGGTAATAAAACCATCTTCAATGAATAAAACCCATCTCTTTCTCTTATTAATACTCTCCTTTCCGCTTTCAGCGCAAAGCATCAAAGTAAAAGGAACCATTAAAGATAGCCTTGGCAATCCCTTGGAATTTGCCAATGTAATTGCTAGTGTTAAAACTACAGGTGAAACAGAGTCCTATGGAATCACAAATCATCAAGGCCGTTACCAACTCGATCTTCTAAAAGGAAACACTTACACTTTAACCGCAAGCTTTTTAGGATATGAAACCAAAAAACAAACGGTTTCCGTTCCTACTGAATCAGAAAACATCGATTTAAATTTTATTTTAAATCCGCAGGAAAATCAGTTGGACGATGTAGAAATTGTTTACGAAATGCCTGTAACTGTAAAAGGCGATACCATCATTTACAACGCAGATAGTTTCACAAATGGCAATGAACGCAAACTCGGTGATGTAATGAAAAAACTTCCCGGAGTGGAGGTTAATGATGATGGCGAAATTCAGGTAGAAGGAAAAACCGTTAGCAAAGTAATGGTTGAAGGCAAGGATTTCTTTGACGGCGATAGTAAACTAGCTACTAAAAACATTCCGGCCGATGCTGTAGACAAAGTAGAAGTACTTCGAAATTACAATGAAGTTGACCAAATGCGCGGACTTGGGAACGATCGAGATAATGTTGCGATTAACATAAAATTAAAAGAAGGAAAGAAAAACTTTTGGTTTGGAGAAGTCACTGCTGGTGCAGGAATTGCTGATGAATACGGTGAAGATAGTGGCCGTTATTTGGTTCATCCAAAATTATTTTACTACAGTCCTAAATACAGTATTAACCTAATTACCGATTTTAATAATATTGGAGAAGTACCTTTTACCTTTCGCGACTACTTCAATTTTACGGGCGGTTTTAAAAATTTCAACCGAGGAGGTGGAACTAGTTTTAGAATTAGCGATAGCGACTTAGGTTTTGCTGTTTCTCAAAATGACAGAGCTAAAGCTATAGACGCCAAGTTTGTAGCTGGAAACTTCAGTTATGCTGTAAATGATAAATTAGACATCAGTGGTTTCGGGATTCTAAGTGACAATAAAACGAATATTGTAAATAATAGCATCAGCCAGTACATTCTTACTGGAATTACCGAAAATACAAATACCAATAACGATCAACGCAATCAATTGGCTATGCTAAAACTAAGTAGTGTTTATAAACCTAATACAAATTTTCAGTTGGATTATGACGCCTTGGTAAAAACTTCAAAACAAACGCAAGACGACGCTACGCTTTCAATAGTTGGCGGCAACCAAAATGAAATCTCTGAAGCAAAAGAAAACAAGCCTTTCTCAATAAATCAAAACGCGAATGCTTATTTCACTTTAAATGATAAAAACATATTTGCTGCAGAAGTTCAACATTTGTATCAAAATGAAGATCCATTTTATCAAGCAGTTCAGGATTCAATTCCATTTCGAGGGGTATTTACTACTATTAATCCACTAGACCCTTTTAATAGTGATGCCGATACATTCGATCCTTTGGAACAATCGGAACGCTACAACATTAACCAAAACAAAACTGTAAAAAGTCATAAGCTCGATGCAAAAGTTGATTATTACTATGTTTTGAACAATGTTAGCAACCTCAACTTCACCCTTGGAACCACTTATAGCAATCAGAAATTTAACTCAGATATTTTTCAAATTTTAGATAATGGAAATCAAAATAATTTCACTGAAAACGATTTTAATAACGATGTAAACTATACTTTCTCAGATGTATTTTTCGGACTTCATTATAAATTAAAATCGGGGAAGTTTATTTTCACACCTGGGCTTACACTTCACAATTACAACTTGAAAAACGAGCAATTAGGAACAACCTCAACGCAAAACGACTGGATGGTTTTACCAGATGTAAATGTTGTTTTAGAACTTAAGAAAAGTGAGAATATACGTTTTAACTATGCGATCACTTCAGAATATAGCGATGTGAATAATTACGCACAGGCCTACGTTTTTAACAATTACAATAGACTTTTCCGCGGAAATAGAGAGCTAGAAAACTCATTATCGCATAGTTATAATTTAACTTATTTTAGTTTCAATCTTTTTAATTACACAAATATTGGCGGGAATTTAAGCTATACTCGACGTATTGATGCTATAAAAACCACCACTCAACTAGCAGGAATTAATCAAGTAAGTAGCCCAGTTAATTTTGATAGTAATTTTCCAGATGAAACTTTTTCAGCCGTTGGTAGGTTTAGCAAAAGAGTAAAGAAAATTCAATTTAAATTGGATGCTGCATTATTCTTAACCAAAACAAACAACACCATCAACAATGGAATTCAAGAAAGTCAGAGTTTTACTCAAAATTACAACATAAGTGCGTTGAGTAATTTTAAGAATTTTCCAAATTTTGAAGTTGGTTATCGTTTCATTAAAAACGATTATGACAACGGAGGAATTGAACAAACATTCTTCACCAACAAACCTTATGCAAATGTAAACCTCCGATTTTTAAAAGACTTCAACTTTTTTGCGGAATGGGATTACTACAATTACACCAACGATGCCAAAACTATTGAAAACAGTTATTCGTTTTTTAATGCTAATTTATATTACAAACACGGTGAAAGCCCTTGGGAGTTTTCTGTACAAGCAACAAATATTTTAGATACGAAATCTATTAATAACGACAGCTTTAACGATCAATTCAATACAACTTCGCAGTATTTTGTAATGCCTAGAATTGTTATGCTTGTAATTAAATACGATTTGTAATAATTAATTTTCAGTTAAACTAAAGGTTACAATTATTAACTGACACCCAATTTTTATATCTTTCCTGTAAAAATTATTTCTATGCGCAACATTCTCCTAGGTATTATCATTGCTTTTGTTATAATATTTAGTGTGCGATATTGTGATGACCGAAAGGACAATCGCGAAACCCTGCAAGCTAATACTGCACTTATTGAGAAGGAATTAAAAAATGTGGGCAAACTAATTGTAACCGAAGGAAGTTACGCTCAAGTTTTTAGTTATAATGCTAGTAGAGATTTAATGTACGGCCTATTCGACGCTCGTAAAAAAGCATTGATTGTAGTAAATGCTAAAGCTAGCATAGCCTACGATTTAAGCAAAATAACATCTGAAGTTAACGAAGCGACAAAAACTGTTACTATCACGAGTATTCCCGAGCCTGAGTTATCAATAAATCCAAATATTGAATACTATGATGTAACTCAAGATTATTTAAATCAATTTACAGCTTCGGATTACAACAAAATAAAACAACGTGTAGAGAAATCGCTACTTAAGAAAATTGAAGCTTCAGAATTGCGAACAAATGCTGAAAACAGATTAATTTCTGAACTTTCGAAAATTTACATTCTTACCAATTCAATGGGGTGGACTTTGAAATACAATCAGACAGTAGTTGAAGAGGAAGAGGACCTACAACGAATCAAACTCTGACGAAATCCAATAAGAAATCGAAATTGAAATCGAAACCTGTCCGAAGGAGGATTGAAACTGGCCACAGGAGATTGAGGTCAAAATTGAATGACGATTATTAAACTCCCTTACACGCCATCTATTCTCTCTATTCTCTACTCTCTACTCTATGTTCTCTACTCTAGGTCTAAAGCTTCTTACTCAAGCTAAACCAGCCACCACCGTTCATCACTTCTATCCCATTACTTTTTAGAATTCCCGCAGCACTTGCACTACGCATTCCACTAGCACAGCATACAATTACAGGTTTGTCCCATTTCTTGATCTGAGAAATATTAGCACTGATACTTTGCAACGGGATATTTTTAGAACCTGGAATAGCTCCCCCATCATATTCGCCTTTACTACGAACATCGATTATAACCGCACCACGGCTTTTAAAGTCTTGTATCTTCTTGTTTTTGCCGCCAAATAAAAAATCTAAAAGCCCCATTTTATGTATTGTTTTATATATACAATATTACAATTTTCGCTAATAATTCTTCCCACATATTCGCTATATTGCAGTAATGAAAACAATTTCACGAAAGGACGAAATCGTAAAAGTGGCAGCTACTCTATTTAGAAAAAGAGGGTATAGTGCTATCACTATGCGTGATATAGCTTCAGAAATGGATATCAAGGCCGCGAGTCTTTATAACCACATTAGTGGAAAACAAGAAATTCTAGCCGATATCATTCTTGAAGTGGCTCAAGAGTTTACAACTGGAATGAATCAGGTTATTTCCCAGCAATCAAGCATACTTAAAAAGTTGGAAAACCTAATCGAGCTTCATATAGATATTACTTTAAATCACTCCGAAGCATTAGCCTCATTAAACAACGACTGGATGCACTTGGAAGGAGATAATCTGAATGCTTTTATAAAAATGAGAGATGAGTATGAAGATAATTTCAGAGAATTAATAAAAACAGGGATAGAGGTTAACGAAATTAGATCGGCCCATCCTGAAGTGATTCTGTTCTCTATTCTATCTACATTACGCACACTTCATTTATGGTATGAAAAGCGAGGAAAGTTAGACGTGAATGTGCTTAAAAAAGATATGGTTTCGGTGTTGCTAAAAGGAATTATGTAGATAAAGAATTTCAGAACAGATGATTTCAATAGCAGAGTTCGCGAACAATATTATTTAAGGTTAATTGAATCCTAACGGCTCTTGGAAAAGCTATAAAAAAAATAATATGAATAATATATATACTTATAAAGAGCATCGTACAATTGTGAAAATTGTGGTTGGACTGGAAAAGGTGAGGTTTTGAAACAAGGCGATTTAAAGGAAGAAGGCTTTGAAGTAAATTGTCCCAACTGTAAATATTTATTAGAACTAGTAGTCTTCCCAACTTTTTCTGAAGTTCTTCAATTTGGAACCGAGGAAGATAAAAAGGAGGTTCTTAAACAAATGAGTTTTTGGGATCATTGGGAGGCTCTGAGTTTGAAATCGGCAGATGAATTGCCTGAAATAGAAGGTGATAATTTAATTTTCGAAATTATCGAAAAGAAGTATAAAAGAAAGGACTTTTTATTTCTAATGCACAACGGTAAAGAAATTTGGAAAGAGCCTTTGCTGTACGAATATTATGACCGTTTTATTGATATAGGCAAAATACTTCATGAAAAGTATGGCGACAGAATGGATGATCTTGTGCCTCCAGAATATGAAGGATGGTTGCTTGGTGATTACCTTCCTGCCCCTAAACTAATTAAAGAATTCCGTAATTCATTAAAAAACAAAAGTAAATAAAGATCAAAGTTGCAATTCTAACTAACAACTGTTAGTTTTGCTATTCATAAATCAAAAAATAAGTGGCAAGATTTCATAAATTAAAAGTACAAGACGTTTATAAAGAAACCGATGAATGTACGGTTATAACTTTCGACGTTCCAGATAATTTGGCTCAGGAATTCAACTTTCGCCAAGGACAACATTTAACTTTAAAAGCCGATATTAACGGGGAAGATACACGCCGCTCGTATAGTTTGTGCTCTAGCCCTATTGAAAATCAATGGCAAGTAGCTGTAAAAACAATTCCAGGTGGTGTTTTTTCTACTTATGTAAGAGATACCTTAAAATCTGGAGATACTCTTGAGGTTATGGAGCCAAGTGGAATGTTTGGCGTGGATGTGAATCCTGATAAAGCGAAAAACTACTTATTTTTTGCTGCAGGAAGTGGAATTACTCCTGTTATCTCAATGATAAGAACACATCTAGCATTAGAACCCAATGCTACTTGCAAGTTGTTTTATGTGAATAGAACTGCAAAATCTATTATCTTTAAGGAAGCTTTAGAGCAATTGCGAAACCAATATTTTGGAAGACTAGAAATCTATTATTTCCTTACTAAAGAACGCAGAGATATCGAACTTTTCAACGGTCGTTTTGACGAAGAAAAAATGGAAATTCTAACAAAGAATTTCATCGATATACCAGACACTAGTGAAGTGTTTTTGTGTGGTCCTGAAAAAATGGTAGATTTTGTAAGTGAATACTTGATAAAAGCTGGACTTCCAAAAGAATTAGTTCACTATGAACTTTTTGTTACAGGACTTTCAGAAGAAGATATTAAAAGAGCCGAGCGTTTAGCAAAACAAAACGTAGAAGGTGTTGAAGTAACAATTGTAGATGGTGGAAAGGAATTCCAGTTTACGATGACTAAGGATTTCGACAACATTCTCGACGCCGCATTGGCTGCAGGTGCAGATTTACCTTTTGCATGTAAAGGTGGAGTTTGCAGCACTTGTAAGTGTCAAATTATGGAAGGGAGTGTAGAGATGAAAATAAATTATGCGTTAAGCGATAAAGAAGTAGGACAAGATTTAGTTTTGAGTTGCCAGGCTGTACCAACGTCTGATAAAGTAAAAGTAGATTTTGATGTATGATGAATTATCCTGCAAGCTGTCCCCTATTTATTCAGCGGAGCTAATTGCAGGTATTTAAAAAAGATATTATGAGCGAAAAAGAAGTAAAAAACCTAGAAGAAATCTTTGAAGCACGCATTGCGCGCGATGAAAAGATAGAGCCAAAAGATTGGATGCCGGAGAAATATCGAAAAACTCACATCAGGCAAATAAGTCAGCACGCACATTCAGAAATTATCGGAATGCTACCTGAAGGAAACTGGATTACACGTGCTCCTTCCCTGCGTAGAAAAGCTGCATTATTGGCAAAAGTTCAAGATGAAGCTGGACACGGCTTGTACTTGTATTCAGCTTGTGAAACCCTTGGAGTTTCTCGCGACGCATTATACGATCAACTTCACAGTGGAAAAGCGAAGTATTCTTCAATTTTCAATTATCCAACAATCACTTGGGCCGATATTGGTGCTATTGGCTGGTTAGTAGATGGAGCCGCTATTATTAATCAAGTGCCACTGTGCAATACTTCATTCGGTCCTTATGCTCGTGCAATGGTACGTGTGTGTAAGGAAGAAAGCTTCCACCAACGTCAAGGTTACGAAATTATGTTAACTCTTTGCCGTGGCACTGAAGAGCAAAAGGCAATGGCTCAAGACGCACTAAATCGCTGGTGGTGGCCAAGCTTAATGATGTTAGGCCCTACAGATGCAGAATCTGTTCATACCGAACAATCAATGAAATGGAAATTAAAGCGTAAAAGTAATGACGAACTACGCCAACAATTTATTGATCAAACTGTACCACAAGCAGATATTTTAGGACTTACAGTTCCAGATCCAGATTTGAAATGGAACGAAGAAACAGGTCATTATGATTTTGGGGAAATTGATTGGGAGGAATTCTGGCAAGTAGTAAAAGGTCACGGTCCTTGCAACAAAGAAAGAATGAGTGCTAGAGTAAACGCTTGGAACAATGGCGAGTGGGTTCGCGATGCCGCAATGGCATATGCTGAAAAGAAAGAAGCAAATAAATTAAAAGAAGCAATATAAAACTAGAATCAAGGCTTAAGGAATTCAGCTGTTAAGACATTATACTCTTGAAATTTGAATCCCGAAAAAACCTTGAATCAAACACATAAAGTTATGTCAAAAAATTGGCCCCTTTGGGAAATATTTGTCCGCAGTAAAAACGGATTAGAGCACCGTCACTTCGGAAGCCTTCACGCAGCAGATGCTGAAATGGCTTTAGAAAACGCGCGTGATGTTTATACTCGTCGAAACGAAGGCGTGAGTATTTGGGTTGTAGAAAGTAAAAATATTACAGCTTCAAACCCTGCTGAAAATGGCGAAATGTTTGAGCCTGCTCAAGATAAAGTATACCGCCACCCTACTTTTTATGATTTACCAGATGAGGTGAAGCATATGTAACGGGAAAACAATACTGAAATCAAAATTGAAATCGAAAAAATGAGGGAATATAACTTAGATAGTCGATTCGAAGATTTTGCCGCTTCAGTTATTGTTATTTTTTCAAAACAACCGACATCTTTTGCTGCTGATTACCTTACAAAACAACTCATTAGATCTGCCTGTTCAGCAGCGTTGAACTTTGGTGAATTTGAAGGAGCAGGTTCTAATAAAGATAGAGTCAATAAGCTTAGGATTACATTAAAAGAATTACGAGAGTCGCTTAGGAATATTAACATACAAATAAAAGCGAACCTTATAAATTCGAACGATCTTAAAACAATTAGAAATGAAAATGATGAGCTCATCAGAATAGTAGTTTCTTTGATTAAAAAATTTAGTTAATTCCTTCGATTTCGATTTGAGTTTCGATTTCGATTTTTAATAATTGAAAATGAACAACCTATATAATTACCTCCTAACAATTGCTGACAACTCACTAATTCTAGCCCAAAGATTGGGGGAGCTATGTGGTCACGGCCCAAGTTTGGAAACAGATATTGCAATTACCAATATTTCATTGGACTTGCTCGGACAAACAAGAAGTTATTATCAATACGCTGCTAAATTGGTAGGTGAAAATAAAACTGAAGACGATATCGCTTTCTTACGAATTGAAAGAGACTACAAAAACTGTCTTTTAGTAGAGCAACCCAACACTCATTTTGGATTTGTTATAGGTAGACAATATCTTTTCGATGTTTATCACTATATGTTGATGGAAAAACTTCAAAATAGTCCAGATGAAAACTTAGCTGCTATTGCTAAAAAAGGAATTAAAGAAGTAAGCTACCACAAGCGTTTTTCTGGAGACTGGGTAAAACGATTGGGCGACGGAACCGAAGAGAGTAATAAAAAAATGCAAGAAGCCATCGACGACCTTTGGAGATACACCGATGAACTTTTCTATTTAACCGATGCTGAAAAAGAAGTTATTAAAGAAGGAATCGGAATTGATGTTTCATCATTTAAAGAAGAATATTACAAAGAAGTTTCTGAACTTCTAACTGAAGCTACTCTTACTGTACCTGAAAATAAATATTTTACAAAAGGCGGAAAAGAAGGAGTTCACACAGAGCATATGGGCTATATTTTAGCCGAATTGCAATATATGCAACGCACCTACCCTAATATGAATTGGTAGTTATAACATTTACTTTTAATTTCTACACTTGCTACTTAAAGTAATGCTTTAGAGGTTAATAGTAAATTGAATACTGAAATTTTAAAAACATAAAATAAATTGTTGACAGAAAGTCCAAATATTGATAAAGATTTAATCCCAGTTTTGAAAACCGTTTCAGATCCGGAGATTCCTGTGTTATCGGTTTTGGCACTAGGAGTTATTCGTGAAGCAATAGAAGTAAACGGAGTTGTAAAAATAAAACTTACTCCTACCTATTCTGGATGTCCAGCTATGGACGTTATTTCAGACGATTTAAAAAAAGCATTCGAGGATGTTGGGAAAAAAGCTGAAGTAGAACTTGTTCTTTCTCCTGCATGGTCCACCGATTGGATATCTGAAGAAGGACTTCAAAAAATGGAAGAATACGGGATTGCGCGTCCTCTTTCAGAAACCCACGACAAAGACGTTTTACTTGGGAACAAAAAAATGGTTAAATGTCCGCAATGCGGAAGTACAAATACACACCTGGTGAGTCAGTTTGGTTCTACAGCTTGCAAAGCACTTTTTAAATGTGACGACTGCCACGAGCCATTTGATTATTTTAAATGCTTGAAATAAATTCCCTCGTAGGCTGGAATTTCATCATTAGTGCATAAATACTTTAGTCTTGTTTCTTATAGCGCAGCGGTCGTATTTCTGTAATGAGAATTCTCTCAATCTTTATTCTCAGTAGTTTCGCATACAAGATTGTTTAAATTTGCCTCAAAAAACTATGGGATTTTATTACGAACTACTCAATCGTGAAATAAAAACAGACGGCTCGCAAGTGGCGCACTATCGCCCTACTAAAAACACCCAAGGAGCCTGGAATGATAACGAACAGCATATGGCCCCAGCTACGGGTGCTATTTGTGCAGAATTAGAAAAGTTCCAGCCAAGAGACGACATGCGAATTGGTCGCATCAGCTTGGATATATTGGGAATGATTCATTTGGACGACTTTCAAATTACCACCCGCTGCATCCGTCCAGGAAGAACTATTGAACTTCTTGAATCGGTTTTTGAAGCTAAGGGAAGAACGTGCATTATAGCACGCACTTGGAGGATGATCACCGAGGATACTTCAGAAGTTGCTGGATTGGAAGATAATCCGATGCCTTCTTACAAAACTTTTCCTAATTGGGAAGGTATGTCTGTTTGGAGTGGTGGATATATTCAATCAGTTTCAAAAAATATTAAAGTAGTTGAACGTCGCCCTGGGAAGGGTAAGGTTTGGATTACAAATAAGTTGGAAATGGTAAAAGGAGAAACCACAAGTCCTTTTGTGAAGCTTATGGGAATGGTTGATACCATGAATGGAGTGGTAGTTAGACAGGACAATCCCTTTACTCATATGTTCCCTAATGTCGATTTACAAATCCATCTACATCGCTTGCCACTAGGCACATGGCTAGGCCTAGAAGTCGATCAACAATATGGACAAGATGGTATTGGTTTAACAACTGCAGTACTTCATGACGAGAAAGGACCCTTTGGTCATGCTGAGCAAATTTTGACAGTTAGAAAGGTATCTTAATTTGATTGAATAAACTTAAGAAGTATAGTGGTGATATACTAGGGATATCTATGGAGTTAGCTTCAGATTTCAACAACTCTTTCTATTTTTGTAAAAAAGGACTTCGACAAAGTAGTATCTTTAGGCGTTCAATCAGAAATTCATTATTTAAACACATAATATGGCTTCTATAATTAAAGAAATAAAAGATAAAACTGCATACCTTACATTAAACCGTCCAGAAGTTTTTAATAGTTTTAATAGAGAAATGGCCCTCCTACTTCAAAGTGAGTTGGATGCCTGTGAAAACAATCCAGATATTAGAGCAATAGTAATAACGGGTATGGGGAAAGCATTTTGTGCTGGTCAAGATTTAAAAGAAGTAACTTCTCCAGAGTTAAATCCTGGATTCAAAAAAATTCTTGAAGAACACTACAATCCGATTATTTCTAGAATTAGAAGTATTGAAAAACCAGTTATTGGAGCTATTAATGGTGTAGCCGCAGGTGCCGGTGCGAACATTGCTTTGGCATGTGATGTAGTAATTGCTTCAGAAAATGCAAGTTTTATTCAGGCTTTTAGCAAGATTGGGCTGATTCCAGATAGCGCAGGAACCTTTTTCCTTCCTCGTTTAATTGGTTTTCAAAAAGCTTCAGCTTTAATGATGCTTGGCGATAAAGTATCCGCTCAAGACGCTGAAAAAATGGGAATGGTTTACAAAGTAATTTCTTCAGAAAACTTTTCAGAAGAAGTAAATGCTATTGCCAATACCTTAGCCAACATGCCTACCAAAGCATTAGGACTTACAAAGCGATTATTAAACCAATCCATGACAAACTCATTGGAAGAGCAATTAGATTTAGAAAGCAAACTTCAAATTGAAGCAGCTCAAAGTGAAGATTACGCTGAAGGAGTAGATGCTTTCGTAAACAAAAGAAAACCTGAATTTAAAGGAAAATAATATTAGCAAAACTCGAATCAAGGTTTGTTAAATATTGAAAGTCTAAAAAATAAGAAATGATTAAAAATATTGGAATAATTGGCGCTGGAACCATGGGCGCTGGAATTGCACAAGTAGCAGCAACAGCTGGGTGCACGGTTAAAATTTACGATACAAAAACCGATGCTTTGGAAAAATCTAAAGCCGATTTAGAAAAAATAATGAATCGTTTGGTTGAAAAAGGACGAATCGATGCTAATGAAAAGGAGCGCATTCAAAATAATATAAAGTACGTAAATACACTTAAGGAATTGAAAGATTCCCATATGACCATTGAGGCAATAATTGAAAACCTCGACATCAAAAAAAATGTGTTTTCAACGATTGAAAAGTTTGTAAGTGACGATTGTATATTGGCTTCAAACACATCTTCTCTATCTATTGCTTCCATTGCATCTTCCTTAGAAAAACCTGAGCGTTGTATAGGAATTCATTTCTTCAACCCTGCTCCATTAATGAAATTAGTTGAGGTTATTCCTGCGGTACAAACCTCTGAAGAAACTTTAAACATTTCTGTTCAAACCATTAAAGACTGGGGAAAAACAGTTGCAGTAGCCAAAGACACACCTGGATTTATTGTTAATCGTGTTGCAAGACCTTTCTACGGAGAAGCACTCCGAATTTACGAAGAAGGCATTGCCGATTTTGCTACTATCGATTGGACAATGACAAATTATGGAGGCTTTAAAATGGGTCCGTTTGAACTTATGGACTTTATAGGAAACGATGTAAACTATACGGTTACCGAAACTGTTTTTCAAGCGTTTTATTACGATCCACGATACAAACCTTCATTCACACAAAAACGCTTTGCAGAAGCTGGATATTTAGGTAGAAAAACTGGTAGAGGTTTTTACAACTACGGAGAAAATGCCGTAAAACCTGAACCTGTGTTTAAAGATGATTTAAACATTGAAGAGCTCGTTTTCGAAAGAATATTAGTAATGCTAATTAATGAAGCTGCTGATGCCCTTTTCTGGAATATCGCATCTGCGGAAGACATAGACAATGCAATGACCAAAGGAGTAAATTATCCAAATGGCTTATTGGCTTGGGCGAATGAAAAAGGAATCGATTGGTGTGTAGAGAAAATGGATGAGCTTTACGATAAATATCACGAAGATCGCTACCGTTGTTCACCGATTTTGAGGAAAATGAAAGATAACGGAAGTATATTCGACGTTTAAATTGAAAAATAATTAGGTTTTAAATCGAAATAAATATGAAGAAGTTTACTTATTTACTTTTGGCTTTATCTTTTATTCTTGGATCTTGTGGAAACAAGAAAGAAGAGAAAAAAGAAGAAAGCAATAAAACTGTTGAAACAGTATTAGAAAAAGCAAAAAGAATTCACGACAATGTAATAACCATTGACACCCACGTTGATTTTGATGTTCGCAACTTCACCGCAGAAAAAAATTACACACAAGAACTTCCAGTTCAAGTGGATTTACCTAAAATGGATAAAGGTGGTTTAGATGCTGTGTTCTTAATTGTATATACAGGACAAGGTGATTTAACAACCGAGGGCTACAAAAAAGCATATGAAAATGCCGACGCTAAGTTTAATGCTATTCATCGTTTAACTAAAGAATACGCTTCAGACCAAATAGAACTTGCAACTTCAGTAGAAGATGTACGTCGAATTGCAAAGTCGGGCAAAAAAATCGCTCTTATCGGGATAGAAAATGGTTACCCTATGGGGGAAGACATTTCTAAACTTCAAGAGTTTTACGACCGTGGAGCACGTTATTTATCGTTAGCTCACAATGGGCATAATCAATTAGCAGATTCAAATACAGGAGAAGAAGACGACGTTTGGCTTTATAAAAACAATCTAAGTGAGTTAGGGAAAGAAGCTGTTGCCGAACTTAACCGTTTAGGAATAATGATTGATGTTTCGCATCCATCAACAGGTTCAAACAAAGAAACTTTAGCACTTTCAAAGGCACCTGTAATAGCTTCACATTCTTCTGCTCGTGCATTAAATGATGTAAGTAGAAATCTTTGGGATGATGAGCTTTTAGCGATAAAAGAAAATGGTGGTGTAGTTCAAGCTGTAGCTTTTGCTAGTTATATCAACTCTAAAAAAGATTCTATTCACAAAGCCGCATCTCGAAAAATTTTGGATGAGATTGCAAAAGAAATGGATTTGAAAATCCTAAGCTGGCCTCAATATAGAGAGTTAGATGAAGCCGAAGCGGAAATATATCTAGATAAATACAGAAAACTACAGGCTACAGCAAAACCACGTATTGAAAAAGAAATTAATCCAATCGCACCTCCAGTTGATGTGAAAGATTTTGTAGATCATATAGACTATATGGTAAAACTTTTAGGAATCGATTACGTAGGAATCAGCTCTGATTTTGATGGTGGCGGTGGAGTTTATGGTTGGAGAGATGCTTCAGAAACTTTTAATGTTACTTTAGAATTAGTTAAACGCGGTTATAGCGAAGAAGACATCGCAAAGCTTTGGGGTGAAAACCTACTTCGTGTAATGGAAGAAGTAGAAAAAGTAGCTGCTAAAATTCAAAGTGAAGAAAAAGCCAATTAAACTTATTTCATTTTCAAACAGATTAAAAAAAGCCTTCCAAATTTATGGAAGGCTTTTTAATTTAAACGTTACGATGCTATATACTCATAGCTAGCTTGTAATCCAAGAGGAATTCCTAATGCCCAATAAACTAATAGGAAAATGGTCCAAAAAACGAAGAATGCAATTGAGTACGGCACCATGGTTGAAACTAATGTGCCAATACCTGTACCCTTTACATATTTCTGGCAATAAACAACTACCAATGGGAAGTAAGGCATTAACGGGGTGATAATATTAGATACCGAATCCCCTACTCTATATGAAGCCTGAGTTAAATCTGGCGATATTCCTAACTGCATTAGCATAGGCACCATTACAGGTGCAATAAGAGCCCATTTAGCTGAGGCCGACCCGATAAATATATTTACAAATCCTGTGAGAATAATAATTCCCACAATGGTGATTTGAGCAGGTAGATTTAATGATTGAAGCCCTGAAGCTCCTTTTAATGCTAATAAAGCCCCGAGATTAGATTTAGCAAAAGCATCAATAAACAATGCACAGAAAAAAGCCATTACAATGTAATAACTCATTCCGCTCATTGATTTGGTCATACTCTCAATAATATCTTTACTCGTTTTAAAGGTTTTAGACATCATTCCATATACCACACCTGGAATTAAAAATATGATAAAAATTAACGGCACTATAGATTGCATTAATGGCGCTGAAAAGGAAGTGATTTCACCTTTCGGGTCACGTAGTGCTGAATCTCCAGGATAAGCCCATAAAAACAATCCTATTAAACCCAATATCATTGCTAAACAAGCCGCGTAAAATGCCTTTTTCTCCTGTTTATCCAAAGAACCCATATTAACCTCTTCTCCTTCTTCAACAACTACAGGAACTTTTTTTAGTCGAGGTTCAACTATTTTATCTGTAATATACCAACCTATTAAAACTATAAGTATCGTTGAAGCTGAGGTAAAATACCAGTTATTTAATGGGTTTAACTGAATAGCAGGGTCTATAATTCTAGCGGCAGATTGTGTGAACCCTTGTAATAATGGATCAATACCCGAAGGGACGAAGTTTGCACTAAACCCACCTGATACGCCTGCGAAAGCAGCAGCAATTCCTGCAATAGGATGACGACCAGCGGCATAAAAAATAATTCCACCTAAAGGAATAACTAATACATATCCTGCATCGGTTGCTGTGTGAGAAACTATAGCAACTAAAATCAACATTGGGGTTAAAAGTGCTTTTGGTGTAATTCGCAACATCGATTTTAAACCTGCATTTATAAATCCAGAATGCTCCGCAACTCCTACTCCTAACATTGCTACAAGAACAATCCCTAAAGGAGCAAAACTGGTAAACACAGTTACCATACTTGAAAGAAATTTAGCCAATGCGGCACTTGTAAGTAAGTTGTGAATCTGAATTGCAGAACCTGTAGAAGGATCTATTTCTGAAAATTCTAAAGTTGAAAAGATTGCCGACAGCACCCAAATTAGGAGCATCAAGACAAAAAATAAAATGGCAGGATCGGGAAGTTTATTTCCTATTCGCTCTACTGAATCTAGTAGCTTGGTTACAAATCCTTTTTTTTCTGAAGTGGTCTCGTTAGTTGTATTCATATCTTTGAGTAAAAACAAATAAATGGTTTAAGAATCCATTTAAATGCTATTAAAAAAAGACTAACATACAATTATTTCTTAAAACTTAAGAAGTTTTCAAAGTAGCCAAACTTAAAATTATAGTTTTTTCCGCTATGCAAAAAGTTCTAGGATATTCTATAGTATCCAGACTTTAGGTAAGCCCCTTCATCAAAACCAATCGGGTGATCGATATCGTGTTGCGTAAATTCTTCTAATTGGCACGTAACTTTTAAACGGTCAAATTCTTCACGATGAATATCTAAAAACTCATCGGCATTAATTCTAGAAGAGCATGAAGCCAACAACAACAATCCGTTTTTTCTTGTTAATTGAATTCCGAGAGTAGTTAATTCGGCATATTTCTTTTTAGCGACATCAATTTCCTTTTTACTTTTTGCAAAAGAAGGCGGATCGATTATCACAATATCAAACTGCTTTTTGTGCTTAACCATATCGTTTAAAAGCTCAAAAGCATCCCCAGCTAAAGTAAAATGTTTGCCGTCGTGATTATTTAAGTTTGCATTCTGTTGTGCTAATTCTAATGCCTGTTTACTGAAATCTAAACTTGTAACTTCTTTCGCTCCACCAGCCAAAGCGTGGACCGAAAAACCACCAGCATATGAAAACACATCAAGTACGGTCTTGCCTTTAGCAAGCTGCCCCACTCTATGTCGATTTGCTCTGTGATCAAGAAAAAAACCTGTTTTATGTCCTAGTAAAAGATCGGCTTGAAAGTTCACACCATACTCCTTGAATGTTACCGTATGATTATCAAAATTGCCATAAAGCACATCACCTTCTTTAAAAGAAATTTTCATTTTTTGAAGGTTTCTACTTAGGCGAAGTACCAAACTTTCCACTTGACTTACTTCAGCAATAGCAGGTACTAGCATTTTAAGATATGGCAACCAAATAGGCGAATACAGTTTTACAACTCCTACATTATTATAGATATCAACTATAAGACCTGGAAGCCCATCATTTTCTCCAAAAATTAAACGATAAGCATTTGTATCAGTTTCTAATAATGGTTTACGAACTTCGTACGCTTCAAAAATTTTCTTCTGAAAAAACTCTTCATTAATTTTTGCACCACCTCCTAAATGAATCATTTTTATTCGAATTGGAGAATCTGGGTCGTAAAGTCCAATTCCAAACACTTTATTATTCCTCTGATCGAAAAGTATAGCAACATCGCCAGCTTTTCCTGGTTTATTAATTTTTTCAATACTTTCTGAAAATATCCAAGGATGCCCCTGTTTAACTAACTTTTCAGCAGTAGGTTTAAGTTTTATTGCCAAAGAAATTGGAGATGCCATATATCGCTGTTTTGTAAAGTAAAAGTATAGTTGTTTAAAAGAAAAAAGGAAATGATAATTGAGGTTAAAATTACTTAATCTTCATAAATAATAAGATTTTACAAATGTCTATATTTAATGTTCTATTTTTGTATTAAATCTAGCTAGTTTCATTTTAATCTAATATATGATTGAAAAAGATAATAATTCCTTTGGTTCAAAAATGAATCCTGAAGACATCCCTAGTAAAATGCTTTCTCTGGATCCTTTTAGCTCTTGGCTTGGGATTGAAATTTTAGAACTTAAAAAAGGGTTTGCCAAACTTGGTATGCGTATTAGAAAAGATATGCTAAATAGTATGGGAAAAGCTCACGGAGGAATTTCATTTTCTTTAGCAGATACTGCCTTTGGATTTGCAGCAAACTCTCAAGGTAAATATGCTGTATCTATCGAAACTTCCATTAATCATATTGAAGCCTTAGAAGAAGGAGATTACATAATTGCAGAATCGGTAATTGAGAGAACGAAAAATAAACTAGCATTTTATATTGTTGAAGTTAAACGAGAAGAAGAGTTAGTTGCACTTTTTAAAGGAGTTGGCTATAGAACTTCAAAAGAATGGACTGAAGAGTAGAATATTTTTATATTTTCTTTGCAGTTCCTTTATTTCTTAATATTTTAGAAAATACTGCTCTTGATAAGAATAGTATTCTATAATTTACAATTGTTTTTTTTGTTTAAAATCGGTTAATTTTTTCGAATTTCAACACTAAATTTGACAAGAAAATATCCAATATTGAATTATTTAGAAAGACAAGAGTAAAGCGAGGTTAGCGCTTCTTTTATAGACTAAAAAGTTTATCATTTTTTAATAAAAACTTAACCATTTAATAAAACGCATTAAATAGTTTTGATAAAATTTTCGAAAACCAAAATCTAATGAAATTAAAGAAATATCCTATTGATAGAATAAAAAGACCTTTTGCAAAATTAATGCAAGAAGAAAAATCTGGCGCCCTTGTTTTGGGGGTAAGTATAATCATTGCCTTTATACTTGCTAATTCACCAATTCACGAGCAATATCATCAATTTTTCGAACACGAATTTGGTTTTTATTTTGACGGGAGCCCTTACCTAGAATACAGTATTTCTGAATGGATTAACGATGGTTTAATGGCCATTTTCTTTTTTGTGGTAGGTCTCGAACTTAAAAGAGAGATAGTTGCTGGTGAGCTGTCTAATGTTCGAAAGGCAATGCTTCCTATTGCTGCAGCAATTGGGGGTATGTTAGTCCCTGCTGCTATCTATCTAGCCTTAAACCCAACAGGTGAAGTTCACAGTGGATGGGGAATCCCGATGGCTACTGATATTGCACTAGCGTTAGGAGTATTATATCTTCTAGGAAACAGAGTCCCCTTAGCTATAAAAGTATTTTTAACTGCCCTAGCCATTGTCGATGATTTAGGGGCTGTTTTAGTAATTGCATTTTTCTATACATCCAATATCTCATTCTTAAATCTTGCTATTGGTTTTGCATTTTTATTAATGATGTTTATTGGAAATAGAATGGGCGTACGAAGCATCATTTACTATGCTTTAATAGGAATTGTGGGTGTATGGACTGCATTTATTTTATCAGGTATTCACGCTACTATTGCAGCAGTATTAGCTGCTTTTATGATTCCTGCCAATGTAAGAATTAAAGAGAGTATTTATATTTCCAGAATTAAAAAGCATTTATTTAGATTTAAAAACACCGATCCAGACGATTTAATTCCAACGTTAACCAATAAACAATTACATATACTTGAGCGTGTTAGCCTAGACACCAAAAAAGCCATCCCACCGCTTCAAAGGTTAGAGCACGCAATGACTCCTTTCGTAAACTTTATTATACTTCCAATATTTGCCTTGGCAAATGCAGGTGTAACCGTATTTAATATTGAAATAGATAAGTTATTTAGCACCAATGTTGCCATTGGAGTTGGATTAGGATTGTTAGTAGGAAAAGTTGTAGGAATTGTTGGCTTCAGCTGGCTCGCAGTAAAATTAAATATTGCTTCATTCCCTAAATTAATGACCTTGAAAAGTCTTACTGGTTTAGCTTTATTAGCTTCTATCGGTTTTACAATGTCACTGTTTATTACTCAATTGGCATTCACTCACGAAGAGTTTAAAACGCAAGCTAAAATAGGTATCTTTATTGCTTCTATTATCGGTGGGTTATTAGGGTACTTTATATTAAACAAACAATTTAAAAAAACAATTTAAAAAGCTTGTAATTATGAAATGGAAAGGTAGAAGAAAGAGCGGTAATCTTGAAGACCGACGAGGAATGAGCAAGGGCAAAATGGCTGCTGGTGGTGGTATAGTTGTTACTATAATCGTTTTGGCCCTAAACTTTTTTGGAGGCGACACAGGCAAACAACTCGCCCCAATTGTTGAACAGATTGGAAACAGTCGAACTTCACAACAAGTTGAACAAAGAGAACTTACTGCTCAAGAAAAGGAAATGGGCGACTTTATGGCTACAGTCTTAGCTGATACTGAAGATGCCTGGCGCCAAATTTTTAACGAGAATAACTTAGGTAATTATCAAGAGCCTAAAATGGTACTTTTTACAGATGCAGTTAGAACAGGGTGTGGAAATGCTAGCTCAGCTTCAGGACCATTTTACTGTCCTGCAGATCAAAAGGTTTATATGGATTTAGTGTTCTTTAATGAATTAAAATCTCGTTTTGGAGCAAAAGGTGGTGACTTTGCCATCGCTTATGTAACTGCACACGAAATTGGACATCACGTTCAAACTTTACTTGGAACTTCTGGTAAAGTAACACAATTACAACGTCAGGCAGGTCAAGCACAAGCCAACAGACTTTCGGTTGCTTTAGAGCTACAAGCTGATTTCTATGCCGGGGTTTGGGCTCACTACAACCAAAAATACTTGGAAGAAGGTGACATAGAAGAAGCCCTAAGCGCAGCAAATGCTGTAGGTGATGACGCCATTCAAAAAAGAACACGTGGAGATGTTATTCCAGATAGTTTTACACACGGAACCTCTGAGCAACGTATGACTTGGTTTATGAAAGGTTTTAAAACTGGAGATGTAAGACAAGGAGACACCTTTGCAGAATTATTAAATTAACATTCAAAAACTTTAATGGAAGCATATATAATTGACGGAATTAGAACGCCAATAGGAAATTACAAAGGAACCTTATCTGCTGTTCGCACAGACGATTTAGGTGCTATTGTGATTAAAGAAATAGTAAAAAGAAACCCAAATATCCCTAGCGATGCTTATGACGATGTTATCATGGGATGCGCAAATCAAGCGGGAGAAGACAATCGAAACGTTGCTCGAATGTCATCGCTTTTAGCGGGATTACCTTACACTGTTCCTGGAGAAACAGTTAATAGACTTTGCAGTTCAGGTTTGTCTGCAATTATTCACGCAAACAGAGCAATAAAAGCTGGAGATGGCGATTTGTTTATTGCTGGTGGAGTTGAAAATATGACCCGCGGGCCATACGTAATTGCTAAACCTTCAAGTGCTTTTGGAAACGATTCTAAAATGTACGATTCAAGTTTTGGATGGCGTTTTATCAATCCAAAAATGCATGAACAATACGGTACTGATGGCATGGGAAATACCGCTGAAAATCTTGTCGAGAAGTATAATATCTCAAGAGAAGACCAAGATAAATTTGCACTTTGGAGTCAGCAGAAAGCTACTAAAGCACAGGAAAACGGAAGATTAGCAAAAGAGATTGTTACCGTTGAAATTCCACAACGCAAAAAAGATCCAATATTATTTTCAAAAGATGAATTTATAAAGCCTACAACTTCATTAGAAGTTTTAGGAAAACTACGTCCAGCTTTCAAAAAAGAAGGAGGCAGTGTAACAGCAGGAAATTCATCAGGATTAAATGATGGCGCAGCGGCAACAATTATTGCATCAGAAAACGCTGTAAAAAAATACAATCTTAAACCAATAGCAAGAATCGTAAGTTCTGCTGTGGTTGGAGTTGAACCAAGAATTATGGGTATTGGTCCTGTTGAAGCTTCTAATAAGGCGTTAGAAAAAGCAGGATTAACTATGGATGATATGGATATTATCGAGCTTAACGAAGCTTTTGCTGCGCAAGCATTAGCTTGTACTCGAGCATGGGGATTGAAAGATGATGACCCAAGATTGAACCCAAATGGAGGTGCAATTGCCATTGGCCACCCACTTGGAGTAACAGGAGCTAGAACTACTTATTCAGCAGCCCTAGAATTAAAAGAACAAAACAAGAGATACGCCTTGGTTACAATGTGTATTGGAGTTGGGCAAGGTTATGCTGCGGTAATCGAGCGAGTTTAAAAAATTGTTTTTCACTTAAAAAGTGAATTACTTAAAAAAATTATAATGAAAAAATTACATAATTACGTTACAGGACAATGGATTCAAGGTAAAGGTGAAGGTGTTCCTATGCACGACGCCATTACCGGTGAAGTAATTGCCCTTTCAGATACTGAAGGACTTGATTTTGGTGAAATTCTTCATTACGGAAGAACAAAAGGTGGAGAAGTACTTCGTAAAATGACTTTTCAAGAGCGTGGAAATATGCTTAAATCCTTAGCACTTCACCTCGTAAAAAAGAAAGCCGATTTTTATGAAATAAGCTATAGAACTGGTGCTACAAAGATTGATAGCTGGATAGATATTGAAGGAGGATTTGGAAACTTATTCGCTAATGCTTCTCTTAGAAAACTTTTCCCTAATCAATCTTATCACGTTGAAGGAGACCCAATAGATCTTTCTCGTGGCGGACGCTTTATGGCGCATCATATTATGGTGCCAAAACGTGGAGTTGCAGTACACATTAATGCTTTTAACTTCCCAGTATGGGGGATGTTAGAAAAGTGTGCGGTAAACTGGATGGCAGGTGTACCTGCTGTAGTTAAGCCTGCAACCAATACTTCATTCTTAACAGAAGCAGTTGTTCGAGAAATTATTGCTTCTGGAATACTTCCTGAAGGCGCTCTACAACTTATCACAGGATCTGCAAGAACTATATTAGACACCGTAGAATCACAGGATGTTGTTACTTTCACAGGTTCAGCTTCTACTGGTCGTATGTTAAAAGCACATCCTAGAATTATCGAGGAAGCGGTTCCTTTTACTATGGAAGCCGATTCATTAAACGCTTCAATTTTAGGAGAAGATGCCATTCCTGGAACCCCAGAATTCGACCTTTTTATAAAAGAAGTACGCAATGAAATGACCGTAAAATGTGGTCAAAAATGTACTGCTATTCGTCGTGTTATTGTTCCTGAAAACTTAGTTGAAGATGTACAAATAGCACTTGGAAAAGCACTTTCAAAAGTAACTATTGGTGACCCACGACTAAAAGAAGTAAGAATGGGCTCCTTGGTAAGTTTAGACCAAGTACAAGAAGTTCGTGAACGCGTTCAAGAGTTGTCAAAAACAGCAAGTATAGTTTATGGCGACTTAGATAAAATTGACGTTATTGGTGCTGATGCTAAAAAAGGTGCATTCTTAGCTCCAATTGTACTTCGTGAAGACAATCCTTTTAAAAACTTATCTGTTCACGAAACAGAGGCATTTGGACCTGTTAGTACTATTATGCCTTATAAGAACTTAGATGAAGCTATTACCTTAGCTCAAATGGGGAAAGGTTCCTTGGTTTCTTCTATCGCTACCAATGATGATAAAATAGCAAAAGATTACGTAGTAAATGCTGCTTCACATCACGGTAGAATTTTAGTGATAAACCGTGAAAGCGCTAAGGAAAGTACAGGACACGGTTCACCACTACCAAGTTTAGTTCACGGTGGTCCAGGACGTGCTGGTGGAGGTGAAGAAATGGGCGGAATGCGCGGTATTAAGCATTATTTACAACGTACAGCCATTCAAGGTTCTCCAACTACATTAACTGAAATCACAGGAATTTATCAGGCAAATGCAGATTATAAAGAAGCCGATAAACATCCTTTTGCATATCACTGGGAAGACATAAAACCAGGTATGTCGCTTAAAACTCACAAGCGAACACTTACAGATTCAGACATTATAAACTTTGCGAATCTTACTTGGGATCATTTTTATGCTCATACAGATATCACTTCGCTAGATGGAAGTATTTTCGAAAAACGAACAGCTCACGGTTACTTCATTATTGCAGCAGCAGCAGGACTATTTGTTTATCCTAATAAAGGTCCAGTAGCTGCAAACTATGGACTAGAAGATTGTAGGTTCCTGCGTCCGTTATACCATAATGATACTATTTATGTTCGACTAACGTGTAAGCAAAAAGTTGATCGCGACGTAGCTTCTGCAGAACATCCAAGTGGAATAGTAAAGTGGTTTGTTGAAGTTTTTGACGCCGAAGATGAATTGGTTGCAGTAGCGACAATTTTAACGATGGTTCAAAAGAAACAGGAGGTTTTTGTTGAAATGACTGAAGAGAAAATTCAGGAATTAGTAAACAAATTAACTGAAAATGATAAGCCAAAATGGGGTATTATGACACCTCAACATATGCTGGAACATTTAGAAGAATCGTATAAAGTTCTTGGAGGGCAAGTTCAAGATTTTGAAATTGTAACTCCTGAAAATATTGTAGAGAAAGTTAGAAACAGTCTCTATAATTATGAAAAGTTCCCTCAAAACTCACAATTCCCTACTATGAAAAAGGGAGAGCTGGAAGATTTAAAACATCCAGATTTAGCAACTGCTAAGGAGAAATTTTTTGAAGCAAGAGAACAATACACTGCTTTTTTCAAAGAAAACCCTGATGCTGTGCTAAAAAATATGGTTTTCGGTGAATTGAATAAATATGAATCTTACCTACTGGAAAGAAAACACCTAAACCACCATTTTGAACAGTTTGGGTTGATTTAATTATCTAGATATATTCTATTATATTTAAAATGGTCTCTTAGTTTTAAGGGACCATTTTAAATTTAGAAACATCTACTTTTCTTTTTTACTCTCGTCTTTTAGTAGAATTTCATATAGTAGATAAAGTCCAATAATCGCAGCAATCACAAACAGTATGAATGCAAATCCTGGATAACCGGCAATTGTCCATGAACTAGGAACTCTCACCAACATCGCTGCTCCAATAATTAGAGCTGCGATGATAAGTCCGGCTGTAATTCGATTGGCCACTTTTTGAAATGCACCCGTAAATCGCTGTTCATCAATAGCATCAACTTTAATTTTTAACCTATTATCCGCTAGAAGTTCTGAGAATTTATTTAATCGATAAGGCAAGTTTTCTGTTAGCTCTTTCATTTCCAGAAATACCTCCATTAAATTTTCTGGTTTTAAATTCTCCTTCATTCGCTTCTGCATCAAAAGCTGAACATAATCTTTTACGGTTTGTTGCACATCGTATTCCGGTGCGAGATATGCCACAATTTGGTCTAGATTGAGTAAAATCTTTCCTAGAATATTCAGTTCTACGGGAATATGAATGCCTTCTTTTGCAGCCATTTGGTTCATTTTTATCAAGATCCTACCCGTTTGCAAATCCTTAGCCCGAGCATTTTCATTTTCCTGAGTTTTGCGGATTACATCTTTTTTGAAATTGGATACATCCTTCTTGTCATCGTATTCGCTTATGCTTAAAAGTATATCTGCAACACGAGAACCATCGTAATTACTTAAGCCAATCATCAATTTTAAAATAATCTCTTGCATTTCATTACTGAACTTGGCTACCATTCCCAAGTCCATAAGCGCAATCTTATTTTCTGGCGTTAAATAAACATTTCCCGGATGTGGATCGGCGTGGGCAAATCCATCCACTATAATTTGTTTTAAATAGCTTTTTACCAAATCATCCACTAAAGGTTCAAAAGAAATGTCGAGACGTTTTAAAGGTGAAACCTTTGTGATTTTCCCTCCTTCAATAAATTCCATTGTAAGCACCTTGGAAGAGCAATAATCCAATATTGGAGCAGGAATGAACATATGCTCAAATTCAACTAGATTCCTTTTTAATGTAGCCAAATTTTGAGCTTCCAAAGTATAGTCTAGCTCCTTCAATAAAACGTATCGAAGTTCTTCAATCACACTGTGAATGGCGTAATTACGTCCCATTTCACTATAAGTTTCAAGCTTTTCCGAAATAGACATCAATGTATCTAGATCTTCAATAAATCGCTTCCGAATTCCTGGACGTTGCACTTTTACGGCAACAGTTTTTCCTGAGTGAAGGACAGCACGATGAACTTGACCAATAGAAGCACTTGCCAAAGGTTCTTTTTCGAAAGATGCGAATGCTTTGGAAATACGTACTCCTAACTCTTCTTTAAATATTGTTTCGACCTCTTGATAATCTACAATCTCAACATCATCCTGAAGTGTCGCTAAGGCGTCTAAAAATGGAGGGGGTAATAAGTCTGGACGGGTTGAAAGAAGTTGACCGAGCTTAACATAAGTAGGCCCCATACTTTTTAAGTCTTCCGCAAGTTCTTCTGGGGAATGGTCAAAGTTTTCCGTTTCAACTTCCGACTCAGAATCGGCCATCTTTTCTTCGGTATAGGAAAAGACATCGCTATTCCAATACTTCATCATAAATTTAAAGAAACGGATATACTTGTCGTATTGATCAGGAAGTAGGCTCATAATTTGTAATTTTTATGAAAACTACAAAATTTACTTAACTGTCTATATGAGCTTTAGGATAAATTTAGGTAAAATGAATCCCCTATTCGTTTTTAATCTTCCGAAATTTTTTCTTTCCCTTTCTTAGTTGCGATTACACTAATAATTAATATCTGAAACGCGTGATAGAACATCAGCGGTAAAAGTACTATTCCAATTATACTAGTCTGCCCAAAAAGTGCTTCCGAAAATACAGTTCCGTGGACTAAAGATTTTTTAGTTCCACAAAATTGATTTGTAATTCTGTCGGCGTGATTGAAGTTAAGCAGTTTCCCAAACCACCCTGTTAGGGAGTACACAATGTAAAACAGAATTAAAACCAATGCTACCATTACCCCCATTTCTAAAATACTTACGCTTGAAAAAATTTCATCTTCAAAAGATTGGACGAAGCTTTTATATATTATCAGCAAAATCACAAACTTATCGAATAAGCTAAGCTGTCTTTTATGCCGTTGTGCCCAAGCTCCGAAAAACTTACGAAGTAAAAGTCCCAGTATTAATGGGATTAAAATTTCAGTAATCAACTGAATATAAATTGAAGAAAAATCGAAAGCTACATCTGTTTGACTTATAAATGGCATCATCCACAGCGGTGTTAAAACTATCCCGATAATTCCCGATATGCTTGCATTAAAAATCGCTGCAGGTAAATTTCCTTTAGCCATAGACACCATCACAACCGAAGAAGATACAGTAGATGGCAATGCTGCCATAAATAAAAACGCCAACCAGAGAAGCTCGTAATCCGAATCTTTAAAAAGCGGGTAAAACGGCAGTATTAAAAGTGGAAATAGAATAAATGTAGAACTCTGAACGGTAAGATGTAATTTCCAATTTTTTAGCCCATTTTTAATCGCTTCAGAATTCAGACTCAAGCCATAAAAAAAGAAAATAAAAGAAATACCAATACTACTAATCAATCCCATAGGTATCGGGCTGCTTGATGCTGCAAGTTGAGGAAAAAAGTAGGCAAGAATAATGCTAACTACAATTGCAATTACAAACGAATCGATCTTAAGCTTCTTAAGCATAGAATTTTTTAGCAAAGATATAAGTGCTGAGCATTTTAAGGTGACGTATTTTAAAAAAGTAGATCAAATATGTTTTTTGAAAATATTTCCAAATGTTTGATTAAAATCTACGTCATTAAAGCTCAATTAGGCATTAAATTTATAAAAAGTTGATTTATTTTGTAGAGCTAGAAAAGACCATAGTTTTTGCAAGCCTTTTGAATGGTTAAAAAGATCATTTGAAATGGAAAAGTCTTTTATTTTAAATAAATTGTAACCAAACGAAAATCCGCATAAAAAGCGAAATAATATGAATGAAGCATACGTAAAACACAGCACTCAAAACGAAATTGCAACCATCGAATTTTTTCACCCAGCACATAACAGCTTACCAGGTGAATTATTGGCAAAACTTGCAAATACTATTACCGAAGTCGGGAATGATGATAAGGTGAAAGTTATCATATTAAAAAGTGGTGGCGATAGAACTTTTTGTGCAGGTGCAAGTTTCAATGAATTAATCAACATCAACGATGCCGAAACAGGTAAAATATTTTTTAGTGGTTTCGCAAATGTGATTAATGCAATGCGCAAATGTCCAAAGTTTATCATAGGAAGAATTCAAGGAAAGACTGTTGGTGGTGGCGTTGGCGTTGCATCGGCAACGGATTATTGTATGGCAACAAAATTTGCTGCAATTAAATTGAGTGAACTTAACGTTGGTATCGGCCCATTTGTAGTTGGTCCAGCTGTAGAAAGAAAATTAGGAACAAGTGGGTTTAGTCAAATAGCCATAGACGCAAATTCTTTTTACGACGCCGAATGGGCTAAACAAAAAGGATTGTACAATCAAGTTTACGACTCTACTGAAGAAATGGATGAAGCTGTTCAAAAATTTGCTGAAAACCTTTGCAAGTATAACCCTGAGGCAATGAAAGAAATGAAAAAAGTTTTTTGGAGCGGCACCGAAGATTGGGATGAACTTTTAGCCGAAAGAGCAGTAATTTCAGGAAGATTAGTCCTAAGCGATTTCACGAAAGAAACACTGAAGAGATTTAAATAATGAGCGGTGAGTGGTGAGTGGTGAGCGTGAAAAGCAAGCTTTTCTTTGAGTGATGAGATAAATAATTTTTCAAAACTTATAATTATGGAAAGTCAATATCATTTTAAATTTGAAGACCTACAAGTTTATCAAAAGGCTATAGACTTTGGTGAGTTTGTAAACAAGCAAGTAGAAACATTTCCAAGTCACGAAATTTATAAATTGTCATCTCAGTTTATTCGCGCAGCAGACTCAATTGCTTTTAATATTGCCGAAGGTTCAGGTAGTACCGATGTGAATTTTAATCGTTATTTAAAAATGGCCTGGGACAGTTCTCATGAATGTGTAGCTGCATCTACTAAAGCTCGACTGAGAAAATACATTAGCTTTGAAACAGATGAAGAAAACAGAAAACGATTAACAGAATTAGGCAAAATGCTTTCATCATTAAGACGACATTTAAAAAACAAATAAGATGGTTCACCTCTCAAAGCGAAGCGCTCTCATCACTCACCTCTAAACTAAATTATGATCTATTCATTCAAAGGCCACATTCCAGTAATTCACGAATCTAGTTTTGTTCATCCACTGGCTGCTGTAACTGGGAATGTAATTATTGGAAAAAACTGCTATATTGGACCGGGCGCTGCAATTCGTGGAGACTGGGGAGAGATAATCTTGGAAGACGGAGTGAATGTACAAGAAAACTGTACAGTCCATATGTTTCCAGGTAAGAGTATTGTTTTAAAAGAAGGCGCTCATGTAGGCCACGGCGCAGTTATTCACGGCGCTAATTTAGGCAGGAATTGCTTGATTGGGATGAATAGCGTTATTATGGATGATGCTGAAATTGGCGACGAATGTATTGTTGGTGCAATGAGTTTTGTGAAAGCTGAAGAAAAATTTCCCAAAAGAAAATTGATTGTAGGAAATCCAGCTAAAGCCATTAAAGATATATCAGATGATATGATTGCATGGAAAACGGCGGGAACAAGATTGTACCAACAATTACCAACTGATTGTCACGAAAGTTTAAAGGAGGTTGAACCATTACGCGAAATCCCAAAAAATAGACCTGTACAAGAGGATTTTTATAAAACGCTTCAAGATTTTAGAAAAAAATAATAATGTATAATAAAGAAATAGAAACACTTCCTCTTGAAAAGCTTAGGAAGCTACAAAGCGAACGTCTAGTGAATCTCGTAAACCGAGTATATAAAACCGTTCCGTTTTATAAAAATCTTTTTGATGAATCAGGAATTGATGTGTCATCAATAAAATCGATTAATGATATTCACAAGCTTCCTTTCACCAAAAAAACAGATTTAAGAGATCAGTATCCTTTTGGATTTTTAACTGTACCTGAAAACCAATTAGCACGAATTCATTGCTCAAGTGGTACTACAGGAAAACCTACAGTGGTAGCTTACACAAAAAAAGACTTAGATATTTTCTCAGAAGTTGTAGCTCGCTCTTTGGCAGCTGGAGGTGCAAAACCTGGAATGAAAATGCATAATAGCTATGGTTATGGCTTATTTACTGGCGGGATTGGAATTCACTATGGAGCAGAAAAATTAGGGATGTCTGTAGTACCTGTTTCAGTTGGAATGACCGATAGACAAATTACCTTATTACAAGATTTTCAGCCTGAAGTAATTTGCTGCACCCCTTCTTACGCTCAAACCATTGCTTTTGAATTGGAAAAAAGGAACTTAAAAATATCCGACCTTAATTTAAAATATGCTATTTTAGGAGCTGAACCTTGGACAGAAGCTATAAGAAGTGACATAGAAGCCTCTCTAGGAGTAAAAGCAACTAATATTTATGGTCTGAGTGAAATTATAGGTCCTGGAGTTTCACAGGAAGCCTATAATGAGCAAGGTACTGGAAGTTATGTTTGGGAAGATCATTTCTTTCCTGAAATTGTAGATAAGGATACAGGTGAACCTCTTCCTTATGGAGAAGAAGGTGTGTTAGTGTTTACCACACTTACAAAAGAAGCCATGCCTTTTTTAAGGTATTGGACAAATGATATTTGCAGTCTGTCTTACGACCATAGCACGTCTAGAACTCACATTAAAATGGGGCAAATTAAAGGACGTTCAGATGATATGCTTATTATTAGAGGTGTAAATTTATTTCACACTCAAATTGAAGAAATTTTTCAGGAGTATAAAGAATTAGCACCAAACTATCAGCTAATTGTCACCAAAAATGGTTTAACAGATCAAGTAGAGGTTAAAGTTGAAACCAACTCAGACTTTCAAATTAAATTAGGTTTAGAGAATGGATTCAAAGAAGATGAGGTTTTAAGGAATTCAGCATTAGCTTCTATGTCTAATCAATTGAAAAAAAATATAAAAGATAAAGTAGGATTGAGTATTAAGGTGACCTTGAATTGTTATGGGGCAATCCCTAAAAGTGAAGGAGGAAAATTAAACCGTATCATTGACTTACGAAATTCTTAAAAAATAAAATATGCCTAAGCAGGAATTTAGAATGCCCAAAATGGGCGAAAGCATTACCGAAGGAACCATCATAGAATGGCACGTAAACGTTGGCGAGTCTTTTGAAGAAGGAGATGTACTTTTAGAAGTAGCTACAGATAAAGTGGATAATGAAGTCCCTGCAGTAGCTTCAGGAAAGTTAATTGAACAAAAATTCAGCAATGGAGATGTAGTTCCAATCGGAGAAGTTATAGCTATTTTAGAACTTTCAGATAGTGTAGGTTTAGAAAAATCAGATTCAAAAACTTCATCATCACCTTCAAAAAATAAGGTTGCTCAGCGCAGTAGTACTAGTTCAGCTTCAAAAGAAAAAATTGCGAAGCCTAGTCAAAGTTCACCAGCAAAATCATTTAAAGTAAATGAAAACCTATTCATTTCACCTTTGGTTGATAGCATTGCCAGAAAGCATCATATTAGCTATGAAGAGTTAGCACGAATTCCTGGAACCGGAAAAGATGGACGCTTACGTAAGAGTGATGTTACAGAGTATATTGCAAGCGGACGTCCGTTTAAGTTTGCACAACCTGTTTCAGAGCCTACAGGGTTTCAAGTGCCAGATTTAAAATTTGACAAAGGCAAAGGGAAAATAGTAGAAATGGATCGTATGCGTCAAATGATTGCCGACCATATGGTTTTTTCTAAACATACATCTCCACACGTTACTGCTTACGTGGAAGCCGATCTTACGGAAATGGTAAAGTGGCGAAATGAAAACAAAATTCCATTTCAGAAAAAATACAATGAAAAGCTTACATTCACCCCATTATTTATTGAATGTGTAGCCAAAGCAATTACCGATTTCCCTATGATAAATTCATCTTTAGATGGAAAAAATGTAATTGTGAAAGAGGATATAAATATTGGAATGGCAACTGCCCTACCTACAGGTAACTTAATTGTTCCAGTGGTAAAAAATGCTGACAAAAAAAGCCTGAAAGAGTTAGCTGAAGCCACGAACGAATTAGCAGGTAAAGCCCGTGACAATAAGTTAAAAGGTGACGACACTAAAGGAAGTACTTTTACTATTAGTAATGTTGGAACTTTTGGTAGTTTAATGGGTACACCAATAATTAACCAACCCGAAGCAGCAATTTTGGCTACAGGAATTATAAAAAAGCGCGCTGAGGTTATGGAAAGAGAAACGGGAGATACTATTGAAATTCGCCATATGATGTACCTCTCTCTTTCATTCGACCATAGAATAGTTGATGGATATTTAGCTGGTTCATTTTTGAGAAGAATTGCTGACTATATGGAGAAGTTTGATGTAAATAGGGAATTGTAGTCAATACTACTACTACAAACTAGCGACAAGCATTTTGACAGGGATTATCGCGAGTAAAAAGTACCCTTCAAAATGACAAAGAAAAAGATAAAAGAAAGAATTAATTTAAAAGTTAGAGCTAACAGTTTTTAAAACCTTGTTAAGTCTCAGAACAATTATAAAATCGTGAATCGATGGTTAATAAAATAAATAAAGAAACCCTTAAAAAAGCCTTTAAAACTCTCGTTACTGCAAAAGGAATGACTGAGATTTATGAGGAGAACTTTAAGACTGTTTCAAAATACGTTCATGCAACTTCGCGTGGTCACGAGGTGATACAAATAGCTGCAGGGATGCAACTCTTACCGCAAGATTATGTATTTCCATACTACAGGGATGATTCAATCTTGCTTTCTATTGGGATGACACCTTATGAGTTAATGCTTCAGGTTTTAGCTAAAAAAGACGATCCTTTTTCCGGTGGGCGAACTTATTACTCTCATCCAAGCTTAAAAGACGACGATAAGCCTAAAATTCCTCATCAGAGTTCTGCTACAGGAATGCAAGCAATACCTGCCACTGGGGTAGCTTTAGGCTTTTGGTATAAAGAATCCTTTAATTCAGAATTCAAAACTCAGGATTCGAAATTAGATGCTCCAATTGTAATTTGTAGTTTAGGCGACGCTTCTGTTACTGAAGGTGAAGTTGCTGAAGCCTTCCAAATGGCTGTTTTAAAGAAACTGCCCATACTTTACTTGGTTCAGGACAATGGTTGGGATATTTCAGCAAACGCAGCTGAAACAAGAGCTCAAAATGCTTATGAGTATGCAAAAGGTTTTAATGGACTAGAGGCGGTAACTATTGATGGAACTGATTTTGAAGAAAGCTACAACACACTTCAAGATGTAATTTCAAAAATAAGAACTGAGCGCAGACCATTTTTAGTACACGCAAAAGTCCCATTATTAAATCACCATACTTCAGGTGTTAGAATGGAATTTTATCGCGACGATTTAGACGAAGCTAGAACTCGTGACCCATATCCGAAAATGGTAAAACTATTGCTGGATAATGGTTTTAAACAAAAAGAATTAGACGAGATTGAGAGCGAAGTTAAAAACGAAGTCAAAAAGTCATTAGAAAAAGCTTTTAAAGCAGAAGACCCAAAATCGGAAGATTTATTTACTCACGATTTTGCACCAACCGAAATAACCGAAGAAGTTGGAGATAGAAGCCCGAAAGGTGCCGAAAAAGTAGTGATGGTGGATTGTGCTTTATCTGCTATTGAGGAAATTATGCGCAAGCATCCTGAATCCTTATTATATGGCCAAGACGTGGGAAGGCGATTGGGAGGAGTTTTCCGTGAAGCTGCTACTTTAGCTGAAAAGTTTGGCGACAACCGCGTTTTTAACACTCCTATTCAAGAAGCTTTTATAGTTGGGAGTACAGTTGGAATGAGTGCCGTAGGTTTAAAACCATTCGTTGAAGTTCAATTTGCCGATTATATTTGGCCAGGACTAAATCAGTTATTTACCGAAGTAAGTCGTAGTTGTTACCTTTCGGAAGGAAAATGGCCCGTTTCAATGGTATTACGTGTTCCAATTGGAGCTTATGGTAGTGGTGGGCCTTATCATTCTTCTTCAGTAGAAAGTATTGTTACAAATATCCGTGGATTAAAAATAGCCTATCCAAGTAATGGAGCAGATCTTAAAGGTCTTTTAAAAGCGGCTTATTACGATCCAAACCCTGTTGTAATTTTTGAGCATAAAGGACTTTATTGGAGTAAAGTGAAAGGAACAAAAGGAGCTACTTCAGTATTACCTGCAGAAGATTATATTTTACCATTTGGAAAAGCTTGGGTTTTACAAGAAATTTGGAAGCAAGAAGATGAAGAAACTCTTTCAATAATAACTTATGGAATGGGAGTACATTGGGCAATGAATGCTTCTGAGGAACTTGGAATGCAGGATAAAATTGAAGTTGTAGACCTTAGAACCCTTCACCCATTAGACTATGAAACAGTTTTTAAATCGGTTAAAAAATGTGGAAAATGTCTAGTTGTAACAGAAGAGCCATCAGAAAATGGATTCAGTAGAGGACTTCAAGGAAGAATACAAGAAGAATGCTTTCAATATTTAGATGCACCAGTAATGCTAATTGGTTCAGAAAATATGCCAGCCATTCCTTTAAACTCAACACTTGAAGAGACAATGATTCCTTCAACTGAAAAGGTTAAAAAGAAAATATTGGACATATTAGGATATTAAAGAGTTTTTAATGATTAATTAAAAATTAAACACTATCTTAAAGTTTTTTAAAATACTAATGAAAATTCAAGTTATAATAACTTAATTTCCAATTATTTAAATGCAATTAAAATAGGACTACTAAAGTAATTGACACATATTATCCCCCCAAATTCTAGAGGATCATCTATATAGATGATCTTCTTTTTTTAATCTATTTTCGTTTTAAGCCAATCAAATAAAGTTTTGTACGCCAGCTTTCTTACAGGTATTTTAGAAAGGAATAAATCGTGCATTCCGTTGTTTATCGCGTGTGTTGTAACGTCATCTTTAATCATTTTAGCATAATATTCGATGTGTTGTACATTTAACACAGCATCCCCTTGCATAAAATCTTCCGTCCATTTTTTTTCATAAATAGTTCTATCGCTATGCATCACTAGTAAGGGAACATTCAATTTTAAGTGGTTCTGAATATTTTTATGGCCATTGTATATAGCTCTAATAAAACTTAAACCCACCTTGGGTATTTCGTGAGGTTTCCAGTTTAAGTTGTAGCTCCATTCACCAAACATATCTTTATGTAAACTATAACCGTAAAACTTAGAAAGACCACTGGAAATTTTCTTATCGGGCATATATTTCCCTAAAAATGCTAGAATGGGTATACCTATTTTTCTTTCAAATGAATTAAGATTAAACTCATAAAAGGGACTGTTACAGATGACACAGTGAAACAAGCTACTGTTTAAATGCCTTCCGGCATAGTTAGTCACTATCAAACCACCTGTAGAGTGCCCCAATAAAACCACCTTATTATTTTCTTCTAAATGAATAAGCTGCAAAGCTTTATTTATCTCCTCGTCATACTCTTCTAAGGAGCGTACATTATTTAACTTTTGGTGACTCAAGAACGAACGACCGTACTTTCTTAAATCTAGCGCATAGAAATTAAACCCTTCACTATTAAAGTGATTTGCCATTTCACTTTGAAAGAAGTAATCATTAAAGCCGTGAATATATAAGGCAGCTTTAGAAGACTTTACAAGCGATTTCTTACGAATTATAGTAGCAACTACTTTCCCTTCATAATCATCCTCTAATGCTAGGGTGATTTGTTGAAAATCATCACCCAATATATCTAATGAATACTGCCCTTCATTTAATTTCATAGATGCCTCATTTTATAAAGTTGAATATTGTATAAATTAAATATACTATTTTGAAATATAAGTTAATCTAGATTATTAGGTGTCTCAAAGATGTATAAATAGAAGAAATAAAAGACTTCACATTTATAGTGAAGTATTCTTATTTAGTAGCGGAAACAGGACTTACTTCGACTGCGCTCAGTATAAACTTCTCGTCCTGTTCTAAAAAGTTATATTCAAAAAAAAAGACCTCACATTTATAGTGAAGTCTTCTTACTTAGTAGCGGGAACAGGACTTACTTCGACTGCGCTCAGTATAAACTTCTCGTCCTCTTCTAAAAAGTTATATTCAAAAAAAAAGACCTCACATTTATAGTGAAGTCTTCTTACTTAGTAGCGGGAACAGGACTTACTTCGACTACGCTCAGTATAAACTTCTCGTCCTGTTCTAAAAAGTTATATTCAAAAAAAAAAGACCTCACATTACTAATGAAGTCTTCTTACTTAGTAGCGGGAACAGGACTTACTTCGACTGCGCTCAGTATAAACTTCTCGTCCTGTTCTAAAAAGTTATATTCAAAAAAAAAGACCTCACATTTATAGTGAAGTCTTCTTACTTAGTAGCGGGAACAGGACTCGAACCTGTGACCTTCGGGTTATGAGCCCGACGAGCTACCTACTGCTCTATCCCGCGATATGGGTTTTCAATATTTCATCTTTAGCTTTTAACTTTCGGTTCATAATGCCGACTGAAATATTGGACTGCAAAGATACAAACCTTTTACTAGTTTGCAAATAAAATTCCGAAGAAAATTAAAGTATTTTATAACCGCTTAATAAATAGCTGATTTTGAATGGCGCTGACGAATAAAATCAGGAATAAAAATAAAAGAGAGGGGTTATCGTGAAGCTAAAAGCGTCCCAATACACCCACTGCTCCCCAACAGCAGGTGTAATCGGTAGCTTAATAATGGTAAAAAACCAAAATCTAAACATTAACGAGTTAAAATCTTATCAACTATATAATGACAGTTCAAATATAGAGTCATTATTTTATTGATTTCGACCTAATGTATAAACGTATCTAAAATTTGGATAAACGTAGAATCAGAGAAAAAGAGTGACAGTTGTCCCAAACTCTGTATGTTCTATTTTGAGAGCAGAATCTAAATTATAATTTAAAAAGTGTAACCTTTCTTTTATAAGTGAAATACCTTTTGAAGTACGTTGTGTAGGCTTAGTTACCTTTTTACTCCCTATTCCATTATCAGTGATTACACATTTTAGTTTATTGTCTTGCATTTGATTAATAACAAGTGATAATGCTGGGTTTTTTATAATGTTAGGAAATGCGTGAACAAAAGCATTTTCTAAGAAAGGTTGCAGTATTAAATTTGGAATTTCTGTATCACAAACATCAATTTTCGGATCTACTATAAAGTTTATAGAAATACGATTTTCGTGACGTTCATTCTCTATCTCACAATAAGTTTTTAGATAGTCTAATTCCTCTTTTAAGCTTATAAGCGTGCGACTAGAATTGTTTAAATTGGCTCTTACCAGCTTTGAAAACTTAACCAAATAGCTCGAAGCCTTTTCATTTTCACCTATAACTACTAAATGCTGAATACTGTTTAATGCATTGAATATAAAATGCGGGTTCATTTGCGCTAATAAGGCTTCAGCTTTTAGCCTTTCAATACGTTTATTAGTTGCAATTTCTTTTGCTGTTATTATTTGGTGTTGTTTTCTTTTACGATTAAAATAAAGAGAAGTGACAAAGACTATTGCAGTAGCCACCAATAACCTAAACCACCACTGTTCATAAAACGGGGGGTTAATTGTAAATTCTAAAACAGACTTTTCAAACCACTGCCCAGTATATGTATCATTTACTCGAACACTTACGTTATATTCTGCAGGCTCAAGAAAGCTCAAATTAATCTCTGGGAAATCTAATTTTGTCCAATCTGAGTTATCTTTCATTTTATAATAAAACTCTAGCTTATTTGGATATGGATGAGAATTGGTTGAAATACTAATTTCAAGTTTATTTTGTTTTGAATTTAAGATAATAGGCTCTTTCCCATGTTCATAAACAGTATCATTAACCTTAATTTGTTCTACAAATAAATTATTAATCCTGTTTTTAGAATTAACCAGGCTTTTCATATTCACTTGATACTCTCCTCCATCAGAACCAAGATACAACACATCATTATGCACATTTATAGCATGAATATTCTTTGTTACCCCCTGATCTTCATTAATGAATATTTGCTTTTCATCATTGTAAAAAAGAACTCCTCCCTCTGTTACAATTATTAGCCAATCCTTGAAGGAGTCTAATAGCAAAATTGAGTTTCCTTTAATATCAGATCTATCAATCTTTTTTATTATTTCAAATCCATTCTTGAAATCTACTATAAATACATCTCCAAATTCGTTCCCTATAGCTACATAATCATTAAAAACAGCATTGTGTCTTAGTTTTTTCTCCTTCCAAATCCCAGTATCTAAAAACGACTTAAATGTTTTATCATAAGAAAAAAGACCGCTAAAAACTGAAAGAAAATAAGTGGTTGAATCTCTTCTAAATGTTCCAACAATATTTGTAGGAGTACTAGGAAGTTCTTCGTCATAATATGTATACCTTAACGGATATTCACTTTCATACACTCTTACTCCACGATACGGATTAGTCTCTATTAAGTTGTTATCTGAAGTAAAATCAAACTCTAGCGTATGTAAAGGCAAGTACGATTCAAAAACACCATCTGGACGAAATTTATACAACCCAATATTTGTGTTAATCCACACGTGAGTCTGTGATTTTTTAATTGTGTAAAAAATTATATCAGTTTCAGGAGTATCATAATTCAACTCATAAAAAAAATCTTCGTGTTTAGGTAAGTTGTTTTTATTAGCTTTCACAAAGGCAACTTCCTGTTGTTTAAAAAAGCTAGCACCGTAATATTTGTTTGCTATATCTACACCATCATCGTATAAACTAATTTTGTTTTGATTAAAATGATCTATTGCAATGGTTTTTTTATGACTAGAAGGATAATATTGAACCATTGGGTTTATGGATATCTGAAACAGTCCATTGTCTAGAGTTCCTGCGTACAATAACTCTAAATTTGGATTATACTCAAGTACAACAAGGTTTTTACTATCTATACCATGAACCTCTTCATAAGAATTTCCATCTTCAGAAAACTTTAGCAATCCTCCGTTTTCTTCAAAAACTCCCCAGGCAGCACCATAAACAGTTTTATCATTGGTAACAGCATAATCCCAAATTATAGGAAAGCCTTCCCTTTTCTTAGCCACAGGTACTTTTTCGTTCAGCAAATCGGTTATAGCAAATACAGAAACAGCTCCCTTATTACTAGCAAACAAGGAGTCACCAATTCTCTCTGAATCGTAAATAAATTTATGATCACTTATTTTTTCAAGAAAGTACTCATCACTTTCATTTGAAATTTTATAAATCCCAGTATTATAGGTAGTCGTAAACACTTTATTATTAAAATCGAAGAATCCCGAAATACGCATTAAGGAACTTTCCTCATGGTTTAATGAAGCAACTACAGATTTTTCAGCAATATTAATTACGGAAACCCCACCACTTGTACCTACATATAGAAAGTCTCCGAATACATTTAAGTGGGTAATATGGTTGTTAACTAATCCTTTATCGGTGTTAATAATTGTAAAATTGGAGCCGTCGAAATGCGCAATTCCATTCCCATAACTTCCTACCCAAATATCTCTATTTGCATCTTCGGTTATTGCCCATATGTTATTAAGCGGTAATCCGTCCTCCTCAAAATAGGTTGATACTTTGTTATTGTGTTTTCTTACTAAACCATTATCCGTACCAACCCATAAAACACCATTTTTAGAAAGATGTAGACTTCTTACAGTGTTATGGGGTAAAAAGTTTTTTGTAGAAAAATGCGTAACCGGTGGTGTTTGCGCATTACACACTAATAAATTCGTTATCAAATAAATGATAAATAAGCTATACTTTTTCAAGAACTCTATTTAAAAAATCATTTTCACGCCTATAGGATACTTCGAGCGTGCTTCCATCGGTTAGTTTTACGGTTTTTTCTTTTTTATCATAGCTTACAACTGCTGCAAGAGCTACTATATAGCTTTTATGAGTTCTAAAAAACAATGATTGTGGCAAGCGTTTCTCTACAGTCCTTAACGATTGAGAAACAACTATTTTTTTATCTCCCGCAATATGCACCTCACTGTAATTTCCATCGGCTTTGATAAAGAGAATATCATTCACACATGTTAACTCAAAACCTGTAAGAGTATTGAAAAATATTCTTTTCTTACCTTCTTCTGCTTGATCAACGTAACTTTTAAGTAAGGCAATTTGCTCTTTCAGTGCATTAGAATTTGATTTCTCAACAAGGTATCTCTGCATGGTTTCATATAATACCGACTCGTCTATAGGTTTTAAAATATAATCGAATGCACTATATTTAAAAGCTTGTATTGCATACCTATCATAGGCTGTTGTAAAAATAACATCGAATGTGGGGTTGGAGAAATAATTAAATAAGGCAAACCCATTTTCTTCAGGCATATGAATGTCTAAAAAAACGAGATCTATTGAGTTATTAACAATTAAACTACATGCTTCTTTTATAGATTGCGCTGTGCCTACTACTGTAATGACATTAGAAAATTGTTTCTCAATCAATACTTTAAGCAATGAATTTGCATGTGGTTCATCGTCTACGAGGATAACATTTATCATAAACTAAATTTATATAACCGAAATATCTTTTACAAATATTCTTAAAGAATTTGGTACTTTCCTTATCTTTAGAGAAATGAATAAGACCTTAAAATACACAATATACGTCATTCTTACATTTGGCGCTATAGTAATAGCATCAAATATTTATGTAAATCACTTTCTGAAAAATAAACTTCAAAATTTTATTGAAGAGCGATTACCAGAAAATATGATTAGGGCTTATGAAAGTATTACGGTTGAAACTATTAGCGGTTCTCTCTCTATAACCAACGCGTCACTTATAATCAACAATAAAAAAGACAGTGTACAACACACTTTTATAAATGTTGAAAAGCTCAAAATTTCTGACATAAGCTACTGGGATTATTTATTTAATGATGAAATTCACGTTGAGTCCATTTCTTTGGAAAACCCAATTATAGCCTACTACCAAGATAGGCAATTACCTGTAACAGATACAGTGCGAAAACCCGTTGCCAAAATTTACAAACCAATACTTATAGATCAAGTTAAAATCAACAACACCAAATTTGTAATTTTTGAAGATGGAAAGGATTCTACAAAAGTTTACACAAATGGTTTAAGTGTAAAAGTTAACGGAATACGGATAGACAATAAAACAGTAACTCGTAAAATACCGCTTGATTACAAAAGCTTAGAAGCAAAAAGCGACACAGCATTTGTAAAAGTTAGTCCTTACGAAAACTTAACAGTAGAAAATTTTTTAGTTAAAAATTGGAAGGCAACTTTTAATAATATTAAGCTTAAAACAAAATATTCTAAAAGAGAACTCTCAAGAATAATTCATAAAGAACGTGATCATTTTGACCTATCATTAAAATCATTATCAATTGACAATTTTGATTTTGGGTTTAACAACAATGACTTTTTTGCTAAAAGTAAGCTTATCACACTCGACGCCCCTATTTTAGAAGTTTTTAGAGACAAATTGGTTGCAGACGATTTTAAGGTTAAGCCGCTCTATAGTAAGATGCTTCGCGAATTACCTTTTGAGCTAACTGTGGATTCGGTTAACATCAAAAATGCAAATATTAAATACGAAGAAAGGCAGCATACTAAAAACATGGGAGGTTCTATCAACTTCAAAAACTTAAATGCAGCAATTTCAAATGTTGGTAATACATACAAGAGTCCGGTAAAAACTAATTTAAACATTTCTGCAGATTTTATGGACAACACCCCTTTTACAGCAGAATGGAGTTTCGATGTTCAGAATCTAGAAGATAGATTTTTATTTAAAGCACAAGTAGGGTCATTAGTGGCCGATAGGATGAACAGCTTTACCGAACCTAATTTAAATGTGCGTTTGAAAGGTCAGACCCATAAAACTTATTTTACTATTGATGGGAATAGTGAAACTTCAACAACCGATTTAAAAATTAATTATTCAAATTTTTCTGTTACAGTGCTTAAAAAAGATGGCAGCACAAAAAACAAATTTCTATCGGCTGTTGCAAATATTTTTGTTTCTACCAACAGTAATAAAACCAATGACAATTACCGTGAAGGGGTTGCAGAAGCAACTCGAGATAAAACAAAATCCATTTTTAATTTTTTATGGATTAGTTTAAAGAATGCTCTAGCAAAAGCAATGACAGGGAGTGGCAAGAAATAGCTTCAAGTTTATTGAGATATTCTTACAGCGGTAAACTCAATTAACGCTCCATCTTCAAAACTAACTTCCAATTCTAAGGGATTGCAGCAAATTTCACAATCTTCTATATATTTTTGATGCCTCACGGAAGTATCCAGCAACATCGAAATGCTTTCCCAGCAATGTGGGCATTGAAAAAAATGTTCGTACATAATTGGGGATTTTTAGGATTATATATCACTTGTTATTTTAAAAGATCATTTTCTGCTAACTCCTTCTCTATCGTTTCTTTTACAAATTTATAACCCGCATTTTTTGCGTAGAAAAAGTTTGCTAAAAACGAAAGGAACCTATTTTTAAGTAGATATTTTACAATTAAGCCTATCCTCTTTTTAATCTTCGACTTATAACGATTTTCAAATTCTGAAAATGACATTTTTGGGAAGGGTAAATCTTGAATATCTGCATCTTCACCGTAGGTTTCGGTATCAAATTTATTATTAAAATTTCTAAGCACTCGCATATCTGGAATTATTGGAAATAGCTTATCACCATTTACATCCATAGGAGGTACTGAAAACTCAAACCTCTCTTTAATTTCTGCATTGGGCTTAATGCTTAAGCGTGTTTCGATTTCTTCGGAAGGGATTGCAAAATAATACCTTAAAAATGCTTGACAATTTTTTCTACCTAGTTGGAAGTCATGCGCCCGAAAATCACGACTTAAAAACCCTGCAAAACCACCTATAGGTGCAGAGGCTAAATCATTTTTACTTCTAACCCATTCTCCATTTTTCTTAATCTTTCTTACAGGTTCTATTAAAAACTTTGTTCGGTCGCTTAAATCTAAAGCATCTAAAATTCCTTCTTGATTAAACATCACCTGATTTCGAAGTGACCTTAGAAGACCTTTTGCAATACTCGAAATACTTTTCCCACTTTTGGAAACGTCTTTATCCTTATTGGGGAATGGGTCTATCATAATTACCCCATATCTGCAAGCTTCAATACTTTTAGGATTCTTTTCTTTAAGTACTTTCAAGGCGATCCCGTATGGTTCGTTATTTATAACTCCACCATCAACAGAATTAAAAGTGTAGATATCTCCTTCTGGTAACAAGGGCTCTATCCCTTTCGACTGATTGAATAAATATCTAGGATATCGTTTAATGTATTCTGACGATATAGCCACCTCTCTAGACCGTAAACCAATCGGGAATGCTGCAGTACTTAGCGTTGCCTCTTTTAAATATTGAAGATGTTTTTTCTTTGAAATATCAAGCACATAATACAACTCATCTTCATTTTCAGGAATGCCCGATTTGTATTTATCATTTTTCAGTTTATACCTAAAAAATCCACCGTGATTTGTAATAACCGTTCCCTTTGAAGAGTCTCTACTTCCGTCAAAATTCACCAAAAAATTTATTCCGCGTAAATTGGTTGTCGTTAAGATAACATCTAAACTATCGGAAGCGTATTTAGGAATTTCTCGCTGTTCTCGTATTCTTATAGCTTCATCGGCAATATCATCTATAGCTTTAGTATTTAATAACGAACGAACTTCTCCAAATTCTTTTAAGTCATTATCACCTAGAAGTTTGTCTATAGTGCTACTTTCTTTAGTATCCGCCATTTCTACCCAACTTCTATAAAAGATGTTATCTATACCATTTGGGTTATCTTTATTTATGCTTTTGTAGTTTTTATCGGCTAAAGCAAGTAACGTGAGCGAACCAGATATACCACCCGCTGAAGAACCGCTCATTACATCAATTTCAACTTGATGCATGGGTATAGAATGGTCGTAATCCGGGTGATTAATACCACGACTTCTATTTATAACTTTCGCTTTTTCCCAAAGCTCAAGTGTTTCTAATAAATAATCTATTACACCAGCAGTATATGCCCCGGCCGATACAGCACCCGCCATTGTGAGGCATAATTTGAATGTTTTCTCATTTTCCATAAGCTCGTGACTAATAAATAACTCGCTAACAAACAACAAGTTAAAACAATTAATCCAAAGAACTTATGAGTTATGCGATTTTTACGATAGGGATTCTACGGTTTCTTGAAGCACTTCCCACTCTTCCATCAATTTTTTAAGCAACTTTTTCTTCTCTTGATACTTGTCGAAAAAGTGAGGCTTAGCAATAGTTTCTTCGTAATTTATAAGTAATTCGGTATCTATAGCTGCAATTTCTTTTTCTAAGGAAGTTATTTTAGATTCAACATTACTTAATTTGTTTTTTGCAGATTTTAATTTCTTTTGAATTTCGTATTCCTCACCTGCAGTTCGTTTCTCTTTAACTTCTGTAACGACCGTTTTCTTTTCGGCTTCACGTAGGTTTTCGAGGTTTCTTTGTTCTAAGAAAAAATCAATATCGCCTAGGTATTCTTTGATGTGTTGATCTTTAAATTCGTAAACCTTATTGGTTAGACCTTGTAAAAAGTCACGATCGTGAGAAACTAAAATTAAAGTCCCTTCAAAGTTCTTTAAAGCGTCCTTTAAAACGTTTTTAGATTTAATATCAAGGTGGTTTGTAGGCTCATCCATTACCAAGACATTAAAAGGCTGTAGCATTAATTTGGCAAGGGCTAAGCGGTTTCGCTCTCCTCCACTTAATACACGCACATACTTTTCTACTTCGTCTCCTCTAAAAAGGAAAGAGCCCAAAATATCTCGAACTTTACTTCGGTTTTTCTCGTTTGCAGCATCAATCATTGTATCTAGTACAGTTTTGGTGCCATCCAAATAATCAGCTTGATTTTGAGCGAAATATCCTATCTGTACATTATGACCTAAATTAAGTTTTCCACCGTATTCGATTTCTCCTACAATAATTTTTGCAAGAGTAGATTTCCCTTGACCGTTTTGACCTACAAAAGCTATTTTGCTGTCTCTTTCTACTAATAAATCAATATCGTTGAGAACCTTCTTCTCTCCATAGTTTTTTGTAATTCCCTCCGCTTCTATTACTACTTTCCCCGGGGTAACCGATATTGGGAAATGTAATGTCATTACACTATTATCATCTTCATCTACTTCTATGCGGTCTATTTTGTCTAACTTTTTAATAAGCGATTGCGCCATTGTAGCTTTACTAGCTTTAGCTCTAAACTTATCAATTAGTTTTTCTGTTTGCTCAATTTGCTTTTGCTGATTTTTCTGAGAAGCTAATTGTTGCTCTCGTAATTCATTGCGAAGAACTAAATACTGAGTGTACGGCTTGTTAAAATCGTAAATCTTTCCAAGTGAAATTTCTATGGTACGATTTGTAACATTATCCAAAAACATTTTATCGTGCGATACAATCACTACCGCCCCAGTATAGCCCTTTAAAAAATCTTCTAACCATAAAATAGATTCAATATCTAGGTGGTTCGTAGGCTCATCTAACAGCAGTATATCGTTATTTTGTAGTAGTAGTTTTGCTAATTCAATACGCATTCTCCATCCACCAGAGAAGGTTTCTGTTAGCTTCCCAAAATCTTCACGTTGGAAACCTAAACCTTGTAAAATACGTTCTGTTTCACCTTGATAATTGTACCCACCATGTATTTCATATTGATGCTGAATATCATTCAAATCTACCATTAACTGGTGATAGCCATCACTCTCGTAGTCTGTGCGTTCAGCTAATTGGGTGTTAATTTGTTCTAATCGCTTTTCTAACTTTTTAATTTCAGTAAAAGCTTCATATGATTCTTCAAGAACTGTACGACCTTTCTCAAAGTCGATATCTTGCTTTAAAAAGCCTATCGAGACTTCTTTGTCAGTTGCAATCTGGCCTGTATCATATTCTTGTTCACCTGCGATAATCTTTAGTAGTGTAGATTTTCCTGCACCGTTCTTCCCAACTAAACCAACTCGATCGCCAGGTTTTAATTGAAAGGTTATTTTTTCGAACAAATAGTCTCCTTGAAAGGAAACAGAAAGATTATGAATGTTGATCATTATGTCAAAAGTGAATTAAGATATCAGGATTGTAAAATACCACTGGTAATTGTTGCAAAGATGCTTAAATTTGCGGTTCTAAAAAAACACTCATGCAATTCTTAAAAGGTTCTAAGCTTTACAGTATTTTCACAAGCACATGTCCTGTTTGTCATAAAGGTGATATGTATATTGAAAACAATCCCTACAAGGTTATGAAGATTATGAAAATGCACGAGCACTGTAGCCATTGTGGTAAGAAGTTTAAAATAGAACCATCTTTCTTTTTTGGAGCAATGTATGTAAGTTATGCTGTTGGGGTTGCAATTGCAGTAGCTACATTTATTATAGCATATTTTTTTATGGGACTAGATAGAAATTATGCCTTTTTATCTATCATTATAAGCTTAGCTGTTTTATTCCCAGTTATAGTAAGAGTGTCTAGAAACATTTGGATTAACCTCTTCGTGGATTACGATAAATACGCTGCCCAAAAAAAAGGTGTAAATGAATAGTTATACCTTCCAATTTTTAGCCCGTCCAATATAAATTTCCTTAGTTAAGGGCTCCCCTTCTTCTAAATGTTTATATAATGTTTCTGAAAGTAATGGAGCCATTAAAAACCCTCTCGAACCAAGCCCATTAAAAAATACTAGGTTTGGATTTTCTTCTAAACTTCCAAGTAGCGGTCTATGATCTTTTGTAGTTGGCCTAACGCCAGCTTCTTGACTTATCACTTCAAAGGAGCAATTAATAAACGATTTTAGTTTTGATAGTATTTCATCCTTAGCTTCTTCGGTTGGATTTAAACTATAATCATCACGTCCATAGGTTGAACCAACTTTATATTTATCATCACCCATAGGAATTACATAGATAGGTCCTTTCAAAAGAGATTTAACTTTTAAATCTGCAGCTTTAATAACAATAAACTCTCCCTTATTCCCTATTAATGATTTCTTTAGAAAAAAGGGGTTCTCGACTACTTTTGAGCCTTCTGCAAAGATGATTTTTTGGGCTAAGATGTTTTTATAAACAACGCAATTATCTTTTTGATGAAGTTGTTCGTATTCAAAATTTTCTGTGATTAATTTTTGTTTGCTTTTTAAATATTCACGATATCCAGAAAGCAAACTTCCCGTATGAATTTGAGCGGTTCCTAATACTTCTCCAAATCCCAAAGGAGCTTCTATAGCTGGATTATTATTTTTAATAAAAGTAGAAGATAGGAATCCATCCAATTCTTTTTTATCACTTGCTACAGTCCAATTATTTTGTTCTTCAATACTTTTAAAAATACGTTTAATAGATTTTTCTTCAAAGAAATCAGTTTGTATTTTCTTAGAAAGCGATTTGTAAAAATTAAAAGCATATGGATGAAATTTAGAGACGTTCCAAGTAGCTGTAAAGCGTTTTAATACAGTTGGATTAAAAACACCTCCAGATTTTGCCGTAGAGCCCTCTACGCCGCTATCTATAAGCATAAAGCTCTTGCCGTGTCGAATAAGTTGTTCAGAAATACAAATTCCTGCAATTCCTAACCCTACTACTATATAATCTTTTTCAACCATTACCTTTTGCGGATTTATTTAAAATCTTGAATACCTATTAAATAATAAACCCTTCAAATTCCATATTGGAAAATGAAGGGTTTTATTAAGACTTGATAATTATAGAATTAATAATTCCACATATCTAATTCAATATTTCGAATTTGTTCTTTAATTCTATCAGATTCCATTAACTGCATAAGTGCATTATCGTTAATATAATCTTTAACATCTCTATCACCTTGAATATTATCTTCTCTATAGATTACAGCACTAAAGCGTCTAGAGTTTAACAGATGATCAAAAGTTATAGGTTGAGAGGTATTACTTCTATTAAAAGTTCTAGCATTGTGAAGTACTTCACGAGCACCTGGGAACCATACCCAAAACAGTTCAACTTTTGAATCTAGACCATCGTCTGGAAATGCTTTAGAGCGCGCCTCATTTGCTACAGGACAAAGTCCTAACAAACGGTATTTAAGTTCACCTTGACGTTTATCAACATACCAGTAACCTCTAATTCGCCACTCTTCTATATCTCCTGCATCTAAGTTAAAACGACGCACGTACTGTGGATCTACTACCCCTTCAGCATTGTATTGCTCAATACCTAAATCGGTAGTATCACTGTAAACTAAAGAAGTTTCTAAATCGTCTAACGTTCGTTTTTCAGTAAAATATGAATCTGCATATACAGCATCAATTTTACCGTTTTTAATGTTTTTTACTAAAACATCGTAAAGAGAACGTCTGTCTGATCCAATGTTGTTTGTATCTATAGGATAGTACAATGGGAAGTTTACTCTCTCGTTAAGATCAATAATCTCCCAAGTAGTTTTAGCCCACAGTACATCGCGACTATCTGTATAGCCATAAGGCAACGGACCATCATTATCGTAAGCGATTTGGGCTTCGGTCTTTAGGCCTATTTCCTCTGGAGTTTTGGCGTTTAGAATATTCAACTGTGCGTGAGCACTAGCTGCCATTCCAAGACCTAAAACACATAAAACAACATTTCTCAAAGTCATAAAACTTATATTTAATTTTTAATTTGTCAATTCGATAATTACTGGAGCGGTTTTCTTAAGCATTACACCACTTCCAGAAACTTTTGCATTAATATCGAAAATCTGAACAGTTTCACCTCTTCCAGCTTTTCTAATTGCACTTACAGCAGCACCATTCAACTTAGTTCCATTTACACGTACAGTTGGTTGACCTGGTACTTTTAAACTAAAGCCTGAAACACTTAGATTAATGTCAAAATCAAAGTCTTCTAATACTGCAGATACAGATGAAATCTCTAATCCTTGACGTTGCATTCTCACTAACCCAGTTTCACCTCTAATAGCTCCAACTGGCGCAGGAATATCTTTAATTCTAAACTCAGCAGGCGTTTTAACACCTGTTCCATCAGGTAAAGTACCACTAGCAGTAATTGTTACTGTTCTTCCAGATCCTGGACGCATAACGTATTTACTACCTGAAACTTTAGATAGACCTGGAGCAGAAGCATTAACTTTATTATCTGGAATACCAGGAATAGAAACCGTCATTGGGTTGTCTACACCACGATACACCACATTCATTTTATCAGCAGCAATTACAGCAGAATTAGGTTTTGAAATTGTTGAGAATCCTAAGTTAACAGGAACCTTAGTTTCTTTACCGTCTTCTTTGAAGATTAAATCTCCTTCTATTTTATGGTCACCTGGAGAACCTGCAGTAATATTAAGCATTACTTTACCATTTTGGATAGAGTATTGATCTGCACTTAATGGCTTACCATCTAATGTAAGTTTAACTTCGTTAGGCTTAGTATTTGGATCTTTACGACCTAATACAATACCTCCATCAAACTTCTCACCTGCATAATATGCAGTTTTACTAGTTTCTAACAGTGTGTTGTATTGAGAAAAAGACAATGCTGCAGCTTGTTGTCCTGCTAACATATTTGATAAAATCTCGTTCTCAGTAGTTTTGATATCACTCTGCATCTGAGTTAACTTAGTTCTAGAAGCTACCATAGGGAAACCTTCAAAGTGGTAGTTTAACCATGGTAATGTAACTCCGTCGCCACGTTTTACAGGATCAGTTGCAAATTTTTTAGAAACATCAGCTGCTATACTAGCATATCTTTTGTTTTCTCCAATAACCGAAAGAATACTATTCTTATAGTTATTTATTTGATCTAAAAACTCTTGTCCAGCTGCTGTATACTTGTCGCCGTTAAAAAGTTTTTGATCTAAAAAGTCTGATCTGTCTTGCATTTCATAGCTTTCAGCATCTTCAGGTTTAATAGTGCTCATCATTTCACTTTTAAGACCTTCTAAGTATGAATCAAACTCATCAGATATTTGACTAATTTGTTCAGCTTTTGCCTTTACTTCACCATATTGTTCTGGTTGATCAACAGCTTTTGATGCTAAGCTCTCCATAAAAGCATTGTTACGTGCTTCTGCTGCAGTATTAGACTCTGTTAAACGTTCATTTAATAATCCAAAAGCCGAAAGCACTTCTTTTGACATGTTCAACGCCATCATCGCGATGAATATCAAATACATCATGTTAATCATTCGTTGCCTTGGGGATAGTTTTCCTCCTGCCATTTTTATTCTATTTAAAGATTAATAATTAAGGTGAAAACCTATTAGTTTTTTGTTGACATAGCAGAAAGCATACCTCCGTAAACACCGTTTAGAGATGATAGGTTAGTTGCTAGATTCTGCATTTGCTGTTTTAGCTGTTCAGCATTTTCAGCAATTGCTTTATTCGCGTCTGTTTGACGGCTTGTTGATTCTATCTGTACTTTATAAAGACTATTTAATGAATCCATTTGAGCAGCAGCAAGTGCCATTTCTTCACTATATTTTCTAGTAGAGCTCATTGCTTCAGCAGTTGGAGCGATACCTTTAGCGGCACCTTCGAAAGAACGGATGCTAGAAGATAAACTACTCATTAATTCTGAATCGATTTTTGCTTCTTTTAGCATATCATCTAATTTCTTAGATAACATTCCTTGAGTTTCTTCTGGTTGTTCGCTAATAGCTCTTCTACTTGATGTTCCAGCGGCACCACCTGCTAATTCAGGATATACTAAAGACCAATCTAATTCATCATCAACTGGTTCAAAAGCAGATATAGCAAAAATAATTGCCTCAGTAACCAAACCAATAGTTAATAATAAGTTACCTCCAATACCAGCAATTTCAAAGTGGGTAATTTTGAAAAGCGCACCTATAATTACAACTGATGCACCAAGCCCGTAGGCCATGTTAAATAGTTTTTTGGATGATTTTGATTTTGCCATAATACTTAAGATTTAGTTGAGAGTTTTTGTTAATAATTGTGTTAGTTGTTATGTTTAATTAGCGAGCGTCGCCAAAATTTTGATTTAATACTACGTCTGTACCCATATAATCCTGTACAGTTCTGAATCCAATATAACTACGTGCAGAATCTGCATATTCGTAATCTCTAGTACTCACTTGTAGGAAGTATGCTACATCCTTCCAAGAACCACCACGAACAACTTTACGCATGTTTTTTGGGTCGTTTACATTAGGGTTCATTGTAGAGCTAAAGTCATAAGAAGAAGGGTCGTAAGAAGAAGCTACCCACTCCGCAACGTTTCCAGCCATATTATAAAGGTTGAAGTCATTTGCTTCGTAAGCATCTGCTTCTACAGTATAAAGTGCTTGGTCTGCAGCGTAATCACCTCGTAAAGGCTTAAAGTTAGCCATAAAACAACCTCTATCATTTTTAGTATAAGGTCCTCCCCAAGGGTATGTAGCTGATTCTAGACCTCCTCTAGCCGCATATTCCCATTCAGCTTCACCAGGAAGACGGAATGAATTTACGTGGTTTTTCTTTTTAGATTTTTGATATGCATTTTTATACAAAGTTCTCCAAGCACAGAAAGCTTTTGCTTGCTTCCAGTTTACACCAACTACAGGATAGTTTCCATAAGCTTCGTGCCAGAAGTAATCGTTGTGCATTGGTTCATTGTAAGAATAGTTAAAGTCACGAATCCAAACAGTTGTATCAGGATAGATATTTAATTCTTCTTTTATTATAAAATCCTTTCTTCTCTTACTTCTATCTCTAGCAGCTGCTTCAATGTCCATATATGTATATTGGAAATTAAGCTTACTTACATCTATAGTACGTTGACCGTTGTAAGCTTCTTCTGTAGGGATATACATAGTATCCATTACTTCACTATAAAATTCATCTGGATATTTAGCAGTATCCCAAATAAGATCTACTTTATTGTTGATTTTTCTACCTGCATAGAAATCCTCTCCCATCCCAAAGTAGTTATCGTACATATACTGGTCATACGGAGTCATTTCTTCATTTTCTTGATCTAAAAATGCAAATTCTCCAATACCACCATCTCCTGGAGTTGCCCCCATTTCATCTGCCATAATAGCTAAACGAAGACGAACCGTAGAATCACGTACCCAGTTTACAAATTGTCTGTACTCTGAATTAGTAATTTCAGTTTCATCCATATAAAAAGAACGAACAGTCACGGTTTTCGGCGGTGCATCATTAACGGCAACAAAATCATCATCACTTTTTCCCATGATGAAAGACCCACCTGGAACAAGTGTCATACCGTAAGGTTTTAGTGGATACCATTTTTTACCTTTTACCCCAACCAATTCTCCTCTATCTCCGGAGTTACAACTGAATAAAAAGGCAACGATCGCAGTTAATGCAATAAATTTCTTCATAGGTATTTTGGTTAAATTTCAATTTTAAAGGGCGTAAACCTATTTATAAAATTTTTAATAAACAATTTTTTTTTACAAAACCCTCTATAATCTATAATGTGTTGATTAATTATACTTCATTTTTATGGCGGGCTTTCAACCACCTTTCCGGAATCTCCTGGTTACAGGCACTCAAATAATCGCTGTAAGTGCAAGGTAATAACGTTTGGCTTTTTAATTTATTATTAACATTTGAAATAAATGGTAAAACAATCCACCATCTTTCTGTTTTATTACTCTTTTTAAACTCCAATATTTCATCGTCAATAGGCACTTTATACGAAGTGTAAAGTCTCTCATTATCGAAGTCATCATCTGCAATTCTGAAGTTATAACCTTCAACAAAATACCACAATACTTGCGCTATAAGCATTGCGCTACTTTTTCCATAAACAGCATTACTTAACTCGTAAACTCCAAATGATTTAACTTTATTACTAATTCCTGCATAACGAGCTATCGTACAAATCTCTCGACCATCAAATCCGTTAGGACTCTCATTAGTTTTATAACTTAATTCTGAGTTTTTTATTGCAGTTACATCCAAAGCCACCATATCTGCATCTCTTAATATTGGCTCAATCACAGTTGTATCTGCACAAACCTCGCCCAATCTATAAGCGTCAAAATACAACTTATCCATTAAAGCTATCTCCTGCGGAGCGTTAAAAAATGATTGATATCCTAATACACTATAATTAAATAGGTTATAAGGCTTATCCACCACCATTTTCCCAACGTATGATTTATTTGATATTGGAAGATCGGCATTTCCAAGGTCAAAACGATTGTCTATATTAACAACATTCACCATAGCCCCAAGATTATCATACGCGCGATATTGCGCATAAGCCATATCTTGACTTCCACCCAAAATTAGTGGAACTATCTTTTTTAACAAAAGTGCAGTAACAACCTCCTTAACGGCAAATCTTGAATCTTCAACAGAATTTCCTTTTTCAATATCTCCAAGATCAATTATTCTGTGCTTCCAATTTCCTGGATACAACGAATAAAACGCTTTTCGATAGTCATCAAAACACAGTTCTTCGCCAATGTAATTAACATCCGCACGATTTTCTTTAACACCAAAAATCGCAAACGTAACGTTTTTTAAATCAGGTAAATCGCCAACTTCGGCATGTACTTCTATTTGCTTCCCTAACGTTCCTAGCGGCAGTAATTCTCTGTCCGCCAAAACCTTCTTAGAAACAGGGGTTAAAAATTCAATCATTATTTTTTCTTGGCTGAAGCTTTTTTCTTAGTTGTAGTCTTTTTCTTGGCAGCTGCCTTCTTTTTAGGAGCTTTTTTAGCTAGCATTTCCTGAGCTTCTTCTAACGTTATTTTATCGGCTTCAGTCCCTTTTGGCAATTCCACCTTTACTTTTCCTTTAATAACATTAAAACGACCCCAACGAGCTTTCTCGATTCTAATTTTCTCTTCTGGCCACTCGTTAATTAGCTTATCAATCTCCTTTTGCTTTTTATCTTCAATTAACTGAACGATATCTTCATTAGTAAGATTATCAAAATCATACTTCTTATTCACATTGATAAACATCCCGTTCCATTTGATATATGGACCAAAACGACCTACACCTTTTTGAACAGGTAAGTCTTCATAAGTATAAATTGGAGCGTCTGCTTTTTTCTTCTCTTCAATAAGCTCTTTTGCAAAAGCCATATCAACATCTAATGGATCTATTCCTTTTGGCAGAGATATAAACGTTTTACCAAAGCGAACATAAGGACCAAAACGACCATTGTTAACCTCAACTTCCTCATTATCGTAAACACCCAAGGTTTTTGGAAGTTTAAAAAGATCCATCACCTCTTCAAAGGTAACCAAATGCAATTGTTGGTCTGGACGTAAACTTGCAAATTTTTTATCTTCATCATCAGGAGCACCAATTTGAGCCATCGGACCATATTTACCCAAACGAACCAATACAGTACGTCCGCTTTCTGGATCCTCCCCTAAAATACGCTCTCCACTTTCACGATCGGCATTTTTCTCAACATCTTCTACGCGTGGATGAAACTTTTCATAGAATTCCTTCATCATTTTCGTCCACTCCTCTTTTCCTTCGGCAATGTCATCAAAGTCTTGCTCTACTTTAGCAGTAAAGTTATAGTCTAAGATATTTTCAAAATGCTCAACCAAAAAGTCATTTACTATCATTCCAATATCAGTTGGAACAAGCTTGCCTTTATCTGAACCTACTGTTTCAGTTAAGGTTTTATCTTTAATATTTTCTTTTTCAAGAGTAAGCTGAAGGTATTTACGTTCTACCCCTTCTACAGTACCTTTTTCAACATAGTTTCTACTAATAATAGTTGAAATAGTTGGCGCATAGGTAGAAGGTCTACCAATACCAAGCTCTTCTAATTGCTTAACTAAGGAAGCTTCTGTAAAACGATATGGAGCACGAGTAAATCGCTCTGTTGCTGTTATGTAATTATTTTCAAGCGAATCGCCTTCTTTCATATTAGGCAACATACCATCTTGCTCTTCTTCTTCAAAGTCGGTTCCTTCCAAATAAACTTTTAGGAAACCGTCAAACTTTATCATTTCACCATTTGCAGTAAAATTCTCTGATACTTTTTCTTTGGAAAGCACATCAATCTTAACATTGGTTCGCTCTAATTGCGCATTGCTCATTTGTGAAGCTAAAGTCCTTTTCCAAATCAAATCGTATAAACGTGCTTGATCGTGGTCGCCAGTAATAGTATGCTGACTCATATCGGTAGGGCGAATAGCTTCGTGAGCTTCCTGAGCTCCTTTGCTTTTCCCTTTATAATCACGAGGCTTACTATACTCTTTCCCGTAGGATTTAATAATTTCTTTTTGAGCTGCGTTTTTAGCGTCATTAGAAAGGTTAACACTATCGGTACGCATATAGGTTATAAGTCCGGCTTCGTAAAGACGTTGAGCGATTGTCATTGTTTTTCCAACTGAAAAATACAATTTTCGCGCTGCCTCCTGCTGTAATGTTGAAGTAGTAAAAGGCGCTGCAGGCGATTTGCTTGCAGGCTTTTTAGTTAAATCTGAAATTTTATAACTAGCTCCTAAATTCTTTCTAAGAAATTCACGAGCTTCAGCTTCAGTTTCGAAGTTTTTTGGAAGTTTTGCTTTAAACTTACTACCATCTAATGTGGTAAATTCAGCATCAATTCTATACGATCCTACAGGATTAAATGATTCAATCTCACGCTCACGCTCAACAATCAAACGCACTGCAACCGATTGCACACGACCTGCAGAAAGTCCACCTTTCACTTTTTTCCAAAGCACTGGCGAAAGCTCATACCCCACCAAGCGATCTAAAACGCGTCGCGCTTGTTGAGCGTTTACCAAATCGTAATTAATTTGGCGTGGGTTTTCTATTGCATTTAAAATTGCTGATTTTGTAATTTCATGAAAAACAATACGCTTAGTCTTGTCTTTATCTAGATTCAACTCCTCAGCCAAATGCCAAGCAATTGCTTCTCCTTCACGATCCTCATCACTTGCTAGCCAAACCATTTCAGCTTTTTTAGAAAGTGCTTTCAACTCCGCCACCAACTTTTTCTTATCGCTACTTACTATATATTTAGGTGTGAAATCCCCTTCCACATCTACTCCTAATTCCTTAGAAGGAAGGTCTGCAATGTGCCCAAAACTCGAGGACACTTTGAAATCTTTCCCAAGAAATTTTTCGATGGTTTTTGCTTTTGCAGGGGACTCAACGATCACTAAATTCTTTGCCATATCCTATTTTATTTAAGACTGCAAAAGTATATGATTTTTTTAATACGAAAGATTTTGCTTGTAATAATTGAATACAATCCACATTATTTCAGCTAAAAACACATAATTATCAACAGTGGTTTATGAAAGAAAATTACAACAATAAATTCAGCCAACAAGCACTAACAAACGAAAACTTCATAACTATACCTATATATTTATTCCTTCTTTTAAATCTCAAATAAAATTATATAAAAAGCAATCTGCCACTTTGTCACCGCAAGCATTTAATTGTATCTTTGCAGTAAATACATTACGGACTGTTTTGTATTGAAGTTTGATTTTTTATGGAAAAGACAATAGACGAAAAAGCACAAGGGAACACCTTAATTTTAGAAGCAAAAAAGGAGAATTCTAAAAAATTATATTTAGAAAGTTACGGCTGCGCTATGAATTTTAGCGATAGTGAAATTGTAGCATCTATTCTTGCTGATCAGGGGTACAACACAACAAATTTGATGGAAGAAGCAGATTTGGTCTTAGTAAACACCTGTTCAATTCGCGACAAAGCAGAGCAAACTATCCGTAAGCGATTAGAAAAATACAATGCAGTAAAACGCAGTAGTAATCCGAAAATGAAAGTTGGTGTGCTAGGTTGTATGGCCGAGCGTTTGAAGGAAAAACTTCTTGAAGAAGAAAAAATTGTTGATCTTGTTGTTGGTCCAGATGCATACAAAGACATTCCAAACCTTTTACAAGAAGTAGAAGAAGGACGAGAAGCTGTAAACGTTATTCTTTCAAAAGAAGAAACCTATGGCGATATCTCCCCTGTACGTTTAGGAGGAAATGGAATTACCGCATTTGTAAGTATTACTCGTGGTTGCGATAATATGTGTACTTTTTGTGTAGTGCCATTTACACGCGGACGTGAACGCAGTCGTGATCCTCACAGTATTCTAAATGAAATTAATGATCTAGCCGAAAAGGGATATAAAGAAATAACCCTTCTAGGTCAAAACGTAGATAGTTATTTATGGTATGGTGGCGGTCTGAAGAAAGACTTCAAAAATGCATCAGAGATGCAAAAAGCCACTGCTACAGATTTTGCTCAACTATTAGATTTAGTTGCTACTGCGCAACCTAAAATGAGAATTCGTTTCTCAACAAGTAATCCGCAGGATATGGGTGAAGATGTACTACACGTTGTAGCAAAACACAATAATATCTGTAACCATATTCACCTTCCAGTACAAAGTGGAAGCACGAGAATTCTAAAAGAAATGAATCGTCAACACACTCGTGAAGAGTACATGAAACTAATTGACAAAATCTGGGAAATTATTCCAGATTGTATCATTTCTCAGGATATGATTATTGGGTTTCCAACTGAAACTGAAGAAGATTATCAAGATACTTTAAGCTTAATGGAATACGTTAAGTACGGCTTTGGTTATATGTATAAATATTCAGAAAGACCTGGAACATTAGCAGCTCGTAAATTGGAAGATGACGTTCCTGAAGAAATAAAGAGTAGAAGATTGACAGAAGTAGTAAATCTCCAACAAAAACATAGCGCTTTTCGCACAGAATCCTTTTTAGGTAAAACGGTAACAGTTTTAATTGAAAAAGAATCGAAAAAAAATGTAGATGAATGGAGCGGAAGAACTGAACATAATAATGTTGCAGTTTTCCCTAAGGAAAATTATAAACCTGGAGACTTTGTAAAGGTTAAAGTAACCGATTGTACTACTGCAACACTTATTGGCGAAGCTATAGGACTTGCTTAGAGCTAATAAATCAAAAAACGTATTTTAGTTCATTTTACTGTAATTTTATTATTGTTAGCAAAATCTAATAACAATAAATCACAGTCTAAAGAGCTGAATAAAGATATAGATTTAAGTCTTAGTATTGATGCTAACAAGTTACATAATGACGATAGCAGAAAATTTTTCTGAAGACTTTTTTCATAGCATATCTAATAAGCGCCGTAGTTAAAAAGAGCAGTTTTCTTAGTGAAGAATAAACTTACGAGTATAATTAAATATAAAATAGAATACTGCTAAGGAATATTTTGAGGCTATAAGGCCTCATAACAGGCAAAGTTGAATGACATAAAATTAATATGGAAAGCAGTATACAAGCAACAAAACAACGATTCGGAATAATAGGCAACGACCCTAAACTAAACAGGGCTGTTGAAAAAGCCATTCAAGTAGCTCCAACAGATATTTCGGTGTTGGTTACTGGTGAAAGTGGGGTTGGAAAAGAAAGTATCCCAAAAATTATACATTCACTTTCTCACAGAAAGCACGGAAAATATATTGCAGTAAACTGTGGCGCAATCCCTGAAGGCACCATAGACAGTGAACTTTTTGGTCACGAAAAAGGTGCATTTACGGGAGCGACTACAACTAGAAGTGGATATTTTGAAGTAGCCGATGGCGGGACTATCTTTCTTGATGAAGTTGGAGAACTTCCATTACCAACGCAAGTACGACTTTTAAGAGTGTTGGAAAACGGAGAGTTTTTAAAAGTTGGATCTTCATCTACGCAAAAAACCGATGTTCGTATTGTTGCCGCTACTAATGTGAAGATGATTGAAGCCATTGAAAAAGGAAAGTTCCGTGAAGATCTTTACTATCGATTAAGTACAGTTGAAATAAACTTACCTCCACTTCGCGAACGCAAGCAAGACATACATTTGTTATTTAGAAAATTTGCTTCAGATTTTGCTCAGAAATACAAGATGCCTACAATTCGTCTAGATGATAACTCAATCGACTTGTTATTGAAATATCGATGGAGTGGAAATATTCGTCAACTTCGAAATGTTGCTGAGCAGATTTCAGTTTTAGAGCAGAATCGAGAAATTTCCTATGAAACTTTAAAGCATTATTTACCAGATATGGGAAGTAATCTTCCTGCAATAGTTAATGCTAAAAAATCTGAAAGCGATTTCAGTAGTGAGCGCGAAATACTTTACAAAGTGCTTTTTGATATGAAACGCGATGTAAATGATCTTAAAAAACTAACTTTGGAATTAATGAAAAGCGGAAACGCTGCCAAAGTTAAGGAAGAGCAATCTTCCTTAATCAACAAAATATACTCAGACGAAACGGAAGCTGAAGAAGAGTTAGCTTCTATTATTGAAGAAGAGAATATCGCTACGGAAGCCAATGTTGAAGTATTTAGCATTCCTGAACACGCTTCAGAACCAGAAAAAAAGGATAAATACGAGTATGCCGAAGATATTGAGGAGGAGGAAAACTTATCACTTCAGCAAAAGGAATTAGAACTTATTAAAAAATCACTCGAGAAGTATGGTGGAAAACGAAAAGACGCTGCGGAAGAGTTAGGAATTTCCGAAAGAACACTTTATCGAAAGATTAAACAGTATAATTTATAATTGGTCGTTGGTAGAAACATTATTTTAATTTAGATGTCAAGAATATTTTCAGTTTTAGTTTTTTTAGTTGTGGCTATTTCGCTACAAAGTTGTGGTCCTTATTCATTTACAGGTGCCGATATAAACTATAACACTACAAAAACAGTTCAAGTAAGTTATTTTCAAAATAATGCACCTATTGTAGAGCCAGGAATAAACCGTGATTTCACACAAAAATTACAAGATTTATTATTAAATCAGACCAGTTTAGACCTTGTAAATAACAATGGGGATTTAGTGTATGAAGGTGAAATCACACAATATTACATCTCACCTATTACGGCAACATCAAATAGTACAGCTGCGCAAAACAGATTGACTATTTCGGTGAGTGTGAGATTTTACAACACAAAGGAACCTTTAAAAGATTTTGAACAATCTTTTAGTTTCTACTATGATTATGACGGTCAGACACAATTAACAGGATCAAAATTAGATGCTGCCATCGATATAATTTTTGAAAGAATAACACAAGATATATTTAATAAGTCGCTCGCAAATTGGTAAACCTAAAATTTTGAATATTTCGAACTATACATATCTACTTGCAAATCCACAGAATTTAACTTCTGAGGATCTTGCTGCTTTAGATTTATTAATTAGAAAATATCCTTATTTTCAAAGTGCTCGTGCTTTACAATTAAAAGGTTTAAAAAACCAAGACAGCTTTCTTTACAATGATGCTTTAAAGTTAACTGCTGCACATACTACCGATAGAGATATTCTTTTTGAATATATAACTTCAGAGAAATTTATTCAAAATGAAATTTCACAAACTATTCTTCAGCACGATGATTCTGTAAACGAAATAAAAGTTGTTTCAGAAAACATCAACGATGAAGTTAAAGAAGAAAACGAACGTCTTTTAAAAGCTGAAATTAAAAAAGCTGAGGATATTCTAAACCCAGAATTATTCCAAAGAAAAGCTCAAGACGTAATTGAAAAAAGTAAAGAAAAGGAAGAAAGTCCTGAAGAAGTATTACAAACCGATAAGCCTTTAGAATTTACAAAAAGTGACACTCATTCTTTTTCCGAATGGCTAAAGTTGACAAAAGCAAAGCCTATTGAGCGAAAAGAGGCTCCTTCAGAAATAGATTCTAAAAACCCGAAAGAAGCTGATTCTTTAACAGAATCAAACAATGAAGAAACTATAAATCAGGAAGAAAAGGAACGAAAATTTCAACTTATTGATAAATTTATTCAGGAACGACCAAAAATAATTCCTTCGGCGGAATCAGAAAAAACTTCACTTTCCGGAGCAAGTAATTCTGAAAACCCAAGCAATAAAGCATTTATTACAGATTTCACACAGAGTTCAGATTCTTTAATGACCGAAACTTTGGCTAAAGTTTATTTACAACAAAAGAACTATAAAAAGGCAATTCAAGCATATAAAATATTAATTTTGAAAAATCCCGAAAAAAGTGGTTTCTTTGCAGACCAAATTCGAGCGATAGAAAAATTGACTAATACAGAATAATCATGAGCACGTTTACAATATTCCTAATTTTAATAATGATAGTGGCCTTTTTGTTGGTCGTAGTTATAATGGTACAAAACCCAAAAGGTGGCGGACTTTCATCTTCATTTGGAGGTGGCGGTGGCGCACAAATTGGTGGTGTACAGAAAACAAGTGACTTTTTAGATAAAAGTACTTGGACGCTTGCAACAATTATGTTGGCCTTGATTTTATTTTCGAACATCTTTATTATGGGTAGCAACACTATGCAATCAAAAACTTTTGATGAAAGTGCTCTTCCAGCAGTTCCAACTACAGAAGTACCTGCACCAACTACAACAGAATAATTTTTGTTAAATATATATCGTAAAATGCCATCTCATAAAGAGGTGGCATTTTTTTATTAGAATGGTCGTATCTTTATTAGTAAAGAAAACCACTATGGAAGCTAGAAACATCATTCTACTGGTAATATCTAGCGTCTTACTCCTTTCCTGTTAAGGAGACGGAACGGGTTTAAAAAGAACGTGCGAAAACTTATATTGGCGAAGATTTATTCATTATGTCGAGTAATAAGCTTGTAAAAGTACAGGGCTTTGAATCATTAACCCAGGTAGGGAAAAATCTTTTGTTCGGAAGCAACATCCTTATAAACAGCATAGAAGCATTCAATAACCTTGAAACTATTGGAGGAGACCTAGATTTTCGGTACAATTGGAACTGAGAAGGTCTAGACATTTTTCAAAATCTAAAAACTATTCAAGGACGTTTGATCATTGAAAATCACAAAGAGCTACAATCTATTAATGGTTTAAGCAATTTAACTTTAGTTGGAAATCAATTATATATTGGAGAAAATTCTAAACTATCAGATTATTGTGGTCTAACGTCTTTAATACAAACAGAAGGAGGACTCCAAGAAGGTGATATTGGCTCACCATACAACGTTCCATATTTCGTAATCGTCAATAATTTATACAATCCTACGCGGCAAGATTTACGCGATGGGAATTGTTCTCAATAAAAAACACGCATCTCAAATTACCAAAAATGCCAGCTTCTGACAAGCTGGCATTTTTGTTTTATAATATGTCAGTTTATAGGCAGTGGCATAGTTTCTGCCAATAAGGAATCACAACATAAAAACATAAGTTTAACAACTATAAAAAATAATAAAAAATGGCATTAAAAATTCAACCACTTGCAGACCGTGTATTGGTTCAGCCAGAAGAAGCAGAAACTAAAACCGCATCTGGACTTTACATTCCAGATTCAGCAAAAGAAAAACCGCAACAAGGAAAAGTAGTAGCTGTTGGTAAAGGAAAAGAAGATCACAAAATGACAGTTAAAGTTGGTGATACTGTTCTTTACGGAAAATATGCCGGAAGTGAATTAAAATTTGATGGCAAAGATTATATGATTATGCGCGAGGACGATATACTCGCTATTATCTAACGATGATAACTCACAAATTCCAATAAAAAAATCCCAAGTTCCAAAGTATCTATTTTGAATTTGGAGCTTGAAATTTAGAATTTAAAAAATTTAACCTGACGATTCCTGATTTTAAGGAAATCACAAAATAAAAAATTTATGGCAAAAGATATAAAATTTGATATTGAAGCTCGCGACGCTATTAAACGCGGAGTTGATGCATTGGCAAACGCAGTAAAAGTAACATTAGGACCAAAAGGTCGTAACGTAATTATTAGCAAATCCTTTGGTGCTCCACAAGTAACTAAAGATGGTGTTACTGTTGCAAAAGAAGTAGAATTAGAAGACGCTCTTGAAAATATGGGCGCGCAAATGGTAAAAGAAGTTGCTTCTAAAACCAACGATCTTGCTGGTGACGGTACAACTACTGCTACTGTTCTTGCTCAAGCAATCGTTAAAGAAGGGCTTAAAAACGTAGCTGCTGGTGCTAACCCAATGGATTTAAAGCGCGGAATCGATAAAGCTGTTGAAGCTATTGTTGCAAACCTTGAAAAGCAAACTACTAAAGTTGGTAATTCATCTGAAATGATAAAGCAAGTAGCTTCTATTTCAGCAAACAACGACGATGTTATTGGTGATTTAATTGCTAAGGCATTCGGAAAAGTTGGGAAAGAAGGTGTTATCACTGTAGAAGAAGCAAAAGGTACTGAGACTTATGTTGATGTAGTTGAAGGAATGCAGTTTGACCGTGGATACCTTTCTCCATACTTCGTAACAGATACTGAAAAAATGCAAACAGAATTGGAGAATCCAATGATTTTACTTTACGATAAGAAAATCTCTTCAATGAAAGATTTACTTCCAGTTCTTGAGCCAGTGGCACAGCAAGGGAGATCTCTTTTAATTATTGCTGAAGATGTTGATGGAGAAGCTTTAGCTACTTTGGTAGTAAATAAACTTCGTGGTTCATTAAAAATCGCTGCTGTTAAAGCACCAGGTTTTGGTGACAGAAGAAAAGCAATGTTAGAAGATATCGCAATCTTAACTGGTGGTACTGTAATTTCTGAAGAGCGTGGTTTCACTTTAGAAAACACAACTATCGATATGCTTGGTTCTGCAGAAAATGTAACTATTGATAAAGACAATACAACTATCGTAAATGGTGCAGGTGAAACTGACAACATTAAAGGTCGAGTAAACCAGATTAAAGCACAGATTGAATCTACAACTAGCGACTACGATAAAGAAAAATTACAGGAGCGTCTAGCTAAATTAGCTGGTGGAGTTGCTGTTCTTTATGTAGGTGCTGCTTCTGAAGTAGAAATGAAAGAGAAGAAAGATCGTGTTGATGATGCACTTCACGCAACTCGTGCAGCTGTAGAAGAAGGTATCGTTGCTGGTGGTGGTGTTGCTTTAGTTAGAGCTATAGAGGTTCTTAAAAAGATAACTACAGATTCACTTGACGAAACAACTGGTGTAAATATTGTAGCTAGAGCTATCGAAGCTCCTTTACGTACTATCGTTGAAAACGCAGGTGGTGAAGGTTCAGTTGTAATCAACAAAGTGTTAGAAGGTAAGAAAAACTTCGGTTATGATGCTAAGAGTGATTCTTATGTAGATATGATTAAAGCTGGAATTATCGACCCTAAGAAAGTAACACGTGTAGCACTTGAAAACGCTGCTTCTGTTGCCGGAATGATCCTAACTACTGAATGTGCTTTGGTAGATATTAAAGAAGAAAATGCTGGTGGCGGAATGCCAGGAGGCATGGGTGGCGGAATGCCAGGTATGATGTAATTATAAAAATCATCACCCAACATATTATTAAACCTAACAGGTCTTTGAGATCTGTTAGGTTTTTTTGTTTTATAAATTTTCAAAATGGGAAAAAGCAAACTCGTATGAGGCAATTAAAATTAAAATCATTTTAATTTTAAACATATAGTTACATTTGGGTATCCTAAAGATGAAAATTAGTTAGAACCATAAATCGACTTACAAACGATTTGAATTTCATTAAAACTTATAAAAACCCAATTCTCGTTGCTTTAGTATCGGCTATACTTTACTTAGGCTTTGCATATAATTTGGAGCGCAGTGAGTTCGTAAAACTCATTTGTTTTTATTCTGCGCTGTTTATCACTTCTTATCTATTTATAGAAAAATATCTCTCACAACATCAATTGCGTTTTTGGGTTTTAGCGAGTATTGGAATTATTTTTCGATTAGCTTTTATTGTTGCGATTCCGAATCTTTCGCAAGACTTTTTTCGCTTTTTATGGGATGGCAGATTGTTAATTCAAGGGTTTAGTCCGTATTTATTTACACCCGCCACATCATCTGCATTTGCCGTAACAATAGCACAATCTCAGGAGTTAATTGAAGGAATGGGTGCGCTTAATGCAAGCCATTTCAGTAATTACCCTCCAGTTAATCAGTTGTTCTTCGCAATTGCTGCACTGTTTGCTGGGAAGAGTATTTTAGGGTCGGTTATTGTTCTTCGAATGGTGATTATTTTGGCAGATGTAGGTATTCTCTACTTCGGAAAAAAGGTGTTAGAGCAATTAAACCTTCCTGCGAAAAATATTTTCTGGTATTTCTTGAGCCCTTTTATAATTATTGAACTTACAGGAAATCTACATTTTGAAGGAGTGATGCTTTTCTTTTTTGTGTGGGCCTTATATTTACTATTCAAGAGAAAGTGGTTTTGGGCGGCGGTTTTAATCGGTCTTTCTGTTTCGGTGAAATTGCTGCCGTTATTGTTTTTGCCTTTGTTTTTTAGATGGTTTTCAAACAAAGAGGTTTCGACTGCACTCAACCTGACATCTCTTTTAAAGTTTTATAGCATAATAGGAGTAACGATTTTAATAACTTTTCTACCTTTTCTCTCCTCAGAGTTCATTCAAAACTTCGCAGCTACCATCGGACTTTGGTTTCAAAACTTTGAGTTTAATGCGAGCGTTTATTACATAATTCGATGGATTGGATTTCAAGTTGTAGGTTGGAATATTATTGGAACTGTTGGAAAAATACTGCCAATGATAGTTATCCTTTTTATCCTAGGACTTTTATTCTTTAAAGAGTATAGCACACCTCAACAGTTAATTACGTCAATGCTACTCGCGGTATCTTTTTACTTCCTATTATCTACAACCGTACATCCGTGGTATATTGCTACTCCACTTATTCTTTCGGTTTTTACGAATTATAAATTTCCTATTGTATGGAGTTTTGTGGTTATCCTAAGTTATTCAGCGTATGAAAAAGAAGGATTTGATGAAAACTTATGGTTGGTAGCTTTAGAATATTTTACAGTTATTGGAGTTGCTGCATGGGAATTTACCCGTTTCAAAAAGTATAGGGGAAAGGAAAAACTCCTGAACTGCTGAGCGAAAAATTAATCTAAAAATTACTCTTTTCATATCAATTCTATTAGACTAAGATTCAAAAATCGCTAATAGACATAAGTTTTGTTTCTCAATAGTTTGATAGTTAGATTAGAATACTGAAGCTTGGTTTCGAGTTTTTAAACCTCAAAGAATAGCATAATAACAAGGTCTTACATATTGAAAATGTTATAAGCACTTCTTATTCTTGGCTAAACAGAATTTTCTATATTTTAATTTCACACTAATGTTTTTATATAATTATCTGAAAAAGAAATAGTTAAAAAGTTGGAAAACCGAATAAAAAAGTATAAATTTATACTTAGTTTAATGTAAATTCATACTGTTATGAAAAAGCAATATAAAACCCCAGATAAGACAAACTACGTCAAGGAAGCCCCTACTTATTTTTACGATGGGAACCTAGCTATTCCCTTAGTTGATATGACTTCCTTTCAGAAAATGCAGATAGTTCGTGATGGGGTTACCAAAACCTATTTAACCAAGCTCAAAGAAGAAACTTCTTTAGATTACGATGCTTTAGCCCAAGCATTATCCGTAACGCGCTCCACTCTTATCAATAAGAAAGGCGATCAAAAGTTTAGCGATCATATTAGCGAGCGAATTATTGCTGTGGCAGAAATCTATTCATTTGGCTACGAGGTGTTTGAAGACAAAGACAATTTCAATCAATGGATGTTTTCTTCAAATCAAGCCCTTGCAGGATCAAAACCTTTTGAGCTTATGGACAATCAATTTGGTCGTGAGGAAGTTCGAAACCTGATCGGCCGTATTGCTCACGGCGTATTTTCATAATTATGAAGGTTTATAGAATAACAAAAACAAAATATGCCGAAGATTTAAGCGGTACAGGAGCAAAACTCTATGGCGGAAGATGGAATCATATTGATTCCGCTTGTATCTATACTGCAGAAAGTCGCGCTTTGTCTGTTTTGGAGTATGCTGTTAACATAAACATAGACTTTATTCCTCGTGCCCTTAGTTTATGTGTTTTTGAAATAGACGAAAGCCAAGTTTATTCATTTAAACAAGAGGATTTACCAGGAAACTGGAGAGAAACTCCTGCACCAAAATCAACTAAGGATTATGGGACACAATTCTTAAAGAGCAACAAGCCTATCTTAAAAATTCCGTCCATTATAATTCCTGAAGAATTTAATTATATAATAAATCCTCAAGTAGCTAATTTGAGTTTCAAACTAGTTGAAATAAAGGACTTTGTCTTTGATTTACGAATAAAGAAAAAGTAATTGCCTTGACTAATACAGAAAACATGTGTTTACTTTTTTACACGCTCTAATCTGTAGAAATCTTTTCGTCTATCTTTTAAATTTCTAACCGCTCCAAAAGTATGAAGCTCACGAAGTAAATCAATATCTACATCGGCAACCAATATCATTTCGGTATTTGGTGTTGCTTCAGCTTTAATTCCATTACTTGGGAAGGCGAAGTCACAAGGAGTGAATACAGCACTTTGAGCGTACTGTATGTCCATATTATGCACTTTTGGAAGGTTACCCACACTTCCTGCTATAGCCACGTAACATTCGTTCTCAATAGCTCTAGCTTGGGCACATAATCTAACACGTGAATATCCATTTTGAGTATCGGTTAGGAAAGGAACAAAAAGAATGTCCATCCCTTCATCCGAAAGTAATCGCGAAAGCTCAGGGAATTCAGAATCGTAGCAGATAAGCACCCCTATTTTTCCACAATCAGTATCAAACGTTTTTAAGGAATTTCCATTAGACATTCCCCATACACGTTCTTCATCAGGTGTAACGTGAATTTTCTCAAAACGTTCTACACTTCCATCACGACGACATAAATATCCTACGTTGTATAACTTACCGCGAACTATTTCGGGCATGCTTCCCGTAATAATATTTATGTTATAGGAAATTGAAAGTTGCGAAAGCTTTTCGGTTATTTCTTTAGTGTATTTTGCTAATTCTCGAATTGCATCAGGTTCGCTTAAATGGTTGTATTCTGCCATAAGCGGAGCATTGAAGAATTCTGGAAACATTGCAAAGTCGCAACGATATCCTGCAACACTATCTATAAAATATTCAGCTTGATGCATCAATTCCTCCATTCCGGAATAGCTTCGCATTTGCCACTGAATAAGACCAAGACGTACAACACTTTTTATAGCTGTAGGTGTTGGTTTTTTTTCAGGTTTGGTGTAATAAATATTATCCCATTCCATTAAAACGGCAAATTCACCAGAAGCTTTATCACCTTCTAGATACCCTTTTAAAACACGAACAGGGTGAAAGTCATTAGAAATCTGAAAGTTTAAAACTGGATCGTCAATTTGCTTGCGTTTAACTTTTTCGATGTATTGTTTTGGTGAAAGCTTATCGGCATGTAGGTGATAATTTGGCATTCTTCCTCCAAACACAATGCTCTTTAACTCTAAGTTTTCACAAAGTTCTTTTCGGTAATCATACAATCTTCTTCCGAGACGTAGTCCACGAAAATCGGGACGGATAAAAACATCAATCCCATAAAGCACATCACCTTCGGGATCGTGTATTTTAAAAGTTGGATCACCAGTTACATCTTTATACGTATGCTTCTCCCCTAGTTTATCAAAATCTACAATAATAGAAAGCGCACAACCAGCAATTTGGCCATCAGCCATAATTAATACTTGACCTTCTGGAAAAACATCTATTAGGTTACCTATTTCGTTGATTTTCCAATAGCTATTAGGCATTCCTCCATAAGACTGAATAGTTGCCTTTTTTAGTGCTTCGTAGTCTTTTAAGGTTAAAAACTTAAGCTCGATATTTTCAATCTTTTTTGGTTCCATGGTTTATGTGGTTACTTCTATTAAAGCAATTTCAATTAGGGTATATAATATAAATGTTAGAGAGCAAAAACCGCAGCCAATTCCCAATTTTTAATTGGGAACTGTAAACTGCGGATTGTTCTTTGAATGCATTAAAGTATTTAATGAACGTTACTTTTTACATATCTAAGATATACGCAAAAACTAAAGGAGCAACAATAGTAGCGTCACTCTCAATAATAAATTTAGGTGTATCTATATCTAATTTACCCCAAGTAATTTTTTCGTTAGGTACAGCTCCAGAGTAACTACCAAAACTTGTAGTTGAATCACTTATTTGGCAGAAATAACTCCAGAAAGGAGTGTCAGTACGCTCCATATCTTGGTATAACATCGGTACTACACAAATTGGGAAATCTCCTGAAATACCCCCTCCAATTTGGAAGAAACCTATTCCGTTTTTAGAATTTTCAGTGTACCAATCTGCAAGGAAAGTCATATACTCAATTCCACTTTTCATAGTAGAAGCTTGTAATTCTCCTTTCAATACATAACTAGCGAAAATATTTCCCATTGTACTATCTTCCCATCCTGGGCAGATAATTGGCAAGTTCTTTTCAGCTGCAGCGTACATCCAAGAATCTTTTAAGTCTATTTCGTAATATTCTTCCATTACTCCACTTAAAAGCAGTTTGTACATATATTCGTGTGGAAGGTAGCGTTCACCGTTAGCTTCAGCATCTTTCCATATTTTTACAATATGCTTTTGAATTCTTCTAAAAGCTTCCTCTTCAGGAATACAAGTATCAGTTACTCGGTTCAACCCTTTTTCAAGTAAATCCCATTCATCCTGCGGTGTTAAATCGCGGTAATTAGGCACTCTTTTGTAATGGCTATGCGCCACAAGGTTCATTATATCTTCTTCAAGGTTTGCACCTGTACAAGAGATAATTTGAACTTTATCTTGACGGATCATTTCAGCAAATATCTTTCCTATTTCGGCTGTACTCATCGCACCAGCCATAGATACAAGCATTTTTGAGCCGTTCTTTAGTTGTGCTTCATATCCTTTAGCTGCATCTACTAGCGCTGCTGAATTGAAGTGTAAATAATATTTTTCAATAAATTGAGAAATCGCTCCTTTGTTAGTACTCATCTTCTTCTGTGTTAAATTTTGAATTACCTTTTTTGCCCGAATCAGTCGGAATTGAGATATTAAAATTGTTTTCGTAATCGTCGCCTTCTTCTACTCCTTCGAATTTATACGATAACATTTTGTAATAAAGTTTAGCCGCTACAAAGTCTGAAGATTTTTCATCTTCTTTCGGACAAAGTTCTACGATGTCAAAACCTACTACGTTTTTCTCTTCAAAAACTTGTTTTAAGAAATCAAGTGTTTCATACCACAACAATCCTCCTGGTTCTGGAGTTCCCGTTGAAGGTAAAATTGAAGGGTCGAAAGCATCAAGATCGAAAGTAATAAAAACGTTTTCACCTAAAGCTTCAATTACTTTATCTATCCAGTATTCGTCTTTTACCATATCGTGGGCGAAGAAAACTTTATCTTCATCCATAACTCTTGTTTCAGCAATATCCATACTGCGGATACCTACCTGAACTAGATTGGTATTTTGACTTGCTTCGTAAACTGCACAAGCGTGATTGCATTTTGTTCCTTCGTACTCTTTACGTAAATCGGCGTGCGCATCGATATGAAGCACCGTAAGATTATCAAAACATTCATTAAATGCTCGGATTGAACCAATAGAGATACTGTGTTCTCCTCCAAATAAAGTAACAAATTTGTTGCGTTTAATATAATCTTTTGTGGTTTTATGCACTGCATCAACCATAGCTTCCGGAGAAGAGTTTTCGGTTATTGCATCAGCTAAATAAACGCCCTGTTTGTAAACCTCCGATTGGGTTTCAATGTCGTAAAGCTCCATATTTTCTGAAGCATCCAAAAAGGCATCTGGACCTTTGTCCGCACCTTTTTGCCAAGTACTAGTTCCATCGTAAGGAACTGGAATTAATACAATTTTTGATGTTTCAAGTGCCGCATATTGTTGCGGGATACCTGCGTACGTTTTAGTGCTCATAACCTAAAATGTTTAGCAATTGCTCGCTTGTTTGTTGTTCTGAAAAAAGTTTAGTTGTAATATTATTATTTTCGTCTCTATCAATTAAAATATGTTTTGGCTGAGGAATCAAGCAATGTTGAAGTCCACCAAATCCACCGATAGTTTCTTGATATGCTCCTGTATTAAAGAAACCGATATACAACGGTTTTTCTTTTTTAAATTTCGGCAAATAAATTGCTGCCATATTCTGCTCACTGTTGTAATAGTCATCACTATCGCAAGTCAACCCACCTAAAAGCACTCTTTCATACTCATCGTTCCAACGATTTAAAGGTAGCATAATAAACTTCTTACTAATAGCCCAAGTATCAGGCAATGTAGTAATAAATGAAGAGTTTATCATATTCCACTTCTCACGGTCGTTTTGTTGCTTCTGGTACAGAATTTCATAAACAGCACCTCCACTTTCACCAACTGTAAAGCTTCCGAATTCGGTGAAAATATTAGGAACTGGCACATCTGCTTCAGCGCATGTAATGCTTATCTGATTGATAATCTCATCAACCATATATTGATAATCGTACTCAAAGTGTAAAGAGTTTTTTATAGGGAACCCGCCTCCAATGTTTAAACTATCAAGTGAAGGACACATTTTTTTAAGACGTACATAAACCTTTAAACACTTTACCAATTCGTTCCAGTAGTAGGCTGTATCACGAATACCCGTATTAATGAAGAAGTGAAGCATTTTCAGATCCACCTTATCATTGTTTTTAATTTGGTTTTCGTAAAAAGGGATGATGTTTTTATATCCAATACCTAAACGAGAAGTGTAAAACTCGAATTTTGGTTCTTCTTCTGAAGCAATTCTAATTCCCACCTGAAAGTGATCGTTTATGCTATCTGAAAGCAAATCAATCTCTTCATAATTATCGATAATTGGAATACAGTTTTCGTGACCTTCGTTAATAAGTCGCGCTATATTATCAATATACTTCTCGCGTTTAAAACCGTTGCAAATTACATAGGTTTTATCTGTAAGTTTTCCTGTTTTTTTAAGACTCTCAACAATGTTTATATCAAAAGCTGATGATGTTTCGATGTGAATATCATTCTTTAGCGCTTCATCTAAAACATGTTTAAAGTGTGAGCTTTTAGTACAGTAGCAATAATTGTAATTACCTTTGTAATTATGCTTTTCAATGGCTGTATTAAACCATTTCTTCGCCAAATTTATATTTTCCGAAATTTTGGGCAGGTATGTAAATTTAAGTGGTGCACCATACTTTTGCACCAACTCCATCATATCTACGCCGTGAAATTCAATTCCGTTTTCTCCTAAGCGAAATTCTTCCTGAGGAAAATAATAAGTTTGATTTATTAAATCTATATATTTAGTATTCATTTTTTTGTTTTCAAAGTGTAAATTAAAAATCTCTATAGACTAATCCTCTTAAAAGATTAGATATAACAAAAAATTAACTTGTAAATTATATACGAATAGGCAAATGCTTTAAAGTAAGGACCTTGCCTTTAACCTGCAGATAAGCAGTTTTAGGAGGTATGAGTATATTGTTCATTTAGGATATCTGCTTTTGAAAACTTCAAAAGCCAACCATTAAAGATAATATCATTCGTGTTTGAAATACAAATGTGCGAAAAAAAATCAATATTTTTTAAAATTGGCAAAAAATTCACTTTAGTTAGCCATACTAAACATATTCAGCTCTTTACTAGTAAGTGTTCTCCAACGTCCACGTGGTAAATCTTTCTTAGTAAGAGGCCCCAAAGTAACACAGTCTACACGCATTACATCGTAACCTAAGTGTTCAAAAATTGTTCTGATTACGCTATTTCCAGTATGTTTGATTTTTAAGCCAACTTCACTCTTAGGTGAATTATCTACATAGCTAATTTCTTCAACGGCAATTTCTTTCCCTTCAATAGTCAAACCATCTTTAATTTTTTTAAGATGTTCAGCTTTTAAGTTTTTGTCTAATGCTATGTGAAACAATCTCGAAATTCCTTTTTTCGAGAATTTCTGCACAAACTCTTCGTCATTAGTAAAAAGTAACAATCCAGTTGCATTTCTTCCTAATCGACCAAATGGTTTTATTTTTGCAGTGGTAGCATTAGCCACAAGGTCCATTACTGTCATACCTTTTGCATTGCTATCTGTTGTAGCAAAACCTTTAGGCTTGTTTAGTAAAATATAGGTATTAGGTTCAGGGTTTAAACGACGTCCATCAAAACGAACATCATCATTTAATTGAACCTTGTAACCCATTTCATTAATAATCTTACCATTTACAGTCACTAAACCGGTTGCAATAAATGTATCTGCTTCTCTTCTAGAGCAAACTCCACTATTTGCAATGTATTTATTTAAGCGAATTCCATCTTCTGGATTGCTTTTCTTAACTTGTTTTGGTGCCACTTCTCTTCTACCAATTTCTTTTCCGCTTTTATCGAATTTTAATTTTGGTTTTGAAACTGGGTCTTGCTGACGTCCCGTCTTTTTTGATGGAGCTTCAGTTTTTAAGGGAGCATTACCTCTTGCATTACTTCTATTACGTTGGTTGTTACCACCACGCCCTGAAGCTTTTCCTCTATTCGTATTGTCTTGTCTGCTCATATTATAAATTTTTGCAAAGGTAATGAATTTAAGTAGGCAGAAGCATTTTCATTTTATACTTAAATCTCATATAATAAAACCCCACAGATGCTGGATTTTAGTTAATTATTTGTTTTAAAACGTTTAAATAGTCTGCTCTATTTTTCACAAAATCCATCTCAGAGATATCAATTATCTTAATATTTTCGGAATGTTGATTTTTTATAAACTCTAAGTAACTTTCATTCAACTTCTGAAGATATGAAGCCTTGATACTTTGCTCATATTTTCTACCTCTTTTTTTAATATTTTCTAATAACCGCTCTGTATTTTGATATAGATAAACATATACATCTGGTTTTGGCACCTCTTTATGCATTACGTGAAATAGCTTTTTATAAAGCGTGTATTCTTCTTCAGGTAACGTAATACTAGCAAAAATCAAAGATTTGTTTACATCGTAATCTGCAATTACAGATTCTTTAAAAAGATCGTATTGAGTAATGTCATCCACCAGTTGTTGGTATCTATCTGCCAAAAAAGACATCTCTAATGGAAACGCATAACGAGCAGCATCTTCATAAAATTTCGGAAGAAAAGGATTGTCTTTAAATCGTTCTAAAATCAACTTAGCGTTAAAGTCATCGGCTATTTTAGTAGCTAAACTTGTTTTTCCTGCTCCAATATTCCCTTCAATTGTAATATAACTGTATTTTGAAATATTATAATTACTCATAGGATTCACAAGCCATTTCGATTGTTTGTGCAGCTCGCTATAATCTTCAGTTTCAGTTAATATTTCTCCTATATTTTTTTTAGAAATAGGATGAATTAATTCAGAGTTTAAATCATTTAATGGCTGTAGAACAAACTTGCGTTTTTCCATTTCGGAATGAGGCACGGTAAGTTTTTCAGTTTCAATAATCATGTCGTCTATTAAGACAACATCAATATCAATAGGACGGGAACTATACCCTTCTGAATTATTTCTTATCCTTCCAATTTTCTTTTCAATGTCTAATACAGACTTAAGAACTTTTTGCGGTTTCTGGTTTGTATTTATCCAAATTGCACAGTTTAAAAATGGATCGCCATCAAAACCCATTGCGGGGGTTTCGTAAACTGAAGAAATTTTTATTACAGATCCAATTTCTTCAAAAATAAGGTCAACAGCATTTTGAAGATATTCAAAACGGTTACCCATATTACTGCCGAGAGATAAAAAGACGTTATGCGAGGGTTGAAGTGATTTCAAGTGTTAACATTTAAGACGAAATTAAGGAAAAGAAAAAGACTACCAAGTAAATTTGCGCGCAGATATAATTTTTCCTTAATAGCACTTTTTAATAAGTTGTTTTAAAAGGAATTATAAAAAAATAAATTTTTCAATTTTCTTATGAAGAAAGCACTCAAAATTTTTGGAATCATTTTAGGTTTAATTTTAATCTTACTGATTGCCGCGCCTTTTATTTTTAAAGGAAGTCTTGAAAAGATACTAAAGAACAACATCGACCAAAATATAAACGCAAACGTAAGCTGGGAAGAACTCGATTTAAGCCTATTTAGTAGCTTTCCAGATGCTTCTCTAATAGTGAAAAACTTTTCAGTTGTTAACAGAGCGCCTTTTGAAGGAGACACTCTGGCTAGCGGTAAAAGCTTATCACTAGATATGGGCATTATGCAACTTTTTAAGTCTGAAAACATCAAGATTGACGCTTTAAAACTTGATGGAACATTTCTAAATATTAAGATTGACTCCCTAGGGAACACCAATTATGATATTGCTATCAAAGACGATGCACCAATACTTAATGAAGAAGAAACAAGTAGCGGATTTACTTTTGAGTTGGATAAATATGAAATAGAAAACTCACGGATTAATTACTTTGATGAATCCTCAAAAATTTATTTAACTCTATCAAACATTCAACATGAAGGTAGTGGTGATCTTTCTGTAGAAGTTGGACAACTATACACCTATACAGAAGCCATGGCTTCTTTTAAGATGGAAGATACTGAGTATTTGTCCAATAATAGAATTTCACTTGATGCTATTTTCAACTTAGATCTAGTAAATCAGAAATACACTTTTTTAGAAAACGAAGCCAAAATCAACGAGCTACCGCTAACATTTGAAGGTTATGTAAAACTAAATGAAGACAACAACGAAGTTGATATTACTTTTAAAACACCATCATCCGATTTTAAAAACTTCTTAGCGGTAATTCCTGAAACTTATGTGAAGCAAATAAGCGATGTAAAAACAACAGGAAACTTCACTGTAAATGGAGTGATAAAAGGCATTGTAGACAGCATTCACATTCCTACAATGGATATAAAAATAGCAAGTGAAAACGCATCATTTAAATATTCCGAATTACCTAAAACGGTTGAAAACATTACAATTGATGTACAGTTAAAAAACGAGACTGGCCTACTAAAAGATACTTTTTTAAACATTCCAAATCTAACTTTTAAAATCGATGGCGAACCTTTTAGAATGAATGGAAGTATTAAAAATATGACCGAAAATCCATTCGTTAATTTAGAAATGCAAGGAACGCTGAACTTGGCAAACATAGAAAAGGTTTTACCTGTAGAAATAGAACAAAACCTCAGCGGAATTTTTAAAGCCGATGTTGTTGCAAATTTTGATATGGAATCTGTTGAAAAAGAGCAATACCAAAAAATAGACGCTCGTGGAAATGCTAGCCTATCTAATTTTAATTATGATGCTGGATTTAAAAAAGACTTAAAAATTTCGGATGCTAAGCTTACCTTACAACCTGGAGTTTTCACTTTAAAAGAACTAAATGCAACCTCAGGACAGACAGATATTAAAGCATCTGGAAATATTAAAAACTTAATTCCATTTTTAGTGAGCAACCAAGAGTTAAAAGGAAACTTTGACGTTACATCAAACACTTTTAACGTGAATGACTTTATGGTTGCTGAAACGTCATTCACAGAATCAAAATCTGGTAAAAAAGGAGAAACATCTAAGAAAGTCACAAATGAAGAAGCCATTAAAATCCCAGGATTTCTTGATGCAACTTTAAACTTTAAAGCTAATAAAGTTATATACGATAACTTAGAACTTAAAAACGCTAAAGGTGTAGCCTCTATTAAGAATGAAGCAATTGCAATTAGCAATTTCACTTCTGATATTTTCGGTGGAAATATTGCTCTTGATGGTAATGTCTCTACCAAAACTGACGTTCCAACCTTCGCTATGAAACTGGATCTGAGTAAAATTGATATAGAGGAATCATTTGAAAAACTCGAAATGTTTCAATATCTAATGCCAATAGCAAAAGCATTACAAGGAACTCTAAACACCAAATTTGAATTTAATGGTAAGTTAACCTCTGATCTTTCTCCTATACTTTCTAGTCTTGGCGGAACTGCATTAGCTCAAGTATTAACGGCAGAAGTTAATTCCGAAAACACACCGCTGTTATCAGCGCTTAGCGATAAAATTGCTTTTTTAAACCTTGACAAATTAAACCTACAGAATCTAACAACCAATTTAGTTTTTAAAGATGGAGATATTGTAATTAAGCCGTTTAACTTCGACATTAAAGGAATTGATGTGGCTGTTTCAGGAACTCACGGCTTAGATAAATCAATAGACTACAATGTAACCATGGATGTACCTGCTAAATATTTAGGTGGTGAAATCACCAAACTCCTTCAAAAACTAGATCCAAAAGAAGCAAACCAAATGAGTGTTGCGCTTCCTATAGGTTTAAAAGGAACATTTAATAACCCGCAAGTTTCATTAAATGCTGAAAACGCTATCAATAAGCTTACTCAAGAACTTATAGCGAAGCAAAAGGATAAACTTATCAACCAAGGAACAGATATTCTTAGTGGTATTCTTGGAGGTGGAACCAAAACTGATTCTACTTCAACAAATACAAATACCCAAAAACAAGATACGATTCAACAGAATACACAGCAGCAAAATACCCAACAACAAAACACCAAGGTTATCAAAGATATTTTGGGTGGAATTTTAGGCGGTAAGAAAAAGAAACAAGACACAACTAAAGCTGGGAATTAATATAAAATCGCAGCTAAAAGCATCTCTTGGTTTGGTTAACTAATTTACAGTTATTGAAACCACATATCCTTCGTTACTACGAACATTAAAAACGGTATTATCTTCAAATATGAGGTATTGCCCTTTTATGCCTTTTAAGGTTCCTTCGTAGAATGGAGTTTTGTCAAGGTTAAGCGATTTTGGTTTTTCTGGATATTTAAGAACTGGAAATTGTAAATTGGTTTCAGAATTGTTTTCAAGGTAATAATCCATTGCTTCAGCAGGAATATATTGTTTTAACTTCTCACGCCATTCTACTAAATCTTCATCTTTAATATCGTTTTTCAGCATATTACGCCAATTGGTTTTATCGCTTACGTGATCTTTTAAAGCAATCTCGGTAATTCCAGCTAAATATCTGTTTGGCACTTCTACAATTTCAATGGCTTCGTGTGCTCCTTGATCTATCCAACGTGTTGGCACTTGTGTTTTACGGGTAACTCCTACTTTAACGCTACTACTGTTTGCCAAATAAACAATATGAGGTTGAAGTTGCACTTTTTTCTCATAATCAAGGTCACGATCTTCAATTCCTAAATGCGCTGTACTTTTCTCTGGATTAATGATCCAATCGGCAGCTTGGGGTATTTCAAAAAAGCAATCATAACAAAATCCTTGACGGTAAATTTTCTTTTGAAGTTCACAATTTAAACATTGATGGTAGAGGAAATTGATCGAAATCTTCTTGTCCAATAATTGATTCACATTTATAAAGTCGTTTTTAAAAATGAGGTAATACTGAATTGGCGTTCCGATTTCAGTTTGCATTTTTGTAAGTACTCCTTCGTAATTCATTTATTTTATAGTATTTAGGTTGAAAATTCTCCTTGCAAAAGACTTAAAAAACATCTCTTCTAAAAAAGGAAACTCATAATTATAAAATCATTATTTTTATAGCATAAAGATAGCAGAAAATTATGCCAATCCCGATTGTAAACTCCATTGCTTCTTGGTTTCTTAAAAAGAGGTTTCATCAGATAGATCTATTTCTAAAATATCCTATTGAGGTTCAAGAAGAATTGCTTTTCAATTTACTTTACAAAGCGAAAAATACTGAAATTGGACAAGAATATGGTTTTGCTTCTATTAAAACCTATCGAGAATTTGCAGATAGAATTCCCATAACTACCTACGAAGAAAATGAAGCGAGAATTGAGCGTGCTCGAAAAGGCGAAAGCAATATATTTTGGCCTACTCCAATTAAATGGTTCGCAAAATCTAGTGGTACTACCAATGCAAAAAGTAAATTTATTCCCGTTACCCACGATTCGCTTGAAGACTGCCATTATGCAGCCAGCAAGGATTTGTTGTGTATGTACCTCAACAATAATCCGAACGCTCAGTTATTCCTAGGGAAAAGTTTACGCCTTGGTGGAAGTAAACAGCTTTATGAAGAAAACGGAACTGTGTTTGGTGATTTATCTGCGATACTTATAGATAATATGCCATTTTGGGCAGAGTTCAGCAGTACTCCGAGTAATGAGGTTTCGCTTATGGGCGACTGGGAAACTAAAATGCAGGCCATTGTAAATGAAACTATAAAAGAAAATGTTACAAGTCTCGCAGGTGTACCCTCTTGGATGTTGGTATTATTAAATAACGTAATAGAAACAACAGGCAAAGGAAACTTATTCGAGGTTTGGCCTAATTTAGAAGTGTATTTTCACGGTGGAGTAAACTTCGATCCTTACGTAGATCAATACAATAAGTTACTACCTAAAAGTGATTTTAGATATTACGAAATCTATAACGCTTCAGAAGGTTTTTTCGCCATTCAAGATAGAAACGACAGCAAAGAGTTATTGCTAATGCTCGATTACGGAATTTTCTATGAATTCATTCCTATGGATAATTATGGGACTAGTGATGAAAAAGTTATTCCATTAAGTGAAGTTGAAGAAGGGAAAAATTATGCTGTAATAATTACAACCAACTCTGGGCTTTGGCGATATAAAATAGGTGACACTGTTCGCTTTACTTCAACAGAACCTTATAGAATAAAAGTAACAGGCCGCACCAAACACCATATTAATGCCTTTGGGGAAGAGTTGATTATCGAAAACGCCGAAACTGCATTACGCAAGGCTTCTCAACTTACAAACGCTGAAATTGTTGATTATACCGCAGCGCCAGTTTTTATGGATGGTAAAGAAAAGGGTGCTCACGAATGGATTATTGAGTTTAAATCACCTCCTCACGACTTAGAAGTTTTTACAAAACTTCTAGACACAGCTTTACAAGAAGTAAATAGTGATTATGAAGCAAAACGCTATAACAACACAACCTTAAACCCTCCAAAAATTCATTACGGAAGGGAAAATTTATTTTATGATTGGCTGAAAGACAAAAACAAACTTGGAGGACAGCATAAAGTCCCTCGACTATCAAATACTAGAAATATGCTAGAAGAATTATTAGCACTTAATAAGTAAAAACTTCTTCATTTTAAGCTAACAAAAAAAGCCTCAGGATATCCTGAGGCTTTTTTAAGTAAATTATAATTCTCTATGAAACTGCCTTCAACTTCTTAAGTGTTGACTTATTAAGTTTTTCATCGGCATAATCTCTAGTTACTTTCACTAATTTTTCATCAGTACCTGGCATTTCATACATTGCATCGGTAAGAACTGCTTCACAAAGTGAACGTAGTCCTCTAGCTCCAAGCTTATATTCAATTGCTTGTTCCACGATAAAGTCTAGTGCTTCTTCAGTAATTTCGAAATCTATTCCGTCCATTTCAAACAGTTTTTTGTACTGCTTTATAATAGCGTTTTTCGGTTCCGTAAGAATTGCACGAAGCGTTTCTTTATCTAATGGATTCATATATGTTAAAACAGGAAGACGACCAATAATTTCTGGAATCAACCCAAAATCTTTCAAATCTTTAGGGATAATATAGCGAAGCATATTGTCCTTTTCAATTTGAGTTTCCTTTAAAGTTGCAGTAAAACCAACGGCCTGCATATTCAATCTTTTGGAAATATGACGTTCAATTCCATCAAAAGCTCCTCCAGCTATAAAGAGAATATTTTCAGTGTTTACTTCAATAAACTTTTGATCTGGGTGCTTTCTTCCACCTTTGGGCGGAACATTAACTGTAGTACCTTCCAAGAGCTTTAGTAGAGCTTGTTGAACACCTTCACCACTTACATCACGAGTAATCGAAGGGTTATCGCTCTTACGTGCAATTTTATCGATTTCATCAATAAAAACGATACCTTTTTCAGCTTTCTCTAGGTTGTAATCTGCAGCTTGAAGCAAACGTGTTAAAATACCTTCAACATCTTCACCTACATAACCTGCTTCAGTTAAAACCGTAGCATCCACAATGGCTAATGGAACGTTCAACATTTTTGCAATTGTTTTTGCAATTAATGTTTTACCAGTTCCTGTTTGCCCTACAATAACGATATTACTCTTTTGAATTTCGATATCGTCATCGCTCTTTGGCTGAAGTAAACGTTTGTAGTGGTTATAAACCGCTACAGACATAACTTTCTTTGTGAAATCTTGTCCAATCACATACTCATCTAAGAATGCTTTAATGAGCTTTGGCTTTTTCAGCATAAGGTCTTTAGACAATTCTGAGTTATCAGAATGCAAAGCCTCCTCAACAACAATCCCGTGCGCTTGCTCTATACAACGGTCGCAAATGTGGGCATCCAATCCTGCAATTAGCAGTTTGGTTTCCGACTTTTTACGGCCGCAAAAAGAACATTCTAAATCTTCTTTCGACATAATATTTTTTTCAAAAATCTTTACTTATTCTCTTGTCAATATTTCATCAATCATACCGTATTCAACAGCTTTATCTGCTTTCATCCAGTAATCACGATCACTATCTTCGTAAACTCTCTCGTAAGTTTGACCAGAGTGCTTTGCTATAATTTTATAAAGTTCCTCTTTAAGAGTCACAATTTCGCGAGCCGTAATTTCGATATCACTTGCTTGACCTTGAGCACCACCTAGAGGTTGGTGAATCATAACTCGTGAATGCGTTAAACCACTACGCTTTCCTTTTTCACCAGCACATAAAAGTACTGCTGCCATAGAAGCTGCCATTCCTGTGCAAATAGTAGCTACATCTGGTTTAATAAATTGCATAGTATCATAAATTCCAAGTCCCGCATAAACACTTCCTCCTGGAGAGTTTATATAAATTTGAATATCGCGAGAAGCATCTGTACTAGCAAGAAACAATAACTGAGCCTGTACAATATTTGCAACTTGGTCGTTAATTCCGGTACCTAGAAAAATAATACGGTCCATCATTAAACGTGAAAAAACGTCCATTGCCACAGCATTCATTTGGCGTTCTTCAATAATATTTGGTGTCAAGTTTGTTGGATACATACTACTTACAATCCTGTCGTAGTACATATTACTAATACCCTGATCTTTTATAGCAAACTTTCTAAATTCGTCACTGTAATTCATAAATGTTAATTCTTTATTTAGGTAAGAAATTCAACTTAAAGAGCATATTTGGATTCCCGTCTTAATAGGAATTAAAAAGGCGTTAAATTATAATAATTCAACGCCTAAAGATAACTATTTCTTCGCTAAATTAAGCGTAGGCTTCCTTAATGAATTTATCGAAGGTAATCTCTTTAACTTTTAATTTTGCATTCTCCTTAAAGAAGTCTAACAATTTGGCTGTGTTTAATTGTTCACTTAAACGCTCAACCTCTTCTCTATTAGAAAGAATACGTGCAGTAATAGACTCAACTTCTTCGTCAGTTGGGTTTGTTTGTCCGAACTGAGCCATTTGAGCTTTAATCATATTTTTTGAATGGTCTTTCAACTCATCAAAAGTTACTTGCAAGTTGTTTTCAGCACGAAGTTTACCTTCAATTAACTGATAACGAAGTCCTTTTTCGCTTCTTTCGTATTCAGCTTTTGCTTCTTCTTCAGAAAGTCTTTTCTCACCAGTCATTGCAATCCAGCGCTGTAAAAACTCTTTTGGAAGATCAAACTTTGTGTTTTCAATTAAAGATTCTACAACATCATTTAAAAGCTTTTGATCGCTTTGTTGTGCAAACTGCCCTTCAGCGTCTTCTTTAATCTTCGCCTTTAATTCATCTTCTGAAGTAACTTTACCTTCACCAAAAAGCTTGTCGAAAAGTTCTTGGTTCAATTCAGCCATTTCACGCTGATTTACTTCTTCAATTTTTAAAGAAACTTCGATATCTAAACCATGAGCGTCATCGTGATCAACACCCAAATGCTTTTGGTTATCGTGGTCATCAGCAAACATACCTTTAGTTTTTAATGTAACGGTATCGCCAACTTTTGCACCAATAAGAGCATCTAATTGTTTTTTACCTTTAATATCTTCTGTTGAAAAAGTAGATTTTTTCTCAATTTCTTTTTCAGTTGAAGTAAATGTCCCAGTGATTTCATCACCTTTTTCTACTTCATTTTTAGATATTAGTTTTCCGTATTGTTTGCGGATAGTTTTTACTTGATTATCAAGCATCTTATCGTCCGCAACAATTTTGTAATGAACTATTTCTTTTCCTTTTACATCAACATCAAATTGTGGAGCAAGACCTAATTCAAACTCAAACTTATAGTCTTCAGCATCCCAATCGATTTCTGATTCATTCTTAGGAAGTGGGTTACCTAACACATCCAATTTTTCCTCTGTAAGGTATTTTTGAAGTGCATCTTGTAAAACTTTATTCACTTCTTCAACCAAGACAGCTTTACCATATTGCTTTTTAACCATTCCCATTGGGATATGACCTTTTCTAAAGCCAGGTATGTTAGCGGTTTTTCTGTAGTTTTTTAAAACCTTTTCTACGTTGTCTGAATAGTCTTCTTTCGAAACCTCTACTGTAAGAACAGCATTCAGCTTATCAATGTCTTTTTTTGTAATGTTCATCTTTTCTCTTCTGAAATTCGGGATGCAAAAGTACGGCTTTTTACAAAACTCAACAAACATTTACAAATTGTTGTTGATTTAAAGTGAAATAACCTACCATTTATTGTTTAAGGTTAAGAAAAACAAGGTATCCTAATCAGATCTGAAAAGAGTAAAAAAAATCAATTAACAGAAGTTTTTTTTAATCTTCGGGTAGTAGTGAAAATAAAATTGACTGAAAAACAGAAAGCAATAAACTAAAGAGTAAAGCCCACCAAATAGTAGTTACATCGAAACTATCCACAAAATAACTTGCAAGTAAAATAATAATAGCATTGATTATTAATAGGAATAAACCAAAAGTGACAATTGTTATAGGCAGAGTTAAGACCACTAAGATTGGCTTTACAATTAATCTTAACAATGCGATAACAATAGCAACAATTACAGCTGAACCATAACCTTCTACAGCTACACCAGGAAGGATTTTTGCCAAAACCACCACGGCTAAAGCAGTAAGCAACAATTTTACAATTAGTTTCATAAAAGGTGTTTTTAGTTAATTTAAGCTTTGAGTAAATATAATAAAAAAACCGCTCTCAAATGAGAGCGGTTATAACCAATTAAATTAATCGATAAAATTAATTATTTGCAAGCGTAATCGTAGGGTAATATCCTATTTGTACCGTTGGTATCGTAGCGTCGTACGTATCGTTTATTGCCTGAATCATCATATTTGCTGTATAAGCATATCCTCTAGCAGTTGGGTGAACACCATCTAAAGAGAAAGCACCTCCAGTTACAAACTGAGAAGTTAATACTCCCCCATCATAAGGAATTCCACCATCCGATAATCTTGCTAGCGCAGTTTTTGCATCTACAAAAGCAAGTCCTTTTGCACTAGCTAAACCTTGAATTGTAGCATTATATGAATTGGTTGCAGCTGTAATTCTATCTTGTTCAGACTTAGCTAACACAAATTGGTCTGCCAATGGAATACTAACTCCTACAACACCTTGTGGATTGTTAGGGTCTGGAGTAGAACCTAACACAGACGATGCTGTTAAAACAATAAGGTCGTCTGAGTTTACTTGACGTAATTGGCCTAACAAAGCAGCTGTTGGAGCTGGTAAGTTAAATGGAGGCCCTTGTAAAATAGCTGTAATATCTGTTAAATCTTTATCTGTAGTAATTGGAAAATTCTGTCCTGCAGAGAAGTTTATCATACGCATTGCAGCTTCTTCAGCCGAGATAATACCCATACCTGCTAAGCCTGGTAAAATTTGAGTATTATATCCTGCGAAATTAGCATTTACTGCAGCAGCTGTAGCTGCATCTAATGGAATAGCGTTAGTAGGAACAGTAGTAAAATATGGGATAGAAGTTACTTCAGGAATATTTACCAATACACCTTTCGCTCCTCCAGCAGTTAATGCTTCTACTTGTTGGCTATATACAGCAGCAAATACACCAGGGTCGGTAATATCATTACTTCCGTATGTTGATGGTTGTTGATTTCCAGTTTGATCAACTCCCGAACCTCCAGAAGTTGCGTAACTTAGAATATCATTATTTCCAATCCAAAGACTAAAAAAAGTAGGGCTTTGAGCAGCCGCATCCTCAATAACTTTCACATTTTCACTACTAGCGAAACGTGCAAAATATGGGTTAGCAGTTCCAACTGGCACTCCTGCCACATTTCCATATCCTGGAGTTACCAAGTGAAAACTTTTTGCTCCAGGTACTCCCATATTGTTGAAAGGCCCACTTAATTTGTTAGTAACATCTGTAGTTGGAGTTCCATCTAAACGAACTGGAGCTGGATTACCATCTGCACCAACAGCTAAAACAAGTCTGTTTTCAGCAATTTGGTTTCCACCTAATAATAATCCACCAATATTATCATTCATTAATGGTTGAGTAAAATCTCCACCGCCAACAAATTCGAATTGCTGTGCCATTATATTTGGATAACTATTGTTTTGACCAGTAATATATAATGCGCCATCTGCATAACCAGCTGTCAAAGAGTTCCCAACTGCTACATACTTTGATAAGTTAGCAGATCCACTACTATAAAACCCACCATCGGTTACAGGGCTGTCAAATTCTGGCTCACAGCTTACAAGACCTATTGTCAATGCTGCGAATGTATATTTTAATAAGTTTTTCATCTTTCTGAATTTTTCAAATTATAGTTTATAAGTAACTCCTAGACCAGGAACAAAAGCATTGGTTTTGTATGTTCCACCAAAAGGAACAGCTATACCATTTTCTAAGTAATGGTCGTATGAAGCATCAATTTCTTTAAAGTGTGAGAAAAGGAAAGATGCATCAATTTGTAGGTTCTCACCAATATTCACTGTTAAACCTGCAGTAAAGTTGTTACTATCACCACGTGGAGTTTCTGGTGCGAAGAAACCTGGCTGAACTGGAGTTTCATCAAAGTAGTATCCTGCTCTTAGCGTAAACATCTTTGTTGCTTCGTATTGTAATCCAAAACGATAAGCAGAAGAGTTCTTGTAGTTACGTGGGTTATAAGAATCTGGAATTGCTGGATTAGCAAAATCAATATCTAAAGACTCGTATACATTCCAATATGTACGGTTGTAATCGAAAGCGAATAACCAGTTTTCTGCAAATTTATAAGACATACCAACCATCAATTCTGCTGGTAGAGGCATAGCAGCATCAATCTTAGTATCTTCAAAAGGAGTTAATGGAGAATTTGGAATATTCTCAAAAGTTGCATCTCCACCTTCTGCTTCTAAAATCATTTCAGAACGGTAAGTTGCACCTATTCTTAAATTATCAGTAAAATTAAAAGTTGTACTCGCTACCCATCCCCAAGCAGTTACACCACTTGCGTCAATTGTTACATTCGAACGATTTCCATCAAGATCGGTAAGTGTACGGTTTAAGTTTCTGTTAAAGTTTACAGATCCATTTACATATATTGGTCCACCACCAACACTTAATTTTTCATTTATTTTGAACGAAACTGTTGGCTGAACATATACTGCTTGTAGGTCTATATTGTTTACAAGATGAGAACCAACCCAGTCTTTATCATATTCTACAGAACTTCCATAAGGTGTATATACCCCAAGACCAAAAGCCAACCAATCTGTTGCTTGATATGATGCATAAAAATAAAATGGCGTTCCTAACAGACTTTTAGTTTGGTCACTTGCTCCTGTAGTTTCATTTTGATAGGATATGTTTGCTAATACACCGTGCGCACCAGCAGAAATACTAAGTTTATTTTCTAAATAGACTAATGCAGAAGGGTTAAAAAACACAGATTCACTGCTATTTATAACTGCAACACCCGTGTGGCCCATTGCAAGGGACTTATTACCCTGTAGACTTACACGGTACCCGCCCGCATAAGTTACCGCAGTTGCGAGTGCAAATACAGCAAGTACTAATACTTTTTTCATAATTTTTTAATTCTTTAGAGTTAATTTGTGAGGTTATTGGTAAGTTTAAAATGATTTTTATTATGCGTGCATAATAACCGTTCTTACAATATTATAAAAAATTCATAACATTATCATAAAATTCTTCAGGATTTTCTGCATGAAGCCAATGACCTGCATTTGAAATAGTCTGAATCTTGGCTTTCGGGAAGTGTTTTTTAATCAAAATTTCATCCATAGGCTCAATGTAACCACTCTTTTCGCCACTTAAAAACAAAGTTTCACCTTCGTAAATGGAATCTTCGGCAAGTGCAACACCAATAGCTTCAATTTTATCTGTTAATACAGGAAGATTTATACGAAGACCATATTCTTTTTTATCTTTTCGATACAGATTCTTAAGAAGAAACAGTCTTGTGCCTTCATCTTTAATGTATGTTGCCAATATATCTTCGGCCTCACTACGAGATTTAATTTTTGAGAAATCTAATTCTGAAAGGGCCTTTAAAATATCTTGGTGATGAGAAGGATAAAATTTTGGACCAATATCTGCAACAATTAGGTTTAAAACCATTTCGGGATAACTTACTGCAAATTGCATAGCAACTTTTCCACCCATTGAATGACCTAATAATATGATTTGTTTCAAATTGTGTTCATCGCAGTATCTCTTTAAATCATCCGCCATTATTTCATAGGAAAATTCATCGTGATGAAAACTTCTACCGTGATTTCGTTGATCAACCAAGTGAACTTCATATCCATCTTCTGCCCATCTAGAACCAAGTGTTTTCCAATTATCGCTCATACCGAGAAAGCCGTGGAGTATTACGAAAGCTTGTCCGGAGCCGAGAATTTGTGAATGTAAAATCATGTGAAATTTTATTTATTATTTAAGTCTTTGTAAATACCCTGCAATAACTTTTTCTATGCCATCGTATAGCGCCTCACTTATTAGAGCGTGGCCTATACTCACCTCTAAAAGGTTAGGAATATTTTCTTTAAAAAATTGAATATTATCTAATGAAAGATCGTGCCCCGCATTAATTCCCAAACCTAATTGGTTTGCAAGAACTGCACATTCGGTATAAGGCTTTATAGCATCTTTGTTTCCTAGCGCGTACTGATCTGCAAATTCTTCAGTGTACAATTCAATTCTGTCTGTTCCCGTTTCGGCAGCCCCTTCAATCATTTTTAATGTGGGGTCGACAAAGATTGAGGTACGAATTCCGTTATTCTTAAATTCTGAAATAATTTCTTTTAAATAATCTTTATGTTTAACCGTATCCCATCCAGCATTAGAAGTTATAGCGTCTACGGCATCTGGTACAAGAGTAACTTGGGTAGGTTTAATTTCTAATACCATTTTTGTGAAGTTATCCATTGGATTTCCTTCAATATTATATTCCGTAGTAACTATAGATTTTAAATCGTAAGCATCTTGATACCGAATATGACGTTCATCCGGCCGTGGATGAATAGTGATTCCTTGAGCTCCAAACTTCTGAATATCCTCTGCCATCCTTAATAAGTTTGGCACATTACCACCTCGTGCATTACGAAGAGTAGCTATTTTATTTATATTAACGCTTAACTTTGTCATTGAATAAATTGTTATTTTGTAATAATAATTAAAACCTATTAAACCCGAAAATAAACTCAATCAGATTCAACAAATGCATTTTTAACAAAAATACAAACCTTAAGGACGGAAAGGAACTTATATTTTAAGTAATTTGCATTTTAAATAAATATCTAATGGAGACCATAAATTATATTATCAACGATATTGAACCATTCGACATTTCAGCTAATATTAAAGACGTGCAAACCGTTTTTAATCAGCTAACTTATTCGCACGTACCTGTTGAAAAAGACGGGGAATTTATAGGTTGTGTATCCGAAAATGACGCATATTGTTTTGATAATAGTAAACTCCTTAGTGACTATCAATACGCTCTAGAACCTTTCCACGTGCTGGAAGATACCAATTGGCTTGACGTTTTAGAGGCTTTTGCATTACACAATAGCAACGTAATGCCGGTTTTAGGTAAAGACAATAAGTACCTTGGTTATTTCGAATTAGGTGATATAATGAGCCTTTTTAATAATACTCCTTTTTTAAATGAAACAGGTGGCATCATTGTAGTTGAAAAAGGCATTCAGGATTATTCTTTTAGCGAAGCTTGTCAGATAGTAGAATCTAATGGCACTAGAATTTTTGGGATATTTATTTCAAAAATCACAGAAGACACTGTTCAACTTACAGTAAAAGTTGGTCATACCGCAATGAATAGCATCGTTCAAACATTTAGACGATATAAATACAACATCATAAGTCAACACGAAGAAGATAAATTTGTGGAAGATTTGAAAGAGCGTTCCAAATATCTAGACAAGTATTTAAACATCTAAAACAATAACCTTACCCGAACAAATTTAATTTTTAATACAGCACTCCAATCTTCTAAACTAACTAAATGAAAATAGGAATTTACGGTCAGTTTTATCACAAAAATTCAGAAATATACATTCAGATGTTACTGGATGCACTTCAAAAAAAGGCTGCGAAAGTTCTGATAGAGGAAAATTTTCTTGAAATTATTAATCAAAATCAAGAAATCACTAAAAACTTTTCAGAGTGTTCAACCTTTACAAAACTTGATTCTAGTTTCGACCTATTTTTCAGTATTGGAGGTGACGGCACCATCTTGAAGGCTGTGACATTTGTTGGGGATTTAGGTATTCCAATTGTTGGAATCAACACTGGGCGACTAGGTTTTTTGGCGACTATACAGAAAGAAACCATTACTGAAAGTCTCAATCAAATATTAGAAGGAGAATATATTATTTCTGAACGCAGCCTACTAACGGTAGAAACTATACCCGAGAGCGAAGAAGTACCTACACTTAATTTTGCACTGAATGAAGTTGCGGTAAATAGACGCAACACAACATCTATGATAAAAGTTGAGACCTTGGTAAACGATAAATACCTTACCTCCTATTGGTCTGACGGATTGATTGTTGCTACACCTACCGGATCTACCGGTTACTCTTTAAGTTGTGGAGGTCCCGTAATAGACCCTGATTCAAAAAATATGATTCTAACCCCTATTGCACCACACAATTTAAATGCAAGACCTTTAGTTATTGCAGATTCAAACACAGTAACTCTAAAAGTTTATGGACGTGAGGAAACTTTTTTAATGTCCATGGATTCCAGGATTGCCACTTTAAAAAATGAAACGAAGATTGTTATAAAAAAGGCCGATTTTACTATTAAACTAGTTCAATTAAACGATGACAGCTTTATTAAAACCCTTCGAAAAAAATTGTTATGGGGCGAAGACAAGAGAAATTAAACAATAAAACAAACTAAAACTTGTTAATCATTTAAGACAATTTGGCTTCAGTCTATTTCAAGCCAAGTTTATTGTTATATTTGCAAACTTTTAAACTATATGAAGCATTTTGCAACTGCATTTTTACTACTCTTAGCTGTGTATAGCGCACAGTCTCAAACCTATGAAGTAGGCGTAATGTTGGGCGGCGCCAACTATATTGGTGATGTCGGCAAAACAAATTACATAAATCCAAATGCAATTGCAGCAGGTGGGATATTTAAATGGAATAGAGGCCCAAGACACTCATTTAGAGGCTCTCTTCTTTATGCGAAAATTAAAGGAGACGATGTTGATAGCGGGTATAGCAACAGAGAACAGCGCGGATATTCATTTGAAAACTCAATCAAAGAATTGTCGATTGGATTAGAATTTAACTTTTGGGACTTTAATGTTCACAGTGGTAAAAAAGTTCACACCCCATATTTATACACTGGTTTTACTTCATTTTTATATGATTCATCAGGAGCTTTAGATAGAAGAGATGGCAATACAAAAGAGGAAAAAGTACAAACAGGGATAGATTTTGCAATCCCTATGGTAATAGGATACAAAGCAAAGCTCTCTCACAGCACAATGATAGGCTTTGAAATTGGCGCTCGTTATACCCTCACAGACAACTTAGATGGTAGTAGTGATTTAAAGAAAGATGAACCTCGAAGAGCAAATGATTTTGGTAATATCAATAGTGATGATTGGTATGTATTCAGCGGCATAACGTTTACTTTTTCTTTTGGAAGACTTCCCTGCTATTGCAATTTTTAAAACAACAATGGATTCTAAAAACAGCATTGACAAAAACAGACTACCAAAACACCTTGCCATTATTATGGACGGGAATGGTCGTTGGGCTAAACAAAAAGGTCTTATACGTTCCATTGGGCATGAAAACGGATCGAAAGCTGTTCGAGAAATTGTAGAAGGATGTGCAGAAATCGGAATTAATTACTTAACCCTGTACGCTTTTTCTACTGAAAATTGGAAAAGACCTAAAATTGAGGTAGAATTATTGATGAAACTCTTAGTTTCATCTTTAAGAAAAGAAATTAAAACACTTAACGATAACGACATTAAGTTAAATGCTATCGGCAATTTAAATGCATTACCAAAAAAAGCTCATAAAGAACTTTTGGATGTAATCGAAAAAACAAAGGATAATAAAAGGATGACACTTACTCTTGCATTAAGCTATGGTTCAAGAGAAGAAATAACAAAAACAATTAAAGAGATTAGTCTTAAAGTTAAAAATAACCTAATTTCGCCGGACGATATTGACGAAACGGTAATTAATAATCATCTTTACACCCAAAATTTACCAGATGTAGACTTGTTGATCCGCACCAGTGGAGAACAGCGTATCAGTAATTTTCTGCTTTGGCAAATAGCTTATGCCGAATTATATTTTACTGAAACGCTTTGGCCGGATTATACTAAAAACCATCTTTTTGAAGCAATATTAAATTATCAAAACAGAGAAAGAAGATTTGGAAAAACCAGTGAACAACTTAAATAAAAGTTCCCTATTGCATACATACAGAAAATCTTATTGTATTTTTTTATTTACAATACTTTCCGTTTTTACACTACAGGCACAGCAAAAAGAACTTGACAGCGGCATAAAATACACTATTAACGAAATAGTAGTAACAGGCGCTCAAAACTTTAACGAACAAACCGTTATAGCTTTTACAGGCTTAAAAAAAGGGGATCGTATTTATATCCCTGGTGAAAAACTTAGCCAAGTTACTAAGAAACTTTGGGAACAAAACCTTTTTAGTGACATTGCATTCTATGTGACCAATATCAATGGAGATGAAGTAGATTTAGAGCTATACATTGTAGAGCTACCTAAACTTCATGAAGTTACTTTTGAAGGTGACGGAATTCGTAAAGCCAAGAAGAAAGAAATAATTAAGGATAACAACCTTAGCGCTGGCGCTAAAATAACTGAAAACCTTATTTCTACTACCAACAACTACATCACCAATAAGTATAAAAAAGAAGGCTTTTTAAATACGGATGTAACAATCACCACCACTCCTGTTAAGGATTCAACGGGCGTAGAGATTTCTAAAAACATGAAAATCGCGGTTGATAAAGGAAACCGTGTAAAAGTTACCAAAATAAACTTTGAGGGTAATGAGCAGTTTTCAAATGGAAAATTGCGCAGAGCGATGAAAAAAACAAAGCGTAAAAACTTTTTGCGTTTTTGGAAAAGATCTAAATATACCGAAGAAGGTATTGAAGAAGACAAAGAATCTATCTTAAAGAAATACAAGTCTAATGGTTATCGTGATGCACGTATCGTTAAAGATTCTTTGCGAATCCTAAATGATAAAAATGTAGCATTAGACATCAAACTTGAAGAAGGAGACAAATACTATTTTGGTGATATCGATTTTATAGGAAATAGCGTTTTTACAGATTCACAATTACGACAAGTTCTAGGTATTAAGAAAGGAGATGTTTACAATGGTACCCTACTTCAAGAACGTATTGCAGACGACAGCTCTCCTGATGCTGAAGATATGACTAACCTTTATCAAAACAACGGTTATCTTGCTGCAAGAATTAACCCTGTAGAAGTTGCTGTAAGAAACGACACCATCGATTTTGAAATAAGAATCATGGAGCGTAACTTATTCTATTTCGACCATGTTACAGTAGTAGGAAACGACCGCACCAATGACCATGTAATTTACAGAGAGCTTAGAACTCGTCCAGGGCAAAAATACAGCAAACGAGATGTAGTACGTACTATTCGTGAACTTGGACAATTAGGATTCTTTGATCCAGAACAACTTTCACCTAATTTCAAAAAAGTAGACGAAAGCAACGGTTTAGTAGACCTTGAATACTCTGTAGTTGAAAAAGGAAGTAGCCAAGTTGAGCTACAAGGTGGTTATGGTGGTGGAGGTTTTGTTGGAACCTTAGGGCTTTCCTTCAACAACTTTTCACTAAGAAACATTTTTAATCTTGACAGCTACAAACCACTTCCAATGGGAGACGGTCAAAAGCTTTCATTAAGAGCACAAGCAAGTAGCTATTACCAAACCTATAGCGTTTCCCTTACAGAACCATGGCTTGGTGGTAAAAAACCAGTTCAGTTCTCTGCTTCGTTCTCACATACAATTCAAAATTTCTACGACTATAGAAATAGAAGAGCCGATACAGATAGAAGTTTTACCATTACTGGTGGTTCTCTTGGATTAGCTAAGAAGGTTAAATGGCCAGATGATTATTTTGTGTGGTCTAATGCTCTTAGTTTTCAACATTACAACTTAAATAATTACAATACTGGATTATTTACATTCGGTGATGGGTACTCAAATAACCTAGCCTATACTATAGGGATAAGCAGAAACAATACAGCTACAAACCCGATATATCCAACTTCTGGATCGGACTTCAGCATTACTGCTAAACTTACCCCTCCATATTCAGCATTTAACAGTGTAGATTATGGTGCTTTAAAAGATGAAAGAGCTAGATTATTGGAAACATTACCGGACGATCCTAACTTTGTAAATGCAAATCAGAGAATTTCTGAAATTGATCAAGAACGTTTTAAGTGGTTAGAATACTATAAAGTTAAATTTAAAGGAACTTGGTACACACGTTTATACGATAAGCTTGTGCTTCGTACAAACACTGAATTAGGGTTCTTAGGCGCATACAACCAAGACCGTGGTGTTCCTCCTTTCGAAAGATTCTTTGTTGGTGGTGATGGACTTGGAGCTTATAGCTTGGATGGACGAGAAGTAATTCAAATGAGAGGATATCCAAACCAAGGACTTTCTGATCCTGATGGAAATACGATTTATAATAAATTTTCGTTAGAGGTAAGATATCCTGTAACTTTGGCACAAATGGCGTCGATTTACGTATTAGCTTTTGCTGAAGGTGGAGCTTCTTACGATGGCTTTAGAAATTACAATCCATTCGAACTCAAGCGTTCAGCTGGAGCAGGATTACGTATATTTATGCCAGCATTCGGACTCTTAGGTATCGATTTCGGATATGGATTTGATCCAGCGTTAGGAGGTACCGAAAAGAATGGATGGGAGACACATTTTATCATCGGACAACAATTTTAAAAAAACTGGCACGATATTTTCTTAACCTACAACCAAACAACTATGAAGACAAAAAAAATACTCTTTTTTACTATTGCCCTTTTTTGCTTTACCTTCATGGCAGAAGCACAACGAGGTGTTCGTATAGGATATATTGACATGGAATACATTCTAGAGAGTGTTCCAGAATATAAAGAAGCGTCAATTCAATTAGAAGGAAAAGTTCAACGTTGGAAGCAAGACATCGAAAAAAGGCAAAAAGATATCGATCAGATGAAATTGAATCTTGCCAATGAAAGAGTGTTACTAACACAAGAATTAATTGAAGAGCGAGAAGAAGAAATAAAAATTAAGGAAGATGAAATGCTTCAGTACCAGCAAGACCGATTTGGCCCTAATGGTGACTTAATGATTCAGCGCAGACAATTAGTTCAGCCAATTCAAGATCAAGTATTTAATATTGTTCAAGAAATTGCAGAAGGTAAGAAATACGATTTTATTTTTGACAAGTCTGCAGATGTAGTAATGTTGTTTGCAGCAAAAAGAAATGACATTAGCGACTTAGTGATCAGAAGCATCGAACGTGCTGGTAGAAGAACGCAAGCTTTAGATAAAAAAGAAAAGCGTGAAATAGAACGCAAAGAAAAACTTTCTTTAGAAGAGGAAGGAGCACTTTCAGAAAGAGAAGAAGAAATTCAAAAGAAACAGGAAGAGCGCGAAGCTATCATCGAGGCTAAGAAAACAGAGCGTGAGCAAATGATGGAAGATCGTAAAAGAGAACGCGATTCTATTAGAGATGCAAAAAGAGCTGAAATGGAAGCTCGCAGGCAAAAAATGATCGAAGAAAGAGAACGTAGAAGAGACTCTATCTTAAATGCTCGAAAAAATAGAAACAACTAAAACCCTGGAAACAGTGGTAAGGAATAGGAAATAAATAAATGAGTTGTTAAATCTCACTAAACCTTTAACACAATAACCAAATCAATTTAATTAAAATAACACTTAAATTTAATACACTTACGATGAAAAAAATGAAAACCTTATTAATTGCAGTTGCACTAATGATAGGAGCTACTAGTTTCGTAAACGCTCAAGTAAAAATTGCTCATATTAATGCACAAGAACTTATTGAGTCAATGCCAGACTATAAAGCTGCTCAAAATCAGTTAGACAAAGTTCAAAAGACTTACGATACTGAAATTAAAGCAATGGTAAAAGAATGGGAAACTAAAATGAAGCAATACGATGCTGAAGCTTCATCAAAAACCGACGAAGAAAATCAAAAGAGATTCCAGGAGGTTCAAGCAATGCAAGAAAACATTCAAGCATACAGACAACAAGCATTACAAGATTTAGATAAGAAAAGAGCTGATACATTTAAGCCAGTTCTTGAAAAAGCTCAATCTACAATCCAAAGAGTTGCTAAATCTCTAGGATACCAATATGTATTGGATTCTACAATGGGAGGTGGTGTAATTCTTGCCGATGGTAAAGACCTTATGGCTGATGTGAAAAAAGAATTAGGAATGTAATTCTTTTTAGATTATACTTTTTAAAAAAACTGCCCCTCAAAAGGGCAGTTTTTTTATGCAATATTTTTAATGGAATTGGCTACTTTTACGATATGGATAAAAATAGTCCTATAGGGATTTTTGATTCTGGAGTGGGTGGCACTTCTATATGGAAAGAAGTAGAAAAGCTACTTCCTTTCGAGCACACCATTTACCTTGCTGATAGCATAAACGCTCCCTATGGCGATAAATCTGCTGACGATATTATCGCACTCAGTATTAAAAATGTAGAAAAGCTACTTAGCTTAAAATGCAAGATTATAATTGTAGCTTGTAATACAGCAACTACAAATGCAATTTCAATACTTAGAAATAAATACGACATTCCAATTATCGGAATAGAACCTGCAATAAAACCTGCAGCATTACAAACCAACTCAAAGAGTATCGGCATTCTAGCTACAAAAGGAACGCTTAGCAGCGCACTTTTTAGCAAGACCACCAAAGAGTTCACTAAAGATATAAACGTTGTTGAAATCATAGGAGAAGGACTGGTTCCCTTAATTGAAAAAGGAAATTTAGAGGGTCCAGAAATGATGGCTCTTTTAAAGAAGCATATTCAACCTATGATTGATGCCAATGTAGATTATTTGGTTTTAGGATGTAGCCACTACCCTTATATTATCCCTCAATTAAAAATGATTTTACCAGACAACGTTAAAATTATTGATTCAGGGGAAGCAGTGGCCAGACAAACAAAAACGATACTACAGAGCTTGGATTTACTTCGTGAAGAAACTTCTGCTCCAACTCTTCAATTCTATACTAATGCCGAAACAAGTACTTTAGAATTTCTTTTAAAAGAATATTCTAAAATCATTACGATAGAAAAAAAAGACTTTTAGAAAGTTATTTAAACCAAGAAGAATACATAACGTAATTTTCGGCAATACGTTCAACTTCTCCTTTTGTAAGTTCTGGACTAATATCCTTAATTTTTTTTGCTGGGATTCCAGCGTAAATACTTCCACTTTCAACTACAGTGTTTTTAGAAACAACAGCTCCCGCAGCTATGATGGTATTACTCTCCACAATGCAATCGTCCATCACAATACTCCCCATCCCAATCAGCACGTTATCGTGTACCGTACAGCCGTGCACGATAGCATTATGACCTATGGAAACATTATTACCAATGGTTGTAGGTGAGGTTTTGTAGGTAGCGTGAATTACCGCTCCATCTTGTACATTTACCCTATTTCCCATTTTAATATAATTCACATCTCCGCGGATAACTGCATTAAACCATACACTACACTCATCACCCATAACCACATCGCCAACGATGGTAGCATTTTCAGCTATAAAACAATTTTCAGGTATTTCAGGATGTTTTCCGTTTACTGATTTTATTATCATAAGAATATATTAAGAAAGTAAATTTCAAATTTATTAATAAAACAAAGCCTAATACAAATTTAAGTATTAGGCCTTATTGTAACTTATAAAAACTGTTTCAATTAGTTAATCGCAGGGCAATTACATTCATACGGCGCTGGTCTTCCACCTAAAAAGTCGAAACCTAAGGTAATCTGATGAAATCCTCCACTTTGATATTTAACATTCCCAGATTGGTATGAATAAGTATAAGCAAACATAAAGTTGTTAAAGTCTATCCCTAAAACTGGAGTAAAATATTGAAGTTTTTGATTTTCAATTTTTGTACCATCTAAGTATTCTGCACCGTCTAAAGTTCTTCTGTACGATATCCCTCCCCAAAGTTTTCCAAAATCCATTTTGCGATAGGCTTTCATATTTACATCAACAGTTTTTTCACCTGTACGTTCAGCCCATTGGAATAGAAATGAAGGTTCATAACTCCAATCGGAATCAAACTTTCCAATTGCGTAAGCCATAGAAGCTAAGTATTTACGCTGGTTGTTCGATTCAAATTCTTCACTGTAAATATTTCTATTTCTAAAAATGATGTTCTTAACAGTAACGTGACTTGAGAAATTTAAAAAGTTATAAGAAAACCCTGCGTCTACATTAAAGTAAGTGCTACTCTGAATAATTCCACCAATAACAGGATCGAAGTCGGATAGATCAAAGCTAGTTTCATCCAATCTACCTTGAGTAATTCCCGCACTTAATCCAAAAGATAATTGATTTAAATCAACTTCAGTTCTGGAAAACATAATATGATGCGCATAAGTTACATACCCCCCAGTTTGCGAATGGTATCCATTTTTATCGTTATACAGAATTAATCCAAGACCAGATTGTTCGCCTACACGAGCGTTAACACTCAATGTTTGCAAATTTGGCGCTTCCTTTTGATCAAACCATTGCTTTCTAGCCGTTAGTCTAATCTTGTTATAATTTGCTGCACCCGCCATAGATGGATGAATAAGATATAAATTATCTGCAAAATAGTCTGAGTAAACTGGAATTCCATCTTGTGAATAACCACAGAAAGAAACTATTAGTAGCAGTAAAATGGGGAATTGTTTAAATTTCATGTGCATAAAATATTTGATAAAGCGTAAGATAAATTGCCTGTTCTAATCTTCGGTAATTTACTATTTTTTGTTAAACACTTTATATTTTCTATTAACGTTTTAAAGTAAAATGTCCTTTAAATTCTTTTAATTGGTCGTCTTCTTTATATTCAACTCTAAACCAATAGTCACTAGACGGTAATGGTGTACCATTATATGTTCCATCCCAACCTTGATCTGTAGGGCTTAATTGCTTCAATAATTTTCCGAAGCGATCAAAGATATATATTTTTGCCGTTGGGTCACTTGCACCAATGCCATAAATATTCCAAGTATCGTGATAACCATCTTCATTTGGAGTAAAATACTGAGGATAATCTATTACACTTACTTCAAAAGTAACAGATCCGCAACCATTCACATCCTTAATAGTTATTAAGTGAACTCCAGGACTTACATTTTCAAATATATTGCTAGTTTGAAATGGTCCATTATCAAGTTGATATTGATACTCTCCAATACCAGTAGCGAGCACTTCTATTATATGATTTCCTGCAAAAGCTCCATTGCTTAAAATAGCCTCATAAGTAAGCGGTGGAGATGATAAAGTAACCGTTGTACTTGCTGTGGTTTCACAGCCTGTAGCAATTTCAATAATTGTAACTGTATATACCCCTTCTTCCAAAGCAGTTATAGAAGGCCCCGTTTCACCAGGCACTAATACTCCATTTAAATCCCACATAAATGAATACAGGTTAGGGTCTAAACCAGTATCAATTACAGGTGGCGACACACTTCCCTCTTCCTCAGGAATTGGATTGCCATTTTCATCAACACATAATCTATATTCATCATCAAAAACAATAGTTGGCAAATGGTTTACTTTCAAAATCATTTCAACTACTGCATAACATTTCGGAATAAAAGTATTGCTTTCATTAGTAACCCTTACATAGATACGTTGTGGATTTATGATGTTTACATAAGGGAATTCAATTGCACCTTCTCCACTTTCGGCACCTTCAAATGTTTCATAGAAGGTTAATTGGAAATCAGCAGGATCTTGACCATCTAAAATTTCATTGTGAAGATCTTGCACTTGTGGATCTGTTAAATCGTATAAATCAAATTCTGTAAAACCATCACTTGGAGGAAGGTTGTCACAAACTACAAATGGCTGAGCTGGTGTATTTGCAAGTGCCTCTCGATTCACCTGAAGTTCGAAAGATTGATTGCCACCTACATAACATCCTGTTTCTGTGTTGAGAATACCTGTGTAAATAGTTTGTGGATTTATAGCGTTGTTATTCGCATCTCTATTTTGATAAGTAGTAGTGTTTACAATTGCGTTTGTTTGATTTTCTGCATCTAGTATATCTGTATAAAAACTTACTTCAAAAATAGATGAAGACTGACCATTTAATATTTCATCAACCTTAGAATCTAAATTGAAAATACCAATTCCGCTATCATTCGAAATACAAACTACATAAGGAGAAACCTCAGCAGTATCATCAGGAATTGGGTTTACGATTAGTTCCAATTCTACTATTTCAAAACATAATGAAGTAGGATTGGTTGTACGAACGTAAATTGTTTGTGGATTACTAATGTTTTGATAAGATGTTGTTTCCGCCTCTGGAATAGCGTCGGTTTCTGAAACCGCATTTTCATAACTTAAATAATAATCTAACGTCCAAGTGGTGTTTCCATTCAGAATTTGATTAATGCGAGAAGTAAGGTCGAAAAGCTCTGTTTCATCATAAGGTCCCGGAGGAATAATCAAGTTGTTATCGCAAAGCACTATAGGGTCTGGTGTAACAGGTTCTGGGTTACTTTTTACTCTTATGGTTAATGTTGTAAAAGACAAACATCCGCTATCACTATCTTCTACTCTTACATAAAGTACTTGAGGATTTATAGCATTACCTGCAGCGTCAACATTTACATAAGCTGTATCTGGATCTATAGGGTTAATATTATCCTGAGCATCTTCTTCTGTAATAAAGTAAGAAACTCCATGTGTAAGTACTCCCCCAGTAATTTCACTGTTTTTAACTGTAAGGTCAAAAGTTGTTATTCCGTCGTTCGCCTCACCTAAATCATCACATAAAGACAATGGTGTTGGGTCTATTATTTGCACTCCATCTTGAACTACAAGATCAAATTCGCCTAGCTTATAGCATTCCGTAACATTATCACTTAACCGAACCCATATCGTTTGTGGATTGCTTGTGTTTGTATAAGACTCTGGTTGAGCTATAACATCTGTTCCTAAGGCTGCTGAAGCTTCCGATTCATGATATGTCAAAGTAAAATCATTTGTTGACTGACTTCCAAAAATTAAATCTTCATGAACAGTAAGATCAAAAACAGCAAAATTATCGTCGCCACAAAGTATTAAATCTGGTAAATCTTGAGGAACAATTGGCGTTGGATTAACGATAAGCTCCAAAGTAGTAACATCAAAACATCCTGTCCCATTTGGCTCATCATCGTAGGCCACTCTTACAAATATCGTTTGATTGTAAGCTATAATATTTTCATAAGGACTTTGTAATGGAAAACTACCTGTATTTGCATCTTGTAGTGTTTCGTGATAGCTAACATTAAGAAGTGTATTACCTCCACTAATTTCATCACTTTTACTTTCTAAATCAAAATCGGAAACTATTCCATCGTTATCCATATCGCAAACAACTAATGGTGTTGGCTCTACAGGAACAGGAAGTGGGTTTACTATTAGATTAAACGAAATCTCTGCCATACAATCCTGCTGATTTGAAATAGAAACAAATATTTCGTGGGGATTGCTTGTGTTTTGAAACGCTGTAGGGTTATCAATAGGAATATTATTCGCTAAATCGTTTGCATCTTTATAGTACGTTACTGTTAATGTTGCATCATTATTAGTTATCAAAGGCGTATTCACTGTTAAGTCGAATGTAGACACCTCATCATTTGATGTACTTCCATTAACTTCATCATCGCAAAGTTCAAGATCCTCTGCCGTTCCCGAACCAGGGAATTCCCCAACTTCTAAATCAAAAGAAGAAACTCTGTAGCAACCAGTATTTAAATTTTCTAAGCGCACGTATATAGTTTGTCCCATGCTAGAAAACTCATTTGCTTGCGTAATTTGATTAATACCGGCTTCGGCATCTGATTCAACTTCATAATAAGAAATTGGCACAAAATCGGCAGGATTCTGAATTCCATAAACTGAAGAATTTTGAATTGTTAAATCAAAAATTCCAAATCCATCACCGTTTAAATCACAAACGATATACGGATCTAAAAAGTTAACATCTGGTGCATCTGGCAATGGAATAACAATAAGTTGCAGCTCCACAATGGCATAGCATTCAGATACATTCTTTTCTACTCTTGCCCATACAGAATCATTAAAAGCAACAACGTTTGTATATAGGAAAGGAGCTACAATTTCACCTGCACCCCCTACTTCTGCTTCTGCTTCGGTTGGGTAATATTTTACCGTTACGTCTAACTCCCCATTCATTATCTGGTTTGTACGCAAACTAAGGTCGAATTCTGCAAATCCATCACCTTCATCACAAAGTTCAAGTGGATCAGGAACTGCTGGAGTTGGTAACGGGTCTACCACTAATGTTAAAGTAACAAGGCTTTTACATTCAAAAGTATTTGCAACTCTTGCGACAATAGTCTGTGCATTTGTAGTATTTTGATAAGCGGTTGGGTTAGCTATTGGATTATCGGCAGCTTCATCTGCAAAAGTTTCAAACCAGGTAACAACTAAATTAGGAACGCCTCCTGTTATTTCATTATTTTTTGAAGTTAAATCGAAAGTACTTATTTGGTCAGTAGCTGTACTTCCATTTACAGTATCATCACATAAATGATAATCGACTGGTTCATTTCCTACGGGACTTGGCTCTACAATTAGCTCCAACTCAACAATTGTATAACATCCCTGTCCTCCATTATTAGGAGTAGTATTAGCTGCTGAACCAACTCCAAGAACATAGATAACCTGGGTATTTGGAACAATATTTTGATAAGCAGTTGGGTTTGCAATTGCTTGAGAGAAATCTGGGTTTTCTAATGCTGAAACCCCAGCATCTATAGCATCTTGTTCTGATGCATAGTAGTATATGTCGTATTGCAACGGATCAAGTCCGTTAAGTATTTCGTCTTGCTTAGTTGTTAAATTGAAAATTTCAAAACCATCGTTATTGTCATCGCATAAACGATAAACTGAAGGTTCGTTTAGCATAGGGCTGTCACGTACTTCAAGCTTTAACAAAACAGTTGTGTAACAAGTTGAATTCGGACTTTCTATTCTTGCATATACCTCGTCATTATATGGAATAATATTCTCGAACGGTTCTGGTAAAATCCCTTCGTTGGTTTGTGCATCTGATAAGGTATAATGATATGTAACTGTTAAAGTAGGATCTCCCCCTGTAATATCTTCGTCTGCATTATGGAGAAAAAAGTCTGTAAAACCATTGCTATCACTATCACAAGCAACTAATGGATCAGGGTTTTCATTTACTACCTGAAGTGAATCAACAGTGATTTCAACAGAAGTAGTTAAAAAACAGTCTGGATTTATAACTGTCTCAATCCTAGCAAAAATCGTTTCGCCTGGAACAGAAACTGGATAAATAATTGGCAGTGGATTAGCTCTTGTTTGAGCTTCATTTAAAGTGTTATGATATGTAATATTAAATTCTGAAGCATTTTGACCGTCCAAAATAAATGCATCAAACTCTAATGGCAAGTTTACATCCTCACTACCATTTTCATCTTGATCGCATAAAGCCATTGATGGAAGTACTCCTACACTAATTGGAGTATAATAAATCTCAAATTGTTCTAGGTCGTAACACATTTCCTGTGCTCTGTCATGAATACGTACGTAGATTGTTTGTGGTGATGGCCCCACCATAGGGTAAGCCCCTGGTGTTGTAATTGCACTTATGTTATTTTCACTATCTGAATATGTTTCAAAGTACTTAACCTCAAAAACAGTTGAGTTTTGCCCACCTAAAACATTTACATCATTCTGAGTAAGGTCGAAAAAATTTGTTTGGGTTCCATTATCGCATCTAAAAAGATCTAATGGTTCATGGGCGACTGCTTGCGGATTGAATGTGACAATAAATGCGGGTGATTCTTCCACAAAACAAGCGGCTTTATTACCACTTACAGTGTAAACCCCAGACTGGGTTACATTTATTGTAGGCGTATTACCACCATATGGATTTCCATCAAGAAACCAGTTATAAGTGTCTAAGTCGTTAAAATTCGCCGTTAATGTCTCTGTTTGACCTTCGCAACTTTCGTTATTTCCTGTTATAAATAAACCCTGTGCTGCTAGATCTATTGTTTGCTCAAATTCATTATTTTCTTCATTAGTTTCTAGAACAATTCCCACCCCTGTTCCGTTATCATCAACAACCGCTTTTAGCGTAAATATTTGAGGTGTACCTACAGGAATATTAAGGTTTATCGTTCCGCTTTCGCTACCATCAATTGGAAGTTCAATATTTGTTTGAGTTTGCCCTAACAAAACTGCATCGGCATAAAATGCTATAGGAGTACCAGCTGGCAATGCTGCAGTACTGTTAATATTGTATACGGTATAGTCTACTTCTATAGTACTATCTGCACACAGCACCCCAAGATTATCAATAGTTATGGTAGCATCTGGAAGTTCTGAATTTACGCTGGTAATGATATTGTTTACCATTATCCAATCTTGGTCTGATGTAAGTTTAATATCAATAGTACTATCACCAGGCTCAACAATTCCTACTAAATCGTAAAAATCCAAGTCCATATTATAATTTTGGGCATTTCCAGGAGCACCAATATAGGAGTTGGTTCCGTTAAAGGCATTATTTGAAGGGTTTAAAGGTGGATCGGATATTAGTTGACCATTGATATATAAACTTTCTTGATTATCGATAAACCTATCACCTTCCCAAGCAAGAAATCCAATTTTTGATAATTCATCGGAAGCTACAGAAATATCAGTAAGTGTTATTTCAATTGGATGCGCAAATTCGTTAACACCTTCAAGTCCGTCAAAAAGACTAATCTGGTTTAATAAAATATCTGGATCAGTTGGGTCTTCATAAATTATATAGATGGCCCACCCTCCAAAGTTAGTACCACTACCCGAACCATTTGGAGGCGAACAGTAGTCAGACAGAATATTCATTACATCCAATCCAGAGAATGTATAAACTCCATTCCCATTAGCCAACAATAAATTTGTAACATCTGCATAAGCTGCAAAATATGGTAGGTTTCTAAAAGTATGTGAAAAAGTTCTTTCAGCTGTTATTGCTGTTCCATTGATATCAACTTGGAAATCTCCAGGGCCAATTGAAGACCAATATAGATGAGCAGAAACTAGGCTTTGGGTTGGAGCTAAATTTAATGTTGCGCTGCTTTCTGTAAGCATATCACAATAAGAAGCACCATTTTCAGCGGCATTTAAAGTGTTACCTATAGCTGTAAAATCGTAACGCCCATTAAACTGTTGAAATAATCCTATTGGATTCTGTTGAGAAAATACTAATAGAGGTATTAGAAAAAGTAAGGAGAGTATTAATTTTTTCATAATTCGGTGTTAAGATACCAAATATATTGAATGTTCTGATTTCCTTTTTATAATTTTGCAAATTATTCCTAAAACTCTCCCCTTTTTATTATGGAAATCGCCAAAACATCTAATCCTAGTATAGTAAAATTTGTGTCTGATTCTTTTCTTACTAAAGCATCAAGCTATGAATTCAAAAATATTGATGAAGCTAAAAACAGCTCTTTGGCACAACAACTTTTTTACCTCCCCTTTGTGAAAACAGTTTATATTTCTCAAAACTTTGTTGCCATTGAGAAATACAATATTGTAGAGTGGGAAGATGTACAAGAAGAGGTAGCAGAATCAATTTCAGAATATATCAAGTCTGGGAAACCTGTTGTTACAGAAGCTGAAGTTGTGGCTCCAAAAAAACTTCCTGTTAGTATTTATGCAGAAAGCACACCGAACCCAACAGTTATGAAGTTTGTTGCCAATAAAACATTAGCGAAAGGCACTTTTGAATTTAAAAGTGTTGAAGATGCTATTCTTTCACCATTGGCACAAGCGTTATTTAACTTTCCATTTGTAAAAGAAGTTTTTATTAGCAACAATTATGTTTCAGTTACGAAACACAATATGATTGATTGGGAAGAAATTTCTATGGAAATTAGAGAGTTTCTTCGTCAATATGTTCAAGACGACAAACTTATTGTGAAAGATGAAATTACCAAGGCTTCAAATATTTCGAACAATATTGGTTCGGCAGATTCTTCTCCAGAAAAAGACGAGAAAAATTATTCTGATATAGAAAAAGAAATTATATCTATCTTAGACGAATACGTTAAGCCTGCAGTAGCAAGAGACGGTGGAAATATTATGTTCGACTCCTTTAACGAGAGTTCTAAAACCGTTAAGGTAGTACTTCAAGGAGCTTGTAGCGGATGTCCTTCATCAACCATCACTTTAAAAAATGGAATTGAAACCATGCTTAAAGAATTAATGAAAGGACAAGTGGAAAGTGTAGTTGCTATTAACGGATAACCTTCAGTTTCTGAATTATTTTATTGCAATTTTATAATTTATTTAGTTCATTTTCAGCTTTTAAGATCAAGGTTTAACTTAATTTTCAGACTAATAATTCTTAATAACTGTATCTTAGTGTTTTATTAATTATCCCACCTTTTTATTCAACGAGATGGGAACAAAAACTAAGTAATTATGGCAGTATTAAAAGTAATTGAAATTCTTGCTAGCTCTAAAGAAAGCTGGGAAGATGCTACAAGAAATGCAGTAAAAGAAGCTTCAAAAAGTGTAAAAAACATCCGTTCTGTTTATGTTAAAGATAACAGTTGCGTTGTAGAAAATGGGGATGTAACTCAATTCCGTGTTAACGTAAAGATTACTTTCGAAGTTAAATAAATACTTCAGAAAATATTAAAAATACGCTTTTGAGCTTTCAAAAGCGTATTTTTGTTTTATAAACTTCTGTAATGAAGCTATTTTCTTCTATTTTAATTCTTGGTATTCTACTTGCCTGTAATACTTCTAAAAAAGACACTTTGGACACACATCTCTTTACAAACGATTTAATTCACGAAACTAGCCCTTACCTGCTTCAACACGCTCATAACCCTGTAAATTGGAAACCGTATAATGACGCAGCATTGCAACAGGCCAAAAAAGAAAAAAAACTCATCATAATTAGTATTGGTTATGCCGCCTGCCATTGGTGTCACGTTATGGAGCATGAAAGCTTTGAAGATATTGAGGTTGCAGAGGTTATGAATAAAAATTATATCTCGATTAAAGTAGATCGCGAGGAACGACCAGATGTAGATCAAACATATATAAATGCTGTTCAACTTATGACTGGAAGTGCGGGTTGGCCATTAAATGTTATTACACTTCCAGATGGTCGACCTGTTTGGGGCGGCACTTATTTTCGTAAAAGTGATTGGATAAATGCTCTAGAGCAAATTCAAGAGTTGTACAAAGAAGAACCCGAAAAACTTATCGCTTATGCTAACAGGTTAGAACAGGGTATTAAAAGCATGGATCTAATTGAGTTAAATACTGAAGATGTAGATTTAACTCAGTTTCCAACAGCAGACATTATTAAAAATTTTTCAGAGAAATTTGATAATAAAAATGGTGGATTTCGAGGAGCTCCGAAATTTATGATGCCTAACAATTTTGAATTTCTATTACGACAAGCTGTTGAGAATAAGGATGAAAACTTACTTAACTACGTTACTTTATCATTAGATAAAATGGCATACGGCGGGCTTTACGATCAATTAGGAGGTGGTTTTTCACGTTATAGTACAGATGAAAAATGGCACGTACCTCACTTTGAAAAGATGTTATACGACAATGCCCAGCTCGTAAGCCTATACAGCAATGCCTATCTCGTTACTAAAAAGTCACTTTACAAAGAAGTAGTTGAAGAAACGCTAGATTTTATCGCTTTAGAACTTACCAATAAAGAAGGAGGATTTTATTCTTCCTTAGATGCGGACAGCAACAATAAAGACGGAAAATTAGAAGAAGGAGCTTTTTATGTTTTCACTCAAGAGGAATTAGAAGATTTGCTAGAAGACGATTTTAAAATTTTTAGAGAGTATTACAATGTAAATAGCTACGGGAAGTGGGAACACAATAATTATGTTTTAATAAGAAAGAAAACAAATTCAGAAATTGAAAAAGAGTTTAATATTTCTCATGAAACGCTTCAAAAGAAAAAGAAAAGCTGGAAGCAAACCCTTTTAAACTATCGAAACAATAGACCAAAACCAAGACTGGATGACAAAACACTTACTTCTTGGAATGCTATGATGCTAAAGGGATATATAGATGCATACAAAACATTCAACAATAAAGAGTATTTAGATATCGCTCTTAGGAATGCTGAGTTTCTTGCTAAAAATCAACTTCAAAAAAATGGCGCATTATTTCATAATTATAAAGATGGAAAAAGCACAATTAACGGTTTTCTGGAAGACTACGCTTTTACAATTGAGGCTTTTATAAGTTTATACCAAGTTACTTTGGATGAAAAGTGGCTCAACCTATCAAAAGAAATGACAGATTATTCAATCTTAAACTTTTTTGACGAGGAAAAACATATGTTTTATTTTACATCAAAAGAAGACCCAGCCATTGTTAGCAGAAATTTTGAATATCGAGACAATGTCATTCCTTCTTCAAATTCAGTTATGGCAAAGAATTTGTACAAACTTTCAAAATATTTTGATGAGCCTCGTTTTAATGAAATTTCTAAGCAGATGCTAAAAAATGTATTAGCAGAAGTAGAAAGATACCCTAGCGGTTTTTCTAATTGGTTAGATTTGCTTTCTAATTTTCAAGATAACTTTTTTGAAATAGTTGTTGTTGGAGACAATGCATCTGAAAAAATTCAGGAATTCTACAGTCACTATCTGCCCAACACAATTTTAGCTGCAAGCAATGTAGAAAGCAATGCTCCTCTATTTAAAAATAGGTTCGTTAAGGATGAAACACTTATTTATATTTGCGAAAATAATACGTGCAAGATTCCAGTTAAGGATTCTGAAATTGCAATTAAATCATTAAACTAAAAATTAAAAAAACAGTAAAACATTTATGGAAAAATTTAAGGACATTAATATTTATATCGAAGAATATGGTCAAAAGTTAATCGACTTTCTACCGAGTTTAATCGGGGCTATTTTACTTCTATTTATAGGAATGTGGGTTGTAAGACTTATAAATAAGATAGTTAGAAAGTTTTTTGACAAAAAAGATTATGATCCTACTTTAGAAAACTTTATCGCTAGTTTAATTAACTGGGCGCTTAAAATTGTTTTATTTGTTCTTGTTGTTACCCAGTTAGGAGTAGAATCTGCTTCGCTAGTTGCCATAATTGGTGCCGGTGGTCTTGCTATTGGTTTAGCATTACAAGGATCATTAGCAAACTTTGCTGGGGGGATTCTAATTTTATTAATGAAACCCTTTAAGGTTGGAGACTTTATCAGTGCTCAAGGTATTGACGGTACTGTAAAAGACATTAATATATTCAACACTAAGATTACCACTTTCGGAAACCAACTCGCTATAATCCCTAACGGGAAGTTAAGTAACGACAATATAGTTAATTATACTTCTGAAGGTATTAGAAGAGAAAACTTAACCTTTGGTATAGGTTATGATGATAATATTAAAGAGGCAAAAGATATTTTGCTTAACTTAGTAAACGAACAAGAGACTGTATTACAACTTGAAGATAAAGCACCTATGATTGTAGTTGCCGAATTAGGTGATAGTTCAGTTAATTTAAGTTTACGTTATTGGACTAAAAATGAAGATTTCTGGAACTTAAGATGGTTAATTTTAGAAGAAGGAAAATCTAGATTAGAAGCAGCTGGAATTTCAATTCCATTCCCACAACGAGATGTTCACCACTATAATTTGGAAACACTTAACACTAATAAATCTTAATATAATAAATCATGAAAAAAATATTATTAATAGGACTAATTGCCCTGACTGCAAATCCTTTATTTGCACAACGCGCAAGCACTAGTTTCGATATGTATGCTACCACTATAGATATTAATCAAAAAGCATTGGCTTTTGGATTAACTGAAGCCGAGTTTGAGTCTATAGTAGATGACGCTTATGCAAATCCTAATTTCTTAGAGGGCTCTATTTTCCAAGGGGAAAATTTAATGACTTCTAAGGTGCTTATGCGTTATAATGCCTTTGCAGATGAAATAGAAATTAAAAAGCACGCTACAGATAAAAATTATGGAGCCTTAATTAAAGATCCAGAAGTATTTGTAAAAATTGGTACCGACATTTATTTATTCGTGCCTTACCAGGGTAGTAATGAAAAAGGTGGTTATTTTAATGTATTAAGCGACGGAAAAAACTATGATCTTTACAAAAAAGTGACATCAAAGTTTAACGAAGCAAAAAAAGCACGTAATAATTACCAAACAGACACTAAACCTTCATTTTCAAAAAATGTGAAGTATTATTTAGTAGAAGATGGAACCTTCCTAGAAATGCCTGGCAACAAGTCCAGAATTCTTAAAATGATGGATAAGAAAAAGAATGAAATGAAAGCTTTTATCAAGGAAAACAAAATAGACCTTGACAAAGAAGCTGATTTAATAAAAGCTGTTCAACATTTCGATTCTCTTTTATAAATCGAAATTAGCTTAAAAGAAATTCTTTTAAATAATAAGGTTCAAAATAGGCGACGCTTTCAGTGTCGCCTATTTTATATTTAGCCTCTGCCAAACTAGCCATTTCAGCTGATGAAGGATGTGTTATTTTATGAAACTCTGCATTGTTATGATTGCATATTGCTTCAAATTTTGCTGAACCATCACCAATGAAAACTGTTTTTTTCTCATTTAGAAATTCAGCAAATGAATTTTCATCGATAATTTCCGCCTTAGTATCTTTTATTTGCTTTTTCTCAGCATTAAAAACAGCAGAGTAAACCTCCATCCTTCTAGCATCTAGCAAAGGAATAATAAAGCAGTCTTCGCACTTAACTTGCTGTGCTAAGACTTCCAAGGTAAGTGTAGATATTAAAGGTATATCTAGCGCGAAGCATAGGCCTTTAGCTGCAGAAACACCAATTCGCAAGCCTGTGTAAGACCCAGGGCCTTTACTAACGGCAATTGCGTCTAAATTGGATTTTTCAATATTTGCCTCATTTAAAACTTCATCAATAAAAACGTGAAGTTTTTCGGCATGCGAATATTTTAGATTGTTTTCTTCCCTAATAGCTTTTACTTCACCATCTATTGAAAGTGCAACAGAACAATTAGTTGTAGCTGTTTCTATGCAGAGAATTATTGCCATTTTTTATTTATTCTTTGAATTTGAACTAACCTCAACTTTATCACCTTGCTTTAGTAATTTAGTTACAGTAGTATATGGACCAGTAATTACAGTTTCACCCTCTTTTAAACCAGAAAGAATCTCAATATTTGATTCATCTTGAATACCTGTTTTTACAACTCTTAACTTAGCTTCATCCCCTTCTTTTACATAAACCGCTTCAAACTTTTCAGTATTTGATTTTACTTCATTAGTTTTTGGTTTTCTAGTATCTGACGTGTCAGTTTTAACAACAATTGAACTAATTGGAACTCCAATTACATTTCGCTTCTTATTTGTGATAATATCTACTGTAGCAGTCATTCCAGGGCGGAACGGAGAATAGCTTTCTGGCTTTCCTTCGGTTAGATCTTTATATGATTCTGGAAGGATACTAACTTTAACTTTAAAATTAGTTACCTGATCGGCTGTTAAAGCATTTTCAGCACTATTGGCAATTGCGGTAACTACACCTTTAAACTCTCTTTTTAAATACGCATCAACTTCAACCATAGTTGAGTCACCAACCGATACTTTTACAATGTCGTTTTCGTTTACATCAACCTCAACTTCCATTTTCTGTAGGTTTGCAACACGAACGATTTCTGTACCTGCCATTTGAGCTGTACCCACTACTCTTTCCCCAAGCTCTACAGACAACTTTGAAATTGTTCCGCTCATTGGAGCATAAATAGTAGTTCTTGAAAGGTTATCTACCGATTGTTTAACGTTGGCAGCAGCACTTTGTACACTGTAATAAGCAGCTTTCACGTTTGCTTTAGCCATATCGAAATCTGTAACAGATTTATCCCATTCAGACTTAGAAATCACGCCTTTTTCAAAAAGAGTCTTATTTCTTTCATAGGTTAATTGGGCATTCATTTTACTAGCTTCCGCTTGTGCTAATTGTGCTCTTACATTCTGAAGTCCAGCTTGGGATTGGCTTACCGCAGCTTGAATAAGGTCTGGATTAATTTTAACCAAAAGATCTCCTTTTTCAACCGTTTGACCTTCTTTAATAGGAAGCTCTATAATTTCACCAGAAACCTCTGAAGAAAGTGCCACTTCTACTTCAGGTTGAATTTTTCCCGTTGCAGCAACAGTTTCAGTGATGTCTAATAATTCTATTTGAGTTATTTCAACCTCTTTGAAATCGCCTGATTTTCCAAACCAGCCAGCTTTTTTCCCGAAAATCAATAAAATTATAAGCAGGACAACCGCTACAACAATCCAAATAAGTGTTTTTTTCTTCATATTTAAAATTTTAATTCGCTTGCTGGAACGCCAAAATACAATTCCAAAACTTTTAATTTAAAAATATACTCAAATTTAGTTCTGTTTTCTTCAATTTTAGCATTGTCATATCTCAATTTCGACTGACTAAAATCGAAAGCGTTGGTTAAACCAACATCATAGCGATCTTTTGCATATTGATATGCTAATTCTTGCGATTCCATTGCAACTGTAGCAGCTTCATAAGCTTTTAATGCACCATTCGCATCTACATAAGCTTGGTAAACATTAGACTCAAGATCAAGCTGTGCCTGCTCTAATTGATATTCAGTATTCTTTAAATTTACTTTACTTCTCATTACACCACTACGTGCTGCAAACCCATTGAATATAGGGATATTTAGCTGTAAACCATAACCTATTCCATCGTTCAAATACAACTGCTCCACGAAATCACGTTCAAGTGGGTCATTATCTGCATAACGTGTATTATAACCAAAAAAAGCTGAAAGCGTAGGGTAGTAACTTCCTCTAGAAATCTGCAAATCCTTTTCCGCAAGCTCTACATTTTTTTGAGCAATCTTCACTTCAGAGCGGGTTTCTTTTGCACTTTTAATAATTTCTGAAACATCTTTATCTGCAATTCCACCATCGATAATATTGTATTCTTCTTCGGCTATATCAAAACTAGAGTAATCCTTAATCAATAATAATTGCGCTAGACTAATTAGTGAAATTTTTACGTTGTTTTCCGAAATAGCAATCCTTTGTTTTTCACCGGCATCAGTTGCTTTTATCTCTAAAAGATCTCCACGAGGAAGCACTCCCGCATCTACAAGGTCATTAGTCCTTTGTAACTGTTGAAGGGTAACCTCATTTTGCGATTTTATAACTTCTAAGTTTGCCTTATTTAATAGTACCTGCAGATATGAGTTTGCTACAGCCAAAGCAATATCATCTTTCATTTTGTCTAAACGATACTGCGCTGCAAGTTCTGAAAGTTTCGCTCGCTGTAATTGACGTACGTTCCTTAAACCATCAAAAAGTGTATATCCTACATTAATAGCTCCAGAGGCCGAACCAAGAGTTGTATTTTCTAATTGATTGGTTGTCGGGTTTAAACTAAGTCCTGTGTTTTTTGATGCTGAAGCATTGGCATTTAAACTAGGTAAAAAATTACCAATAGCTTGTAATTTATCAGCTTCGGTAAACTCTAAGTCTAACTGACTTTGTTTTACTGAAATATTATTTTCTAAAGCGTGGTTTACACATTCCTGAAGTGTCCATTGTTTGGTTTGAGCATTTAAGGAAATACTACAAATCAAAAAAAGAAATGGGATTACTATCTTTTTCATAAATTTTTCTATTACTGAATAAGTCTTTTGTATTGCTATTGCGTTACAAAAATTATGAAATTTAAATTTTTCTAAGTTTTTAGCACGTAATAATTTGAGGCAAAGGTATCTTATATTTATACAATGCTTTTACCCTCAACTACTTTATCGATCTGCAGGTTTTAATTGATTCCATACTTTAATGGCATCGCCTTCGGAAACGCCACTTTTTACTTCTACATCGATACCATCACTTATACCTAACTCAACATCTTTTCTTTCAAACTTTTGGTCTCCAACCATAATTTCTACAAAAGGTTTTTGTGTTTTTGGATCGTATTGAACCAAAGCTTCTTTTATGGTTAGAACATTTTCAGCTTTAGCTAAGATTATTGAAGCATTTGCACTTAACCCAGCACGAATAAAAACTTTGGAGGTATCTAAGCTTTTCATTGTAGCTTTTATCTCAAACTGAATAGCTCCATTTTCATCTACACCTTTCGGAGCGATATAATCTAATTCCGCATTGAAAAGTTCATCTGGAAGTGCTCCAACTGTAATTTCAAGAGGTAGACCTTCTTTTATTTTTCCAACTTCACTTTCATCTACTTTACCTTCAAAAATCATTTTATCAACATCGGCTATGGTTGCAATAGTTGTCCCATCGTTAAAGTTATTCGATTCGATTACTTGATTTCCGGCTTTTACAGGAATATCTAAGATCATCCCAGATACCGTAGCTCGAATTTCAGTATTAGCCAAGGCTCCCATTCCTGTAGTGGTTCCAGTTCTGATAATGTCGTAATTTTGATTTGCAGCCGTCAAGCCCACTTGTTCTTGCTTTAATCTTTGTTGGGCTTGATTGTATGCTAATTGAGCATTATCAAACTCATTTGCAGAAATCACTCCTTTTTCAAACAGTTCCTTTTGACGATTGTAGATGTTTTTCTGATTTTCAAAAGCAAGGCGAGCCGTTTCTACTTGAGTACGAACATTGTTTATATTGCTTTTTGCACTATTAAGCGACGAAACATTCGGTACAACTTTCACCTTTGCAATTAAATCACCAGATTTAACCACTTCACCGGCTTCAACAAATATTTGATCTATAATTCCTGAAATATTCGGTTTTATTAAAACCTCCTCCTTAGGAACTATACTTCCCGTTGCGACAGTCTTTTTTAAAATAGTACCTATTGCAGGTTTTTCAGTTTCGTAAACCACCGGATCTTCAATATTCTTACTATACAGCCAATACATTGAAGCCAAAAACAATATCGCTATTGTGGCAAGGATGATTATGGTTTTTGATTTTTTCATTGGTATCGATGTTGATTTAATTTCATGTTTTATTTTATACTCCTAGTAATGGCAAGTGTATTAATTTGTGATACATCAAAGCCATTGAAATACATTGTTTCAATTCAGTTTCGGGAATTTCTTCAACTTTATTTTTTGTTATTAATTCCATTTTTAAAATTCTATTCCGTCCTTAAGGCTTCTACAGGTTTTATTTTTATTGCATTTTGAGCAGGGATTAAACCAGCTAAAAGCCCAGATACGATTAAAATCGTTAAAGCGATAAACACTACACCTATATTTACTGATGGATTTATAAACATCATTTCCGAAGTATCCATACTATCGAGTTGATAATTCACAAACCAAAGTACAGCAGTTGCTAAAACAATGCCTGCCATTCCTGAAACAATGGTTAAAAATATCGACTCTAATAAAATTTGAGCACGTATACTCCAAGGAGTTGCTCCCAAAGCCCTACGGATACCTATTTCCTTTGTACGTTCTTTTACTACAATTAGCATTATATTACTAATACCAATAATACCAGATAGTAACACTAATATACCCACAAAATAGGCTACAAAATTTAGAGCAGAAAACAAGCCTGTTAACTTAGTGTATTCTTGAAAAAGATCGAAATTTCCTATTGCGCGATCGTCGTTGGGGTTAATGGTGTGACGAGTTTTAATAACATCAAAAATTTGTTCTTTTAAGTTTGTAATTGAGTAACCATCTTTCGCGGTTATCGCCATCCAACCTACAATATCTCCCATATTAAACGCTTGTGAAAAAGCTGTAAATGGCACATAAATTTCCTTTTGCATCTCTTCTGGGTCGCCGTTACTTCCCTTCTTTTTATAGGTTCCTACAACCATAAAGTTCACTCCGTTAATCTTAATGTACGAACCGATAACTTCTTCACCTGAATCATATAATGCACTTTTCACCCCACTTCCTATAATTGCGATTTTTCGTTTTTCCTGTATATCTGAATAATTGATAAATCTACCTGATGTAATATCCATAGGCTGTTGTTGGATAATTTCAGGATAGTCCCCATAAACATTAAACGCTCCTGTTTGAAGACCTCTTACTACGTTATTACTTCCTCTAAAGCCACCTAATTGATTTCGAGGAGAAACAAATTGCAAGCCTTCTACACTTTGCTTTATCGCTGGAACATCGTCGGTTTTAAAATTATAGCGTCGCCCTTTAGGCAAACCTTTATAAGGCTGAGAAGCAGTTTGGGTCCACATAAACATTGAGTTTGTAGCCATCCCATTAAATCCCTGCCTTATACCGTTTTCTAAGCCGTTTCCAGCCGCAAGAAGGATTACTAAGATGAAGATACCCCAAAGCACACCAAAAGCGGTCATAACCGTTCTAAACCAATTGCTGCTTAAAGCCTCAATGATTTCCGTCCAACTATCTTTGCTTAATATCTTACTCATCACGCAAAGCTTCTATGGGTTTAATATTTGCTGCTCGGTATGCTGGAAAAAAGCCTGCAATTGCTCCAGCAATTACAAGAATTATCACAGTTGTTATCGCAACTGAAAAATCTACTGCAGGGTTTTTAATATAGTCCATCTCAATAAAGGGCCCGACTATCTGTAGGAGAAATAAACTAAATATAAGCCCTATGAAACCTGCGATTGCTGTTACAAATATGGACTCATGTAGAATCATTCCTATAATCGACCAAGGTTCTGCACCAATTGCTTTTCGGATGCCTATTTCTTTTGTACGCTCTTTTACGATAATTAGCATAATGTTACTCACTCCTACAACTCCAGCAATTATGGTACAAATTCCAACACCCCAGAAAAACCAGCGTATCATTTTATTCAAATCGTAGAACTTTTTAGCGTTTTCTAAGGAATTGTTCACATTTACAGCTCTATCATCAGTTGGAGCAATAGTGTGCTTAGTTTTTAAGTCGGCTTCTAATTGCGCAGAAAAAGCTTCCGAAGCAGCTAAAGCATCTTCATAGCTATCGTGTTTTTCTAAGGTAAAAGCTAAGGACCGAAGTTTATCTCCTGCATTATATACACGTTGTGCCGTAGAAATGGGAATAAATATTCGGGTTTCTTCGCGTTCCCCTCCTGGGTCACTATAAACACCTACTACTTTAAATTTTATTCCAGCAACATCAATGTATTCACCCAAAGCATCTTTTCCTTTAAAAAGGTCGAGATACACTTGGTTTCCTATTACAGCGTGTTTTTCGTAGTTATTTACATCTCCTTGATTAATATATCTACCAACAACAAGAGTTTCATTTTCTAAAAATTGATAATCCCCGTGAACTCCTTCTACTCGATAGCTACCGCTTTCTTTTTTAAAAGTTGTTAATTGTCCCCATCTACTGTAAACACCAGATTTGTATTCAATTTTATCTCCGTTTTTATTTACTGCTAGGTCATAGTCACGATTATCCATTTCTATTCTTCGACCTGGATTTAAACCTTTGTATTCAACTGAAGTTACATTTGTCCATACGCTAATCCTATTGGTAGCATCACTTTCAAATTGTTGCTGTACTCCATTTTGCATTCCTTGACCAATTCCGAGGAGAATTACCAAAATAAAAATACCCGAAGCTACAGATAAACCAGTCAGAAAGGTTCGCAATTTATTTTTGCGAATTGCTTCAAAGATCTCCTGCCAGCGTTCCAGATTAAACATAATTGTTGGCTTTTGCGCGTACCTGTGTAACAATGGAGTCGTCTATAATTAAGCCATCTTTTAGATTTACAATTCGCTTAGTCATATGCGCTATGTCGTCCTCGTGAGTGACTATCAAAATAGTTTTTCCCTCATCGTTGATACCTTGAATGAGCTCCATTACTTCGTAAGAAGTTTTAGTATCTAAAGCACCTGTTGGTTCATCTGCCAATAGCACTTTTGGATCGCTTGCTAAAGCTCTAGCTATCGCCACACGTTGTTTTTGACCACCAGAAAGTTCATTTGGTAAATGTGTAGCCCAATCTGCCAACCCTACTTTCTCTAGGTAATGCATCGCTTTTTCAACTCGAATATTTCGTTTTACACCTTGATAGTAAAGAGGCATTGCCACATTGTCTAATGCAGATTTGTAATTGATAAGATTAAAAGATTGAAAAATAAAACCAAGAAATTTGTTTCGGTAACGAGCAGCTACCTTTTCATTTAGGTTTTTTATGAGAGTACCATCAAGTGTATAAGTACCTTCATCTGCTTCATCTAAGATACCTAGAATATTGAGCAATGTAGACTTCCCTGAACCGGAAGAGCCCATTATAGAAACCATTTCACCTTCAGAAACTGTAAAATTGATGCCTTTTAAAACATGGAGTGAATTTTTCCCCATGTGATATGATTTGTGAAGGTTTTTAATTTCTATCATTATGAAAATATATTGAATTACAAAACTTGAAAATCGTCATTAAAATAACGAATCTCAAGTTAAGACTAAAATCAATTAAGACTTTCGGTCTTTAATTAGACATTAAAAACCGCTCCTTGTTACAATAGAAATTAAAAAAACTAAGCTTTATCTTCAGTACGCGCTTTTTTACGACTTCTATAGATAGCATAGCCCACCCCTCCAACTAATAGGTAAGGAAAGATCATTAGGTAAACTATACCATTGTTTATGCCTTTTGCAGCTCCACCACCGTCTTCAGTTTCTAAAACTGCTCGACACATAGAACATTGTGCTTCGGCAGGAAGAACAGCTATAAAAACAAGTATTAATATTAATAGAACCTTTAGTTTCATTTTTTTATTCAATTAAATCCACAGTGTTTAATAATATGGAGATATCATTAGATAAACTATAACCCCACTAACTGCTACATAAAGCCATAATGGATAAGTGATACGCGCAATTTTTCGATGTTTATAAAACTCCCCAGAAAGAGCACGAACAAAGGTAATCAACACAAAAGGTATAACGATGATTGAAAGCAATATATGCGTTATAAGTATAAAATAATAAACATACTTAATCACTCCCTCGCCGCCATAAACTGTAGAGTCTGACGTCATGTGATAAGCCACATACATTAGCAAAAACAATACTGAGCAACCAATTGCAGTTTTCATTAAGCGTTCGTGAGCCTTTCTATTACCTTTTCTTACCTGATATACTGCAGCAACCAAAAGTACAGCTGTAAGAGCATTTATAGTTGCATAAATAGGAGGCAAAAAGCCTAACCTTTCAACACCAGGAATTTTAACTGTAAACAGAACAGCAACTGCTATAGGAATTGCAATAGATAAAATCCAAATCCAAACGTTATACTTATTATTCTTCACTGTATTATTCATTATTTACAAAAGTGCTTTAATATCTTCTTTTAACATTTGTATTTGCTTATCCTCTAATCCATCATAATAAATAATAGGATTGTCAAATTCATCTATACGAGAACGGATATTGCCATCTTGATCGATTAATGCAAAATATCCAGAGTGCTCAAAGCCGCCATTCGCTTCTGACCCTTTACCTACATACAGATTAAACCCTTCGTTAGCCAGTTTAAAAATTTCGTCTTTATCACCTGTTAGCAAATGCCACTGAAGCTTGGTAATACCAGTATTCTCGGCATAAGTTTTAAGTATTTCTGGAGTGTCGTGTTCAGGGTCGATTGTAAATGAGGCGATACCCACTTTAGGATTACCCAAAAATTCATTTTGAATTTTTATCATATTCTCATTCATTATCGGGCAAATACTTGGACAAGTTGTGAAGAAAAACTCTACAACATATACCTTCCCGTCATAATCTTTGTTGGTAATAGTTTTTCCATTTTGATCTGTGAATTCAAAACTTGGAACAGGTCCTATGGTTGCGAGTTCTGTTTTGGACAAGGTCTCTACAATTTTTGGTACAGCCCAAATTCCAAAAATTAAAATAATAAAAGAAATACCTATGTATGAATAATTTTTTTTCACTTGTAAAATATTTAATGACTGGTTTTATTAAAACAGCTTTATTATAAAATTAAATCTCTCTATCTACATCGTATTTTTTTAAAGCTCTTCGGTATTCAGCTAAAAGAACTTTAACGTCGTCGCTCATTTTATTATTGATTTCTGCAATAATACTAGAGTCGAAACCATACATAACTCCTACTTCCTCATCTTCCTTACGACCACGTAGACTACCTTCTTTATCAACTATAAATACGAATGGAGTAGATAAATTTGAATCTAATGATAAATTAGATTGCAACGAATTAAATACATTATGGATGTTCTCCTTAGAACCAAACGCAAAAAACCATGAATCCAACGGTGCAATTTGCTCTAATTTTTCACTCACGTTTCGAGCTTGATCTTCTGTTCCTTCAGGCAATAGAATCACAAATTGAAATTCGTTGAAGCTATGATTTTTGGTGTATATTTTATGGGCTAGGTTATAAGCATAAGCTCTATGAACTTCTAAATCACTTCCAAAAAAGCCTAAAACTGTAATCCTCCCTTTTAGTTGGACAGGCTCACCTTCAAGAGTTTTAAATCCATCTAGTTCTTGAACAGATTCGGTTAAAATCGGCAATGGCTTAAAGTAATTAGTACTCATTGCAAAAAAGATGTAAACCGTAATTGGCAATATAAACAGTATGCCGAGGACCAAATATTTTTTCATTCTGAACAATTTATCACTCCTACAAGTAACGCTGTAGATGAGACTACAAAAATACAGGGTAAAAGGAGGTAAAACAATGTTTTAGCTGTTAATTTTTAAGCATAAAAAAGCCCTCAAAAAGAGGGCTTTAATTTATCTTAAAAGGTTTAATTAGAAATTGAATTTAATAAAACCGTTTTTATATACTTCGTAGATATAATCTCCTTCAATTAAGATTAGAACAATTATATAAGCAATCAAAAATACTCCTGTCCAAACTACTGCTCTACGTAAGCCTACTGTTTCATCACGCATGTGCATGAAGTCCCAAGTAATGTAATAAGCTTTAACTATTGTAAGAAGTATAAAGATCCAGTTAAGCAAGTTCATTGCTAAAAACTTGTTCCCAATTAAAGCCTCAGGACGTAAAATACCAAGTGCAACTTCAATTATTGTAACGATAGAAAGTAAGATAAATACTCCCCATATTTTGGATACATTAGATTTGAACTTTAATGCTCCTCTAAATATTTCTAATTTATGTTCGTGTGCCATTGTTTAACTTTAATAATTTTATACAAGATAAAAGAATGTAAATACAAATACCCATACTAAATCCACAAAGTGCCAGTATAGACCTACTTTTTCAACCATTTCATAATGTCCTCGACGCTCATAAGTACCGATTACAACATTGAAGAAAACAATTAGATTTAATAGTACTCCAATAGAAACGTGGAATCCGTGGAAACCCGTAATGAAGAAGAAGAAGTCAGCAAATAATGGGTGTCCGTATTCGTTGTGACGAAGATTCGCTCCTTCAACAACTAAGTTACCATCATTAACTAATTTAGCAATAGATTCTTCTCTAGACAGAACAATGTGCTGTCCATTTTCATCTTTATTTGGAAGTCTTATAAGTAGATTTTCATTAGCTAAAAATCCTTCTTTAACTTGTTCAAATGAAACTGAAGTTTTGTATTCAGGTTCACTCTTGTACCATATTCCGCTTTCATTTGTATGCTCTACTCTACCATCTGTTTGAGCAGCAGCAAAATCGGCTAGAGCTACACGTTTTCCATCAGTATCCAAGAATTGAAGAATCTGACGTCCATTAGTTTCAACAGCTCCATAATCACCTTTGATGAATGTTTTCCACTCCCAAGCTTGTGAGCCTAAGAACACAAAACCACCAATTAAGGTTAAGAACATGTACAAAATAACTTTTTTCTGCTGCATTTTTTGACCTGCATCTACAGCTAACACCATAGTTACAGAAGAAAAAATCAGAATAAAAGTCATAAACGCCACATAGTACATTGGCGCTTCTACTCCGTGTAGAAAAGGAAAGTGGGTAAATACCTCATCAGCGATTGGCCATGCATCAATAAATTTGAAACGGGACATTCCATAAGAGGCCAAGAAACCTGCAAATGTCAATGAATCTGATAGTATAAAAAACCACATCATCATTTTGCCATAACTGGCCTTTAGCGGGTTATTTCCGCCTCCCCAGGTTTTTCCTTCAGTACCTGTTTTTACAACAGTTGCTTCCATAAAAAGAATTTGGTTTTTAAATAGGGTTCAAAAATACGTTTAATTTTTATTTAACGAAATATAAAAACAAAAAGAGGTAAATCCACACAACATCTATAAAGTGCCAAAATGTTGCAGCTAGCTCAACACCAAGGGTTTTCCCGTTTTGATATTTTAGTTTATAATGATTATAAATTACAATTAAAAGACTTACTAAGCCTGCAAAAACGTGTGCTACGTGAAGCAATACCACTAAATAAATAAAAGAGGTGGTAATATTACTTGTTGGTCCTGTAAAATTATATCCACTATCGATAATTTCAGAAAAGCCCACAAATTGAAATACAATAAACAAAATCCCTAAAATTAGTGTTGAAACTAAAAGGATCATACCCATACTGTGTTTCTCGTTTTTAATCGCTTTAAGCGCCAAGTGAATTGTAAAACTACTTACAAGAATCAAAGCAAGACTAATGTAAAATGCTGGTGGAATTTCAAAATTTGAAATCCAATCCGGTCTTTCTTTACTTACTACATAAGCACTGGTAAGACCAGCAAAACTCATTGTTAAACTAATGATACCAAACCAAAGCATATTCTTTTTTGCTCTGTTTATCTTAATCTCGTCACTAACCTCTGTTAAACTCATCATATTTTTTATTAATACTGAAATCAGTATATGGCAATCATTTATTATGAAATGAAATTATTTCCTTCTACTTACCTCAAAAACTTATCTGCAACAAATATTATCTGTAATAAAGTGATATAACTAACACTTGCTAGCATAAGTTGTTTTGCAGCTTTTGATGTTTTTTCTTTATAAAGTCTTATTGCATAGTACAATAGACCAATTCCTAAAATTCCTATAATTACACCAGATACCGTAGTTAAATAAAGTTTCCCAGTGATTCCGAATGCTGGTATTAACGATGCAAAAACCGTCCATAAAGTATACAAAACAACCTGAGTTGCTGTCCCTTTATCGCGTTTTCCATTTGGAAGCATAAAGAAGCCTCCTTTTTTATAGTCGTCGAATAAAAACCATCCAATAGCCCAGAAATGTGGAAACTGCCAAAAGAATTGGATCATAAATAATGTCCCAGGTTCTATACCAAATTCACCACTTGCTGCAACCCATCCCAACATAAAAGGTATTGCCCCTGGAAAAGCACCAACAAAAACCGACAGTGGTGTTTTAGTTTTTAAAGGCGTGTATAAACTAACATACATAAATATAGACACCGCCCCAAACATGGCTGTAATCGGGTTTATAGAATACAACAAACCTATACCTGCAATTGTAAGTACGATAGCCAAGATAAATGCAGACTGCACACTCATCTGTCCAGCTGGAAGTGGCCTGTTTTTAGTGCGATCCATTAGCTTGTCTAAATCACGCTCGATAATCTGGTTGTAAACGTTTGAAGCACCAACCATACAATAACCACCTAAACACAAAAGAAATAGCACAAAGAAGTCTATAGAATCTGCGCCCAAAAGATAACCCGCAACAGATGAAAAAACTACACTTACAGAAAGTCGCAGTTTCGTAATCTCAGTAAAATTCCTGATTACGGACTGAAAAGATGATTGGGAATGTGTAACAGACAAACTCATTTTTTTTAAGGCTGCGCAAAGATACGCTTCCTGTAATTTTTCCACAATTTATTCTTGATAAGAAATGCTTTATTTCAGCTTTTTTAGTAATTTGAACTAATTTTCAAACTAAAAAAATATGTTATCAAAAATAATTTTAAGCGCCACATTTTTATTTTCGGTATTTACAGCCTACGCTCAAAGCGATACAGGTCAAGAAATAAACACTAAGATGTTGAAGGTCAGTAACAATATATATATGCTTGAAGGCAAAGGAGGGAATATTGGTTTAAGTTTTGGTGATGACGGGATATTTATGATAGACGACCAATATGCTGAAGGTATTGAACAAATTCAAAACGACATTAAAAAAATAAGCGATAAACCTGTTCGTTTTTTAATCAATACACACTTTCACGGAGACCATACGGGTGGAAATGTTGCAATGGCGGAAACTGGAACAGTAATTTTCTCACACGAAAACGTTCGTTCTCGACTTCAGGACATCATGGAAGCAGAAAAAAAGAAAACTCCAAAAGAGTCGCTACCAGTAATTACATTTTCAGACGACCTTACTTTTTATTTCAACGGTGAAAAAATTTATGTTTTTCACGTTCACAATGCACATACCGACGGCGATGCTATGGTATACTTCACCAAAAGCAATGTACTACATGCAGGTGATGTGTTTTTCAATGGGAAATATCCTTTTATCGACACGAATAACGGAGGAAGTATTAATGGGTATTTGTCTGCTATAAACAAAGCACTTATTGTAATTAACGAAGACACCAAAATAATTCCAGGCCATGGCGATATAGCAAGCTATTCCGATTTTAAAGATTTTCAAGAGATGCTAAGTATATCCTATAGAAAAGTAGCTAAACAATATCTCCTAAATAAAACCGAAGCAGAAGTATTAGCTGATACGAGTTTAACTCAGATGTATGACGATAAAGGCTATGGCGATGGCTTTATCAATAGAGAGCGTTTTGTGAAAATGCTATATGCGGAATTCGCTAAAGAAAATGCTGGTTCTGAAAGCAACAATGAAAAAAATACTAAAGCTCGTGAAAAAATAGAGGAAATGAAGAAAAAGCACGCTGCGAAAAGCAAAAACTAATTTCTAATTCTGCTAAATTCATTTCTACTTAAAAGTCGTAATACCAGTTAAATAAATCGGTACGGATTCCGAAATTTATCCAACTTGTTTGATTTTCATAGACAGTTTCAGTATTAACCATCGGATTAAAATCTCTGTAAATAAAACTACCGTAAATTTTTAAGTTGGTTGCGGGATTTATAACATATCCTGCTTGTAATTCAGCGTGAAAGAAATCTGTTGTATTCCCTTGAGCCAAAGTGTTACCATTTTCTGAAACACGATCGTCTTCTGTACCATAGATATCACTTCCATAGAAATTAGAATCCTCGTCAGTATTAAATTCAAACCCTCTTTTAGCAACTATAAATTTAGCATCGCCATATAGCCTTCCTTTCTGATAACGAGCAATTGCAATAAACTCAGAGAAATTTGCTCCTAAAGTATGCGCCAAGGATTGGTTGTTGTGTCCGTAGTTAAGTATAACTGAATTATGCGAATACGTATAAGGACGAACTCTATTATATTCAGTTTGCAAGTAAAGGTTTTTTAAACCAAAAGCGTCGTAATACTTCAGTCCTAATTGATAGCCAGTTTTGTTTTTATAACTTCCATTTCCACCAAACACATCACTACTCGAAAACTCATCTATGATAAACTGTCCATAAGCGTTTATACGATCGTTTACCTTGTATTTCGCACTTAAACCTATAAGTGCATTTCCACCACGTGACCCAGTAGAGAACTCTATTGCTCGATAAAAAATTATGGGGTTTAAATAATTCACATCAAAACCTCTATCGTTATCATTTTGCCAAACTACTGATTCAAATAGACCTATGTTTAATCGTTTGGTAATATTATAGCTTAAATAGTGATTAGCGATATATTTTGTCCTAAACGATCCACTTTCGGTAACTTCTGGACGTACGTCGCGAAGCGACATCCAAGTGTTGGTATATTTCAATTTCCAAAAAGTCGTATTTATCTTGAAGAACGGATAAGGACTTGAACTATCACTTGTAAGCAATGAACGATAGCCATCTCCTAAAAAAGTTTTTCCATGTCCTAATTGAACATTAAAATACTTTGAAGGTGTGTACGAGATATGTCCAGTTGCAATAGGATAATCGTAAGAATCTGTTTTGAAATCTTTCGCTATTCCTCTACCAGGGATGATTGCAGGATTCCCTCCCGCAGGACGAATGGATTCTGCATATCTATTGAAGTAGTCTGCAAATCGACCTTGACTTTCATAAATTACTCCGAAAAAACCTAACTTTTTACCAATCGCTCCTTGAGTATAAACCAAACGAGTGTTATTATACGTATCGATATCGGCGTCAAAATCTTTTCCTGCTTGTAAATCAACTCCAACATCTAATGTAATCCAATAATCTTTACCCTTAATTGTAACTAAATGTTCATCCCAAAATTTCCGACCAAACCATGACTTTTTGTTTTTAGACAACAATATATTAGCCGCTTCAAAATCGTAATACTTATTTACTTCACTGTATATATATGGCTTTTGTGCTGTGTGACTATTTAATCCAACTCGATTTATAGCAGCATCGAACAAACTATAGTTATGATGAGAAAGCGGAATATTAATATTGCTTGTATACTCTTCATTATTATAAGGAAGGTTTTTTATATCGTCGTATTCATTTACCAATGCAAATCTAGAATCGTTATCCTCAATAGCTTTAGAAGTAATTATATTTTCTCCAGGTGCAATTAACGGAATAGCAATAGGAAACGTAAACTGCACATAAGTTGGCGCTCCATTATAAGTTGCTGGACTTACTTGAGGAAGCATTTCAAAAACACGACGTGCTTCATCCTTTAACTCCTCATAAATACCATCTATATACAAAACCTTAAACCTACCCTCTTTGGTAACTTCAAAAAGCACATTTACATTACCCTTATAATTTTCCTGTACTACTTTTTCAGGTACTTCAAAGTTCTTAAAAATGAAGGATTGCAGTGTACTCTTAAAGCAGCTTTCTAAAGCATCAACATCCACTTGTACACATTCTTCAAAAACCGGATATTTCTCATAATTTGCTAAGGTAACTTGGGCAAAAGACACTATTGAAAAACAAAATGTAATAAGAAAAATAACCTGCTTCATAGGAGTTTATATATTTTAAACCGAAAGATACATTTTTTTTAGAATGAGAGGAATAAAAAAAGGCTCCCATTAAAAATGAGAGCCTTATAAACCTAATAATAACTGATTAATTAATTTTAAACACTATAGGCACAGTGTACAAAACATCTACATATTTATCGCCCTGCTTACCAGGTTTCATCATTGGCAAATTAGCAATAACTCGTTGTGCTTCGTTTTTCAATTTTACATTATGAGAATTGGCTTTAACATCGGTAATGTACCCTTTTGAATCGATTTTGAAGTTCACATAAATTCTATGTGTTTCATTTTTATTCAAATCTTCTAAAATCTCTTTTCTGAAATTTTTATTGATGAAAGAATTGATTTTAGAAGACATACAATCTACCTTTTCAGCATTTGTACTCAATACTTCGCACCCAGGAAAAACCGGCACAAACTCAACATTTAAAATATTCTTAGGACCTTCAGCTACCGGTTCTGAAGGGGTGCTTACTGAAGTTTTTGATTCTTCAATAACTGGGATATCAGTTTCGGCTATTGGAGTTTCAACTTCTGTTGAAGTATCTGGCTTAACCTCAAAAGATGTTGTCTTCACAACTTTTTTAATTGGAACTCGCTTTTCTTTAACTTTTTCAACTGGAGCTTCAGGCTTTGGAATATCTACATCAATTACATAATCAATAATAGGAGGTTCGTTTAAGCCATCAAAGCTATTAGGCTCTACTAAAGAGGCAGTAGTTTTAAAATTGGTTTGCATCACTATGAAAACGATTAGCAAACTTGCAATTACACCTATTTGGAAAAACAAACTTGAATTCCACTTGATGCTTATAGCGCGCTTATCATCTCTTTTGTTTTGAGTACTGTTTGCGGTTGTTTTCATAATAATGGTATTTAAGGGTTACATTATTATGAAATACAACTGTTATGCCAAAAAGAAAAAGCCTCGTATTTGCTAGTGCAAACCGAGGCTTTTAATGTTATGTAATTTCAATTATTGAATATCGAAAACAATAGGTAGTGAGTATAATACCCCAACTGGTTTCCCACGTTGTTTACCCGGAGTCATATCAGGTAGAGATCTTACAACACTCACTGCTTCTTTTTCCAATCTTGGATGTGGAGCACGAGCACGTACATCAATTACCTTCCCACTTTTGTCAATTTTAAACTGAACTGCGATACGTTGTCTTCCTTCCAAACCTAAATCTGAAGCTAGATTAGTATCGAATTTCTTGTTGATAAAGGCGCTAATTTTAGAAGACATACACTTTTTCTTAGCGTCATTTCCTCTTTCGTTTTCACACCCAGGATAAACCGGTACATTTTCGATAACTGCGAAAGGTACATCTGCGATTTCTTCTTCTACTACCTCCTCTACAATCTCCTTAACCTCAACAATTTTTTCATCTTGTTTCACTTCAGTCGATTCGATTACAGTTTCTTCCTCTTCCACTTCGTCTTCCATAACCTCAATAACTTCTGGAGCAGGTGGCGGTGGTGGTGGCGGTGGTGGTGGTGTCAATTGTTGGGTAATTGGAATTTCTTCTTCCAATTCATCACCTACATCAAGAAGACCGTAGTCTAGATCTGATTTATCATAGGTTTTCCATTCTATTGCTTGCCACGCAAGAAATAACATCGCTATCATTCCAATTTGGAAAAAAAGTGTGCTTCTGCGGCCTACATCAACTTTTGGGTTTTTTTTTGTTTCCATTATAGTGGGTTTAACTTGGTGCTAAAATATATAAATTATCGTTCAATTTAAAACTTATTATAAATTTTAAGAATGAAACTTTTCTTTAAACATCTTAAACACTAAAATTCCTAATAAAGCACCTAGTAAATCTGCTAAAAAGTCGAAGACATCGCCAGATCGAGAAACAGGTGACAGTTCTTGAAATACTTCAATTATTATGCCATAAAACATTAAAATCACAAGCAAAACTGTGATAGTTACGGCACTTAAGTTATGTTTTTTATGTTTATAAAAATACCATTGCCAAAGATAAATTAGCACAAAGAATATGATTCCGTGAACCCATTTATCAATATGTGGGATATTTATTTTTGATACTTTTTCATTAGGCACAAGTAAGTAAGTAGGCAGAAAAAACAGTGCTGTTACTGCACAGCTATAAACTACAGCTACAAACAATAAAATCTTACGCTCCAATTACTTCTTTATAAGCATCAGCATCTAACAACTTTTCAATCTCTGAAGCGTCACTAAATTTCACTTTAATCATCCAGCCTTCGCCATAAGGATCTGTATTTACTTTCTCTGGCTCGCTTTCAAGGTTTTCATTAAACTCAATAATCTCACCTGATAATGGCAAGAACAAGTCTGAAACTGTTTTAACCGCTTCTACAGATCCAAAGATTTCATCTTTATCAAGTGTATCACCTACGGTTTCGATGTCTACATAAACGATATCACCAAGCTCACTTTGAGCAAAATCTGTAACGCCTATAATTGCAACATCTCCTTCAATTTTAACCCATTCGTGGTCTTTAGTGTACTTTAATTCTGATGGTAAATTCATAATGATTATTTTTTAAAATTAGTTTCCAAAGTTATATCGCAGGGTAAAGCCACTGCGGATAGTTGTTTGAGGGAATGCAGTTGAGATAGCATACTTCGAGAAAGTATGGTCGTAATAGAATAAAGCCGTTAGGTTTTTACTCAACGCATAATCCATAGTCAATTGAGCGCCATACATAGTTTGTCCTGCTGTGGTTTGACTATTCTCAATATCTAGATATCTTATTATTGTAACATTATCTCTTCTTGTAAGGTCTATCTTAAAGTTAAGATCACTACTCATAACAGATTTCTTTCCTCCAAAATTGGTTGCAATTCGCAAATCTTTAATTCGGTAACCTAGACCAACAGTATATTCATTTCCTCTAATTTCGGTAAGCAGGTTGTTAGCAAAACTTAGTGCAAGCGCTCGGTCTTTACGTACCTCTGCTAAAATTTTAACCGAATTCTTCATCTCAAAATCCATTCTAATTAACGGAGAAAACTGTTCGGTTAAGTTAACATTAGTTAATAATGTTTTCACTTTAAAATTACCCGATTGATCTACAGCTTCAGGATCTGCGTGATTGTAATCTAAATTAGATTGAAATTGGTTTACAGTATACCCAGCTCTATATCCATGAGCCAATGAGAAACGCTTGAAGTTTTTCTTAAACCAAGGCAACCTCATTAATCCAGTATACTTAATATCCCAGTTTGGAAGTGGCACATCTCTAAAGATACCAGTACTTTCTTTATCGGCTTTATTTCCTTTATAAGCTGCAAGGAATGCTGGCAACAATACATCCTGACTATTTCTTCCGAAACCTACCGGGAAACCATCTTCCGTTCTAGGAATTGGGCCTCCTTGATAATGTTCTTCAGCAAGTCTGTTTGCAATAATCAAACGGTTATTTCTAAAGTCTTCAAACGCAGCAGAATTAGCTTCATCGCTTGCAGAAAAAGCAGTCTTAATCAACATAGTTGAAATGTTGAAGTTACCAAATGTATTGGGCGTTAAAGAGTTATAAAGGCCATTTTCAACAATATAGTTTTCAGAATAGTTTTCAGAATATACTCTACTACCATTTACATCAATCGTTAAATCAGTGAAAGGTGTTAAGTTAGCCTGAATGTCTAACTGGCGGCTAGTAGTTTCGGTATACTGCTCATTGAATTCAGGGTATAGCGTTAACCAACCTTTACGAGCTGCCAATTCGCGAATTTCATTTTGACTTCCAAATACAAATCCTGTAGTTGGTTTTAAGGTTCCAATAAATCCAACTGAAGGCGTATATCCTGGTAAGTAAATACCATTGTTTTCTTTATAGCTAAGTTGAATTTTCTTTAATGAAGTTGCAAGTCCGATTAAGGTGTTTACAGCTTTATCTCCAGTATTTAATCCTCCTTCACCAGCTCCTGCTGTACCTCTACCCATTACATTAGGGTTTTCAGTTGCAGCTAAACCTAGTCTACCAGACTTTTCATCTTTAGTGCTCTTGCCATCTAACCCAGCTCTACCACCTCTTTCACCAGCTCTTCCTGTTTTAATATCTCCCTCGCCAGTTTCAGTTCTTCGCTGTTTACTTTTCTTTATTTTGGTTAAACCAATATATCTATAAAAGCCAGTCATATCAACACTCGAGTTGATTTGATGTGTGCTTGCATTCTGAATTGAATTCCCTAAATCATAGTTATTAGTTGATCCATCAGTTAGGGTTACAGGTATATTATTGAATAAGTTACTACTAGCTTGCCACTGATAATCTCCAGTATATGAATAAGTGGCTCTTATAAATTTCAAGAATGGAAACTTATTAAACGGCAAGTCGTAATTCACTTGAAGTGACTGGAAGTGTTGATTAGGATTTCCTACATCGAAGAAACCATCCCACACTCCTACATTATTATTAACGTTACCATCATCATCAAGATAATTATTTACAATCATGTTGTTTGTTGATGTGAAGTTGAATCGTAATGACTTAGTCAAATTATGATTAATAGTATACTGCCAATCAAATAAGAAGTTACGCTGGTACAATGTAGGCAACCCAATATTCCCTTCAATAAAGTTAATATCTCTAAATTTTTGCTCGTTATACTGACGCGTAATATTTGAACCAACTGAAATATTAGTCGGCAAGTAATTAAAGTTTAAGTCCTTTAAGAACTGCCAATATTTACCTCTAAAAATTGAGTCGTTCTTTTTAAATGGCTCTATTGGTTTAGCTTCAAAATTGTAATTGTAAGTTGCACCTACTCTTACATTTTGTTCAACAGCATCTTCAACTTCAAAATCGTGGTGATCTGTTTGATTGTATGAGAATGATCCTGTGAAGTTTTCTATGTCGTAAACTTTAGGCTTAGACTCACCAGTACGTTCTTTACGAACACCTATAAAGTTAACACTTTGACGTTTTGTATAATCTACAGCTTGCTCCTTAATTCTATCGTGTTCAGCATCACTTACTGCATTATCCAGTCTAGTTTGAAGTTCGATATCTTGGAATTCAGGGTCGTATTGTGGAGTGATAAGCTCTTCAGATCTTCCATAGTTAAATGGCAATTGCACACCCCATTTTTTAGGTAACAACTGTCCTAAATTCACATTGGTAACAACGTCGTATTGCTGTACATCTTCTTTGCTACGTTGGTTTGGACCTTGCTCTAAAGAACCGAATCCAACGGTACTTCTTCTACCAGAAGCACTTACTGTTGCGAAGTCGGCAATATTAGCGTCAAGTGCTACTACTGCAGCCCAACCTCCTTGATTTTCTAATTCTGAAAGGCGTAATTCATTAAACCACACTTCTCCACTTATATCATTAGTAGTACTGTTTTTAACACCCAACATTATAGTACGGACATTTCCAAAACTTGGATTTCCTTTAATTCCAATGGTCAATTCATTTTCACCACCAGATAAATCTCCACCTAATTCAGACTCGGTGTAATAAACTACTTCAGTAGAGTTTGCTGGAGTAAGAGTTTTTACTTGTTGCAGCAATTCCAATGGTAAATTTAATCGGTTTGCCAATGGCCAAATATCTTCGGGATTTCTCGCACCAAAACTTGTTGGATTCAACGGAATTTGAACCTCGTAATAGTTATCGGTTAAATCGTTACCCAATCTAATGAACGCCAATAAATCGCCATTAGTTAGTTCGGTTTCATTTTGGAGCGACTCCGCGTGAATAAACATTTCAAGATTTTTATATTGACGCATATCAACATCAAAATTCTTGTAAACTGCTCGACCGTCATTCGGTTCTAATCCACTAACACGAAGTGAAAGCGATTGTTCGTTTTGACGAATAATATCGTTGTTATTGTTTAACTGCTCACGCTCAAGTCCTGGTGGTAATCTATAAGGAATTGGCTCGCGGTTTTCGTTTTCTTCAATACTTACTGTTGTTACTTCAAAAAGCGTATTGTCCAAAATTGGGTCTTCCATAGTAACATCATCCAATGTTTTATCGAAACGCTTATAATCTCCGCGCACTAATTCTAAAGTACCAAATCTTAAAACTGTGTTTTCTGCGAATTGAGACATAAACATTCTCATAAAACGGATAGAACGGAAATCTGTAATTCCATTAATAGCTTGATCCGGCTCACTGATTGGAATTTTAAATTGAACCCAACGCACTGGAATCACACTATTGTTTTCAGTAGTAACTTCTAATTCTTTTACATCAGAAACATAGTTGTTGTTATCTCTATTCATTCCTGGGAACATAGGAACGTTATATTCGAAATAACTATTTACTGTGTTCATTGTATTATCTCTGTTGATGTCTTCAACATCAGGCTGCGCTGTACTACCTCTATTAGTATCGGTTACTTCTACTGGAGAGTTACCCTGAGTACCATTGTATCTCAAATACCTATCTAAGATATTTCCTTCTGCTTGAAGGAAGTATTGATAATCATCGTTAGCTGGATCTGCTAAGCCGGCAAATTGTGGAAATTCTGCAGCTTCTTCAGCATTGTTTAATCCATCTAATCCTATATCTTGATTAATTCGCTCCTGTCCCTCGGTATTGAAGGTGTAAACTAAAGATTGATTTGAAGGTACTTTACCCCAAGCTGTTGAAGTAGTATTTCCGGTTGAACCATCTTTAGGAAGTCCATTTTCATACTGCTTTCTTCCATCTTTAAGAATATCTTCCGAAATATTCCCAAGGTTAAAGTTCAACATACCACCTTGGTTGGTATTGTTTTCCTCATAAATAAACGGGTCCATCACCCAGAATTGAATATACTCTACATTAGAGCGCTCAAAATCTGTGGTTGTAAGTGGTCTCATTATACCTCCAAAATTATCTTCTGGATTAGGAAGCTCATTCGTTCCGTTTGCAGCTGGGTTGAAATTATACTCTCCACGACGCGAAGGATAATAAGCTAAATCTAAAGTGAAAAGTGCTTGTGTTTGTCCTTGTATAATATCTTGATTCGGGAATATCTCATCTCTAAATACTCTTCTAGAGAATGGCGAAGAAAGGTCTTCATCACTAATTCCGTTTGGACGTTGTGTACTATAAAAAATAGGATCAATAGTATACCACGCTAACTTAGCACGCTTGTAGTTATAGGATAAATCGTTATTTATAACTTCTCCTCCAAATCCTACTGGAGTACTCGCTAAGAACCAACTTGAAGGACTACTAATATCGTTTGCTGTTTGTGAAGACTCAAAATCATCTACATAAACAGTTGTTTTTCCACCAAAGTCAGAAACTTTTGGAGCTCCAGGGCTTAAGTAAGCAAATTCACCTCGTAACGAAACGTTTGACTCAACATCTGTATCGATGTTTGGAAGGTGATTAACCATTCTTGTTAAGAAAGGCACTTCGGTAGAATAAGTTGCATTTATACCATATACAGTGTTGTTGATAGGTTCTACACCGTACGATGATTTTTGAGTTAGCGGACGCTCATTTAAGTTTAAATACGTAGCACCAATCATAAATTTATCACTGAATTTATGCTCAACATTTAAACCTGTAAAACGCTTACTTTGTTGACCAAAAAGTGAATTGTTTTCAGTGCTAATAGAAATTGGCGTTTTGCTGTTTAACAAACTTGGGTCTATAATTTTTACTCTACCTAATTGATAGTTTACCGTATAATCTACACCTTCAACTAAAGTACGACCACCAGCGGTTACAGTAACGGAACCTTGAGGAATGTTAAATGCTCCAATAGGAATACCATCTGCACCAGTAGATTTATAACTACCTTTTAATTGGAATTTATTTTTCTCACTTTCTAATTGTTCAGCTCTAGTTTTTGTTGAAGTATAAAGCGATCTAAAAACGTATTTATGCTGGTTTGCGTTATACGTTTCAGGAATATCATAGCTTGCAGGAGGAACTCCTGTAGTTGGTGTTTGATTTAATTTATCGAATAAGTGCTTACCGAAAGGCTCAACAGTAGGGAATATAATTCGACCATTTTGTGAATCTACGGTAATTCCATCTAAGAAATCAAAGAAACCATCCCCTCCATTTTGAGGATCGTTGTTAAAGTTAAGTCGGTCTAAATTAAATACTCTAAGAAGAATTTCATCTTTTACATCTTCAGGAAGTTGTGCATAAGGATGACCAGGCGATGCTTGCGCTTCAGTAATAAAGTTTAAAGGAGAAGGATCTGTATAGAAAATATTCAATTTAAAATCTTCCTTTTCAAGTTGGTAGGCTCCAATTGGATAGATGTTTTTCATCATCAAGTCCCAAATTGGTTCGGTTACACTAGTAATATTACTCTTTAGAAGTTTTACTACTAGGTTTTGCGCCATTCCTACTTCATTGTTTCCTCCCGGAGGATTGCTGCCTCCTAATTCTCTTGGCCCTCCATTCGCTTCAACCCCGTCGCTAGAAAACTCTCCAACTTGGTAAACCTTACCATTTGCAGTAAATTGATAAGAAACCGCAAGAACTTCATCGTTTGATAAACTTTGATTTAACGAGATATATCCTAATTCAGCGTTTAATTTGTACTCGCTCTGGTCTAGTCTTCTCGCATTCTCAAGCGTAGCATAATCGATACCTTCACTTACTTGAACTCCAGAAAAACCTTGCCCTACAGTAGCAACGTCTCGAATAGCTGGGGTTAGTAAAGAAGATGCTCCTCCATTTATTCCAAATGGGTTAAAATCGTTGTTCGCGTTATCTGGATATGCATTTCTTCCTACATTAATAAATCCTCCTGGAGGAGTGTTTAAACCAATGTTTAAAGGGTCTGATTCCCCAATATCCTGAATAGCAACAATATTTCTTACGTTTTCAGTACGAGAGGTACGGTTTGTAACCCATACTTCCATACGTGTTACCTGTACATTGCTATTTACAAATGGATATTGCGCCAATGCACGATCGTAGTTATCTCTAAAATAATGTGCTAAGAAGAAGTGACGGTTTTCGTCGTAATCTAATGCATATAATTCAAAATCGGTAACTGTAGCTCCACCTTCGGCAGTTACAGTTCGCGATTCAGATTTTTGTTCAGAAAACACCCCGGTTATGGTTGTTTTACCAAATTGTAGTTGTGTTTTTACACCAAAAAGACTCTGTGCTCCTTGAATTAAAGAACTGTTAAGCGGCATACTAACATTACCAACTTCAATTTTTTGAATAATATCGTCTTCAGTTGGGGTATATTCAAGTTTTATTTGGTTTTGGAAGTCGAAAGTGCTTTGCGTATCGTAGTTTGCGTTTACCTGAAGTCTTGTTCCAACTTTCGCTAAAAGGCTTAAGCTGATTCGCTGGTCAAAATCAAAAGAAAAATTTGTTCGGTTTCTAGGTGAAAAAGACGGGTTATCTTGCTTTGTATACAAAACACCAAGATCCATTTCAACAGAACCTTGAGGAATTACTTCAATTGAGGTACCTCCAAAAACAGTTTCAAAGAAGTTTGAATTCACATAAAATGTAGGAAGCAAGTTTTTCTGTTCTTCTTCAGAACCTTCTTTTCGTCCATCAGCAGCGTCGATTTTCTGCTTGAAGTACGATTTCATCTGCTCCTTTTGAATTAAATCTTGATATTCTTTAGGCGTAAGAATAGTTGGATAATTTATATTAAAACCGCCAAGAGTTTGCGAATAAATATACCTATCGGTAATAGGGTCGTATGTATATAAATCTTGGATGCTGGTTGGGTTTGGAAGTATCATATTCCCCATTTCATTACCAACTGCGGTTGAATCTTGTGCTAGCGAAGAGTTGCTAACCAAAATGAAACTTAATACTGCTAAAAGCTTGAAAAAGCTACCCTTGTAAACGTAATTTTTTGCCTTCAAATTTTATAAATTTTTTAAAGCTTGTTTAATAATCAATTCTACCGAAGCCTGTGGAGTTTCCTTTATAATGGCATCCACCACCTTTTCAGCCTTTTTTCGAATAAAACCTAGCGTCTCCAAAGCAGATAACGCTTCATTTTTATTCGTATTGCTTGTACCGGCAGAATTTCCTGACAAACCGTACACTTTTAAAATTTTATCTTTTAAATCCAACACTACTCGCTGAGCTGTCTTGGCTCCAATTCCTTTTACCGACTGTATAACTGCAATATCATTCTGTGCGATAGCATCAATAACTTGATCTGGGGATAATGACGAAAGCATAGATCTAGCCGTACTTGCTCCCACTCCTGATACGCTAATTAACAATCTAAATATTTCTCGTTCTGCAACACTGGTAAAACCATAAAGAATATGGGCATCTTCACGCACCTGCAAGTGAGTGTAAAGCTTTATACTTTCACTAGCGGGAATTTCGGAAAATGTATGCAAAGATATATTGATGAAATACCCTACACCATTGCAGTCTATCACTACGTCAGTTGGGTTTTTTTCAACTAATCTGCCCTGTATATGGGTTATCATATGTTAATAAAAACTAAAGGGTTCAAATATAGTATAATTATTTGCAACTGCCATTGGGGATTTTTGGAAATATAAATAACATATTAAGCTTAAAAACAAGGTGATTTGAATTATAAAACTTCAACAATAACTTATCTATATTGTAGCTTTTATATAATTGTAAATAAAAAAGCATTGCTCTAAATCTAGGCAATGCTTTTTAATGTGTATAAACTAACTTATAGAATTACAATAAAAATATCGAACTCTAATTATAATTTACCTCGTTTCTCCTTCTGCTGCGCATCCACAACGGCAACGGCACTCATGTTTACGATTTCATCTACACTAGCTTTCATCTGTAAAATATGCACTGGTTTACGCATTCCCAACATTATTGGTCCGATAGATTCAACACCGTTTAGTTCTTTTAAAAGCTTATAATTGCTGTTTGCAGAATCTAAGTTTGGAAAAATTAATGCATTCACCTTTTTTCCAGCCAATTTTGAAAATGGGAACTTCTTCTTTAATAGCTCTGCGTTCAAGGCAAAGTCTGTCTGTAGTTCTCCATCCAAAATCATATCTGGATTACTCTTGTGGATGATATCAACCGCTTCTCTAACTTTAGTTGCGTGAGGATCCTTTGAAGAACCGAAGTTTGCATACGAAATCATCGCTATTACCGGCTCCATACCAAACATTTTGATGGTGTAATTGGTCATTCGAGCAATTTGGGCTAGCTCTTTTGCTGTAGGGTCAATATTTAAAGACGTGTCTGATATAAATATCGGACCACGTTTTGTGATCATTAAATTGGTTGTAGCAACTTTATTTACACCTTCAAATTTTCCTATAGTTTCAAAAACAGGTTTCACCACAAGTGGGTAAGAACGGGAGAACCCTGAAATCATCGCATCTACATCCCCTTCACTAACCATCATCCCTGCAAAGTAATTACGCTCTGTCATCAACTTTTGAGCATCGTATAGCGTAACACCTGTTCGCCTTCTCTTCATCCAGAATTTCTCAGCGTATTCATCAAATTTTTCAGGTTTTATATCACTCTTTGGATCAATAATTTCTATATCGGCATCAAACTCCAATTGCTCCATATAATCCTTAATAACATCTTTTCTTCCTAATAAAACTGGAATACCGATACCTTCTTCATATACAATTTGAGCCGCTTTTAACACGTCTAGATGATCTGCTTCTGTATATACAATGCGCTTAGGTTTTAGCTTTGCTCTATTGATTAATAAACGAATGGTTTTATTGTCACTACCCATACGTTCGTATAGTTCATCTTGATACTTCTGCCAATCGGTAATTTCGTGTGTTGCAACTCCGCTTTCCATTGCAGCTTTTGCAACTGCCGGAGGAACAGCAGTTATTAATCTAGGGTCAAAAGGTTTTGGGATTATATATTCTCTACCAAACGTAAGCTTCGTTTCCCCGTAAGCAATATTAACCTGCTCAGGCACTGGCTCTTTTGCAAGATTTGCAAGTGCTTTAACAGCTGCCATTTTCATAGCTTCGTTTATTTTTGTTGCACGTACATCTAGCGCACCTCTAAAAATAAATGGGAAACCAAGAACATTGTTTACCTGATTAGGATGATCACTACGTCCCGTAGCCATTATAATATCTTTTCTAGTTTTTACAGCTAAATCGTATTCAATTTCCGGGTCAGGATTAGCCATAGCAAATACAATAGGATTTGCTTTCATGCTCAACAGCATTTCTGGAGTTACAATGTCTTTTACCGAAAGCCCTACAAACACATCCGCATCTTTCATAGCTTCCTCCAAGGTGTCTATTTTTCGATGAGAAGCAAATTCTGCTTTTTCGTCCGAAAGGTTTTCGCGATCATCCCTAATCACTCCCTTGCTATCCAACATTACAATATTTTCAGCCTTTGCTCCGCATGATTTATAAAGTCGCGTACAAGAAACCGCAGCAGCTCCTGCACCACTAATTACGATAATAGCATCTTCAATTTTCTTATCTGCTAATTCCAAAGCATTAAGCAATGCTGCTGCCGAAATTATTGCTGTACCATGCTGATCGTCGTGCATTACAGGAATATTCAACTCTTCTTTCAACCTCCTTTCAATCTCAAAAGCTTCAGGAGCCTTTATATCTTCAAGATTTATTCCTCCAAAAGTTGGCGCTATATTTTTTACAGTAGCTATAAATTCTTCAATATCTTCTGTACCAATTTCAATATCAAACACATCGATGTCTGCAAAAATCTTAAACAGCAAACCTTTACCTTCCATTACAGGCTTAGACGCTTCAGGACCAATATTGCCCAATCCTAACACCGCAGTTCCATTAGAGATAACTGCTACTAAATTTCCTTTGTTAGTATATTTATATGCGTTTTTTAAATCTTTTTCTATTTCAAGACAAGGTTCTGCAACTCCTGGCGAATATGCTAAGGAAAGATCACGTTGTGTAGAATAACCTTTGGTTGGAACTACCTGAATTTTCCCAGGTTTTGGTTTTGCATGGTATAATAATGCTTCTCTGCGTTTGCTCTGTTTGCTCATATTTCTTTACAACATTTATTTATAAAAATCACCAATCAATAAATCTAGTGATGATACTCCAAAGGTACGAGTTTTGAAATAATCCGTAGCATGAATAGCTTCTTGGTTTTTAATATGAATATTTAGAAATGTTTAAAATTTTAAAGCAAAGAAAATGCTTAGCTTTCAATACTTTTGAAAAGAATTAATCTTAAAGTTGAAATTGAAAAAGCTTTTATTTCTCATATTACTATTTTATACATCCTCCCAACTTTCCGCTCAAAACAAACAGACGGAAAAGGATAGTACTGGAATTTATCAAGAAATAGAGTCGTATTCTAAAAAGAGTAAGTTTACAAAAATGGTTCATCGGTGGCTATTTAGATCTACTGCTAATAAATCTAAGGTGGAACCTACCCATAAAAAGAACCCCAATTATAAAAAACACGAAGGAAAAATAATCCGTAAAATAATAATCAACACTAAAGATCCTTTTGGGTATTCTATAAATGATAGTACTCAAACTGCAAATAGTTGGCTAGAGAAAACTGGAAACAATCTTCATATTAAATCTAAACCCTTAGCTATTCATAATTTTTTACTTCTAAAAGAAAAGAAACCTTTAGACACCTTATTGCTTTTAGAAAGTGAGCGTTTGCTTCGTTCACAAAACTACATTCGTGAGGTTAAGATTGAAACCCAGGAAATCCCTAATTCCAAAGATTCTATAGACGTAGTTATTACTGCGCTGGATTCGTGGAGTTTAACACCTAAGGTTCAGCTTTCTGGCTCTCAGACGAAATTCAAACTAAAAGAGCGGAACATTCTTGGTACAGGGCATCAGTTAAGACTAGAGTTTTCAAATAGATTGGATGATGGAAGTGACGCCTACAAAGCAAGTTATAGCGTTCCAAACTTCTTGAATACCTTCATAAGTGCTGATGGAAGGTATTCTATTGATTACGAAGGTTATTTTGAAAAAACCCTAGCACTCGACCGCATATTCTACTCACCATTAACCCGTTGGGCAGGAGGAGTATTTTTACAAGAACGCTTTTTAGGAAGAGAATTAAAAAACGACACCGCAGGCTACGCAGTAAAAAACATGAAATTTATTGCCCAAGATTACTGGGGTGGACATTCATTTCGGTTATTTGAAGGTAATTCCGAAAGAGAACGAACAACAAACCTTATTTTAAGTGCGCGTGCTTTACTAGTAGATTATAGAGATATCCCTCCTATTGAATACGATAGCATCCGATTCTTTTCCGATGAAAAATTTTATCTAGCAAGTATAGGAGTAGCCTCTAGACAATTCGTGAAAGACAATTATATTTTTAAAGATGGAATTACCGAAGATGTTCCGGTAGGCGTAGTCTATTCAATTACTGGGGGAATTCAGAATAAAAACAATAAAAACAGACCTTATCTTGGAGCGAAAATAGCCTATGGCAATTATTTTAAGTTTGGGTTTTTAAGCACCAATTTTGAACTTGGAACATTCTTTAATGATGCCCATACGCAGCAAACTGTATTCAATTTTGAAGCCACCTATTTTTCGCACCTACTACAACTTGGAGACAAATGGAAAATGAGACAGTTTGTAAAACCTCAATTTGTAATAGGAATGAACCGTCTAGAATCTGAAGTGGATAGGCTAAGCCTTAATGAGCGAGGTCATTTTAATGGAGCGTATGGTAACCTTTATTCCAATTATAGAAATGGAGCCATTCACGGCTTCGATGCCTCAATTGTAGGAACTCAAAAATATGTTCTTGCCTTGCAAACACAATTTTACTCACCTTGGGAGCTCTTAGGTTTTAGATTTAATCCATTCGTAAATGTAACCCTAGGAATGCTTGCAGAAAGTAATAGAAGTTGGAAACGAAATCCTATATACTCTTCGTTTGGACTAGGATTCATTATCAGAAATGACTATTTAGTTTTTAGTTCTTTTCAGTTGTCATTTGCATATTACCCTCAAATTCCTGGACAAGGAAAAAATATCTTTAAATCTAATGCTTTTGAAAGTGAAGACTTTGGCTTCCAAAACTTCCAAATTGGGAAACCTAGAACTGTAATCTATAATTAACCTTCAACTTCTTTATTCTGAAGCAGAAATCAATCTTTTAAAAATTGAATGTTTCTTGTGAGTCCAATGTACTTTGTTCGCTTTACTGCACTCTTTTTAAATATTTCACGAAAAACGTCTTCGGTAATTTCCTCCCAATCTTTTTTCGTCATAGAAAGTAATTCAGGATGAGGATTAAAAAGCGGTTCGTTATGTGGTTTACTGAAACGATTCCAAGGGCAAACATCTTGACAAATATCACAGCCAAACATCCAATCTTCAAATTTTCCTTTTTCCGAAATAGGAATTTCGTTTTTCAATTCAATAGTGAAATATGAAATACATTTGCTTCCATCTACAACCCTATCTGCTACAATAGCATTTGTAGGGCAAGCATCAATACAAGCTGTACAGGTGCCACAATGGTCTGTAACGGGGTTATCGTATTCTAAGTCGAGATCGACGATTAACTCAGCAATAAAATAAAATGACCCAGATTGTTTAGTGAGCAAGTTACTGTGTTTTCCTATCCACCCTAATCCACTTTTTGCAGCCCAGGCTTTATCTAATACTGGAGCAGAATCGACGAAGGCTCTTCCATTCACTTCACCAATTTCTTCCGATATAAAGTGCATTAGTTCTTTTAGCTTATCTTTTATAATAAAATGATAGTCGGTGCCGTAGGCATATTTAGAAATTTTATATGAATCAGGGTTTTGAGTTTGAGAAGGATAATAATTCAGCAATAAAGAAATCACACTTTTAGAACCCGGCACTAAAACAGTAGGGTCTAGTCTTTTATCGAAATGGTTTTCCATATATCCCATTTCGCCATTCATATTATTTTTAAGCCATTTTTCTAATCGAGGCGCTTCTTCTTCAAGAAAAGCTGCTTTGCTTATACCACAAGAAAGGAACCCCAAGCGTTTTGCTTCGGATTTTATTAACTGCGAATATTTTGCTGCATTTTCAATCAAAGCTTATCTTAAATTAAACTCCAAAATTGCATTTTTTGGCTTTAAGGTTATTAGTGGTTTTATTTCTATTGGTGAATTCTTTTCAGAAATCTTATATGTTTTTACAATTTCTGCAATCGCTAATATCATTTCATACATTGCAAAGTTATTACCAATACATATTCTTGGGCCAGCACCAAAAGGAAAATAGTGACCCGAATACTCTTTAGCGTTCACATCCGAAAACCGTTCTGGTTTAAATTTCACAGGCTCATCCCAGTTTTTTGGGTCGGTATGAATCTCTAACAATGAAAATAATAAACTTGAATTTTTCGGAATAAACATCCCTTCAAAAGTATCGTCTTCAATATTCACCCTATCTATAAAATATGCCGGAGGGTAAAGACGAAGTGATTCTTCAATTACATTCTTAATATACGAACAGTTTCTAATGAATTCCATTAAGCCTGTCGAATTCTCGGATGCGGCAGTTATTTCATCATAAATCTTATCTTGTACTTGAGGGTTTCGAGCTAATAATTCACAAGTAAATGTAAGTGCATTTGAAGTTGTTTCGTGACCAGCAGTAAACAATATTAAAATTTCATCTATCAACTGCTTATCGTCCATTCCACTTCCATCTTCGTATCTAGCGTCTAAAAGCATATCTAATAAGTCATCCTCACGAACACCCGATTGTCTCCTTTCATTAACAAGTTTCTTAAGAATGTTTCTCGCTTCTTTAGTTTCAGCAAGGTGTTTAGAAAGTTCACCGCTCAACTTAAACCACCAGCCCAAGTACGGCATACGTAATTCCTTTACCAGCATTTGTTGAGCAGATTCGGTGATATGTTGAAGCCTTTTTATTTCTCGACTGTCAACGGCACTACTAAAAAGAGATTTTACTACCGTTTGAAAAGCGAGGTCGTTGAAAATAGGAAAGATATCTTTCGCTTTACCCGTTTCAATCTTAGAAAGTTCAAATTCAATTGCACTTTGAATGGCGTCTAGTAAATTAACCAACTGTTTTTTATGAAAAGCAGGTTGAATTAGTTTACGTTGTTTTTGCCAAAGTTCACCTTCTGAAGTAAGAAGTCCGTTACCTACATACTTAACAAGGTCACGAGTTTGTATGGGAGATTTTTTATAATTCTTATGGTTTTTCTGAAGTGCATATTGTGCTAAGCCAGCATCACGAGAAAAAATTACAGATTTCCCAAAACCGAGCTTCAACCGAAACGTGTCCCCCTTATTTTCAAAATTACTATGATGAAATGGTAGGGGATTTTTTAAAATCTGAGTGGAGTGAATCAGAAATCGGAAGGCAGAAACCGATGGGATTTTCTTTACTTCCATAGCACAAATTAAAACAATTCACTTTGAGTTGAACCTCTATTCTTCCCAAGATGCTTATATGCCGCCTCGGTAACTTCTCTTCCCCTTGGAGTTCTCATAATAAACCCTTGTTGAATTAAGAAAGGTTCGTATACTTCTTCAATGGTTTCAGGACTTTCCGAAACAGCGGTTGCAATAGTAGTAATTCCAACAGGTCCGCCTTTAAACTTTTCGATTATTGTTGAAAGGATTTTATTGTCCATTTCATCTAAACCAAAGGCATCTACATTCAAGGCGTTTAACCCAAACCTTGCTATTTCAATATCAATTTTTCCGTTTCCTTTTATCTGAGCAAAATCTCTAATTCTACGTAAAAGAGCATTTGCAATACGAGGTGTACCACGACTGCGTCCTGCAATTTCTATAGCAGCTTCCATAGCGATAGGCACATTTAAAATACTTGCACTACGCTGTATAATTGTAGTTAACAATTCGGTAGAATAGTATTGAAGTCTTGAAGAAATTCCAAAACGTGCACGCATAGGCGCTGTAAGTAAACCTGAACGGGTTGTTGCACCTACTAGCGTAAAGGGATTTAAATTAATTTGAACCGAGCGCGCATTAGGCCCAGATTCAATCATTATATCAATCTTATAGTCTTCCATTGCTGAATAAAGATATTCTTCAACAATAGGGCTTAAACGGTGTATCTCGTCAATAAAAAGCACATCCCGTTCATCCAAATTGGTAAGTAATCCTGCAAGATCACCTGGCTTGTCTAATACAGGACCAGAAGTTACTCTAATATTAACGTCGAGCTCATTTGCAAGAATATGCGCTAATGTTGTTTTCCCTAATCCTGGAGGCCCGTGAAATAGGGTATGATCTAAAGCTTCACCTCTTTGATTTGCAGCTTGAACAAAGATTTGAAGATTTTCCAATGCCTGATCTTGTCCAGTAAAGTCTTCAAAGCTTAATGGACGCAATTGTTTCTCAATATCCAATTCCTGTGGGGATAAATTTTCGCCGGTGGGATCAAGGTTTTCATTCATAAAACAAATATAAGGAATCAGTAGATAGGAAGTGTAATTGTAATTAATGTAGAAATAAGAAAAAGCAGAAAAAACAACAAGCCGTGCTTTTTAGCACGGCTTGTCAAATAACTTGTAGTCTCCTCACTTCCTACTCATTATTATCTATTCAAAGATAACATGGTTTAAACTACTAGGAAATACGTGTTACTACTAATATTTTGCGTTAAACAGAGATTAATTAGTGTTCTAATTCATCCTCATTGTCCTGTAATGGCACGTTTTGAGGAACATAATCTTGACCAGCAATTACGTAATCTGTTTCGTCTTTATTAAGTTTACTATAATCGTAAGCCCAACGGTAAACATGTGGTATTGGACCAGCCCAGTTTCCATGGATGTGTTTTTGTTCTGCTGTCCATTCTAATGTTGTAGAATTCCAAGGGTTTTTTGGACCTATCTTTCCGTAGAACATAGAGTGGAAGAAGTTGTAAAGGAACACTACTTGTACTGCAATCGTCATAATTGCAAACAGCGTCATAACAACATTAATATCATGTAAGTCATCAAAATATGGGAAACTTGTGTTGTTGTAGTATCTACGAGGTAGACCTGCTAAACCAACAAAGTGCATTGGGAAGAAAATCCCGTAAGCTCCAATTGCTGTTACCCAGAAGTGGATGTATCCTAATTTTTTATTCATCATACGTCCTTCAAACATTTTAGGGAACCAGTGGTAAACCCCAGCAAGAAGTCCATAAAGCGCCGAAATACCCATCACTAAGTGGAAGTGAGCTACAACGAAATAAGTATCGTGAACGTTAATATCTAATGCACTATCTCCAACGATAATACCAGTAAGACCACCAGTTATGAAAGTAGAAACAAAACCGATACTCCATAGCATAGCTACGTTCATCTGTAAGTTACCTTTCCATAAAGTTGTAATCCAGTTAAATGCTTTTACAGCAGATGGAATTGCAATAAGTAATGTGGTAAAAGTAAACACAGAACCTAAGAATGGATTCATCCCTGAAACGAACATATGGTGACCCCATACAATTGTAGAAAGGAATGCAATTGCAAGGATAGACGCAACCATCGCACGGTATCCGAAAATTGGCTTACGAGCATTTGTAGCCATAATTTCAGATACAATACCCATTGCAGGTAGAATTACAATATATACCTCTGGGTGACCAAGGAACCAGAATAAGTGTTCAAACAATACTGGAGAACCTCCTTGGTGATGTAATACTTCACCAGCAATATAAATATCTGATAAGAAGAAAGAAGTACCAAAACTTCTATCCATTATAAGCATTAAAGCCGCTGAAAATAATACTGGGAAGGCAACTACACCAATAATAGCAGTTACAAAGAATGCCCAAATTGTTAAAGGAAGACGCGTCATAGACATTCCTTTAGTACGCATATTTAAAGTTGTAACTATATAGTTAAGCGAACCTAACAATGATGATGCAATAAATATCGCAATAGATATCAACCATAATGTCATACCTGCTCCAGAACCTGGAATAGATTGCGGTAAAGCACTAAGTGGAGGATAAATTGTCCAACCTGCTGATGCCGGTCCTGCTTCAACGAATAATGAGAAAACCATTATTGCACTAGAAATAAAGAACAACCAGTAAGAAACCATGTTTAGGAATCCTGAGGCCATATCTCTTGCACCAATCTGTAATGGAATTAATAAGTTACTAAAAGTACCACTCAATCCAGCTGTTAGTACGAAGAATACCATTATAGTACCGTGAATCGTAACTAATGCAAGGTAAACACTAGGATCCATAACTCCTTCTGGAGCCCATTTCCCTAGTAACATTTCAAAAATTGTAAAACTTTGGTCTGGCCATGCTAGTTGTATTCTAAATAATAAAGACATTAGAATACCAATAGTACCCATAAACAAACCTGTAATTAGGTATTGCTTAGAGATCATTTTATGATCTTGGCTAAAGATATATTTAGTTACAAATGTTTCTTTATGATGATGCCCATGATCTTCGTGATGATCTTCTATTGCGTGAGCCTGTGCGTGTGCTGACATATCTTTTTAAGCTAAATTTTCTATTAATATTATTTGCTAAGTTGTTCTGCCAAGGTAGGCTGTTCTGCCAACCAAGCATTATATTCTTCTTCAGATTCAACTACAATCTTCATTTGCATGTTATAGTGGCTAATACCACAAATCTTGTTACAAAGAATCATATAATCAAATTCATAAGGATCTAGAGGTTCTTCACCAGCAGCTTGAAGCTCTTTACTCTTCTCGGCTCTAATTTCATTAATGTTTTGAACCTTGTTGATAATATGATCTTCTTGACGCATTTCCTCAGTTGTAACTGTAGGCGTAAATGCAAATTGAGTAATCATACCAGGAACACAGTTCATTTGCGCTCTAAAGTGTGGCATGTAAGCAGAGTGTAATACATCCTGAGAACGTATCTTAAACAATACTTTTCTACCAACCGGTAAGTGAACTTCAGTTACAACTTTATCGTCTTGACCGTTAGGATCTGAAGGATCAACACCTAAAACGTTAACACCTTCGATTAAACGAACGTTAGCATCACCTAGTGTGTTGTCATTACCACCGTAACGTGCTTTCCAATTAAATTGTTGAGCATATAGTTCTATAACAAGTGGATCATCATCCTTATCAACATTCATAATGTCTGTCCAAGTGAAAAGACCATAAATAATAAGTCCAGCAAGAACAATTACAGGAATAATAGTCCAGATAAATTCTAATTTATCGTTATCAGCATAGAATGTCGCTTTTTTGGTTTTGTTACCTCTATAAACAAATGCAAAGTAGTGTAACAACCACTGTGTAAGAATACCAGCCGCAAAAATAACGATCATCGAAACCAACATTAAGTTGTCAATTTGCGCACCGTGTTCTGAAGCAGACTTTGGTAACAAGGTATCATACCATAACCAGAAAGAAACAATAGTTAAGATATAGATAAAGGCTAAAAATCCTAACATTAAATAACCTTGGTGGTTATTATCTTCATCTGAAGCGATATCAGAATGAGTTGTCGATTTAATCTGAGCCAATCGAAATATCCTGCTTATTTGCCAAACAGAGATTCCAAAAAGGAGAATTACTAAAATTACTAAAAATGCGGTCATCTTTAAATTTCTTCTTTTAAACTAAATGATTAAAAATGGTAGTTTTCACTTTCTTTGATAAATGGGTCGTTCTTAGGTCTTAGAGATACTTTTCCAAGTCCATTTCCAACAACCATAATGAAAAGTCCTGCAAAGAATAACAATGCAGCTACTTCAGGTATTCCAAAGCCCCAGTTGTGTCCAACTGTTGATGGCATAACTAATAGGAAGACATCTATATAGTGACCTACCAAGATGAATACTGCTGCTATAACAACAAACCATGGAACTTTTTTGAAATCACTATTCATTAACACAAGTAATGGGAACACAAAATTAAGTATTAGCATTCCAAAAAACAATCCTTGATACTCCTGAATTCTTATGATAAAGTAAGTTACTTCTTCTGGAATGTTTGAGTACCAGATTAGCATAAACTGGCTAAACCATAGGTAAGTCCAGAAAATACTGAAAGCAAACATATACTTAGCTAAGTCGTGTAAGTGTCTATCACTTACAAAAGACAATAGCCCTTTGCTCTTTAAGTGAATTGTTACTAAAGCAATCACAGTGATTGAAGAAACAAACATAGTTGCGAATACATACCATGCAAACAATGTACTATACCAATGTGGAGTCATAGACATGAACCAATCCCAAGCCATAGTAGCTTCAGTTAATAGGAAGAAGATAAGGAAGAAAACTGATGCCTTAAAGTTCTTTCTATAGTGATCAAAGTTATTTGCTTCAGCTTGTGCTAAAGAGTTTTTTCTTGAGTAGTAACGGTAAATATTCCATCCTAAAAGATAGATTGCAGCACGGATAACAAAGAATGGGAAGTTAAGGTATCCCGACTTTCCTTGTAAAATTTTATCCTCTGCTACTAAATCAGCATTTTGCCAAGGATAGAAGTGTTCTCCTGCAAAAATTACAAGAACAAAAACAATAATTGATCCTGGTAATAAATAAGATGTTATTCCTTCCATTACTCTATATAGTACTGGAGACCATCCTGCTTGTGATGCAAATTGAATTGCGTAAAACACAAGTACACCTAAAGCAATCATCATAAAGAAGAATGCAGCTACGAATGTAGCAGACCAAGGTCTAGTTTGTAATTGGTGTAGTACGTGTTCTTCATGTGATGAAGCTCCGTGACCTTCAGCACTTAAATCGGTTGCGTGCTCCATTGCAGCTCCTGAGTACCCTTCTTCACCTCTTGCAATATCAATGAAGTTAGCAGTATCTTCTTTATGATCCACTGCATGGTTTTCGCCATGGTGAGCCTCTTGTTCTGCTAAAATCTTTTTAACATCATCAATGGTCTTGGGAGTAGTCATAAACCCAAAGATTATTCCTGCAAGCCCTAGGACCATTAGAACAATAGAAAACAGTTTTAATTTACTTGGTAGCGTATACATATCTTTAGCCATTCTCTTTAATAAATCATTAATTACGTTCTACTTTTGAGTAGAGTTGTCATCTGTAACTGAGGTAAGAGACTCCGTTAATTCTTTTTCAGCTTGCACTGTTTCAAGAACACCAGGTTCACCTTTTAAGGATGCTTTTAAGTCCATTACGTGCATTGCTATTTGCCAACGTTCTTTTTCAGTTGTTTGCGAAGCATATGAACCCATTGCATTCAATCCATAAGTCTGTACGTGATAAATCCCTCCTGGTACAATTGTACGTCCTGCATCAGCAAAACTTGGAATACCTAAAAACTTTTCACGAGTTGCTAAGATTCCTTTTCCATCTCCTTTATCACCGTGGCAAACTGCACAATATATATTGAATAAGTCTGCTCCAACTTTTAAGTTTTCTTCAGTAACCTTATAAGGATTATCAAGTTCAGCTTTAGCTAAATTTAAACCTTCTGTACTGTTTTCATATTCATAAGGAACAAAACCACGAGGAACAGTATTTTCTACTGGCATCATTGCTGATTGTTGCCCTGGGAAAATCTCATACTCTCCATAGGTTTCGTAACCTACCGACTCATACATATTCGGGAAGTACTGATAATTTGGCTTTTTGTCATTAAAACAAGAAGTCAAAACTACAGAGGCACAAATTGCGATTGCTATGTTTTTTAATGTTTTCATACTAGTGGTCCTGCTCATTTTCAATTAAACTAATCTCTGATGCACCTGTGTCATACAAGAATTTAGAAAGCGTTTCAACATCGTGATTGTCTACATCTACTTCCATTAAGAAATGGGCATCAGTAGTACGTGGATCTGGATTTTCTGCTTTTCTAAAAGGCCAAAGCTTACTTCTCATATAAAATGTAATTACCATTAAGTGACCAGCGAAAAATACAGTCAACTCAAACATAATTGGGATGAAAGTAGGCATGTTTTGGTAGAAAGTAAAACTTGGTTTTCCACCAATATTTTGAGGCCAATCTTGAATCATCATATAATTCATCATCAGCACAGCAACTGTTAAACCACATAATCCATAAAGGAAAGAGGTAATCGCTAGTCGCGTTGGAGCCAGACCTAATGCGTGGTCTAATCCGTGTACTGGAAATGGTGTAAATATTTCAGAAATATGATATTTTGCCGCACGGGTTTGGTTTACAGCCTGCAATAACAGGTCGTCATCCGTGTAAATAGCGTGTATTTTCTTTGCAGCCATAATTATTTGTTGTTTTTTAGGATTAGCGCCTGTCCAGCCCAATCATCACGTTTGGCTCTTCCAGGGAATTCACTAACAATCTCATCTAATAAATCGTATTCACGGTCAGTCATTCTACTTACCTGATCAAAAGTAAAGATACCTATCTGATGCAGTTTTTGCTCCATCACAGGTCCAACTCCATTAATCAACTTCAAGTCATCTTGCTCTTCAACATCAGGATTAAATGTTCCTATAGTTGAAAGTAACGAGTCTACTTTTGCTTTATCAGACACAATATTTTGTGAAGCTACAGGCTTTTCAACTACCGGTCCACCGTCAAGTGCTCTTACGTGGCTAACATCATTTCCGTGTTTCGCACGTAAATTCTTGAATTTCTCACCTGAAGATTTCAATATTGTTTTCACCTCTGCTTGTGCAATTACAGGGAATGTACGCGCATATAGAAGGAATAGAACAAAGAAGAAACCAATAGTTCCTACGAACGTTCCTATATCAACAAATGTTGGTTGGAACATTGTCCATGAAGAGGTCAACCTATCTTTTGTAATGTTTACAACGATAATGTTGAAACGCTCAAACCACATTCCGATGTTAATCACTAATGCAACAATAAATGTCCAAATAATGTTTCTTCTATATTTCTTAATCCATAAGGTCATTGGAACAACAAAGTTACAGATAATCAATGCCCAGAATGCCCACCAGTAAGGTCCTGTTGCAGCACCGTATGAAAGGTAAGTGTAATCCTCGTAAGGAACACCAGAATACCACATCACGAAATACTCAGTAGCATAAGCAACTGTTACAATACCTCCCGTTAGTAGGATTACTTTGTTCATATATTCAATATGAACTATTGTAATATAGTTTTCTAGGTTAGACACTTTTCTCATTATTATAAGAAGCGTTTGTACCATTGCGAATCCTGAGAAAATCGCACCTGCCACGAAATATGGAGGATAAATAGTACTATGCCATCCAGGAACTACAGAAGTTGCGAAGTCAAAAGATACAATGGTGTGTACAGAAAGTACAAGTGGAGTCGCTAAACCTGCTAATACAAGTGAAACTTCCTCAAAACGTTGCCAGTCTTTTACACGACCACTCCATCCAAAACTAAGGATTCCGTAAATCTTTTTCTGGAAAGGACTTTTAGTCTTATCACGAATCATCGCGAAGTCAGGAAGTAATCCTGTCCACCAGAATACCAATGAAATTGATAAATAGGTAGAAATCGCGAATACGTCCCAAAGAAGAGGCGAGTTAAAGTTAACCCATAGTGATCCAAATTGGTTAGGTATTGGAAGTACCCAATATGCTAACCATGGACGACCCATGTGAATAATCGGGAATAAACCTGCTTGAACAACGGCGAAAATTGTCATTGCTTCCGCAGAACGGTTTACAGCCATTCTCCATTTTTGACGGAAAAGTAAAAGTACTGCAGAAATAAGTGTTCCTGCGTGACCAATACCTACCCACCAAACGAAGTTAGTAATATCCCAAGCCCATCCAACGGTCTTGTTCAAACCCCAAACTCCAATTCCAGTAGAAACTGTATAAATAATACAACCTAATCCCCATAAAAATGCAATAAGGGCTATGGTAAAAACAATCCACCAAGATTTATTTGCTTTTCCTAGTACAGGAGCTGCTACATCTGCACTGATGTCTTGATAGGACTTTTCGCCCAGAACCAGTGGTTCTCTTATAGGTGCTTCGTAGTGTGACGACATATTTAATTATTAAATAATTGGTTCTTGATTAAATTATTATGCTTCAGAAGTGTTTTTAACTATCATTTGATAGAAAACGTTTGGTTTAGTACCAACATTTTCAAGAAGATAGTACATTCTGTCATCTTTTTTCTTCTTAAGTATTTCTGATTCTTCATCATTTACATCTCCAAATACCATGGCTCCAGTTTCACAAGCATTTGAACATGCTGTAGCAAATTCACCATCTCTTACTGGCCTACCCTCACGCTTAGCGTCTAGTATAGTTTTCTGAGTCATTTGGATACATAAAGAACATTTTTCCATTACTCCACGAGAACGAACTACCACATCTGGGTTAAGTACCATTCTACCAAGGTCGTTATTCATGTTGTAATCAAACTCATCATTTTCACTGTATAAGAACCAGTTGAAACGACGAACTTTGTAAGGACAGTTGTTAGCGCAGTAACGAGTACCAACACAACGGTTATAAGCCATATGGTTTTGCCCTTGACGCCCGTGAGATGTTGCCGCTACTGGACAAACAGTTTCACAAGGTGCGTGGTTACAGTGCTGACACATTACAGGCTGGAATGCTACTTCAAGGTTTTCATAGTTTGGCACCTCTACGGCTTCATAACTATCAAAAGCAGGAAGGTTTTCGTACATCTCAGCTTCTTCCTTAAAGGTTTCCCCTGCAGAGTAATATCTATCGATACGCAACCAGTGCATATCACGGAATTTTCTAACTTCAGTTTTACCAACTACCGGTACGTTGTTTTCAGCGTGACAAGCGATAACACAAGCCCCACATCCCGTACAAGCATTTAAATCTATAGATAAGTTAAAGTGAGTTCCGATAGTAGTATCGAATGGACTCCAGATATCTGCTTTTTTATCACGAACGGAAATAGGAGCGTGATCATAGTCTACAACTGGAACAGCATTCCACTCACTTACATCTTTAGTATTAAAAATCTCTAAAGTAGTATCCTTTATAATATCGTTACTACGTCCAGCCATTGTGCTTTGCAACTGTACGCAAGCAAACTCGTGCATTCCACTAGCTTTTTCGATATTTACTTTTTGAACATCAGAGAAGTTCTGGTAAAGCGGGTAGGCATTAATACCTGTTTGCATTTCTTCTTGAATAGCAGCTGTTTTACCATAACCTAAAGCTAGACCAACAGATCCTTTAGCTTGTCCAGGTTGAATAATAACAGGAACTTTTTCAAGAACAACACCACCTACCGATACGTTTACATAACTACCGTTTAAGGCACCATTTGCAACGTTCTTATTAACAAGTCCTAACTCTTTAGCGTCTGCAGCTGAAACAGTAAGGTAGTTATCCCAAGATGCTCTTGTAATTGGATCTGGGAATTCTTGTAACCAAGGGTTGTTTGCTTGTTGACCATCACCAATACCTGTTGATGTATACAATGTCAACTCGTAACCTCCTTCTTGAGATAAAGCTGCAAGCGCACCATTAGATGTACTTTCCTGCATTAAACCAGAACCTTCAGTAGCTGGCTTAACTTCTTCCATTTTCATTTCTACATCACTAGAAACAAAACCATCGTGAAGAGCTTCATTCCAAGAACCTCCAGACAAAATAGAACTTGTCCAAACTTCTTTAATGTAATCGTAATATTTTTTTGAGTTACCTGTCCACTGTAATATGCTATCTTGGAATTGACGCGTATTGAATAATGGACGGATAGTTGGCTGAGTAAGGCTATAAGTACCTTTCTTAATTTGTGCATCACCCCAAGACTCTAGGTAGTGAGGAGTTGCAGCAACTAATTGTGCCAATGATGCTGTTTCATCTTGCTTCATACTGAATGCAAGACTCATTTCAAGCTTTTGGTAAGCTTCAGCAAATTCTTTGCTATTTGGTAGCGAGTAAACTGGGTTTACACCTACTGTAATTAATCCTTTTATACTTCCAGAAATAACGCCGTTAACAACACTCATCACTTCGCTAGTACTTCCTTGTCTAACAAGTAATGGCTTATTAACATCAATTGCCTCACTATTAGCATTGAAATCCAAAGCTAACGTTTGCGAAGCTACATCTGGTAAGCCAGTCACCAATAATGCTTTTCCTCCAGCTTTCTGAAGTTGAGCTTTTGCTTTATTCACTGCGTCAGCAATATTTTCTGGCAAGCCAGAAGCACTTCCGCCAGTTAAAGCCTTAAGTATTTGTAATTGTTGAGATGGAGTTGCCGCAACACGCTTATCAGCTTTAGCACCAGTCAATGTAAAGTTAGCCTCAAACTGAATATGTCGAGACATTTTTCCATTTTTAGGCACTCTTCCTTGAGCATATCCTTTGCTATAGCTTCCTCCTTGCCAATCTCCTAAGAAATCTGCACCAACAGAAACAATAACTTCAGCTTTTGAAAAATCGTAATCTGGTAATGCGCGAGTTCCGTATTTATTTTGGAAAGCATCTAATGCAGCTGAACTAGACACGGTGTCATAAACAACGTGACGCACATTAGGATACTTAGTAGTAAATTCAGAAATTAACTTAGATGTAGATGGACTCGCGAATGTTTGAGTAAGTAGAACTATGTCTTTCCCAGACATTTCGTTCATCTTCTGCGCAATAGCAGTATCAAACTCCGGCCACGATACTTCAGATCCACCAACCATAGGACCAGTTAATCTATTTTTATCATATAATGATAAAACCGATGCGTGAACACGAGCATTTACACTTCCTCCATTTTTAGCTAAATCATTCTTCTCAATTTTGATAGGACGACCTTCGCGTGTTTTTACCAATATATTGGCAAAATCGAAACCATCCGCCATTGTAGAAGCATAATAATTTGCTACACCTGGAACAATTTCATCTGGCTGAACAACATAAGGGATAGATTTCACTACAGGTCCTTCACAAGCCGCTAAAGTTGCAGCTGCTGTAGAAAAACCTACATATTTTAAGAAATCACGACGCGTGGTAGAAGAAGCTGATAAAGCTTCTTTGTTTCCAAGAAATTCGTCCGTAGGTATTTCAGTTACAAACTCATTGTCTTGTAGCGCCTTCACAATAGTGCTGTCTTCATTCAGCTCTTCAACACTTTTCCAGTATTTCTTGTTTGATGCCATATTGCTATTTGTAATTATCCTTTTTTATTTATTAATAGTGACACTTGCCACACTCCAATCCACCCATTTCGGCGATTGTCAATTTTTCTACACCGTACTTCTTAGAAAGCTCTTCATGTATCTTAGCGTAGTACTCATTAGACTCTAAGTTAACATTGGTCTCTTTGTGGCAATCAATACACCATCCCATTGTAAGTGGCGCAAACTGCTCCATAACCTCCATACTCTCAACTTCACCGTGACACTTTTGACAATCAACTCCCGCTACTGTTACGTGTTGTGAGTGGTTGAAATATGCGAAATCAGGAAGATTGTGAATACGAACCCATTTTACAGGCTTTGTTTCGCCAGTATATGCTTGTTGCTCTGGATCCCATCCAACAGCGTCATACAACTTAGCGATTTCACCATCGTAAAATTCTTTTGAGTACTCTTCAGTAGCAGTATCTTCTGCAACTTCAGAAATATTTTTATGACAGTTCATACAAACGTTTAACGAAGGTATACCTGCAGTTTTACTCTTTCTAGCTGAACTATGACAGAAGTTACAATCTATCTGATTGTCTCCTGCGTGAATTTTATGCGAATAGTGAATTGGCTGAACCGGAGCATATCCTTGGTCAACTCCTACTTGCATTAAGTATCCGTAAGCGAAGTAGCTTCCAAAAAGAATAAAGAAAATAGACGTAACTAATACCAAGAATTGATTCTCAGCAAAAGCCTTCCAGATTGGAGTACGCTTTTCTCTTTCTTCATAAACTACACCGTTAGCTTCAGCAATTCTCTTCAAGGTAGTAGATACCATATAAAGAAGAATAACCAACAACAAGAATACAAGAACTAGCGCACCTAACACTAAAGCATTAGAAACACCCTCACCTCCTCCTGTACTTGCAGCACCTCCAGCAGGAACTTCAGCAACAACAGGCGCAGCTTTTGGCTGACTTGTATACGCAAGGATATTATCGATATCCTCATCAGACAGTCCTGGGAAAGCCGTCATGACAGCTTTGTTATTTTCTTCAAATAATCTTACTGCAGTTGCATCACCTGAAGCAATAAGAGCTGAACTATTTCGAATCCAGCTGTACAACCAATCACGGTCAAACTTATCGGCCACACCTCTTAAGGCAGGACCAACCGCTTTTTTGTCCATCTTGTGACAGGCAGCACAGTTTGCCTTAAATAATGATTCACCCGCAGCAACATCACCTCCAGCATCAGCCGGCGCATCCGCAGAAGCAGCTTCCGCTTCATCTTGAGAATACGAGGTAGTTGAAAAAGTTAGTGTAAGCACTAACAATAGAAGTGGCAATTTTGATCGTAGATGTATAAAATTCACCTTTTTCATACTAATGGTTAAATTATTGTCGATAGTTTGGCACAGAATTAGTTAGGTTATGTTTTAACAGAATTACTCTTTCCGTACCGCAAATAAAGGAGCAAAAATACATTATTAAGTCGATTTTGGAAATGCAAACAAAGTGTTAACCATTAATTTATATTAGTTCTAAATAATAAATTTGCGCTTCACTCAGTTATTAAGTTTTACATTTGCATTAAAGATATAATTATATGAAATCAACAACTTCTCACAAGATTTTTATAGCCAGCATTTTACTGATTTTATTATCAGCTAATAGCTATTCACAAAGCGCAACACTTCAGGTAAATCAAGATCCAAAAATCACACAATTGTTAGATTTGAAAAAGAGTCTTGAAAAAGACAATAAGCTAACAGATGGCTACACCATACAGCTTTATTACGGTGAATTGGATAAAGCCAACCAAATACTACGAAAATACAAGGGTAGTTTTAGCAATTGGCCTGCTTCTATTGAATACGAAACTCCGAACTACAAAGTATGGGCCGGAAGTTTTGACACCCGTATAGAAGCGGAAAGAGCTTTGCTTAAAATACAACAAAGCTTTAGTTCTGCTTTTATCTTAAAGCCAGAAAGAAGAAAGTAATTTTACACTTCCAATTTCTCCAATCTAGAAAACGAGATTTTATTCATTTTTCTAGACTTCTCAATTTCCATATTCTGAATGGGACGGTTTTTTTTAATTATTCTGAAGACTGCTCTTTAGGAACAAATGATATTAATGAACAACTATTTTCTATATATCCAAACCCTGTTAATGAAGTTTTGGTATTAAATGACACAAAAGATATTGGCAAGCTTAAAACCCAAATTTACTCAACAGAAGGCAAGCTTTTAAACACACAACATATAAATTTTAATAAGCAAAATTTAATCGATCTATCAAATCTTTCCAGCGGCATCTATTTTTTAAATATTGAAGATGAAGAAGGGAATACTGAAACAAAAAAGTTCTTTAAAGAGTAAACTGTTAACTATACCTACAAGGAGATTGCTTCGTGCCTCGCAATGACACCTTGCAGGATATTTAGGGTTTAAAATAGTTTAAACAAAAAAAAAAAAAAAAACGCTCCGAAAAGTTAATTTTCGGAGCGTTTTTAATATTTATAGAAACTAGTTATTACTTCAACTTCTTCTTCACTGCTACTTCTTGGAAAGCTTCAATAATATCGTTTTCTCTAATATCGTTGTAGTTTTTAATTTGAATACCACAGTCGTACCCTTTAGATACTTCTTTCACATCGTCTTTGAAACGTTTTAAAGAAGCTAGTTCACCTGTGTAAACCACAACACCTTCACGAATCAATCGAATACCCGAGTTTCTAAAGATTTTACCTGTAAGCACCATACAACCTGCAATGGTTCCAACTTTCGATATTTTGAATGTTTCACGAATTTCGGCTGTACCAGTAATCTCTTCTTTCATCTCTGGAGATAGCATTCCTTCCATCGCATCCTTTACGTCGCCAATTGCATCGTAAATGATAGAGTATGTACGGATATCTATTTCTTCCTTATCAGCTATCTGACGCGCATTACCCATTGGACGCACGTTAAATCCAATTATAATTGCATCGGAAGCAGAAGCTAACAACACATCGCTTTCGGTAATTGGCCCAACAGCTTTATGGATTATATTCACCTGAATTTCTTCAGTAGATAGTTTTTGGAATGAATCTGTCAATGCTTCCACCGAACCATCAACATCTCCCTTAAGGATAATATTAAGTTCTTTAAAGTCTCCAAGAGCAATACGTCTTCCAATTTCATCAAGCGTAATATGACGTTGTGTTCTTACCGACTGCTCACGTTGTAATTGAGTACGTTTAGTAGCAATAGATTTTGCTTCACGTTCATCTTCAAACACGTTAAACTTATCACCCGCTTGAGGCGCACCATCTAAACCTAGTACAGATACTGGAGTTGACGGACCTGCTTCCTGAACATTTTTACCACGCTCATCTTGCATTGCCTTAACCTTACCACTATGCTGACCAGCTAGCAAGTAGTCTCCTACCTTCAATGTACCTCCTTGCACTAGTACTGTTGAAACATAACCACGACCTTTGTCTAGGAATGCCTCTACTACAGTACCATCTGCTAGACGGTTTGGATTTGCTTTAAGCTCTAGTAATTCAGCTTCAAGCAATACTTTTTCTAGTAATTCTTTAACACCAACTCCTGTTTTAGCAGAAATATCGTGTGATTGAATTTTACCACCCCAATCTTCAACCAATAGGTTCATTTGAGCTAGTCTTTCTTTAATCCTTTCTGGATTAGCAGTAGGCTTATCAATTTTGTTTATCGCGAAAACTATTGGCACACCCGCAGCTTGTGCGTGGCTTATTGCCTCCTTAGTTTGTGGCATAATATCATCATCTGCCGCTACAACAATAATTGCAATATCTGTTACTTGAGCACCACGAGCACGCATCGCTGTAAACGCTTCGTGACCAGGAGTATCAAGGAAAGCTAGTTTTTGACCTCCATCAAGCTCTACGGCGTACGCACCAATATGCTGCGTAATACCTCCAGACTCACCTGCAATTACATTTTCCTTACGTATGTTATCTAGCAATGACGTCTTACCGTGATCAACGTGACCCATTACAGTTACAATTGGAGCTCTTGGCAATAAATCTTCAGGAGCATCTACGTTGCGTTCTATAGACTCTTCAATATCTGCAGTTACAAATTCAACGTCGTAACCAAATTCATCGGCAACAATACTTAGTGTTTCTGCATCTAGACGTTGGTTCATCGTAACCATCATACCCAAACTCATACAAGCTGAGATAATTTTGGTAACAGGAACATCCATCATAGTTGCCATTTCGCTAGCTGTTACAAACTCGGTAACCTTAAGAAGCTTACTTTCTGCTTCTTGTTGTGCCATTTCCTCCTCAGTTTTCTGACGGTGGAAATCTCTTTTTTCACGACGATACTTAGCACCCTTCCCTTTAGAAGACTTCCCTTGAAGTTTTTCTAAAGTTTCGCGTACTTGTTTTTGTACTTCTTCTTCGCTAGGCTCTTCTTTAGGAGTATTTGGACGCGGCTTTCTGCCTTTTCCACGATTATCTCTAAAGTTTCCACCTCCAGCAGTTTTAGGAGCTTCTTTACTTATACGACGACGCTTACCTTTTTTGTCTTTGTTAGCGTCTGCCTTAGGATCTTTTTTCTTTTCAGGTTTTTTAAACTGAGAAAGATCAATTTTTTGACCTGTAAAGTTTGGACCTTCTAGTTTGCGGTATTTTGTAGTTACCGTATCCGAATCTTTTATTGAAGGCTCCTCTTTGGCTTCTTCTTTAGATTCAACCTTAGGCTCAACTTTCGGTTCTTCTTTAGTTTCTTTTTTAGAAACAGGAGTTTCAGCAGGCTTTTCTACTTCTTCTTTTTTAGCAGGAGGAGTTGGTTTCGTTTTTGGCTTTTCTTCTACAACCTTTTCTTCTTTAGCCTTTTCTTCCACCTCAGGTTTTTCATCAACCTTTGGTTTTTCGGCTTTAGGTTTTTCTGCTACAACTTCAGGCTTTTCTTGTTTTTCAACCTTTACCTTTTCTTCTTTAGCAGGCTCCACCTCAACTGGTTTTTCCGCAGCTTTAGGCTCTTCTTTTTTAGGTTTCCCCGTAGAAAGATCAATCTTACCTACTTGTTTAGGACCCTCAAGTTTAGCACCAGCTCTGATTACTCGAGAAGCTTCTTCTTTCTTTTGCTTTTCTTCAAGCTCACGCTCACGCGCTAATCGAAGCTCTTCTTTCTCCTTGCGCTTTTCCTCACCAATTTCCTTGGATTCTACTTTTTTACTTTTGTCGGTTTCAAACTCTTCAAAAAGAACTTCGTATTCATCGCCCGTTATTTTAGTGTTTGGACTTGCGACCACATCGAAACCTTTTGTGCTCAAAAATTCCACGGCACGATCCAACGAGATATTAAATTCACGTAATACCTGACTTAGTCTTTTTTTCTTTACTCCAGCCATAAATGCTTTTTCCTGTTTTTCTTTTTAAAAAATTTGTATAAAAGTAGTCAAAGTTTCAACTACTCTTCAAATTCTTCTTTTAATATATTAATTACATCAAGAATGGTTTCTTCTTCCAAATCGGTTCGTTTAACCAAATCCTTGATATCGTGTTCTAGTACACTCTTAGCTGTGTCTAGACCTATTTTATGGAATTCTTCGATGATCCAGCCTTCTATTTCATCTGAGAATTCACGCAACTCTACGTCTTCTTCTGCGCCTTCACGAAGCACATCTATTTCATAACCTGTTAATTGACCTGCAAGGCGAATGTTATGCCCTCCACGACCAATTGCTTTACTCACTTCTTCAGGACGAAGAATTACTTCAGCTCGCTTAGTCTCTTCATTTATTTTAATTGAAGTTACTTTTGCTGGGCTTAATGCACGAGTAATATAAAGGTTAATATTACTTGTATAATTTATAACATCGATATTTTCGTTTCCAAGTTCACGTACAATACCGTGTATTCTTGAACCTTTCATACCAACACAAGCTCCTACAGGATCAATACGATCATCGTATGAATCTACAGCAACTTTTGCTTTTTCACCAGGAATACGAACTACTTTTTTAACAGTAATTAAACCGTCAAACACTTCTGGAATTTCTTGTTCGAATAATTTTTCAAGGAAAATTGGGTTTGCGCGCGACATAATAATTGTCGGTTTATTTCCTTTTAAATCAACGCTTTCAATAATTCCACGAACGTTATCTCCTTTTCTAAAAAAGTCTGAAGGAATTTGTTTATCCTTTGGAAGGATAACTTCATTCCCTTCATCGTCTAACAATATAACGGCACGGTGACGAATGTGATGAACCTCAGCAGTGTAAATTTCTCCTTCAAGATCTTTAAATTGCTTATAGATGATAGTATTATCGTGCTCGTGAATTTTTGAAATAAGGTTTTGACGCAATGCCAAAATAGAACGACGTCCTAGGTCGATTAACTTTACTTCTTCCGAAACATCCTCTCCAATCTCAAAATCCGGCTCAATTTTTTGTGCTTCGCTTAAAGAAATCTCTTCGTTTGGATCCTCTACTTCTCCATCTGCAACCACAACACGGTTTCTCCAAATCTCCAAATCCCCTTTATCAGGGTTTACAATTATATCAAAGTTATCGTCACTTCCATATTTCTTTTTCAGTGCATTTCTGAAAACGTCTTCAAGTATCGCCATAAGCGTTACTCTATCTATTTGCTTATCATCTTTAAACTCTGAAAAAGAATCGATTAGTGCTAAGTTTTCCATATCAATTCTATTAAAATGTTATCATCACTTTTGCTTCCATAATATCTTCATAAGGCAGTGTTGCCTCTTTTTGAACGGTAACTTTCCCCTTTCCTACTGGTTTAGGCTCTCGCACAGACCACTTCAAGGTACAACTTTCTTCGTTCGCAGCGATTAATTCGCCTTCAATTTTTTCTTCGTTTTTAGTTTTTATTTTAAGCGTTCTACCTAAGTTCTTTTTATACTGCCTAGGTAAAGTCAATGGTTCTGAAACACCCGATGACATTACTTCTAATGAGAAATCATATTCCTCACGGTCCAAATTATGTTCAATTTGTCGGCTAACAGCTATACAATCTTCAACCGTAACGCCTTTATCGCCGTCAAGGATGACCCGTATTTGGTTGTCTTCAGTAATATTTAGGTCGATCAAAAACAGAGATTGGTTTTCTGCTAAAGCAGTTTCTAGTAGTTGTGCTACTTTTTCTCGCATCGTTTTTTTTAGCTATAAAAAGAGGGGACTTTTAGTCCCCTCAGATATTTTCGTATCAAAATCGGTGCAAATATACTATAATTTTTTAATATTATAAAAATCAAGGGCAACCGATTTATTTTTGTAAATTATCATCGCTAAAAAATTTAATCCCAAAACTATTTATGAAACGTATTTTAGTCCCCACAGATTTTTCCGAACAAGCTGAAAACGCCCTTAAAGTAGCTATAAAATTAGCTAAAAAACACAATAGTGAAGTTTACGTTTTGCACTCTTTGGAAATTCCCATGCAATACGCTACTGCTAAAGATTCTGGCAGCCTTCCTGAATCGCTGTATTTTATAAAACTTACTGAAAAACGCTTTAACGACCTTAGAAATAGCGACTTCCTTGAGGGAATTACGATAAACGAGACAATTGGTCACAACGAAATTTTTGAGGATATCAATGAAGCTTGTAAGAATTATGACATAAATCTTATCGTTATGGGATCTAATGGTGCAAGTGGATTTAAAGAAATGTTTGTAGGAAGTAATACAGAAAAAGTAGTTCGCACCGCCGAAGTTCCAGTTTTAGTGATAAAAAATAATCATTCGGAATTTAATGTGGAAGATTTTGTATTCGCAACTGATTTTTCTGAAAATTCACGCGGTACATTAATTAAAGCTTATGATTTCGCTAAAAAAATTAACGCAAAACTACATTTGCTATACGTGAACACGCCTGCAGGTTTTAAAACTTCTGGCCAAGCTCAGGAGTTAATGGAGGATTTTGTAGATGGTATGGGAATTGAAAATTACTCTCTAAACATCTATAACGACACTACTGTGGAAAAAGGAATACTAAATTTCACAAAATTCATAAATGGTGAATTAATTGGAATGGCTACCCACGGACGCAAAGGTATTTCGCACTTTTTTAATGGAAGTATCAGTGAGGACATGGTAAACCATGCTAATATGCCAGTAATTACATTTAAGAAATAAAGAAATACCTACTTAATTTTTTTGAAGCCTGTGATCTATCAAGTCCACAGGCTTTCTACTTAAAGGTGGAAACCTAAGTGCTTGAATCTCTTTAGATGAGGCAAATTCTAATTTAGGCGCTACTCTTAATTTTGCTCTAAAATGATCCTTGATATCTAAAAGAAGCTCTTCGGAAATATTATCGGAAGCAATCTTTATTAAAATTTCATCGGTACCTAATTCATTGTGGAACACTTCAATTACGTAGCTTTCAACTTCTGAAAAGTTATTTAAAATATTATACATCGCCGGCGGATACAAGGTAGTTCCCTTATATTTAATCATTTGCTTTTTACGCCCAACAACTGGCCCTAAGCGCATGGTATTACGTCCACACTTGCACCTTTCATCATTTGCTTGAACCATATCACCAGTTTTAAAACGCAATAATGGCATCGCTTCAACACCTAAGGTGGTAATTGTAAGTTCGCCCACTTCACCATTTTTTACGGGGTTATTATTTTCATCCAAAATTTCAGCAATAATTAATTCCGGATGGTGATGACCGCCAACGTGATATTCGCATTCATTAAAAGCTGTGCTCATTTCGGTAGAAGCGTAAGTTGAAAACAACTCAATATCCCAATCTTTTTTAATTTTTTTTGACAGTATATTCAAAGAAAAATCTTGATCGCGAATAGGTTCACCAATGCATATAGCTGCTTTAACACCTGTATTTTTTAAATCTATATTATGCTGTTTTGCATATTCTATAAGTTTTAAAAGAAACGAAGGCACTGTAATTAAGTAAGTAGGATTAAATTTTAAAATCGAATCCCATTGTAGCTCAGGAATCCCAGATCCAACTCGAATGATTCCCGCTCCCAATTTTCGAGCACCTAAAAAGTAAGCCAACCCTGCCATAAACCTGCGGTCGATAGTGGTCATCAACTGCATCACATCGGTCTTCTTAACTCCTGCACACTCAAATGAAATCGCTTCGTTATAGGCTAAGCGGTTTAAATCATTATCGGTAAGGGCAAATATTACAGGGTCACCCAAAGTCCCAGAGGTTGTAACATAGTCTATAATTTCAGCTCTTGGCACACATATAAAATCATCATTATAACGCTGCAGAAAATCTTTAGTAGTAACAGGAATTTTATAAAGGTCTTCTAGCTTCTTTATTTCTGAAACGTTAATATTGTTTTCCTTAAAAAAGCGCTTGTAAAATGGAGATTTCTCATTTAGATATTCTAGCGTGTCTTTAAGCTTCTCTTCTTGAAAGACTTTTATTTCTTCTTTGGATGCTTTTTCTATTTCTGGAATCATTTACTGTTCTTTTTTGAAGCAAGACTTTAAGGCTTACTAAACACCACGACTTTTTAATTCTGTTAGTTTAATTTCCGAAGATATTTTTCAATTTTCTGTCTATCGGTAACTGTTGTTATTTCTTTGGTCAACGCTTTTTCAAAATCAAGTTTTGCGGCGGCGTCATATTTTTTTCCAAAGTAATACTTTCCTATTAAATAATAGGCTTTCCAATACTCTGGGTTTTTTTGTTGTAAAGCTAAAATTGTTTCCTGGGAAAGTGTTTCTTTTTCCGAAATAGCTTTTTCAACTTTCCGCTCCAAAACTCGGTATTCTTGGTAGTCTTTAAATTCTTTTGAATGTATAAACTTATCTTCAGGAATATTCCCTTTCCTGTTTGAAACGGAAGTAATTGCTGGGTTATCTTCCCTATTCATAAAAATATCATCTAAATCGTATTCCACAAATTCACCCAATTGATAGGGGTTTGAAGAAACCCATACTTTTTTACTTTCAGGTTTAAAAACAATCCCGTGATGGGCTAAAAGTTGGTTTAAGGCTTTTTCATTTCCAAAACCTATTTCTTTGTTATCTAATCCCTTTTTATTTCGAAGAATGGCAACCGCATCTTTAACATCAATTTTTTCTTTTTCTGAAATCAGTTCTTGCATCCTTTCAAAACGGTACATAGAATGACTCTCTTCTATCCATTTTATATTGCGTTCGTCATTTTGATATTCTTCACTTTGAAAGTGATTACTACATATAAGTTTATTGGTGTTTTCTACTTCATAAACACCAAAATTATCCGGTGAAACTTCAATAACAACTGCTTTTTTATCCTTAGCACTCCCGATAAAAATAGCTTCAGATACAAATACTTCACGCTTTTTTGCAATAGCAATTGCCTCATCTATAGTAGATGCATATTGAAGAATTTCGCGTGTTACTATAGATATTGGTGTTTTAGCAACTAATGGAATTTTAGATTTTCCAGCATTTATAGTAACCGTTAAACCTTGCTCGTTCATTCCAGACACTACGCCTATCATTCCGCCCCAAGTTACCGACATAAACTTGTGTCCTTTTGAAGGGTTTACAAAAGAGATTATTTTCTCCTTCGCAAAGTCATCTCCAGCATAAAAATCGAAATTTCTTCCAATTAGCAGATCGTTATCGACTGTTTTATCTCCCCAAACAGCGAAAGATGAACAACCAACCAGCATTAAATCTTGCATTGCATGGCCTATATCGTGGGCGCCGTGCAGGTATAGTATTCGCAAATAAGGCTTGCCAATTTCACTGAAATTTGATGATGAATATTGTGAAAGACCATAAATTTCGGTTTTATATTCCTCAGGGATATGTTGATACATTTTGCGATTGTACCAAGCCAAAAATTTACGAAGTAAGAATTGTTGAAACTTTGAAGGGATTATATCCTCCACCATATTGAAGATATAAGCCTCCTGACTTTGAAGTTGTTTCTGCGTAAGGCTTCCAGTTATTTCCCCAATTTGTAAGGGATTACCTTCTACATATAGCTCCCACAGACCTTGTTTATTTTTTAAGAAGAAGTTATTTCCAGCTATAAAAGTGGAATCGTTGATTTTAATTTTTTCAGGAATTGAAGAATTGTAGCCACTAACATCAGGTCTATTGTTAATAGATTTTGACACTCCACACGAATTCAAAAGAAATATTAACAAAGCAAATGCAAGTAACTTTCCTGAATTCTTCATCCTTATAAATTTTGATTATTCAGCTTGGCTACCCTATTATTTGTTTTCTTATAAGTACGGTTTTCTTTATAATCAATCCACTTCTGCCCAAATGATTTACGCATTAGATTTTCAAAATGTCGCATAAAGAATACGTTGTAAAGCATATTTCCAAAACGCCCTAAATGCCTTGGAAAAGCTCGAAGTGTCATAGAAAAACCTCCATTTAGATATTTTATATAGTGCCAGTAGCCGCTTGGCATATACAACGCATCACCATGTTCCATTGTCGCGTGAATTCCTTCAACATATTTTAACGCAGGATACTTTTCAAAATCGGGATTATCTAGATCGATGGTTTCTAAGTTATGTACTGCAAATGGAATTTTATATAAATACTTAGTTTGCTCGGGAGAGAAAAGCAAAACACTCTTAGTCCCCTGAAAATGGAAATGCACTAAATCTGCTAAGTCCATGTCGTAATGTGGTAAAACCTTAGACCCTTCACCTCCAAAGAATAGTACTGGAAGACGTTTAAAAAACTTTAAACCAATATTGGGGTATTCAAAATCTTTTAGAAGTTCTGGCAACTTCACCTTAAGATCGTAGAAGAAAATTCGTAAATCGGTAGGTTTGGATTTTATAAGATCGATATAGTCAGACATTTTCATTTCAGTAGCAGGCTCGGCCGAGTTCTGCTTCCCTTTTGTAGGCTCATTATTATAAAGCGGAACCACTTGATCTCCAGCGTGTTTTTGAATATAGTCCAAGTTCCACATTTTGAATGCCTTCCAATCTTTGGTGAGTCCTTCAATTAAAACAGGCTTTTGAGGTTTGTAATATTTCTCAATAAACTCTTCCTTAGAAATATTCCGAACCCTTTCAATAGGTTTTGATTTGATTTGTGACATCTCTAAACTCTTTAAGTTATCCTTTCCGTATTTGAAGCTTCTAAAATTTTATTTAAAAGGTATTCCCCTCCTAATATTTCCGAACAAGTTACTACTCCACTAATTGTAACGCCTAAAATCCCGTGCATATTTAAATTTTGCCCAGTAAAATAAAGATTGTTGATTTTAGTTCGTGGCGACACGAAAGATTTTAATGGACTATTAGCGTCTTTAACAAAGCCATACATCGATCCTTTACTACACCCTATATAATCACGGTAAGATAAAGGGGTTGAAGCGTAAACTGCTTCTATACAATCTCGGATATTGGGGAATTTTTTTTCTAACTCCTGAATAATTATCTCAGCCTTTTGCTCCTTAAACTCTTCATAGGTTTGCCCTCTCTCATTTTTATCGGCGGCTGTGTTAAAGGTATTTATCCAAGGTTCCATTTCTTCAAAACGCATATAAGTCATAACCGTTAAGTTATCCCCATACTCATCTTCGTCCTTCTTAATTCCCATAGACATCATATACACTTCAGGCCAACTTTCTTCAGTATACTTATGCGCATCCCAAATAGAGTTATAGTCTTTAAAATGATAGTAATTATGATTTAAGTATTTAAAACTATTGGGTTTCAATACTAAATAAAGACTAAAAGCAGCAATTGTACTTTCAATATTTTCAATACGCTTGGTGTAGGATTTCCTAAAATGATTTTCACCAATCATCTGAAGGGTCATCTTAGGATCTATATTAGAAATAAATATATCGCCTTTTATTGTCTTCCCATTTGCAATTTCCACAGCTGAAACCTGACCATCTTCTGTAACAAACTTTGTTACTTCGTGGCGTTTATATGCCTTTCCTCCATTTTCACGTAGCCTAGCAAGTAGTGCCTTGGTAATTTGACTTCCACCATTTATACAACGATAGGAGCTTTCTATATAAGAATTTACTGACAAAGCGTGCATATACAAAGGAGTGCGTTCCCCCTCACCAGCATATAGCAAATTACTTCCTCCTAATACAGCTCGAAGTTTTTTATTATCTGTAATAGAATCTATAAAATCTTTTATTTTCACTTCAAAAAGTGAAGTGTTTTCATAATATGGTTTTCCAAGTTTAAGTCTGTAAAGCGGAAAGAAATCGCAGGTTTCTTTCATTTTATTGCAATAGGCATCTATTGCCTTTTCTTCTTCAGGAAATTCCTCGAGGAGCGTTTTTTTAAATCTTTCGTAACCTTGTGCGTATTTGTATTCCTTTGGGTCATTGTCAAAAGTGATTCTATCAAAACCATCTTCGTCCATTTTCTTTAGTGTAATATCGTCAAGAATACCTAAATACTTGAAGTACCTATTCAGATTTTGTCCATCCGAAAGTCCTCCTATATAATGTACCCCTGTATCAAAAATGGTTTTATTACGTGAAAAGGTTTGTAGATTCCCACCAAATTGTTGATTCTTTTCGAGCACACAAACACTATAACCTTCTTTGGCTAGTATAATTGCCGATACCAGCCCTCCTAGGCCGCTACCAATAATTACTACATCGTATTTTTCAGTCATTCTGCTGTGGTTCTCGATAGATTAAAAACACTAATATTCGTATTTTGATATACACTTTGATATACACTTTGATAGTCTAATGTAACAATATTTTCCTTCTCAACAAGGGAGGCATCTTTCAGAAAGACAATGGTTTTCACAGAAATTTGCGGTAAAATGTCTATTACTTCAGCCAGGTGTTTTTCTGAAGAAATTACTAGCATTTCAACATCTGCGTTCAATACAGCTGAGATAGACGATTTAAAATAAACCTTACCGTATTTATTAGTTATATAACTATTTTGAAGTATTGCTCTATTATCTGAATCTTCAATATAGCTGAAAATTTTTCTATCTGACCCATCAAGATTTAAAAGAAAGTCGAGTTGCCCAATATCATCTGAAATATGTGCAATATTCCCACGCTTTTCAAGGTGTCTTCGGGTTTCGAAATACGCCGCAGCATTTTCTTTTAAATCCTTCTTTACAGCCTTATAAACTGAGTCTCCCTTATATCGGTATTCCTCTAAAACAATATTGTGAAAGTAATTTACACCTTCAATTTCGTTTCTAATTTTTAAAAACTCATCTCTAAAATACGCGCCTATTTGTTTTGCTTGTTGCCTATGAGTTTCTCCATAAGAAGTGTCTTCGGCTTTTATACGCGGTAAAATCTTTACAGTAATGCTACCGTCTTTTATAATAAAGCTTCCCTTAGGATTAACTTCGCTATTTCCGTGAATTAATACCGGTAGAATATCCAAATTGAATTGGTTTGCCAAATAAAAAGCACCTTTGTGAAAACGCTTAATTTTATTGGAGTCACTTCTAGTGCCTTCTGGAAAAACCATCAACGAATATCCTTCCTCAATTTTCTTTTTTAAAGGCTCTAAGCTATTTTCAATTCCACTTGATACAGGGTAGAAATCTGCTTTTTGCACTGCTTTCCCAAAAATTGGAGAATTATAAACCCAATCGTTTACCAAGAAACAAATTTTTGGATTCAACATCCCCACCGCCAAAATATCTAGGAAGGAAGTGTGATTGGCTATAATTACCGCAGGTTTTGAAAAATCCTCACCCGATTCATTGATTATAGTTTTCTTCACAAAGGGATTGGTGTATAATACCGATTTAAAGAATTTCGATATTACCTTATGAAACCATCCCATAGATGTTTTCTTACTTATTGGTAAGATTGGCATTAAGGTTACACTGTAGATTGAAAGCAATATTCCTCCTAATCCGAAATAACTAAACGACAATACCGAATGCACAAACATCCTAGGGGTTATAGGGCGCTTTTTTGAACTTCCTATAAAAAGCTTAAACAATAACGGTTGCACTGTGAATGCTGTAAACATTGCCGAAAATATTCCAATGATCGAGACTATAGATATTGAATACAATGCCGGATGTTTAGCAAAAATTAGAACTCCAACTCCGAGAATCGTGGTTAAAACCGACAGTATTATTGATGTTCTATTGGTTACCATTACTTTTTCACCCATAGCAAGCTCTTTCAACAAGCCTTTAGTCATAAAAATGCTGTAATCGATTCCCAATCCAAAAATGAAAGTGGAAATTATAATATTGAAAATATTGAATTGAATATTGAGCAATCCCATTACCCCTAAGGTTAAAAACCAGGTTAGGAAAATTGGGGTTGCAGTAACCAAAGTGAGAGAGAAACTTCGGAAGAATAAAAACAGTATTAATAAAACTGCCAACAAACAATACCCTATCAGGCTGTTGAAATCGTTTTTAAGATTCCCTAAGAAGGTTTCATTCATTTCCTGCCTATCAATAACATAGGTATTCGGGATTTTCTTAAACCTATCTTTAATGTCAGAAACATCTACATTCTCTAGTTTAACTAGGGTTGTAATTGTTGTAAATCCAGCTTCTGTAGTGATATAATCCTCTAGAATAATCGATGGAATTTGCTGATAATCCTCAGGCTTTAAAGTGTTGAAGTCTTTATTCAGAAAATCGTAAAACTTACCAAAAGTTGAAGGTTTAAAACCAAGTTCTTTCCCACTGTCAATAAGATTGTTTGCCGTACTATCCTTTCGAGATTCACTCCAAAACTGTTGCCAAACAGATATTTTATTTCTTTGGTCACGTTGTGAATGCACTAAAGCTCCAATAGAACTAAAACTGCTTATTTTATCATCTTCTTTTAGTAATTCTAAGGTTGCGTGAATTGAATCGTTTAGCTGAAGCGTACTTTCTACAGATTTCCCATAAGTCGCTAAGTAGACCGATTTTGAGGAAATATCTGTCAGCTCATCCAAATGCTGCATTGCAGCTTTCAACGCTTCAGGCTCATAATTTAATTTTGAAATATCTTTATCAAATTCAACCTTATTGAAGGTGAACAGACTTACCGCTAAAACCGCTCCTAGACCTATTAACAACCATTTATTTCTATGGTAGGAATAATCGGCGATTTTATCCAACACATTAACTTGTTGCTTTTGCGAAAGTGGATTTTTGTAAACTAATGGAATAAATAAAAGTGCAAAAACCGAAGCACCCAAAACACTTACTGCAGCAAACATCCCTAAATCCTGTAAGGCTTGAGAATCTAAAAACAACAAGCACAAAAATGCTAACGCAGTTGTTAAACTGCTCATCAATATTGGTTCTGCTACATCTTTATATAAACTTTCTACAGTTTCATTATTGCGGATATGAGTGAGTATATGAAGTGAATAATCCAATGTTACCCCCAGCAAAACTGAGCCTATCCCTAATGAAATAGCAGAGATGTTGTCTCGAACTAAATACAATAGTGCAACTGCTAAAAGTCCACCGAAAAGCGTCGGTACAAATAAAATTATGGGAACATATATCTTTCGGTAAAAGAGTATAAAAACTAGAACCAATAACGAAAAGGCGATACCTACGGTAAACTGTATATCACTTTTTATTTGCTGGGCATTTGCAACTGCAATTAACGCAGCTCCAAAATATTCACTTTTTACTTTTCCTGAATATTTAAGATCTAAAGATTTTTGTAGCGCATATAATTTTTCGGCAAACTTGCTGTTTTCAGAAGTCTCACTACTTGCATATTGCGGAGTGATAAAAAGAAGAAGATTTTTTTCATCCTTACTTACTAAAAACCCGTCTTTCAATACAAATTCGTCGGTGACTCCAAGCTGTCTAAGCTTTTTTAAGGCGATTAGTGAAAGCCCCAAAGGGTCTTTAAGAATAATATCTTTCGTTACTATGCCAGAAGGGGAGATAAGTGTTTTGTAATTCGCTGCTGTTATAGCCGAAACACTATCTTTTTCAAGTTTGTTGGCAATGGTTTTGTAATCATCTTTATCAAGAAATAAAGGCAAATTTTCGTACACAAAATTCATAGTACGAAGTAAATCGTCATCGTTAACTTTCCCTCTAATGTTTTTGATGTATTGAGGTGAGTGAGTTTGTAAGCTATCGATAAATTCTGAAGCGTAATCGGTAAGTTCTTCAACGGCTACATCTTCATTTTTCTGAAGGGTGACAATAATTTTATCAGTAAAATTTACTGATTTTAATACTTTCTGAAGGTTTTTAGACTCTCCTTCTACAGGTATTAATTTTGAAATATCTTCTTCAAATTGAATTTTGGTAACAAGGAACACCAAACCTGAGAGCAACAATAAAAAGATAATTGCGCTTCTGGATTTATTATTTTGAAGAAATTGATATGCCTTAAAAAACCATTTACCCATTCTTAAAAATCTTTTTACGCTCAAACAACGTTAAGACTAAGTATCCTGCAAGTCCGCAGAAAATTGCTGCAGAAATTGAAAGAGCCAAACTGCCAACAATATAAGATTTTAAATATTTCACTAGCTCTAAACTAGGATCTATTTCATTAAATGAAAGGACAAAGTTTTCACCTAAAAGCCAACTCCCAAGTTTTAAACTGAAATAAAGAATAAAAGGGATAAATGGAGGCAAGCTTACATTAGAAAAAGCAAAGGCAATCACCTTATTTAGCTTCAAAAGAATGGCCAAAAATATAACCGATACAGTATGAAAGCCCCAAATTGGAGACAAGCCTATAAACACCCCTAAAGCGATTGAAAAAGCTTTCTTTTCGGCAGAATCATCGCTTTGAAGTAGGTCTTCCATCAAGAACCTTTTAAGTCCTTTTTTTTTTAATTTCCTAAAGAGATCTCGTGGTTTAATATATAGGAAGGTAACAAGTACAAGCCAAGTGTTTAAGATACTTATTCGTGTAAAATCTTTAAACGGACGAAAATGTGAAACTCTGTTTTCCAACTCATAGTGAATTTGAATCGGAATGTTTTTCACTTCTATCCCACTCCAGGCAGATTTGACTATTGCTTCAATTTCAAATTCAAACTTACTGGTGTAAAAGCTTAAGTCTTTCATTGCGTAAAGCGGATATAATCTAAAGCCAGACTGGGTGTCTTTTAAGCGAATTCCCGTTTCTACCCAAAACCAAAAATTTGAAAACTTGTTTCCAAAGCTACTTTTCTTAGGTACTCCCGTTTGCCCCATATTTCGTGCGCCGATAAGGAGTAACTTTTTATTTTCTGACTTTTCTAAAGCTTCTGTAAAAACCGGAATATCTTCTGGAAAATGTTGCCCATCACTATCAATGGTAATGGCGTAATGGTAACCCAAACTTTCAGCGTGTTTAAAGCCTTGTCGCAGCGCATTCCCCTTTCCTTTATTTTGTGAAAGGTTAATTAACTCCAATTGCGGAAACTTTAGCAATATTTCTGAAGTTGAATCTGTGGATCCATCATTCACCACAATTACATTTTCAGTGTAAACCAAAACACCTTCAATTACCTGTTGCAAGGTCTTGTGATTATTATAAGTAGGAATAATCACACAACACTTCAGGGAATTAAGTTTTTCTGAATGTAGTTTTTGGCTCATTATGAAGTTTTATTCTTAGTGTCCTCTGTGTCTTTGCGGTGTATAACTACCACTGAGGAATAGAGCACGCAACAAATATAAGTTATTGCAGTTGAAGTAATGGTTTTGCTTAGGCTAATTCAACCCTAACTTTTCAGTTTCATCAAAACTATTAGAGTTTAAAACAAAATCTTTTACAATGGTTTTTAAAGTCTTAGAGGATAGCGTTCCGTAATTCTTTAAAATAAAATCTTTATCAGCCTCAATATTTTTGTGATACCCTATGAATTTTGGCGAATTTTCTTGAACTGATAAACGGATGTATCTAATTTCAGTATTCTTCGAATCTGACTCTACAGCAGATTCAAGTAAAGAAACGCCTTCTTTAAAAAAGTCTTTCTTATCGCGTTTACTTTTTGAAAACTTAGCTTTCAACGTCAACATTGCTCCTTTATAGGCAAGTAATACAGGCTTACTCGATGTACTTATTCTTGCAAGTTCGCCATACAATTTCTCGGTTACTTCAGTGCTCTCAACTGCTTTTGGGTATTGCGTACGAATTTCTCCTAAATCTTGAGCGTTTCCAATAAAGGAAATAAAAAAGAATAAAATGAATATGTTTTTCATAATTGTAAGTTCTAAATCTAAAAGGTTTTAAAACCTTGTTAGGCTTAGACAAAAATTAAATAATATTAAACGTAGCACTTAACTTAAGAGCTATAGTGTCTTCGAAAGATGTAGTGTTTTTCACCTTTACCTCTCCATTTTCTTCAGTAATATCTATGGAAAGCTGCAATTCTGAATTCTTTTCAGGATTGATAATTGCCATAAACTTTATATTGGAAGAAACCGCCAAAAACAATTCCTTTTCTACTGTTTTTTCAGTGAGCTCCTTTATAATCTGAATCATACAAACTCCTGGCATAACTGGATTTCCAGGAAAATGCCCCTTAAAAATATCGTGATTTTTATCTAAGTGTACTTTTGCTAAGATGCCTTTTTCAGTCTTATCGATAGCAATTATTTTGTATAAACCTTCTATGAGCATATTATTCTTTTTTGAATTTTTCCAAGTCTATCGTTAACTTGAAGTTGTTGTGTTTAATGCTTATGATGTCTGCGATTTCTTTTTGAGTTGAAGTAAAATCAACCTCAACTTTTTCTTTTCTTTTAGTTGTATTTATAATATTTTGAAGCTTTCCTGTTTCCTTTTCAAAAAAGTAATAATTGAATCGTTCCTCGGACTGTGTTTTAAAAACATTATGCACTTCAGAACTAAAAACTTCCAAAATATCAGATTTTTCGGTTATCAATAATTTGAAATCGTCTCTCAAAATATTAATTATAAATTTTTTATCTAAATCTTCAACAACAAAATTCTTGGTAAACTTATCTCCATCAAACTGAAAGTCTAATAATTTACTTCCAAATTCAGTTGTAAATACTACTCTGTGATTTTCTAGACCTGTCTTTTTTACAATTAATATTCCGCCGAAATTTTTATTGTAAACCTTGATTTTCGCTTTATAAACATAGTCTATTTCTGGGTTAGAAAAATATAGATTTTCGACCACTTTATTCAACTTAGCAACCTCATTCAAATCTATTAGTCGCAATCCTTCTGTGGTCTTTAACGAGCAGGAAGTTAAAGAGAAAACAAGGGATAGACTAATTGCTAAAAACCGAATCATTAATCTTACTGTTTAAAACTCGATTGCTAAATATAATCCTTGTAAAGTCTTTTGAAGGCTCAATCATTTTTACCTCGTGAACCTGTGCGTCGTCTTTGTTGAAAAGCAATTCGAAAGAAGCTATATAATTAGCTATTTTTTTGTCTTTAGGCACAAAAACCGCTTTGTAATGTTTCGATACTTTATAAAATGAAACCGTAAAATCGGCGTCGTTAAACATATTGCCTTTTACGCTATTCACGATTAACTCGTTTAATTTCTTAAAGAGATTGCTATTCCCAATATCGACTTTACTTTTAGTTCCTCCATCATTGATAAGTAGCTTATCTTCTTTAAAAATTACGCTGTATTGATAAGGGTTTGTGTACTCCCATTTTACCAAATTAGGAGCTTTAAACACCATTTTCCCTGAAGTTTTTACATCATTCGCTAAAAAGTCTAGATGCTTGAATTGCACAAAATCAGCTTTAATTGAATTTGTGCTTTTTGCAGTAGTGATAACTTTTTGTTTGAAAGCAGAAATTTCAGAAGCACTCATCGCAATTTCTTGTGCTGCAATGCTACCGCCGATTAAAACAAAAACTAGTAAAAAAAGATAATTACGCATAAGGTTCTATTTCTAGCAAACGATCCACCGAAACCGACTGCAATTCGTGCGGAGTCAAAGTTAACAATAACTGTTCCAATACGGCAACGGATTTTGAACTGCTATCGTGAAGTAATACAATATCACCTTTTCTCAGGTTGGGAATAATGCGTTTTAAAATCTTTTCTTCCGAAAGATTCGTAGTATCCAAACTGCGTTTACTCCAACCAATAGAGTGATGCCCAGTTTTTTTCAAAGCTTTCTTGATATTCGGATTTGTTACACCAAATGGAGGACGAAATAATTTAACTTCCTTTCCTGTGATTTCTTTCAGAATTGAATCAGATTTTTTTAATTCGGCTATAATTTTTTCAGAAGAAAAAAAACTGAAAGTATTAGCGTGTGAAAATGAGTGATTTCCTATAGTATGTCCATCTGCTATTATTTCACGGACTAAGTCTGGGTGATGTTCAGCGTTTTTTCCTATTATGAAAAAAGTAGCTTTTGCGTTGTGTTCCTTTAAAAGCGAAAGAACTTTTGGTGTATAATCTGGATTTGGTCCATCGTCGAAAGTGATGGATATATAGTTTTTTGAAGTTTTATAATTGTGGTTTAATGACTCTAAATGATAATTCCATTTTATTTGAAAAGACCCAATAGCAGTAATTACTATCCAAATAATTACAAATAATACATAAAGCCAAACCGGAACATCACCAAAAAAACCTGTTAGCAGCAATCCAAAAAAGATTACTAAAGCTAAGGCGTTTATGGTGTAGAATTTCAACATTTTTTCAGGAGTACAAGACTGTGGTTTTCACCGCGATATTGGTTGTAACACAAAACAATATTAGTTTCTGTTGATTCAATTTCGTTCAAATTCACTATAGCTGGAATTTGTTGTGTTTTAATAATTTTTGAAGCCAACCAAACCCCAAATGCCGACACTGTATTATTTTCACCAACTAGGTGTTTGTAGTAAACCTGTTTAGTGTTTTTGAAGATATTTTCAGATAGTTGATTGTAATATCCATCAAAATCTACATCACCATTATTACCGAGCACCACAAGGTCTAAGTCTTCAGGTTTTAAGTTATTTTCTTCTAAAAAGTTTTTAATTATTTCTGAAACCTTGTCTTTTTGAAGAGTATTGTATGTTTCAACAGCAAGTAATTCGGCATAACTGCTATCTTTCTTATCGTTAGAAACCACGAAGAAATTAGCACCTTCACTAAACACAGCTCCTTCAGTATTGGAATTTAAAACCTCTGAAATTGTTACTGGCTCAGGTTTAACGTGATTGATAACACGATGAACATTGGTGGTATGTGAGCCTAATTCTTCTACGCCCCCTACTAATATGTTATTTGCTTCGTCATTTTCTAGTTGCATTTTAGCGTCTATCAAAGCCGATTCAAACGAAATAGCAGAGTGAACATAAGTGAAATTATAAGCTTTACACTCCATTCCTAAAGCTATCTGCCCAGCAACTGTATTGTGTGTACTTTGTATAAAGGAAGTAGGAGTTAAATATTGCTCGTTGTTATCAATAATAGCACTGACAAATTTTTCAGAATCGATCATGCAACCCATTCCTGTTCCTGTAATTATAGCATCTACAGTTTCAATCCCTGCTTCTTTCATTGCAAGTTTTGAAGCTACCACTCCCATTTTAATTCCTTTTGCCATCCGTCTAGCAGCGGCAGGCGGTATGTGCTCTTTATAGTTTGGGTCGAAGGCTGGAATTACATTGTCGTTATATTCAATAATATCATCTAAAAAGGATGCACTCTCAAAGGTTTTTTGAGGTGAAATAGAAGCGATACTATTAATATACACCTTTTTCATTAAGCTTCTTTTGAATAGATAACAGTTGAACAATTACCGCCAAACCCTAATGAATTTGAAAGCACGGTATTTAATTCTTTCTTCTTTAATTCGGTTTGTGGAATTAAATTGAATTCTTTCATCGGAGTTTTAAAATTCAGGTTGGGAAAAATTACGTTTTCTTGTAATGCCAAAACTGAATATACAGCTTCAATCGCTCCAGCTGCAGCCAAAGTATGACCGGTATATGCTTTTGTAGAGCTAAATTCTGGCATTTCATCCTTAAAAATGCGAAGAATTGCCCTTCCTTCCGAAAGATCGTTATTTCCTGTTGCAGTTCCGTGAGCGTTTATATAATCTATATCAAACGGATTTAAATTGGCAACTTTTAATGCCTTTTCCATCGCTAGTGTTGCTCCATCACCATTATCAGAAGATGCTGTTTGGTGAAATGCATCATTGGCATTTCCATATCCTTTTACGTAAGCGAGTACCTTTCTATTTTCAGCTTTTACCACTTTATCACTTTCTAAAACTAGATAAGCAGCTGCTTCTCCAAGGTTTAGTCCTTTCCTATTTTCGTCGAAAGGAGTGTTGAAGGTATCGCTTAAAATCATCAAGGTTTTAAATCCGTTGATGGTAAATTTTGAAAGACAATCGGCTCCGCCTACTACTACTCTATCTAGTTTTCCAGATTTTATAAGTCGGGCTCCCAACATAATTGCATTGGCAGCAGAAGAACAAGCAGTACTTATAGTTGTTACAAAACTTTCTTCAATGCCTAATTGCTCTGCAATTTTTTGTGTAGAATCTCCAGCGTGATGACTTTCAATATATTTCTGAGGTTCTTTTTCGGTGAGATATTCGTAATAGTACTTTTCAGTCATATCCATTCCGCCTACACTGGTACCCGAAACAATGCCTGTTTTATATTTTTTAATATCGGTTATTCTTGCCTGAGCAATGGCTTCTTTAGCTGCAATAACACCTAACATCGCAGTACGCGAGAAGTTGTTTTCAGGTGGAAGACCTAATTGAGCGATTAATTCATCGTTTGTGAATTTAATTTCGCCAACCATAATTTCTTCGCGTTGTATGGTTTTAATATTATCAACACGAGTAATCCCTTTTTTTTGATTTATAAGCGCATCAAAGTTTTCAGCTACATTGTTTCCAATGGCCGAAATTATCCCCATTCCGGTTATCGCTACGCCTTTACTCATTTAAACAAGAGACTTTATAATAATTTCAATAAGGTTTTGACTGCCCTCAGTCTATAAATTCAAAAATTACTTAGTGCGGTTTGCTTCTATATAATCTGCCATTACTTGCACAGATTCAAATATTTTGCGTCCTTCTTTCGGATCACTCAAACGGATACCATAATCTTTGTCCAACATTACGATAAGCTCCAAAGCATCAATAGAATCTAAGCCAAGACCATCACCAAAAAGTGCGTCATCGTCAGCAATTTCTTCAACTGAAACATCTTCAAGGTTTAATTGCTCAATTATTTTTGCCTTTAATTCTTCTTTTAATTCGCTCATAATAAATTATATAATCTGTTTATTTCTTCAGTGTTATGTACTATTTCGCCTTTGCTTTCAACTAAATATAAAAAAGCTTCATAGCTATTTTCATCAAAATCTACCCAGCCGCATAATACCTTTTCTGCTTTGTTATTTTGCAATAAATTATTGGCATACAGATATAAATGCTCGGCATTGAAGCGGTCAAAGATAAAAAAACTATTCTCAGAATAAAGTTTGTGTTTTATACTTATCTCCCCAAGACAAATGTTCGGCAAAGTATAAACAAAAACTGCCGGACTAGGGAAATATTCCTCTTGGTTTTCAATTGATTTTTGATGTTTTCTATCTGTATCTAAACTCGATGCTTTATTTGAAAATATAAGGGCAATATTGTTTTCCTCTTCACTTAAGCTTTCTTGCTTCAACAATACATCGGCCGCTAGAAATGCCAGCTTACTGAGGTTATCCATCTTGAAGAACTTAGAATAACTTGTCTCCAAATGTTTATATGCACTCTTTATAAAGTTTGGAAAATCAGCATCATCTCCTTTAAAAATCACATTTCCGTTTACTGAAACAGTTTGGTTTTTAATATGTGAGTAGCTTTTTATGTGAAGTTTATTCGTCAATTTTATAATTCTTTAGAATCTCGAGTTCGTATAGATGCTCAAAAACACCGTTTTATTGTGATTTCTTTTTACAAACTAGCATAGTGTGATACTCACCGATTTTACAATCTTCGTGTAATTGCAAGCCGGCTTTTTCAATCAGTTTAATAAATACACTCGCAGGGTACATTTTACTATTTCCATTTGCAAGTACTGTAAAATAAAGTGAAGTTGCTTCTAATATAAACTGGGAAGCCTTAAATGCTTGTCTATCTGTAAAGGTTTCTACAATAATCAACTCGGCATTATCATTCATCGAATCTGCGCAAGTTTTCAAGATTTTTAAAATTTCATCCTCTGAAAAACAATCTAAAAACTGACACATCCAAATAAGATCTGCACCTGTTGGTATCTGTGGATTTTCTGAAAGCCAATCTATTGGGTGACCTTTAATTCTGTCTTTAAAGCCTCGTTTTTCGGCATTGGATAAAGCCATCTTTAATTGTCCAGGTAAATCAACAATAGTAATGTTTACGTCTTTATTAAATTCGGCACATTTAATTGAAAACTTCCCGGTATTCCCACCAATATCAAATAGCGTTTTTATGTCCTTTTGAAAAATTTTCTGAAGCGCTTCATCAAAAATATTATCTGAATAATGATGATCGAAATCGAACCAAGCTTTTTGTTCCTCTGGTTGTAATTTTGAAAGCCCTTCGTATATAGTTGGCCATTCGCCTAACTCTTTAAGTCCTTCAGGTTTTCCAGTTTTTATTGCATCGTTTAAATGGAAAAGACCTTTGTAACAAACTTCATTGGTAAAATTGAGGTTTACGCTTGTTGTAGTGTCGTAATTTAAAAAGTAACCAACCTTAGACAACTCATACTTTCCTGCTTTACACTTATTAACGATATTTGATGTTTCTGCAATTTCAAGAAGCACCCCCACACCATATGGACTTAGTGAAAGTTTTTCAGAAATTTCTTCGGCAGTAGGTCCTCCACCTTTTCTATTTTCAAAGATATAATCTAGGATTCCTAATTTCCGAAGCGAAACTGAAGCCTGAAAAACAAATGGCGCAAAGGCTATGCGATGCGCTTCTTCCAAAGCTTCAAATGCGTTAATATTTTTTTTATTTGCTTGCATTATGGTTGGTTAATTGGTTGTTTTTTGAAAAACTATTGCTGTATTACAACCCCCAAAACCTGATGCAGTTTTTAGGAAAACATTCAAGGTTTTCGGTGTATTGGACGTTATTATGTTTATATTTTGTGAAACCCCAAGTTCGGTAAATCCTTTGGAAGAAAAAAGTAAATTTTTCTTTACAGAATGCATCCCCACGATAGTTTCCAATAATCCAGAGGCACCTAAAGTGTGTCCGAAATATCCTTTTAAACTATTTAAAGGTACGTTTTCTAATCCTAATCTATTGAATGCAATTGCTTCCATTTCATCGTTAAATGCGGTAGCAGTTCCGTGAGCCGATACATAATCAATATCTGATGCCTTTACACCTGCCTCTTTCATTGCTGCCTTAACACTTCTATATAAACCTTCACCAGTTCGTGACGGGCCTGAAATATGATTAGCATCATTGCAAGTAGCGTCGCCTAAGATTTCAACAGCTTCACTATTTAAGTGTTTTTTTGAAGAGGTAACTAAAATACTTGCTGCAACTTCGCCTAGGTTAATTCCTATTCTATTTTTATCGTAAGGCTTACAAGGTTCTGATGAAAGAGCTTGAAAAGAATTAAATCCAGATAATATGAATTTAGTAACTAGATCTCCACTTGTAATAAAAACGTGGTCGTATTTTTTTTCAGCAATAAAACGCTTTGCTCCCGAAATTGCTAAAACTCCCGAAACACAAGCATTAGAAACGACTATTGCCTCATTTTTAAACCCGAAGAAATCCTTCAGGGTTTTTCCTAACTCACTTAAATATGAGCGACTTTCGTCGAAATTACTTTCACTTTCAAGTACGTCAATATTTCCTTTAGTTGTTGAAATAATAAGCCCAACCCTATCACTTAAAGTTATTGAAGATGCATCTATAACTTTTTTTAACGACAGAATTAACATCTGTTCAAGCTTAGTATATTTTGAAGCGTCTGATATTTTGTTGAATTCTTCCCTTACTACTTCCGAAGAAAGTAAGGAAGCGCAAAATGGTTGAGGTAAGAGAGAATTGTTGTCATATCTATCTAATCCTGAAACGGCATTAGACACTTTTTCAATAACAGTTTCAGAATCAAATCCAAGACTTGAAAATATATTATTATATGAAAGATATGTTTTAGCCATTTTTAAACTCCCATTTTCTCTCTCCACTTAGCAAAAAACTCAGGCATTGTAAGTGAGAGCTTTCCGTCTTCATTTAAAAAAACTTGAATAGTTTCACCTACACATACTTCTTTCCCTTCAGGGTTATAGATTTTGTATTTAAAAATCATTTTTGCTGCACGCGAGGGTACAAATGTGGTTTTGATAGTTGCCACATCTCCATATCGCAATGGTAATTTATGCTCACAAGTAGATTTAACAATTGGCGAGGTGTAACCATTGGCCTTTTGCTCTAAGTACGAAATACCGTGTTCGCGCCCAAAGGCTTCTCTACCATCTTCAAAGTATTGTATATAATTCCCGTGCCAAACAATCCCTAATGGATCGGTTTCGGTGAAACGCACTCGTATTTCAGAAGTGAAACTTATTTCATTTTTTTTATCAGACGGCATTTTTACTACGATTATAAATTATTGCTATTAAAATTGTTAGCAGGAAAAACAGCAATAATAATGAAATTTCAGGAAGGATTTTAACAAAACTCACATTTCTTAAAAATACATCATAAAATGCTTCCAAGCCCCAATTCATAGGAGATATTTTTGAAATCAACTGCATAAATTTTGGCATCACAAATACTGGAACCCAAACACCACCGAGTGCGGCTAATATTACTACCATTGTTGCTCCAAACGGCGCTGCTTGCTCTTGCGTTTTTGCTATCGTCCCTAAAAGCAACCCTAAGCCAATGGCAGCCAATCCTGAAAATAAAGCTACAACATAAAGCAAAGGCAGTTTACCTGTTACATCCACACCAGGAAGTCCGATGGCTGGAAAAAGATATATTCCCACCAATAACATTAATGTAAATTGAATAAGGCAAACCCCTAGATACACTATCGTTTTCCCTCCTAAAACCGTGGCATAGTTCACAGGTTGAGTGCGTAATCGAACAAAAGTTCCTTGATTTTTTTCTTTTACTAAATTTATTGAAAGCGGAACAATAATGAAAAAAATTGCAAACAACGTCCAAGCTGGAACGTTGTGTTGTGCCGAGTTTGGAATAATTTCCTCATTATTTTTTGTAGGTAAAATTTCCTTGAAAGCAATAAAATTTTCTGTATCAAATATCGATTCGTCTTCGTCTTCCCCTAATTCAGATTGAAAAGCTTTGTAAATACTTTGGGTTTCAATTTTTGAAATCATTTTATCGATTCCGTTTTTAACTGAAGACTTAAAACTCACTTGTGTAGCTGGATCAAAGTAAAGTCGGACTTCCTTAACGGGAATAGTTTCTTTTTCAACAAGCAAACTATCTTCCTCCAACCCAAATTTGGATAAAATCCCTTCAACATTTTGATTTACTTTCTTCTGAAGAGACGTAGAGAGACTTTCAGGAATTACGATAGCTAGCTGATATTTTCCTGCGAAAACAGCTTCTTTCGCTTCTTCTTCAGTGTCTTTTTGAAGAATTTGAAAGGAATTAGATTCAGAAAGGTTATCTATAATATTCTTAGAAACTTCCCCTTTATCATTATCCACTAACAGCACAGGAATTTTAATGTCGCTAATGGTTTTAAACGTACTATCCTGAACCAAAGTAATAACAATCAGCAATAACATTGGCATCACGAAAAGGATTGCTATTCCGCCTAAATCGCGCAAAAGCAGTAGCATTTCTTTGTATGTTGAAGCCCAAAGTTTATGCATAATCGCGAAGTGCATTACCCGTTTTTGCCAAAAACACATCTTCGAGGTTGTTGGCAGCGGCTTGATTGTTTATTAATTCAGAAGGAACTCCTTCAACAATAATTTCTCCATTGTCGATTATAGCAACACGAGTACAAAAAACCTCTGCTTCGTTTAAATGATGCGAGGTGTAAACAATAGTTGTTCCCTGCTCGTTTAAATATTTTAGATGGTCTATAATTACGTTTTTTGACTGTACATCTACTCCAACTGTAGGTTCATCGAGAAACAACACTTTTGGTTGATGAAGAATTCCCGCTATTAAGTTTACACGGCGTTTCATTCCTCCAGAAAAAGTTGCCGTTTTTTTATTGGCAAATTTTGAAAGTCCCATTATCTCCAAATGTTGCATGATAGATTTTTTTAAGGCCCCTCCTTTTATACCGTACATACTCCCGAAATACTCCAAATTCTCATACGCAGTAAGTGTTGGGTAAAGTGCGTATTCCTGAGGAACAATTCCTATTAATTGTTTTAGCTGAATTTTATGCTCTTTAAAATTCAAGCCATCAATAGTAAACGTACCTGAAGTTGGTTTTAACAGTGAAGTTAGCATCGAAATTAACGTGGTTTTACCTGCTCCATTTGGGCCGAGTAAACCGTAAATTTCACCCTCCTCAACTTTCAAATCAAGGTCTTTAACCGAAAATAATTCGGCGCCTTTGTATTTTTTTGAAAGTTGATTAATCTGTATCATTTGCTGTACTAAATCCCACTAAGGGATTTTAAAACTTAATTAGATTGCCTTTTTCAATTTCTTGAAAAACACTTTTTCTAAGTCGGCTATATGGTCTAACTGATTTGCTACTTGGTTATAATTTTCGGATTGGCCTGCGTCATTTCGTGATCTATTTTTATAAATCCTTGAAGCTTCAACGGCAAAGTCACGCCATAAATCCCCAATTTCAGTCATTTCTTTTGCAAGTTCTATCAGTTTTTCATTTCCTAATAACTTACCTGATTCTTGAAGAAATGCTGCATAAATATATCGAAATCCACCGCCTCCAGTTCCTATTTCTTCCTGCATTCGCACTACTTGACCTAGATAATGATTCGCAGTTTTAATTCCTTTTTTCTTAGGCCATTTACGAATTAAATTTGCAATAGTTTTAATTCCCTTCACTCCTACAATTGGAATGGGCGCAAGCATGGTTTTACAAGTATCTTTAATACCTGCAACAATAGCTTTTTCAAGTTCCAGTTTTTCAGGAAAAGAAATAGGATAATACATATGCCCTTTAGGTGCAAAGGCCCCTTTAGCAAAACGCACTTTTTCCAATTCTTTTTCAGAAAGCGAAGTAACTTCTTCCATTACTGGATCGCTAATTAAATAACGGCCATTTTGCTTTCCATACACCACCATATTGTGAGCGTTGAAATGGAAACGGTATTCATCAGGAAAATATAAAAGGTTATAAACGCCCACTTGTAAACCAACAGGATTGTTGCGCTCCAGATTTTCATCTAACCTACTTTGCGCTTCTTTTGGGTTACTGAACTTTTCACGCTTCATTTTTATACCAGTACGCTTGGCGAATTTTTTAAAAATATGACCAGGCATAGCGCGATATGTAATTACAGGCGCGTGATTTACTTTTAGAAATGGTATATAACAAAATAGCAATCCACTGCCGATACCAAAAACCATAGGCTCGCTAACGCTAAAGCCGTTGTGCTTCATCAAGTTTGAAACTACCCCGTTCTCACAGTGAGCAGCTTGATGGTGGGTAAAGTTTATTATGGTTTCTTCTTTCAATATTAATATTTTTAACCACAAATCTAAATAAGAAACAACTATCGTATTTATAGAGTTGCGGCAATTTGTATTCGATTAAAATTTAGGTTTTAACTGGATGAATTACGAAGTTTTAAAAGCGCTAATTAAAGGAATTAAATATTTTCCATGTTGAGAATCATCACTTTACAGTTTTTAACTCATCGACTGAAATTTCAAAAACCTCAGCGTACTTCTGCAAAGTATTAGTTTTTAATTTTTTAAAAACCGAAGGTTTAAAATGTCTTTTCACCCTCCATTGCCATAAACCAACATAGCTTGCTAAAATCCCAACATCCATTTTATGGAGTTCCATATAATATTCTATCGGGCTAGTTTTTCCTTCTAAAACACGCTTTTTTGCATCTTCAATTCTTTCGTTTATTTCATCAATAGCATTGTTTAATGCCACCGTCTTAGGCTCCCAACCAGTGCTATTTGCTGTGGTATATTCACCATTTTCGTCAACCGCATAACAGAGTTCGCGAAAATTTGCAGATTCTAAATTACTCTTATCCTGTGGTACTTCTTCCTTTTTCATTATCAGACCTCATGTATTAAAAAATTCATAGTAGAAGATACAATTAATTTTTCATCGATATAGGTTTCAGTGTCTAAACTGCACATTGTCATTTCGCCTGTATCAAACCGTGAAAGGAGTTTTGCCTTTGTTATAATAGTTTCACCTACTTTCGGCAACTGAAGTATCTCCACTTTTCTTACAGCACTTATATAACCAACTAACTTGTTGCCCGTTCCTTTTAGGTCGTCTTTTTCAAAAAATGTTTGTCCAACTACCCCAGAAGCCGCTTGTGCAGCATTTTCTATAAGTCCAGTTTCCGATAGACTTCCATTTTTTATAAAAACACAATCTTCAGCTATATAAAATTTCGTTGCAACAGAATCATCGTTTATATCCACTACCGAATCTACCATTAACATCGGCTTACGATGTGGTAGAAAATTTGAAATATCAATATCTGAAATATCGGTAGACTTCATTAGTTAGCTAGTACTGTTTTCATTTCACTAGATGCAATTACTTTTCCATCGCATTCAGTTTCAACATTAACAAGTGTAACTCCCATAATATCGTGGAGTATATTTACAGTTGTTTTTAATTCTGCTCCCACTTCTGGAAGTTTAAAAATTTCAGCTTTTTTTATGGCTCCAATATAACCTATTGGTGCTTCTTCATTTTTTAAATGATATTGATAACCCGTATAAAGTGCAACCGATTGAGCCATATGCTCTATTAAACCTGGCGCGGTAAACTTTTTATTTTGAGTGAAAATATTTTCTTCGGAAATGGTAAAGCCTGCCACAACTTTATTTTCTTCAAAGTGAAGTAGTTTATCTACCATTACAAACGGCGCTTTCTGCGGAATCAATTTTCCGATGAAATCTTTATCCGTTATTTCTTCCGTGAAGTTAATCATTTATACTACGGTTAGATATGCGTAAGAATATGCAAAACGCGCACTTTCAGGAACCTGAAGGAATATTCTATCTCCTTTTTTAAGTTTTCCAGAATTAATCAATTCCTCTAACATAAGATATATTGAACCTGCGCCTACATTCCCTACCTTTTGAAGGTTTAGAAACCATTTTTCCCAAGGCATATGAAGACCTTGATTTTCAATTTCTTTATATAAGTTTTCTTTAAAGTAATATGAAGAAATATGCGGTAGGTAATAGTCGATATCATCTTCTGTGATATTGTGCTTTTCCATAGCCAACTTCATACTTGCCACACCTTTTTGAAGGATATTTTCACCAAGTAATTTTACATCTTGCTTCATAGCAAAAAGTGACCTTTTCCCCCATTCGTCTGCGGGATATTCACTCCACGGCTTTAGGTGTCCGTTTTCTAACTTATCCCCACCTGCATACATACAAGTTTCAAGCTCGAAGGCATAGCTATAGCCTTCCATCCATTCAATTTTTAGGGGTGTTTTTCCGTTTGGTTCACTTTCTAAAAGAACAGCTCCAGCACCATCAGAAAGCATCCAACGCAAAAATTCTTTATTGAAAGCTAGAATAGGTTGCTCTTCTATTGATTCTAAATGAGCCACTTCATCTTCAAAAATATCAGATTTCATCCAAGAAGAAGTTCTCTCAGATCCTGTACAAACTGCATTTTTTACTTGATCAGACTTCACGGCCATATAGCCGTACTTTAATGCATTCATTCCCGCGCAACAAGCACCCGAAGGAGAATTCACTTCAAGGTTTCCATTCTTTAAAAATCCGTGTACCATAGCTGCGTGGCTTGGTAGGATTTGATCTGGACTTGAAGTTCCGCAAGAAAGTAGTTCGATATCGTTTTTGCTAAAAGTATCGTCGCATAAAGCCTCGACTGCTTCTGCTACTAACTGTGCATTGTTATGAGTTACATTTCCATCTTTATCGATGGCGTAATAACGCGTTTTAATTTGGTTGTTTCTAAGAATAATTCGGCGTGCTTTTGAGGTCTTGCCGTTAATAATACCAAGTTTCTCCTCCATTTCCTCATTTTCAACGGGGTCGTTAGGTAAAAACTTCGCAATTCTAGTAATGTAAACGTTCTTCATTAATCCTTCTTTAATTCAACTGATGAATAATAAGCTATATCTTTTTGTATTTTACGATACATGGGGAGATAGGTAAGTAAAAATACAATAAATACTATTGGGGCTATAAGCCATATTGCAAATAACAAATAATATTTAAAATAAACGAGCCATTTCTTTCTTTCTTCGCCTTCTTTCTTAATTAATTGATTAGCCCATTTTGTAAAAACCATGTTTCCTCTAATGTCTGTAGCAATAAGTGATGCTTCAACCTTTACTGCTCCAATACTCAATAGATTACTTTGTAAATCTGAATAGTCATTTTTTAACAAAGCCGCTTTAATTGGGCCTCCAAATCGTGATGAAGCTTGAATATCACTATCAGAAACTCCTGGCTTCGGGAAGATACCAAACATTCTTGTTTTTTTACCGCCCATTAGCCAATGTACGATTGTTATAACACTAATGTGATTTATGTTTTTATCTACCAAAGCTATATTCCCAACTAGTTTAGCACTGTTTGCTTGTAGCAACTTCTTAATTTTTTCCTGAGCCATAATCCACATATTTCTACTTGCGGAAACAGTAACTACAGGAGTGTTGTTAAGTAAGACTTTAGCTTCTTCCGATTTTAAAAATGAATTTATAGGAATTGAAGGCGTTAAATACCAAGTTGTATATCCTAAAATTACTAAGTCGTATTTCTTTTGAAGCACATTAGGCGTTACTGCTTCTAAAGGTGTTGGAATTTGAAGAAAAGTTTCAGGAAAAGCGCCATAAAATTCTTCTTGAGTCCAAGGGAAGGGAAATTTTTTCTTCGGAACTATTTTGTGATAAGAAATATTTACTTCTTCCCCAGAAAGCGTTGTTGCAATATTTTTTAAGATATTGGTTAACTGTCCAGTTTGAGAATAATATACTATTAATACTTCTTTCATAAGCTGTATGTTTATACCTACATGATCTTTGAGACCTTGCAGGATGCCGTGGAGACCTGCCCTTCCTACAGAAAAACTTTCCTTGCTACGAAAGGTCTTGCTTGTCTTTTAATTAGCTGGCATGAAAGATAAAAATTAGTCATCTGTTTCCCAAAAATCAAAATAATTAAACCACTGCAAAGGATACATTCCCAACATCCACTCTACACTTTCTGTATATTTTTTTAACAACCCTTGCGCATCTCGGCTTTTCACTTCGGCTTTTCTAGCGTATAAGTGGTAATGTTTGTTAGTTTCTTTCATAACATAAACAAACAATACAGGCACTTTTAATCTGCTAGCTAAAAGAAATGGTCCTGCGGGAAAATTAGCTTCTTTCCCTAACAACGATTCTGACAACACCTTTTGATCTTTCATATATCTGTCGCCAGTAAAGCAGACTAATTCTCCATTACTCAATGCGTTATTAATTTCAAATATATGTGACATATCGTCCTTCACCAAAATAAATTTAATCTTAGAACGCACAGTAACTTTCTCCATATACTCCTTGATATTTCGATGTTCCGCATCTGTGGTTACAAGACTTATTTGAGATCTAGTATCAATTTCTTCGAAAAAGAATTCAGCGATTTCGAAATTCCCAACGTGAGCACTAATAAGTATTCCTCCTTGTTGCTTATCAAGCAAGTCGGTTATATTTTCTACACCATCACATTCATGAGTGAATTTATTTTTTAAGCCTGAAGAGATTGCGGCTTTATCGATAATAGTTTTTCCGAAAACGTAATAACTCTTATAAATACTCACCAAGCTTTTGAAGCTTGAATACTTAAGTCTTTTTCGAAAATAGTAATAAATAGATCGGGTGCTCTTTCCTGCGAAGAAAACATAATAAAGCGCAACAAAGTAAAGCAAGCCATAAGCTGCTCTAACACCAAGTTTTCTTATAAAAAAAATGAATATTTTATACCCTAAAACGGTGCCTTTGCTTTTGCCTTCCCACTCGCCCGCCATATTAAATAGGGTGTTTTATCCGATTTTTGTTTCGATTAAATCGTAAAAATCTTGAAGAGTTATAATGTTTTGAAAATCTTCACCAGTTAATTTAACTCCAAAGTTAGCTTCAATAGCAACCACCAAATCCACGAAATCTAAGCTATCTAACTCAAGCGTTTCCTTTAGGTTTGCATTTGGTTCTATATCATCTTTATCCACCTCAAATTCATCTACCAAAAAGTAGTTGATCTTTTCTACTATAACTTCTTTGTTCATTTCTAAAGTTTGCATTTTTTAATAATTAATGCGGAATTGGTACCACCAAAGCCAAATGAATTCGACAAAAATACATCAATTTTTTTGTTTAACGTTTTGTTAACAAGGTTTAATTTTGAAGCAGCCTCGTCTACACTTTCTAAATTGATGTTTGGTGCAACAAAAGAATGCTCCATCATAAGCATTGAATATATTATTTCGCTAGCTCCTGCCATCCAACATTCGTGGCCTGTCATTGATTTTGTTGAACTAACGCAAGGGCCATTTTCACCAAATACATCGGTGATTGCAAGGGCTTCATTGGCATCTCCTACAGGAGTTGAAGTTGCGTGTGCATTTACATAATCTACATCTGAAGCTTTAATATTTGCTTGCTGTAAGGCCATTTTCATTGCTCGAGAAGGGCCATCGACGTTAGGAGTAGAAATATGATCTCCATTGGATGAAAATCCGTACCCAATAATTTCGCCTAAAATTGGTGCGCCACGCTTTACTGCGCTTTCGTAACTTTCTATTACTAAGGTAGCAGCTCCACCACTAGGCACCAAGCCATCGCGGTCTTTATCGAAAGGACGACTAGCTTTAGTTGGATCTAATTGAGTAGAAAAAACTCCTAAGCCATCAAAACTACCCATAGCAAATTCGTTTATTTCTTGGGCTCCTCCTGAAATTATGCAGTCTTGTAATCCGTTTTTAATTAAAAAATATGCCATCCCAACAGAATGCGACCCACTTGCACAAGCTGCACTAATTGTAAAATTAATCCCTCTCAACTTAAAAATAGTTGCAAGATTCATCGTTACAGAAGAGTTCATTGCTTTAAAAATAGCACCTGACCCTACAAGAGTAGTATCTTTCTTTTCTCGAATTTTATCTACCGATTCAATTACAGATTTTGCTGTACTATCATTTCCGTAGAGAATTCCTACTTCATTTGTTTCTAGAAATTGCTCGTCTATTTTTGCATTTTTTAGGGCTTCCAAAGTAGCTGCGTACGCATACGCTCCTTCTTCACCTAAACTAACACGTTCGCGACGAGAAAGTTGTTTCTTTAAATCTGGCTCTTCTACCCATCCTGTTAAACAAGAACGGTAACCAAAATCTTTGCGTTTTCCGTCGCAGATAATGCCAGATTTTCCGTTGTATAACGATTCTTTTACTTCTTCTAGGTTCTTACCTATACAGGAATAAATACCCATACCGGTTATAACTACTCTTCTCACTTTTCGTTGAATTTAGGAATAAATACCTCCATTAATATTAATAACTTCCCCGGTAATATATGAAGCTTTATTGGATGCTAAAAAACTTACTAAATGCGCTACCTCTTCTGCTTCACCAAAACGATTGGCTGGAACCATTTTTTTAAGTTCTTTCTGGTCAAGCTCAGCAGTCATATCACTATTTATAAATCCTGGTGCTACTGCATTTACAGTAATATTGCGTTTAGCAACTTCTTGAGCTAGGGCTTTTGTTGCTCCAATAACCGCCGCTTTTGCAGCAGAATAATTTACTTGGCCTGGCGTTCCCTTTAGTCCAGAAACTGAAACCATATTTATTACTCTCCCGTATTTATTAACCAACAGTTTCTGAATAAGAGCATTGGTAACATTGTAGAAACCATTTAGACTAGTGTTAATTACACTATTCCAATCGTCTTGGTTCATCCACATAAACAAGCCGTCTTTAGTAATACCTGCATTGTTTACAATTACCTCAATAACAGCCTCTTTATTTTCTGAGTGCCAAGCGTCCAGTGCATTATTTACAGCTTCGGCATTGGTTACGTCGAACTGCATAATTTCACCTTTTCCCCCAAGGGCTTCAACTTCGCTTAGGGTTTGTTGGGCTGCTTCTTTGTTGCCGTTATAGTTTATTAGAAGGCCATAGTCTAAATCTTTTGCTAATTGTATACAAATGGCACGACCTATCCCGCGTGACCCTCCAGTTATTAATGCGTATTTCGGTTTGTTTTTTTTCTCTTTCATATAAATTTATCACACGGAGTAACCCCTCCGCCTTCGGCACCTCCCCTTTAAAGAAGGGGAGGAACTTTTTATAATATATTTAAATCTTAGTCTTTTACTAAAATATTACAACTAATAATTAATCCGTAAAAACACTTAAATTATTCCTTGTATTCGGTCCCACATATTCCTTGAAAAAACAGGTAAAACATTTTACAATATATTTAAATCTTAGTCTTTACTAAATATTACAACTAATAATTAATCCGTAAAAACATTTAAATTATTCCTTGTATTCGGTCCCACATATTCCTTGAAAAAACAGGTGAAACATTTTACAATATATTTAAATCTTAATCTTTTATTGCCAAGTTTTCTTCAGTAGAAATTCTATTTAGAAACATCTACAAAGTTTTCTGCGTTTTGGAACCATTTGCCCACTACTTGGCCGTTTTTATTTATAAATCCCCATTCTTTCTTATACTTCACACGTGCAAGTCCGTTTTGGAAACCTTTTTCAGATCCCTTTTGTAAAAACCCAAACATACCAATTGAAATATCATATTCCATTGGAATTACAAGATTTCCTGTTTTGTCTATAAAGCCCCAAAGTTTTTTCTCTTTTACGGGTGCTAAACCATCATCTGAAAATATCTCGGCATCTCTGTATTTTATATCAATTACTTTTTCACCTTTTTCATTAATGTATCCCCATTCCTTACCCATATTAACTGGAGCAAGACCTGCATTAAACGCACGAACTTTATCGTAAGTTGGAGGTATAACCCATTCTCCCTTAGCATTCACAAATCCCATTTTACCTCCGCTTCGTGCATAAGTTAGCGATGAATCATTTGTGAAATCCCACATTTTCTCAACGCCATTAATCGGTGTAAAGGTTACGTTGTTGATCACGCCAAAGCTATCTCCTTTTTTAGCCCAAATTCCGTTTTTGCTATAATCGCCAATCTCATCGTATTCAGCAGCTACAAACACCTTTCCTTTATTGGTTATCAACCCCCATTTTTCTCCTTCTTTAAACTTTGCATAGCCATCGTTAAAACTTTTAATTTCATCGTATTTTGTTTCAACAATCGCTTTCCCACTGGTGTCTATCAAACCTACTTTATCACCACTTCTAATAATTGCCACGCCTTGATCGAAGTCGTAATACTTATCGGTGGCAGGTGTGTTAAGGGTTTCGCCTTTAGTGTTTATATACTTCCACTCTTTACCTTCTTCAACTAAAAAGTATCCAGAATTATAAGGCTTTATACGATCGTAAGTAGGTTGAATTACCCACTCTCCTGAGGCGTTTATAACTCCCCATTTTTTGTCTTTCATTACTGCAGCGTACTTACCCGAAAAGCTATCTGCTTTGTCATACTGTGGTTGAATTACAAATTCACCAGATCTATTTATATAACCAAAGCTTCCACCGTCTCGCACTAAGGCGAGTTCTTGTGCGTTTATAGCACTAATCCCCATCAAAAAAATGCTCAGAATTGTAAATATCGATTTCATAATATTTTTATTTTAAGTTAGTTAAAGTTAAAATAAGCAATTTTGAGGAGACTGAATAATTTTATTTGGAAGTATTCATCAGGTACTCTTTCACCTTATTTACATAAGGATACATTACCACATCTTCTTTAAACACAGGCACTATCGCACGAATTTGCTGATACATTTTTTTGGTTTCAGAAGACACCTGATCCTGTACCTCTAGATATTCGATAGCTTGAATAATGGTAATTAACTCTATTGCAACTACTTCGAATGCATTTTCTATCACCTTTTTAGTGATAAGCGCAGCATTTGTACCCATACTTACAATATCTTGATTGTCGTTATTGTTTGGAATACTATGAACATACATCGGATTGCTAAGCATTTGACTTTCTGCTGTTGTTGAAGTTGCAGTAAACTGAACTCCTTGCATTCCGAAGTTTAAACCTAATTTCCCCAAATTAACAAATGGAGGAAGAATATCATTAAGTTTAGAATTCAATAAATAGTTAAGTTGGCGTTCCGAAAGCATTGTCATTTTAGCAACAACAATTTTCAGTTTATCCATTTCTAATGAAATATAATCGCCGTGGAAATTTCCGCCGTGATAAACATTTCTATTTTCAACATCTACAATAGGATTGTCGTTTGCAGAGTTTACTTCTTCTATTAAAATATTTTCAACAGAATCAAGCGTGTCTAAAACTGGACCTAATATCTGCGGAACACATCGCAAAGAGTAATACTCTTGTACTTTTTCAACAAAAACATCTTCTTCTTTAGTTCCGTTATATAGATGGTGTTCACGTTTTCTTGTAAGCGTACTATCCTTTAAATGCGTGCGCATCATCTCGGCAACTTTACGTTGACCGTTATGTCTTTTTGTTTGATTCAACTCGAAAGAAAGATGATCGTCGTAGGCTTTTACAATTTCATTAATGGCAGAAGACGCTTTAATCATCCAATCCATTATAATTCTAGTATAGAGCACATTTACAACACCAATTCCCGTCATAACCGAAGTTCCATTCATCAGCGCTAGACCTTCACGTAACTCAACTTTTATAGGTTCGAGGTTTTCTAGTTTGAAAACTTCTTCTGTATTTCTTCGTTCGCCTTTATAAAAAACTTCGCCTTCGCCAATTAGCACCAATGCCAAGTGTGCCAGTTGTACCAAGTCACCACTCGCCCCTACACCTCCGTGTTCGTATATTAGCGGAATAATGTTTTTGTTAAGCAATTCGCTCATCAAGTTAATTACAGACGGATGTACACCACTATTACCGAGGCTTAAAGTATTTAATCTAGCCAACATTGCCGCGCGTACGTGTTGAGCAGGAATAGGGTTTCCTGTTCCAGAAGCGTGGCTACGGATAAGATTGTATTGCAATTGAATTCGTTCGTCGTCTTTAATCTTGTATTGCGCCATTGGCCCAAAGCCAGTATTAACACCGTAAATAATTTTATTTTCAGAAAATTCTTTCAGAAATTTAAAACTACCTTGAACTCTTTCTATTATATCTTTGTGAAGTTGGACAGCTTCATTTTTGAAGATCGTTTTTTCAAAATCTGCTATTTCCAGTTTTCCTTGTAGTATTGGCATTTATTCTTGAATCAAAGTGTGTAAAAATGTGTACTGCGAAAATAAATTGGTAACTTTCCACTGCAAATTTATATTTTTTTAACAATCTATTTCTTAATTATATGAATGATATTAATGTTGATGTGTTAATAATTGGAGCTGGTCCTTCGGGGTGCGTGGCTGCTGCTTATTTAAACAACAATGGAATAAGCTGCAAAGTAGTTGAAAAAAATATCTTTCCACGTTTTGTGATAGGTGAAAGTCTATTACCGCGTTGTATGGATCATTTTGAAGAGACTGGGCTATTAGATTGTTTGATGGCACAAGGATTTGAAATAAAATCTGGAGCTCGATTTTTAAAAAATAACATTGTTTGCAACTTCGATTTTAGCAAGAAACACACTCCTGGTTGGGATTACACCTGGCAAGTCCCTCGCGCTGATTTTGATAACACACTCGCTAAAGAAATAGTGAAGAACGGCGTAGATGTTTCGTTTGGGCATGAAGTTATCGATGTGCAATTCAATACTACCGATGAGAATATTAATCCGACTCAAGGGGTTGGAAGCTCTACCACAACTGTAAAGGATGAAAGTGGGAAAGAATATAAAATAAATGCCAAGTTTATAATTGATAGTAGTGGCTACGGAAGAGTTTTACCTCGATTATTAGATTTAGACAAACCTTCTTCTCTTGATGCTAATTCAGCCATTTTCACTCACGTTAAAGAAAATAGAAGACCTGAAGGCGTAGAAGGAACTATTATAACCTTTGACGTTGTAAGAGATGATGTTTGGCTTTGGGTGATTCCTTTTTCAAACGGTGTTACTAGTATTGGTTTTGTAGGACCAACCTCGTTTATAGAATCCTACAAAGGCACAAATGCTGAGAAAATGAAGGAAATGCTAAAAATTTCCGATTACTATTACGATAGACTAAAGAATGAAGAATTTTTGTTTGAACCTTATACTATTAAAAATTACTCTAAGGCTGTAAAACAACTTTACGGAAAGGGCTATGCTCTTACCGGCAACAGCGCCGAATTTTTAGACCCGGTATTCTCTTCAGGGGTAACTTTCGCAACCGAATCTGGATTAAAATCGGCCAAACTAATAACCAAAGAATTAAAAGGCGAACAAGTAGATTGGGAAGCAGAGTACACAGGGTATATTATGAGAGGTGTAGATGTATTTAGAACCTATGTTAAAGAATGGTACACAGGGAATCTTCAGAAAATATTTTTTCACCGACCTGAAAATCCTGTAATTAAAGAACAAATTTGCGCTGTACTTGCTGGTTATGTTTGGGATGAAACGAATCCTTTTGTAAAAAACCACAACCGCTTGGTTAAAACGGTTGCAAAGGTTATTGATATGGAAAATGAGCGATTAAACGAGTAAAGTTATTTTGCTTTCTTTTTTATGTTGTAAGCAACTTCCTTAGCTAGTTTGGCATAAGCTTCAGAAATTCTATATCCAGAATCGAAGTCGTAACCCATAGCGCCACTCCCTTCTACTTTAGTGTAATTGGCAGACCATAATACTTCGGAGGGGTTACTTGTTTTATAAACCGAAACCGTAGCTTCAAGCTTAGAGTTTTTTCTAACCACCCCAACGTTATATCCTGCCCACATCATTGTGGAATGAATTTTCATAGTGTATTCGGCATCTATATCTTTGGCTACGCGTACCTCACCATCAAAGCGCTTATTAAAAGATTCGATAAACTTTGGCTCATATCTTTCTTCCCTATCGGCAAACCAAGATTTTTTAAATTCCTCTCCAGCTCCAGCCTTTTTATTTTCACGTTTTTCCATTTTATCCTTTAAAAACGCTTCTTCCGAATCGTATTTTGGAATCTGAACTCCAGTGTAATCAAACTCCAAGTTATAGACTGTAATACCCTTAAGGTTCTTAAAACCCCCTTCTATCACCTTTACTTTCTGTGAAAACATAACCGTAGAACACAGTAAGATTGAAAGGATTAAAACTATTTTTTTCATAATTAAATTGTGTTAGTTAAATACATCTTTTAAAGATAGTTATCATCTTCTAATAAATTATTTAAATCGTTAAAATAATATCGAGGCTTATTTACAATATAGACCGAGCAAATTATTGTTTGCTATATATCTACTTCAAATAAAATACAGAATAAAAAAAGCTGCCTCCCATTAGGAGGCAGCTTAAATTGAATTTAACTAAAAATTAATTACTGCTTTATAACTTTGAAGTTTTCTGTTAATCCGCCTTCAAAAGTAACACGGAATAAGAAAGTTCCAGTTGATAATGCAGAAACATCAACCTTACCGTTAGAAACGTTTACGTTGCTCATTACTTCTTGACCCAATAAGTTGTAAACTGAAATTGACTCAATGCTTAAGTTTGAAGCAATGTTAAGTTCATTTTGCATTGGGTTAGGGAAATACGAGAAGTTAACTGCTGAGAAATCATTCACACCTGCAGTACCATCAACTGTAATAGTATAATCTTCAGTTTCTCCGTATCCTTGTGTTTCATCACAAGACATATCCCAAGTAGCTGTAGATTGACCTACTGCTGCCACACGAACTCTCATTCTATAGTCTCCATCAGCAAGACCAGCTGGTATCGCTAATTCACCTGTTAAAGCTTCATCAGATCCAGTTCCGATATAGAAGAATTCAGACTCTTCGAAAGTTTCGCTATTGTCAAAATCGATCCAAACAGATACAGACTCACTTGACCATCCATTTCCTACACTTACAGAGATTGGATAAGTTCCACCTGCTGCAACAGTTCCAGACATAGCAGTATAATCGCCATATCCATCAGGGCTACAAGTAGTAGTATTGTCTATTTCTTGGAAAGTTACATTAGTAATCATATCGTTATCTGTACAATCCAATACAGGGATACAGTAACCTCCACCAACAGTGCCAGTACCTACAGTGAATTTATAATCTTCAAATTCTCCGTAGCTAAATCCAGTTTCACAAGGATCAACATCTCCATTTGGATCTAACCAATGGCTAGCAATACGCATACGAGTATCTCCTTCTAAAGCATCAGCAGGTACTGTAAATGATCCAGAATGTGAGTTCTCATACGAAGAAGAGTTGTAAGCTACTTCAGTAGCAGTATCAAATACACCATCTTGGTTCCAGTCTACCCAAACTCTAAATCCAGCAGTTCCACCTTCTATATCAACAGTAAATTCAACATCACCACCTTGCTCTTGAGCTACAGTATGTGTATCATAGAAATCTCCATATCCATCAGCTGAGTACCCAGAAGCCATATTAGAAACATTATCAGATCCTCCAGTAGTACTGAAGTTATTGATAAAACGGCTAGAGTTTGTACCTTCAGGGATACAGTAAGTAATTGTTCCACCTCCAGTGTCACAATTTAAGTCGCTAAATGTAGCTTCTTCACCACCTGGAAGAACTCCGTCTAAAATTTCATTCCCATCAGTTAAAATAGTGTATGCTGGAGTATTATCTCCAAATGTACCAATAGAATTAATATAGAATTCTAGAGGTCCCTCAGCAGTAGTTGTTTGCTCGTCGTAGTAGCCTTGACCGTAGCCACCACCAGATAACAATACAGCACCACCTGCCTCTCTTAATTCCCATTCTACTTCATCACCAAAGCTTGTACCCTGAACGATTACTGTCCATTCACATCCAGCTCCACCAGCTTGTTCCCCGTGGATTTGGAAAGGCACTCCTTGTGGTGTATTTAATCCAGTATCTAACCAAGGACCCCATCCTGTTGAAGTTTTTTGTAGCGCGTCTCCTGTTGAAGTCTCGCCTAAAATAGATATAGGTGGCTGCCAAGGTCCAGAACCACCAGTACCATCAAATGAATATTCTAACCAGTATGTCCCAGCGCTTAAGGTAAGTCCTGTAATTGCAGCATTAACCTTTTGAATCATTCTAGCTCTACCTCCTTGGTCATTTTCTGCAACTCTATATGCGTTAATATTTTCTACTGAAGAGAAAACATTGGTAGTTTGGTCTCCCCAAACTATTGTAGAAGATGCATCACTAGGATTTCCATCCCAAATAGTTACATACATTGCATTAATACTAGTAGATGTAGCATTTGTTTGGTATGCATATCCTGTAATTTCAGTAACTTCAGTTTCAGCAAGTAATTCAAAATCATCTGCATAAGCAAAACCAGCTGCATTTGAAACATTACCACCTAAGGTGTTCATTCCATGAGTAACAGACTCAAGAACACTTAAGTCAGGGTTTCCAACTACGTTAACATGAGGTCCGTTATCGTAAACAACGGTCGCTTGAGTACGTGGATAAAAAGCTGTTGAAGTGTTTGGAAAACTAAACGTACTTGGATCTACTCCATTTACGGTTATTTCACCTACTCCATTAGTACGTTCGTTAAAATTAGTCCAACTTGAATTAGCTCTAGAGCTACTCAAATCTGTTTGGGCTTCGCTAGTCGGAACCGCTCCGAAAAACAACATCGTGGACATAAGCCATGATCCGCATAAATACTTTGGTATTTTTTTCATCATAATTAAAAAGATTTGGGGTTAAAAATTAAGTTATTATCAGAAGTAAGCAAGGCTCACCATTTTTTATCTCTGTAACACATTAAAGCAATCAAAACTTAACTAACATAGTTACCACGTTTTATAACTAAATAGCATTCGATACATTTTTGGTATGGAAACTTTGGAAATTTAATCTTCTGCCGTTGTACGTTTTCCAGACTTGTTAATTCTGTGATTTACAACTTTAGTAAGACGATTTGGACCTCCTTAATTTAATAGCACAAAAATTGATTTAATGTGTTTTTACATTAAGGTTTTAAAGAATTAATAAAAGCTAAAATTTTTTGCTTTGAAGAAAGAGCAGGGTATGCAAGAATAGCAGCGAATAAGTAATTTACTTTCATAATTCTAGGTTAATTAATGTTAATTCCTTTCAAACTTAGGAATAAATTATGATAAAAACCAATTCTTTTAAAATCTTTTTAAAAAAATAAAACACACTTAACAAAACGCTCTTAGGCATAGTAAAATCAAGCTTTTGCAGTAACACACTGTCTGTCAGTCACATCCGATTTTATGATGTTTTTCCAACTAAAATGAACAAAATAATTTTCGTTATTTTTATAATAACAAACACATACATATTTCATTAATAATCATTTAACATAATTAGTTATAATTCATTTATTTGTTTCTTAAATTCCTGATAATTTAACCTTTGACAAACTATTAAATAGTTTAAAGCAAATCTTATTTGGAAAAATCAGTTGTAGAGGAGTTACGATTAACTGAAAATTTGACTTAGAAACCAACAAAGACATAAACAATACTCTTTAAATCGTTTGTAGATACTCTAAAAAAGAAGTTAAGTTACCAAATGAACAATCATTTAAAGACAAGAATAACTTTTACTCAAGGACGAAAAGAGTGTTTTGTTTGGATACAATTGGTTAATGAGAGAAGATGGAATTAGAAATAGACCCTTAATTTTAAAAATAACACCTATTGTTTAGATTATAGTGTAACCAAAGAAACACACCTTGTTATTTACACCTTCAACAATGATCCTATGCTATATAATAAAAAAGTCACATATTTCTTGGATTAATAAATAGAAACAAATCCAACAAAAAAAGCCGCTGAATATCAGCGGCTTTTATATTTACACATGTTGAGGTTTAAGAAATACTCCAGATATCCACACCCTTAATCATAATTTAAAGACATGAAACAAGCAATCTCAACTTAAAAATTTATTCTTTGATGAATTTTTTAGTGATTTTAACACCATCTAAAAAATTAATCTCAACCAAGAAATAACCATCATTTAAATTTGACACATCTATAGTAGACTGACCATATTCAGTTTGAACCAATCGTCCTGTTACGTCATAAATATTGATTTGATCTATCGCTAAATTTTGAGGAGTGGTCATATTTAATTCATGAGCTGTAGGATTTGGGAAAACCTTAATTTGATTTTCAAAATTATTTTCTTCCATTCCCATAATAACTTCTTCACCATAAAGAAAGAAACTAAGCCCTCTAACGTCATCGCCGAAAGCGCCCCCTGTCATGTCATAAATTGACAACCAATAAGTTAAGCCAGAACCAAAAAAGTCATCTGGATCTATATTCATAGCATCGTTAAAGTGAAATGTTGTACTGTTAAACCAATTCCACATTTCAGGGTGATCTAACTTTTCAGCAAAATCAATTTTTACCGCAAATACCATCCAATACGTTTTACCCCCTTCCAAGAATAAATCAGGAGTTTCAACACTAAACTCATAGAGATAATCACCTCCTGATGTCATAGCTAATAATGGATTTGTTTTATCTAGATCTAATGAATAATAAGGCGTTCCTGATTTCTCTGGAATGCCGTTAGGGATACCTTCATTATTTTCATAAATATACAGCACTGCTCCAGTGTAGGTATTTTCTAAATTGTTCGCGAACTGATATCCAGGAAACGTGATGCTCGAAATATTAGCATCCGAATCAAGTACAACATCCTCACCAGAGTAATACCCTTCTCCATCTATCGATGCAACAGATGATCCAGAGCCCATTTGAGAATTTATTTCTTGCGAATACAAAAGAGAGTTACTTTCTTGAGCGTAGGTGTTAAACCCGCAAATAGAAAAAAAGGATAAACAAATAAGGGCAAAATAGTTCTTTTTCATAATTTTATTTTTTTCGCGAAAATATAAAATCATCTAAGAAACACACTGAAATGGGAAAGATTTTAATTTCTCTAAGATACTTCCAATTGACACAAACAAAAGACCAATACAGACAGAAGGACAATTGACATAAACAATCTGTTAATATAATAGAAAAGGATGTTTACTTTAACATAAAGTGATGCCAATAAAATTATTGCAATAAATACAACTTAACATCAACCCTGCAACTATCCCACTAAACAAGACAACTATCACCCAACCATAAAAAGAAAAACCCCGACCCTTTATTAAATCGGTATACCGCAAAGGGAAACGCCATAAACATAAAATGTCTTTAGCATTTTGTTTAAACCATTCACATTTACGTAAGCCAACAGCTTAAAAATCAAGATAAAAAACTACATAAATAAAAAATCCCGACCTAAATTTAGATCGGGATTTTTTTTTGTTGGCCCACTAGGGCTCGAACCTAGACTCTTCTGGACCAAAACCAGACGTGTTGCCAGTTACACCATGGGCCATTTCCATAATGAGGTTGCAAATTTAATACATATTTTGGCTTGTACAAACTTTTTTGAAAAAAATTTTATCTTCTTTTTTTAATTTCAACTTTTACCCTTAAAAAAAATAACATAGCAAGTTGAACGTTACCCTATTTACCTATGTAAGCTATATATATTATTAGTAAATTCGTGCCATCAAAACTTTAAATGTACTTATGGGTTCTTTCAACTTTAAAAAATGGAACAATATCACAGGTTGGATTGTTTTTGCTATAGCGCTTACTACTTACTGGCTTACGGTAGAACCTACAGCAAGCTTTTGGGATGCTGGCGAATATATTACCACTTCAAGTAACCTTGAGGTAGGTCACCCTCCAGGAGCTCCATTATACCAATTGCTTGGGGCATTTTTCTCAATATTCGCACCAGATGCCACATATATCGCACTTACCATTAACCTAATGTCGGTATTCTCAAGTGCATTTACCATATTATTTATGTTTTGGTCGCTTACAATATTGATGACCAATCTAATTTCTAAAAAACAAGAAATAGAAAAAACTAGCGCTTTAGCAATCTTAGGAAGTGCTGCTGTTGGTGCTTTAGCCTTTGCTTTTACAGATAGCTTCTGGTTTAACGCAGTAGAAGCCGAAGTATATGCAAGCGCGGCTTTTCTAATGTCGGTTTTATTTTACACCGCACTTCGTTGGGAACGCGAAATGCTTGAACCAAGAGGGAATCGATGGGTAATTCTTATTGCCTTTATTATCGGACTTTCATTTGGAGTGCACTTTATGGCGCTACTTACCATTCCTGCTATAGGTTTCTTATACTTCTTTAAGCATTACAAAACAGTTACAATCAAGAATTTTATCATTGCAAACGTAGTTACTGTAGCCATCCTACTCTTTATCTTCAAGCTATTGCTACCAATGTCGATGAAATTCTTTAGTGCTTCCGAAGTATTTTTTGTAAACAGCGTAGGCCTTCCTTTTAACTCAGGAACCATTATAGCTGCTTTACTTTTCGTTGTTGTGTTTATCTACACCTTGCGATTAACACGTAAAAAAGGTTTTGTACAACTTAATACAATTCTGCTTTGTGTGCTTTTTATCTTTATTGGATTTAGTAGCTGGTTAATGCTTCCAATCCGTGCTAATGCAGGAACAGTAATTAACGAGAACAACCCAAACAACGCCCGTGAACTTTTAGCGTATTACAACAGAGAACAATACCCAGAAACACATTTGTTTTATGGACCACACTTCACAGAAAGCTATGTAGGTCTAGATGAAGAAAATCCGTACAAAGACGATAAGCCAAACTACGAAAAAGATGAAGCTACTGGGAAATACGTTATTGTAAACAACTACAAAAACGCAAGTCAAAACACAGATGACGCTCAAAAAGGCTTTTTACCACGTATGTGGAGTACAGAGCACAGCTCTAACTATATGGAGTTTACTGGCGGATTAGATTTTTCGGTTAAAGCTGAATATCTTAACGAGCCAAGATTGATTGATGAAGTAAATAAATTTAAACAAGCTCACGCTCAAGGTTTGGTTGACACCAAGGACTTCGATAAGTTCCTAAAGAATTTCGGACAGTTCCTAGATATTAAGAGGCCTACCTTTCTTCAGAATATGAAGTTTATGTTCGAATATCAATTTGGATATATGTATTGGCGCTATTTTATGTGGAATTTCACAGGTAGACAAGACGACATCCAAGGTCAGTACACCGATCTACACGGGAATTGGCTGAGTGGAATTAAGTTTATAGACGAACTCCGCTTAGGAAGCCAAGACAACTTGCCAAGCGATATAAAAAACAATAAAGCACGAAATACTTACTTTTTCCTTCCGCTTATTTTAGGAATTATAGGTTTAGTTTTTCACTTTAAAAACGACCAAAAGAGCTTTTGGGTATTATTAGTGTTCTTCCTATTTACCGGACTTGCCCTAAAAGTTTACCTCAACGAGCGACCTTTTGAACCTCGTGAAAGAGATTATGCTTTAGTGGGTAGTTTTTATGTGTTTGCAATGTGGATTGGTTATGGCGCCTATGCCCTTTTCGATCTTGCAAAGGAATATATAAAACCTAAAATTGCACTTCCGGTGGTAATGATTGCTACTGCTTTGGCGGCGCCTATATTATTGGCATCACAAAACTGGGACGATCACGATCGTAGCAACCGCTATACTGCCCAAGCAATGGGGAAAATGTATTTAGATTCCTGCGATGAAAATGGAATTGTATTTACTATTGGAGATAACGACACTTTTGCCTTGTGGTATATTCAGAATGTGGAAGGTTATCGTCAAGATGTGCGTGTTGTAAACACAAGTTTATTCCAAACGGATTGGTATATAGACGATATGAAGAAAAAAGCGTTTACGAGCGATCCTATTCCGTCTCAACTAACACACGATAAATATCGTTTTGGTACTCGCGATTTCCTTATTCACCAAAGAACAAATCAAGATACTATTGACATTAAAACTTGGATGAATTTTGTTGCTAGCGACAGTCCTGCCACGCAAATGCAATTACAAAATGGTCAACAAGTACATACATTCCCTTCAAAAGTAATTCGCATTCCTGTAGATAAGGAAGCAGTTTTAAGAAATGGAATTGTTGACGCTAAAGACGCCGATAAAATTGTTCCTTATATCGATATTAATGTAAAAGGTGACGTTATCTACAAAAACCGTATGATGATGTTGGATATAATCGCAAACAACAATTGGGAGCGTCCAATCTACTTTAGTGGCGGAAGCTTTGGTGACGACGATTATATCTGGATGAAAGAATACCTACAACTTGAAGGTGTAGTTTACAAATTAGTACCAATTAAAACACCAATGAACAACCGTAACCCTTATGAAATGGGTCGTATAGACAGCGATAAGATGTACGACATCGTTATGTCTTGGGATTGGGGTAATAGCGGTAGCCCGGATATCTACCACGATACTGAAACACGTAGAAATGGTATTACCTACCGAAGTAATTTAGCGCGTCTTGCAGAAACCTTAATTAATGAAGGTAAAGAAGAAAAAGCTGAAAAAGTACTAGATCTTGGAATGGAAAAAATGCCAGTGAAGTATTTTGAATACTACTCGCTACTAGAGCCTTTTGTTATAGGATATTACGAATTAGGTAAAAAAGAAAAAGCTCGTCAAGTATATAATGATGTTACTAAGATTTACCAAGAACATCTTATTTACTACAACGGTCTTAAGTTTAATAGACAACGCAATATTGCTTCCGATATCATAAGTGATATGGAGCGCTACAGAAGTTTAATTCAGTTTGTAATTATTTACGACGATGAAGAGTTTGCCAAGTCTGAAGCAAAGAAATTCAACGATTACTTAAAGATGTTCCGTCATTTCTATACTCCAGATGAAGCGATTGACTTAGATCGAGAAATGGAAGCTAAAGAAACTCTTGAAGTGGAATTAGATTCTAGTATATTAGAAAATATGCAGCTGCAACCTTCTGAAGCTGTTGAAGAGGAATTGCCGATAAACTAAATTTAAATATTTGATTTGTTGAGAGGACACCTTCAACAAGAACAGACTTTAAAATTAAGAATAGCATTTATAACATTGTTTAAGCTTATTCAACTTTAAAATTTGAAATTTAAAATCGTAAAAATGCCCAGGTTTATTCAGCGGTTATACCCTGAACGGATTTGGGCATTTTCGCGTGCTAAAAATTCAGTTTACCTCACTTTTGACGACGGCCCTATTCCTGAAGTGACGCCTTGGGTGTTAAACGAACTAAAGAAACACCAAGCCAAAGCAACCTTCTTTTGTATTGGTAACAACATTCAAAAGCATCCTGAGATTTTTAAAAGTGTAATTTCTGAAGGTCATACAGTAGGGAATCACACCTACAACCATTTAAACGGATGGAAGACAAAAACTTCAAATTATATTGAAAATACCGAGAAAGCTTCTAAGAAAATAATCGATACCATATTACAAGTTAATGGCATGGATCAGAAGTCATATGGTTCAAAGTTATTTAGACCTCCTTATGGGAGAATAACTTCAAAACAAGCTAATATACTTCAGAAAAAAGGGTATAAAATTGTAATGTGGGATATCATAAGTTTTGATTACGACGCTTCCATTTCAAAAGAAAAGTGTCTTCAAAATGTACTAAAAAACATAAAGCCTGGAAGTGTTGTGGTATTTCACGACAGTTTAAAAGCCGAGAAAAATCTCAGGTATACTTTACCTAAAGTATTGAGTTATATCTCTGAAAAAGGCTGGAAGTGTGCCTCACTTTAAAATATATAGTTACTAAAAACTAATCTTTAGCAACTAAATATATTCTTTAATAAGTCCGATAAGAGTATCGGCATCTTGTTCTCCTCCTTGTCGCCATTTCATCTCTGCATCTTTATAAATCATAAATGTAGGAAGGTTTTTAACGCGTAAAGCATCAGAAAGTTCCTTGTTTTTTTCTACATCTATTTTTATAACGCGAGCATTTTCTCCTAGAGCAGTGGCTACTTCACGCAATACTGGATGCATCTTTTTAGAAGTTTCATCCCATTCTGCATAAAAGTTTAGTAGCACTGGAGTGCGGCTTTCAATTAATTCTCCGAATTTCGACATTCATCTAATGTATTAGTTGAACAATGTATTACAAATATAATAAAATAACTTCCTAATGTTACGTAGCACCTATAATGTATGCTTAGGAATAGTTTGGTGTGTTTTCACTTAACCACCTTACAAGGTAACAATTAATTAGTTAGGCTTCTCTTAAATTTTCACTGCTTTTAGTTTGAGTTAGACTTTTTTTAAGTTTAATCACAGTTATCTCCGGCCACATCCCTACTCTTCCTGGATAACCTAGAAATCCAAAACCTCGATTTACGTTTATATATCTTCCAAACTCTTGGTAAATTCCTGCCCAATTTTCATACCTGTACTTTATTGGGCTCCATTTAAAAACTCCAGGAATATCAATACCAAACTGCATCCCGTGGGTATGACCGCTGAGGGTAAGGTGAAAGTTTCGTGGGTCTTTTTTTACTTCAGATTGCCAATGTGAGGGATCGTGACTTAAAAGTATTTTGAAATCTTCTTTTGAAATTCCTTCACAAGCTTTGTCGAGATCCCCTGCTTTCTTAAAACCGTTTTCCCCCCAATTTTCAACTCCTACCAAAGCTATTTTCTGACCGTTTTTAGTAATAAATCGGTTCTCATTCAAAAGCAAATCCCAACCCATTTCTCTTTGGATTGATTTTAGCCTGTTAAGGTTTTCTACTTTTTCTGAAACACTATTCCACTTTACATAATCGCCATAATCGTGATTTCCTAAAACCGAGAAAACACCTTGTGGTGCTTTTAATGTACTAAACAACCCTTTCCAATCGTCCATTTCTTCAGCGAGATTATTTACCAAATCCCCTGTAAAAACAATCATATCACTTTGCTGTTCGTTGATAAGATTAACGGCGTATTCAACCTTGTTTCTATTGCTAAAACTACCGATGTGAACATCGCTAATTTGTGTAAGTGTAAACCCATCAAACTCATCAGGCAAGTCATCAAATTCTAATGCGTATTTTAAAACTTTGTAATTGTACCTCCCTTGAATCATTCCATAAATTAAAGAGGCAAATGGAATAGCAGCAATTCCCAAGGCAAGTGTACTTACAAACTTTCTTCTCGAAGCCATAAATGGTGTTTCACTGCTTCCTGCTACTTTCATATAAGTACCCACAAAAAACCTACCTATATCTTCAGCAAACATAAAAATAACGACTAGTAATTTCGGAACAAATAGCGCAAGGAAAGCTCCAAATACATACATAGTGCTTATCCCCATGTTCTTTCCAGCTCCCATTGCCGACAGCTCATAAATTAAAGCTCCCAAAACAGCTAGGGAAAGCAAAACATAAATACCGTAAACAAAGGGATTTCTAGTAAGTGTTTTCACAGCCTGAAAGGCATAAATATCAACGAGAATATAAACTGAAATAAAAATAAACCAACGCATAGTGTAGATAGAATTTTTAAAAGTAACAAGATTGAAAAACCTTTATCGCAAACTTCACTTTATTTTAACGATTATCAAGAACGGCATGTTTTTAAGCCATATAATATTATAAGCAATAAAATTGTTTAGTACCCAATCCTTTTATATAATCTTAGCGCTGTAAAGCTGTTAAATATTATTTTAGTATTTTAGAATCAGAATACTAAATATTGAGAACCTCACTTCTTTTTTTAGCTATAATTATCGGCTTTTCTGGATTTTCCCAAAAAAATCCAGAAACTAATGCTGCGGTTATAGATTCTCTTTTAAAGGTCACTGAAAGCTTATCTTCAGCAGATGAAAAAATAACAGCATTAACCACTTTTATTAGCAATTTACGTTACGGAGCGGGAAGTGAAAAGCTCATCAAAAAAGCGGAAGAAGTTTCTACCTTAAGCAATACCCCCAAGCTTCTCGCTACCACATATTATTTTTACGGAAACTACTATTACTACAATTCGAAGTTAGATTCATCACTTTATTATATCGAAAAATCAAAATCCTTAATTGAGGAAGAGGATTTGCCATTCTTAAAGTCTTCATTATACAATACTGAGGGTGGCGTTTATAGAATAAAGGGAGATATGCCACAGGCACTTGCACTAACCTTAAAAGCACAGGAATTTTTAGACAAAGTAGATACCAACAAGCTAAATGAACTAGATCTTAGAAAATTAAAAAAAGAGCGATTGTCCCTAGACAATAGTATTGCTAATTTCTATAATCAAATGGAAGAGTACGACAAGGCCTCCATTTATTATGACAAGGGTTATAAAGATGCCTTAAACGACAAATCATACATTGCTGCTGGAGTTTTCATTACTAATAAAGGTGATTTGTTTTTAAAAACTAACAAACACGAACAAGCATTAGAAGCTTTTCTCAAAGGAAAAGAATTAAAGGAAAAAGGTAACGCACCTCCTGTAATGCTAGTAAATTCAGATTTAAACATTGGAATTGCGCACACAAACTTGAACAATTTTGAAGATGCCTTGCCCTATCTAAACACTTCGATTGCCTTTTATGAAAGTAATAATATGTCTGGCCGATTAGCAGAAACACTAGCTTATAGAGGCGACTTATTTTTAAAGCAGGGAGAATATTCGCAAGCAATTGCCGATTGCGAAAAAGCCAAAGCAATGACTTCTATGTCTGATGGAATACAAGTGTTTTCCAAAGCATGTAACTGTTTATACACAGCATATAAAAGCACTGCCGACCTAAGCAAATCGCTTGAAAATTTTGAATTATATGTCGATGCTAGAGAAACTATTTTTAATGAGAAAAACATTAGAAAACAAACGCAACAGGAAATGCAGTTTGAATTCAATAAAACTTCTGCCCTTAAAAATGCTGAAATATCGGCACGTAAAAAAGAAAGTCAACTTTATGGTGTACTTTCAGGCATAGGTTTTCTATTTGCTGGGTTTTTAGGGTTTTTCTTTTATAAAAACAGAAAGAAAAATCGCTCTTTGGCAAAACAGAAAAAACTACTAGAAGCCACGATTGACGAGAAAAACGTGCTGTTAAAAGAAACTCATCACCGTGTAAAAAATAGTTTCCAAATAGTATCATCACTCCTCTATCTTCAGTCTGAAAGCATGGAAGATAAAAAAGCACAAGTTGCCCTTCGTGAAGCTCAAAACAGAGTGAAGTCGATGGTGTTAATTCATCAAAGACTTTACAACAAAGACCAATTAGTAGGGATTAACAGTAAAGAATATTTGGAAGCATTAACCAAAGATATTTTTGAAACACATCAATTTAAAAGTGAAGTTTTACCTTACAAATTAAATATTGAACCTATAGTATTGAGTATTGAAACAATAACTCCCATAGGTTTAATTTTAAATGAATTAATTGTTAATGTTTTAAAACACGCTTATAAAACTATTAAACCGGAAAGCATTCTTTTAATTGATTTCAGAAAAATAGATGACGAGCTTGTGCTAAAGGTTATTGATAATGGACAGGGTTTTGAAGGCAAAATTAAAGAAACCTCTTTCGGAATTAAATTAATGAAGGCATTATCAAAAAAACTAAAAGCTACTTTAAATTATAATTCGACGGTAAATAAAGGAACTGAAGTAATTTTAAAAATTAAAAAGTTTGAAATACTTTGATTAAACTAAGCTAAATATTTTGAGTAAATTAAATATATACATAGTTGAAGACGATCCGATAATCGCAATAACCTTAGAGTCTATTTTGCAGAAAAATGGGTATAGTGTTTGCGGTCAAGCCGATAATGTTGAAGAAGCATTAACCGAAATTAAAAGTAATAAACCTGATCTTGTTTTAGTAGATATTCAACTCGATGGTGAAAAAGACGGTGTTGATTTAGCAGAAAACCTAGACATGCTTAACAAACCGTATTTGTACCTAACGTCTCAAACAGATCCGCATACTATAAAAAGGGTTAAGCAAACGCGCCCATTGGGGTATATTGTAAAACCATTTACTGAAAATGGATTGCGAAGTAATATTGAAATTGCTTGGAATAACTACATTCACGATGAAGAATTTCTTTCTTTTTCAGCAGATAATGAACTTTATAAAATAAAGCAATCACAAATTCTCTACCTGAAAGCCTATGACAATTACTGCTATGTTATAACTACCACACGTAAGTATTTAGTCCCTAAAACGCTCAAGTACTTATCCTCTCAACTCAACCAAGAAAAGTTTATTAAAACACATCGTTCATATATAATCAATTTATTAAAAGTTGATGCGTTGTGTAAAAATGTTGTAATTATAAACAACATAGAAATTCCTATTAGCAACTCTCGAAAATCTGAGCTAAAACAGCTAATTCAAAGTTAATTTTTCATTCACTAAAAATTACACCCCACTCACTAAAGAATCTAAGTTAATTATTTTTTACAGTTTATATTCGATTTGTAATTATTCATAAACGCACTTTTAATAAAGATTTTGTTGCGGGTAATGAATCAAATTGAAAAGGTAGAAAATTTGGCTATGGTTAAAATCATAGTATAAATTGGTTTAGTTAATGGTATTTTAAACCATAGCTTCAATTGAGTTTTCAATTGATAATGAAGATAGCCACGGTGGGGCGTGGCTATTTTTATAAAAAACAATACCGAGATAAATTAAAGTAATTGTGGGGATAATTAATTTATAATTAGAAAACTAACTAACCGTGTTTTCATATTTCGGTATTAAAGGAAAGTCGCTTTTGAGGAGGAGCGACTTTTTCTTATTTAAATAAACACAGAAAGCATAAATCAATCCTATAGTTTACTTATTTTAAAAGTTTGCGACTTATAAGCCGATTCAACTTTCACCAAATAAATTCCAGTGTTAATTCCTGAGAAATCTATGGTAGTATTAACCGACTGTGGAAAGTGTTTAGAAATTTCTCTCCCCGCCAAATCGTAAACCGAGATACTGCTAATTTCTTCTACACTCTGAACATTAATAAAATCTGATGTAGGATTTGGGAATATTAACACCTCTTTTATCTCAGATTCATTTACCGAAAGATTGGTATTTATTCCAAAAATAGTTTCATAAGTCTTTCCTCCAAACGTAACTGTCACATTATAAACGCCATCTTCCCAACTACTGTCTGTAGGCCAAATCCAATAGGCCCAAGCAGCAAAATTATTAGGCCATTCCGAGACAAAATCGTAATCCCAAAGTATATTCCCGTTAGGCTTTTTCACTTGGATATTTGTTATATCGCCTGTTTGAATATCTCGATAGAACAATTTAAAATAAATCGTTTCGCCAGGTAAGAAATTAAGTTCTTCATAAGTATCTTCAATTTCTCCACAGTCATCATCTAATATTTCCGAATAATGAGTAGAAAGCGTAAGTATTTCGGGAACCATATAATCAGGTTGCTCAATCCACCAACTATCAGAATTTAAGTCATTACAAGGTCCGGCGTATGGGTCTATAAGTTCTCCGGCAGCATCGTGAACTTCAAAATGTAAATGTGGAATTGTGCTACTTCCCGAGCTTCCGGCCAAACCTAAATACTCACCACTTGCCACGGCATCACCAACATTTTTAGTTGTTGTACTTCCATCTTTAAAATGCCAATACCAAGATTGCGACCCATCGGAGTGCTCTAAAATCACTCCATTCCAATTTGGGTTTCCATTATTTACACAGTTCTTATCAAAATATCCATCCTTTTTCTGAATTATTATTCCAGGAGCAGCGGCAACTATCTCCATAACATCTTCTTCCATTTTTTTCCATGGATATGGCCACACTACATAGTCTGTTCCGGCGTGATTTCCAGTTGCCCAATCATAAGTTCGTTCTCCGCAGTTATAATCTAATAATTGACCTCCAGGAGCAATGTTGTGATCTACCTGATTGAATAATGAATAATATCCATAATCATTAAATCCTGACTTTGCTTTAAATGGAAGTTCAAAAAGCGGATGTGTAGTTGTTCTATTCTGAAATATTTCTGGATTAACTTCAAGAATTGCTCGTTTATTAGTTTCAATTTCTTGCAAAATATTCTGCCTATGCGCGTCGGGAATACACTCTATTTCTGAAATAGTAATAGGATTAAAATAAGCCTGAGACGGTGTGCTGTTTTGAGCAAATACAATAGACGACACGCTCAATAGAAAATAAAATACTGATGTTTTCATAATGTGAGATTTTAAAGATTAGTATGCCACTTTACCTTCCTATCGAAAAAAAATCAAGAAGTCATCATTTAAAAGCAGTTAACTTGTAAGTGGTATTATATTTTTTCAAAAACTACTTTTAATAATTAGTTATCGTGCATCAATATTTTTCTTTATTTTTGCCGCAGTAAACCCACACTATGGACTACAAGAGAATATTATTAAAACTTTCAGGGGAAGCCTTGATGGGCGAACAACAATACGGGATAGACCCAGTTCGTCTTAAAGAATACGCTCAAGAAATTAAGCAAATAACCGATAGAGGCGTACAAGTAGCTATAGTTATTGGCGGCGGAAACATCTTTAGAGGCTTGGCAGGCGCTAGCAGCGGAATGGATCGAGTTCAAGGTGATCATATGGGAATGTTAGCCACTGTAATTAATGGCTTAGCATTACAGAGTGCACTTGAAAATGAAGATATCCCAACCCGATTACAAAGTGCTATTAACATCAATGAGGTTGCAGAGCCTTTTATTCGTCGTAAAGCAATTAGACATTTGGAAAAAGGTCGAGTTGTAATCTTTGGAGGAGGTACTGGAAACCCATATTTCACTACAGATTCGGCTGCAGTTTTAAGAGCAATAGAAATTCAAGCTGATGTAATCTTAAAAGGAACTCGCGTAGATGGTATTTATACTAGCGATCCAGAAAAAGATAAACTGGCAGAGAAATTTGAATTTATCAGTTTTGAAGACGTGCTTCAAAAAGGATTAAAAGTAATGGACACTACTGCATTTACTTTAAGTCAAGAAAACGAATTACCAATCATTGTTTTCGATATGAATACCAAAGGAAACTTACTTAAAGTAGTTTCTGGTGAAAATATTGGAACAAAAGTAAATTTATAACGCTAACGCCACTTTAAGCGGTTTTTGTGTTATAAAATAATATTGAGTTTTGAGTTTAAAATTCTTAATTTTGAACTATTCAATTTTCAAAAACAGAAACTATAAATAATAAATACGTTCGGTTATCGAACTAAGTCGAGATATGGAAGACGAAATAGACTTTATAATTGATGGTACTAAAGAAGCAATGGCAAATGCGCTAAGGCATCTTGAGAAACAACTAGTAAACATTCGCGCTGGAAAAGCTTCTCCTTCTATGGTAGGAAGTGTAATGGTAGATTACTACGGTAGTCCTACTCCATTAAGCCAAGTTGCAAATGTTAACACCCCAGATGGAATGACAATTTCTATTCAACCTTGGGAAAAAGGCTTAATTCCAGAAATTGAACGCGGTATTCACTTAGCAAACCTAGGTTTTAACCCAATGAATAACGGGGAGAGTGTAATTATAAACGTACCACCATTAACTGAAGAACGCAGAAAAGATTTAGCAAAGCAAGCAAAAGCAGTTGCTGAAGAAGCAAAAATCGGAGTGCGTAACGACAGAAAAAATGCTAACAACGATTTAAAAAACTTAGATATCTCTGAAGACCTTAAAAAGAGTTTGGAAGAAGATGTTCAAGAAATGACCGACACTCACATCAAAAAGATCGATGAAATTTTAGCGAAAAAAGAAAAAGAAATTATGACTGTTTAATTTCCTTTTTCGTTAAACTATATACAATAAAGCGGCACCTGTGCCGCTTTTTTTTATTTTTACGACACTAATCAACAGTTTATTACACCTATGCGTAAGATTTTATTTTTATTCTCCTTTTTAATAGGAGTCACTGCTATTGCGCAAGTAAACAATGAAACAAATAACGATTCTGTAACGGGAATTAAAAAAACTTTTTTAGATTTTTCTAAAGAAAAAGGATATCCCCTTACTACTGGATATTTCCCTGTTGGTTTTTTCGATATCGATTTAAAAACACTCGTGAAGTACAACAATCACGAAGGATTACGCCTTGGTGTAGGTGGACTTACCAATGACAAGCTTTTTGAAAAGTATAGATTTGGCGGTTATGTTGCCTATGGATTTAAAGACAAGGAATTTAAATACAGCCTTGGTGGAAGTGCAAGAGTAAACAAAGAAAAAAAAACCTGGATAAGCTTATACTATACCGATGACATTAAAGAAATTGGTACTTATGACTTTCTAACCGATGCAAGGTTTTACTCTCTATTTGAACCAAGACTTTTAAATGTAATTGAGTTTTACGACTATAAAGAATGGCAAGCCAATATACAAAGTGAATTATCTCCAAGTATATTGACCGAATTCCGCGTAGCACATTCAGACGTAAACAATTTTGAAGACTACTATTTTATAGATGAAGGAAAGACATATAACCAATACAAATTGGCAGAAGCAATTCTATCTTTCCGAATAAAATTGAAGACAGATACTATAGTAAACGACGACGGAAATAGTGTGACAACTGATAGACTTCCTAAGGTAAGCACACAAATTACAAAAGGATTTAAAGACGTAGCTGGCAGTGATTTTAATTACGCCAAATTTGGACTTAAACTCGATTACGAAATAAAACGAAAAAACCTCTCTTCTACCAGTTTCATACTTCAAAGTGAAATTGCAACGGGAGATTTGCCTTTAACGCATTTATTTCACGCTTTTCCAAACCAACCTATTAAAGAAACACTTATAAAACGTTTTTCTGTAGCAGGTGTACAGAGTTTTGAAACGATGTATTTTGGAGAATTTTACTCAGATAAATTAGCAATGCTTCAAATGAAGCATACCTTTAGGAGGTTTAGATTAGCTGAAAAATGGAATCCAGAATTGGTGTTAATCTCTCGTCACGCTATTGGAGATATGAAGGATACAGACCGTCATTTCGGTATTCCTTTCAACACTTTAGACCATCCGTATAACGAAGCAGGATTAGAACTGAATAAAATTGCACTTGGATTCGGACTTAGCTTTGCCTATAGATATGGCTATTATAGCTTGCCAAATTTTGAAGATAACGTATCTTTTAAATTTACTTTTAATTTGAAGGTTTAGTAATAAATCTCGTTAGCTGAAAAATAGAGCTTTAACATAGTTTTCCACCTATTACATTGAGAGCTTTCCTAAATTGAGGGTCGTAAATGGAAGAGGTTTTATAAGTCCATTCTGCACCATTCTTCAATAACACTTTTAATATTTTAGGTTCGGTAATAGAAAAATACATGTAGTCTACTACCTTATTCTCTTATAATCGTAAATCTAAACAAATTCTAAAACAATTCTTTTAACGCATTAAGATACTCCAAAATACCCTTAAAAATAAATCGCCTACTTATAGGGAATCCTTACCTTTGCGGAATCTTTAAAAAATTGCTTTGAACAAACTTTTTAGCATCGGATTTTGGAGTTGGGTTGCACGATTTATCTTGCGCAACCGAACATGGATTTTAATTGTAATTGCCGCAATTACAGTACTTCTTGCACTTCAGTGGAAAAACATGCGCTTTACGTATACCGAAGCCAATCTACTGCCAGATGACCACCCAATAAATCTTGAGTACAATAAATTCCTTTCGCATTTTGGCGAAGAAGGAAACCTTATCGTGATGGGCGTGAAAGATTCGTCTATTTTCACACCTGAAAAATTTAAAGCGTGGAATAAACTTTCTGAAGACATCGGGAAGTTTAATGAGGTAGAACTCACACTTTCGGTAGGCAACCTTCAAAAACTTCAAAAGAGAACCGATACCACAGGTTTTGAGCTCGTACCCTTTATAAAAGACTCAATCTTTACCAGTGAAAATTTAGCAGGGTATGAAGACGAGCTCTTTAACAAGCTTCCATTTTATGACGGTTTAATTTATAGCCCAGACAAACAGTCTATTCGCTCGGCTATTTATATGAAAAAGGACATCGTAAATACCGCAGCGAGAAAAGATTTTGTGGTTGACGATTTAATTCCACTTATTAAAAAGTTTGAAGAAGATACTGGTGTAAAGGTTTATACCTCTGGTATGCCCTACATCCGTACACTCAACTCACAAAGTATTATTGACGAAATCGGACTATTTATTGGGGCCGCACTATTTATAACTTCCCTGATATTTTTCTTCTTTTTCCGCTCTTGGCGCGCTACGTTTATTTCAATGTTTACCGTAATAATCGGAGTAATGTGGGCCTTTGGATTCTTAGGATTACTGCAGTATGAAATTACTGTTCTTACAGCGCTAATTCCTCCATTGATTATCGTAATTGGAATTCCAAACTGTATTTTCCTAATCAATAAATACCAGCAGGAAATAAAACTTCACGGAAATCAAGCAAAATCGTTACAACGCGTTATTGCTAAAGTGGGGAATGCAACTTTAATGACGAACCTCACAACTGCTTCAGGTTTTGCTACTTTTATTCTGGTAAATAGTGAATTGCTTAGAGAATTTGGTATTGTAGCTTCTATCAATATAGTGGCTATCTTTTTATTGAGTTTATTCATTATTCCAATTATATACAGCTATATGGCGGTGCCTAAATACAAGCACCTAAAACACTTGAACAAAACGTGGATAAACAGTTTTGTGAATTGGATTGAGCGCATGGTAAAAGAACAACGCATTACCATTTCCATTACGGCACTGCTACTTCTTTGCGCAAGTATTATTGGAATTTATAACATCAAGATTTCTGGTAGTTTAATTGAAGATATGCCTAAAAACACTGGCTTCTTTGACGATATCCGCTTTTTTGAGAAAGAATACGAAGGTATTATGCCATTAGAGATAATGGTAGACACCAAAAAGAAAAAGGGAGTGATGAACCTTGCTACCTTAAAACGAATTGACAGGCTACAAGAACATATTAAGGAAATTCCAGAATTTGCTAAACCAATTTCGGTAGTAGAACTAGTAAAATATTCTAAGCAAGCCTACTACAACGGAAACCCTAATTACTATCAACTTCCTAATAGTCAAGAAAGAAGTTTTATTCTTTCGCACGCAAAAAGCAGTAATACCGATACAAATATGCTTAGCAGCTATGTAGATAGTACAGGGCAGTTTGCGCGTATCACAACTTTTATGAAGGATACGGAACCGGATAGATTCGACCGTATAGAAGAAGATCTAAATGCTGAAATCGCCAAAATTTTTCCAGAAGAAAGATATAACGTTACCGTTACTGGAAAAGCATTGGTATTTCAAAAGGGAACTCACTTTTTAGTAAATAACCTTATCCTTTCCCTTTCACTTGCAATTTTCTTAATTGCATTATTTATGGCCTGGATGTTCCGAAGCTTTAAAATGATTATTGTTTCGTTAATCCCTAACCTACTCCCGCTAATAATAACCGCAGGTGTAATGGGGTTTGTTGGGGTTCCTATAAAACCATCTACTATTTTGGTGTTTAGTATTGCATTCGGGATTTCGGTAGATGATACTATTCACTTCTTGGCAAAATACAGGCAAGAGCTAATTGCAAATAATTGGAAAATCAAGAAATCGGTATATGGCGCACTGCGCGAAACTACAGTAAGTATGTTTTACACATCTATAGTATTGTTTTTTGGGTTCTCAGTGTTTACAATATCTAGTTTTGGAGGTACAGTAGCATTAGGAGCATTAGTTTCAATTACGCTTCTTTTTGCTATGTTATCCAACTTATTATTGCTGCCTACGCTGTTGCTTTCACTTGAAAAGAGCATTGCAAATAAGCAAACAATGAAAAAGCCTGCTATTGAAATTTTATCTGATGGAGAGGATGAAGAAAATGATGAAAAATTAAAATAGCAAATTCAATTACACATTAAACAAAACCTTATCAATTTGGAATTTGGTGCTTTTACTTTTATGGAATTTTATTTAAAAGTATCTTTGTTCCACTTAAAATATGACCATGCGACACAAAACTATTGATGAATTGCTGAATAGCGAAAAAACCCACATTGAAGTAACTGTAAAAGGTTGGGTTCGCTCATTTAGAAGTAACAGATTTATAGCGCTAAATGACGGATCAACAATTAATACGCTTCAATGCGTAGTGGATTTTGAAAATTTTGAAGATGAAGTTCTAAAAAAGGTGACTGTTGGTGCAGCAATTAAAGTTGTAGGAACACTTGTAGAAAGTCAAGGGAAAGGTCAGAAAGTAGAAGTTCAAGTATCAAAACTTACTGTTTTAGGTGAAGCAAAACCTGAAGATGTAAAACTTACTATCCTTTCACCAAAAAGACATACATTAGAAACTTTACGCGAGCAAGCACATTTACGTATTAGAACCAATACTTTCGGTGCCGTAATGCGTACACGTTCAAAACTTGCATTTGCAGTACACGAATATTTTCAGAAAAACGGATTTAACTATATGCACTCACCTATTATCACAGGTAGTGATGCTGAAGGTGCAGGTGAAATGTTCCGCGTATCGGCTTTAGACCCTAAAAATCCACCACTTGATGAAAATGGAAATATAGATTACAAGCAAGATTTCTTCGAAAAAGAAACAAATCTTACTGTTAGTGGACAATTAGAAGCTGAAACTTACGCAATGGCACTTGGTAAAGTTTATACTTTTGGACCAACATTCCGTGCAGAAAATTCGAATACTAGCCGCCACTTAGCTGAGTTCTGGATGATAGAGCCAGAGGTTGCATTCAACGATTTGGATGCGAATATGGATTTAGCTGAAGACTTTATTAAATATGTTGTAAAATACGCTTTAGATAATTGTGCTGACGATCTTGAATTCTTAGAAAACAGATTGTTGGAAGAGGAAAAGAACAAACCTCAAAACGAACGTAGCGAAATGAAACTTCGCGAAAAGCTTCACTTTATTTTAGACAACAATTTTAAACGTGTAAGTTATACCGAAGCGATAGATATTCTTAAAAACTCTACTCCAAATAAGAAGAAGAAATTCAAATATTTAATTGAAGAATGGGGTGCAGATTTACAGAGTGAGCACGAGCGTTTCTTAGTTGAAAAACACTTTAAATGCCCAGTGATTCTTTTTGATTATCCTGCAAAAATTAAAGCTTTCTATATGCGTTTGAACGACGATGGAAAAACGGTTCGCGCGATGGATGTACTTTTCCCAGGAATTGGAGAAATTGTTGGTGGGTCTCAGCGTGAAGAACGTTTTGACGTATTGAAAGAGAAAATGGCCGCAATGGACATTGACGAAAAAGAACTATATTGGTACTTAGATCTTCGTAAATTTGGAACTGCTGTTCACAGTGGTTTCGGGCTTGGATTTGAGCGTTTGGTACAGTTTACAACGGGAATGGGGAACATTCGCGATGTAATTCCTTACCCAAGAACTCCAGGTAACGCAGAATTCTAATTATAATAACATAAGATTGTATTAAAACTAGCTACTTAATTATTTTAGTAGCTAGTTTTTTTTAACTTTATGATGTAGTATTTTATAACCATGTTAAAGCAACAATTAAATTTTAAACTATCCCAAAAATTATCTCCTCAACAAATACAGTTGATGAAGATGATTCAATTACCTACGCAAGCATTCGAACAACGAATTGCGCAGGAATTGGAAGAAAACCCAGCTCTTGAAGGTGGCAAAGAGGAAAGCGATGAGTTTGATGACGAATTCAGCAACGAGGAATACGACGAAGGCAACGAAGTAATCGAAACCGATATAAACGTTGACGATTATCTTAGTGATGACGAAGTGCCAAGCTATAAGCTTTCTGCAAACAATTACAGCGCAGACGATGAGGAGAAACAAATGCCTTATGCGGCAGGAACCTCATTTACGCAGCACCTAATGGCGCAGTTAAACACCTATAGATTAAATGAAGAAGAAAAGGAAATAGCAATTTTCCTGGTTGGTAGTGTTGATGAAAGTGGTTACATCCGTCGAGAATTACAGGACATAGTAGATGACCTTGCTTTTACTCAAAATATATACACTACCGAAGATAAAGTAGAAAAAGTACTGAAAGTAGTTCAAGAATTAGACCCAGCAGGTGTTGCCGCTCGTGACCTACAGGAGTGTTTGTTGATTCAGTTAGAACGAAAAGAGCAAACCCCATCTATTGCATTGGCAATTGATATTCTTGACGACTCTTTCGACCAATTCAGTAAAAAGCATTATAAGAAATTAATTCAGAAATTAAATATTACTGAAGACCAACTCCGTGAAGCAATTCACGAAATTGAAGCGCTAAACCCAAAACCAGGAGGAACTTATTCTGGTAACAATAGAATAGTTGAACACGTAGTTCCCGATTTTACCATAAGAATTGTGGATGGAGAGCTAGATTTAACCTTAAACGGAAGAAACGCACCCGAACTTCACGTTAGCCACGATTATAAAAATATGCTTAAAGGCTACAAGGAGGCCACTGAAAAATCGAAGGCACAGAAAGATGCCGTTATGTTCATTAAGCAAAAGCTAGACGCCGCAAAATGGTTTATAGACGCTATTAAACAACGTCAGCAAACTCTTTACATTACTATGAATGCAATTATGCATCATCAAGAAGAGTATTTCTTAAGCGGTGACGAACGAAAGCTAAAGCCGATGATATTAAAAGATATTGCCGATAAGATTAATATGGACGTATCCACTGTGTCACGAGTTGCTAATAGTAAGTATGTTGACACCCCTTACGGAACAAAGTTGATTAAGGAGTTTTTCAGCGAATCGATGAAGAATGACCAAGGTGAAGATGTTTCCACAAGAGAGATTAAAAAAATACTTGAAATAACTATTTCTGAAGAAGATAAGCGCAAACCACTTACAGATGATAAGCTTGCGAAAATCTTATTGGAAAAGGGCTATCCAATTGCACGTCGTACTATTGCTAAATATCGCGAGCAATTAGACCTGCCAGTAGCAAGACTTCGAAAAGAAATCTGATGAATTTATTTCTTAAAAGTGCCTCGTATATCTTCCACCCTCTTTTGATGACGCTATTGGGTGTTATATTGTATTACAGTGTTACCCCTAGGTATGTAGATGCAGAAATTGTTCGAGCAGAGCTTTTAGCCATAGCAATTATTACTGTTTTGATTCCCTTAGTAGTATTTTTCTTATTGAAAAACTTAGGAGCAGTTGAAACTATTTATTTAAGAAACGTAAAAGAGCGAAAGTTCCCGTTGATGATTCAGTGCATCCTCTTGCTACTAATCATTAAAATGGTTTTTGACATTTACGACGACCCAGAATTGTATTACTTTATAGTGGGCATCCTGTTTTCTACTTTTAGTGCTCTTATAATGGTGTTTTTTAAAGTAAAAATAAGCTTACACCAAATGGGAGTAGCGGGTATTCTAATGTTTCTCGTAGGAATTAGCGCACATTTTAAAATAAACTTATTAGTTTCAATTAGCTTTTTTCTATTTGTAAATGGCTGGGTTGCTTCTTCTCGCTTAAATGCTAATGCTCACGATTATCGCGAATTAATGCTTGGACTTTTTATTGGAGCCTTACCTCAACTTATACTATTCAACTTTTGGTTATAGTATAAAAAATACAATTCCCAATTTAAGAGATCGGAATTCAAAAGGCTCACCATCAACAGTCTTAGCATTATCGAAGAAAGGATTAATACCATAGGCCGCAAAGAGGTTGAAATTACTAAATCCAGCGCTAAGGGTAGCCGTTAATCTCAACGGGTTAAATTCAGGTATCTTGGTTTGATTAACGTTATTTCCAGACTGTTTAAACGTAGATTTATACCAAAAGGCATATCCAACTCTAAATCCGGGATAAACACGCCAAAAAGCATATTTTTCTAGTGTAGATGTTCGCCATCTAAATTCAATAGGAACCTCAATTATACTCGTATTAAAGCGATTTCGTGAATAGTCTACATCCTTATCTAAAACCTTAAATATAGTTTCATCTTTTAGCGATTCACCAATAAATAAATTTTGGCCGTATTGATCCAATGCGATACCAAGTCCCACGGCTATTGAAATATTACGTTGCTTATTGATGGGCATATCTCTTAGAAACCCAAAATGAATTCCACCTGTCAATCCTCTTGTAGATACCCCTGAAGGAAGATTTAACGGTACATTGTAAGTAACCCCCAAGTAGAATTGATCCTCTCTATAAAGTGAATCTACTACCGGACGTGGCAATGTATCTTGCGCCAAGGCAGCAATACCAGTAAGAATAAAAAGGAATGTGAGTACTTTATTCATATCGATAAAGATAAACGTATTTTCAGAATCTTGGAAACAAAAAAACGCCTCATTATTATGAGACGTTTTTATTTATAATTGTTGTTATGCTTAATCTAATTCATTACCTGGAGTAGTGATATAGATAATTTTAAGCATATTAAGATCACGCAATTCCTGCTTAATGTCTGTTACCATTCCTGTATTAGTTTCCTCATCTACTTTAAGAGCAACCATTACTTTATCCTGAAGTTCAGGACGAAGCTTTTGACGTGCTTCAGTAAGTGCGAATTTAATGTTAGATATATCTGTATACTTATCGCCTATTTGAATTTTCGCTTCAGTACCAAAACTCTCTTGGTAACGAGCTGAAGGTTTTCCAGCATAAATATACACCGATCTATCTTTCTTTAATTTCTCAACTTGGTCTGCTTTAGGTAATTTATTTTGAACCAATAAATTATCATCACGCAGTACAGTTACTACCATAAAGAAGAATAGAAGCATAAATACAATATCCGGTAAAGATGCTGTACTTACAGGCGGTAATTCATTACTTTTTTTCTTTCTAAACTTTGACATAGTTGTAATATTATGATCCAGATTTTTTAGGTTCAGCTTCTGACAGCTTTTGAGGGAATAGCTTTTGAATTGTTTGCAATTTTTCTTGCAACTGTTCTTTTGCTACTTCACCTTTAATCTTTCCTTCATCTAGATCTTTGGTCATTTCGGTAAACTTCCAGCCATAAAGCCTTTGTGATTCCCGATCTCTTAAATAGTTGTATGCTGCTACCAATTCATTTTGAACAGCGATATACATTTTATAAGAAGTAAGCCTATCGTTCTGAACAGATATTACTGCTTTATCAGGGTTATCTGAAGATTCAGGATTACGACTTCCTTTACAATAGTCGCAGTATTCTGGACTTCCAGCAGGTGCTCCACCATTATCTAAGAAATCAATTGCCGCTTGACGCAAGTCTTTAAGATCCATTAGTTTCTCTTCAACTAGCAATTGATCCTCTCGGTTAACGTTAACGATAAAGAGGTTCTTTTCTTTAATCTTTACTTGTTCGTCCGTTGGCGGTTCTTTAGGCGGCAACTGTCTTCCAATCCCACTATCCTTCTCGATGGTAGTAGTTACCAAGAAAAAGATAAGCAATAGGAAGGCGATGTCTGCCATCGACCCAGCATTTACTTCCGGTGTTGCTCTTCTTGCCATTATTTTGCTAGTTTTTTGATTCCGCTAAATACCATTGCTGCAATAGCTAAAACTCCTAAGATGTAGAAGGTATATAAACCTGTACCCACCCATTTTGAGCCACTTGCAGAAAGCATATCGCCTTCACGCATTGCCATTGGAGTGCCTTCAGCTAAAACATAAGAGATTACTACAATAAGTAAGAATGCTCCTACTGATAGTAATGTTTTCTTTACATCTCCGGCAAAAATACCTTTAAGAACGAAGAAGAGAACAAATACTAAGATTAAAGCGAAAGTGATATAGGCCACATACAAGAAGCCATCTACTCCTGCGCCAGTTTCAGCGACTGCAGTATCACCTTTTGAGATGATCATTGCAAGAAAAATAATTCCCGCAACGCTTAAAAGCAATGCTACAATTTTTAATATTTTATGTAATGCCATCTTGTGGTTTGTTTAAATTTATTTTTTTGAGTTGTAATCGAACAACATATCGATTAAAGTGATAGAAGCATCTTCCATGCTGTTTACAATACTATCGATTTTAGCGATAATGTAGTTGTAAAAAATCTGAAGGATAATCGCAACGATCAAACCAAATACAGTTGTTAAAAGTGCAACTTTAATACCACCAGCTACAAGAGAAGGGTTCATGTCACCAGCTGCTTGAATTTTATCAAACGCAGTAATCATACCTATTACAGTACCCATGAAACCAAGCATCGGTGCAATAGCGATAAATAGAGAGATCCATGATACGTTTTTCTCAAGTTGTCCCATTTGAACACCTCCGTAAGCAACTACAGCTTTCTCAGCTAAGTCAATACCTTCGTCGGCTCTATCAAGACCTTGATAGTAAATTGATGCAACAGGACCTTTTGTGTTTCTGCACACTTCTTTAGCAGCGTCTATACCACCACTGTTTAGTGCGTCTTGAACTTCCTGAGCTAATTTTTGCGTGTTGGTTGTTGAAAGGTTAAGGTAGATAATTCTTTCAATAGCAATTGCCAATCCTAGAATTAAACATAGAAGTACAACCCCCATAAATCCAGGACCACCCTCTACGAAACGTTCTTTTAATTCTTGATGGAATCCTTTATCAGCAACATCGGCAGAAGCCGTTTCATCCTGAATAAAAGATACTGTTGCTGCTGCTACCAAAGCTTGTGAGCTTGTTGGTAATGTTTGCGCTGTTGAAGCGTTTGCGTTTAACGTGCCTACAAATACCATTGCGGCGAGCGCCATAATAGAAAATAATTTTTTCATTGCTATCGACTTAAAGTTTGTTTTTAGTTAAAGGTTTAAAGATATAAAATAATTTAGTTAATCTACAAGAATATTAATATGTACTAAAAAGGAATTTCCAATCCACCCTAAATAGGTTAATATCAGCTTCCTTTTTAAATTTTAATGAACTTTTACACTTATATATAGTATCAATTTTTCTTGATTCAAATCTATTGATTGTCATAATCAAGTCTATCGTTGCTACTATTGTGTTTATTTCTACTTTATTTAGTTGCTAGAGCACGCTCTTTCATTACCTTAATAATGCAAAAATATACTCGCAGAGAGGAAGGGATTCGAACCCTCGATACGCTTTTGGCGTATACACACTTTCCAGGCGTGCGCCTTCGACCACTCGGCCACCTCTCTAAAAAATGTTTTTTTAGCTCAGAACAATTCTGAAGCAAAAATTTATTTCAAATATTCGAATCGAACACCTACTAATTAGTTACAAAAAAGGTGCTTCCGCTTAACGAGTGCCAAATATCAAAAAAAAATCAACGCCATAAAAAAAAATAACAGATTAATTTACTGCATTTCTCCTCTTAATGAGGTTTCGAATATAGTTTTAAAGCTATTTGGAGATACATTTTCACCCAATAAGTACATTAATTTAGCCAATGCAGCCTCTGTAGTGCTATCCTTTGCGCTAATTACCCCCATTTTTTTAAGCTCTGTACTAGTTTCGTAAAGCCCCATGTTTACACTCCCACCAGTGCATTGGGTTACGTTTATTACTGGAATCCTTCTTTTTATGACATTTTTGAGCGAATTGATAAACCATTCTTCAGTAGTTACATTACCTGCACCGTAGGTTTCTAAAACCAAACCTTTCATTTCAGGATAATCGAATAAATACTTAATAGTTGATTCATCTATACCTGGAAAAATCTTAACCAACAGTATATTGCTCTCCATCGTTTTATGAACTTTAAGCTTTTTTCTGCGGTTTGGCTTGTAAAGCGCTTCGTTATTAACCACTAAATGCAACCCACTTTGAACCAAATCTGGATAGTTTGGCGATTCGAAAGCCTCAAAATGCTCCGCATTTATCTTAGTCGTTCTATTTCCTCTATATAGTTTGTACTCAAAATAAAGACAAACCTCCGCAATTTTCGGAACGCCCTTTTCTCGTAACGATGCGATTTGAATGGAAGTAATTAAATTTTCTTTTGCATCGGTACGTAAATCTCCAATTGGAAGTTGGGAACCAGTAAAAATCACAGGTTTCCCTAAATTCTCCAACATAAAACTCAATGCCGATGCCGTATATGACATTGTATCGCTACCGTGCAATACTACAAACCCATCAATTTCATCATAATTTTCCTCAATAATAGTAGCTATATCTACCCAATACTTAGGGTTCATATTAGAACTATCTATGGGTTCAGGAAATGAGGTTGTAGTAATATTACAGTCTAACAGTTTAAGTTCGGGGATATGATTTAATAATTCATCAAAATTGAAATTGCGCAAAGCACCAGTTTCAAAGTCTTTTATCATCCCGATTGTTCCACCTGTATATATAAGGAGTATGTTAGGTTGGGTTTTCATATTAATCTCTAAGCTTTTAAATGAAAAATAATATGTTGCGATTTAAAAATTTCACGATAAGGCTCTTAGTCATCAAACTTTAAAAACCGCTTTGGAATTTTCAGTCGTTATACTAGCCACTTCTGCTTCAGAAACATTGTATAACTCTGAGAGTTTTTTACAAATTAAGGCCAAATAACTACTTTCATTACGTTTTCCTCGATAAGGAACCGGAGCAAGATAAGGCGAATCGGTTTCCAAAACGATATGTTTCAAAGGAATTTGGTTTAAAAAAGTATCAATCTTTCCATTCTTAAATGTAACTACACCACCTATCCCCAATTTCATGTTAAATGAAATAGCTCTTTGTGCTTGTTCAAAATCTCCGGTAAAACAATGGAAGATCCCAAAGAGGTCTTCACTTTTTTCAGTTTCTAAAACTTCAAAAATCTCATCAAAAGCATCACGACAGTGTATTACTATAGGTAGTTTGTATTTTTTAGCTAACTGAATTTGGCGTTTAAAAGCAATCTTTTGGATTTCTAATGTAGAAGTATCCCAATAAAGATCAATTCCTATTTCGCCAACGGCAAAGAAATCTCGTTTTTCGAACTGTTCTTCTACGTGAGCTAATTCTTCTTCATAGTTTTCTTTTACTGAAGTTGGGTGTAGGCCCATCATTAGGAAAACATTTTCAGGATATTCCTTCTCTAAATCATACATAGATTCGGTAAAACCCGAGTCTATTGCGGGGATAAAAAATCTTGTAACCCCTGCATCAAATGCACGTTGCATCATATCTGCTCGGTCGTCGGAAAAGGCATCACTATATAAATGGGTATGGGTATCTGTCATCATAGCTGCAAAGCTACTTATTTTGTTTACTATCTTTGAGCAAAAAAATTGATGCATTTACGAGAATTTCTTGAAACCCAAGGTTTTTATCGCATTCCACTTAAAAAATTAGCAACAGGGCATTATTTGTTCTCGGCTAAAATAAATGGAGTTTCAGGCGATTTCATTCTAGACACTGGTGCTTCTACAAGTTGTGTAGGCTTTAAAAACAGTACTCACTTCAAACTTATTAGTGAAGAGAGCATGATTAAAGCTGCTGGTGCCGGAGCTATAAATATGGAGACTATGCTATCCAGAAAAAACATTTTTGCAATTAAGGAATGGAAGATTTCTAATATGGATTTTGTGCTCTTTGATCTCACTCACGTAAACGCAGCATTAGCACAAGTTGAAGAGGGACCTATTCACGGTATTATTGGAGCCGATTTTTTAAAAAAGAATCGCGCAGTTATCGATTATGGAAGAAATTGTTTTTATATAAAGCTACCAAGTCTTTAACAAAAAGATTTATTGTATTTTTTTAAGTACATTTATAGTAAATAGATGATAATATAAACGTGCTCAAGAACCTAGCTATATTTTTTATTATTATTGCGTTATCCCCCATCTGGGGATTTAACGCGCATGAAACTGAATATTCTGGATTTGCTCAAATCGAACAATCTAGAACTGAAAAGTTAGCAACTTTAGACAGTCTTATTTCTCTAAATAAGAATACTGATATCGATGCTTTTATTCAATACAGTATTGAATACGTTAAATTAGCTCAAGAACTAGACTTTATAGAAGCTGCTGCTAAAAAAGCGATCGATCTACAACGGCCACTTACAAACTTTCGCAACGACCCTTTAAACGCTATAACCGTTATAAACAGTGTTCTCGCGCGTAAGTATAAAATAAACGACAGCTTATTACTTGGAGGTTTATATCTAAAACGAGGTATGGCAAACACACAAGTTGATGCTAATAAAGCAATCTCCGATTACAATAAAGCATTTTTAAATTTCTCTTACTGCGATTCACTTAGTATTGCAGAAACACATTATTATCGTGGGCAGGCTTACTCAAGTTTAGGAAAATTCATACTTGCAGGAGAAGACCTACACAAAGCGTATTCGATTTTTGAAAGTCAAAAAAAGTACGATTGTATGATTACTGCTCAGCAAGGAATCATTAATATGTTTAGTAGAAATGGTTTTTATGAAAAAGCTAAATCCGAAAGAAATGCCTTAATAGAGACAATTAAAAAATTAAAATTAAATTCCTTCTTATCTCAAGAGTACTATAATCAAGCAATTGATTACCACAAAATGGGCGATAAAAACGCTGAATTTAAATCTTTGCTCTTAGCTGTAGAAAACTTTGATAATGAAAAGTCCAATAAATCTGTATTTACAAACATTCACTCAAGTCTTGTAAACTACTACTGCGAGCGATACCAGATTAAAGAAGCAAACATTCATTTAAACCTTTTAGAAAACATAAAGTTTGATATACTTGAAGACCAAGTAACAAAAATTAATTATTTAAGTGCAAAGGCTAAATTTTTACAAACCACAGGTTACTACGAAGAAGCCGAAAAAATTGCCGCTCAGTGTTTGGAAATTGCACAAAGCATTAATTCTGAAGACGATATAATGAATTCTTACAAATTCTTATCAGAAATCTACTTTGATATGAAAGAGTACAGAAAAAGTATCGAAAGCAACCGTGCCGCTTCTTTAATAAAAGACTCCATTTATAATAGAAGTACCGCAAATGCATTAGCTTACTATCTTACTTTATATGAAACTGAAAAAAAAGAAAAAGAACTAATTGAAAAAAGCACTAACATTAGCTTACTAGAAAAGGACAATGAAATTTTTAAGAAAGCAATGGTTTTTGGTGGAATAGCTTTAATTCTAGCTTTCGGAGTTGTTATTTTATATCGAAATCAAATACACTTAAGAAGTAATAAAGATCTCCAAGAAAAATTCAGTCAGGAATTACTTATTTCTCAAGAAAAAGAACGTCGTAGAATATCGAAAGATTTACACGATGGAATAGGGCAACAATTACTACTCATAAAAAACAAACTGATTAAAAAAGGCACCCCAGAAGTTAAAGAAATGGTGAATCATACTATTGAAGAAGTACGAAGCATATCAAGAGACTTGCATCCATTTCACCTTCAAGAACTAGGTGTTACCAAAGCCATAGAAAACACAATTAGGCAAATAGATGAAAACACATCCCTTTTCATTTCTTCAGAAATAGATAATATAGATAATTTATTTACTAAAGAAGAGGAGGTCAACATATATAGAATAGTTCAAGAAAGTTTAAGTAATATTATAAAACACGCAAATGCTGAAGCTGGGAAAGTTTCAATTAAAATATTTTCAAACAATATACTTATTTCCATTCGCGACAATGGTGTGGGTTTTGATTTTACTGACAAATACCAAGATTTAAAATCTCTTGGGTTAAAAACGTTACTGGAACGCACTAAATTTCTAAAAGGGCAAATGAAGGTAACTTCTAAAAAAGACTTTGGAACATTATTAGAATTTCAACTACCATTATGAAAAAGCATAAACATTCAATTATTATAGCAGACGATCACCCTTTATTATTAAAAGGGCTAAGTGATTTTTTGATTGAGAAAAACTATAATTTAATAGGTAGTGGGAATGACGGAAGGGAAGCTTACAACTTAATTGTGAAAGAAAATCCCGACATAGCCATTATCGACATACAAATGCCGTATATGTCTGGGATTGAAATCGCACAAAAATGCAAAGGCCTAGAAGGTATTGATACAAAAATTGTACTTATCACCCTTCATAAGGAAAAGGAGCTTTATCAAAAAGCACAAGAACTGAATATATTCGGATATATTTTAAAAGAATTTGCTTTAGATGAAATTGAAAATTGCATTAAAACAGTGTCTAAGGGGGAACCTTTTTTCAGTAATAGAATCATGGAGCTTATTGACATTAATCCTGTTGAAAGCAATGATTTAAAAAAGCTCACGCCCTCAGAAAAAAAGATTTTGAAGCTTATTGCAAATGACAAAACTAATAAAGAGATAGCTTCTCTACTTTTTATATCCTACAGAACGGTAGAAAAACACAGAAGCAATATTATCAACAAATTAAATTTAGAGGCTAAAACCAATAGTTTGCTTATTTGGGCCAAAGAAAATCACGATAAACTTTTATAAGCATCAATCTTTTAGGTGACACTTTAATTTATTACAAATAAAAAAATCCGGCCATTGGCCGGATTTTTTTACTAGATATCTATTCGTTAGATTATAATTCTAACGCTTTTTTCACATCGTTATTCATTAATAACTCAACTGGATTTTCTAATGCTTCTTTAACTGCTACTAGGAATCCAACTGATTCACGGCCATCAATAATTCTATGGTCGTAAGAAAGTGCAACAAACATAATAGGTGCTACTACTATTCCTCCATCTCTTACAATAGGACGCTCAACAATATTATGCATTCCTAAAATTGCAGATTGTGGTGGGTTAATAATTGGAGTTGAAAGCATACTTCCGAAAACCCCTCCGTTAGAGATTGTAAACGTACCACCTGTCATTTCATCAACAGTTATTTGACCATCTCTAGCTCTAAGTGCAAGGCGCTTCACTTCATCTTCAACACCTCTGAAACTTAAGTTTTCGGCATTTCTAATTACAGGAACCATTAAACCTTTAGGTCCAGAAACTGCAATTGAAATATCTTTAAAGTCGTAAGAAATCATATAATCTCCATCAATCATAGAGTTTACATCTGGGTAAAGCTCTAATGCACGAACTACTGCCAAAGTAAAGAAAGACATAAAGCCTAATCCTACTCCGTGTTTAGCTTTAAACTGTTCTTTATACTGACTTCTTAATTCGAAAATCGGCGACATATCTACCTCGTTAAAAGTAGTAAGCATCGCTGTTTCATTTTTAGCTGAAACCAAACGTTCTGCAACTTTTCTACGTAACATAGAAAGTTTTTTACGCTCGCTTCCACGGCTTCCTGTTCCTGGAGTTCCCATAGATGGAGTTGCCTTAATAGCGTCGTCTTTAGTTACGCGACCGTCACGTCCACTTCCTTTTACATCTTTAGAAGACATTCCTTTCTCGTCAAGAATCTTCTTAGCTGCCGGAGAAGGAGTACCTGTAGCGTAAGATTTCTTTTCTTCTTCTTTTGGAGCTGCTGGTTTAGAAGGAGCTTCTTCTTTCTTTTCTTCTTTTTTATCAGCTTTAGGAGCATCTCCGCCACTTGGCTTTGCAGCGTCTGTATCAATAATACAAACCACCTGCCCTACTTCAACTGTATCACCTTCTTCAGCTTTTAAAGTAATGATTCCACTAGCTTCTGCCGGAAGTTCAAGAGTTGCCTTGTCACTATCTACCTCAGCGATTGCTTGATCTTTTTCCACATAATCGCCATCGCTTACTAACCATTCGGCAATTTCAACTTCTGTGATGGATTCTCCCGGAGACGGGACTTTCATTTCTAATGCCATATTATTTCTGTTTTATATAAACCTTCGTTTATTAATCTAATAAATTTAAATGTTTTTACTTTATTATTTACAAAGTAAGCATAATTCTTACTTCATGTCTTTATCAAACACGTTTTCAATTACTTTAGCGTGTCTTGCTTTTGAGCGAACAGTACTTCCTGCAGCTGGAGCAGCATACATTTTTCTACTGCAAACTCTAAAGTTTTTAGCTTCTTCAAAATGCATCATTAAATAAGAATAAGCACCCATATTTTTAGGTTCTTCTTGTGCCCAAACTATATCGTCTGCATTTTTATACTTCTTAATTATCTTATTAATCTCATCGGTTGGCAGTGGGAATAATTGCTCAATTCTCACCAATGCAACATCATCTCTTTTCAATTCTTCTCTTTTATCAAGAAGATCGTAATAGAATTTACCTGTTACAAATACCAATGATTTTACTTTTGAAGCTTTTACCTCAGCATCATCAATAACCATTTGGAATGTACCATTTGCAAATTCCTCCTTAGTAGAAACTACTTTTGGATGACGCAGTAAACTCTTAGGAGTAAATACAATTAATGGTTTGCGATATTTAGTTTTAATTTGTCTTCTTAATAAGTGGAATAAGTTTGCTGGTGTTGTAACATCTGCAACAAACATATTATCTACAGCACATAACTGTAGGTAACGCTCCATTCTTGCCGATGAGTGTTCTGCACCTTGGCCTTCATAACCGTGTGGCAATAACATTACCAAACCATTTTGAAGCTTCCATTTATCTTCAGCAGCTGAAATATATTGGTCTATCATAATTTGGGCTCCATTACTGAAATCTCCAAACTGTGCTTCCCAAATTGTTAACGTATTAGGGCTAGCCATAGCATAACCATAATCGAAACCTACAACTCCATACTCAGAAAGCAATGAGTTGTAAATATAGAAATTAGCTTGATCGCCTTTTAAATTGTTTAAAAGAACTACTTCTTCTTCGCTATCTTCAACTTTTATTACTGCGTGACGGTGAGAGAAAGTTCCACGCTCTACATCCTGCCCACTCATTCTTACATCGTGACCTTCTTTCAACAAACTTCCATAAGCCAATAGTTCACCCATTGCCCAGTCAAGTTTGTTCTTCTCAAAGTACATTTCTTTTCTAGACTCAATAAGCTTAGCTATTTTTTTGAGGAATTTCTTATCCTTTGGAAGCTCTGTAATTACCTCAGCAATTTCATCAAGCATCTTTAAATCAAATGTAGTGTCAACAGACTCTAACATCTGACCGTCTTCAGAATATTCGTAACCATCCCATTCATCTTGCATAAATGGAGTAACGGTTGTTTTATCCTCTTTTCTTGAGTCTTCTAGATTTTCTTCTAGCTTATCCTTGTATTCTTTTTCTAGTTTAGCAACGTATTCGCTATCGATTACACCTTCACTAATCAATTTTTCAGCATAAATGTCTCTTGGATTCTTGTGCTTAGCAATTGCTTTGTAAAGTTTAGGCTGCGTAAAACGAGGCTCATCACCTTCGTTATGTCCGTATTTTCTATATCCTAATAAATCTATAAACACATCACGACCGTATTCCATTCTGAAGTCAAGTGCAAAATTCATTGCGTGAACTACAGCTTCTACGTCATCTGCGTTTACGTGAAGTATTGGAGATAGTGTTACTTTAGCAACATCTGTACAGTATATAGATGAACGTGCATCTAGGTAGTTTGTAGTAAAACCTATTTGGTTGTTTACTACAATATGTATTGTTCCGCCTGTTTTATAACCGTCAAGCTGTGCCATTTGCACAATTTCATAAACTAGACCTTGACCAGCAATTGCAGCATCACCGTGAACAACTATTGGCAATACTTTGCTTGGGTTGTCTTTGTGATGGTCGTCTTGCTTAGAACGTGCAATACCCTGAACTACTGCTCCAACAGTCTCCAAATGTGAAGGGTTTGGTGCAATGTTCAAGTTGATTTCTTTTCCTGAATCTGTTTTACGTTTTGAAGTCCAACCTAAGTGGTACTTAACATCTCCATCAAAAATATCGAGTGCGTAATCTTTTCCGTCAAATTCACTGAAAATATTCTTTGCACTTTTTCCGAATATATTTGTAAGAGTACTTAAACGACCACGGTGAGCCATTCCCATTACAAATTCTTCAACACCTCTTTCTGCTGCATTTTCGATAAGAGTATCTAAAGCTGGAATTAAGCTTTCACCTCCTTCCAAAGAGAATCTTTTTTGCCCTACATATTTAGTGTGAAGGAAATTCTCGAAAGATACTGCCTCGTTAAGCTTTTTAAGAATATGCTTCTTTTGGTCTACAGTAAAGTTTGGCTGATTGTCATTAGCATTTAGTCTTTGCTGAATCCAATCAATTTCTTCGGGTTTACGAAGAAACATATATTCCATACCGATAGATTCGCAATAAATTCTCTTAAGGTGCGTGATTATTTCTTCAAGAGTATTTTCACCTATACCAATAATTTCTCCCGCTCTAAATTTCGCTTTCAAATCGTCTTGTGAAAGTCCGAAATTCTCAATATCTAAGGTTGGGGTATAAGTTCTACGCTCCCTAACTGGGTTTGTTTTTGTGAAGAAATGCCCTCTTGTGCGATAGGCATCAATTAATTTTATTACTTGGAATTCCTTAATTACATCAGCACAAATTGCACCTAGATCATAATCCTGAGGATCTGTTGAAGCAACTCCTGAATCCGCAAAGAATTCTTGACTTCCTGGCTCTGAGCCAAAATCAAACCCTTGGAAGAATGCTCTCCAACTTGGTTCAATGCTATCTGGGTATTGTAAATATTTTTCGTATTGTTCTGCGATTACAGATGGATGAACCGCGTTTAAGAATGAAAATTTATCCATGATAAATATACAAATGGTCTTTTAAATAAAACGGTACAAATTTACAATAATTAAGCACAATAGGCGGCTCGATTTCATATATTTATTGTTTGAAACTCATAAAGTATTCATAATGGAAAAGACAGTATATCGACTAATTGCTAAATTATTACTAATTTTAGTAATATTCTACTCAAATAATGCGAATGCTCAGGAGAAACAGTACAACTTTTGGGACCATGTGCGATTTGGTGGTGGCGTGGGTTTAAATTTTGGAAACGGTTACTTTAGCGGTACTCTAGCTCCAAGTGCTATTTATCAATTTAACAATCAATTTTCTGCAGGAGTGGCACTTACAGGAACTTACGCAAGTTTAAAAAACAACAATTCTGCAACTATTTTAGGTGGAAGTGTGCTAGCACTTTATAACGTAATTCCTGAAATTCAACTTTCAGCAGAGTTTGAAGAATTAAACGTAAACCGAACTTATAAATATATAGGTAGCCCCGATGTAACAAGAAATTATTGGTATCCTGCCCTATATCTCGGTGCTGGATTCCGTAGTAATAATTTTACTATGGGAGTTCGATACGATGTGCTTTTTGATAAAGATGAAAGCATTTACGGGAGTGCCTTTGCTCCATTCGTAAGAGTGTATTTCTAAACGTTTCGCTCCATCAAGCTATTTCCAAACTGACGAAGCATTTCTCTTTTCTCATCAGTAATGTTTATTTCGTTTAACACAGAATAAGCCAAATTACTGTATTTTTCAATTTCAACTTGGGTAGCTTTCGCCGCTCCAGAGTTAACAAAAATATCCTTAACTGTTGAGATTTTATCAGCTGGATCTTTTGGATTAATACTGTAAAGGTGCTCTAATTCTTCAGCTTGAACTTTACTGCTCTGTTCTATTGCTATTAGGTAAAGAAAAGTTTTTTTGTTTGCAATTATATCGCCACCAACTTGCTTCCCAAATGTTTCTGGGTTGCCAAAAACATCTAAGTAATCGTCTTGCAACTGAAATGCAATTCCAAGATTTCTCCCAAACTGATAGATTTTATCCTTATCACTTTCAGAAGCATCAGCGACAATAGCTCCCATTTTCATAGCCGCTCCAACCAAGACAGCGGTTTTATGGTCTATCATATTAATATACTCTTCTAACGAAACATCATCACGAGTTTCAAAATCCATATCGTGTTGTTGCCCTTCACAAACTTGCAAAGCAGTTTCACTAAAAAGTTTAGCTAAATCCTGAAATGTTTTCGGATTGTAATTTTCAAAAAATCTATATGCTAAAATCAGCATAGCATCACCGGAAAGAATACCTGTATTTACATCCCACTTTTCGTGAACAGTTGCTTTACCTCTGCGTAAAGGCGCGTTATCCATAATATCATCGTGAATAAGCGAGAAGTTATGGAACAACTCTACTGCCATTGCTGCAGATAAAGCCTCTTTATAATCTTTTCCAAAAAAATCACAAACCATCAGCGTTAGTGCTGGTCTAATTCTTTTACCCCCTAATGAAAGAATATACTTAATAGGGTCGTAAAGTTGAGCTGGTTCGTTTTGAGAAACTGCTTGTTCAAGATTTTGATTGAGAAGTGTGTTGTATTTCGATAAAATTTCCATTGAATAAAAAATTTTGGCTAAGGTAAAATAAGCATTGCAAATGCACACAATTTATAACCGAAAAAGAATTGAAACTTAAAAAGTAGATTTCTCCATTTGAAGAATAACACTAAGATTTATTCACTACACCCACTTTTACAACCTCATATCCAAAATGTTAAATAAAATAAAACTTTGGAAACTACTATTGTTTTAAAAGTTTCCACAACCTATCTTTGCATCCCATTATGAGAGAACGAATAATCCATAAAGCTACAGACCTCTTTTTAAAGCTTGGCTTTAAGAGTGTTACCATGGATGATATAGCTCAAGAGTTAGCTATATCAAAAAAGACTATTTACACCCATTTTAAGAATAAGACTGAACTTATTAAAGAATGTGCTTGGTTTATGCTAGACAATATCACGACTGGGATAGACGAAATATGTGCATTAGATATAAATCCGATTGAAGAATTATTCAAGATTAAGAAATTTATAATGCAGAAATTGAAAGATGAACAAACATCTGCTCAATATCAGCTAAACAAATATTACCCCGAAATAAGTTCGAGTATTCATAAGAATCAGCTTGAAAAAATGTTGGAAAGCACCCAAAAGAATATCAAAAAGGGTATAGAACAAGGCCTATACCGTAAAAACCTTGATTCAGATTTTATAAGTCGTCTCTATTTTATGGGGATAACCAACATTCACGACCAAGCATTATTTCCTATTGAAAAGTTTTCATCAAAATATAGGGCTGAAGAATACTTAGAATATCATTTACGAGGAATTGTAACACCTGAAGGATTAATGACACTAAATAAATACCTTAAAGAACATCACACTAATGATTAAAAGAATTTTAATAGTCAGTATTATACTGTTCAGTTTTGCAGGATTTTCTCAAGAGCAAAAAGAATATAGTTTTAGTCTTGAGGAAGCAATTCTATTTGCTTTAGATAGCAATTACACTTCTATTAATGCTAGACGTGACATTGCTAAGGCCATAAAGCAAAAGTGGGAAACTACAGCTCAAGGGCTACCGCAAATTAGTGGAAGCGTAAGTTATCAAAACAACTTAAAACAGCCAGTAACCTTGCTTCCTGGGGAGCTTGCAGGTGGAGAACCAGGCACATATCTTCCTGTAACTTTTGGAACAAAGCAAAATGCCAATGCAGTAGCTACTTTAAACCAACTTATTTTTGACGGCAGTTATCTTGTAGGTTTAAAAGCAGCAAAAACATTTTTAAAATATTCCGAGAATTACAATGAAAAAGTGCGTTTAGAAGTACGCAAAGGTGTTATTAACGCCTACGGAAGTGTTCTACTTTCTGAAGAGTTGGTAGCTATTTTTGAAAAAAACAAAACCAATCTAGAAAACAATCTTTTTGAAACCAGGAAAATATTTGAAAATGGATTGGCCGAAGAAGAAAGTGTCGAGCAACTAGAAATCACACTCTTAGACATCGAAACACAATTAAGCAATGCCAAAAGAAGTCGGAAAATAGCAAAGCAAATGTTCAACCTTTCTTTGGGGATAGATGTAGACACTCCAATTATGTTAACAGACGATTTAGACAAATTAGCAGATGCAAATATTAGCCTTGCGCTTTTAGACAATTCAATAAATTTTGAAGAGAATGTAGATTTCAAAATTGCAAACAATCTCGTTCAACAACGTTTTTTTGAAAATAGACTAGAGAAGAGTAAAGCACTACCAACTCTTTCGGCCTTTATAAATTACGGCACCTCGGCAAATAGTGAAGATTTTACATTTTTCAATGGAGACCAAAAATGGTATCAATCCTCAGTACTAGGTGTAAGTTTGAACATTCCTATCTTTAGTAGTGGTATGCGAAGTGCTGCGACACAACGAACAAGAATTGCTTTAGACCAAGCTAAAACAGATTTAGAAAACACCAAGCAGGAAATTAAACTCGATTTAACTACAGCTCAAAGCAATTATCAATTCGCCATCGAGAATTATGAAAATTCTAAAAAGAACTTAAGATTAGCAGAGCGAATTGAAAATAAAAATCAGGTGAAATTTACTGAAGGCTTATCAACGAGTTTTGATTTACGACAAGCACAAACACAATTATATACAGCGCAACAACAATATTTTCAATCGATGTTGAATGTAATAAATGAAAAAGCAAATCTGGAAACAGTTTTAAACATCCCGCAATTACGAATAGTTTCGGATGAAATAAAAGGAAAATATTAACCCTACCGACTTAAATAATTCAAAAAATGAAAAAAATATTTCTACTTATAATCTTTATAGCCACTTTGGTTTCTTGCGGCGGTGACCAAAAATCTGTGGATTCTCTCATAGAATCTGGAGATCTTTCTGCAATTAAGACTAAAAGAACTGAACTTAATCAACAACAAAGAGACCTTAAAGCTGAGATCGACAAGTTGAATGAGTATATCGATTCTCACGAAAAAAAGGAACGCCCAGCGTTAATCACTGCTGAAGTGATTAAAGACACTGTTTTTAAACACTATGTTGAAGTGCAGGGAAATGTTGAAACAGATCAAAATGTCGTATTGAATGCCGAATATTCAGGTGTACTTACCAATATATACGTAAAAGAAGGTCAGCGCGTGTCAAAAGGGCAACGTCTTGCAAAAATAGACGACGGTGGTTTATCTAGCCAAGTAGCACAACAAGAAGCACAATTAGCATTAGCAAAAACAACTTTCGAACGTCAAGAAAGACTTTGGGAACAAAAAATTGGGTCAGAAATTCAATACCTTCAAGCAAAAACCAATTACGAGGCCGCAAAAAATACCACCAATCAGTTGCGCGCTCAATTAGGAAAAACAATCATTACTGCGCCATTTAGCGGAGTGATAGACGATATTATTTCGGACCCAGGTCAAGTAGTTGTACCGGGACAAACTCCAATTATTCGACTAGTAAACTTGAGTGATATGTATGTTAAAGCGTCAATACCTGAAACCTACTTAACAAACATTAAAAAAGGGACCCGTGTTGAAGTAAACTTAGCGTCAATTAACGAAAACTTTACAGGAACTGTTCGCCAAGTAAGCAACTATATAAATCCGAATAATAGAAGTTTTGAGATTCAAGTTGAAATTCCAAATAAGGACGGGAATGTAAAACCAAATCTAATTGCAACAGTAAAGGTTAACGATTACAGCGCTGAGAATGCCATTACTATACCTGAGAATATTCTACAAGAAAATGCTGCAGGTGAAACTATTGCATATATATACAAACCTATAGACGACAGTACTGGAGTTGCTAAACGCATCATTATTGAAACAGGGCTTTCATACGGTAACCACACCGAAGTAAAGTCGGGACTCAAAAAAGGTGATACTATTATAAAAGAAGGTGCAAAAACACTTCGCGACGGTCAAAAAGTAACTATCAAACAATAAGAAACTCTTGCAAAATGAGCAAAAACCCGTATAAAGAATTTAGTATATCATCTTGGGCTATCGATAACAAAATGACGGTCTATGTGGTAATGGCTATTATCCTGTTTTTAGGTGCCTTTGCCTACTATAGTATGCCACGAGAGGCATTTCCTGAAATTATCGAAACTAAGATTTATGTAAGTTCGGTTAACCCAGGAAACTCTGCCGAAGACGTAGAAAAGTTTATAACCGAACCCTTAGAAGAAGAGTTTAAGGATATTGCAGGAGTAAAAGAAATTACTTCTACCACACTTCAAGATTACTCCATAATTATTGTGGAATTTGAAGAAAGCGTTGAAATTCCTGTAGCAAAACAATCTGTTAAAGATAAGATTGACCTTGTAAAAGCTGAAGCCACTTGGCCAGTACTTACAAACGGTGCTAAAGTTGAACCAAATGCGTTCGATTTAAATTTTTCGGAAGAATTTCCTATTCTAAACATTAACCTAACAGGGGATTATACCGTTCAGACATTAAAGGATTACGCCGAATACCTTCAAGATAAAATTGAAATGCTGCCTCAAATAAAGGAAGCTACTATTCGAGGGGCTGAAGAAAAAGAAATTGAAGTAGCTGTCGATATTTATAAAATGACCGCTTCTCAGGTTAGCTTCGACAATATTATAAATGCCATTAAAGGTGAAAACACTACAATTTCTGGTGGTAATATTATAACCAATGGGGTTCAGAAAAACATTCGTATTACAGGTGAAATTCAAAATCCCAAAGAGCTAGAAAGGCTTGTAGTTAAAAAAGATGATGGGATTGTTTTCTTAAAAGACATTGCCGACATTAAATTTCACGAGAAGGATGCTACAACTTTTGCTCGTGAATACGGAGAACCTGTTGTGATGCTCGATGTAAAGAAACGAGCAGGAAAAAACATGATTGAGGCGGTTGAGCTAATTAAAGAACTTATCAAAGACGAGCAAGATAATTACCTGCCTGAAACACTTCATATAAGTCTTTCTAATGACCAATCAATCAAAACTGAAAACCAGGTAAACGACTTGGTAAACAACATCATTTTTGGGGTTATCTTGGTTGTTGTGGTACTTATGTTCTTTTTAGGATTTAGAAACGCGCTTTTTGTTGGTTTTGCCATCCCGCTCTCTATGCTTATGTCGTTGTTTATACTATCGTCATTAGGCTTTACGCTTAATACAATGGTGCTTTTCGGACTAGTTATGGGTCTCGGAATGTTGGTAGACAATGGAATTGTGGTGGTAGAAAACGTATACACCTTGATGAGTGAGGGAATGTCGCCTAGAAAAGCAGCAAAACAAGGTATGGGTGAAATTGCCTGGCCTATTATTGCTTCAACGGCTACTACACTTGCAGCCTTTTTCCCGCTCGGACTTTGGCCAGGAATGATAGGTAAGTTTATGATATATTTCCCAATTACGCTGTCTGTAGTTTTGAGTTCTTCACTTTTTGTAGCCCTTGTAATTAACTCCATGCTTACTTCAAAATTTATGAAAATTGAAGAAGAGCCGCTTACAAAACGAAAGCTTATTCGCTGGAGTTTAATATTGTTTGGAGTTGGAGCATTGCTTCTGGTTGCAGGGTTTATTATGGATATTGCTGCCTTTAGAGGATTTGGAAATTTAGCAATCCTAACCGCTATAATCCTTTGGTTGTACAAATACGTATTGGCAGGTGCTGTAGAGTATTTTCAGTATAAATCTTTGAAAAAACTTGAAAACTTCTACGAAGGCACTTTAAAATACGCACTAAAAGGACCAAAAGCCTATGTGTTTTTCTTTGGTACAGTGGTATTGTTAATCTTTTCATTCATTTTAGTAGGCTTAGTACAACCCAAAGTTCTTTTCTTTCCAGAAAATGAACCGAATCAAATTATTACTTATATAGAATATCCGCAAGGAACAGATATTGAGAAAACAAACGAGCTTACCAAACAAGTTGAGGAACGTATATATAAAGCCATTTCAAAATACGAAGACAATGGCTACAACTATATGGTTGAATCTGCAGTTTCGCAAGTAGGGCAAGGTGCTGGAAACCCACAAACCGACGGGGGCCAAAGTAACGATATGCCGCAGAAAGGGAAAATCACTTTATCTATGCGAGATTATCAGTTGCGACGTGGTGTAAAAAGTAGTGATGTTTTAGAAGAAGTTCGAGAATCTGTAAAAGGTTTCCCAGGAGCTTCTATTATTGTTGAAAAAGATGCTGCTGGACCTCCTGTTGGATACCCAATTAATATCGAATTAAGTGGGGATGATTATGAGGAAATGCTTCACGAGGCTGAAAATCTTCGTTCGTATATTGAAGGGTTAGGTATTAGCGGGATTGAAGAGCTAAAAATAGACGTAAACAAGAGTAAACCTGAGATGAATGTAACTGTAGATCGTGAAAAAGCGGGACAGTTAGGAATTAGCACAGGGCAAATTGGGCAAACGTTACGTCGTGCCATTTTTGGAGAAGAAGCTTCTACTTACAAAGATGGAAACGACGATTACGAAATAAACGTACGTCTTTCAGAGGCATCGAGGTATGACGAAAGTGCACTTTTTAATCAACCAATTACTTTTAGAAACAATCAAGGGAAAATTGTTCAAGTACCCATTTCAGCTATGGTTACCAAAAACAATACAGCTTCGTTTAGTGCAATAAAAAGAAAAGATTTAAAAAGAACCATTACTGTTTATTCAAACGTAATTGGAGGTTATAACGGAACCGAAATTGTAAACGATTTAAAAACCGAACTTCAAAATTACGATTTACCTAATGATGTTAATTTAACCTTTACAGGAGAGCAAGAAGAACAAGAAGACAATATGGGCTTCCTAATGATGGCGCTATTTTATGCTTTAGGAGGAATATTATTAATATTGGTTGCTCAGTTTAACTCACTTTCAAAACCTATTATTATTCTTACTTCGGTAGTATTAAGCTTAGCAGGTGTATTCCTCGGATTGGTAGTTTTCCAAATGGATTTCGTAATTATTATGACGATGATGGGAATTATCTCGCTTGCAGGTATTGTTGTAAATAACGCCATTGTACTTATCGATTACACCCAGATTCTTATAGATCGTAAAAAGTATGAGTTGCAAATGGACGAGGAGCAAATGCTTACCAAAAAACAGTATTTTGAGATTATTGTTGCGGGTGGAAAATCCCGTTTGCGTCCAGTGCTTTTAACAGCGATTACAACCGTTTTAGGGCTTATCCCCCTTGCTATCGGATTTAACATCGATTTCTTCGGGTTGTTTACAGATTACAGCCCTAATATTTATATTGGTGGGGACAACGTAATTTTCTGGGGACCACTGGCTTGGACAGTAATCTTCGGATTAATTTTCGCAACTTTCTTAACCTTAATTGTGGTTCCGGTGATGTTTTATTTGGTGAATCGCGCTAAAATTAGCCTGAGAAAGAAAAAGCGATTAAAGCAGTTAAAAAAGCAAAGAGCTAAAGAGGCTAATAATTACGAGCGGATAGCCTAAACTATTAATATTCAATAAACACTAAAACCCTTTTGGCTAGCAATTTTCCAAAAGGGTTTTTTATTGTGCATACCTAAACTTAGCAGAAAAAAGGGGGAAATCCCCCAACATAATACAGGGAATTACCTATTTTAATTTTGAAGATTTTTGCATAATTTTAAGAGATTAACTAACTTTAATCCTCATATTATGACATTACAAGCCACAAGCCACAAGCCACAAGCCACAAGCCTTAAAAGCATTAATACTACTACTATTTTTATTTTATTCTTTTTTTCTATTTGCTCAGAATAGGCATGATTATTATGTTGCCCAGGATGCCGGTTCTGCCTACCTAATGGTAACAAGTATAACTAACGGCACCTCCAACAATTACATTGTAGATACTGCTTTAAACAGTATTGTATTGGATATTTCAAATTACACCTCGGGCACCTACAGCGTTGCGTTAGTATGCGATGGCCAAATACAAGATTCTAAAAACCTTTTAAAACAATAAATTATGAGAACTATCATCCTATTTTTCTTAACTAGCCTTATATACAATACTAGTCTAGCCCAAGACCCACAGCTTTTTGAAAATGATTGGTATTTATCCAAGCTTAACATTGATGGAATGGAGTATCCAGCACCGCAGAATGATGAAATTGATTTTATCCAATTAGTTATTGTAGGGGAGTTGTTCACTTCGGAAATATGTGATGAACTATTTCAGGGAGATGAAGTTACTATCTCAAATATAGAAATCAATATTTCAAATTTTATTGTTACTGGCTTTAATGATTGTACAATACCAGAAAATGTTAATTATACAGATTTATATTTATCCCAATTCTTTAATACGCAATTATCAAATAGAATATTTAGTTATATAATTGAAAGTAATGGAACAGATTTAGCTTTAACACTTACAAACGAAGAAGGTTATAAGGCATTTTATGGAAATACACCTTTAAGTGTTAATGGTTATGATCTATCAAGATTTGCCATATTCCCCAATCCATTAAAAGATATTTTAAATATAATTTCTACTGAATTAATGGAAAATATCAACATTAAAATATATAGTACAGAAGGCAAGCTTTTAAAGGTTGAAAATTTCAATTTAGAAAATCAAACATCAATCGATGTATTAAATCTTTCCAGCGGTATTTATTTTTTAAATATTGAAGACCAAAGCGGGAGAGTAGAGGTGAAAAAGTTTATAAAACAATAAATATTTCTCGACTGCGCTCGAACGGACATTTTTCTGTTTCTTCAAAAATAAATGAGGTATTTGGGAAAAGGGGGAAATCCCCCAACATAATACAGGGAATTACCTATTTTAATTTTGAAGGTTTTTGCATAATTTTAAGAAATCAACTAGCTTTAATCCTCACATTATGAAAACGCAACCACGCAACCACGCAACCACGCAACCGCACAACCGGACAACTATTTAAGCTTTCCTTTAAGATATTTAGTAGTTTCCTATTCCTATTTTCTAATTTAATATATGCACAAGCGGACGAATTTTGTGCCACTCCTGCTAAATCAATTCCAGATCCTCTAGGAGTTTATAGTAAATCTACAGATGCCAATTATGTTGAGAATATTAAAACACTAGTAAAAAACTAATATTTAAAATACACCACTATGAAATTAATATTTAAAATATACAAAACAAGAATATCTATGCTAAATATACTTTGTATAGGGCTGTTTTTATTGCCATTAGGGCTTTACGCACAAGTAACAAATATACCCGATCCTAATTTTGAACAAGCACTTATTGACTTAGGCATTGATAGCGATGGTATGATAAATGGACAGGTTTTAACTAGCGATATTGAAAATGTAGTAACGCTCGATGTGAATCATCGATTTATAGAAGATTTAACAGGTCTCGAAGATTTTTCAGCTTTAGAATTGTTGGATGTAAGTGGTAATATACTTTATTTACTAGATGTGAGTGAAAACATTCTATTAAAAGAGCTTTATTTTAATAGTCAAAGTCCTGGCTTTTCAATGCTAATGACTTCATTGGACTTTTCCAGTAACGTAAATCTTGAAATTGTTGAAGCGGGGAATGTAATTTTTCTAGAAAATTTGAATTTAAAAAATGGAGCTAATTCAATTTTAACAATAAGCCTGCCCTGCCAATTTGAAGGTGAGCCTTGTGAACTTACAGAATTACAGTGTATTACTGTGGATGATGAGGTGGCTGCAAATAATAATGAATTACCATATTCTCGCTGGTATTTTGCTGCAAATTTTATCTATTCTGAAGACTGCTCTTTAGGAACAAATGATATTAATGAAAAACTATTTTCTATATATCCAAACCCTGTTAATGAAGTTTTGGTATTAAATGGCACAAAAAATATAGGCAAACTTAAAACCCAAATTTATTCAACAGAAGGAAAACTTTTAAACACTCATAATATTGATTTTAATAAGCAAACTTCAATTGATGTTTCAAATCTTTCCAATGGTATTTATTTTTTAAATATTGAAGATGAAAGCGGGAGAGTAGAGGTGAAAAAGTTTGTAAAACAATAAATAATCCAATGTAACTAACAGCATTTTTCTTAACCTGCAAAGATTTAAAAAACTTTGCAGGTTTTTTTACTGAGTATTTCTATATAATTCGTGTCCCAAGCCTTCGGGAGTGGCAAAACAGCCACAGAAATAATAATCCGCACAAAACCACAACAATTCGCTTTATACTTGTTAAATTTGCCCTGCTAATTTTTTTCAGAATAAGATGTACAGAACGCACAATAACGGCGAACTACGCGCCGCAGATATCAATAAAGAAGTAACCCTTTCAGGATGGGTTCAAAAAACTCGTGATAAAGGATTTATGGTTTGGGTGGACCTTCGTGACCGCTACGGCATTACCCAACTTATTTTTGATGAAGAACGTACCCCAAAAGACGTAATGGACAGATGTTCAAAACTAGGGCGAGAGTTTGTGATACAAGTAACGGGAACTGTGATTGAACGCGTTTCAAAAAATCCAAATATGCCGACTGGGGATGTGGAAATATTGGTTTCTAAATTAACTATATTAAACGAATCGCTTACGCCTCCATTTACCATTGAAGATGAAACAGATGGTGGTGAGGATTTACGTATGAAATATCGATACCTAGATATTCGTAGAAATCCAGTGCGAGAAAATCTTATTTTCCGTCACAAAGTTGCTATTGAAGTGCGTAACTATTTATCAAACCAAGGTTTTATTGAAGTAGAAACTCCGTATTTAATTAAATCAACTCCTGAAGGAGCGCGCGATTTTGTGGTTCCTTCAAGAATGAATGAAGGACAGTTTTATGCCCTTCCACAATCGCCACAAACATTCAAGCAATTGCTTATGGTAGGTGGTTTGGATAAGTATTTCCAGATAGTAAAATGTTTCCGTGACGAAGATTTACGTGCAGACCGCCAACCAGAATTTACCCAAATAGACTGCGAAATGGCTTTCGTAGAACAAGAAGATATTTTAAATGCTTTTGAAGGTTTAACGAGACACCTTTTAAAAGAAATTAACGGCGTAGAGATTTCTGAATTCCCAAGAATGACATACGACGAAGCAATGGCTAAATACGGAAACGACAAACCAGATATCCGATTTGGGATGGAGTTTGGCGAGTTAAATGAAGTAGCTCAACACAAAGACTTTGGCGTTTTTAACCAAGCTGAATTAGTGGTTGGAATTGCAGTTCCTGGTGGAAATGCTTTTACAAGAAAAGAAATAGATAAATTAATAGACTGGGTTAAACGTCCTCAAGTTGGTGCTTTAGGAATGGTTTATTCGCGTTGTAATGACGACGGAACCTTTAAGTCTTCTGTAGATAAATTTTTCGATCAAGATGATTTAGCACAATGGGCTGAAGTTACGGGTGCAAAACCGGGCGATTTAGTTTGTGTACTTTCTGGAGACAAAAACAAAGTAAGAACACAACTAAGTGCTTTAAGAATGCATTTAGCTGAGCAGCTTGGTTTGAGAAAGAATGACGAGTTTGCGCCACTTTGGGTAATAGACTTCCCACTTTTAGAATGGGATGAAGAAACGGAGCGTTACCACGCAATGCACCACCCATTCACGTCTCCAAAGCCTGGGCAACTAGAACTTCTAGATACTAATCCTGGAGAAGTAAAGGCAAATGCCTACGACTTAGTTTTAAACGGAAATGAAATTGGCGGTGGCTCTATCCGTATTCACGATAAGAAAACTCAGTCATTGATGTTTAATTATTTAGGATTTACACCTGAAGAAGCAAAAGCACAGTTCGGCTTTTTAATGGATGCCTTCCAATACGGTGCACCTCCACACGGTGGATTAGCTTTTGGACTGGATAGACTGGTTTCTATTTTGGGCGGACAAGAAACAATACGCGATTTTATTGCATTCCCTAAAAACAATTCGGGACGAGATGTAATGATAGACGCCCCTGCTCCAATTGATGAAAAACAATTAGAAGAACTTCACCTTAGGGTTGAATTAAATAAATAAAACACCTTAAACCTAACAGGTCAGAGTGCTTCTTGTATCGCAATGTCTGTTAGGTTTTTTGATTAAGGTTATCAATATAATTAATGAAAGCTCTAAAAATCATCACATTTATAGTTCTAGGTCTTTGCATTATAGCACTCTTTGTCTTTTTTGGCGGTTGGTTGTATTACCACAAAAAATTCCCAGTTAACGAGGAGGTTTATCCAAATTATGTGGGGTACATCAATCAAGAAACAACAGCCTTAAATAGAAGTTACAATCTTTGTGATCCTAAAACAATATATCACGTACATCACGGTGCTTCAGAAGAAGGATATGCTGGTAATAAAAAGCAGTATAGGGATGATATACTGGCGCAATACAAAAACAATAGTTATACAGATTCTGGCTATCTAAACTTTAGATTTTTGGTTAATTGTGAAGGAAAACCAGGATGGTTTGAAACTATTGAAGTAGACACAAATTATCAAAAAACACAATTTTCAGAAGAATTAGTCTCCCAATTACTCGCATTAACAGCTCAAGCAAAACATTGGAATATAATACGTTTTGATGAACAACCCGTAGATTATTATATGTACGTATCGTATAAATTAAAAGATGGAGAAATTACTGAAATATTGCCTTAGCCTTCTATTTATTGCAGCTTTGTTTACTTCTTGTGAAAAAGACCCTTCACAAATGTCTGAAGCTGAAAAGAAGCAATACTCTGTTGAATTATACAAAGAAGCAGTAGGCTTACACGCAGCACAAGGCGATCCAAGGGTTATGACAAAGCTGGAAGCAGCAGTTGCCATGGATCCTAACAATTGTAAAGCGCTACGAGAACTTTCTGTAGCCTATTTAAAGCGGGGATTGATTGATGAATGGAAAATCAAATTCGACAAAGCAGCTAAATGTGATCCAAAAATTTGGGTGCCGTGGCGAGGGTATCTTTACCTACAGTTTTATAGAGATTATGAAAAGGCTATTGCAGATTTTGATGCTTCAGATACTTTAACCCCAAACTTCACCGATGCACCACAGGGCCACAGTGTAGATTATTGGCGTGGATTGGCCTATCTAGGCCTAAAAGATTACGAGAATTCAATTAAGTATTTAAACCGTTATTTAGATGATGTAACAGAAAAGAATGGTGAAGATTGGGCTGAGCCTACTGCATTTCTATATAGAGGAATTGCTCATTATGAAAATAACACCCCTGAAGCTGCCCTAATAGACTTTGACAAGATGATTTTCTATAATCAGAACAAGACCGCAGATGGAAGTTATTATAAAGCTTTAATTTTATTTGAACAAAATAAATGTGAAGACGCTAAGAAAGAATTAGATATGGCCTTGGATAATTTTAAAAATGGTTATTTTAACAAACACGTTTACACCGAAGCTTTAAAACAGATCTATATTCAGGACTTAAATAATTTAGAAAACGCGATTAGCAACCAATGCCCGCACAAAAAAGAAGCATATTAGCACGCCTACTTATCTGGCGAATTAAGAATATATCAAATCAGCGATTTGTATATATCTTAAGTATAATTGTAGGTTTCTTATCAGGCGTTGTGGCTGTAATTATCAAAAACGGCACTCACTTTATTCAGCTTTTACTAGAAGGAAAATTAATTGCGGAGTACTATTCTGCTTTTTACTTTATCTTCCCACTTATCGGACTCGGAATTACTTATTTAGTTATTAAGTATTTAATCCGAAATAAAGTAAACCACGGCATCCCTTCTACCCTTTTTGCTATATCAAAAGAAAAAGGGTTGATGAGGCGTTTTCAAATGTTTGGAAGTATGATTGCCGCCCCAATTACAGTAGGTTTTGGTGGATCCGTAGGGCTTGAGGGACCCACTGTTGCTACAGGTGCTGCAATAAGTTCGAATCTTTCACGCGTATTACACGTAGACCAAGCCACCCGTACTTTATTAATAGGATGTGCTGCTGCAGGGGCTATGTCGTCTATGTTTAAAGCTCCAATCGCTGCTATTATTTTTGCGATTGAAGTTTTTAGTTTAGACCTCACCTTAGTCTCGATGGTACCTTTGCTGTTAGCTTCGGTTTCAGCAATTTTAACTTCTTATTTCTTCTTCGGAAATGATGTTCTACTCCCTTTTAAAGAAACCGACACCTTTAATATTAATAATATTCCTTTCTATATAATTCTTGCAGTAATAGCTTCATTAGTTTCAATATACTTTGCAAAAACCTATGCATTCTTTCAAGATATGTTCGAGAAGATAAAATCGCCAATTAAAAGACTTTTTATAGGTGGTTTAAGTATTGGTGTACTAATATATTTTATTCCACCCCTTTATGGAGAAGGTTTTGACATTATAAACGATATAGTAAAAGGAAAGCCAGAGTTAGCTTTACAGAACAATATATTTAATCTAGACCTAAATAGTGTGTGGATGGTGATTGCATTATTATCTGGATTAGTCTTTTTTAAAATTATAGCAAGTGCTTTGACCTTTGGCGCAGGAGGTGTAGGAGGTATTTTTGCACCAGTACTTTTTATGGGAAGTATTATGGGGAATGTTGTAGCCAAAATAATAAATAATTGTGGATTGTTTCCAAATGGAGTTTCGGAAAGTAATTTCACTTTAGTGGGAATGACAGGCTTAATGGCAGGCGTACTTTACGCTCCTTTAACCGCAATTTTCTTAATCGCAGAAGTAACCGGAGGCTATGAGCTTTTTATTCCTTTAATGATTGTAGCTACCATATCATTCTCTATGACAAAGTACTTTATTCCACATTCGGTTTATGCTATGGAACTAGGGAAAAAAGGAGATTTAATTACTCATAATAAGGACCACGCTGTGCTTACATTAATGGATATAAAAACTGTGATAGAACGTGATTTTATAAGTGTTAATCCACAAATGAATTTAGGTGAAATAGTCAAACAAGCGGTTGTGAAATCTAATAGAAACATTTATCCTGTTTTAAACAAAGAAACAAAGGCTTTGGAAGGTATTATACTTTTAGACGACTTAAGACCTGTGATGTTTAATCAGAGTTTATACGAAGAAATGAAAGCTAGCGAGTTAATGCATCATCCACCTGCAGTGGTTAACCTCAGTGAAGATAAGATGACAGAAGTAATGAAAAAATTTCAAGATACTGGTGCTTGGAATCTCCCTGTAATTAAAAATGGTGAATATTACGGGTTTATATCAAAGTCTAAATTACTTACAGCCTACAGAAAGAAATTAATTGATTTTTCTAGGAACTAATACCTTAAAGAATACGTATTTATGAAGTACATTTTAATAATATTATTACTTATCGTTTTCACAGGATTGGGAAGCGGATTTTATATAAAACCAGATGATGAAGCCACTGGCAACTTACTTATTGGTTTAAGTATTTCACTTGGCTTTTTTATTTTGATGCCTCTGTTTATATACCATCGATGGAAGGATAAAAATGTAAAAGACTATATGCTAACCAAGGAGAATATCCTTAAAATGCAAGAGTATCAAAACTCAAAAGATAAAAAGTAATTTTTTTTTAGGCTTAGTACAAATCTAATTTAGATTTCTTTTTTCTATAAAAAATCGCTTTAATAATGTAGAAGCTTCTTTTTCCATAACCCCTCCTATCATTACAGTTTTCGGATGAAGCTTTGTGTTTAGTGAAATACAACCTCTTGCTTCATCTCTCGCACCGTAAACTATTTTAGAAATCTGACTCCAGAACAAAGCTCCCGCACACATTTGGCAAGGTTCTATTGTTACGTACAACGTACAATCGATAAGGTATTTTCCTCCTAAATAATTGGCAGCAGAAGTAATGGCCTGCATTTCGGCGTGAGCAGTAACATCGTTTAGTGTTTCTGTTAGATTGTGCGCTCGAGCTATTATTTGATTGTTAATTACCACTACAGCTCCAATCGGAATCTCACCTTTTTTGTAAGCTTCTTCTGCCTCTTGATAGGCGCGTTTCATAAAATATGTATCGTCGTAAGGATTGATCATTTTAATAAATTGTATTCTAAATTCAGTTTAAAATTACGATTAATTGAATTAGCATTTACTTAATTGACAAATTAACGAAATCTCCAATTAACAAATTCCCAATAAATGTATCTTTACCACGTGTTAGTAAACATTCTAAATAATATTAAATCTCCAGAGGACTTACGTAAGTTACCTCAGGAAAATTTGCCACAACTGGCACAGGAACTTCGTGAGTTTATAATAAATATTGTTGCCACTAAAGAAGGCCACCTGGGCGCTAGTTTAGGCGTAGTAGAGCTTACAATAGCCTTACATTACGTGTTTAATACACCCGAAGATATTTTAGTTTGGGATGTGGGTCATCAAGCGTATGGCCATAAAATTTTGACAGGTAGAAAAGAAATTTTTCACACTAATAGACAGCTTAATGGTATTAGTGGCTTTCCAAAACGCGAAGAAAGTGAATACGATACTTTTGGAGTGGGACACAGCAGTACTGCAATTTCAGCAGCATTAGGAATGGCGATTGCTTCAAAATTAAAAGGTGAGGTAAACAAACAGCATATAGCAGTGGTAGGAGATGCCTCAATAGCTAGTGGAATGGCCTTCGAAGCGCTAAATCACGCTGGAGTTACAGATACTAACCTATTGGTGATTTTAAACGATAATGCCATTGGAATCGACCCAAGCGTAGGAGCCTTAAAAGAGTACTTCACAAAAGTAAAACTTAACGGCGCAAAAGAAGCCGATAATATATTCGAAGCCTTAAACTTTAATTATTCCGGCCCTGTAGACGGTCATAATTTAGATCTTGTAATCTCAGAATTGGAGCGATTAAAAAATATTCCTGGACCAAAACTTCTTCATTTAATCACCAAAAAAGGAAAAGGATTACGTCAAGCAGAGGAAAACCAGGTGGTATATCATGCTCCTGGGAAATTTGATGCCTTAACAGGAGATCTTGCGCCAAGAAGCAAGGAAGTTTTACCTCCTAAATTTCAAGATGTCTTCGGAAAAACACTAGTAGAAATAGCTACTACAAATAATAGGATAGTTGGAATTACTCCAGCAATGCCTACTGGAAGCTCGTTAAAATTTATGATGGACGCTTTTCCTGATAGAGCTTTTGATGTTGGGATTGCAGAGCAACACGCTGTAACTTTTGCCGCAGGATTGGCGACTCAAGGTTTTACCGTATTTTGTAATATTTATTCAACCTTTCTTCAAAGGGCATACGATCAAGTAATACACGATGTATGTTTACAAAAAATTCCAGTTATTTTCTGTTTAGATCGAGCTGGAATAGTAGGTGAAGATGGAGCAACCCACCACGGAATTTTCGATTTGGCATACTTAAACTGTATCCCAAACCTCATCATTTTTGCACCGCGAAATGAAGTTGAACTTCGCAACATTATGTTTACCGCGCAGCAAGGGCTACCGTTACCAATCTTTATTCGTTATCCTCGAGGTAGAGGAAAAATTATTGATTGGAAACAGTCTTTTCAAGCTATCGAGATTGGAAAAGCAATTGTTTTAAAGGAAGGTTTAGATATAGCGGTTATAACAATCGGTACAATTGTAAACGATGCATTACAAGCTATTGAAATGCTTAACCCTTCAGATAAAGAAAAAATAAGCGTCGTAGATATCAGATTCTTAAAACCTTTAGACGAGGCATTACTTCATAATATATTCCAGAATCACCACACTATAGTTACTATTGAAGATGGAACTACTATTGGCGGTTTAGGATCTACAATTGCCACTTTTGCTGCTTCGATGGGATATACTAATAAAATTGAAATTTTAGGGATTCAAGATACATTTCTAGAACACGGAACCACTTCAGAATTACGTGATATTGCTGGAATATCCCCGGAAAAAATTAAGCTTACACTTCAACAATACATATAAAAAAAGAGGCTCTTTCGAGCCTCTTTTAATTTTTAACTGATAATTTCTTTTCTTATTTAATTATCAATTTTGAAGTTTGAGTTTTATCACCACCTTCTACTGTAATCATATACATACCAGTTGATAATTCACTAGCGTCAATTAAAGCGGTATGGTGTAATTCAACTTGTTTCTTGAATACTAATCTTCCATTAATATCATAGATTGAAACTTTAGTATTACCAAGGTCAAATCTAGATTTGATGTTAATATGTCCATTAGATGGGTTAGGGTAAATAATGAAATTATTTTCAATTTCATTGTTTGCTGTTCCAAGTGGACAATCTGCAGGTACGTCAAAAGCTTCAGTTCCATCTTGCTTACTTGCAACACTTCCTTGATTAGCGCTAAATCCTAATCCTCTACGAGCAAAAACATTCCAAATTAAACATTTGTTAGCTCCACCGTTTATAATTTCGTCTGCTTCAAGAATAGCATTTCTACCATCTATAAATCCTGGACTACATCTTTGTAATTTTAAACCGTCTACAACTAACTGTAAAGCCATATTATTTCCTCCAGTACCATTGTAAATATCTTCATCAAAACCATACTCATCTATAAATGCCCAAGTTAAATCCCATAACATCGTAGCCCAAACCGATCCTACTCCGTGAGGTGCAACTTGAGATTTAATACTGTTATAAGTAAAGTTATTAATTGACATATCGGTAGTATAAGGCTTAGTTCTAATTCCGCCACCTGCTCTACTTTGTCCGCTAATATAAGTTCCCATTCCTCTTACATCTTCACCAGATTCACCAGGTAACATAGTTAGCATAAGAGCGAAATAGTCACTCCAACCTTCACCCATTTGCTCTTCGTTTTGTAAACATCCTGCAGCAGCTGGACCTCCAGCTAATCTGTTTGAGATTCCGTGTCCGTATTCGTGAGCTACAATAGTATTATCTACATCTCCATCACGTTGGTTAAAATCTGTTCCAGAGCCATCATCCACTAAAGTTGTACTAATAGTTTCACCATTTAGTAATGCATCTATAATAGCATCTCCATCACTTTTAAAGATCATAATCGAAGGAATTCCAAGTCCTGCTCCAGAACCTCCCATTCTTATTGGGTCACCTGGTACATTATTTACCATTACAACAGCTACAGCTCCTGCATCTTCTGCTGCTTGCACTTTTTGTGCGAAACCGCATTCTCCTCTTCTAACAACAACAATTTTACCGCTAAGCTCAGAAGCATTTGTTACGTTATCACATCCATCGTGAGGGTCTGTAGAGTTTCCAGAGTTATCGTCTTCAATTAATGCTAAATTAGCTGTAATTGGCGTTGTTGGAAGTGGAGTTCCACCACCAGTAAAAGCTGATTTATGTGCGTAATAATCTCCAGCTAAAGCACCGTTATTAATAGTCATAAAAGTACCTAAAACATTTTGAGGTGCAGACCATAAGTACATTTGCATTCTTCCTGAATATCCATCTGGAGGAGTCATAAAGTTTGCGTTATTTAAACCACCACCATCTTGAGCTTCTGCTACAACGTAGTCACCTTCAGCGCCTCCATTACCATAGTTATTAGCTTGGAAGTTTCCACTTGCTTCATCAAAACCGTATTGGTAAAACACATCGTGCATGATGTTGTTCATATAGAATAAGTTTGTGATAGCTGCCTCAGTATAGTTTGATGGATTTTGAGGTAAGTCGAAAGGAAAATCAAACTGTAGCGTTGCTCCTCCTTCAGCTTGCATACCTGCACCATTATTACCTGCAATATCTTCTTTAGCCAAAACATTGTTTCCACGAGTAGTAGTGTATTCAGCACCTGCAACACCGTCTGTATCGTGCCATCCAAATGGTGAAGCTACAACGTTAGAAGGGTCAGAAACTAAAACATCGTCTCCATCATTTGGCGCTCCAAATGGTATTGGGAATACTCTGTATGCAGCTCCATTTACAACTGGCTGATGAAAGTCTGCTGAAGATTTTTTAGAAAATAAAACACTCTCAGTTGCCTCCATAGTGTGTGAGTGAGGTTGAGCGTCAAAATTACAGCTAGCAACCCAGTCATTTATTTCTAACAATTTTCCTGTTAAGGCATCAACACGTACACTATAGTAGTTTTGTGCATCTTTTTTATAAATACTAACATCCCAAGCCAAACGCAAAGTTTGGTTGTCGTTTAATCCTTGATACACAAGAGTTACAGGAATGTTGTTTATTGAAATATTTCCATCAGAAAAAACATAAGAGTTATTTCCCACTGTCTCAATAAGGTTTAAACCTGTTGGAGCTGGAAGACCCAATTCTGATGCAGCATTCGAAATTGCCGCAAGAGCAGAAACAGAAGGCTGAGTAGTGTTCGCTTTAAGTGCGATATTGTTTGCAAATGCCAATTGAGCCGAGATAACTGATCCTTCTCTTAGTACAAACGAAGAAATAGCATTGTGAATCTTAATTCCACGGAAACGCTGTTCTACATAAACATTGTCTGCTTGTAAGCTTTTTGAGTGACTTTGAGAGGTAATATTTATGTCTGAATAATCTTGTTGTTCAAGATTTAAGTTCGATCTATTTTGCTGAAGATAGGATTTGATAGAATTAGTGTAATCCTGTGCAAAGCTTAGATTAAAGGTTAATAAAATAAGTGAGTAAATAATTTTTTTCATGAAAATTTGGTTTAATATTATAAGAGTTTGCTGAAAATAGTGTTCCAACTCTACAAACAATTGTGAAACTAAAAGAGCAATGTAGCCGCTAAATTTAACATTAATTAAGGTATTTATTAACATAACAGTATATTTTAACATTTACTGTGTCAATTGCCCTACCCTTAATAATTAAAGATTACCATTTAGTTTTTGAAAAATCTGAAGTGCATTGCCATCAGGCATTCTTGAAATATGGTTACAGCTTTCCATTAAATACTCATAGACACTCTTAGATTTTGTCTTATCTAGAGCAGCAAGCTTTAATAACACCTTGTCTTTTTGACGTGCTTCACCATTATATGTGTTTTCAAAAGCAGTTGTATAGGCATCTAATAAAGTAGTAAGGATAGTATAACCTGCAATTTCTTTTTCCATCACCTCATTACTTTGATAAATCCTGTTTACGCTCACTTCAATAATATCGGCGATTTGAGCTTTATATTGACTTTTGTCCAGTAGTGAAACAGAAAATGTACCCTTAAGTATTTCCTCTTCATTTTCAAGAAAGATAGAGGCGGCTTCTGCAATTAAAGTATTTATTGCAAGCGAACGTAAATATGCTAATCTATCTGATGAAGTTGAAAGCTTATAGTAAACATCACTTTTAAGATTGTTTCTCACTAAATTTATAAGATACTCTAGGGCCACTTCTTCTTCAATCAACCCAAGGTTTATTCCATCTTCAAAATCGATAATGGTATAGCAAATATCATCAGCAGCTTCTACCAAATATGCTAAAGGATGACGTGCATACCCCTCGCCTTCTCTTTTTAACAAACCAAGATCTGAAACTACTTCATCAAAAAATTCAACATCACTTTGAAATACACCAAACTTTTTATCTGCCACGTGTGATGTAGGTTTCTTAGGAAGTGATTGCTTAGGATATTTCATAAAAGCTCCCAAACTTGCATAGGTCAAACGCAATCCACCAGACACTCCATTTTTAGATTCTGTCAAAATTTTGAATCCGTTGGCGTTACCTTCAAAATCTATTAAATCCTGATACTCTTTATCAGTAAGTTTATCTTTAAAACGCTTACCATTCCCATTTAAGAAATAATCTCCAATAGCTTTTTCCCCACTGTGACCAAAAGGAGGGTTTCCTATATCGTGTGCTAAAGCCGCAGCGGCTACTATTGCTCCAAAATCGTTTGCTTGGTAACCGTATACACTTTCAAGATGCGGGTGTTTTTTTAAAATCTGTTTTCCTACAGTCCTTCCTAATGAACGTCCAACAACAGAAACTTCTAAACTATGAGTAAGACGAGTGTGAACAAAAGAAGTTTTAGATAACGGTATAACTTGAGTTTTGTCTTGCAGACTTCTGAAAGCAGAAGAAAATATAATTCGGTCGAAATCAACTTCAAAACCTATACGAGTTTCGTTTTCTTCAATCCTAAGACGTTTGTTTTTATCGCCTTGCTTTCTAAGTGAGAGCAACTGTTCCCATTGCATCATAAGTAATAATATTTTGAAGGCAAGATACTATTTTCAAAAGGGAAGTCAATATTATTTTTTGAATCGCTCTTAACATTAAGCTAACACATTGGTTACTTATTGATAATTCGTAATTAACGTAGACTTTACAAGGTAGAGGTTTCTTTGCACCAATAAATCAAACGACAAAAATGAAAACACTTTTTAAAACTTTATTCTTACTATTTACGTCAATTACATTCGCTCAAAGCGGATCTATCGTTGGACAACTTACCGACACCGATTACAATAACGAACCACTTCCTTTTGCAAATGTATTTTTAAAGGGAACTTCAATTGGAGTAACATCTGATATAGACGGGTTATATTCTTTAGAAAATATTGAACCTGGCACTTACACCGTAGTATATAGCTATGTAGGTTATGAAACTGTTGAAATTCCAAATGTAAATGTTACTGCTAATAAAGTAACTAATATTAATGTACCGATGGGTGCAAGTGCCGCCGCACTAGATGAAGTTGTTATAAAAACTACAACTCGCCGAGAAAGTGCAGTTGCATTACTTCTAGAACAAAAGAAAGCTGTAGGAATTTCACAATCTATAGGTGCCGAAGATCTTTCTAGAAAAGGTGTAAGCGATGCGGAAGGCGCAGTAACCAAAGTAACTGGAGTGAAAAAACAAGCCGGAACCAAAAACGTTTTTGTTCGCGGTTTAGGTGATCGTTACAATTCAACAACATTAAATGGTTTGCCACTACCTTCAGAAGATCCTGAATACAAGAACATTTCTTTAGACTTTTTCGCTTCAGATATTATCGAGAGCGTAGGAATCAACAAAACTTTCTCTGTACCACTTTACGGCGATGTTGCGGGTGCTAATATTGATATAGTAAGCAAAGAACTTACGGGTCCTGGAAGTTTACAATTTTCAATTTCACCAGGGATAAACTCTCGCGCAATCGGGAAGGATTTCTTAACAATGGATAACGCCAAATATATTGGTAACATCCACAATACTAATGTTCCAATTACAAATTTAAACATTCATTCTTTCGACAATAATTTTAAACCAGAAACTCAGAACGCACAGCTAAATGGCAGTTATTCACTTTCTGGTGGAAAACGATTTGAGCTTGGAGAAAATCAATTGAGCTTTTTCGTTGTTGGAAGTTTAGATAACAATTATGAATATCGCGAAGGTGCTTCAGACAGAATAAATGCAGCAGGTGGATTTAATCAGCAGTTTGATAAAACTGAATACAACTATAATGTATCCAAACTTGCAATGGCAAATGTAAAATTTCGTTTTGAAGAAGGAGATTACATTGCTTTAAACAGTATGTTCATCAAGAGTAATACTCAAAGCATTTCAGATTATTACGGTTTAAAATCTGGATTAACTGAAAACGATGAGCCTGGAAATCCAGTTCGTGCTTTTATTAGAAGACAACAGGAAGAAGAAAACAATCTCTTTGTAAACCAGCTTTTAACTTCACTTACACTTTCAGAGAAATTAAGTTTAGATGCGGGTGCTTCATTTAATACTATCCGCGGATACGAGCCAGACAGAAGAACAAATACGTATGTAATCGATGTAAATAGCGACGTGGCAAAAGCTGCTTCTGGAAGTGCATTAAACAATCGTTTCTACTCAAATCTTGAAGAAGATGATTTAGCTGGAAAACTTTATTTAAACTATGCTTTAAATGGAGAAAACGAATATAGCAACAACAGTAAAATTCGCTTAGGGTACAATTACAGAAACACCGATCGCTCTTTCAATTACACTCAGATAAACTATATTTTAGACAGTCCTACTGTAGTGGATATAGACAATCCAGACTCATCATTATTTAACCAACAGTCTCTGAACGATGGAATTTTCAGACTTACCACCAATCGCGGGGATGGTCGTGACGGTAAAGATCCTTTTAATCCGTTTTCTTATAATGGAAAGAGAACTATACACTCTGGTTTAGGAGAAATTAGCTATGATTTTTCAGAAAAATTTTCAGCGAATATTGGGATGCGTTATGAAAAAGTAAAGCAAGAAGTGTTTTTCGATACTAACCTTGCAACTACAAACGATCCAAATACCGATCCTTCGCTAATTGATGAAAACTTTATCCTTCCAAGTTTCAACTTGAAGTACAATTTCAATGAAAACAGCATATTGCGTTTGGCGGGAAGTAAAACATATACACTACCACAGTTTAAGGAAGTAGCTCCTTTCTTATATGAAAATGTAAGTTTCAACAGCTTTGGAAACCCGTATTTATTAACTGCTGATAACTACAATCTAGATTTAAAATACGAATACTATTTCAGTAGAAGTGAAATAATAGCTGTAACAGGTTTCTACAAAAACATTCAAAACGCAATTAACCGAATTGAAGTTAATTCGGCTGCTGGAGAACTATCATATGTAAATACGGGCGATGCAAATATTGCGGGAGTAGAACTTGAATTGAGAAAAGACATCTTAAATATTACAGATGAATCAGACAACGAAAAGAAATTGACATTTGGTTTAAATGCTTCATATCTGTATTCAAATCAAAAACTTGAGGATGTTCCAACAGATAATCTTACTGTGAGATTTACAAATAAAGAAGATGAATTAGAAGGTTCTTCTCCATTCATTTTAGGAACCGATTTAACGTTTAACTTAAATAAAAACAATAGCGGAATTACAAGTTCAGTTGTTTTCAACTACAACAGTAAAAGTATTTACTCTCTAGGAACAGGTGGTGACGATGCAAATCCTGGTTCTGGAAAGAGCAATATTATGCTTGCTGCTGTTCCTACTTTAGATTTCATCAACAAAATTGCCATCAATAAAAACTTAGGAATCAAACTTAACATTAAAAACATATTGGATCCTGAGTATAAATTGACGCAAGCAGTAAACAACATTGGTGTTGCTAATCCTGCATTGCCTAACGGACAAGAGATTCCAGTTGAAAGTTATAAAAGAGGAGTTTCTTTTAGCGCAGGAGTTTCATATTCATTCTAAAATCATACTGCCAAATAGCAGAAACTATTAACCCAAACTTAATATTAACCTAAACCAAAGGAAACACTACAACAGTTTCTTTGTATCAAACTTTTAAATCAAAATGAAAAAAATGAAAAAATTACTTTTATCAACCTTTGTATTAGCAGCCTTAACAATTAGTAGCTGTAGTAAAGATGATAGTAGCGATCCAGTTGCTGTTACTTGTAATGACGGAATTCAGAATGGAGATGAAACTGGAGTAGACTGCGGTGGTTCTTGCGAGCCATGTGCTGTGGAAGGTCAAAAAGACGGAATCATAAACTCTCAAGACGATCCAGATTTAGATGCATCAGATCTTAAAGGAAATGTTACTGCCGATGTTCGCCTTACAAATGATACTGTTTGGGTTTTAAGTGGTCCATTAAGCGTAAAAGAGGGGGCAACTTTAAGCATAGACGCTGGAACAACAATTAAAGCTGTAGCCGGAGGCACTAACGTTTATGTGGTAATTGAGCAAGGTGCAAAAATTAACGCAGAAGGAACTACTGATGCGCCAATTAGATTTACTTCAAATGCTTCTAACCCTCGCTCTGGTGACTGGGGAGGAATTCTTATAATCGGGAAAGCACCTCTTAGTGGTGGTGGAACTGCTACAACTGAAGTTGTTGATCTTACTTACGGTGGAACAGATGAAAACGACAACTCTGGAGTAATGAAATATGTAGAAGCTTCTTACACTGGTGCTAGAATAAATGGTGATAAAGAATTTAACGGAATTACTTTTTACGGTGTTGGAAATGAAACAGTAATTGAAAACTTAGCAGTTTTTTACTGTGATGATGATGCTTACGAGTGGTTTGGTGGTACTGTAAATGTAAAAAACCTAATTGCAGTAAACATTAAGGATGATATGTTTGACTGGACTCAAGGTTGGACTGGAACTGCAAAAAACCTTTATGGATTACGTGAATCTGACTTTACAGCAATTACTGAAGACCCTCGCGGATTAGAAGGTGATGGTAACCTAGATGGTAACTCTCCTGGTGATACTGGACAGTCTAACCCTACAATTGATGGTTTAGTTTTAATAAACGGATCTATCATTGAAATGGCAGATATGATTAAAGTACGTCGTGGAAGCGGACTTACATTAACCAATGCTTATGTAGCATTTGCTAACGAAGATGCTAAAGCTTCAGACTTTATCGATCTACAAGACGGTAAGGGTAATGCAAATGGATCACTTGTAAACATATCAATTGTTGGAAATTCTTCAACAGGACTTGATATAACAGACGTAAAATCAACTGAAAATGCTGTAATTGAAGTATTAGACGGGACTACTCCAACTGTTAGTAGAGACCTTTTCAATTGGACAGCATACGATTTTGAATAAGTATTTGAATTAGCAAAAACTTAAGCCCAGTTTCATTTGAAAACTGGGCTTTCTTTTTTTTAACAATTACGAATAACATAAAACCAATAGATAATGAACACTTCAATTTAACCATTTGGTAATATCATGTTTACCATAAATAAACATTGAGTTTGTTTCTTTGGTTCAGCTTTAAGAGCAAATTTAAAATCGTTTTAGTTTTTGTCGACTAGATTTTAAACCGGGCTTCACTTCATCGTGAAGCCCTTTTTTGCTTGGTATTAATTATTTAATTCCAATCCTTAACATTCAGGTAACATTAAATTCGGTTCTTTACAGCGACAAAAACTAAAAAACTGATTTTTTAATGCCACACAAGCGCTTGTTAATTAGCATCTTGATACTTTTCTGTTCAGTTGTGTCTGCTCAAGAAGATTCAGGAAATCCATTTACTTTTAAATGGGAAAACGGCTTCAAACTCACTAGCCAAGACAATCAATTCGCCTTAAAATTTGGCGGTCGAATAATGGTCGACCACGCTTATTTGTTTCAGAGCAGCGAACTAAATGATAGTTTTGGACCATTAATCTCAAAAAGTGGAACTGAAATTCGCCGCGCTAGAATTTATTTTTCAGGAGATATTTATAAGAACACCTTTTTTAAGTTTCAAGTAGATTTTGCTGGAGATCAAGTATCGTTAAAAGATGTTTACATCGGATTCAAAAATATCCCAATAGTTGGGAAAGTAACTGTCGGACATTTTAAAGAACCTCTTCGACTTTCTGCAATAAACAGTAGTAAATACACAACATTTTTAGAGCCTGCTCAAAATATAGATTTTGCACAAGTTCGCAATAACGGTATTCTTCTATCCAACGATTTTTTAAACCGTCGTTTATCCGCACAATTTGGAGCTTTTAGAAATGCCGACAATAATAGCAATGATGTTTTTGCAGATGACGGTTATGTAATTGGGGGAAGAGTTACTGGATTAGTAATTAATGAAGAAGAGAAGAACCACCTATTGCATTTAGGAGCAGCTTACAGCTATAGAAACCCAGAAAGCAAGGAATATAGCGTTTCTGTAAGACCAGGTGTACACCTAGCCCCTAAGTACCTCGCTACAGGCCCTATTGAAAACTTAGACTATGTTGGACTTACAAATTTTGAATCTGCATACATTCAAGGAGCTTTTTCATTTCAAGGAGAATACTTAACAGCATCGGTAAACACCTACTCCAACACTTATAAATTTTCAAATTATTACGGGGAATTCAGTTATTTCTTAACAGGGGAAAGCAAGAAGTTTAAAGGATCTTATGAAGGTTTCGACCGAGTAACACCTAACAAAAACTTCGGTGGAAATGGCAAAGGCGCTGGAGCTTGGGAAGTAGCATTACGATATTCTGAAACAGACTTAACAGATAAATCAGTTCTTGGTGAAAATCAAAAAGATATCGCCTTAGCACTTAATTGGTATCCAAATCCAGTTACGCGATTGATGCTAAATTATGTTTGGGCGGATGTTGAAAATAAAGGCCAAGGAAATTATTTACAGGGAAGATTACAAATTGAATTTTAAATTGCATAGTTAACAATTTGGTAACAAACACTCCTTTTTTATATAGGAAATTTGCACCAATTTAATAATCGACAAAAATGGACAATATTTACTTATTAATGATAGTTGCACTTGTTGCTTTAGCCATAGCAGATTTAGTTGTGGGTGTAAGTAATGACGCTGTAAACTTTTTAAACTCAGCAATTGGCTCAAAAGCTATTCCGTTTAAAGGAATATTAATTATAGCCAGTTTAGGAATCTTTATTGGAGCCGTATTTTCTAGCGGAATGATGGAGGTCGCCCGAAAAGGAATCTTCGTCCCCGGGGAATTCTATTTCGATGAAATTATGATCATATTTATGGCAGTAATGATCACCGATATCTTACTGTTAGATTTTTTCAACACTATTGGTTTACCAACATCTACAACTGTTTCAATTGTATTTGAATTATTAGGAGCTGCAGTAATCATGGCGCTTATTAAAATTGGCAATAACGATGCTGAAACAATCTCTTCACTTTCAAAGTATATAAACACTGAGAAAGCAGTTGAAATTATTGTGGGAATTCTCCTTTCCGTCGTCATAGCCTTTACGGTCGGGGCGATAGTACAATACCTATCTCGATTAATTTTCACCTTCCATATAGAGCAAAAGATGAAATATTTCGGAGCTATTTTTGGAGGGATTGCATTAACTGCAATTAGCTACTTCATCTTTATGAAAGGACTAAAAAGCACACCTTTTTACAGTACTTTTAAAGGAGTAGTAGAAAGTAATACAGCTTTAATAATTGGGATAAGCTTTATTATTTGGACCGTTTTCTCGCAACTATTTATGATGGTTACTAAGAAAAGTATCCTGATAATAGTAATTGCAGTAGGAAGTTTCAGTCTTGCTCTAGCATTTGCTGGTAACGACTTGGTTAACTTTATTGGTGTACCAATGGCAGCTTACCACAGTTATATAGATTGGTCTACATCTGGTATTGACCCTTCTGCCTATGCAATGACAAGTCTTGAAAAAGCAGTACCTGCAGAACCATTTTTATTGTTTGCAGCTGGAGCAATTATGGTGTTGACATTATGGTTCTCTAAAAAAGCAAGAACGGTATCTGACACAGAGATCGATTTAGCACGTCAAGGTGATGGTCACGAAAAATTTAGCCCGAATATGTTATCAAGGTTTTTAGTTAAAACCAGTACATATATAGCGACCTATTTTGATCATATTCTTCCAAAATCAATGCAGGAGAAAATAGATAAGCGATTTGAGAAACCTGTTATTGAATTACCAAAGCACAAAGCATATGAGATGCCTGCTTTTGATATGATTCGTGCTTCTATCAACCTTGTTGTTGCAGGTATATTAATTGCTACTGCAACTTCAATGAAGCTTCCTCTATCAACAACTTACGTAACTTTTATGGTTGCCATGGGTACATCGTTAGCAGATAGAGCTTGGGGTCGTGAAAGTGCTGTTTACCGCGTTGCAGGTGTATTAAATGTTATTGGAGGATGGTTCTTTACTGCCTTCGTTGCATTTACTGCAGCAGGAACCTTAACTTACCTAATCTATATAGGAAGAGGAACTATGATTGCTGTACTTCTTCTATTAGCTATTTTATTGTTAGTTAGAAACTACATTTCTCACAAAAACAAGGCTAAACTTAAGTTGAACAAAACAGGTTTAAAGAAAACCGAAAGTAAAACTGTTCAAGGTATTATTCAGGAAAGTGCTGAAAACATCAGTAATGTTGTTTCTCGCTCAAATAAGATTTATACCGATATGTTGCGAGGCCTTGCAAAACAAGACACTAAAAAATTAAAGAAAAGTAAAAAAGGTGTTACAAAACTAAACGAAGAAGTTGAAGAGTTACGTGACAACTTATTCTATTTCATTAAAAATCTTGACGATACAAGTGTTCGTGGAAGTAACTTCTACATCATTATCTTAGGTTATTTAACGGATATAGCTCAATCATTAGAATTCATTTCTAAGGCAAGTTACAAGCACGTTAACAACAACCACAAAGCACTTCGTTTCAACCAAATTAAAGATCTACAAGAAGTTGATAGACATCTTGAGGGCTTATTAAATGAAATTGAAGATATATTCGACAAGAAAGAATTTGAACGTATTGGTCAGGTTTTAAACAGAAAAGAGGAGATTTATGCTAGTCTTTCAAATAAGATTGAAAAGCAAATTGCTCGAACCAGAACTGAAGAATCTAGCCCGAAAAACACTACTTTATATTTCAGCTTACTGCTAGAAACAAAAGACTTAGTGAAAGCCTTGATGAACTTGATGGAAGAGTATCACTCAAGTTATAAAAAAGCGTAATTCATCGCTTTAAAATAAAAATCCCTCAGTAAAACTTTCTGTTATTACTGAGGGATTTTTTTATTCACCTTTTTTAATCGTTCCCTTTTTTAACTAAAACAAAGATTGTTGTTGCGAAGGGTTTTCATGTTCTAACAACCATTTCTTACGATGTAGCCCGCCAGCATAACCCGTTAAGGATCCATCACTCCCAATTACTCGGTGACAGGGAATAATAATCGAAATTGGATTTTTACCATTTGCTGAAGCTGCAGCTCTTATAACTTTGGGATCGCCAAGTTTATTAGCCACTTGCTGATAATTAAGTGTTTTCCCAAAAGGAATATTCAAAAGTTCGTTCCAAACACGTTTTTGAAAATCTGTACCCTTTGGAGAAATTTTCACATTGAAGGTTGAACGTTTACCTTCAAAGTATTCTTGAAGCTGAGTAACCACATCATTTAATTCCTTAGGAATAGTTTCTGAAATAGCTAAGGAATCATCATCCTTAAAAAGTATGGACGATACTCCTTCTGAATTCCCTACAATTTCTATAACTCCAATTGGAGATTGCATAAAAACTGTGTGCATTACTCCGATTTATCTTGAGGTTTGTCAATATCATTAATTTGAATTCCTATTCGCTTAGCTCGTTTTTCCCAATTCTTTCGGGCTTGTAGTTGCAAATCTTCAATATTATCACTCTCGTCCATGATTTCGAGACCTAAAAGAGTTTCTATGATGTCTTCCATAGTAACTACCCCAATAGTATTGCCAAAATCGTCCACTACGGCAGCGATGTGAACACGTTGTTTAATAAACGTCTCAAACAAGTCTGGAATTGGTTTTTCCGCCGAAACCATAAATATTTCTCTCCTGATATCGCTTAATAACTTGTCGCCACGTTCTTCAACAATTTCCTCCAAAATATCATCTCTTAGTACAAAACCAGTAATATTATGCGTTTTATCTTTATAAACAGGAATTCTTGAAAACCTTAGATTTTTATTGGTTTCATGAAATTTTTGAAGAGTCATTTTTTCATCTTCTAAGGTTACAACAGGAAATGGTGTCATTACATCTTTTGCTTGTACACTTTTAAAAACCAAAAGATTTTTAATTACCGTAGTCTCATTTTCTTCAAAAACACCTTCTTCTTCGGCAGCATCGGTAATCGCCATAAATTCTTCGCGGCTCATAGTACTTACATGGGCCGATTTTCCAACCATTTTGGTTACAATCATCAATAGCCAAAGTATTCCCGTATACTTTAAAGGGAAGATTATTATCTTCAAAAACATAGCTGTAAAAGAGCCTAAACTCTTCCAGTATGTAGCTCCAATTGTCTTTGGGATTATTTCTGAAACTATAAGAATTAAAATTGTCATTATAGCTGAAACAATTCCAACTATATTCATTCCAAAAATCTCAACTTTATAGGGTAGTTTCTCTGCTTGTACTCCTACCAAGATTGCACCAACAGTATGTGCAATTGTGTTGATAGTAAGTATTGCGATTAAAGGCTTATCTATATCCTTCTTGAAATTGGTGAGTGTTTTTGCATAGCCTTTTCCTTCTTTGGTTTTCATTCGTAAAAACGTAGGAGTGAAACTCAACAATGCTGCTTCTAAAATCGAGCATAAGAATGAAAATAAAATCGATAAAACCGCATAAACTATTAATAACGTCATATATAGATGGATATTTTTTTTGATAAAAATAAAGATTTATAAACGTTATTAACGATAAGGTCTTGTTAATTACATAAAAAAACCGCCTCATTGGGCGGTTTTAAATGAATTATGTTTAAGAAGCCTTTAATAACGGTCTTAATGTATTTTCCCAACGTTTAGCGTTTTGCAAACTAATAAATGGGTCTGTACTTAGTTCCTCATCATCGTATTCGTTGTAGAAAGTTATTTCTTTACTGCCGGTGTTTTTAATAATTTCAAGCCCAACCCAATCTAATGTTTTTTCGGTTTGCTTGACACTCTTTACTCGGCAAGCTTTTACCTCCTCCATGTTTACAATAGTAAAATCGGCTACTGGATTTTTCTTAGTAGAATAAACCATTTTTTTAGTGTTAGGATCAACACCAATCACTACATTTCCGAGGATTTCTACATTGTCTAACCTAATTCCATTTTTTTCAGAAAGGGAGTTGATAGTTTTTTTTACTTTTCTATCAAGTCCTGATGCGTTTATAATCATATACCCTACAGGTACAGCTATCAGCAATAATATTATTAGCCCAATTAGGGATGCACTTATTTCCATAATAAATAATTTTTTAGATGAATAAATTGAATAAATAATGGCTTGAAAATCAATTCAAACCAGACGAATTAATCATCAAAAATTACCAGAAGAAATGAAATGGAAAGAGATATTGAAAAATCAGTTCACGTTTGTCCTTTAATGAAAAAGAACATTTAATAACTGAAGAATTACAGGTATTTGGAAACTCTTTATTAGAATAAAAAAGCCCGGTTAATCCTGCATTCGAAGATTCATTTTGGGTGATAGTTTGAGAAGCCTCTCCAATTGATACCTTATTAATTTCAAAAGGCTTCCTATTATCATCTTGTTGTAACTGAGAAACAACAACAGCTTTATCTGTAGTAGAAAGTACTTCACTTGCAATAGCAACATTCCCGAATACCAAAAAAGTGGCAATCGTGATTAAGAATGTATTTATATGTTTTTTAGCAAGTTTCACTAAACAAATGTAATCTAAAATTGAATTCGAAAATTTAAATTTTTGCTAATTATTAAATCCACTAAAATATTAAGAGCGATACTTTTTAGACTATAATCTAAAAAACATCGCTCCTATTATCTTATAAGGTTCGCGCTATGAAATAATCTTCACAACGTCTTTAGCAAAGTAACTTGCAATCATAGAAGCTCCAGCTCTTTTTATAGCTGTAATTTGCTCCATCATAACTGCATCGTGATCTAACCAACCTTTTTCGGCTGCAGCTTTTAACATAGAATATTCTCCACTAACTTGATAAACTGCCACAGGAACATTTACCTCATTCTTAATTTCACGAACAATATCTAAATAACAAAGCCCTGGTTTTACCATAACAATATCTGCTCCTTCTTCAATATCCATTATGGTTTCACGAATAGCTTCTTCGCGGTTCGCAAAATCCATTTGGTAAGTTTTCTTATCCTTTGGAATATTTTTTAAATCTACTGGAGCAGAATCTAGTGCGTCTCTAAATGGACCGTAAAATGCAGATGCGTATTTAGCGCTATAAGCCATAATCCCAGTATTGTGGAATCCTTCATCTTCCAATAAGGTTCTAATCTCAAAAATACGTCCGTCCATCATATCGCTAGGCGCAATAACATCGGCACCGGCTTGAGCGTGACTAAGTGACATTTCGGCTAAAACGGCACTACTATCGTCGTTAAGAATTATTCCTTCCGATACAATCCCATCGTGGCCATAAGCTGAAAATGGATCTAATGCCACATCGGTCATTACAAGCATTTCAGGCACAGCATTTTTAACTGTTTTAATAGCACGTTGCATCAATCCATCAGGATTTAGTGCTTCTTTTCCTGTGTTATCCTTCAATTTATCATCAACTCTTACGAAAAGCAAAACCGACTTTAACCCAAGCTTCCATAGTTCCTTTGCTTCTTTTTCAAGCAAATCTAAACTCAACCTATAGTAATTTGGCATTGAAGCAATTTCCTCTTTAACACCTTTCCCTTCAACAACAAAAAGCGGAACGATAAAATCATTCGGACTTAAAATTGTTTCGCGAACTAAACTTCTCATACTTTCACTAGTTCGCAATCTTCTGTTTCTTCTTAATGGATACATATCTATTTTTGATTTACAACTTACGGTTTTAGATTCATTCAAGAATAAATTTAAAATCGCAAATCTGATGTTATTTCAGTTAAACTATTAAACCCACTCTTTAGGGTTTCTTAATACCTCAACGAGCTTTTCTTCTTCACTCCCCGCCTCTGGATGATGATCGTACTTCCATTGAACGTGTGGTGGTAAACTCATTAAAATACTCTCTATACGACCGTTGGTTTTTAATCCAAACAAAGTTCCTTTATCGTGAACTAAGTTGAACTCAACATAACGCCCACGACGAATTTCTTGCCAAGTTCTATTTTCTTCAGAATATGAAAGATCTTTTCTCCTTTCAACAATCGGCAGATAACAATCTAAGAAACTATTTCCAACTTCCGTTACAAAATTGTACCAGTCTTTCATATTCATCTCATCAGTCTTCTTTAAATAATCAAAAAACAACCCTCCAACTCCACGAGCTTCATCGCGATGAGAATTCCAAAAATATTCGTCGCAACGCTTTTTGTACGTTGTATAAAACTCACTATTATGTTTGTCGCAAGCTGTTTTGCACACCTTATGAAAATGTGCTGCGTCTTCTTCAAATAAGTAGTAAGGTGTTAAATCTTGTCCTCCACCAAACCAACTATCTACAATATTTCCTGTAGCATCGTACATTTCAAAATAGCGCCAGTTTGCGTGTACTGTTGGTACCATTGGGTTTTTTGGGTGTAGCACTAAGCTCAAGCCACAAGCAAAAAAATCTGCGTCTTTTACTCCGAAATACGCCTGCATACTTTCAGGTAATTTCCCGTGTACTTCACTAATATTAACTCCTCCTTTTTCAAAAACATTTCCGTTTTCAATCACGCGAGTTCGGCCGCCACCGCCTTCTTTGCGAATCCATTTATCTTCTTGAAACTTCGCCTTACCGTCTATTGACTCTAAGGCTGAAGTTATTTCGTTTTGTAAATTTTTTATGTAGGCTACGAATTGTTCTTTCATATTCTTTTTAGTTTGGGAGTATGGGTCCACAAAAAAGTTGCTTTTGTTGTCATCGCCGGGCAAGTCAAAATTATTTTGAATCTGACTATTTCCTGCAAGGTGTTCCCCCGCCTTTTCTGCGGGGGCTCCTTGTAGGTCTTCTCCTGCAAGTATTTCTTTATTATGTGAATACGCCATATTTTCTATAGATTCAAAAAGAGTGTTAACTATATAATCTTTTGAGATTTTAAAATATTCTGGTTGACTTAGATTTAAATAATGATGAAAAGAGGAAAACTTATACTTTGTAATATCCTGTGTTTCTTTAGGATTTTTATGAATATAAATTAAAAGAGACTTTATATAGTTTTCATCCTTAACCTTTATTCTTTTAAAATGCTTTTCAAATAAGCTTCCCGTACGTCCTGCAAATTTATTGAATGCCTTTGCATAAGCATTGAAAAAATCGGAAATACTCTTAGTAAATTCTTCCGGTTTCGAATTAACTTGAATAAGAAAATGGAAATGATTATCCATTAAACAATAACCAAAAACTTCAACATTCTGAGCAACATATTTTCCAAATAATTGAAGAAAATAGCGTTTGTTTTCTTCAGTCTTAAAAATATTCTCCCCATTAATACCTCGATTGTAAATGTGGTAGTAATGTGATTGTTCAATTGTTTCTAGTTTCATAATCTTTCGTTTTTAATACCTACAAGGTCTTAGAGACCTTGCAGGAAGTCTTAGAGACCTTGCAGGATGGTTTCAAAACCATGCCAAAACGCAGACGAGTTACAGTATATTAGACACCCTTTGATTTGTTTTTTGGTTTTCCAAAACTCTTAAAGTTTCTGTGCTTGCTGCGGTTACTGAAAGAGGTAAAACCAAGATAATTCCAACCACAGGAATTAATAGTACAAGCATAAAAACAATACCATTTCCTATTGCCAAACCTCGGTTTTTCTTAACAAATTGAATGCTTTCAGCATATTTAAAATGTCGTTCTAGCGTATAGTCCATATTTCCAAAGCCTGCGTAATAACTCTGTACTAAAAACAACAAAATTGATGATGCTATTCCAATTACAGGGATAAAACCGATTAGAATTATAGGTATGGTAATCATTAACTCCATCAATAAATTTCTGACATTTAGTCGAATTCCTCGCCATAATTGACCCGCATTGGTTGTGTTTCTATGCGAGTGATCTATGTTGTCCACCCCGTATAAATGCTTTTCAATTTTTTCTGAAACAGGACTCATAAAAGGTGCGCTAAGTGCCATTACAATATGCCTATAAAGAATAAGCCCAAGTGCAATGATAATTAAGGCTCCTATAAATTCGCTTATCGTTTTAAAAGTCTCTGCTCCCCATTCCCAAAACCATACTTTTGATATAAATGCACCAAGATTATCACTTAAACCCCAAGCTGAAAACCCAATTAGGATTGCCGTAAAAAAACTAATTGCCATCGGCACTCCAAAATACTTCCAAAGCCCAAGTTTACTTATAAGCTTGAAAGTTCCAACGTATGCTCTTATGCCTCTTAGAATGTTTTTAATCATAGTTTTGAGTTTCAAACGTTGCAGAATAACTATAATGACAAATTAGGCTATATAGACCAATTTATCATCAAATCCCTCAACCTCTTCAACAGTTTCAATCTTTGCCGCTTCCTCTGCTTTTTGTTTCAAAAAAGTTACAATTTCTTCCTCGCTTTTATTCTTTATTTCTTCATAAAAAATAATTCCCATTAAATTGTTATGGATATCCATGGCTCTATCTAATGGTTCGTTAGGCGAGAAATCCTCGTGCCAATCGGTGAACTTTTTAGCCCAAGCTTTTGCTTTTTCCTCATTCCTCCTCCACTTTAAGCATCTTCGGATTATCAATATCACCCAGAGGGCGTGCCTAAATGCATTTGCCGGATTGTTTAAATGATGCGTATTGCCATATTCTTTCTGCGCAATAAGCATACATTTTTTGGTGGCAATTATTGTTGGAATTCCGTAAAACGGATTTCTAATAAAAAGACCAAGCAACCCGAAGAGTTGCTTGAAATCTAATCTATTAAAAATTCGCCAAAGCATTTAATCTTGTTTGTATTCTTTTACAGCTTCTATAAAAGCACCTGCATTCTCAATTGGAATATTAGGTAAAATACCGTGTCCTAAATTTACTATATAACGATCTTTTCCAAACTCATCAATCATCTGTTTCACCATCTTTTTAATTTCAGACGGCGGACTGAAAAGTCTAGTAGGATCAAAGTTACCTTGTAGCGTAATGTTTCCTCCTGTTAGGTATCTAGCGTTTTTAGGAGAACAAGTCCAATCTACACCTAATGCAGAAGCACCACTTTTAGCCATTACATCTAAGGCAAACCAGCATCCTTTTCCAAATACAATAACTGGTGATTCATCTTTTAATGCGTCGATAATCTGTTGAATATATTTCCAACTAAACTCTTGATAATCGGTTGGTGAAAGCATTCCACCCCAACTATCAAAAACCTGAACAGCATTAACACCTGCCTTTACCTTTTCTTTTAAGTATAAAATTGTAGTATCAGTAATCTTCTGAAGTAATTCGTGTGCAGCAACTGGTTGTGTAAAACAAAACTCTTTTGCTTTGTCAAAATTCTTGCTTCCTTGACCTTGCACACAGTAGCATAAGATTGTCCATGGACTTCCAGCAAAACCAATCAATGGAATTTCATCGTTTAGTTTTTCCTTGGTCATTTTAATGGCTTCCATTACATAGCCAAGTGTGTCATTAATATCTGGTACAATAACGCGTTCCAAATCTTTTTGAGAACGGATTGGCTCTGGAACCCACGGGCCAATCCCAGGTTTCATTTCTACGTGAATATTCATAGCCTGTGGAATCACCAAAATATCACTAAATAAAATAGCAGCATCCATTCCGTAGCGACGGATAGGTTGTACTGTAATTTCGCTAGCGAGTTCAGGAGTTTGGCAACGAGTAAAGAAATCGTACTTCTCTTTAATTTCCATAAACTCCGGAAGATATCTTCCTGCTTGACGCATCATCCATACAGGTGGACGCTCCACGGTTTCTCCGCGAAGTGCTTTTAAGAATAAATCGTTTTTTATCATAGCATTATTATTATAAACCTAACAGATTTGAACTCTTAGGCTTACAGACATTAAGTTCGTAACATTTTTACAGTCTTCGCTATTACACTTTCAACAATTGTAGCGTTTGAAACAACTACATGATCTGTGTAATTTTTAGCTTCTGAAGCAGTTGTTGTGCCAATGCAAACAGCCAAAGCTTCAGTTTTATTTTCTTTAAAGTAACTTCTCACACCACTCGGACTAAAAAACATGATTGCATCAAATTGTCTTTCTATCTTTTTAGGTAGGAAGCTTGTGTTGTATACTTTTATTTCTTCGAAAGAGACATTATTTTCATTTAAAGCTGAAGGAATAACGTCGCTTCTTATATTTCCACAGAAAAAATAAAAATGATCGTTTTTATAATTTTCAACTAAATACGGCGCTAATTCCGAAGCATATTCAGTCATTTTGATCACTTTTTGACCATTTTTCTCTAAAAGAGCTTTAGTTTTTTCACCTACACAATAGCAATTCTGAATTTTAATATTCGCATTTTGAATAGCACTTACAGAGTTTTGACTCGTAATTATAGCATTATCAATTTCAGAAGGCGCTTTAAAATCTATAAAGTCGATTTTTATTGCGTTGTATTCTACCAATGATATCCCTGCGTTAAGCAACAATTCCCTTTGGGAAAAGCTCAGTTTTTTGGTAGATAGAACGCTCTTCATTACAACATTATTAGCAGCCTATTTATTTGTATGCTTTTTAATTTCGGCCATTAATTCTTTTCCTCCATTAGACAGTATGCTTAAAGCACATTCTTTTCCAAATCCTTTATAATCTGATGGCTTTACACTTTTTTCAATTTCAAGCATATCTTTTCCATCTAAAGAAAATAAGCATCCTTTAAACATCACCTCATCATCTACAATTTGAGCATAAGCACCAATTGGCGCAGTACACCCACCTTCTAAAGTGTTTAAAAATTCTCTTTCTATATGGGTGCATATTTCTGAAGCGGAGTGATTCAATTTTGATGTAGCTTCTATTGAAAACGGATCGTTCTCCATTGCTACTACAACCATGGCTCCTTGTGCTGGTGCGGGAATCATCCAATCTAAGTCGATGAATTTTCCTGGCAACACATTAATTCTTTCCAATCCTGCCTTTGCAAAAATTGCTCCCTCCCATTTATTGTCTTTCAATTTCTGAAGACGGGTATTTACATTTCCGCGTAAATCAACCAAATTATGATTGGGATATCTGTGTAACCATTGTGCTTGTCTGCGAAGACTTCCAGTTGCGATTGTACAAGGTTTTTCAAAATCAACCTCAGATTCAACTACTAGAATATCCTGTGATGTAGCTCTTTCTAATACTGCAGTTTGCACTATTCCTTTAGGTAAAAGAGTAGGCACATCTTTCATACTGTGCACTGCTATATCAACAATACCGTTAATCATAGCTACATCTAGCGTTTTGGTAAATATACCAGTAATACCCATCTCGTAAAGAGGCTTGTCTAGGACTAAGTCTCCTTGTGATTTTACGGGCATTAGCTCGGTTTTATAACCTAGATTTTCTAGTTTAGATTTTACAGTATTGGCTTGCCAAAGTGCTAGTTCACTATCGCGGGTACCAATTCGAATGGTTTTTTTCAAGACTAAGCAGTTTCAAGTTGGAAAACTCTTCTAATCAGTTCAATACTTTCGGCAGAGCCTTCTTCGCCTTTTAAGTGATTGACAAAATGTGTAGTAATTTTTTGAATTAGCCTATCGCTGATAATATCGGCTTGTTCTTGATTAAAGCCTTCTATCTTTTTACTTTGATAGTCTATCTCACCTTCTTTAATTTCAGCAAGCTTAAGTTTTAAAGCTCTAATGGTAGGAGCAAATTTTCTGTTGTCCGCCCATTTATTGAAATCTTTTTCAATTTCAGAAATAATCTTTCTCGCTTTTGGCAATTGTGATGCACGTTGCTCTAACGTTTCATCAGTTAAAGCTGAAAGTTCATCCAAATGAACTAGAGTTACCAATTCATTTTCTAAAACATTTTCAGAAACGTTTTTAGGAATTGAAAGATCTAAAATTAAAAGTGGTCTTTTTAAGTATAAAAGTTCCTTTGAAATAGTTGGCTGTTGTGCGCCTGTTGCAACAATAAGAATATCGGTTTGCGCTATTTCACTTTGTATATCGGCATAATCCTTAACCACCAAATTAAATTTACCTGCAACTTTTTCAGCAGTTTCTTTGGTGCGGTTTATAAGGGTTATATGATCGTTTTTTGTGTGTTTTATTAAGTTCTCACAAGTATTTCTACCAATTTTTCCAGTTCCGAAAAGTAAAATATTCTTTTCTGAAACCTCAGGAACCATCTTCATAATGTATTGCACTGCGGCAAAACTAACAGATGTAGCTCCTGAAGAAATTTTAGTCTCATTTTTTATACGCTTACTTGCTTGAATAACTGCATTTGCAAGACGCTCCATAAATGGATTGAAAATATCGTGTTTTTTAGACTCGCGAAACGAATTACGCAACTGACTAATAATCTCGAAATCTCCTAAAATCTGACTATCCAATCCAGTTCCAACAGTAAAAATGTGCGAAACGGCATCATGGTTTTTATAAATATATGCTACTTTTTCAAACTCTTCTACAGTACCATTTGTATATTCGCATAGCAACTTTATAAGCTGATATGGATGTTGTGCAAAACCATAAAGCTCCGTACGATTACAAGTAGAAATAACGGTAAGTGATGGAATTCCGTTTTCTTTCGCTTGCTTTAAGATTTGCTTTTTTGCGTTATCATCAATACTAAAATGACCGCGTATCTCGGCATCTGCTTTTTTGTAGTTTAGTCCAATCGCGTAAAAATGACCCTCAAGGGTTTCACCAGAATATGACTTTAAGTTATTTTTCATCCACAAAGTATATTTGAGAAATAGAAATTAAGGATGCCTAGCTTATTCATTTCTGTAGTATGTAATAGATTTTTAGGCATAATATTTAAAACTAGGCAAATGTACAGTCATAGTTTTTCAAAAAGTAACGCTAGCGGTATCTTTTGTATCGCTACGTGTTAAAATTAATCAAAAAATGACATTTATCATATATAATGCCCTAATTTAGCGGTTTCCCTATGAACAAAATACATTTCTATTTAGAACTATTCTAAATAAATCAATTCGATATTCCAATGGATAATCAAAAAAACACCGCTCAAAGTTTACCTGAAAACGGGGTAGGTTTTTATGAAGAAATAGCAATTGAAACCGGTTTTTTCATTTTAAAATTCAACAACGAAACTAATGAAAATCAAATATTTAAGCGAGAAGTAAGTTCTAACTTTATCCAATTTCACTTTTGCATAAAAGGAGCGGCATCATTTTCATTCAACAATGGCAACTACGTTCTGCCTATAAAAGAAAATAACTCACTTTTACTATACAACCCTCAACGAGATTTACCGTTAGATTTGCACGTAACCCCTAACACCTGGGTGCTTTCGGTATTGCTTCCTATTAATAAGTTCCACAGTTTTTTTTCAACGGAAGCCGATTATATCACCTTTTTAAATGAAGAAAATAAAGACCGAAAATATTACAAAGACAGTCCTATTTCACCTTCTATGGCAATTGTACTGAATCAATTGATGAATTACAACTTACACCCAACTATAAAACCTCTTTATTTTAAAGGGAAAGCTTATGAGCTGCTAAGTTTATATTTTAATCGCCCTGCCGATGCCGACATAGAGCAATGTCCGTTTTTAGCGGATGAAGTGAATATTTCAAAAATTAAACAGGCCAAGCAAATTATTATCTCTAGAATGGCTGAGCCACCTACCCTGCAACAGCTTGCCGATGAAATTAATTTACCAATTAACAGATTAAAAGAAGGGTTTAAGCAAATTTACGGCGATTCGGTTTTTAGTTTTTTATTCGACTATAAAATGGAAGTTGCACGTCAATTATTAGCAACAGGATCACATAACGTAAACGAAGTTGGACTTAAAGTAGGGTATAGTACTTCCAGTCATTTTATATCCGCATTTAAAAAGAAATTCGGCACTACTCCAAAGAAATTTTTAATGGGTCTTAATGTTTAAACATCCTAAATACTAAAGTTTTTAAATGTCTATTGAAACTGAACTAGTAGAAACCATCTTTAAAGATCTCACTTTCACTTTTGAAGAGAAACAATTACTAGCGCAAAGTTTTATAAAATTAAATCTTCCAAAACACAGTTTATTGCTAGAAGCTGGACAGCAGGTTTACGACCAATACTTTGTTGCAGACGGATGTTTACGTACATATTATATTGACCCAGAAGGGAAGGAACACACGGTTCAATTTGCAATAGAAGATTGGTGGATTAGCGATTACACAGCATTTTTTAGCAGCAGCAAAGCAGTAATGAATATTGAATGTATTCAGGATGCTACACTTTTTAAAATATCGAAGAAAGACATGGAATTGCTTTATTTAAAGATTCCAAAGCTAGAATCTTTCTTTCGCAAAAAAATGGAACGCGCCTTTGCCTCTTTTCAAAAAAGAATAATTTCTAATCTCGCTCAATCTGCCTCCGAGCGTTATTTAAATTTTGTAAACTCCTATCCCAATATAGAGCAAAACGTAAAAAACTACCATATTGCTTCCTATCTAGGAATTACCACCCAAAGCCTTAGCCGAATTCGCAAAGAACTAGTAAAAGGTTGATTTATTACCATAGGTCAATTTTTTTGACAATTCTACCCGCTACCTTTGCTGTTATAAATAAGTGAATAGAGTTTAAAGGCTATGAAATTATTCATTAAACAGAATTTAATTCTTTTTACGGTGATAATCGCCGCGTTAACTTGTTCTTGTGGAAACTCACAAAAAGACGAGATAACAAATGAAGAATTAAAGCCATTAACACAAGAAAAGATGAAAAAGGTATTATTTGTATTGACAAGTCACTCTGATTTAGGAGATACAGGAGAGAAAACGGGATTTTGGGTAGAAGAATTTGCTGCTCCTTATTATTTACTTAAAGATAAAGGTGTTGAAATTACAATAGCATCTCCTAAAGGAGGTCAACCACCGATAGACCCAAAAAGCGAATCTCCCGAATCACAAACACCAGCTACGGTTAGGTTTTATAAAGATAAAGAAACGCAAACCATACTTGGCAACACAGTAAAACTAGAAACAGTAGATCAAGCAAACTTCGACGCTGTTTTCTATCCTGGTGGACACGGACCGTTATGGGATTTAGCTGAAGACAAAAATTCTATTGCACTTATAGAGTCATTTTATAATAACGACAAAACAATTGCAGCTGTATGTCACGCTCCTGCAGTATTCAAGAATACTAAAAAAGCAGATGGCACACCTTTGGTTAAAGGAAAAAAGGTTACAGGTTTTACCAATAGCGAAGAAGATGCTGTACAATTAACCAATGTTGTTCCATTTTTAGTTGAAGACATGTTGAAAGAAAATGGAGGAGAATATTCTAAAGGTGAAGATTGGGCTGTTTATGCAGTTGAAGATGGACTATTAATTACAGGTCAAAACCCAGCATCTTCAGAATTAGTTGCTGAGAAATTATTAGAAAAATTAAATAAGTAAAAGTTAAGAAAACCATAGATATATGAAATTAATTGAAGATTTGAAGTGGCGTTATGCTACTAAAAAAATGAATGGAGAAACCATTCCACAAGAAAAACTTGATTATATATTAGAAGCAGCGCGATTAGCTCCTTCGTCTTCTGGACTTCAACCTTATAAAATATTTGTAATCACTAATAAAGAGTTATTACTTAAATTAAAGCCAGCAGCTTGGGATCAAAGTCAGATTTTGGATGCTTCACACGTTTTAGTTTTTGCCTCTTGGGATGGGTATACTTTAGACAGAATAGAATCTGTTTTCAATTACACAATGAATGAGCGTGGATTACCACTTGAAACTATGGACGCATACAAAAACAACCTTTGGAGTATGTACGAACCACTAAGCCAGGAGTGGCATGCGCATCACGCTGCTAAGCAAGCTTATATTTCATTTGGTTTGGCTATTGCAGCTGCAGCAGAGCAAAAAATTGACGCTACACCAATGGAAGGATTTACTCCTGAAACTGTAGATGAGCTTCTAGACTTAAAGAAACAAGGACTAAAGAGTACACTTATTTTAACGCTAGGTTACCGCGATGAATCGGAAGACTGGTTGGTAAATATGAAAAAAGTACGTACTCCAAAAGAAGAATTTATAACTGAGATAAGTTAGAGTTTGATTAATTGTTAGTTTGTAAACCCCGATATTCAACACAAAATTGAATTTTCGGGGTTTTTTTGTTTTAATATTTTCTGCTTGATCAATTGAGGCTTAAATAACACATAAGCTTTTCTAATATTGCCATAGGTTTAATTACCAATATCAATCTTGAAGGTTCAACTTTAAAAGAGTAATTTTGTTTTTTTAAATTTAAATCACAAATGAAAGGAGTTCTCCTAGTAAATCTCGGTTCACCTGATAGCACCGACCCGAAAGACTTAAAAAAATATCTTGACGAATTTTTGATGGATCCACGGGTTATTGACGTTCCCTTTTGGCTTCGCTCTTTTATAGTAAGAGGAATTATATTAAACACTCGACCTAAGAAATCAGCCGAAGCTTACAAAAAGATTTGGTGGGATGAGGGGTCTCCTTTAATTGTAATTTCAGAACGACTTCAAGAAAAAATTCAAAAAAAAACTACAATTCCTGTTGCTTTGGCAATGCGTTATGGAAGCATGACCTTAAAAAAAGGGCTACAAGAATTGGTTGACCAAGGCGTGGATGAAGTTTTAACGATTCCATTATACCCACAATTTGCAATGGCTACAACCGAAACCATTGATGTAAAAGTGGAAGAACTGAAGAAGGAGTTTTTTCCGCAACTTGAAATAACATCACTTCCGGCTTTTTACAATAAGCCAGAATATATTGAAGTGCTTTCAAAGAGTATTGCCGAAAGTTTGGAAGGTGTAGATTATGAGCATTTGCTGTTTAGTTATCACGGTGTTCCTGAACGACATATTTACAAAAGAGATATAACTAAAAGTCATTGTAAAATAGACGGCAGCTGTTGTGTAACAGATTCTCCAGCCCATGAATACTGCTATCGTCATCAATGTTTTAAAACAACCGAATTAGTTGCCGAAAAACTAAACTTAAAACCTGGAACATATTCTAATGCCTTTCAATCGCGTTTAGGTTTTGATCCTTGGCTAAAGCCACCTACAGACAGAACAATTGAAAGATTTGGATTGGAAGGAGCTAAAAAAATTGCAGTTGTAACCCCTGCTTTTGTAAGTGATTGCTTAGAAACACTGGAAGAAATCGCTATGGAAGGTGAAGAAATTTTTCACGAAGCTGGCGGAAAAGAATTCACAACTATACCTTGTCTAAACGATCGCGACGATTGGGTTGATGTTTTAACAGGCTGGATTGACCAATGGCGAATTGCAGATGTAAAAACGGCAATTGCCTAATTGAACCATATCTCTTTATATAAAGAGAATGCAATTTTCAGGGTAATAAATTTTCAGAAACTATATGAAACCTAATCAGTCTGATACTCTTGGCACCGATGCTATTGGTAGCTTATTGGTAAAACAAGCTTTACCCGCTTCAATCGGAATTTTAGTGATGTCACTCAATGTAGTGGTAGACACTATTTTTGTTGGGAATTGGATTGGTTCTATTGCCATTGCAGCAATAAATGTAGTTCTACCTGTATCATTTTTTATTGCCGCTTTGGGTATGGCAATTGGTATTGGAGGATCTTCTATTATATCTAGAGCATTAGGTTCTAACAACAGAGCGAGAGCTCTTAAAACTTTTGGAAATCAAATCACCCTAACACTATTGCTTACTGTAGCAATGGTGATTTTTGGATTGATTTTTATTAACGATTTAATTCCAGCTTTCGGAGGTAAAGGCGACATATTTGAGCCTGCAAAAATTTATTATCGCATAGTATTATACGGAGTGCCCCTTCTCGCCCTTAGTATGATGGGAAACAATGTAATCCGCGCTGAAGGGAAACCAAAATTCGCAATGATTGCGATGATTATTCCTTCCATAGGAAACCTCCTTTTAGACTATATTTTCATTTACATCTTCGATATGGGGATGGCAGGTGCCGCTTGGGCGACCACTATTTCATACTCCTTATCTTTCTTTTACATACTTTATTACTTCTTAAGCGATAAAGCTGAACTAAAAATAAACTGGTCACATTTTGGACTTGACCTTTCCATTTTAAAGGAAATATCGGCTTTAGGGTTTGTAACCTTAGCAAGACAAGCAGTAGTTAGTGTAACCTACCTGTTAATGAATAATATTCTCTTTAATTTTGGTGGTGAAGCTTCAGTTGCAGCTTATGGAATTATTGGGAGAATGTTGATGTTTGCACTCTTCCCAGTTCTAGGAGTTACCCAAGGATTTCTACCCATCGCAGGTTATAATTATGGCGCAAATAAATTCAAGCGCGTAAGAGAAAGCATTAACAAAGCCATATTATACGCAGGAGGATTAGGGATTTTAATTTTCATATTAATAATGTCGTTTCCTGAAACTATAACTTCGGTATTTACTAATGACCCCGACATTCTTTCAGAAACCCCGCATTATATGCGCTGGGTGTTTGCTGCTACTCCTATTATTGCAATTCAACTTATAGGTTCGGCTTACTTTCAAGCAATTGGAAAAGCAGTTCCCGCTTTGCTGCTAACATTAACAAGACAAGGTTTTTTCTTTATCCCTTTAATATTTATTCTTCCGTATTACTTCGGTGAATTAGGGGTTTGGATTTCTTTTCCAGTGGCAGATATACTGTCTACTATCGTTACTGGATATTTTTTAAATAGAGAAATTCGAAAAACCCTAAAAGAATAAATATTAAAAGGTTACTTTTAAACTGTTTTTCTATACTATTTCAATGGAACAATACTACCTATACATAAAATCACTTCACCTTATTTTTATAGTTACTTGGTTTGCTGGACTTTTTTATATAGTTCGCTTGTTTGTCTATCAAATTGAAGCTTCACAAAAACCTTCTCCTGAAAAAGAAATTTTAGGAAAACAACTCAACATAATGGCCTCTCGATTATGGAATATCATTACTTGGCCAAGTATGATTCTAGCAGTTTTCTTTGGAATATGGCTTATTAGTATGCGAATGTTTTGGCTTACTGATGCTTGGATGCAAGTAAAATTAGCGTTTGTAGTCGCGCTTATTATTTATCACTTTAAGTGTCATCAAATCTTTAAACAACTTCAAAAAGGGGTAATTAAACACACTTCAAATTCAATGCGACTCTTTAATGAAGTGCCGACCGTCATTCTGTTTGCTGTTGTATTCTTAGTAATCTTAAAAAGTGCTGTAAACTGGATTTACGGGACTGTAGGAATCATCGCTTTTGCTATGTTATTGATGATGGGATATAAAATGTATAAAAGAATTAGAGAAGAAAAGAACAATTAAGAATTATGAAATTTAAATTCTGATTTAAAGCGGATTAATTATTGCTATCTTTCTTCTTCAAAATGATATAAGTGTACTTTTATAAAAAATCGCTACGTACTAGAATCTTTCTCTCCATGATTTTCTTAGTCATTGGAGCCTCAGTACTTATTGTTATTGTTACCGTTAATCAGTACAAAACAGAAGCTGAAGATTATCATCGTGATCGATTGTTGCGTAAAGAATCGGCTATTCGTGCTAATATTAAATACGTATTAGACAATACTACTTATCCAGAAGAAACAAACCAAATTCCTCTAATTTTTAAGGATAAGATTTACGAAATAAAAGATATCCACGGACTCGAAATTTTCCTTTACGACCTCGATGGGAATCTTTTAAAATCTTCAAGACCCTCTTTTTTCAGAGATACAGTCTCACAAAAAATCCCAGACTTAGTTTTGGATAGGCTTCAAAATTCATCAAATAAAAACTATATAAAAGCATTTGAAGAAGGAGGCCAAAAATACCAATCGTCTTACACTTATATTACAGACAGTTATTTTAAGCCCTTAGCGATACTTAACCTACCGTATATAGAAGACGACGACCTAATCAACAAAGAGCTTATAGATTACCTCTACAGACTTGGAATTGCCTATTTACTAATGTTATTAGTGGCGATTGCAATGGCATATTTTCTTTCAAAATATATTACTCGATCTTTAAAGGAAATAAGTGAAAAGTTATCAGAAACCCGTTTTGATACTCGGAACAAGAAAATACACCTTAGCGACACTCCTTCCGAAATCTCTACACTTATCAATGCGTATAATAGGATGATTGACGAGTTGGAAAAAAGTGCCGCACAGCTCGCAGCTAGCGAACGTGAAACTGCTTGGCGTGAAATGGCAAAGCAAGTAGCACACGAAATTAAAAATCCGCTTACCCCTATGCGACTTACAGTTCAAAGTTTTGAACGAAAATTTGATCGTAACGACCCAGATATTGAACAAAAAATTGCTGAGTACACCAACACCATGCTTCAGCAAATAGACACTTTGAGCTCCATTTCTTCGGCTTTTTCAACCTATGCAAAGATGCCAGCGCAGCAAGATGAAACTTTAAACGTAGTTAAAATCACAAAATTAGCCTTAGAGATTTTTACTGAAGATTATATATATTTCTTTTCAGAAGAAGAAGAAGTTCGCGTACTATTCGACAGAACCCAGCTAGTTAGGGTGGTTACCAATTTGGTTAAAAACAGTATTCAATCTATTGAGCAGAAAAACCCTGAAGAACCACGAATTGACGTGGAAGTAATAGCTAAAGAAGCTTTCGTACATATACGCGTTACAGACAATGGAATTGGCGTACCAGACGAAAACAAAGAAAGAATTTTTGAACCGCAATTTACCACTAAATCTAGCGGGATGGGACTTGGCTTAGGTATGGTGAAAAATATAGTTGAGAGATACGGCGGAACAATATCGCTAACTTCGACTTCAGACAAGACCACTTTTGAAGTTTCATTCCCAACAATGCAATAGGTTTTTAGTAGCTTTGTGGTAACAACTTTTATAAACGTAAGTTCTAGCTGTCGCCGAAATAAAATTCCATACAGACTGGCATCCGAAACTAATAGAATCGAGATCTTAAACTGAAAAAAGTTAGTGTAAAAAAGAAAAAAGATTATCTAAAAAAATATAAAATGAGCTATCAAAACATACTTTCAGAAACTGATAATGGGATTACTACCATCACAATTAATCGTCCATCAAAGTTAAACGCGTTAAACCGTGAAACTATACAAGAACTTCACACTGCTTTTAAAGAAGCAGATGAATCTTCAGAGACGAAAGTGATTATTGTTACTGGTAGTGGTGAGAAAGCTTTCGTAGCAGGTGCAGATATTAGTGAGTTTGCAGATTTTTCGGTAGCAGAAGGGGGAAACCTTGCCGCTAAGGGACAAGAATTACTTTTCGACTTTGTTGCAAACCTAACTACTCCTGTAATAGCAGCTGTTAATGGTTTTGCTCTTGGTGGCGGACTAGAATTAGCTATGGCAGCTCACTTCCGTATAGCTTCAGACAATGCTAAAATGGGATTACCAGAAGTTTCACTAGGTGTAATTCCTGGATATGGAGGTACGCAACGCCTTCCTCAACTAGTTGGTAAAGGTCGTGCTATGGAAATGATTATGACAGCGGGAATGATTGATGCTAACCAAGCCTTGCAGTACGGATTAGTAAATCAAGTAACTACTCCTGAGGCGTTAATTGAAACTACTGAAAAGATTGCTGGGAAAATTATGAAAAACTCCTCTGTTGCAATCAAATCGGCTATAAAAGCGATAAACGCTAATTACGAAGACGGCGTTAACGGATTTAATGTTGAAATTGAAGAATTCGGAAACTGCTTTGGTACCGAAGACTTTAAAGAAGGAACACAGGCATTTCTTAATAAGAGAAAAGCAAATTTTCCAGGTAAATAATACCAAGTAAGATATTTAGTTTAAAGCCTAGCATTACTGCTGGGCTTTATGTTTTTTACAAGGACTTACCACATGTTTAATTGAAAAACCCCACACTTTTCTTAGGAAAAATAATTTAATTTTCTTATATTTATAACTCTCATTAAGAATCACACTAAGTGATAGCAACCTGCCAAAACAGGCGAAGGTGCTAAAGAAATGAGCCTACTTCTAGGAAAAAAATGTTTTCAGCCCATTTATTACAATTTTAAATATTAAGTGTTTTTAGACTCCTAAAAACGCAACGAATAACGAGTTCAAAACTGACAAGTTCTGACCGAAAATTAGATTAAAAGTTTGCGAAATATAAACAACGCAAAATTTTGACCTGTGAGATTATTTATAGAAATGAATAATTATTAACCTAAATATATTTTATATGACTAACATTACATTCAATGAATTGCTTAACGAGCACAAACACCTTTTAAAGGAATCTACTTACGTAAAAGTATTTGATTTTTATATAAGTGGAAATACAGATCCTGAAAAGCTTCAAGGTTTATTATTTCACGAAGAGACCGATTGGATTTACGATTCAAGTTGGGACAAATCGGATAGAGCCAATGGAAAAAACCCAATGAGACAAGAATACACCGATAAAATGAATAAAAAAAGAACCTCATTAGGTGTTAGTCCACTTACTGAAAATGGATATAACCCAGATGAAACATCTAAGAATTTCTGTATTGCGATTATAAAAAACTCGCCAAAGTACAGAGATCTTTAGCATTATAAGTGAATTTTCGAGTTTCAGGATTTTCGTGAAAAGCTATCCGTAAATCAAGGTTTGAAGTATAGCCAATGTAAAACCTTGATAGGCTATCTGAATGCAAGATGTAAACACAATATTCCATAACAGTATAAAACAAAAAACCCAGACGGTTGTCTGGGTTTGTTTGCTCCTCTTCTTGGGCTCGAACCAAGGACCCTCTGATTAACAGTCAGATGCTCTAACCAACTGAGCTAAAGAGGAATTTATGTCTTGCCTTTGCCAGCTTTTGCTTGCTAATACAATCTCTTAGATTGCGTAGGCGGGTGCAAATATAAGCCTTTTTTACATTCATCAAAATAAAAAAATAAAAAAATTTAAAAATTTTAACTTTTTTATCTTTCTGCTTAAACTTGCAGGTTTCTATTATTCAAATAACCAGCGATATATGTCATTTCCATTGGCGAAAAGAACCAAAGCAATTAATATGAAAAATCCAACCATTTGAGCATACTCCATAAACTTATCATTAGGTTTTCTGCCTGAAATCATTTCATATAATAAAAACATTACGTGACCTCCATCCAAAGCAGGAATAGGTAGAATGTTCATAAACGCTAATATAATAGATATAAGCGCGGTTGTTTCCCAAAACCTCACCCAATCCCAAGCTTCTGGGAAAAGGTTACCAATGGCTCCAAAACCTCCAACCTTAGTAGCTCCTTTCTTAGTGAATACATATTTAAATTGCGATGCATAATCCTTCAGCGTATTGTAACCATAACCAAAACCGCCAACAATACTTTCACCTAGAGTATATTCCACCTTAGTCTGACCCACTTGTGAAATAACTTCTTTTCTAGAAACATTTATTCCTATTAAACCTTCCTCATTTGGCTTAACTCTTAGGGTATCTTGACTATTGTTTCTTTCTACAACAATAATATTTTCATCGTTAGTAGATAGCAACTTTTGAAACTCATCATAATATTTAATATTGGTTCCATTAACAGCAATAATTTTATCGTTCTTTAAGAACCCTGCTTTGCCTGCAGGATAATCTGCTAATACAGTGTCTATAATTGTTGATGTTCTTGGAAGAAACGGAAAGTGCGTGTCATTCTGAAACATTTTTGTTCCAGCGTCATCAGGTACTGAAATTGTTTCAATAGTTCCATCTGCATGTTTTACCTCAACCGAGGAAACGTCGCGTAAAAACATATACTTGTTAATTTTCATAACATCTTCAAATGGCTCGCCATTTACTTTTAAGATATGATCTCCATTTCGGAAACCGTATTCTTCAAATTGCTCTGTAACTGCAAAACCTTGAGGAATATCTTCGTTGGTAGTAATACTACTTCCGTTGAAATACAGAAGACTCATATAAATAACAAAACCAACAATAATATTAACTGTAACCCCACCAAGCATAATAATTAGTCGCTGCCAAGTTGGTTTACTTCGGAACTCCCATGGTTGTGGCGGTTGTGCCATTTGTTCCTTATCCATACTCTCATCAATCATTCCGGATATTTTCACATAACCTCCTAATGGCAACCAACCGATTCCATAAACGGTTTCGCCTATTTTCTTTTTGAAAAGTGAAAATTTCACATCAAAGAAAAGATAGAATTTTTCAACTCTGGTTTTAAAAAGTTTTGCGGGAATAAAATGCCCTAACTCGTGAAGGACAATTAACAATGAAAGACTTAAAAGTAATTGTATAGCTTTAACAGCAAATGGACTCATAGTTTCTTGAATAGATATTTATATAAAATAGTCGCGATTTTCAATAGGACACTTAGTCAAAAATCGAACCAATACTTCAATTTTGTAAAGCAAATTGTATATGGCTCTACTGAAAAATCGCACAAAAGTAATCTTTTAGAACTTGCAAAAAAAATAAGCGGTTGTGTTACTTCTTATTAATTAATGAAATATAACTGTATAACTTCAATCGTTTTTGAAAGAAACAAACTACTCTTTCACTATAGTTTTATTGATAACTCCTTCGGATGTTTCTATCTGAAAAAATAAAATTCCACTTGATAAGTCTGAAACATTGATACTTTCTGAAAAAGCTTCAGCATAAAGCAATTGGCCTAAGGCATTAAATATTCTAACTTGAGAAACATTTAATGATTCAGATTTGCTCAATTTGATATCGCTTGATGAGGGATTTGGATACAATACAATTTGATTTTCTAAAGTGAATTCATTAACCCCTAAAATTACTTGATCATTTCTTGAGATAATATCATTTTCAGGATCAAATTGAACGTTTTGAACGGTAAAATTTACAGCCGGCTGAAAGTTTTGCCCATTAAAAGTATTATCAAGAACGATGTCTAATGTTTCACCTTGCGACCCTGTCAATCGCAAAGGCACAGGTACTTCAAAATAAGAGACTGAGGAATGACTTTGCGACTGATTTATCCTCACATTAATACTACCTGTAGTTGTTTGATTCCAACTGATATTAAAACTTGGATACCCTTCGCCATAAACCCAATCATTAAAAAATTCGGAAAGGTTTTCACCGCTAGCATTTTCTAAGTTTCTAATTAAATCAGGCGTTTTTGCGTATCCATAAGAAAGTAATGGATCTGATAAATAATCTTGTAAGCCTTGAAAAAACACTGCATCTCCTAATTTTTTCCGAAGCATATGAATTACCATTGCCCCCTTACTATAAGAAAGCCTGCTGTTAAAAATACGACTCACAGTAGTAGTGTCTTGGGCAGGAATGTAAACCGACCCATTTGGAGCATCGGTAATGTAGGAGGTTTCGTTTTGTTTCCAACTATTAAAAGCACCAGAGCCGTCAAGACTTTCTACAACCATTCCCGACATGTATGTAGCAAAACCTTCATTTAACCAGATATCCTGCCAGCTTCCACAAGTAACTTTATTTCCAAACCATTGATGCCCTAGTTCGTGAGCTATCAATCCACGAGAAAACCCACCCATAAAAGAAACAGTGGTATGTTCCATACCTCCGCCCCAACCAAATTGAGCGTGACCATATTTTTCTTCAGCATATGGATACGGCTCAAACTTGTCGGCAAAAAGATTCATGATATCAACCGTTACAGGAGTTTGGGTTTGCACAAAACTTAAATCTTCTGGATAAACATAATTTATTATTTCAAATGGATTTCCATTGTTAGCAACAGTATGCGAATACACCGAGTAGTTGGTTACTGCAATGGCAACTAAATATGCTGGAATTGGATATTGATGACGAAAATGAGTGGTTTTATTATTTCCATTTACCGTCTGATTTATTTCTAAACCATTGGAAACAGCAATATATTCCTCATTTGAGGGATTATATCGTGGTGTTGTGAGATATACATCAAGCAAATCTATTTTGTCTATTAAATCTTGCTTACAAGGCCACCAAGCTTTCGCTCCAAAAGGTTCAGATAAAGTCCATAAAACAGGATCGCCTTGATGAGTTGCTATCTCAAAAGATCCAAAGCCAGAACTTATCGGGTTACCGGAATAACTTATAGACAGTGAGTCTAAAACACCTTGATTTTGAATCTGCGGTAGTGTAATTACAACCTCATCATTACTGTTTTGGGTGAATGAAAGCGAAACTCCTCTTTGTTTTACTTCTGAAACGGTCATATTATCGACCAATTCAAAAACAATAGAACTCATATTTTCTTTTGCTTCAAAATGTGAAGTTACTTTTCCACTAATATAAGCTTGAGTGGGATTTACATTCAATTCTAAGCGCGCGTATTTTAAATCGTAATTGCCTGTATTCATATTGCGTTGTGGAGCAAAATGACCACTTGCCGATTTTGCTTCAGCTTCACTAATTTCGTCCAAGTAATGATTTTGTGATAATGCAATGAAGGATATAAATAAGAAAAATAGAAGAACTAAATGTTTCATTTCTGTGATATTAAAAGTGGTGACTGAATACCGCTAAATTAAGGTGTTAAATGTATTCATTTTGATAGTTTTAGGGCTTATTTTTGCGGTTTAATATAAATCATCAGTCTAAAATCTTACGATATGCTTACTTTTTTTAAGAAGTATAAATTCTTTGGAATTGTTTTTCTTATCATTTCAATTATCATAATTACCATTATATATTCTGTAATGAAACCGAAAGAAGTGCTACGCGTTTATCAACCTGCCGATGTAACAGCAGAATTAGTAGACACGACAATGCAATACGTAAAAAAATATCACACTATAGCCGATTTTAGCCTTCTAAACCAAAATGGGAAAACGGTAACACAAGACGATTATGCCGATAAGATTTATGTGGCCGATTTCTTTTTTACTACGTGCCAAACCATCTGCCCAATTATGACAGACCATATGGTAAAAATTCAAGAGGAATTAAAAGACGATGATGAAATTTTACTACTATCTCACACCGTTACTCCTGAAATAGATAGCGTACCTCAACTTAAAAAATATGCCGTTGAAAAAGGGGTTAATGATGCTAAGTGGAATTTGGTTACAGGGGATAAAAAAGAAATTTACGACCTCGCTAGAAAATCATACCTCGCTGCAAAAGACGTTCCTTATGAGGAGTACGATTTAATTCACACCGAAAACTTCGTACTCGTTGATAAAAAGAAACGCATCCGTGGGTTTTATGACGGTACAGATCCTGAAGCGATCGAAACACTTCTTCACGATATCGAAGTTCTAAAAAAGGAAGATTCTGAAAAATAGTATTGTAGCTTTTCAATTGAATAATCTATAAGCTTTTCCTTTCTGGGTACAAGTGAATACAATGCAGGATAGAAATCTTAAAAAAGAGGTCAAATTTTTCTGATTCTTGAGTTCTGAATTCTGAATTAAAAAACTTACTTTTGCCTTGTTTAAATTCAATCTAAATAAATAGAAGTGCTAACAATCGCATCTTTAAAGAAAGGACAACGCGGAATTATCAAAGAATTTTCTGTTGATGTAGTTCCGTTGAAGCTATTAGAAATGGGCTGTCTTCCTGGCAATGAAGTCACTTTGGTTCAAATTGCTCCTTTTAGAGATCCATTGTATCTAAACATAAACGGAAGTCATTTAGCTATCCGTTTAGAAATGGCTTCTAAAATTGAGATTGAACTGATTTAACATCAAAACTGCATTCGCACCAAGTTAATGGAGCTGAAATATGGCAAAACAAATTAACGTAGCACTTATTGGAAACCCCAATACTGGAAAAACCTCTGTTTTTAATAGGTTGACTGGGATGAACCAAAAAGTGGGAAACTACCCTGGAATTACTGTTGAAAAGAAAGAAGGTACGTGCAAATTTGGACGTAACTGTAAAGTTCATATTCTAGATTTGCCTGGAACTTACAGCTTAAACGCTTCTTCTTTAGATGAAAATGTTGTTATTGAACTTCTTCTAAACAAAAATGATAAAGATTTCCCTGATGTAGCTGTGGTAGTTGCCGATGTTGAAAACCTGAAGCGAAATCTTTTACTTTTTACCCAGATTAAAGACTTAGGAATCCCTACGATTCTAGCCATTAATATGTCGGATAGGATGAAACGTAAAGCAATTACGCTTGATGTTCCCTTACTTGAGAAGAAATTAAACACTAAAATTGCACTTATCAGTTCAAGAAAAAACCTTGGATTTGATTACTTAAAAGAACTGATTGAAAACTACAATCAGCTTCCTACTAAACCTTGCTTGAATGCATCTAATATTGCCCCTGAGTATTTCGATAGATTGCAAAAGGCTTTTCCTAACCAGGACCTTTACAAACTGTGGCTTGTAATTACACAAGATGTAAACTTTGGAAAATTAGACCGAAACGAATTGCAAGGGGTAGCCTCCTTTAAAACAGAATCAACAAGTAATCTTAAACGCCTTCAGCAAAAAGAAACTATCGCGCGGTATAAGTTTATTAATGAAACTTTAAAAGAAACGCTACATATAGACACTGCCAAAGCGAAGGATTTAAGAAGTAGATTAGACCGAGTTTTAACCCATAAAGTTTGGGGATATGTTATTTTCTTCGGAATTCTTCTGCTCATTTTTCAAGCAATTTTTGATTGGAGTGCATACCCAATGGACTTTATAGACAGTTCGTTTGCCTCGTTAAGTGAGTGGGCAAAAAACACATTACCTCCGGGCGATTTCTCAAGTTTAATTGCAGAAGGAATTATCCCTGGCTTAGGAGGAATTGTAATATTTATCCCACAGATAGCCTTTCTATTTCTGTTTATTTCAATTTTAGAAGAAACAGGATATATGAGTCGTGTGGTTTTTCTTATGGACAAACTTATGCGACGTTTTGGTCTTAGCGGGAAAAGTGTGGTACCCTTAGTAGCTGGGACTGCTTGTGCTATTCCAGCAATAATGGCCACGCGAAATATTGAAAATTGGAAGGAACGACTAATCACTATTTTAGTTACGCCTTTTACAACTTGTTCAGCCCGACTTCCTGTTTATTTAATAATCATCTCTTTGGTGATTCCCGATACAAGGGTTCTCGGTATTTTCAGCTTACAAGGTCTAACCTTAATGTTTATGTATATTTTAGGGTTTGGCGCGGCGATTTTATCGGCCTATATCCTAGATAAAATTCTGAAAGTTAGAAGCAAGAGTTTCTTTGTAGTAGAAATGCCTAACTATAAAGTGCCATTAGCGAAAAATGTAGTAATCACAGTAATTGAAAAAACCAAAGCTTTTGTTTTTGGAGCTGGTAAAATTATTTTGGCTATCTCCATTATTCTTTGGGTTTTAGCCTCATATGGCCCAGGAGATTTTAACGATGCAGAAGAAATTGTAAAAAGTGAATACGCTTCTCAAAATCTATCGGATGATGATTTAGAAATGCATATAAATTCTTTCAAACTTGAGCACTCCTATATCGGTCACGTAGGACATTTTATAGAACCAGCCGTAAGGCCTTTAGGCTACGATTGGAAAATAGGGATTGCCTTAGTGAGCTCATTTGCTGCAAGAGAAGTATTTGTAGGAACCTTAGCCACCATTTACAGCGTAGGCAGTGATGACGAACAGACCATAAAAAGCAGAATGGCAGCTGAAGTAAACCCAGTTTTGGGCGGTCCGTTATTTAATTTTGCTAGTGGAATTTCGTTGCTTTTATTTTATGCTTTTGCAATGCAATGTATGAGTACACTTGCCATTGTAAAAAAAGAAACCAACAGTTGGAAATGGCCTATGTGGCAATTAGTTGTTATGTCGGTTATTGCTTATGTAGTGTCTTTGGCAGCTTATCAGTTCTTGAAGTAGGCCCCTTCCGTCTTTCAAATAGTATAAAACTATTTGAAATCCTCCTTCCCCTAAAAAAGGGGAAGGTGCAAATTTTAAAATCATTACACTATGCAAACAATACTAGTAATAATAGCATTTTTACTTGCAGTTGGATTTTTAATTACAACATTTATTTGGAATCCTTTTAAAACAAGTAAAACTTCAAAAAATAAAATTGGAGATCATTCAGACTGCAGCAAATGCAGTTTTCATTAATTTTTATTGAACAAGTGCTGCCTATGATACTTATAGGCTTTTCCCTATCTTTGTACTATGCAAACAATCTTAGTTTTAATCACCTTTTCTTTAGCAGCAGGCTTTTTGCTTAAAAAGTTTGTCTGGAACCCTATTTTTGAATCTCGCCAAAACTCTAGCAACACCTTAGATGGTGGAAAAACTAAGTGTGGCAAGAAGGATTGTGGGTGCCACTAATTAGCTATTTTTTTCCTCACAAATCAACAATACATAACCAGAATCTTTTCCAGTACTTTCAACAGAAGGATAAGGATTTAAGGTTAAACCATTTATTACAAATTCTTTAGAAGTAAAAAGATTTGTGTTCTTTTCTTCTCCAGGTCTTGTTTCACCAAAAATCAAGGTTACTTCTTCGGTTTTCCCATTTGAAGTTACTTCAGCTTTTACAATAGCTCTTCCTGCCCAAATACAGTTCACTCCTTCAGGACAACGAGAATCTTCGATCACTTCTAGAAATTTTACTGAAACACCTTTTAAAACTACCGTTTCACCTTCTGGCACCTTCACTCCTATTTTTGGGGTTTTAGGTGAATCTTGTCCAAATGAAAGACTTGAAATAAGAATTAATATAGCAAATAATGAGTTTTTCATAGTTGTGAATTTTATAATTTTTAAAGATAATTAAAATTAGTCTACTTCTTGTTTTTTTAGTTAATCAGATAAATACAATTGTTTGTTTTGCTTTTTATTTTCTTTCATAACACATTGTAAACACTTGCACAGGCCTGATACTTACCCTCTGAATAAAAAGAAATCATCCTTTATGTTTTCAATTTTATCGTCTCTGTTAGTAAGGATATAATCTAGGGCTTTGCCAGTAAACTCCTTTCCTTTTTTAGTAAGGGAAACAATGTTGTTGTCAATGGTGATCATATTGTTTTTTAACGCCAGGTCCACCACAGATTTCGATCTAACTTTTTGCCAATTTATGTGCTCTTGCAAGTGATTTATATGACGTTCGCTCTTTTCTGTATGATTATTCAAATGCAGTAAAAAAGTAATTAACGAAACTTCTGTTCGCTGTTGTTTTTGTCTGTATAAAACTGAAATCAAACCTTTTTTAGGTGCGAATAAATAAACAAGTAGGAAAACAATTCCTAAAACAGTTGTCATAGAACCCGATATAGAAGCATCCAATAAATGTGCCAACCAATATCCAGCTATTGCAGAAAACACTCCAAACACAACAGACAAAATCAACATTCTTTTTAAATCGTTGGTAAGTAAATAGGCAGTTGCTGCAGGTGCAATCATTAAGGCTACTACCAAAAGAGCTCCTACTGCATCAAAGGCACCAACTATGGTTACTGAAGAAACAGACATAAGTCCATAGTGTAAAACTACTGGTGAAAACCCTAAGGCTGAAGATAAACCAACATCAAAAGTACTCACTTTTAATTCTTTAAAAAACAGAATTAGAAGTGTTATAGAAACTAGTAAAACTCCGCCCATCACCCAAAGTGATTTTGGCCCCATATCCATTCCTGAAATCAACATCCTATCGAAGGGCGCAAAGGCAAGTTCTCCTAATAGAACAGCATCTACATCTAAGTGTATATCGTTGGCGTTCTTGGCGATTAAAATAACCCCAATACTAAACATTGTAGGAAAAACTAAACCTATGGCCGTATCTTCCTTTACTAAGCCCGTTTTCTGAATCACCTCAACAAGTATCACAGTTATGACTCCTGTAAGCGCAGCGAATAATATAAGTAAAGGCGAGTTTAAATCTTGAGTAATGAAAAATCCAATTACAATTCCAGGTAAAATTGAGTGACTAATAGCATCGCTTATTAAAGCCATTTTCCTAAGAACTAGAAAAACTCCAGGTATAGCACATGCAACTGCGACAATAGCTGCGATTAGTTGTATTTCCAGCTGTGGATTACTCATCTTTTAATTGTTGGTTATACAAGTTTTTAGCTTCTTCAAATCCAATATTGGTCAAAGACCACTCTTGGCCTTTTAATGTTATCCATTCTTTTTCTTCCATTTTACGAAGGGAATTTTTAGAAAATCCTTGGAAATTATTCAAAATACGAATGGCGTGTGGATGTGAAATATTTTGATGCGTTTTTGCAATATCGTACATAAACTGAAGTGTTTTCTTCAATTGTAAGTCATTTCTGTTTTGTCTAAATCGGATTTCTCTAAATAGAATTCCTCTACCTGGAGAGAAAATAAATGAAAACAACACGAATACTGCGGCTACTAATACAATTACTGGCCCTGTGGATAAGTTGTTTTGAGTTGCGCTAATTGCAGTTCCGAATATTCCTGCTAAAGCTCCAATTATAGCTGCTAGTATTACCATAGTGCCTAGACTATTTGTCCATTGTCTAGCAGCGGCAGCAGGCGCCAATAGCATTGCGCTCATCAATACCACTCCCACTGTTTGAAGTCCGAGAACAATAGCCAAAACAATGAAAAATGTAATAAGTGAATCGATAAATCGCACATTAAACCCCAAGGTTTTAGTGTAATCCATATCAAAAAGCATCATTTTAAATTCTTTCCAGAAAAGCAGAAGTATTATTAAACACACTCCTGTAACACCAATCATTATGAACACATCACTTTCAACTAGTGTAGCTGCTTGTCCAAATAAATATTTATCTAATCCTGCTTGATTGGCATTAGGTTGTTTTTGAATATAGGTAAGCAACAACATTCCAAAACCAAAGAATAACGACAGCACCAAACCAAGTGCAGTATCACTCTTTAGGTGGGTTTTTGTTGTGATTCCTCGTATCCAGAAAGTTCCAATCAACCCACAAATTAATGCTCCCAATAATAAAATATAAGTGTCCTTTGAACCAGTAATTAAAAAAGCAATTGCGATTCCTGGTAAAGCTGCGTGCGAAATTGCATCTCCTAACAAACTTTGCTTTCGAAGCACTGCAAAACTCCCTAACATCCCGCAAATAGCCCCCAACACCGCAGTCCCCAACGTAATAGTTCGCAGGGTATAATCGGTCCAGAGTAGATTAAAATATTCAAGCATGGTTTGTAGTTATATTATAGACACTGTCAATTCTTTAAACTTAAACTTTTAGACTTCCCTTTAATCTCTTTCTTTTCATCGTTAATTATAGACAATAGCATACTATCCACTACCGACTACTCTCTAACAACTAACTTCTATTTATTAACCGCCACCTTATAATTAATCCCGTAGGTTTTTGTAAGGTTATCATCATTAAAAATATCTTTCACGGGGCCTGTTGCAATTTTCTTCACGTTTAAAAAGGTTACCCAATTAAAATATTCTGGAACGGTCTGTAAATCGTGATGAACTACAACGAGAGTTTTACCTGCCTTTCGCAATTCTTTTAAGATATTGATTATAGCAATTTCGGTTGTGGCATCCACGCCTTGAAAAGGTTCGTCCATAAAGTATATAGAAGCGTTTTGAACTAAAGCTCTCGCCAAGAATATTCGCTGTTGTTGCCCCCCACTTAACTGACTGATTTGCCTATTTTTAAATGAAAGCATTCCTACCTTTTCCAAGGCTTCAAGAGCAGCTTTCTTTTCTTTTTGCCCAGGGCGTTTTATCCAACCTAAACTGCCATATGTACCCATTAGCACCACATCTAAGGCTGTAGTAGGAAAATCCCAATCTACACTTCCTTTTTGAGGCACGTAGGCTACAAGCTTACGTTGCTTTTCGTAAGGTTTTCCAAAAATTGAAATACTCCCTGCTATGGGCTTTATTATCCCTAAAATAGATTTAATTAAAGTGGATTTTCCCGCACCATTTGGGCCAACTATAGCCATTAGCACACCTTCGGGCACCTCCAAATCTATATCCCATAGTACAGGCTTGTAGTTGTAAGCAACCGTGAGGTCGTCAACACTTATCGCTAATTTTTCATTCATATTATTTAAATATTTAGGCCAATTCTTCGGCAAGATCAGAACATCGCAAGAAGGCCCGCGACGAAGTCTTGAACTACCCTTCTTTACTTAAAGAATTCATTTTCATTGATTTCGTTTTCGATTTCGATTTCAAAACTATCGCAGCGCTTCCACTATTGTATTCACATTGTACTTAAACATTCCAATATATGTTCCTTCTTCGGTCCCTGGATTTCCAAGAGCATCACTATACAAAGATCCTCCAATAGTTACATCGTGATTTTTTGAAAGAACGGCTTCACGAAGGGCTTCAATAGTACGACGCGGAACAGAACTTTCTATGAAAATCGCTTTAACTTTATTGTTGATAATAAAATCTGAAAGTCTCTGAACATCTTGCACTCCAGCTTCTGTAGCTGTAGAAAGTCCTTGAAGACCTACCACTTCAAAGCCGTATTTATTTCCGAAGTAATTAAAAGCGTCGTGAGCCGTCACTAATATTCTTTTCTCCTTCGGAAGCGTTTCAATCTTGTCTTCGACTTCAATTTCTAACGCATCGAGTTTTTCTTGATAAACTCGATTATTTTCACTGAAATAATCTGATTTTTCTGGATGCGCTTCGGATAATTCTTCAGTTACTTTATTCGCAAACTGCTTAAAAAACTGAATATTAAACCAAACGTGAGGATCGTAATTTGAAGCAAATAATTTGGAAGAAATCAATTCGTCTTTTTTAAGGAACTCCCCTAACCCAATGGTTTTTTTACCACTAGCTTCCATTCGCTCAAATACATCTACTAGTTTTCCTTCCAAATGCAAACCACTGTAAAATATTATCTCGGCATTGTAGAGTTTTGAAACATCGCCTTCACTTGCTTTATATAAATGCGGATCTACTCCAGCTCCCATTAACCCTTCTACTTGAATTTCATCTCCACCAATATTCTTCACTAAATCGGTTAGCATCGTAGTAGTGGTAACCACTCTAATTTTGCCATTATCTTCGGAAGCATTTTTGCATCCAAAAAGCATTATCGCTAAGCCAATTATTAAAATCTTCTTCATTATTTTTAATATTTATTGAGCTATTTTATAAAGTGAACAAACCTTAATTTGTCTGTACGTAAAGGTTATCGGCAATAGTTTTTGATATAAAGAAGTTTTCATTTTGAACCTCAATAACCATTGAGCCATCAAAAAATTCTTTTCCCATTACCGTAATTCTGGTGCCTATACTGATATTTTTTTTATCTAAATATTGCAAAAACTCCCCTGAGCTTTCTTTAACACCAACACAAATACCTATTTGGTTTTTCTTTAGTTCTGAAAGCAACTTTTTTTCTGTTCGCTTCATTACCCCTTGCTCATTTGGAATAGGGTCCCCGTGAGGATCGAAGTCTGGATTGCCTAAAAAATCGTCTAAGCGGTTGATCAATTCCTCACTTTTAATGTGTTCTAATTGTTCAGCAATGTCGTGGACTTCATCCCAATGAAAATTGAGCTTTTCAACTAAAAAAACCTCCCAAAGTCGATGCTTTCTAATTACATCCGCAGCAATTTTTCTTCCTTTTTCAGTTAACTGAGCCCCCTTGTATCTTTTGTAAACAAGCATTTTCTTTTCAGCCAGTTTTTGAACCATATCGGTAACTGACGATGGCTTAGTTTCCATTCTTTCTGCAATAGCATTGGTGCTAATCTCTCCTTGGCTTTCCAATTCTAGGTGAAAAATCGCCTTTAAATAGTTTTCTTCTGCAAAAGTCATAACAAAATTAAGTTTACGCAAAGATATAATTTTTTTAGTTTAAAAAATATTTTTAGCCTAACCTAAAAAATAAAATTTAATTATGCTTCTATCTTCTATTAAACTATAAATACACCTTCAAAATACTCACACTATTCACTACCCAAAACATCAAAAATGTGTATATTGATTTTTTAATTTAAAACTTAATTGACTTGAAAAATTCTTATTTAAACCTTGAATTAATTTCTTATAATTCAACTGATAATACCCCTAAAGACGCAGCAAAGGTTGTTTTCATTTCTGAAGAAAAGCAATTGGAGAAGCGCAATCTAAATTCTTCGTTATCGAAAAAGATTACTTCAGTTTTCAAAAATGAAAAAGATGAAATTATTACCACATTTGAAGATTCACAAAGCTTTTGGGTGATTGCTACCACTGACGATGCTGAAAAAAACAGAAAACTCGGAATTTCACTTTACAAAGCATTAGCAAAAGAAAATTCTGAAATTTCTATTCTGGGAGGCTTAGACAATTTGACAGATAAGTCAAAAAACGCCTTTTTGGAAGGTCTACTTATGGGGAGTTATAAATTCAACCCTTACCTTAAGAAGAAAGAAAACAAAGAATTGAAAGTTTATGTTTCAAGTGACGAATTTTCTGAAACCTCTCTCACTCAAGTAACGAATTTAATTAACGGGGTTGCATTAACTCGAACATTAGTAAATGAGCCGCCAAATAAATTGGATTCGGTTATGTTTTCTGAAAGAATAGCTGAAGCAGGAAAAAAGTACGGTTTTGACGTTGAAGTTCTTCAAAAGGATAAAATAGTGGAATTAGGTATGGGCGGACTTTTAGGTGTAAACCAAGGTTCGGAAGTTCCTCCTACTTTTAACATTATGACCTATAAACCTAAGAATGCAAGCAATAAGCAACCGCTTGTTCTGGTAGGTAAAGGTGTGACTTTCGACACTGGAGGATATTCCCTAAAAACTGGAGGACATATGTCTACTATGAAATCTGATATGGGTGGAGCAGCAACTGTGGTTGGAATTATGGCCGCTGTAGCAAAAAACGAACTTCCATATTATGTAATTGGACTTGTACCTGCTACTGATAATAAAATCGATGGAAAAGCGCTTTTAGTGGATGATGTTATCACAATGATGGATGGCACCACGGTAGAAATTCAAAACACAGATGCTGAAGGTAGACTTATTTTGGCAGACGCTTTATCCTATGCCAAGCAATATAAGCCAGAACTTGTAGTGGATATGGCGACCTTAACCGGTGCGGCTGCGGCCATTACTGGACCTTTTGGAATAGCCATGGCTGGAAATAAGCAAGAGAAAATGGATGAGTTAAAACAAGCTGGAGAAAACACCTACGAACGTCTCGTTCAGCTACCGTTTTGGAAAGAATTTGAAGAACTTCTTAAGAGTGATGTTGCCGATTTAAAAAATATTGGAGGTCCAGTAGGGGGTGCTAGTACAGCTGGGAAATTTCTAGAACACTTTACCGATTACGATTGGATACACTTAGACATCGCTGGTCCTGCATTCTTAAAAGATGCACAAGGTTCAAATCCTTCGGGAGGAACTGGAGTTGGCGTTCGCCTTTTATACGACTTTATTAAAACAAGAACTGAAGGAGGTAAATAAAGTAAAGTTTGTTATTTCAAGTGATATAAAGTGTTTATGATAAATGCTGAGAAAAAGACTTAAGACCACTTTGCTATAGGACATATGACTTAGGACTATATGGGTTTTTATTTTGAAATTAAATTAAAGTTGGTATTATAAAGTTAAGACACTTTGAAAAAAGAAGATGATAAATTAAAAGCCTTGCTGTGGAGCTACGAAATAGTTATAGCAGATCAACCTGCACCACAAAACAATCAAAATTACGAACAACTAAAAAAAGATTTAGCTGAATATCTAAACGATTTATTGGTTGGCGATTATAACAAACTTATTTCTATTCTATATCGAATTGATATCGCCCAAGAAAAGGCAGTTGCAGAACTTGCTAAAAATGCTGAGAACGAATCACCTGGTGAAACCTTGGCTAGATTGATAATCGAAAGACAATTGCAAAAAATCGAAACTAGAAGGAAATATCGAAAAGAGTGAAAAATTAAACCCCAAAGTCTAATTGTCTTTGGGGTTTAATTTTTTATAGTTTATTAAAAGCTACAATCCTCTTTCCTTTTGAATCTGCTCGTAAGCCTCCTGAACTTTTTTGAACTTTTCTTCCCCACCTCTGCGGTGAGCTTCATCAAGATGCGTGAGTTTATCTGGATGGTATTTTTTAACCATGGTGCGGTAGGCAGCTTTAATTTCTGCCGGCGTAGCATTTCGGTCTATTTCAAGAATTTTATAAGCACTATCTGGATTTTTAAAGAACATTGCTTTAATACTCTCAAAATCGCGAGCAAAAACCCCCAAGAAACCAGAAATTCTGTTTATTTCATTTACCTCAGCAGTAGAAACAGTGCCGTCTGCATTGGCAATACTGAACAAAAAATGAAGAATCTGCAATCTACTTTCATAACGCGTCCGTTGACGTAGAAGCGTGCCGATAGTTTGGGCAGAAATCTCTCTGTTTTTAATTACTTCGTTAAAAACTCTAAAAGTGGCATTTGCCCGATCTTTCCCGTAAGCTTGAACAAAATACTGTCTTACAAAGTCTAACTCTGTCTGACTCACTTTCCCGTCGGCCTTAATTACTAATGAAGCTAAGGAAAGTAAGTTTAACTCAAAATCGGCTGGCGTAACTTGTTGACGTGTAGATCCAAAAGAAGTTTGAAAAGTTTTACCTCTTACGCTTATGTTATCCAAGAGACTTCCAATAAAAAATCCTGCAATTGCACCTGGAAAACGGTATAAAAAATAACCTAAAACGGCTAATAACCAACGAAGCATAAACGTGAAATTTGTTTTTTTGAAGCGACAAAAGTACTGAATTAAAAAAACAAAACTCAAATTTCAAATAAAGGAAAACCACCAAACTTCAAAACCCAAAATCCAAATAAGTATAAAATTCCGAAATATCACTATTTAAGATTTTCTAGACCTTTGGAGTTTCGAGCTTACAATTTGGGATTTTTTGGGATTTGGATTTTGTTATTTGGAATTTTTCTAGATAAGAATTAGTATCTTTGCATCAAAAATTTAATACACTTAAAAAAGAAATATTATGTACCCAGCAGAACTAGTAAAACCAATGCGTGAGGACCTAACTAAAGTAGGTTTTTCCGAATTATATACAGCAAACGACGTTGAAGAAGCACTTAAAAAAGAAGGAACTACTTTAGTAGTTGTTAACTCTGTTTGCGGATGTGCAGCTGCTAATGCTCGTCCAGGTGCTGCTATGTCTCTTCAAAACGATAAAAAACCAGATAACCTTGTAACTGTATTTGCAGGAGTTGACCGTGAAGCTGTAGATGCTGCAAGAGCACAAATGGTTCCTTTCCCTCCTAGCTCACCATCTATGGCGTTATTCAAAAATGGTGAATTAGTACATATGTTAGAGCGTCATCACATTGAAGGGAGACCAGCTGATATGATTGCTGAAAACCTTAAAAATGCATATAACGAATATTGCTAAACAGAAATACAGCCGGTGATTAAGCTGAACAAACCCTTAACCATAGTTATAGGCATTTTAGCTTTGGGAGCAATAGCTTACAACTTGTATGAAAACCCTAGTGTTTCGTATTTGTTAGGGAAGGAAGTAAATAACTGGCTTTATAGAGGCTTTTGGCTACTAATTATTATCGTTAGCGTTTATAATTATATTTATATAGACCGAAACACACTAAAGAACAAGTCGAAGTCCAAAAAATAAAGTTTTCAAAAAGGAGAACTGAAAATAAGCGAATACAAAAACCGTCTTAATTAAGGCGGTTTTCTTACTTTTGACAACCAATGAAAACACTTTTAAAAATTATTAGTTATCCTTTTACAGTATTGTTTTACCTGCTTTTCGGTATTACAATAATGATTTTTCACCCTATTCAATGGGTTGCTTTTAATTGGTTTGGATACTCAGCACATAAAAAAACTGTCGATATTTTTAACTGGACAATCCTGCGTTGTCTGCACGCTGTTGGAACTAGATTTCACGTTGAGATAAGTGATAATATTCCTGTTAACGTTCCTATTATAATTGTTTCCAATCATCAAAGTATGTGGGATATTTCGCCGATAAGTTGGTACTTGCGAAAGCATCACCCTAAGTTTATTTCAAAAATAGAATTGGGTAAAGGAATTCCTTCTATTTCCTACAATTTGCGTCATGGGGGCTCGATTTTAATTGACAGAAAAAATCCAAGACAAGCTATTGTTGAAATGGTTAAGTTTTCAAAATATCTTCAACAGCACAATCGAAGTGGGGTTATTTTTCCTGAGGGAACACGAAGTAAAACCGGAGTTCCAAAGCCATTTAGAAGAACTGGATTGCAAACGCTTTTCAAAAAAATCCCTGAAGGATATGTTGTTCCCGTTACCATCAATAATTCTTGGAAATTACAGCGCAACGGGATGTTCCCAATTCAAATGGGGGTTTGTTTAGAACTAATTGCCCACCCAGCTTTAAAAATTTCGGATTATGAAGTTGAGGCCCTAATCGATCAGGTGGAAGAGACTGTGGTGTCAAAGATTCATAAATAAAAGCTAGTGCTTTTGAAGAGAAACTAGACTCACACTGCTGCTCGAGCCTATAAATTAGACTTAAAAGCACTTAAATTATCGTATTTAACTGATGAATACGAAGAAAACCTACAACCGCTTTCCCAAGATTGCCACCTATTGTTTACACTTTAATTAATTTTAAAAATAATGACTTCAACACCCATTTTCGACGACGTTTCAGTAGAAGAAATAATCCGCAATACAATTGCATTTGTTAAGGATGAATTGAAAGATGCAGAAGGCGGACACGATTGGTTTCATATTGAAAGAGTTTACAAAAATTCAATGCTTATTTCCGAAGGCGAAAAAGTTGATAAGATTGTAGTTGCCTTAGGAGCTTTGCTTCACGATATAGCCGACTCAAAATTTCACAATGGAGATGATACTGTTGGGCCAAAAAGAGCGAGCGAATTTTTAAAAACCCAAAACGTTGCCGAAGAAATCATCGAGCACGTGGTGAAAATCATAGAAAATGTTTCATTTAGCGGAGGTAATAAAACTCAGAAATTCACTTCCCAAGAACTCGAAGTCGTACAAGATGCAGATAGATTAGACGCCTTAGGAGCAATTGGAATCGCTCGTGCTTTTAATTACGGAGGTTTCAAGAATAGAAAACTTTACGACCCCGAAATCACACCAAAATTAAATATGTCTCCTTCGGAATACAAAGCTTCTAACGCTCCCACTATTAACCATTTCTACGAAAAACTTTTGCTTCTAAAAGATAGAATGAACACCGAAACCGGACGTAAAATCGCAGAAGAAAGACACGTGTTTATGGAAACATTTCTGGAACAATTCTACGCAGAATGGAATGGTGAAAAATAAAACTCTGCGTCCTCTGTGTCTCTGCGGTGAAATATTTACCGCAAAGGCGCGAAGAACGCAAAGAAATGAAAAAACCTATCAAACTTGACGTCTAATAGGTTTTATAGTTTCAGGATTTTTTTTAGTCTTAAGTCCTACGTCTTATAGCGCAGCGGTCTTATGTCTACTTCAAGTGCTGAGCAAAAAAGCCCATCATCGTCTTATAAAAATCCAAGCGGTTCTCTTCTTTAGCAAAACCATGTCCCTCATCGTATTTCACCATGTAAGGCACTTCCACACCTTTACTGCGTAAACTCTCAACAATTTGGTCGGCTTCATCGATGTTTACTCTTGGGTCGTTAGCTCCCTGAACAACAAATAGTGGCTTAGTAATTTTATCTACGTGCAATGCTGGAGAGATTTCATCCATAATTGCTTTTTCTTCTGGGATTTCTGGGTTGTACCAGATTTTGTATAATAACTCACGATATTTTTCCCAGTATGGAGGGATAGTGCCCATAAATGTATGAAGGTTACTAACTCCAACATAATCTACACCACAAGCATATTTTTCAGGAGTTTTTGTCATTCCTCTTAATACTGCATACCCACCGTGACTTCCTCCGTAAATTGCAACGCGATCTTTATCTACCCAGCCTTGAGCAATTGCGTAATCTACACCGTCTTCTACATCGTCCATTGCTTTACGTCCTATCTGACCAAAACCAGCTTTTAAGAATTCTTTTCCATAACCACCCGAAACTCTAAAGTTAACGTGTAGAGTAGCATAACCCCTGCTTGCAAATAATTGTGCTTCTGGATTGAAACCCCAATAGTCTCTAACCCCCTGTGGTCCTCCGTGAGGATTTACTATTAATGGCAATTTTTGACCTTTTTTATAATCTGCAGGTAAAGTGATATAGCCATATAAAGTAAGTCCATCGCGACTTTGAAATTTAATTGGCTTCATAGTAGCCATGTCTTCAGCTTTAAGATGTGGTAAAAGCTTGTATAATAATGTTACTGTATCCTTTTCAACATCATAAATATAGTACTCCCCTACAATTTTATCACTTGTTACAGCAATCATATATTGAGATTCATCATCTGTTTTTCCTATGGTGAAAAATTGCTTTTCTCCAAATTCCTTTTTTAAACGAGCATATATCTTTTTATAGGTTTCGCTCACTGGTTTAACAACAGTTTTCTCCCCCGTGTAGCTGAAGTAATCTATTTCATAGTTTCTCTTTCTTGAAAGTGAAACTCCCGAAACATCAAATGTATCGTTACTGAAAAGTGTTTTAAGCTTCTTATTTGCTTTTAAGTCGTAAAGTTGGATTTCAATTTTATCGCCATCTAGGTTTGAGATAACATAGGCATCATCAGGATTTTTAGTAGCTGGGTTAAATGAGATAATTCCAAATGTATCTCCAAACTCTGTAAGCTTTACACGTTTAAATTCTCCGTCAATTTTATAAAGTAATTCCATATTAATACCATCTACAATTCTATTGATGGCACGTAAGTTTCCTTTTCTATCAAAATCGTAAGAGCTTACAGGTGGATCACCGGCTTTTACGGTATATAGCTTCGTAACTTCACCTGTATTAATATTAAGACGGTAAGGCTCCTCTTGCTGTGGATTGTCTTTATTCATCTGAACAATCACGTGATCTTCATCTTCTTTTAAAGATTCAATAATATTTACCTTTACCCCTTCAAAAGGTGTTAATTCACTTTTATTCTCTCCCGTTACATCCACTCCATAAACGTGGTGGTTTTCATCTCCACCTTTATCCTGCATGTATAGAATTCTGTTATTATTTGCCCAGAAATAGCCACGAATTACATCTTCATCTTGCTTAATAAGTAAAGTTTCTTTTTGGGTAGCGGTTTCTTTTAAATACAAATCTCGTTCTCCAGTTTCTCTTCTTTTTAAGTAGCTAATAAACTTGCCGTCTGGTGAAAGTTGAAAAGAATAAGCTTCAGGAGTTTTAAAATAATCTTCAACAGAATATTTAAAATTTCCTTTAGACTTTGCCGCTAGTTTCGCCAATTCCTCATCGGTTGATGGTAGCACTGTATTTCCTGGTTTTGTTTTTACTGTTTTCTTCAAGGTTAGTGGATATTTTTGTCCCATTTGTTCAAAAGTTCCTTCAATAGTTTCTCCAGAAACTGCACCAGTATAGGTCAGACCCATTTTGGCGGAAGTAATGGTAACATTTTCGTCTTGCAAAACTACAGAATCAAGTTCTATTCCGCTTGCTCCTTGCATAGGAACATCCAGGGTTGCACTATGCCCATCATCTGTAGGAGAAATGTTGAAAATAAGCTCCATCTGCATTCCCTGAACTTCGAGAGTTCCGCTGTATGCTCCGTCTAATTTTTGCGCATTTACAGTTCCTATTAAAAATAGCATTGTAAGTGCGATTGAAAACTTCAATATTGTTGTCATAAGTGTTTGGTTTAAAATATTAGTTTGATTGAAAGGTAAATTGTTACGCCTAGTATGACGCCAATGGCAAATTTTATTATTTGAATTCGCCTTGCGGTCTTGTTCTTCATCATAATTTATTTTTAATGATATAGTCACCTTGCCAATGCTTCACAATCGAAATTGATTTATCATTAGTTTTCATTATTACTTGTGATGAGATTTCAATTTTAGGGTTTTGTGAGTTCATATTACGAAGTTTTAGTTGTGGATTTCTAAAACAAAGCTGCAACACAAAACACTATAATAAAAGAGAAGCATCCCGAGATTTAGGAAAATAGGGATGCACTTAAAACGTGGGAGACACTTAAAATATTAGCGCTACGGTATATTTCAGTTATTCTGAAGTTGCCGGAATTCGTCAACCCTATATTTATAAATTTCGGGTTGAAACGGGTTTTTAGGCGATATTCTTGATTTCTTTAATGTAAAAAGAAGGGTTTAATCCAGTATCTTTTTTGAAGTATTTAGTAAAAGAATCTGCCGATTTATAACCTACTTCTTCAGCGATAGATTGAATAGAATACGACCTGAAAATTACATCGTTCTTAAGACGAAGTATAGCGTAATTGATGCGAAGATCATTGATGTATGTATTGAAGTTTTTTCCGTAGTGCGAATTGATGACTTTAGAAAGATAAGAAGTATTTGTGCCTATTTTCTTGGCAACATTATAGGAGCTACATTCTTGTTTTAAGAAATATTCCTGCTTTTCAAGTTTTTTAAGACCATCTAAAATTTGCTGCTTAATGTCTTCGGGTACATCATTACTGTTTTTTTCTTCTAAATCCTCATCCTTCGTATCTATAATTTCATCCGATTGCTTGGCAGCTTCAATTTTGGCCAGTAATTGCTCGAATTTAAACTCATTTGCCTTTTTGTTTTTATAAAAGCGAAGTAAAACGAAAAGTAGAATTAGTATTACAAGGGATGCGCTTAACATTAAATAGTTAAGGTAGGATTGCTTTTTTTCTTTTTCGGTTATTAGTGAATTGACTTCATTTCTAAAAGCTTCTCTTTCATTCTCTAATAGTGATTTTTTAGCACTGTCCTTGAGTTCAGTCTGTTTTTCTTTTGAAGTAAGGTATTTTTCAAAATAGAAACTCGCTCTTTCAAAATTTCCTGTTTGTTTATAGGCTTCGGCAAGTTTCTCATAATAATCTTTCATAAAGCCTTCTTCAACAGAAGTAACATTATAATCATCCAAACCCTTCTGTAAAATTTCGCTTGCTAAGTGATAATTACCTTCTGCCAATTCAATTTTACCTATAAGGTAAGCATAATTTATTTTTATAAGATCGTATTCGGTTGGACAAACATCGAAATATTTATGATAGAGTTTTTTAGCCTCTTTAAATCGTTTTTCTGTATAAGCAATCTCAGCTTCTGCAGCATACGAAAAAGCCATATAGCATGTATCTAAATCCTTTTCAGAAAATTGTTTTATTTTATCGACATACAATTTTGCCGAATCTACTTTTTCTATCTCGAGGTAAGAATTTGATAAGTAAAAACTTATCATTGCTATTTTGGAGTTTATAGATTTTTGTGTGAAAGTTGAATCTACCGTTTTATTTTCAAAGAAATCAAGCGATTTTTTACGAATATTTATTGCCTTTCTAATATCGCCACTAACATCAAGAACGGAAGCAATTTTATTATAGGCTATCTGTTTATAAAAATCACTCTTATACGTTTCAGCCAACTGAAGAAGGTCTTCATAATACTCCAATTGTGTTGAAATATCACTAACTACCAATTGCAAATCCGACAAATAGGCCAGTGACTCCATTTCTTGTTCACGCAAGTTATGTTTTTGGGCAAAATGCATATTTTTTTCAGACTGTTCGCTAGACTCTTTAAACATCCTATTATGGTAATAGGAAACGGCAATAGCGTTTAGACCAACCCATTCATTTATTAAGTCATTCTCTCGTTGACTTTTTAAAATATAAGCATTTGCAGCAGTGATGGTTCTATCTACGTCGGTATATGAATATTTTTGTATTGTATCGTTAATACTATCGAAAGATAGATGTGAAAATTCACCTTCCGATTGAGAAAGTGAAGTTGATATTGAAAGTACTATTAAAATAGCAGAACAGAAAAATTTCATTTTTGCTGAAAGTAAGTCGTAAATATACTAAAGCAAACAGAAAATATTTGTAATAATGTTACAGATTACACAGTTTATAAAATAACAATTAAAGTGTGTTGTAATAAAACGTTTATTTGTTAAAATTAAGATGAACACAAAATTAAAACAACTTCAATTGTGGATTTTTAAGTTCTAAAAAATGAGATGTATCTAACGGCTTTTTTGATTTATCTTTTAGATATCGATTTTTAGCTATTGCCATAGTGTTTTTAATTTGCTCACTAATAGTCCCTTCTCCTTTCATACGTCTTCTCCAATTACTGTCGTTTAGACTTCCTCCGTGACATTCAGCTATTTGATTTAACAGTCGTTCTGCTTTATCGGGGATGGTTTTATACGCCCAGTCTTTAAAAATTTCAGCAATTTGTCCGTTCAATCTTACAATAGTATAATTCACATCAACCGCTCCAAGTTCTGCTACTTTCTTAACTAGTGGTAGAATTTCGTGACTGTTTAATGAAGGGATTATCGGCGCCATCATTACCCTTACTGGAATGCCATTTTCAGATAAAACTTCAACTGCTTTTAACCGTTGTTTGATACTGGCCGTGCGAGGTTCCAATAATCTTCTAGTGTCTTCGGAAAGCGACGTAATAGAAATATTAACTTGAACTATGTTCAGTTTTGCCATTTCCTTCAGTATATCTAAATCACGCAGTATCAATGAATTTTTAGTGATAATTCCTGTAGGATGTTTCCATTTCAACATAACCTCTAAACACTTTCTTGTTATTTCGAGCTTGCGTTCAAGAGGCTGATAACAATCGGTATTTCCAGAGAAAACAATAGTATCACCTTCCCAATTCTTAGAAGTTATTTTCTCTTCTAAGAGTTGCGGTGCATTTTTTTTAAAAAGAATTTTTCGTTCAAAATCCAACCCAGCACCATAACCCCAATATTCGTGACTATTCCTTGCATAGCAATAAACACACCCGTGTTCGCAACCTTGGTAAGGGTTTGCAGAAAACTCCATTCCAACATCGGGACTATTTACTTTGTTAACAAACGTCTTTGGGAATACCTCAATATAGTTAGATTTATTTCTATCGGCCTCCTCTCCTTCTACCTCACAGAAATTTAAATATTCATCTAAAATTTCGTGCTTATTTTCGAAAAATCTATTTTGAATATTTTTCTGAGCTCCGCGACCATTTAAAGTTTTTTTAGACATACTGAAGTTGAATTATTAATTTCAAAGTTAAACACTATGTTGGAATTTATCCTTTTTATATTGGATTATTTCCATGAAAATATTTATTCAAATTCCAATAACTAGCAGTTTATTCTTCAATATTCAACCTAAGAAACAACAGAATCACATTGATATCCAATGCTTTAATAGTAAAAGGAAATTCGGGTGAAGTCAATTATGACAAGGGTTTAGCTCAATTTTTAATTTTATGAAATCCATTTGTGTTTTATTAAAATCGATGTATGTTTGTTAGCAAAACCCTAATTCTCTAATTAAATAAACATTTTTTATGAAAAAAATTTTACTTGTTTGCATATCTTTTGCTTGTACAGCAATAGGTTTTGCTCAGAACATCGAAAAGGAATTCTTACTTTCTGAATATCGTTCTTCAGACGGATTTGAGTATGAAAAATACACTTACAACTCAGATATGTTATTGAGTTCTACAGACGCACTTCTTATAGATGATAACGTTAGATATAGAGATACTTTAACTTACGATGTAGCAAACAATGTGATTAAACTAGATGGATACCAGCAAATAAACGGCAATTGGACCCACGTTTATTATTTGGACTACGAATACGATCAAGACGGAAATCTTACAACACGTAAAAATTACAATAGTTTTGGAGGCTCTACTTTTGAGCTAGGAGGAATTTATAAATATTTTTATAACAGCAACAACCAACTTGAGTCTTGGGAGCTATACTTTAATGAAACAGATTTAATTGAAGTTGGCACCGTTACCTATAACGCCGATGGCAAAAAATTAGAAGAGTTTGTAAAAGACACTTGGCAAACTGGTACCTTGAGCGACTCTTGGAAAATCGAATACACTTACAATTCTGATGGTACTTTATTAAGCTCAAAACCGTCAATTTGGGATGGAACAGCTTGGTATGTTCCTGGAGTAGAATGGTTTTACTACGACGACAATAAAAACTGCATTAAGTGGGAACACAAAACCCCAAGCGGAAGTAGAGTTACAAATAAACATTTATATGAATACGACACCGATTACATAGTTGAACAACTAGTGTTACCTGTAAATCCAGAGGACGGTGCAAAAACAAAAAGTTTAGTTGAAATGGTTAACAAACCAATACTTGAACACTGGTACACCGAGAATGATTTAGGTGAGTTAATTTATGTTTGTGATTATATTTATGATTATGAAGAACTTGGAACAATGGGTGTTTCAAATCAAAATTTATTTGCAAATAATTTACGTATGTTCCCTAATCCTGCTACAGACCAATTTACAGTTTCAAGCGATAAAAATATAATTACCGCTATTGACATTGTAGACACAACTGGAAAAGTGGTTCTTAAAGAAACTAATTTAAATAAGAAAGAAGCAAATTTGAACGTTGCTAACCTTCAATCTGGTGTTTACTACATTAGATCAACAACTACAAAAGGAATTAACACTCAAAAATTAGTAGTTCAATAAGTTAGAAACATTAACAAACGTTATTTGTAAGTTGGGTTTTGCCTTGTGCATTTCCCAACTTATTTTTTTTATTTCGAAACCAGATTGTTGTTAATTAAATCATGCCAGCACGCTTTTTGAAAATAAGATTTCATTAAAATCTAACACAAATTCAGACAACATTCATTACAATTTTCACGCTAAGCTTTGAAATGTTCAGACTCCTAAAGATTTCCTCAACTTTAAATAATTGTTAATAACCATTTGACAACAAATTGCCGTTTCAATCAAATCACATCGATATAATTTTCATCTTTATACTTTGAATACTATTTATAATTTTTAGTACGCATTCTTATGGAAATTACCCACGTTATTAAAAGAGATTTCACCACCAAACTCTTTCATTTACAAAAGATTACAGATGCAATTTTAAAAGCAATGACCGCTGCAAATCACGGTGGACCTGAGGATGCAAAGCGCATATCTGAGATGGTTTATGAAGCTTTGCTAGAAAGAAAAAGCATGGATGGGAAATATATCCCAACTGTAGAAGAAGTTCAAGATTTTGTGGAAACGAAATTGATGGAAAGTGGATTTTTTGATGTAGCAAAAGGGTATATCCTTTATAGAAATCAACAAACCCAAAAACGAAAACTAAATATATTTGAGAAACGAATAAATTTAAAGCCATACGAATATCCAGCGCTTTATGAATATGTTCCAGCTATTCGTCATTCATATTGGATTCACACCGAATTCAACTTTACTAGCGACATCCAAGATTTTAAAACTCGTCTTACCGACGTAGAACGCAACGCTATTAAAAATACAATGCTGGCTATTTCTCAAATTGAAGTAGCAGTGAAAAACTTCTGGGGTGATTTATACCATAGAATGCCAAAACCAGAAATTGGGTCGGTAGGATCAACCTTCGCAGAAAGTGAAGTTAGACACCACGATGCATATTCACACCTTCTTGAAATTTTAGGCTTAAACGAGGAGTTTAAAAACCTAAAGAAAAAGCCAGTAATTATGATGCGTGTTCACTATTTAGAAACCGCACTTAAGAATGCTAAAAGTGAAGACAACAAGGAATACGCTGAATCTGTTTTACTATTCTCACTCTTTATCGAGCACGTTTCGTTGTTCTCACAATTCTTGATAATTATGGCCTTTAACAAGTATAAAAACATGCTTAAAGGAATTTCAAACGTTGTTGAGGCTACTTCAAAAGAAGAACAAATCCACGGAGACTTCGGAATTGATTTAATCAAAATCATCAAAGAAGAAAATCCAGATTGGTTTGACGAAGGCTACAACAGTATGATTCAAGAAATGTGTAGAGAAGCTTTTATCGCCGAGAGCAGAATTATCGATTGGATTTTTGAAGATGGCGAATTAGACTTCTTGCCAAAAAATGTTGTAAACGAGTTTATCAAAAACCGTTTCAACAAGTCGCTTGAAAGTATCGGAATTGAAAAAATATTTGACATAGACGAAAGTTTATTAGCGGAAACTGAATGGTTTGACGATGAGATTATCGGTACTAAGCACGGAGATTTCTTCGTAAAACGCTCAATAAACTACAGCAAAAGAACCCAAAGTATAACCAGTGATGACCTTTTTTAAATGAACGAACTAAACACCAACCTCGACACACAGACCACAACGTCAAATTCAGAAACTGACCACTTAGTAAACGCTAGAAAAGAAGCATTACACAATACAAGTGAAGAAAAACAAGGCTTTAAATGGCTTACAGAACACAGTCGTAACTTTTTAGCTTCTGGCTACCTTACACCAGGGGTAACTCCAGAAGAAAGGATTAGAGAAATTGCAGATAGAGCTGAACAAATTCTAGACATCCCAGGTTATGCCGATAAATTTTATCACTATATGTCTGAAGGGTTTTTCTCTTTAGCATCACCGGTTTGGTCTAACTTTGGAAAAGAACGAGGACTTCCAATCAGCTGTTTTGGATCGCACATTAGCGATGATATGGGGAATATACTTTACACCCAATCTGAAGTTGGTATGATGTCTAAACTTGGAGGTGGAACTTCAGGGTATTTTGGGAAAATTCGTCATCGTGGAGCTGAAGTAAAAAATAATGGCCAGGCTTCTGGTGCTGTACATATTATGCAGCTTTTTGAATCTATGGTTGATGTTGTAAGCCAAGGTTCGGTTAGAAGAGGACGTTTTTCGCCATACCTACCAGTTGAGCATCCAGACATTATGGAGTTCTTAGAAATTGGTACTGAAGGGAATCCTATACAAGAATTAACGCACGGTGTTACTGTAACCAACCAATGGATGCAGGAAATGATTGATGGAGACGAAGCTAAGCGTACTATTTGGGCAAAAGTATTACAAAGAAGAGGTGAAATGGGCTACCCTTATATCTTCTTTAAAGACAACGCAAACAATTCGGCTGCAGATGTTTATAAAGATAAGAACCTACCTATTTACGCTAGTAATTTATGTACTGAAATAATGCTACCATCTAACGATAATTGGTCGTTTGTATGTGTACTATCTTCAGTAAACTTATTACACTACGACAAGTGGAAAGATACCGATGCTGTTGAAACTATGGTATATTTCTTAGATGCTGTAATTACTGAATTCATTGAAAAACTAGAAGTTTATCGTGACTCTGATAGCCGTGAGGACAAACAAACCTTCCTATTTATGGAGCGCGCTTATAACTTCGCTAAGGATAACCGCTCTTTAGGACTTGGAGTTTTAGGTTGGCACTCGTTATTACAATCTAAAATGCTTCCTTTAAATAGCCAAGAAGCTTATAACTTAAACAGTGAGATATTTAGAGTTATTAAAGAGAAGTCGTACAAAGCTTCAGAAGAATTAGCTGAAAAATTTGGGGAACCAGAAGTACTTAAAGGTTACGGAAGACGTAATGCTACTTTAAATGCTATTGCACCAACAACTTCATCTGCCTTTATTTTAGGACAAGTGTCACAAGGTATCGAACCTATTTGGTCTAATATTTATGTGAAAGATATCGCCAAGATAAAAACTACAATTAAAAATCCATTCTTAGAAAAATTACTTGAAGAGAAAGGTATGAATACTCTTGAAGTTTGGAGAAATATTCGCGATTACGACGGTTCTGTACAACACTTAGACTTTTTAACCGATGAAGAAAAAGATGTATTCAAAACTTATTCTGAAATCGATCAAATGGATTTAATTTATCAAGCTGCTAACCGTCAAAACCACATTGACCAAGGTCAGTCTGTAAACATTATTATTCATCCAGAAATGCCAGTTAAGGAGATAAACAAAATTCACGTAACTGCTTGGAAACTTGGTTTGAAATCACTGTACTACCAACACAGTATGAATGCTGCACAAAAGTTTGCTCAGAAAAAAGATTGCGCAAGTTGTGAAGCGTAAACTTCTTGATTAGCCAACTATTTTATATAAAAAAACAGGTTCAATTAATTTTGAACCTGTTTTTGTTTTTATTGATAATTTCAGCAAATGCCGATTAAAGGCATTAGTACTTATCCTTCAAATTTGTAAGCATAATCTCTGTCATTTCATCCAATGAAATTTTGCTTTCCCAACCCCAATCTTTTCTAGCTTCGCTATCGTCTATACTCTGTGGCCAACTATCGGCTATATCTTGTCTAAAATCTGGCTCGTAAGAGATTTCGAATTCTGGAATGTGTTTTTTGATACTTGCAGTAACATCTTCAGGATCAAAACTCATCCCAGCAAGATTATACGAACTTCTAATTTTAATATCTTCCTTATCGGCTTCCATAATGTTCACTGTTGCGCGAATAGCGTCATCCATAAACATCATTGGTAAAGTTGTTTCAGCATTTAAAAAGCAAACATACTGTTTGTGCTTAAGTGCCTTGTGGTAAATATCTACTGCATAATCGGTAGTACCACCACCAGGTAAGGTTTTGTAGCTAATTAAACCAGGGTAACGGATACTTCTTACATCTACCCCATAACGCTTATGGTAATATTCGCACCAGCGTTCGCCAGTTTGTTTACTAATTCCATAAACCGTACTTGGCTCCATAATTGTGTGCTGTGGGGTATCATTTTTTGGAGTTGTAGGTCCAAAAACAGCAATACTAGATGGCCAAAATACTTTTTCTACTTTTTTATCTTTAGCTAAGTTTAAAACGTGAAAAAGTGAATCCATATTTAAGTTCCAGCCACGCATAGGGAACTTCTCTGCAGTAGCCGAAAGCATAGCTGCCATTAAATAAACTTCAGTTATTTCGTAACGAATTACAACCTCTTGTATAGCTTCATAATTGGTAGCGTCCAATATTTCGAAAGGACCACTACTCATAAGTTCTTCATCACCTTCACGGATATCACTTGCAATTACTTTATGTGACCCAAATTTCTGTCTTAAATACATTGTTAGCTCTGTTCCTATTTGTCCACAGGCCCCAATAATCAGAATCCTCTTTTTCATCAATTTTCTTTTTATCAAAATGAGGTGCAAATATACGGATAATCAACTCTTTCCCTTTAAAAAAATTAACGTGTCATTTCGTTAATAACCAGTATATTTGTGGTTCTTTAATTTTTTATGAAGTTTATAATTCCTATTTTAATAGCTATTAGTTTCTTTTTTTCCTGTGGAAATAATTCTGAAGAACAAAAAGCAGAATTGCCGAACACCAATATGTCTATAGTTTTTGGCGATACAACCTATATATATCCTCAACTTTCAGAACCTGCAAAAGAACAAGCTGTAAAATGGGGTGTTTTGGAAGATCTTATCCAAGAAGCAAAAAGCACTAACGGAAGTAACTACCGCGACTTACGTGAACACGCAGTACGGCTAAGAGAAATTTCAGATTCTCTATTCAAAAAAATTCCAGATACGCTTAATACAAATCCTATAAACAGCAGGTTGTTAGTTCTAAAAACTAGATCAGAATTATTATACCAAACATCACATCAAGACAATATAGACTCTTTAAATATCCAAGAATCTGTAAAAGAACTAAACATTGCAGTGGAGAATTTAATCACTCACTTAAATGAGAAGTTTTTAAAAGACAAAATTGATTATCAAAGAAAAGAAGACGAAGAGAATGAATTAAAAAAGCAAGAGCGTTTTCGAGATTCTATATTTGAACTAGAGTTACAAGATAAAAAAAACTAGAAGTGTAACAATAATTCCGAATGAGCAACTTATTGCTTAGAAAACATAAAATAGCCCAATACTAATAATTTCAATTGAAGATGAAAACAATGGGCAGTTCTTGCTTAACAAGCAAGTAAGCATCTTCCGCTAAAAACAAAAATCAATATAAATGAAAACAAAATTTTTAAAACCCGTTGTAGCTTTCGCGGTAATCGCAGCTGCTACAACCGCTTGTAAAGAAAAAACCGAAGTGGCGGTAACTGATACTGAGCCACACGGAATCATCTTGGCAAACATGGACACTACCGTGAACCCAAAAGATGATTTTTACAACTACGTGAACGGAAACTGGATGAAGAACAACGAAATTCCAGACGATGAAACTAGTTGGGCTGGATTTACGATTCTTCGTAAAAAGACAAGTAAAGACATGCTTAACATCTTGGAAAAGGCAAGAAAGAGCGGGAAATATGCTCCAGAAACCGACCAAGCAAAAGCCTTGATGATTTACGAGACAAAGCTTGACACTGTAGCAAGAGACAAAGCTGGAATTGAACCATTAAAACCGGCACTTGAAAAAATTGCTGCTATAAATACTATTGAAGACTTTCAAAGAGTAATGAGTGAAAATGCTGTTGAAGTTTCACAGCCATTTTTAGGACTTGCTGCTTTTTCAAATCCAAGTAACAGTTCGATGAACTCAGCATATATCACTCCAGGTAGTTTAGGACTTCCAGATCGTGATTTCTATACCAATACCGATCCTGCTTCTGTAAAAATTAGAGAGCAGTATGTAGATCATATTACAAGAATGCTTCAGTTTTTAGGTGATTCGGAAGAATCTGCCCGTAAACAAGCCGAAACTATTCTTGCTTTTGAAACAAAACTTGCTACGCCAAGATTGGATAAAGTTGCAAGCCGTGATTTTAGAAATTTCAACAATCCACGTAGTATAGACGAACTTCAAAAAATGCTTCCGCAGCTTCAGTGGAAAGAAGCCTTTAAAGGAATGGGTATTACTAAGGATATGGATACTGTTATCGTAATGCAACCAAAGTATATGGAAACATTGAAACAAATGTTTGCTAAACCAGACTTTGATACTTGGAAAACGGTAATGCGTTGGTCTACTTTAAACAACGCTACAGGAATGTTAACCACAGAAATTGAAAAAGCTAACTTCGATTTCTATGCTACTACTTTAAACGGAACTAAAACACAAAAGCCAGCAGATGAACGTGCACTTTCAACTGTAAATGGAAGTGTTGGAGAAGCTTTAGGAAAGCTTTACGTAGATGAAATGTTTCCACCGGAAGCTAAAGAGAAAGCTGAAAAAATGATTGCAAATGTAATTGCAGCGTATAAAGATCGTATTAATGCTTTAATTTGGATGAGCGATAGCACTAAGGTAAAAGCAAACGAAAAGCTTGACAAATTCACTGTAAAAGTTGGATATCCAGACAAATGGAAGGATTATTCAGACATGCAAGTAAAAGAAGGCAATACCTATTACGACAATATGATTGCTGTACAAGCTTGGGGATTAAAAGATAATCTTTCTAAAATTGACGAGCCTGTAGATCGCACCGAATGGGGAATGAGCCCACAAACTGTAAATGCGTATTTCAATCCATTTAACAACGAAATCGTTTTCCCAGCTGCAATCCTTCAGCCACCTTTCTACGATTACAAGGCAGACGAAGCTGTTAATTACGGTGGAATTGGTGCCGTAATTGGTCACGAAATTTCGCACGCTTTTGACGATAGCGGATCGCGATTTGATGCTAATGGAAACTTAGCAAACTGGTGGACAGAAACAGATCTTAAAAACTTTACCGAGCGCGGCGATAAACTTGCTGAGCAGTACAGTAAAATTGAAGTTCTAGACAGTGTTTACATCAACGGAAAATTTACTTTAGGCGAGAACATTGGGGATCTAGGTGGTGTGTTAGGTGCTTACGACGGATTACAGCGTTTCTTAAAAGAAAATGGACGTCCTGATAATATCGACGGATTTACTCCAGAACAACGTTTCTTTATGAGTTGGGCTACTGTTTGGCGCACCATGTCTCGAGACGAGGCGCTACGCAACCAAGTAAAAACAGATCCACACTCTCCAGGAATGGTAAGAGCTACACAACCTTTATTAAATATCGATGCTTTTTACGAAGCCTTTGATATTAAAGAAGGAGATGGCATGTACCTTGCGCCAGAAGATAGAGTGCGTATTTGGTAGGTAATCAACTGTCTCATTGAGCGCAGTCGAAATGTTTTGAATTGAAAAAAGGAGCCTTAATGGCTCCTTTTTTTATATGGAAGTTTTAAAAACATAATCCAAAACCTTTTTCAAATTCTCAGAATCAACCTGTTTAAATTTTTCATCCACATTGCTTTCGGCAAATGTAGGTGGCTCCAAACTTAGCTCTTTTGCTTTCTGTATATAATATTCAGATTTTTTGGGATGGTATGGATTTACAGCGTTAAAAACAGTTCCAAAAGCGTCTTGCTTAATAATATTAACTAAGATATTAATACAGTCGTCACGATGAATTAAATTAACCGGAGCATCTCCATCATTCAAATCTTTACGACCTGCCAGATATTTTGCGGGCTGTCTACTACCACCTATCAAACCACCAAAACGAACAATAGTAGTTTTTAGTCCCTTAGAATTTGCAAATAATTGCTCCACCTGTCTTAATTGCTTGCCCGATATAGTTTCTGGTTGTGGCTCGTCCTTTTCAGTTACTTTTCCTTGACTATCATCATAAACCGAAGTACTACTCACCAAGATTAATTTTTCAACCTCAGCTTGTTTTATCTCTTCTAGAAAATGCACCATTTTAAGCACATAGTCGGCGCCAGTGTTGCGTCTTAATCCAGGAGGTATCATAATTATTAAATAATCGGAACTCTTCAGTAATGCTTTAACTGACCCCTGCACTCCTCTATCTGTAATTTCAACAGGATAGGCTTCTACTCCATTTTTCTGTAACAAAGTAGCTTTTTCCATAGTTGTAACAGAGCCTTTCACCTTATAGCCTAATAAGTTTAAACGATAAGCTAAAGGCTGACCTAACCAACCAAGACCCGCTATGGCAATTGTTTTACTCATTATTTAAAATAATTTCAGGATTTACAAAAAGCGAATCTACAGTTTTCTTTTTTAATGAATCTACATTAAAAGTTCGCTTTACCACAACCGCATCTGTAATCACGAAGGGTTTAGGCATAGCATAATCAGGACGTTTAGTTATGTCGAATTCTGGGTTATCCATTAAATCGAATGAATATTCCATTACTTTAAAACCAACAGAAACATCTTTTTCAACAGAAAATTCAACTTTCAATGAATCGTTTGGAGAAACATAGTAATTGATAAGGGCAGGGTTTTTAGTTCCTCTATAGTCTTTTGATAAACTAGATACAGGCATTTCTTTTCCATTAAATTTTAGTGAATTAAATGATGTATATTCTTCACTATACAAATCTATTTTATTCACATTTCGTTTAGGGACAATTACGAGCGTAACATTTCTAAGATTATTTATTAAAGTGTCATTTTCTAAAACAATCTCAAAATCTGCAATATTTTTCTTTGGAGCTTCAGCTGCGTAACTGTAATTAAAACCATATTTACTATAGGGAACCTCAGCTAAATTTAAAGTATTTTTACTAGGATTTTTACCAAGATATTGTTCAGTCCATTCGTCAATTTCTTTGTCGTAAGTAAGCCAGAAAGTTTTTTCATTATCTGCATCCTTATAGTAAACGAGACTGGTTGGCTTTCTCCTTTCTTCAGTAAAATCACTTTTTGAATGCGCAACGATAAAGAAAGAAATAGCTAGTATAAAGCACAGTGCCGATACTATGTTCTTCCATTTGTAATACGCAAAAACAGGAAGCATCAACCCGAAGAGTAATACAGTGAACACACAACTAATAACAAGCATTTTTAAGCCTAAACCAACTGGAAAAAATTGTATAAGGGGTGCGAAAATAAAGATAGCAGGCACCGCTAGAAATGCCATTGCTAAAAGATTTGGTCGTTCTTGACGTATCATTACAAAAAACGAAAGAAGTCCGAAAAAAACAGGAATAATAAAAAATGCGGCTCCCTTTAAAATGATAAAAACCGCCAAATTAATCAAAAGCCAGAAAAATAAAGGGGCTACATAAATGGAAGGTTCGTTGAACTTAGTAATATACTTTTTATAGACTGAAAATACGATTGCCAATGACAGCAATACAAAAAATGCAATATACCAATGCCCGTTATATGTAAATCCTTGTTGAATTTCGGCATATTGTGGATAGAGCGCTAGTATTAATTTCCATCCAAAAAACCCAATGAGGCCGCAACTAATTAATGATACCAAAAAGGGAACAAATCCTTTGGCAATTGCTCTTCCTGAAATTCTTCCCCTTTTAACACCATAAAAATTTAAGAATACAAATATCAAAGAAGCTAAAATTAGCATCGGTAATATCCAAGAAAATGGATAACTAATCATTTTTCCCAAAGGGAAATTTAAGTAAACATCATCCGTTTCAGACTTTATATTTGAAAGATCGGCATCGGCGAAATAATGGATTAACGGCAGTAAATAACTACCTTGATGCATCAAACTATTCCAATCTAGGTGATACATATTATCGTTTGCGGTGTGATAGTTAAAGTGGCTATCTATAAAAGCAAAAAAGAAACTATCAATATCCCCATCTTCCCTAAAAATGGTAGAGTCGGTATCATTTGGCAACATTTTATAAACGCTATACATCAAGGAAGAGGCAACAGGAAACTCTGGATTTGCTTTGATGAATTCTTTCACGAGTTGTGAATTTCCTCCATTTGTTTCTAAAATCATATTACTCGGGCCACTAGTTCCACGAGCTTCAAAATTCAATATTAAACCTACATTTTTAGCCCAGGGATGTTCGTTTACAAAGAGTTTGGCACCGTCCAAACCAATTTCTTCAGCATCTGTAAAAAGAATAATTATATCATTTTTTGGTTTTTTTCCAGAAGCAAGGTAAGCGCGTACGCTCTCTAAGATAGCAACTACACCCGTACCAGCATCGCTAGCGCCAAATGAGGGCACAAGAGCGCTGTCGTAATGCGAAAGCAGCAAAAGTGCCTTGCCGTTTTCAGCACCTTTAATACGTGCAGCAATATTAGTAGGCTTATTAAGCGTTTTTGATTGTGGATTTAAACTAAATCCTTCTTGAATATGAGGTTCCAACCCCAACTTACGTAATTCAGACAATAAAAACTTTCGAACGTCTGCGTGACCTTGTGAACCTAAATAATGAGGGGTTTTAGCAATTTTTTCAAGAGGTATCAGCGCTCTATCTACTGAAAATTCGGTAGCCGATTTTACTTCATCTTCATCATACTTCGGCATTAATCCATAAAAACTGTAAAAAACCAATGCTGTGATAAGAAGCAAGGATAAAAAAGCATTGAAATGTTTCATAGAAATTTTATTTGAAGTGTTAAAAATACAATTTTAATCCGAAGGAATTTTTCCGATAATTCATCCTGCTAAAAACATAATTTTCACTATATTACAAAGTCGCAAAAAATTGATACTATGGGAATTAAAAGTTTTACAGGGAAAAGAGCAAAGCCTCAGAGCTCTTCGGAAAAAATTAAAGTGTCCGATTATATGACACGAAACCTGATAACATTCAAACCTGAGCAATCGATAATAGAAGTAATTGAAGTACTTGTAAAGAAAGGAATTTCAGGTGGTCCTGTTATTAACAACAACAATGAGTTGGTAGGAATTATATCTGAAGGTGACTGTTTAAAAGAACTTAGTGACGCTAGATATCACAACCATCCTATGGAAGATGTAAAGGTAGAACTGCATATGATTAAAAATGTAGAAACTATTGATGGCGAAATGAATGTACTTGATGCCGCCAATAAGTTTTTGGAATCAAAACACCGCAGATTTCCAATTTTAGAAAATGGAAAGCTAGCTGGGCAAATAAGTCAAAGTGATATTTTAAGAGCTGCACTGGAACTCAAAGGGCAAACTTGGTAAACTCTTTATAGCAAATTAAATAGGAAAGCCATTCTCGATTGAGAATGGCTTTCTTTTTAACATTAAACAATCGATTTACTGCTTAATAATCTTTTGTGTATTCACTTGTCCTTCAATAGTGGTTTGTAGGATATAAGTTCCAACTTGAAGATTTGATATATTTAATTCTGCAGAAGTATTGTTTATTTCTTTAGACAATAACTTTTGCCCTAATAGATTAAACAAGGTAACAGATTCAATATTCTGAGCAGATTCTAAGTTTAGAATATTATTGGCAGGGTTTGGATAAACACTAAATTGAGTAAACTCATTGTCATCAACACCTAAAACAGGGCTACAGTCACCATACCAAGTGTAAAGTCCATCGTAATCATTGTTCCAAATACCCCAAACCCCATTATCATTTTGAGCTGCTGGATTACCAACTGAATTACCTGAAGTTACACCCCAATAAACTTGGGTATTACTTGAACTTTTTGCGGATAACCCAATCCAATATTTTTTTGAATTATTTAAATCACCAGTAAATTCAAATGCATCAACTGTCATATCAACTTTATAAACATTGTGAATAGATATATGAGAAGATCCTACTGCGTTAACATGGTTAAGAGTTATTGCGTTTTCTGATCCAATTACATTACCTGGAAAACCATTATTGTCTTCATAATAAGTTACATCTACTTCACTAATTGGCCACTCTGAAAACATATAAGCGGTTAAATGCCTAAGTGTAAAACTTTCGTTTGCTTCTAAGGTTAAGTCATTGGCTACAGTGTAGGCACCACCTGAAGTCATGTTTAAAGCCTCTTCAAACAACCAATCGTATGGTGGGTTAAGCTCCGCACAACTCCCTTGAAGATTTATCGTACCATAAATCTGAACTGGCAGTCCTTGTGGTTCATTTACCCCAGAATCAATAACCGCTTGCCACGAACCAGATATATTTTGAAGTGCATTTCCCGTAATTGTTTCTCCTAACACGGAAATTGGAGGTGCCCATGGCCCAGAACTACCTGATCCTTTCAAACTGTATTCAACCCAGTACGTGCCAGCCGCTAGCGTCAAACCGTTAGTATTAGCAGTTGCCTTTGAAATCTTTCTATCAGTATTCGCTTGATCATCTTCTAAAACTCTATATACGCCAGAATCTACGACAGTCTCTAAAACATTTGTAGATAAATCTCCCCAAACTACTGAACCTCCACCACTTGGATCTCCATCCCAAATTTGAACATACATTGCCGTTATAGAAGGAGGTAAGGTTCCTGTTTGATATGCATAAACATCAATTTTAGAAATATCAAAACCATCGTGTAACACAAAACTTTCCGCTAAACTTTGGCTGTTGTTATAATTAACCCCAAATCCAAATAAATCCATGCCATTAGTTACATTCTCCAAAATACTTAAGTCTGGAGCATCATTTATAAATGGACCACTAGTGTAGATAAGGTTTTCACCAAATTCCTCAGTTCCATCAGGTCTAGCGGCTGGACCGTAAGAACCAAAATTGGCGATTTTGGTGTTTTGTAAATCAATAGAAATACTAGAATTTTCAACTCCTCTTGGGGATTCACCGATTGGAGAAGTAGAAGTTTCATAATAAGCAGCGGGTAACACTGCAGACTGCTGTGATTGATTCGTCTTTAGGGACGAACTTTTTAAATTACTTTGTGCATTCATAATGCCGAAACTGGCAATGAAACACATCGTTAATGGTAAAATAATTTTTCTCATAATTGTTAATTTTGGTTTAATTAAGGCCGAAAAGTATAGGTTAAATCACTAGAAATCAATGTTAAATGAGTATACTGTTGTTCTCAATGAGTATTCTGTAAATTGAAACTAGCAGTAATTATGAAATCTTTTTTGTTAAAGACATTAAATCCAAATTTTAAAAATCCTTTGTAATCAAACTTACTTCTAGTAAGACTCTTCCATTGTAAACACTTGTTACACAAGGATTCTCATCATTTCTTCACACAAAAACAAAAACATTTTAAATATCAAATACCCATTTACAAATACTTGTAAGCAACTATAAACGATAGTAAGTGTGTAAATACCGACTAGCATTTGAATGTCGATATATGTTTGTACTGTCGAATTAGATGATGTTCGATAGTATCAATTGTTTAACTCGCCTGTAATTTACCTCAGGCAAAAAAAATTAGAAATCATGAACGCACTTAGAAACAAAGTACAGTTGATTGGAAGATTGGGGCAAGACCCAGAAATTGTAACATTTGCCGATGGCAATAAAATGGCTAAATTTTCAATGGCCACAGATGACAGTTACAAAGACAAAGATGGTAACAAGGTGGAACGCGCTTACTGGCATAACATCGTTGTAAGAGGAGGACTCGTTAACGTAGTTGAGAACTATGTAACAAAAGGCCAAGAAATCGCTATAGAAGGTAAACTTACCAACCGATCTTGGGAAGACAAAGAAGGAAACAAACACTACATTACAGAAGTTATGTGTAATGAGTTGCTGATGTTGAGTAAGTAATAAGTAAATCCTCCGCTCCACTCGGACACCAGAATATATTCACTGTCGACGAGCGGAGCAGAGGATTGTTTTATTTTATAATTTCAAATTATTTATAATCATGGCAATTGGATATATGTATATACTGAAATGTAGTGATGATACCTACTACACAGGAAGCACAGTCAATTTGAAGAAAAGAATTTTAGAGCATCAAGCCGATCTTGGAGCTAATTATACCCTTAAAAGACTACCAATAGAATTACATTATTTTGAAAAGTTTACTAGAATTGATTTGGCATTTCAACGAGAGAAACAAATACAAAATTGGAGTCGTAAGAAGAAAGAAACTCTCTTAATGAAAAATTATGAGAAGCTGCATAGATTAGCTATTTGTCAAAATAATTCTCACCATTCTTTCCTCAAAAATCGGTCCCCCAGCGGAGCGGAGGGGAAAGATGGTTAAATTTAGTGTTTTCTTCTCAAAACTAATTCCAAAAAAGAGGTCCCTGAGTGGTCCCGATAAATTGCTTTTAAGCATTTTATCGGGATTGTATCGAAGGGCCGGGATTAACGCAAAATTATTATTAGTTTTACCATCATGCATTCCACTACAGATTCCCAGCAAACCCATATACTATCCTTATTAAAATCTCATTTTGGATACGATGAATTTCTTCCCAATCAGGAGAAAATCATCAATAGTGTTTTAAACCAAAACGATACTATTGCTATTATGCCTACTGGGGGAGGTAAATCACTATGTTATCAACTTCCAGCTTTAGCAATTGAAGGAACTGCAATTGTAATTTCACCTTTAATCGCTTTAATGAAAGATCAGGTTGATTCTCTAAGAGCGAATGGGATTTCGGCCAATGTCTTTAATAGCTCTCAGCCTCAGGAAGAGCAGCAAGAGGTTTTAAAAGATTTACAAAACGGAGCATTAAAGCTGTTATACGTAGCACCAGAAAGTTTACCCTTACTCAACTATATATTAAGTTCAATAAAAATTAGCCTTTTTGCTGTAGACGAAGCGCATTGTATTTCAAGTTGGGGTCACGATTTCCGACCTGCGTATACCCGGCTCAAAAGTTTAAAACAACAGTTTCCGGAGGTTCCTCTAATTGCATTAACTGCAACAGCCGATAGACCTACACAAGTAGATATTGCAACACAACTCGCTATTCCTAATGCCAATAAATTTATCGCGTCTTTTGACAGACCTAACCTTTACATTGACGTACGTCCAGGGCAAAACAGAAATAAACAGATTTTTAATTTTCTTGCCAAAAGAGGTAAGCAGAGTGGTATAATTTATTGTTTAAGTAGAAAAAGTACAGAAAAACTAGCTGCAACGCTTAAAGCAAAGGGTTATAAAGCTGAAGCTTACCATGCAGGGCTCAGTACGGAAGAACGCAACAGCGTTCAAGACAACTTTTTAAATGATCGCTCCCCTATAATTGTTGCAACTATTGCTTTTGGGATGGGAATAGACAAAAGTAATGTACGTTGGGTTATTCACTATAATATGCCTAAAAACATTGAAGGCTATTACCAGGAGATAGGACGAAGTGGTCGCGACGGATTAGCAGCACACACCCTACTTTTTTACAGTTTTGCCGATGTTATTATGCTTCGAAAATTTGCTGAAGGCACCGAAACCGAAGCTTATCAACTAGCAAAATTAGAACGAATGCAGCAATTTGCTGAAGCTTTAAGTTGCAGAAGAAAAGCACTTTTAGGGTATTTTGGAGAGCATATCATTGAAGATTGTGGAAATTGCGATATCTGTAAAACCCCACCAAAGTACTTTGACGGGACCTTAATTGCACAAAAAATATGCTCTGCAGTAGCACGTTTAAAAGAACAAGAAGCTATGGGGATGGTTCTAGATGTACTGCGTGGCGCACAAAATGCTCAAGTTTATGATAAAGGGTATCAAAACATCAAAACCTTTGGTGTGGCAAAAGATATCGCGTGGAGAGACTTGCAGCAATATACCATACAACTATTAAATCAAGGAATACTTCAAATTCACTTTCACGAAAACGGCAGACTGTTGCTAACTCCGCTTGCTAAGCAAGTTCTTTTTGAAGGGAAACAGGTACGATTAGCAAATGTTGTTAAAGAAGTAGAAAAAGTAAAAGCAGAAAAAACAACAAGGATAAGAGCCGATCTTTTTGAGAAACTGAAAACACTTCGTTCTAAATTGGCACAAGAAGCAAAGATGCCTGCATATATAATTTTTAGCGATGCCAGTTTAGAAGATATGGAGCATAAGAAACCGAGAAATCGAGAAGAATTTGCCGAAGTATCAGGTGTTGGAGAAGCTAAACTTGAGAAATATGCAGATGAATTTCTTAAAGTTATTAATCGGCATTTAGATAGTTTAGAAAGTAAATTACCAACTCACGAACGCAGCTATAAAATGTTTGTAGAAGCGAATCTTTCTCCTTCAGAAATCGCGAGTAGACGCGGACTTTCTGAAGATTCTGTTTATGGTCACTTTATCAAATCACACGAATCTGGTGCAGACATTGACCTTTCTCAATTCATTTCTTCAGAAGAAATCCAGAAAATTAAAAAAGCAAAAGATGAACTTGAAAATCCTGATGCTTTAAAACCTTATTTCGAATACTTTGAAGAGAAAATACCTTATTGGAAAATAAAAATGGGATTGTATTTATAATGTTTTCACATTAGATATAAATCTCTTGTGCTAATCTAAAAGTATTTGCGTGAGCCTCAATTATCGTTTTTATATCAGGAGAATATCCACCTCCCATACTTACTTGTAAAGGTATTTTTAAATCTTTACATATCTGTAAAACATAACGATCTCTTTCTTTACAGCCGTTAATAGTGCAATTTAACCTTCCTAATTTATCCGATTCTAAAATATCTACACCACTTAAATAAAAAATAAAATCAGGACGCTGTTCATCAATCAATCTTGGTAAAGTGTTTTTCAAAATTCCAAGATAAACCTCATCACCACTTCCATCAGCCACGGCGATATCTAAATCACTTTTTTCCTTTTTAAATGGATAATTTCCAGCTCCGTGCATAGAAAAAGTAAATACCGAATCATCATTCTGAAAAATTTCAGCAGTACCATTTCCTTGATGTACATCCAAATCTACAATCAATATTTTTTTTGCTAATCCTTTTTTCTGAAGATATCTAGCTGCAATAGCTTGATCGTGCAGCATACAAAACCCTTCCCCGTGATCGGTATATGCGTGATGGGTTCCGCCAGCAATACTTAATGAAATTCCGTATTTTAAAGCGTATTCACTGCCGTCAATAGTTCCTTGTGCTATTAGTTGCTCTCGTTTAATAAAATCTTCAGATAAAGGGAAACCTATTTTTCTAGCAGCCCTTCTGTCGAGGGATAGGTTTATCAAGCTATTATAATATTCTTCAGTATGAACGGCTAGTATATCCTCTTTAGAAGGCATTGATGGCTCAAAAAAGTCTTCAGCTTTACAAGTTCCTTCGTGAAGTAATTGTTTCGGCAGAAGCTCATATTTTTCCATCGGAAATCGATGCCCCTTTGGCAAGGGATAGCTAAATAAGGGATGAAATGCAATTTTCATCATTGAATAATATTTTGTCTAAAACGCTATTTTAGATAGTTTCAGGGTTTTTTATTTCTTTACCAATGATAGGAATCTTCTTAGTATAGAATGTTATACGTATTCCGAAAAGAAGAATTATTCCACCAATAATCATTTGAAAAGTAATTTCTTCATTAATAAACATCCACGCAAAAAGTGTCGTTAATACAGCCTGACCTAATAAACTTACAGATACTCTTGTAGCACGCATGTGTTTGGTGGCATAGCCTAAAAGTAGCCACGCTGCTAATTGACAAATTAAACCTTGAGCCAAAAGCGATAGCCATCCCATTTCGGTAAATCCGGTAAAAGGTTCATTCATTATAAAGCTTAGTATTCCTAGAAACACAGCAGAACTAAGTGTGCTTATGGTAATAAATGGAACAACTTCTACTTCATAAAGTACAAATTTGCTCACCAACATATATACGGCATAAAATACACCTGAAAGTATGGCAAACACAAAAGCAAGATCGAAGTCTAAATTCACAAAAAAGTGAAATCCTACTAAGGTTATCATACCCAAAATGGCAATTAAAGTGCCTATCCAGAAATTACGAGTCGGCTTATTCTTCAAAAAGAAAAACGCACCTATCCCTACCCAAACTGGGGAGAGATTTGTAAGCAACGTTGCTTGTGTAGCTGTAGATTGCTGTATCGCGATATTCCAAACAGTAACGTCAAGTGCAAATATAAATCCGCAAAGCATGGTTAATAGCACCATTTTCACCGAAGAAACTTTTAACTTCCCTGAAAATATTGCAAATGGGACTAATACAGATGCTGCAATTGCCATTCTATAAAAAGCAGAGATTATAGGAGGCGACAATTTAAGCTTCACCAAAATTGGGAAAATAGAAATACAAATGATTCCTATGACAAGGGCAATCCTAGGCTTTGTCATAAAAGTAAAGTTGAAGGTATTAATAAAGCCGGCAAAATTAGTCTATATAAACCGATAAAAGTCTGTTTATAAGTTGAAGAATTTAAAATTTAACGTAAAATTAATTACTTGTGAAGTTTAAGCTGAATTCGCTTTCTTTCTACATCTACATCAAGCACTTTTACAATAATTTGTTGATGTAAATGAACATACTCACTAACGTCGGAAACAAATGTATCTGCCAGGTTTGAAACGTGAATTAAACCACTTTCTTTGATTCCTATATCTACAAAGCAACCGAAATTTGTAATATTATTTACGATTCCCGGCAACAACTGCCCTTCTTGTAAATCGGTGATGGACTTTATATTTTGATTAAAAGTAAACACTTTCGCTTCTTCGCGAATGTCTAATCCCGGTTTTTCTAATTCTTTAATAATATCTTTTAAAGTAGGAAGACCAACTTTATCGGTGACGTATTTTTCTAGTTTTATTTTCTGAAGAAGGGATTTATTTCCTATCAAATCTGAAATATTTATTCCTTCATCCTTAGCCATTTTTGAAACTACCGAATAACTTTCAGGATGCACAGAAGAATCGTCTAATGGATTATCACCATTTTTAATTCGAAGAAATCCCGCTGCTTGTTCAAAAGCTTTTCCTCCTAACCGAGGGACTTTCATTATATCTTTACGAGATGTAAAAGCACCGTTTTCTTCGCGATAATTCACAACATTCTCAGCCAATTTCGGACCGATTCCTGAAACGTAGCTCAACAAAGGAACACTAGCAGTATTTATATTGACACCTACCGCATTTACACATAATTCCACAGTAGTATCTAATGAGCTTTTCAGTTTCGTTTGATCTACATCGTGCTGATACTGACCTACTCCGATAGATTTTGCATCAATTTTTACAAGTTCAGCAAGTGGATCTTGCAAGCGTCGCCCGATAGAAACCGCACCACGAACGGTTACGTCGTAATTAGGAAATTCATCACGAGCTATTTTGGAAGCTGAATAGATAGAAGCTCCTGCTTCACTCACTACAAAAACCTGCATTGGATTTTTAAACTGAATGCGCTTAATAAATTGCTCTGTCTCTCGCGAAGCTGTTCCGTTTCCAATTGCAATTGCTTCAACTTTATGAGCATCGGCAAGGGAACTAATTTTTTTCATTGCTCCTTTTATGTCGTTTTTTGGAGCGTGTGGATAAATGGTTTCATTGTGCTGTAATCCACCTTGTGCGTCGAGGCATACAACTTTACAACCCGTTCTAAATCCAGGGTCAATAGCTAAAACACGTTTTTCACCTAAAGGCGAACCAAGTAATAATTGCTTTAAATTTTTAGCGAAAACGTTGATTGCAGTTTCATCAGCTTTTTCTTTTGCGGCAGATAATGCTTCATTAGAAAGCGCTGGAAACAATAGGCGTTTATAACTATCTTCAATCGCCAATTTTATTTGTTTTGAAGCCGCGTCATTCGATTTTACTATTCGACTTTCAATTTTTGAAAGAGCAATTTCATCGTCGATTTCAACCTTATTTCGAATAAATCCTTCCGAAGTTGCGCGTAGAATTGCTAGTAATCTATGCGATGGAATTCGATTTAAAGGTTCGTTCCAATCAAAATAATCGCGGAATTTCTGCGCCTTTTCATCATCTTCAAACTTTTTCACAACTTTTGTTGAAATCGCCGCGTAGCGCTCCAATTGATTACGAAGCATATTCCGGATATCGGTACGCTCGTTAATCCATTCAGCAATAATATGGCGCGCGCCTTCCAAAGCGTCATCTTCAGAATTTACTTCGCCTTTTACATATTTTGAAGCAAGCGAAGAAATTTCTGAGCTTGATATACTTCGAGTTTGCGCCATTATAATTTTTGCCAATGGTTCTAAGCCATTTTCGCGAGCTGTATCTGCCTTGGTTTTGCGCTTCTTTTTGTACGGCAAATACAAATCTTCTAAAGCAATTAAATCTGTAGCCTCTTCGATTTTTTTCTGAAGTTCAGCCGTAAGAACGTCCTGCTCTTCCAAAGTTTTTAGGATAGCAGATTTTCGTTTTTCAAGGGCCTCAAATTGTTCTTTAAACCTTACAATATCACCAATCTGAACCTCATCAAGATTACCCGTCAATTCTTTTCGGTAACGCGAAATGAAGGGAATAGTACAGTCTTCATTCAAAAGCTTGATGGTGTTCTCTACGCTCTTACGAGGAAGTTGGGTTTGGGAGGTAATGAAATTTAAAATTGTTGCCATTTCAGAAAAAATTAAATCCTCCGAGAGACTAAATATTCCAGTTTCATCGAAGGATTTATTATAGTATAAAAATAAATTAGTTTATCGTCGCCCCATTTTCAACTCCATCAGTATCAGGATTCATAAAAACTAACTTTCCATCGGCGTCTTCTGTCATCAAAATCATTCCTTGACTTTCCACTCCGCGAAGTTTTCTTGGTGCTAGATTTACTAAAACAGTAACTTTTTTACCAATAATCTCTTCCGCATTAAAGCTTTGAGCAATACCTGAAACAATTGTGCGAACATCAATTCCTGTATCAACTTTTAAAACCAAAAGTTTATCTGCTTTCGGCATTTTTTCAGCTTCGATGATTGTACCCACTCGCATATCGAGTTTCATAAAATCTTCAAATTGAATTGTTTCCTTTTGCGGTTCTACTTTTTTGATTTCTGTATCTTTTTCTGAAATTGTCGATTCATTCATCTTTTTACTGGCTTGTAATTTGTCTAATTGTTGCTGAATTTGTTCGTCTTCAATTTTGCTGAATAGCAATTCGGCCTTATTTATTTTATGACCAGGTTTTATAAGTTCTGATTTTGTTGAAACGTCGTTCCATTTAATAGACCCTTCGACTGCGCTTAGGGTGACATTCAACATGTTTTTCAATTTATCTGAGGTAAACGGCAAAAACGGCTCACTTAAAACAGCCAAAGCAGAAGCTATCTGCAATGCAACATACATTACTGTTTTGGTGCGATCTTCATCAGTTTTGAACGTCTTCCAAGGTTCTTCGTCGGCTAAATACTTATTTCCTAAGCGAGCTAAATTCATCATCTCCGCTTGAGCTTCACGGAAACGGTAACGCTCCAACGAACTTGCAATTACAGCAGGATATGCTTTTAATTCATTTAACGTCTGCTCATCAATCTCAGAAAAAGTTGATGGTTCTGGAACTATTCCTCCGTAATATTTATCGGTTAAAACCACTACTCGGTTAATGAAGTTTCCGAAAATGGCAACCAATTCACTGTTATTACGAGTTTGGAAATCTGCCCAAGTAAAATCGTTATCTTTTGTCTCAGGTGCGTTTGCTGTTAAAGTGTAACGCAAAACGTCTTGCTGATTTGGAAAATCTTCTAAATACTCGTGTAACCAAACTGCCCAGTTTTTACTAGTTGAAATTTTATTTCCTTCAAGGTTTAAAAATTCGTTTGCTGGAACATTCTCAGGAAGAATGTAACTTCCTTCCGCTTTTAACATCGCTGGAAAAATAATACAGTGGAAAACGATATTGTCCTTCCCGATAAAGTGAAGCATTTTGGTTTTATCGTCCTTCCAATAATCTTCCCAATTTTTGTTTTCGCGTGCTGCCCATTCTTTGGTTGCTGAAATATAGCCGATAGGCGCATCAAACCAAACGTAAAGTACTTTTCCGTCTGCTCCTTCTACTGGCACAGGAATTCCCCAATCCAAATCACGAGTAACCGCGCGAGGACGTAAGCCATCGTCTATCCAACTTTTACACTGTCCGTAAACGTTAGTTTTCCAATCTTTTTTATGGTCTACTAGAATCCACTGTTTCAAGAAATCTTCGTATTCATTCAACGGTAAAAACCAGTGCTTTGTCTCTTTTAATACAGGCACATTTCCTGAAATTGCACTTTTCGGATTGATTAAATCTGTAGCGTTTAAACTAGAGCCACATTTTTCACATTGATCGCCATAGGCTTCCTCATTCCCACATTTAGGGCAAGTTCCTGTAATATATCTGTCTGCAAGAAACTGATTAGCTTCTTCATCGTATAATTGCTCGGTAACTTCTTCGGTGAATTTGCCGTCTTCATATAGTTTTTTGAAAAAATCTGAAGCGGTTTTATGGTGAATTTCAGCAGAAGTACGCGAATAGTTATCAAAGGAAATCCCGAATTCCTCAAAGCTTTTTTTGATGATTCCGTGGTATTTATCCACTACTTGTTGAGGCGTAATTCCTTCTTTTTTTGCTTTTATTGTAATTGGCACTCCGTGTTCATCACTACCACAAATAAATGCGACGTCTTTGTTTTGAAGTCTTTGGTAGCGTGCATAAATATCAGCTGGCACATAAACACCTGCTAAATGGCCGATATGAACGGGACCGTTTGTGTATGGTAAGGCTGCGGTAATTGTATACCTATTTGGGTTTTGTTCCATAATTTTTTTTGAAAGTACAAAAGTACATATAAATGTAGTAATTTGTGGTTTTAAATCGATTCATGATAACACCAAATACACTTCAAAAAGGTGATACAATTGCGATAGTATCTACCGCTCGAAAACTTAAAAAAGAAGAATTACAACCAGCACTTAAAATTTTAGAAAGCTGGGGATTAAAAGCTGTTTTAGGAAAAACTATTGGAGCCGAAGAAAATCAATTTGCTGGGAATGAAGAATTAAGAGCCGAAGATTTTCAGCAAATGCTCGACAATCCAAACATCAAAGCTATTTGGTGTGCCAGAGGTGGTTATGGTACTGTTAAAATGATTGATATGTTAGATTTTTCTGCATTTCAAAAAAATCCAAAATGGATTATTGGCTATAGTGATGTTACCGTATTACACTCGCACATTCACAATTTAGGAATTGAAACCTTACACGCACAAATGTGCTTAGATATCGAAAATAAAACTGAGGAAACAAGAGAATCAATTCGGAAGGTTTTATTTGGGCAAGAGTATTCAATCGCTTTTAATGATAATACTTACAATAAAACATTTCAACAAAAACAGCAGCTAAGCTCGATTCAAGGCAAAATAGTTGGCGGAAATCTTTCTGTGCTTTATTCGCTCTGCGGAAGTAGTTCTGAAATAAATACTGATGGCAAAATTCTTTTTATTGAAGACTTAGATGAATACCTATATCACATTGATAGAATGATGATGAATTTGAAAAGAAATGGAGTATTTAAAAATTTGAAAGCATTGATTGTTGGCGGAATGACAGATATGCACGATAACACAATTCCTTTCGGAAAAAATGCTGAAGAGATAATATTAGAAGCAGTGAAGGACTATACATATCCTGTATTTTTCAACTTTCCCGCTGGGCATATTAAGGATAACCAAGCGTTGATTTTTGGGAGGAAAGTAAAATTGATCTCTGAAAACGACCAGGTGATTTTGAACTTTTAAAAAATTCAAGTCAGTTGTCAGGTTGAGCGCAGTCGAAACCTTTTTATAATCAAGATTTTCAAGTTCTCGACTGCCCTCGAACGGACATCACTATTTATTACTCAAAATTTCAATGCTTTAATGTTTAATAAAAATGAGATACTTGAGTTTATAAATATTAATTTAAAGACACATAGACTATGTTAATTGGTATTCAAATTCAATTGCAAATTTTCTAATTTGGCCAGATTCTAACTCAAAAGCGTCTTACACTCATCAAAACCCACCAAACTCCATAAACCTCTGACATTCCGCTAAATAGTTTTGTAATTTTAAAACAACTTAAAAATCCATAGTATTTTATATGCCATGAAAATATTCTTTTAAGTGTTTGATTTAAAAATTACTAACCAATATAGGAAACAGTTATGAAAACTAAATTATTATTTCTAGCTACGCTATTATGTTTACTTGTGGCTACACCACTTTATTCGCAAATAACCAAGAGATCAAAAACAAAAGATGCTACAAACCAGAAAATTGCCGCTCCTTCCAATAAAAAATTATTAGACACTAATAAAATTATGGTAATTGATCCTGATAACACAAAACTAGTTCCAGTACGGAAACAAGTGGTACGCGGTCGCATCGATCCTATTACCGGGGAACAGATTCCTCCAACTAAAAGTGGCCCACCAAGTAAAAAGTTGGCTATTACCTTTCCTCATATCTCACAACAATATCCACATTCCAATTTTTATGTTTTAGGAGAGAGTGTATCGGGAAACACTGAAGGACATATTCCCGAAGTGCAACTTCACGGCGAAGGTCCAGCAGGACGTACAGTAGAAGTAAAGATGTTTAGGGTTGATCAAAACAATAAATTGATTCAAGATTGGACTGCCATTCCCGAAAAAATAAGTCCAGATGGGTTTTGGGGAGGGGGAATACCTTGGGGTACACATGAGGATGAAGGAAAAAGCGTGAAACTCAAATTATTAGTTCGGGATGCCGCAAATAAATCAGATATAATAACATTGTTTGTAGGTAGGGAATAATTGTGGGTTGATCTGTGGGATAAAAACCAATAGCTGAGGTTAAAAAAATCATCTTTTAATTTGCTAAATGAGATTTTAAAAGTTGAATCTTGAATTTTGATTTTTCTGTAATTTTAGAGTATTATGGCTAATCACAATGAACTCGGAAAAATAGGGGAAGAAATAGCTGCACAATACTTAATGAAAAACGGCTACAAAATTCTACGTCGTAATTTCTTTTTTGATAAAGCAGAAATTGACATTATCGCCCAAAAAGAAGAAGATACCGTTGTAATTGTTGAGGTTAAAACTAGAAATAGCGACTTTTTTGGCGACCCTCAGAGTTTTGTTACTCCGGGGAAGATTAAAAACCTTGTGAAAGCTGCAAACGAATATATAATTTCAAATGAATTGGACGTTGAAGTTCGTTTCGATATTATTGCCATTTTAAAAAACAAAAAGACCGAAAGTTTAGAGCACTTCGAAAATGCTTTCTATCATTTTTAATGCCTACAAAACTTGCCTACTTTCAAGTTGTAAAAACTATGAAACTCATAGATTACCTTACTGTTTTTTGTAGGCTTCTAAAGTATCAATGATACCAAATAAAGTATTTTGACCTTGAGGCTTTCCGATGATCTTTTTATCCTTATCCAAAACGAAATAAGTAGGAGTTCCTGTTACATTATAATCTAAAGTAATAGCTGCGCGGTCCTCATCCTTTCTCAATACGTGAATAAAATTATTAAGCTGCTCTGTCGTTTGCTTCCAAGGTTCATCCTCCATTTCTAATCCAACAGCTATTACTTTAATTTTATTACTATTTATAGTATTCATCTTTTCATTCAAAATAGGCATTTGTTCCATACAATGAGGGCAGTCTGAGCTCCAGAAAGCCAGGACATAATATTCAGCCACGTCTGTGGAATAGAGTGTGTTTTCGTTATCGTTTTCATCCTTCCAAGTAAAGTTTGGGACTTTAGCTCCAACGGATAGGTTTTTAAATAAGTCCAATTTTTTAATTAGAACAGTATCATCATGTGAGGTGGCAAGGTCTGTCAAATAATTATCGGCTAAATAATTGGCTGCGTTGTTTTTGTTTTTATCAACTAAAGATTGCCAAAACTCCGCTAACACTGTTTTTTGAAATTCAGAATCGCTGTTTTTAAGTTCGAAATATATGTCATTTATAAGAGAGCGATAAAATGTAGAACCTTGAACTAAAGTGAATTCTTCGTAATATTTTTCAATAATTTTTAAAGGAAAAGAGGAGCTCTGTAGTTGCATATCCTCAAAGTCAAAATTGTTAAAGAAATTATTTTTCTTCTCTCCGTAGTATAAGCTTCTATTTTTAAAATCATTTGGGATATACGGCTTATTAGCCTTGACGAATAATGAAGCAAAAGAATTTTTTGATTCATTCTCAGCCCTATTTTGAATATCTATTTGTTTTCTAAGAAGCGTTTTAATCTCTGTGGTATTTGGACTTTCAGAAGTCAATTCCGAATTCAATGCTTTTTCAACAGCCTTCATTTCGTTTAAATACTCATTAAGGATTCTATTTTGAGAATCTGTAAATACTACACCAGTGGTTTCAGAAAAAGTAAATGACACTTCTTCATTTCCATCATATATAAAATCAAAATAGTTGTTTTCTTCTGGTAAATTATAAACCAATCGGTAACTTCCTTTTGAAAGTGAATCGAAATTCAATTTCAACTTTCCATCATTTCCAATTTTGGTGTCTTGTGCATAAGTTTTACCTGTTGGCGTTAAGCGGTATAAAATGGCAAAATCAAAGTCTTCCTTTGGAGAAAATTCTCCTGTCGTAGAATCTTGACAATAAAGAAAGAATGGACTTAAAAGAACTAGAAGTAATATTTTTTTGATCATGATAGTTAATTAATTTACAAAGCTATCAATCTTTTGATTGGAAAAATAATCTTTGCAAGTTAGTAGGTGGGGATTACTTTTTTTATTTCTGTAACTTTAGAAGATTAAACCCACTTTTTTAATTTCAACATTAAAAATACAATATGAACGACGATATAATTCAAGCTATAGAAAAGCAAAAGGAAAATCCGAATTTAAAGTATCGATTAAAAGTTCGCACAGAAGTATTTACAGATCTTTTATTCTTAACACTCTTCGATTCAGAAACATCAGTTTCTAAAAACCTACAAATCTTGGAAGCAATGTTTGAGGAATTGTCTGACATTGCCTGTTGGAAGCCTGAAAAGCCTTGTAGAAAAATGTGGAGAAACTATGTTGAAAAGCTTCCTGAAATTTTAAAGAAATTAAACAAAGATGCTGAAGCATTTTTAAAAAATGATCCTGCGGCCAATTCTATTGAGGAAATTTATTTGTCGTACCCTGGATTTTACGCCATTGTAATACACAGGTTAAGCCACGAGTTTTATAAATTGAGAATGCCATTGATCCCAAGATTAATGAGCGAATATGCGCATCATATTACAGGAGCAGATATCAACCCTGGGGCTCAAATAGGTGAATCGTTTTATCTAGATCACGCTACTGGGACTGTAATTGGAGAAACAACGATAATTAAAAATAATGTAAAAATTTACCAAGGCGTAACTTTGGGAGCGCTATCGGTAGCAAGAGACTTACGCAACATAAAACGTCATCCTACAGTTGAAGATAACGTAGTAATCTATGCTAACGCAACAATTTTAGGTGGTGAAACTGTAATTGGAGCCAATAGTATAATTGGAGGTAATGCTTGGGTAACCAAGTCTATTGCACCAAATTCATTAGTATCAAACATAAGTCAAGTAAGAGTTAAAACAGCAGAAAATGTATAAAAACATCATAGATTTTATAGGAAACACTCCACTGATAAAAGCAACCCATTTGGTAAACAATCCAAACGTCACCCTGCTTTTAAAATTAGAAGGACAAAATCCTGGTGGTAGCGTAAAAGATCGTGCAGCTTACAATATGATTAAGTCGGCATTAGATAGAGGTGAAATTGATAAAAACTCTAAACTAATTGAAGCTACTAGTGGTAATACAGGAATTGCTTTAGCGATGATTGCTGGGATATTTAAGTTGAGTATTGAACTTGTTATGCCTGAAAATTCTACCAAAGAGCGAGTTCAAACTATGCGTGCCTATGGAGCTAAAGTTACATTAACCTCAGCCGATATTGGAATTGAAGGCGCAAGAGATTATGCAGAAAGGAAGGTAACAGAAGAAGGTTATTATTCTTTCAATCAATTTGCAAATGATGATAATTGGAAAGCCCATTATAAAACCACCGGTCCAGAGATTTGGAATGATACTGACGGTAATATAACGCATTTTGTTTCGGCAATGGGAACAACAGGTACAATTATGGGAGTTTCAACATTTTTAAAAGAAAAGAATAAAGACATTCAAATTATAGGTGCACAACCTACCGATGGAGCTAAAATCCCTGGAATTAGAAAGTGGCCAGAAGCTTATCTACCAAAAATATTTAATCCAAAAAAAGTTGATCAAGTTATTGAAGTTAGTGAAGAAGAAGCTACAAAAATGACGAAACGCTTAGCCGAAGAAGAAGGCGTTTTTGCCGGAATGAGTAGCGGCGGAAGTGTTGCAGCTGCCTTAAAACTAATTGAAACTATAGACAGCGGAGTTGTGGTAGCGATAATTTGCGACCGTGGAGATCGATATTTATCCTCTCCACTGTTTGATTAAACCTCAATTTAATTTCAAAACTAACTGGTTTTAAAAACCTGTTAGGTTTGAAATACTAATCTTTAAATAACTCCATTGCCTGAAGTGCTTTATTAACAGAAGTAATATTTTCAAAAGTTAAAAGCAATCGCAAGCCATTGCGAGTTTGTTTCTCTTTCATAGTCACTTTTCGAGGATGGCTCTGAACGTATTGAAGCACTTTTGTAAAAGTTGGGCTTTGATAAAAAGCACTTTGTTGGTCTGCGATAAAATACCCAACCATTTTATTGTTTTTAATAACCAATCGCTCTAAGCCCATAGAAATAGCTAGCCATTTCAACCTCACACTGTTTAACAAGTCTTCAGCCTGTATTGGCAGCTCTCCAAAACGATCAAGCAACTCCTTTTCAAATTTTTGAAGCTCATTCTCGTCTTTGAGCTCGTTTAACTTGGTATAAAGATTTAGTCGTTCAGTAATATTATTTACATAATCATCCGGGAAAAGCAATTCAAAATCCGAATCGATTGTAATTTCCTTTACAAATTTCTTACTACTCAACGGAGCTGAAGAATCTTCGTAGAGATCTTTAAATTCTTTTTCTTTTAGTTCTTCAATGGCTTCAGATAGAATCTTTTGATACGTATCAAAACCAATTTCATTAATAAATCCACTTTGTTCACCTCCTAGTAAATCACCCGCACCGCGAATTTCTAAGTCCTTCATCGCGATGTTTATTCCGCTTCCCAATTCTGAAAATTGCTCTAATGCGGTAATTCGCTTTCGTGCATCGTCAGTCATCGCAGAATAGTCTGGAGTGATAAAGTAACAGAATGCCTTTTTATTGCTTCTACCCACTCGCCCACGCATTTGGTGTAGATCTGAAAGACCAAAATTATTAGCGTTGTTAATGAATATAGTGTTCGCATTAGGCACGTCCAATCCACTTTCTATTATTGTGGTAGAAACCAATACATCAAATTCATTATTCATAAATCGAAGCATTAGGTCTTCTAGTTTCTTACCATCCATTTGCCCGTGACCAATACCTATTTTAGCATCCGGCACCAACCTTTGTATCATTCCAGCAACTTCTTTAATGTTTTCTATTCTGTTGTGAACAAAGAAAACTTGTCCGCCACGCGAAATTTCATATTGAACAGCATCGCGAATATTCTCCTCACTAAAACGAATAACGTGCGTCTCTACTGGATAACGGTTTGGCGGCGGAGTAGTGATTACCGAAAGATCACGTGCAGCCATTAAACTAAACTGCAACGTACGCGGAATTGGCGTAGCAGTTAATGTCAATGTATCTACATTTTCCTTTATAGTTTTTAGTTTATCTTTTACTGCAACTCCGAATTTCTGCTCTTCATCTATAATTAGCAATCCCAAATCTTTAAATTCGACCGATTTATTTACTAACTGGTGTGTTCCAATTACGATATCTAAGCGGCCATCTTTTAATCCTTCCAAAACTGCTTTCCTTTCTTTCGCAGTTCTAAATCTATTTAGGTAATCGACTTTCACTGGCATTTCGGAAAGTCTTTCAGAAAAAGTCTTAAAATGTTGAAAAGCCAAAATAGTTGTAGGCACTAAAACAGCAACTTGTTTTCCGTTATCTACCGCTTTAAATGCAGCTCGAATAGCTACTTCTGTTTTTCCGAAACCAACGTCACCACAAACCAATCGGTCCATCGGGCGTTCGTTTTCCATATCTTTTTTCACGTCTTCGGTAGCAGAACTCTGATCTGGAGTATCCTCATAAATAAATGAAGATTCCAACTCTGCTTGTAAGTAACTATCAGGATCATACGCAAACCCTTTAAGAGTGCGTCTTTTTGCGTAAAGCTCAATTAAATTAAAGGCAATTTCCTTAACTCGGGTTTTGGTTTTTTGCTTTAGCTTTTTCCAAGCATCGCTACCCAATTTGTAAATTTTGGGCTCTTTACCATCTTTCCCGTTATATTTTGAAATCTTGTGAAGACTATGAATACTCAAGTATAGAATATCGCGTTCGCCGTAAAAAAGCTTGATGGCTTCCTGCATTTTCCCTTCTACTTCAATCTTCTGTAAACCTCCAAATTTCCCTATCCCGTGATCGATATGAGTAACATAATCCCCCACTTCAAGGTTGTTTATTTCCTTTAACGTTATCGCTTGCTTCTTGGCGTAGCCATTCTTAAGTTGAAACTTATGATAACGTTCAAAAATTTGATGGTCGGTGTAGCAAACTATTTTCAAATCATCATCAATAAACCCTTGAAACAAAGGAAAAACAACTGTTTCAAATTGATTTACATTTTGTTCGGCATCCTCAAAAATGTCGTGAAAACGTTTTGCTTGCTGTTCGCTACTGCAAAAAATGTAGTTTTTATAACCGTTATCTGTGTTTTCATTTAAATTTTCAATTAGCAAATTGAATTGCTTATTAAATGAAGGCTGTGGCTTGGTTGAAAATATTACCGAAGACACTTTTTCTAGTCGATTGGCATCTTCTTTTAAATTTCTTCTTCCCTTTACATTTAATGTAACAGTTGTAAACTCTGTAAGTTGCCCTTTCAGCAATGTAGAATCGCAAAATAACTCTGAAGGCTTTGCTCGTTTTATTTCAGAATCGATTGCGTTAAAAGCTTCGGTTGCTTTTTTGAAAAGATTATCTATTGCACTGCTAAAAAGTTCTTCGTTTTTTAGAAAAACCACTGTTTTAGAAGCGATATATTTTAGAAAAGACTCTCGGTTTTCATCGATTATCTTGTTTTCAATATTTGGAATTATTGAAACTTTTTTTATTTGTTCTAATGAAAGCTGTGTTTCCACATCGAAGGTTCGAATACTATCTACATCATCACCAAAAAACTCAATTCGATATGGTTCATCATTACTAAAACTGAAAACGTCTAAAATTCCTCCGCGAACCGAAAACTCACCTGGTTCTGTAACAAAATCAGTGCGTTTAAAACGATATTCAAACAAGATTTCGTTTACAAAATCAATTGAAAGCTGATCGTTTACCGCTATTTTTAGGGTGTTTTGTTCTAATTCCTTTCTAGTAACAACTTTTTCAAAAAGTGCCTCGGGATAAGTGACGATAAATGCGGGTTTTTTTCGAGAATTAATTCGGTTTAAAACCTCACTTCTCAATAAAACATTAGCGTTATCCGTCTCTTCTATTTGATATGGCCGGCGATAACTTCCAGGATAAAAAAGCACATTTTTATCACCCAAAAGGTTTTCCAAATCGTTAAGGTGATAAGCAGCTTCCTCTTTATCATTCAAAATAAAAAGAAAAGGCAAATCGGTATTTTTAAAGGCTTGGGCCAAAACCATCGAAATGGAAGAGCCAACAAGGCCTGATACTGAAATTGCTTGTTGCTTTTGGGATATAGCTTCTCCTAGTTTTTGCGTTTGCAAAGACTGAGAATACAGTGAAGTAGCGAATGTTTTGCTCATTGAGCGGCAAATTTAATCCAAACCTATCAGGTTTTCAAAAGCTGACAGGTTTTAATTTCAACTTTATCATTTTAATAACACACATCCCTGAAATGAATCTGTATTTTTAGAATTAACTGAAACTACATCCCATAGGTTTAAATCCTTAGGTGTTTAAAAATTTAAGTAATGGCGTTTAAAGAATACGATGTTTTTGTAATAGGAACTGGCACGGCGGGTAAAACTGTAGCATACGATTGTGCTGCCGAAGGAATGAAAGTTGCAATCGCCGACAACCGTGAATTTGGCGGAACTTGCTCTCAAAGAGGATGCGACCCTAAAAAAGTTTTAGTTGGATTTACCGAAGCCATACAACTTTCAGAAAACTTGAAGGGTAATGGTATCACTTCTATTCCTAAAATTGATTGGATAGATATACAAAAATTTAAATCGAAATTTACTGATGCTGTTCCATCCGTAACTGAAAAAGAGTTAAAAAAAGCAGGAATTTCCATGTATCATCAATCGCCAAAATTTTTAGATGAAAACACACTATCGGTAGAAGGGAAAACTGTAAAGGCTAAGAAAATAGTTATCGCAACAGGGCAAAAACCAATGGAACTAAAAATTCCCGGAAGAGATTATTTAAAAATTAGTGACGATTTTTTTGAGCTAGAGGAACTACCAGAAAACATAGTTTTTGTAGGCGCGGGATATATAGGGATGGAATTTGCGCACATTGCTGCTCGCTGTGGAGTAAAAGTTACCGTAATTGAATTTTCAGATAGGCCTTTAGGTCCTTTTGAAGCCGATATTGTTGAACACCTCACAAAAGCTTCAGAAGAAATTGGAATTAAATTTATTTTTAATGCCATGGTTACCGAAGTAGAGAAGCTTCAGAAAAACTATAGAGTTTCATTTGAGGTAAATGGTAAAACTGAATCGGTCGATACTCGAATGGTCTTTAATACCGCCGGTCGCGTTCCTTCTATAGACGAATTAGATTTAGAAAAAGGAAATGTAGCATTTGAAAAGGGAGGAGTTTCAGTAAATGAATTTCTTCAAAACACAACTAATAAATCTGTTTATGCTTGCGGTGATGTTTCAGCAAGTGGGTCACTGCCGTTAACCCCAACATCTTCTCAGGAAGCTCGAGTTGTTTCTTTAAATATTAGAAATGGGAATAAGACTAAAATGGATTTCCCGCCAGTGCCTTCTGTGGTTTTTACAATTCCTCAGGTTGCAAGCATTGGAATGACCGAAGAAGAAGCAAAAGATAGAGGTTATAATTATGTGATTGAATACAAAAGTGTTCCTAAATGGTTTAATGCAAAACGTGTAAACGATAAAATCTACGCCTATAAAACCATTGTCGATAAAGACCGAGACATTGTTCTTGGTGCACACATCATAGCTTCTGGAGCTGGTGAAATGATCAATCTTTTTGTGCTAGCAATGTGTGGAAAACTTACCACTAAAAATATAAAAGCAATGATTTTTGCCTATCCAACTTGGGGGAATGATATAAAAGGGATGGTTTAAGGGAATAGAAATTTGAAGATGAAGATGAAATGAAGTAAAGGAATTGATCAGAATTCTACATTCATACTCCATAATTCTGAAAACCCTTATATTTAAAGAATATTTACCGCAATTATGCCAAGTCAAAATAAACTCATTTCAAAAAAGAAACCCACTTACCCTATTACTGATAGGTTTTTAAAGTATTTAACCCGTCACGGGAGAACCATTAAAATTCCTATTTACTACGACGATTTATTGCGATTTCAGGGGTCTGTTTCCGTATATGATAAAAATGGAAAAGACACACTTTGGGTGAGAGTTTACTATTCTGAATTTGAAACAGAAGAAATAAATGAGAGCTTAAAAAAAGTATATTCCATTTTACATTCTGATGGAAACGAAACTATTTTACCTTTCTTAAATATTGATAGTGTAGACTACTGCACCTTCGGAAACTCTAAACCATTTCGTATTAAAGTTCGTAATATTCTTAACGATAATTACCTCTATATCTACATTAAAAAAGCAGATGCTTCCCGAATTTACGGTTTAGAACTTGAGGATTTACTTTCGCCAAACCACATTAACTTTTTGGTGAGAAAAAATACTTTAATAGAAGAGCATATCTCAGGAATTCCTGGTGACGAATTTATTAACAACCATTTAGATGATTTGTCTAAAAGGGATAAGCTAGAGATAGCTAAAGAATTTGTAAAATTCAACGAACGCTGTTTTATACGTCTTCTTGGGGATATGCGATCTTACAACTATGTAATGGTACTTACTCACGATTTTGACCGTATTCAATATAGAATTCGCGCCATAGATTTTGACCAACAGTCTTATGAAGGGAATGCAAAGGTTTACAAACCTCAATTCCTAAAAGAAAACAACAAGTTAGTTGAAATGACAATGGAACTTCTACAACAAAAATCTATCGACCAATATATTAGTGAAGAAAGGTCTTTGTTGGCAAAGCGAGCTACAAATGAGAAAAAAAGGTTGAAAGCTTTAATAAATTGTATGAAAGAAGATTCTATTTCACCTCCCGAAAAGATTGAAGAGTTAAAAATGGATCTTTTTGAACTCACAGGTGATGTGAACTTTAAAAAAGCAATTAATATGGGGCAGGTATTGGAAAGCGCATTAGCCTTTGTAATTCGTAATTACAAAAATGTAAATCCATATATCATAAGAAGAAAAAGACAGCAGCGCCCTCAGCCTTAGAACAAAACACAGTATTTCTAGCTCATTTTAACACTAATTCATCCTATTTAAGGCTTTGAATTATTGATAATTCTTTTGTTTTATTTTCATATTAAAGCATAGCCTTGTTTATCTTTATAGCCTTACATATATCCTTATAAAATACAATCCATGAAGATAAAGAAAGTTTTGGTGGCTAACCGTGGTGAAATAGCCATTCGAGTATTGCGAGCCTGTTCAGAAATTAATTTGCAAACAGTTTCTATCTATACTTTTGAAGACCGCTATTCACAACATCGCTATAAGGCTGATGAATCTTATCAAATAGGTGAAAACGACCAGCCTTTAAAACCCTATTTAGACGGAAATGCAATTATTGAACTTGCAAAGTCTAAGAATGTAGATGCCATTCACCCCGGATATGGATTTTTATCTGAAAACTCTGAATTTGCTCGAAACTGTGCCAAAAACGGAATTATCTTCATAGGTCCAGATCCAAAAGCTATGGACGCTTTAGGAGATAAAATTACTGCCAAAAAAATTGCAGAAAAATGTGGAGTACCTATTATTAAAAGTAATGAAAAGGAATTATCTTCTTTAAAAATTGCCATTTCCGAAGCAAAAAAAGTAGGTTATCCTATTATGTTGAAAGCTGCCTCTGGTGGTGGTGGACGCGGAATGAGAATCATTCGCACTGAAGACGATTTAAAAAACAATTTCGATTCTGCAAAAAGCGAATCGCTTAATGCCTTTGGCGACGACACTATGTTTCTCGAGAAATACGTTGAAGACCCTAAGCATTTAGAAGTTCAAATAGTAGCCGATAACCACGGAAATATTCGCCATTTATACGAGCGAGACTGCTCGGTACAAAGGCGTCACCAAAAAGTTGTTGAAGTTGCTCCCTCTTTTAACGTTTCCCAGAGCGTAAAGGATGCACTTTATAAATACGCAATTAAAATTGCAGAGGAAGTAAATTACAATAACGTAGGTACAGTTGAATTTTTGGTTGATAAAGATGACAACGTTTTCTTTATTGAAGTGAATCCACGAATTCAAGTAGAGCACACAGTTACCGAAATGGTAACAGGAATAGACCTTATAAAAACTCAAATTTTTATTGCGGGAGGCTATAAATTAAGTGATAAACAAATTAAAATTTACGGGCAAGATTCACTTGCAACATATGGTTTTGCTATGCAGTGCCGTATTACAACCGAAGATCCCGAAAATAATTTCACCCCCGATTACGGAACTATTACTACCTATCGCAGTGCGGGCGGAATGGGAATCCGTCTAGATGCTGGTAGTATCTATCAATCCTATAGTGTAAGTCCTTTTTTCGACTCTATGCTTGTAAAGGTCTCTGCCCACGGACGAACATTGGACGGTGCAGTGCGTAAAATGTCACGCGCACTTAGAGAGTTTAGAATACGCGGTGTAAAAACCAATATTCATTTTCTTCAAAATGTAATACACAACGATACTTTTAAAGAAGGTAGAGCTACGGTGAATTTTATTGCCAACACCCCTTCTCTATTCGAAATAAAACTTCCACAAGATCGTACTTCTAAAATTGTAAATTATTTAGGAGAAGTAATTGTAAACGGAAACCCAGATGTAAAGACCATCGATAAAAACAAGGTTTTTAGAACACCTAAAGTTCCAAAATTTGATAGAAGCCAAGAATTTCCAAAAGGCACAAAAGATATGCTCACGGAAATGGGACCCGAAAAATTCTGTGCTTGGCTAAAAGATGAAAAGAAGATTCATTATACAGACACAACAATTCGCGACGCGCATCAATCATTACTCGCTACCAGGATGCGTAGTTACGACATGCTGAAAGTAGCTGAAAGTTTTGCCAAAAATCACTCAAATACATTTAGTATTGAGATGTGGGGAGGTGCAACTTTTGATGTTTGTCTTAGATTTTTACATGAAAGCCCTTGGACGAGATTACGCGAACTTCGCAAGTTGATGCCAAACATACTTTTCCAAATGCTACTTCGAGGCTCTAATGGAGTTGGTTACAAAGCATATCCTGATAATTTAATTGAAAAATTTATTGAAACCTCTTGGGAAAACGGAATTGATATTTTTAGAATTTTCGACTCATTAAACTGGGTGAAAGCAATGGAGCCAAGTATTAACTATGTTCGAAACAAAACTGGCGGAATTGCCCAAGCAGCAATTAGCTATACAGGTGATATTCTTAACCCAAATGAAACCAAATACACCCTAAAATATTATACGCAACTTGCAAAAGACTTAGAAAATGCCGGGGCGCATATGATTGCGATTAAAGATATGGCCGGTCTTTTAAAACCTTATGCCGCTGCAGAACTGGTGGCTGCTTTGAAAGACACGGTTAAAATTCCATTGCACTTGCACACTCACGATACTTCATCAATACAATCTGCTACCTACCTAAAAGCTATTGAAGCGGGAGTTGATGTTGTAGATGTTGCTTTAGGCGGACTTTCGGGGCTTACCTCTCAGCCAAACTTCAACTCTATTGTTGAGATGATGCGCAATCAACCTCGAGAAAACAAATTTGACATCACCAAACTGAACGAGTTTTCTAATTATTGGGAAGACGTTCGCGAAATGTATTATCCTTTCGAATCTGGTTTAAAAGCAGGAACAGCGGAGGTTTACCAACACGAAATTCCAGGAGGACAGTATTCAAATTTACGTCCGCAGTCGGAAGCACTTGGCTTAGGCGATCGTTTTGATGAAGTGAAAAAGATGTACGAGCAGGTAAATGGTATGTTTGGAAATTTAGTAAAAGTAACGCCAAGCTCAAAAGTAGTTGGAGATATGGCTATTTTTATGGTTACAAACAACCTTACCCCAGAAGATGTTATGCAGCGTGGAGAAGACATTTCCTTCCCAGAATCTGTAATCAACTTCTTTAAAGGGGATCTTGGACAGCCAATTGGAGGTTTCCCAAAAGAACTTCAGAAGATAATTTTGAAAAACAACGTGGCTTATACCGACAGACCCAACGCACATCTAGAGCCAATAGATTTTGATGCAGAATTCAAGATTTTCCGTAAGAAATTTCAACAAGGCTTTACAAGACAAATTGAGTTTGAAGATTTCTTATCCTATAGTTTATACCCACGTGTTTTTGAGGACGCACACGAAAAGTATAAGCAATATGGCAATGTTGCTATTCTTGCTACTGAAAATTTCTTCTACGGAATGAAACTTCGCGAAGAGGCTATTATTGAATTAGAGCCAGGGAAGTCTATTATCGTTAAATTGCTTTCGGTAGGAATACCTAACGAAGACGGAATACGTATTGTTTTCTTTTCGGTAAATGGGGAAAACAGATTTATTCAAATTAGAGATAAATCTATTAAGGTAGAAAAAGAAGTTCACGTAAAAGCCGACACTCAAGATCCAAATCAGTATGGAGCACCTTTACAAGGAAGCCTATATAAGGTATTGGTAAAAAAGGGGCAGAAAGTGAAGAAAAACGATCACCTCTTTATTATTGAAGCAATGAAAATGGAATCTACAATCACAGCAAATAAAGACGGAAAAGTGAAATCTATCACCCTTAAGCCTGGAACTATGGTAATGAAGGACGATTTAATTATAACACTTGAATAAGGGGAAATTGAAATCGAAATTGAAATCGAAACTGAAACTGAAATCGAAACTGAAATTGAAGTTGAAGTTGAAGTTGAACTGATATAAGAATAAAGAGCAATGAAATTTTAATTGGTGAGGTCTGCTAGGCTTTGTGCTGAGAGAAGCATGAGCGATCCTTGTAGGGCTCAACGAAATTGAAATCGAAATCGAAACTGAAATCGAAGTTGAAGTTGAAGTTGAAATAAGAATAACGAGCAATGAAATTTTAATTGGTAAGATTTATATGGTGAAGGCGGATCCTTGCAGGTTTAATTTTCAATTGAAAATTACCTAAATAATTATCGCTTTAAATTAAACTTATCTTTTCCGAAGAAAAATTAATCGCCACCCCATTGCTTTTCAAATAAATAACACTACATTTGCACCCCTCTTAGGCAAAATACGTTTTGTTTTAAGATGAGGAAACAATGAATTATTAACGATTGACAAAAAACTAATGGATACATTAAGTTACAAAACAGTATCTGCTAACAAGAATACCGTTGTAAAAGAATGGTTGCTAGTAGATGCGGACGGGCAAACATTGGGTCGTCTTGCAAGCGAAGTTGCTAAATTACTTCGCGGTAAGCACAAACCAAGTTTCACCCCTCACGTAGATTGCGGTGACAACGTAATTATTATTAACGCTAGTAACATAAACCTTACTGGTAACAAATGGGCCGACAAGACCTACATTCGCCACACAGGCTATCCTGGTGGACAACGTAGCTTAACTGCTGCCGAAATGTACAAAAAAGACCCTACAAGGCTTGTTGAAAAAGCTGTAAAAGGAATGCTTCCAAAAAATAAATTGGGCGCAGATTTGTTCAGAAACCTTAAAGTGTATGCAGATGCAAATCACGGACAGGATGCACAAAAACCTCGAACTATTAACTTTAACGACAACAAGTAATGGAGACAATTCACAAAATAGGCAGAAGAAAAACCGCTGTTGCACGTGTGTACCTTAAAGAAGGAAAAGGAAACATTACTATCAACAAGCGTGAGTTGGATAAATACTTTACTACTGGAACGCTTCAGTATAAAGTTAAACAACCTTTAGTACTTACAGACAACGAAAACACTTTCGATATCAACGTAAATGTATTTGGTGGTGGAATTACAGGACAAGCAGAAGCTATTCGTCTTGCTATTTCTCGCGCAATGTGTACGTTAAACGACGAAAACCGTGGAATCTTAAAACCAGAAGGTTTATTAACAAGAGACCCAAGAATGGTAGAGCGTAAGAAATTCGGACAGAAGAAAGCTCGTAAGAAATTCCAATTCTCGAAACGTTAATATTTCGACAAAGCTTGTACTGAGTGTTGCCGAAGTACTCAGCAACCTTAGTTTTGAGCGTATGTTGACAAAATTATTACTCAACTCGATTGGGTATCTCAAATGGGATACCCAATTAAAGTTGAAAAGTTCATAATCATTATTAATTATTAAAGCTGTTAACCCGAAAACCGGGTGTTAGTTTAGCATCTAAACCAAATTCATATTTAGAAGAGGTTGCTATCCTTTCACAGAACGTAAACTAAAACAAAATGGCAAAAAAAGTAGAAGTAAAAGACTTACTTGAAGCTGGTGTACACTTTGGACACCTTACCCGCAAATGGAACCCAAACATGGCGCCGTATATCTATATGGAACGCAACGGGATTCACATCATCAACCTTTACAAAACCGCTGCAAAAATTGAAGAAGCTAGTGAAGCTCTTAAAAAAATCGCAGCTAGTGGTCGCAAAATCCTTTTTGTAGCTACTAAAAAACAAGCAAAAGACATCGTTGCTGAAAAAGCAAAAGCGGCAAACATGCCTTACATCACAGAAAGATGGCCAGGTGGTATGCTTACAAACTTTGTAACTATCCGTAAGGCTGTTAAAAAAATGTCTTCTATCGACAGAATGAAGCAAGATGGTACTTTCAACACACTTTCTAAGAAAGAGCGTTTGGCAGTAGATCGTCTTCGTGCTAAATTAGAGAAAAACTTAGGTTCTATTTCTGATATGAGCCGTCTTCCTGCAGCACTTTTTGTTGTAGATACAACTCGTGAACACATTGCAGTTGCTGAAGCTTTAAAATTAAACATTCCTATTTTCGCAATGGTGGATACTAACAGTGACCCTCGCGTTATTGATTACGTAATCCCATCTAACGATGATGCTTCAAAATCTATTGAAAGCATTATGAGTTTTGTTTCTGAAGCTATCATTGAAGGACTTTCTGAAAGAAAATCTGGAAAAGAAGATGACGAAGAAGGAATGGCTAAAAAAGCAAAATCTTCTAAAGATTCTAAACCTGCTAAAAAAGCAAAAGTTGAAGTTCCTTCAACAGACGAAGAAGACGTAAAAGCTATGAAAGAGGCTAAGCAGCCTGTACGTCAGAAATCGAAAAAAGAAGTTCTAAACGAAGAAGAATAATAACAATATTTTAAAATTTAAAAGTCGTTTGGTTCTTTTCTTTGTTGAAAATTAATTGAACGACTTTTTTAATATTAAACCTAAAAAATTTAAGAAAATGGCAAAAATCACAGCCGCTGAAGTAAATAAGCTAAGACAAACAACTGGAGCCGGAATGATGGACTGTAAAAAGGCATTAGTTGAGGCAGAAGGAAATATGGAAGAAGCAATTTCTATCCTTAGAAAAAAAGGACAGAAAATTGCTGAAAAAAGAGCAGATCGCGATTCAAGCGAAGGTGTGGCAACCGTAAAAGTAAACAGCGACAACACAAAAGGTGTTGCCATTTCATTAAACTGTGAAACCGACTTTGTTGCTAAAAACGATTCATTCGTAGAAATGGCAAACAAAATGGCTGAAGTTGCATTAAACACTTCTTCTAAAGAGGAGTTTTTAGCTGCAGATTTTGAAGGTATCACAATTGCTGAAAAATTAACTGAGCAAACTGGTGTTATTGGTGAGAAAATAGAAATCGGTGGTTTCGAAATTCTTGAAGCGCCATTCGTAGGTTCTTATGTACACGTAAACAAAATCGCTGCTCTAACAGGTCTTTCAAAAGCTGTTGACAACGCAGAAGAGCTAGCAAAAGATGTTTCTATGCAGGTAGCATCTATGGGTGCAACTACGCTTTCTTACAAAGATTTTGATCCAGAATTCATCGCATCAGAAACTGAAGCTAGAATTGCTGTTATCGAAAAAGATAATATCGAATTAGGCCGTCTAGGTAAGCCACAAAAAAATGTGCCTAAATACATCTCTAGAGCACAATTAACTCCAGAAGTTTTAGCACAAGCTGAAGAAGATGCAAAAGCAGAATTAAAAGCTGAAGGTAAACCAGAACAAATCTGGGACAGAATACTTCCTGGAAAACTAGAGCGTTTTATTAGTGATAATACTACGTTAGACCATGAAAAAGCATTGCTTGACCAAAACTTTATTAAAGACGAAAAGAAAAGCGTTGCAGATTACGTAAAAACGTATGGCGATGTTGAAGTTGTAGGCTTTAAAAGAGTTTCATTAGCATAAGCTTTTAGAAATATTTTATACAGAAAGAGGCTGAATTAATTCAGCCTCTTTTTTTTATGGATACTGTCAAGGGTAACTCAGGCAATAGCTGTCTGAAGACCTATTTATTGTTTTATAAATTTCTTTACAACTACCCATTAGTTGAATTATTTTATAATAACTCAAATTTTCCAAATACTTCTTTTATTTTTGAAGAAACAGAAAAATGTCCGTTCGAGCGCAGTCGAGAACTATTTATTGTTTTACAAACTTTTTCACCTCTACTCTCCCGCTTTCATCTTCAATATTCAAAAAATAAATACCGCTGGAAAGATTGGAAACATTAATTGTTGTTTGCTTATTAAAATCTATATGCTGCGTGTTTAAAATTTTTCCTTCTGTTGAATAAATTTGGGTTTTAAGATTGCTTATGTTTTTTGTGCCATTTAAAACCAAAACTTCATTAACCGGGTTTGGATATATAGAAAACATAGCGTTTTCAAAAGCTTGAACTCCTAAGGGTCCACTGTTATAAATAGCTTGTTTTCCTTCTGGGTTGGTAATAATTAGCGTTTTAGAATCCCCGAGAAAAACTATATAATAATCTAATGGATTCTTCGCAATAAGATTATTATCTACGTAGACAGAATAATGCTTACTTATAAATTGTAAAACATCTGGATCTTCACAAGTTTCAACTAAAGCTATAACTTCACTTAAATTAAACTGATTTGAACCAGTATAAATAACATTTCCAGAAATGCCAGATTCACAATAACTATGACCTAAAGAAATAAAGTCTGCCTGAAAATTCATTTCGCCATCAAAGGTTGAATTTATTGGGTAATTGTTTTCTCCGTCAATAATTACATTTTCTAAATACCAGGTATTTTCAAAAAGATGGGGATCTTGAGCGTTTGATGAAACATAAACTAGGCTCGTAAAAAGAAAAACTATAATTGTTTTCATAATTTATTGTTTTAAAAGGTTTTTGGAACCTAAACAACTCCATTAGCGCCAATGTCTCACTATAGTTGTAAATTCTAAAATTAAAAATAGCTAAAAAAATTAAAGCATCTATTTTATCAGATTCTTGGAACATCTTTATTTTACCCTAATACAAGCTAATTTCCAAATACTTCTTTTATTTTTGAAGAAACAGAAAAATGTCTGTTCGAGCGCAGTCGAGAACGATAAGGACATCAACTTCATAAATCTTTCGGCTGCGCTCAGGAAGACAATAAATTATAATGATGCAAGAACCAAAAAAACGCCTTTTCCTTGTTGATGCCTACGCTCTTATTTTTAGAGGGTATTTCGCATTTATAAAAAATCCACAAATTAATAGCAAAGGTCAAAACACTTCGGCTATTATGGGATTTATGAATTCACTAATAGACGTAGTAAAAAGAGAACGTCCAGACCATCTTGCGGTTTGCTTTGATAAAGGCGGCAGCGAAGCTCGAAACGAAATGTTTCCGGAATACAAAGCGAATAGAGACGAAACTCCAGATGCAATACGTTTTGCAATTCCATATATCTATAGCATACTTGAGGCCATGAAAATCCCAGTAATGGTAAAAGAAGGCTTTGAAGCAGATGATGTAATTGGGACCTTGGCTAAAAAAGCTGAAAAAGAGGGTTATACCACCTATATGGTAACTCCAGATAAGGATTTTGCACAATTGGTTTCCGAAAATATATTTATGTACCGCCCTGTTTTTGGTGGAGGTTATGAAACTTGGGGAATTCCAGAAGTTCAAAAAAAGTTTGAAGTAGAAGATCCGCTTCAGGTTATAGACTTCTTAGGAATGATGGGGGACAGTAGCGATAACATCCCGGGACTTCCAGGCGTAGGTGAAAAAACAGCGAAAAAATTCATAAAGGAATTTGGCTCAATGGAAGCCCTACTAGACAATACCGATAAGCTTAAAGGTAAAATGAAGGAGAAGGTAGAAGCTAATCGCGAAATTGGTTTACTCAGTAAACAACTGGCAACTATTATGCTGGATGTTCCTGTAGAATTTAATGAAGAAGATTTTGAAGTTTGTCCTCCTGATACAGAAAAGGTATTAGAAATATTTGACGAATTAGAGTTCAGAAGACTTAAAGATAATTTCCTAAAATCTTTCTCTGTAGAAGCTATGGCTTCTAATGGCACAAGCCGTGAACCAAAAGATGCAGAAAACAACGCTCCTACTACAAAGCAAAAAACATCAAAAGTAGCTGAACGCAGCCAAAGTGCTGGTCAAGGCCAATTTTCACTTTTTGGAGGCGATGGAGAGGCAGCAGCAAATGCAAAAGATTTTAATACACGGGCAACTATTGAAAATACCGAACACTTCTACCAAACCGTTCAACCTGGTATGGGCGCAAAGTTGTTTTTTCAAAATTTAATGAAGCAGAAAAGTGTGTGTTTTGACACAGAAACTACAAGTTTAAATCCGCTCGAAGCAGAACTCGTTGGTATTGCTTTCTCTTGGGAAAAAGGAAAAGGTTTTTACATTCCGTTCCCAGAAAACCGCGAAGAAACACAACAGATCCTAGAAGGTTTACGTCCCTTCTTTGAAGATGAATCAATTGAGAAAATAGGACAAAACTTAAAATACGATATTAAGGTTTTAGCTAAATACGATATAGCTGTAAAAGGGAAACTATTTGATACCATGCTTGCGCATTATCTTATCAATCCAGATATGCGCCATAATATGGACGTATTGAGCGAAACCTACCTCAACTATACTCCTGTTTCCATAACCGAATTAATCGGTAAAAAAGGTAAGAATCAACGCAGTATGCGCGATGTTGATATTGTTCAACAAACCGAATATGCAGTAGAAGATGCCGATATTACCTTACAACTTAAAGAGCATTTTGAAAAAGAATTAGGCGAAGCAAACACTCAAAAACTTTTTGATGAAATTGAGGTGCCTCTATTACGTGTATTGGCCGCGATGGAATTGGAAGGTATTAATCTCGATAAAGACTTTTTAAACAGTTTATCAGAGGCTTTAGATAGCGATATACTTCAATTAGAAAAGAATATTTACGAAGAAGCTGGAGAAACATTCAACATTGCTTCTCCAAAGCAGTTGGGAGAGATTCTTTTTGGAAAAATGAAGCTTATCGACAAACCGAAAAAAACCAAGACCGGTCAATATTCTACTTCAGAAGATGTGCTTTCATACTTAGCAAAAGACCATAAAATCATCCGAGATGTGTTAGAATATCGCGGCTTAGCTAAGTTAAAAAGCACCTATGTTGATGCTTTACCTGCGCAGATAGAACCAACCACAGGTCGTGTACATACCGATTATATGCAAACCGTCGCAGCAACTGGGCGATTGAGTAGTAATAATCCAAACCTTCAAAACATTCCTATTAGAACAGAGCGCGGACGTCAAGTTCGAAAAGCATTTGTCCCAAAAAATAAAGACTATGTTTTAATGGCTGCGGATTATTCGCAAATTGAACTTCGCGTTATCGCTGCTTTAAGCGAAGAAGATAACATGATAGATGCTTTTAAAAACGGAGAAGACATTCACGCTTCTACGGCTGCAAAAGTCTTTAATGTGCCTTTAGAAGAAGTTACCCGTGAACAGCGAAGCAATGCTAAAACTGTAAACTTCGGGATTATCTACGGGGTTTCGGCTTTTGGATTAAGCAACCAAACCGATCTCTCTAGAACTGAAGCCAAAGAACTAATAGACACCTACTACAAAACCTACCCAAAACTTAGAAATTACATCAGTTCTCAAATAGACTTCGCACGGGAGCACGGATATGTGCAAACCGTTTTAGGCCGTAGACGCTATTTAAAGGATATTAATGGCAGTAACCAAGTAGTAAGAGGTGCGGCTGAAAGAAACGCTGTAAACGCTCCAATTCAAGGTAGTGCAGCAGATATCATCAAGCTTGCCATGATTAATATTTACAACAAGCTTGAAGAAGAGAATTATCAAAGCAAAATGCTACTTCAGGTTCATGATGAATTGGTTTTTGATGTTTATAAACCTGAGTTAGAAAAGTTAAAGGCAATGGTAAAACACGAGATGGAAAACGCTTACAAGCTTACCGTTCCTTTAGATGTGGATTTGGGAGTAGGAGAAAATTGGCTAGAAGCGCATTAAACACCTAAAGGCTAAAATGCAAAAAAAATTAAATACTGAAGTAAAACAAAGGGCGTTTCTTAAGAAATGCCCTTTGAATTTTCATCAGTTTATGTCAATCTCTTTGCGAAATCATTTCTAAAGTGCCATAATCGTCTGTTGGCATTATGATTTTTAGCGTATTGTCATTTAGCGTATAGTCAAAAGTTTCTGTTATTGGCTCTGGGCCTTCTATGGTAAACTTAATTTGGTCTCCCACAATTTCATAAGTGCCTTCATTTCTTTCGGTGCCTTGGCATCCAAAAACAATTTCTCCGTTTATTTCCTCTTGTGTTATCACACTAAACGATTGTGAGAAATCATTATTAGCAGAAAAGTTACTCGTTCCCGCTATACATGGAATTTCGTTAATTAGATTTCGATTAAAAGATCCGTCGTTGTTTAAGTCTACAGGAATCGCCACATTCATTTCAGTTAGGGACCAAGAACCTACTATCGACGTTTCTGCTGAATTACTATCATCATCAGAAGAGCAAGACGTAAATAAAACAACTGCAAATAAGGCTATAAATATTTTTTTCATGTCGTTTGATTTTCTTTAGAGATTCTCAAAATAAAGCAATTATTTTCTTTTTCCGCTTGTCTCATCATCTTTTTAAATTTTTGAATTAAAACTACCCAGTCAATTTTAACTTAAGTTCTATCTTTGATACTATGGAAAACACCCCATTAATATCGATTAAAGATCTTGTTCTTTCCTTTGGGGGCAAGAAAAAGAAAACTGAGGTTTTACATACTATATCTTTTGATGTATTTGAAAACGAAATTTTAGGGATTGTAGGCGAATCTGGTTCTGGTAAATCGGTTACATCTTTAGCACTTATGGGGTTATTGCCAAAAAAGCAAGCCAACTTATCGGGAGAAATCCTTTTCCAAGGAAACGATTTATTGAAGTACGAAGAAAAGAAATTTAGAAAAATCCGCGGTAGCGAAATCGCAATGATTTTTCAAGAGCCTATGAGTGCGCTTAACCCTTCATTGAAATGCGGTTTTCAAGTTTCTGAAATACTCATGCTTCACTTAAATATGAATGCTTCTGAAGCCAAAAAAGAAACCATTTCTCTTTTTGAAAAAGTGAAACTGCCACGTCCCAACGAAATTTACAACAGTTATCCGCATCAAATAAGCGGTGGACAAATGCAGCGAGTTATGATTGCCATGGCTATTGCTTGTAAACCTAAATTACTCATAGCAGACGAGCCAACAACAGCACTTGATGTTACGGTACAGAAAGAAATTATTTCGCTTCTAAAATCAATTCAGAAAGAAACTAAAATGGCTATGCTATTTATTTCGCACGATTTAAGTTTGGTTTCAGAAATTGCAGATAGAGTTTTGGTAATGTATAAGGGGAATATCGTTGAGAGTGCCACTACCGAAGAGATTTTTAAAAATCCTCAAAACGAATATACCAAAGCATTATTGGCGTCGCGACCATCATTAAATATGCGTTTAGCAGAATTGCCAACCATTGCTTCTATTGCTGATAAAAGTTTTAAGCCTAGAGAAATAAAAGCGACCGAACGCGCTAAAAAACATAAGCAGATATACACTCAGTCCCCTATTTTAGAAATCGTAAACCTTGAAAAATACTATTTCAGCAATGTGGGGCTTTTTGCCAAAACAGAAGTTGTAAAAGCAGTAGATAACGTTAGTTTTTCGGTTTTTGAAGGAGAAACTTTAGGGCTTGTAGGCGAATCGGGTTGTGGAAAATCTACTTTGGGAAAAACAATTCTTCAGCTTGAAAAAGCAACGGCTGGAAGTATAAAATATCGCGGAAAGGAACTTACAACGCTTTCAAAAACTGATATTAGAAATCTGAGAAAAGAAATTCAAATCATTTTTCAGGATCCATTTTCCTCTTTAAACCCTCGTTTAATGATAGGCGAAGCTTTGATGGAGCCCATGGAAGTTCACGGTTTAGGGAAAAATAAAAAAGAAAGAAGAGAGCGCGTTATATCGCTACTAGATAGAGTAGGTTTGGATGAGACATACTTTTACCGTTATCCGCACGAGCTATCAGGGGGGCAACGACAACGTGTTGGAATTGCTCGAACAGTAATAGTTGAGCCAAAACTTGTTATTTGCGACGAATCGGTTTCTGCTCTAGATATATCTGTGCAGGCACAAGTTCTTAATCTCTTGAACGAACTGAAGAACGATTATGGCTTCACATATATTTTTATATCGCACGATTTGGCGGTGGTAAAATACATGTCGGATCAACTTTTAGTGATGAATAAAGGAAAAATAGAAGAACTAGGAGATGCCGACGAAATTTACGAAAACCCGCAGACCGAATATTCAAAAAAGCTTATTCAAGCGATTCCTAAAGGGATTTAGCTATATATTTAAAAACCCCATTCTAATTAAAGAATAGGGTTTTTATATAGAAAAAGAGGAGAATTGTTTTAAAATTTCATTTCAGGAATGTCACCTTCAACTACTAAATCACCTTCCGTTGCTTGTTGAATTTCTTCAACAGAAACACCAGGTGCACGTTCTAAAAGGTGAAACTTACCATCCCTGATTTCCATTACTGCAAGATTACTCACAATCTTCTTTACACAAGCAACTCCAGTAAGCGGTAGAGTACATTCCTTTAGCAATTTCGATTCGCCAGCGCGATTCGTATGCATCATTGCTACAATAATATTTTCGGCTGAGGCAACTAAATCCATTGCGCCTCCCATTCCTTTTACCATTTTACCCGGAATTTTCCAGTTGGCAATATCACCGTTTTGAGATACTTCCATTGCTCCCAAAATAGTTAAATCTACGTGTTGGCCACGTATCATACCAAAACTCATTGCAGAGTCGAAGAAGGAAGCTCCGGGAAGGGCTGTAATAGTTTGTTTACCGGCATTAATTAAATCTGGGTCTTCTTCCCCTTCATAAGGGAATGGTCCCATTCCTAGAATTCCATTTTCACTTTGGAATTCTACACTAATATCGTCACGCACAAAATTCGCAACTAAAGTTGGAATTCCTATTCCTAAGTTAACGTAGTATCCGTCCTTAACTTCTTTTGCTATTCGTTGTGCTATTTGGTTTTTATCTAACATCTCAATATTGTTAATTTGAAGTAGGTTTCCACCTTGGTTTATCCTGAGCGATGCCGAAGGGCTCAACCTGACATAATTATTTTTCCTCTGCGTTCTCTGATTCTTTATGGTCTAATATTTCATCTCTGAAAACGCTAAGATTCCAATTACTTATTTTTTACGCACTGTAAGTTGCTCAATGCGTTTTTCATATTTCTCACCTTGAAAAATTCGCTGAACAAAAATTCCAGGAATATGAACTTGATTCGGGTCTAATTCACCAGCAGGAACAAGTTCTTCTACTTCAGCTACTGTAATTTTTCCAGCACCACACATGGCAGGGTTAAAGTTTCTTGCTGTACCTTTAAAAATAAGATTTCCAGCTTCATCGCCTTTCCAAGCCTTTACAAATGAGAAATCAGCTTCAAAAGCTCTCTCCATTATGTGCATTTTTCCGTTAAATTCACGGGTTTCTTTACCTTCAGCCACTTCGGTTCCGTAACCTGCAGGAGTAAAAAAGGCTGGAATACCAGTTCGAGCAGCTTCACATCTTTGTGCTAGCGTTCCTTGAGGAACAAGCTCTACCTCCATTTCACCACTTAGCATTTGGCGTTCAAACTCGGCGTTTTCTCCTACATAAGAAGAAATCATTTTCTTTATTTGGTGCTTTTTAAGCAAAAGACCTAGACCAAAATCATCTACACCTGCATTATTTGAAATACAAGTAACACCTTGAATGTTTCGTCTAACCAATTCGTTGATTATGTTTTCAGGAATACCACAAAGACCAAAGCCTCCGAGCATAAAAGTCATTCCGTCTTCAATGCCTTCACAAGCTTCTCGAACGTTTGCTACTGTCTTATTTATCATTTTTAAAATTTTTCTGAAAATTACAAAATTTGTCTGAGTATTCAGGACAATTCTACAAAGACCTAATAAACACCTAACTGCTAATTCAATAGAAAAACAGCTCTTTTGATATCAGTAAATAGTCTAAAATTTAGTTTTTATGATTATTAGATTTTTAATTAAAAATCAAACTCATCTGGAATTTCTTCCTTATCAGCATCTCTATCTCTCCACACTGCACAGTTAGTTTCAATAGAAAGATTACTTGGACGCTTAAAGTTTTCAGTAGACACATCTAAATCTTTATCGGCATAGCAACTCTTCATATACATTCCCCAAATTGGGAGTGCCATTGTTGCTCCTTGTCCGTATCTAGTGCTTCTGAAATGCGTAGCTCTATCATCTCCTCCTACCCAAACTCCTGTAACAAGATTTGGAACCATTCCCATAAACCAACCATCACTGTTGTTTTGTGTAGTTCCCGTTTTACCGGCAATAGGATTTTTAAAATCGTATGGATATCCTGTCATAACCTCTTTGTAAAAAGGTGAATTAACAGCCCAATTTCCTCTTAATCGAGTACCAGTTCCTGATTGCGTTACTCCTTCCATTAAACTAGTTGTAACATACGCAGTTTCGTCACTTATAACATCTCTCGTTTTTGGAACATTTTGATAAAGAACTGTTCCATTTTTATCCTCAATTCTTTGAATTAGAATAGGCTCTATATATACTCCTTCATTTGCAAATGTGCTGTAAGCTCCAACCATTTCATAAACCGATAAATCTGCTGTTCCTAAAGCAATTGATGGTACCGCAGGCATATTATCTGTATTTGCACCCATTTTTTTCACTAGATCGATAACTGGTTCTGGCCCAACTCTATCAATAAGTCTTGCTGTAATTGTGTTGATAGAATTTGCAAGAGCGTATTTAAGAGAAACCATTCCTCCGTAACTACCTCCAGAGTTTTTAGGTGTCCAAGATTTTATTAGGTTGTGTTTTCCAGCTGGGATTGTGTACATAGTATTTGGCAAAGTATCACATGGAGACATATGCATTTGATCTATAGCTGTTGCGTAAACAAATGGCTTAAAAGTAGAACCAATCTGTCGTCTTCCTTTTTTAACCATATCGTATTTGTAATGTTTGTAATCTATTCCTCCTACCCACGCTTTTACTTCACCAGTTTGTGGTGTCATAGACATCATAGCTGCTTGTAAAAATGATTTGTGATAGCGAATAGAATCTAATGGAGTCATAATTGTATCAATGTCTCCTTTCCAAGAGAAAACACGCATCGGGATTGCTTTTTTAAAGCTTGCTATAATTTCTTCCTCCTCTTTTCCTTGTCTTTTCATATCGCGCCAACGATCACTTTTACGCATAGCAGAATTTAAAATCCCTTCGGTTTCCTTTTCTGTAATATCTCTAAAAGGTGCAGTTTTGTTTCCCTTGTTTTGTTCATCAAAAACAGCTTGAAGGTTTGCCATATGCGTTTTAACAGCATTTTCGGCGTGAAGTTGCATTTTACTATCTATAGTAACATAAACCTTAAGTCCGTCTTGGTAAATATTGTATTTACTACCATCCGACTTTGGATGTTCTTTTATCCAATTTTCCATAAAATGACGTGCATATTCACGGAAATAAGTCGCACTTCCTTCATCGTGACCTTGCGGTGTAAATTCGATATTCAGTGGAAGAGCTTGTAGCGAATCTTTTACTTTTTCTGAAATATAATCGTATTTCTCCATTTGTGCTAACACCACATTTCTTCGGTTTTTAACACCTTCTGGATTTCGAATTGGATTATATAGGGAAGCATTTTTGAACATTCCTACAAGAGTAGCAGATTCAATAGTTGAAAGCTGAGATGGCGGTTTGTCAAAATAAATATTAGCTGCAGACTCTATACCAACAGCCTGATTCACAAAGTCGTATTCGTTAAAATACATTGTAATAATTTCCTCTTTTGTGTAACGGCGTTCCAAACGAGTTGCAATTATCCATTCTTTAACTTTTTGCAGTCCTCTTTGGAATTTATTGCGAGATACCTGTTCGGTAAAAAACAGTTTTGCTAGCTGTTGACTAATTGTACTTGCTCCACCTCTAGAGCCTAAAAATGCAATTGCTCTTAACGTTCCGCGACCATCAATCCCGGAGTGATCGTAAAAACGGACGTCTTCAGTTGCAATTAATGCGTTAATTAAGTGGTCTGGTAAAGAATCGTAAGGTACTGGAGTACGGTTTTCTTTGTAGAATTTTCCAATGGTTTTTCCGTCGGATGAAATAATTTCAGTTGCGAGGTTTTTCTCTGGATTTTCTAGGCTTGTTTCATCTGGAAGACTTCCAAAAACGCCCCAAGAAGCCATTAAAAACATTAAGACTATTAGTAGTATAAACCCTGCGAAAATCTTCCAAAAGGTTCTAATGTGACGCCCTAAACTGCGTTTTTTATCTTTTGCGGATGCCTTTTTTGTTGCCATATTTTATTTACTATTTGGAAGCTTCTATACTAAACCCAACATCTGATATACCTTCAAGTTTGCTAACGCCTTCAATAGAACCGTTATTGCGCATTGCATGCCCTATGTTAACTTTGTAAGACCCTTCTTCAACAAACTGTACGTTTTCTTTATACCACAATTTATTTTCTTTTAAATTTCCTATACCGTGACCCATCCACGAACCATCGGGATTAGCCATACGGTACTCTAAAGTGTCGGTAATTGTTTTACCATGTGGAAACTCCATCGAAACTATTAAAAATAGGTTGTTGTACTTATATTCGTTAGTGTTTCTGATGTTTAAAAATAAATTATATTTTGTTAACGAATCTAATTCTGGCAATGTAAACGCTACAGTTTCAGCAGCACCCCAATGCCCATCCATTGCTTTTGTATCACTAAATACCGTATTAGAATCGCAAGAAACGAAACATACAGCAGCCACAAAAATCATTACTAATTTATTCATTTTTTGACGACTTTCTATTTCTATTTTGATTCGTTGGCTTATTAGGTGCTTTATTACTTGACTTATTTGTAGGTTTATTAGTATTAGCAGGTTTATTTGCCGGCTTACTACCTGGCTTATTACTAGGCTTTTTTCTAGGTTTAGTATTAGCCTTTTTTGGAGCGTTTTTGTTTTCTCCAGCTGCAGGTTTACTGGTCGAATCAGCATTTGCACGAGGCTTAGATTTAATCTTTTTTCTGCGCTTTTTAGGCTTCTGTTTTGGTTTGTCAAAACGCGTTAAACTGTCTTGACCTACAACATTACTATACGGTTCTTTTTCGGCTACTGGAGCTTCAATAATGAATTCCTCTAATGCAAATGGTTTTTTACCAGCCTTATTTAGCTCGATAATTTCGTTAGCCTTTTCAGCAGTAAGCTCGTGCCAATTCATGAAATCCTTTTCGTAGGCATACCAAAGCAAGCCTTTAAAAATATCAATTTTTTGGCAAGTAGCAGTTCCTTTTTCAGTTTGTAACTTAGTATCAGTACTTGGAAAAGACTCTAATGCTTCTAAATAGGTGTCTAATTCGTAATTCAAACAACATTTAAGCTTTCCACATTGTCCTGCAAGTTTTTGAGGGTTTAAAGAAAGTTGCTGATAACGTGCTGCCGAAGTATTTACCGAACGGAAATCTGTAAGCCATGTAGAACAGCAAAGTTCACGACCACAACTACCAATACCCCCTAAACGCGCAGCCTCTTGGCGAAAACCAATTTGCTTCATTTCAATACGGGTATTGAAAGTTCGTGCAAATTCTTTAATTAATTCACGGAAATCTACTCTTTCTTCAGCGGTATAATAGAATATAACTTTTGATGCATCTCCTTGAAATTCTACATCGCTAATCTTCATTTGAAGTCCTAAACGAATAGCTATTTCTCGGGAACGTTTCTGAACATCTGCCTCCTTGTTGCGGACCTCTTGCCAGATATCTATATCTTTTTGAGTTGCCTTGCGATAAATTTTTGGAAGCGCCTCGATTTTGGTAGGTACTCGTTTCTTTTTCATTTGAACTCTAACAAGCTCGCCTGTTAAAGTTACCATTCCTATATCGTGACCTGGCGAAGCTTCTGTAGCTACAGTATCGCCAATGCTTAGTGTGAGGTTATCTGGATTTTGGTAGAAATCTTTTCTACCGTTTTTAAAGCGAACTTCTACCGCATTGAAGGGTTCCATATTAGCGGGAAGTTGCATATTTGAAAGCCAATCAAACACCGTTAGTTTGTTACAGCCATCGGTTCCGCAAGTACCATTGTTCTTGCATCCCTTTGGCTGTCCGTTGGCGCCGGTGGCACAGCTGGTACAGCCCATATTTTTTATATATAAAGCCCTGTTCTAAATGAAGAGGGACGAAAAATTAAACAAAATTGCTAATCGGTAAAGATACCAATAAAAAATCATGAATTCTTAATTCAGAATTATGATTTTTTATTGGTAAAGTCACGAGACAAGACGGATATGAAACAGGACTCTGTAAATAAACTAGTTTGAACTAAATGAAATTAGAACAAACCTTGAATTTACTTACATAATTTGTCAATCTACACTTGTCATCTAGCAACTAGTATCAATCTATTTTTTAAACTTCAACTTCTCCGAGCGTCCTTTCTTGAATATTTTATTGCTGTTCGGGATTCCTTGACGTCTTCTTTTTTGCTCTTCTTCTGGTAAATGAATAATCTCAATACAATCGTCTGAACAGCAATTTTCCATAGCTACAGCACACTTTTCACACTGTATAAACAGTAAGTGACAAGCCTGATTCGCACAGTTAGTATGCGTATCGCAAGGTTCTCCACATTGGTGACAGTGGCTTATAATATCATCGGTAATTCGTTCGCCACGACGGTGATCGAAAACGAAGTTTTTTCCTAAGAATTTATTTTCTAGTCCTAAGTTTTCTACTTGTCTAGCATATTCAATAATACCGCCTTCTAATTGAAAAACATTTTTAAAACCTTTGTGCTTGTAATATGCACTGGCTTTTTCACAACGAATACCTCCTGTGCAGTACATCACAAGTTTTTTATCTTCCTTGTGATCTCTTAAATCTTCTTCAATAATATCTAAAGAATCACGGAAAGTATCTACATCTGGAGTAATCGCATTTTTAAAATGCCCTATTTCACTTTCGTAATGGTTTCGCATATCGACCAAAACTACATCTGGATCTTCAATAAGTTCATTAAAAGTAACAGCGTCTACGTGAACCCCTTTGTTGGTAACATCAAAAGTTTCATCATTTAATCCGTCTGCCACAATTTTATCGCGAACTTTTACTTTCAGTTTTAAAAACGACTTTAAATCTTGTTCAATAGCAATATTTAACCGTACGTCTTTTAGAAAGTTTATTCCGTCTAAAAACTCTTTAAACTCGTTAAAACGTTTTGCCGGAACCGAAAGTTGCGCATTTATACCTTCGTGAGCTACATAAATTCGACCTAGAACATCTTGTTCATGCCAAGTAACAAAAAGGTGATTTCTGAAAAGATGAGGATTGCCAATTTTGGCGTATTTGTAAAATGAAAGGGTAAGCCGTTCTTCACCGGCTTCTTCTAATAGTGCTTCCCTTTCTTTAGCACTTAATTTATTGTACAGTTGCATGCTATACTAATTTTTAGGTGAAAAGAATTGATTTTTAAAGCTGCAAAGGTAATGGTTTTTGTAAAAAACGGAAGAAAGCTAAGAATTAATACTATCCACAACTACTTTAAAGATCTGATAAGGAGTGTTTTTTATTTTAAAATTGAAAACAGACTTGCTACTATAAAAAATTTCTAAAATTAATTCCGAATAAAATAAAGCAATCTATCAACCTCCTCTTTTACTCTTTTAAAAAGATTGCCAAATGTAAAATCGTTGTCATAAAAACTTAACTTACAATTGTTTAAAGATTTAAATTGATGCAAGCTCAGTTTTTAAAAGCCAAACTTCGAGCTTTCAAATTTGTTAACAAAAACCCCGACCTATTCCATATTATTTTTGCCCTTCGCCTGAAGAAATAGTATCTTAGCTAATTAAAATTCTATCATTAAACACATTGAAAATGAGCACTGAAAAAGACGCAAAACTTAAAGCTTTAAAGCTTACACTTGATAAACTTGACAAAACTTACGGTAAAGGTACCGTAATGAAAATGGGCGATAGTGCCGTAGAAGATGTAGACGTAATCCCAACAGGTTCCCTTGGTTTGGATGTGGCTTTAGGCGTTGGCGGCTATCCACGTGGAAGAGTTATTGAAATTTACGGACCAGAATCTTCTGGTAAAACTACTTTAACGCTTCACGCAATGGCAGAAGCTCAGAAAAAAGGAGGGATTGCAGCATTTATCGATGCAGAGCACGCTTTTGATCGTGTATATGCCGAAAAACTTGGGGTAGACATTGAAAACCTTATTATTTCTCAACCTGATAATGGGGAACAAGCATTAGAAATTGCCGATAATCTAATTAGAAGTGGGGCTATCGATATCGTGGTTATTGACTCGGTTGCAGCTTTGACGCCAAAAAGTGAAATTGAAGGCGAAATGGGAGACAGTAAAATGGGGCTTCACGCACGTTTAATGAGCCAAGCACTACGAAAACTTACAGGTTCTATCAGCAAGACAAAATGTACGGTAATATTCATTAACCAATTGCGTGAAAAGATTGGTGTAATGTTTGGAAACCCTGAAACTACAACAGGTGGTAACGCCTTAAAGTTCTATGCTTCTGTTCGATTAGACATTCGTCGCTCTACACAAATTAAGGATACCGATAGTAATGCTACCGGTAATAAAACCAGAGTTAAAGTTGTTAAAAACAAAGTAGCTCCACCATTCAAACAAGCTGAATTTGATATTATGTATGGAGAAGGAATTTCTAAAGTTGGGGAGATTATCGACCTTGGAGTTGACTTCGAAATCGTTAAAAAAGCAGGTTCTTGGTTTAGCTACGACGACACAAAACTTGGACAAGGCCGTGACGCAGTTAAAAGACTTTTATTAGACAACCCAGAGCTAATGGAAGAATTGGAAGTAAAAATTAAAGACGCCATTGCAGCATTAAATCAATAAATTTTTCAAAGAACCACGCAACCCTTTTGATACTGTGGCATCTACACAACGTAGGAACCTTGAATATTTACGGTTGCCCTCTAAAAATATAGAGGTATTTACAACTTAATGTTAATTCACGGTACCGCAATTGACTTTAGAAGAGCTCATACAACAATGCAAAAAGCAGAATGCAAAGGCACAAGGCGAATTGTACGAAAAGTACAACAGAATCCTATTTGCTATCTGTCTTCGCTATTCGCCTAATTACACAGAGGCGGAAGACAATTTGCAAGATGCATTTATAACCATTTTTAAAAAGGTTGAGCAATATAAAGGCAAAGGTTCTTTTGAAGGATGGATGAAACGGGTAACCGTAAATACTGTACTTCAAAAATACCGGAAACAGCGTAATTTTGACATTGTAGACGAAGGCCAGATTGAAGATGAGGCAGAAGTAGAAATTGATAGCGACGAAATCCCATTGGATTTTTTGCTGAAAATTGTACAAGAGTTGCCAGACAGATATAGATTGGTCTTTAGTATGTATGTTTTAGATGGCTATCAGCATAAAGAGATTGCCGAAATGTTAGGTATTAGCGACGGAACGTCTAAATCTAACCTAGCACGCGCTAGAATGATATTGAAAAATAAGATTGAAGAGTATAATGCTAAAAACTATAACACTTAATGCATTATTGAATTGTTTAGAGTAATAAATCCCCTGCTTTTATTGGGTAGGGGTTTATTAAAAAAACTGACAGTTAAGTTTTAAACTAAAAGCCGAAAGTCAGCGAAACTAATGAAAGAAAAGAAAAACATAGACAACATTTTTAAAGAAGGTTTCAATAATCTTGAAGCCACTCCTTCGCCGCGCGTTTGGGAAAACATTCAAGCGGAGCTCAATAAGGAGAAAAAAGAACGCAAAGTTATTCCGTTGTGGATAAAGCTTGGCGGTGTTGCTGCGTTACTTGCTCTACTTTTAACTGTTGGCAATTCACTTTACAATTCTCCTGATATAATAGATGGTGAGCAAATCACCAATGAAAACTTTGAGCAAAACAATAAAAATCTTCAGAACACTAAATCAGGATCAGATATCCAAAATGCTAAGGACACACAAGTAGCTACTGAACATATTACAACTCAAAATTCAAATTCTTCAGAAATAATTGATTCGAAGGATAAAAGTGAAACAAGGACTTCAAATAAAACAATTAAGGGAGTTTCAGAAAAAGCTACTAATATAGTAGTTGCTTCAAGCAATTCTGAAAAGGAAAAAGCAATTCAAAAGCAAACTAATTCAGAAAGTCACAGTTCTAAGAATATTTCAACAAAAGAGTTGAATGAAGGAATTGCCACTTCACAAAATCCATCAGAAAAAACCACATTAGACAAAACTGAAAAGAAAGCTGCTGATAAATTCATTAATTCCGAAAAGGATATCATTATTAAAAATAATGAAGGAGTCGTTGAGATTGACAAATCAAAAGATGTAAACTCGAAAGTAATTCCAACGGATACAGAAAACGGCTTAGTGAAGGCTGAAGCAGAGACTAAACAAGATTCGGTAGCTAAAAAATCAATATTCGATGCCATTGCTGAAAATGTTGAAGAAGATGAATCAGAAAAGAAAGAGAAACAAAAACCTGAACATCGTTGGAAGATAGCACCAAATGTTGCTCCAGTTTATTACAGCAGTTTAGGTAACGGATCCTCTATAGACCCAACATTTACAGACAATCCACAAAAAGGAGATGTAAACATGAGCTATGGCGTACAAGTTAGTTACGCTGTGAGCAACCGCTTAAGTGTTCGAACCGGACTTAACAATGTAGATTTAAGCTATAGCACTTCCGATATTTTGGTAGGTACCGGCCCTGTATCATCTGCACTAAGAACTGTAGACTATGGTGGAAAGCAAATTGTAACGACTGTAGTTTCAAAATCAACTTTTCATAGCTCTGCTCCATTAGGAGGTTTTGAAAACATCAATCTAAAATCTACTCAAGGAAACGCTAGAGTGATACAAAACATAAATTATTATGAAATTCCTGTTGAACTTAAATACTCACTATTAGACACTCGATTAGGAGTAAACCTGATAGGTGGATTGAGTACTTTAGTTTTAGGAAATAATGAAATTTCTGTAAAAGCAGATAACTTTAGCACTGTACTAGGAGAAGCTAATAATCTTTCAGATGTAAGCTTTTCAACTAATATTGGTTTAGGACTAGATTACAAATTATCTAAGAAATTTACTTTTAATATTGAGCCTATGTTTAAATACCAGCTCAATCCATATACCGATTCTTCTGTAAACTTTAAACCATATTATTTAGGAGTATACAGCGGAATAAGCTTCAAGTTTTAAGTTAGTTTTAAGTTGATTGCGTTTGATTAAAAATCAAACATTGAAAAAACCGTTCTTAGTCACAGGATGGTTTTTTTGAGTTATAAAAAAATTGAGTTTAAACTGTAGGCTTCAACAACTCATTCAAAATCACTTCTCGAGTTGCGTTTTTCAACTCCTTACGATCGGTCATTTCTAAGTTTTCGGTTTCGAATAGATTGTGAACTCTTACGCGCATTTTTCCAGGCCCTCCCTTGAAAAATGAGAATGGAAACCGCTGTTTATTATCATGAAACGTCATAGGGGCAATTGGGATTTTGTGTTCAATGGACAACCTAAAAGCCCCATCTTTAAACTCATCTAAAATAATAGACAAGTCGTCTGGCACTCCACCTTCAGGAAAAATACATACACTTAACCCTTCATTTAGTCTTTTTTCTGCTCTGCGAAAAGCTTCCACCCTACTTTTAGTATTACCTCGATCAACCAAAATACAGGTGCGTTTATAGATATACCCAAACAGAGGAATTTTTGCCAATTCCTTTTTGCCAACAAATACAAACGGATTTTTAGCGGTATAAAACATTAGCATTATATCCGTCATTGAGGTATGGTTTGCAACAAACATATAGCTTCTGCCTTTTTGATATTTTACATCCCTTTTTATAACCGGATAACACCCTATTCCATATATAATTATTATAGACCAAACTCGCGCCACCTTGAAAAAGAATGGATACCAGGAGCTTTTTAAAATACTTATTAGAAGAAAAGGAAAAAGTAAAATTGTAGCAAATGCTATTATTATATAAAACCAAATACGATAGAATGTCGCAAATATCTGTTCAAATAATTTCATCAGGGTCAAAAGTACATATTTGAAGTATGCAAATTATTGAAAAAAGGTACCTTTGCTAAAATTTTTTATAACAATGTCTAGAATACTTACAGGAATCCAAAGCACAGGCACACCTCACTTAGGAAATCTATTGGGCGCTTTAATTCCCGCCATAGAAATGGCGAATGATCCAAAAAACGAATCGTTCTTGTTTATTGCAGATATGCATTCGTTAACCCAAATTAAAAATGCTGAAACGCTTCGCGCAAACACCTATAGTACAGCGGCAACTTGGCTTGCTTTAGGTCTTGATGTAAATCGTGTAATATTTTATAGACAAAGCGATGTTCCACAAACAACAGAGCTCACTTGGTACTTAAACTGCTTTTTTCCTTTTCAACGTCTTACTTTAGCACATTCTTTTAAAGATAAAGCCGACCGTCTTGAAGATGTAAACGCTGGACTTTTCACTTATCCGATGCTAATGGCGGCAGATATCTTATTATACGATGCCGAAATAGTACCTGTTGGGAAAGACCAAATGCAACACATTGAAATAACTCGCGATGTAGCCTCTCGTTTCCACACACAAATGGGCGAAACATTCGTTATGCCTAAAGGACAAGTGCGAGAAGAGACTATGTATGTTCCAGGTACCGATGGTTCAAAAATGAGTAAATCGAAAAATAACTATATCAATATCTTTTTGGCTGACAAAAAGCTGCGAAAGCAAGTAATGGCTATAGAAACCGATAGTACTCCATTGGAGGAACCTAAAAACCCAGATACTTGTAATGTTTACAATATTTACAAGTTATTAGCTACTCCTGAAGAAATTGCGCAAATGCGTAAAAACTATGAAGGCGGAAACTACGGGTATGGTCACGCAAAACAAGCGCTATTTGAATTAATTATCGAGAAGTTCTCTGAAGAACGTAAACGCTACAACTACTTTATGGAAAATCTTGATGAAGTTGATGCAGCACTTGCAGCGGGTGCAGAAAAAGCACGTAAAGTTGCCGATGGAGTTTTAAAAAGAGTAAGAGAGAAAGTTGGCTACTAGACCAACTGAAATAATTTTCCAGGCAAAGGGCGTACTACGCCCTTTATCTCCATATTCATAAGAATGCTAGCTGTTTTATATGCAGGAATATTACATTCCAAAGCGATAACATCTAGCATTTCTTTTTCTTTATCTTTTAGATATCGGAAAATAACTTTTTCTTCATCATCCAGTTCAACAAAAAGTTGAGTTTGTTTAGGCTTTTTGTTTTCTTGAATTTCCCAGCCTAATAGGTAAATTATATCTGCAGCGCTTGTTATTAAATGAGCTTTTTGTTGCTTTATTAAATTATTACAACCCTTACTCTGCTTGTCTGTAGCTCTTCCTGGAATTGCAAAAACTTCACGATTATATGATTGTGCTATATCTGCAGTAACCAGACTTCCTCCTTTTTCGGCAGACTCTATTACAACCGTCGCTTCTGAAAGACCAGCAATTATTCTATTTCTTTTTAAGAAGTTGTTCCTATCAAAAGCATCACTACTCCAAAACTCAGTTATAAAGCCTCCATTTTCTTCAATTTTCGAAGCATAGCGTTTGTGATCTTTAGGATACATTTGATTCAAACCGTGAGCAAGACACGCTATATTTTGCAAATTATTATCTATTGCGGCCTTATGAGCACAAATATCAACTCCATAAGCCAAACCAGAAACAATTACAGGGTTTAGTGGAGCGAGGTCTTCGATTAACTGTTGACAAATAGAATTGCCGTAACTAGTGATTTTTCGAGTACCCACTATACTTATTATTCGTTTTCCAACTAAATCGATATTACCCTTGTGAAAAAACAAAATTGGGCCGTCTATGCAATGTTTAAGTTTCTCGGGATAGGTTTTGTCTTGAAAATAACTATACTCGATATTATTGGCTTCAATAAACTGAAGTTCTTCATCAGCTTCTTCTAATTGTTTATTCAGGTTGATTTCCCTTAATCTCGACAATCCTATGCCATCAATTTTGGCGAGATTAGATTTCTTTTCTTTAAAAATTGCTTCCGCAGAACCTGTTTTTCGCAATAACTTTTTTGCGGAAATATCCCCCAAATTTGGAATTCGCTGTAAAGCAAGAGTATAACGAAGTTCATTTTTTGAAAGCATAATGGTAATTTTAAAAACCTCATCGACTCTTAAAATTACAATATTTTTTCACTTTAAGCTTATCCACCTAACTATCTGTAAGTTATTACGGATGAATTCTAACAAAAAAAAGCATCTAATAGTCATTTTGTAAAAGTTGTTGATAATTTTCTAATTCATAACTTGAACCTCATCATAAAATAACTAACTTTGTTTCAATGCAACTAATTACCTACATAAACGATTTATTATACCGCTATGAATGCGTTATTATCCCAGGTTTTGGCGCTTTTTTAACCCGTCAAAAATCTGCTTATATCGATAGTAATACTAACACATTTCATCCGCCTTCTAAAATTGTTTCGTTTAACAGACAATTACAGGCTAATGATGGTTTACTTGCTAATTATGTAGCTTCGGTTGACAAGTGCAGTTATGAAACAGCACTTCAAAAAATAAGAAACTTTACTGCTGAAGTTTCTAGAGATTTATTGGAAGGAAAAGAAGTTTCTTTCAAAAACATAGGTGAGTTTTCGTTGAATGAAGAAAAATCAATTCAGTTTGAGCCTGTTCAACATCAAAACTTTAGCACCTCGTCGTTTGGACTTTCTACATTTGTTTCAGAAGAAATAAATCGTGAGATCCATAAAGAGGAGTCTAAATCTCAAAAAGTAAAAGAGCCTATAGTTTTAAATACCGAGAGAAAACCTTCAAAACCATATCTTAAATATGCTGCAATTGCAGTAATTGCTCTTTCCGCAGTTGGTTTAGGTAGTATGAAGATTTATGAATCTCAAGTTCAGGAGTTCAATTATGCTGAACGCCAAAAGGCAAATTCACTTATTGAAAATCAAATCCAGGAAGCAACTTTTGTAATTTCAAATCCACTTCCAGTTTTAAGTCTAAATCTTCCAAAGCATACCGGAAACTATCATATTGTAGCTGGTGCTTATAGACTTGAAGAAAATGCAGATAAAAAAATGGACGAATTACGCGAAAAAGGGTATTCTCCATTTAAAATGCAAGCCTCTAAATACGGACTTCATCAAGTTTTATATGCAAGTTTTGAAAGTCGTTTAGAAGCTTCAAAAAAGCTCTATCAAATTCAAGCCAACGAGAATGCAGATGCTTGGATGTTAGTGCAAGAGATTAAATAATTTTACAATATTCTTGTAAAACTTACCCATATTTATCTTTTTTCTATTCTTTTACTTTTAACTTAGATATCTTTGCCAAAAAACTATCTAATGCAACCAAAAACAGCCAAAGAATCACTTACTATTTATACAGATATGGTTTTGCCTAGTGAAACCAATCCAATTGGAAATATGTTTGGAGGAGAGCTTCTAGCTCGAATGGACAGAGCCGCTAGTATTGCCGCACGTAGACACAGTAGAAGAATTGTAGTAACTGCTTCAGTAAATCACGTAGCTTTCAATAAAATGATTCCTTTAGGAAGTGTAGTTACCGTTGAAGCTAAAGTTTCTAGAGCTTTCAAAAGTTCGATGGAAGTTTATATGGATGTCTTTATTGAAGATCGTGAAAGTGGTGAAAAGAGTCTTTCAAACGAAGCGATTTATACTTTTGTGGCTGTAGATGAAATGGGACATCCTGTAAGAGTCCCTGAACTAATTCCAGAAACTGAGTTGGAAAAAGAGCGTTTTGCCGCTGCTTTACGCCGCAAACAACTAAGTTTAGTCTTAGCTGGAAAAATGAAGCCTAAAGATGCTATAGAGCTTAAATCTATTTTTCAATAAACTTACACTTAGAACGTTAAGTTTCGTTGTTTTTTAAAGCATTTTAATTGTTAAAGTAGAATATTTCTGCGAAATCTTGATTGCTTTTAAAGGTTAATAAATATATTTGGAATCTTTTAGTAGAAATCCTTATGAATTTATTATTAACTTAATTGCAATTATGAAAAAAACTACGCTTCCCCGGTTAAAACTTTTTTTGTTTTTTGCCTTAATATTTGTCTTTTCGACTTCCTTTGGGCAAAACAATTACAACATCAATTTTCAGGGCGAAAATTATGAGATGCCCGAAAATATCTCAAGCTTTAAATGGAGTCAACTTCCTGTATCAGCTAAAATGGCTGAAGGCTATGTAGGTTGGGTTCAATTTTATGAAACTCCAAAGCAATCTGTTCAAGATGCTTTTAAACAAAAAAACTTAGAATTAATTGAGTACATTCCTCACAACACATACTTATTCTATTTCCCAAAAAATACTTCTGTAGATTTTTTAAGAAATAACGGAGTACGTTCTATTGTAGCTGTGAATGGAAATGCAAAACTTTCTAAGGAATTACAAAACCCTCCTTATGAGTATTGGGCTATGGATGGGGATAACATTTTAGTGACTTTAGAGTTTCACAAAAATATTTCAGCAGATCAAGTTATTCAAGAGTTAGCTCAAAGACAAATTGCAGTAAAGCAACAATACAAAGGTGCTAACAATATAGAACTTTCTATTCCAAACAACTGCCTAGAAGACCTTGCAAATCTTTCATTTGTAAAATGGATTGAGTTAATTCCAGCTCCTTCTGTTCCAGATGATACTCGTGGTAGAAGTCTTCACCGTTCAAGTAATTTAGATACTCAAACTACTGCAGGTAGAAACTACACAGGTGAGGGAATTGGCGTATTATGCCGTGATGATGGTATCGTAGGACCTCATATCGATTTTCAAGGAAGAATAGACAACTCACAAGCTAGTGGTACAGGACAGAACCACGGTGATGGTGTTTCAGGAATTATGTCTGGAGCAGGAAACTTAAATCCTTCGTACAGAGGTATGGCTGCTGGTTCAACACTTCACGTAGTAAACTACGTACCAAGCTTTTTAGATGGACCAACAGTTTCACTTATCAATAGCGGTGAAGTAGTTATTACAAACTCTTCATATAGTAATGGTTGTAATGACGGTTATACTTCTATTACGCGTACTGTAGATACTCAAACAAAAGATTTCCCTAACCTTCTTCACGTATTCTCTGCAGGAAACTCCAATGGAAACAACTGTGGATATGGAGCTGGAAACCAATGGGGAAATATTACAGGGGGTCACAAACAAGGTAAAAACGTAATAGCTACTGCAAACGTTTATTTTGACGGTTCATTGGTATCTTCAAGTAGTAGAGGACCTGCACATGATGGTAGAATTAAGCCAGACATTGCTGCAAATGGTCAGAATCAAATGTCTACAGATGAAAACAACCTTTACCGAAGCTTTGGAGGAACTTCTGGAGCTGCTCCAGGTATTGCTGGTGTTTCGGCTCAATTATACGAAGCCTATGCAGGATTAAACGGCGGAGATCTTCCTCAATCTGCACTTATTAAAGCGGCTTTATTAAACACTGCTAACGATGCTGGAAACGTTGGACCTGATTACAAGTTTGGTTTCGGTATAGTAAACGGACTTCGCGCTGCAAAGCTTATCGAAGACGAGCGTTACCTTTCTAGCACTATCTCACAAGGTGATGCAAACAACCACACAATAAATGTTCCTGCAGGTACTAAGCAAGTACGTTTTATGGTTTATTGGAGTGATGCTCCTGCATCTCCAGGTGCTAACCCAGCGTTGGTGAACGACTTAGATTTAGTGGTAAAAGATCCAAATAACACAGATCACCTACCTTATATTCTAGATCCAACTCCAAACCCAACAACATTAAACTTACCGGCTACCAATGGTGTAGATCGTCTTAATAATGTTGAGCAGGTTGTAATTAACAACCCAACATCAGGAAACTACAACATAAACGTAACAGGTTTTAATGTACCTGTTGGTCCACAAGAGTACTTTGTGGTATATGAAGTTATTTCTGAAAACATCACTGTAACTTACCCTAATGGAGGTGAAAGTGTAGTTCCAGGTGAAGCTGAATCTATTCACTGGGATGCTGTAGCTGTAAACACTACTTCAAGTTTTGTACTTGAGTACTCAATTGATAATGGAAGCAGCTGGAATAACATCGCAACTGTTCCTAGCTCGACTACTAACTACGAATGGAATGTACCAAACTCAGTGTCTGGTAAAGCATTAATTCGTGTAAGTAATGGTTCGTCGCAAGATGTAAGTGATGATACTTTTGACATTGCTCCTTTAGTAACAGGGTATTTAGTAAGTCAAGTTTGCCCATCTTCAGCAACCTTTACTTGGAATGCAGTTACTGATGCAGAATCTTATGATTTTTATATCCTAGGTGAAAAGTATATGGAGGTTGTTGGTACTACTAACACTAACTCTATTACTGTTCCTATTACAGACCCAGAAGCAACGCTATGGTATGCAGTTTTAGCGAAAAATGCTACAGAAGGATGGGAAGGTCGTAGAAGTGTTGCTAGAAAACACAACGGTGGACTTCTTAACTGTACGTTATCTAATGATGTTGCTGTTGAAGTAAATAATACTCCAAGTGATTTCAATCAGATTTGTAATCCAGGACCTGTTACTGTTTCGGCTAAGTTGACAAATACTGGTATAGATTCACAAACTAATTTTGATGTTAGTTATCAATTAGACAGTGGAAGCGTTATTACTGAAACATTTACAGAAACACTTTCTTCTGGTCAAACTATGGTTTTTGAATTTGCAGAGCAAATTGAAATAACTACTAGTGGAACATACACTTTAACTGTTTCGATAGATTTACCAGGTGATGAAAACCCAAATAACGATGAGGATGCACTTACATTCTATTCAGAAATTGAAGCAGCTCAGTTGGATTACGAAGAGCCGTTTGATGTAAACGGAATGCCACCTCAGGGATGGACAATCTTTAATCCAGACAATAGTATTACTTGGACACCTAGAACTGTTACTGGAAGTGCTGGTGCATCTACTTTAACTGCTTATGTTGACAACAACAGTTATAACGGCAACGGACAAGAAGATATATTACAAACTCTGTTTATCGATTTAACAACTGCGAATAATGCTCACTTAAGTTTTGACATTGCCAAAGCGCAATACTCATCAAGTTTCTCTGATGCATTTAGAGTAGATATATCTACAGATTGTGGAGCTACTTTTGATCAAATCTATTACAAGCAAGGTTTAGATCTTTCTACAATACCAGGATATTTTACTGGATCTTGGGTTCCTAGTTCAGCGAGCCAATGGCGTACAGAAACGATTGATCTTTCAGCTTATTTAGGTGAAAATGTTCAATTTAGATTTGTAAATATTACTGGTTACGGAAATGGCACTTACATAGACAATATAAATGTTAATGGATCATTAGGTGTTGACAAAGAAATTTTCAGCAATGTATCAATGTATCCTAACCCAGCTTCAAGTGAAGTAGTTATCAATTTGAATACTACTGTTCAAAACGATGTTTCTATTGAACTATACAACAGCTTAGGGCAAAGATTACAGACTATTTCTGAAAGTGAAATGAGTGGTAAAACAAGAGGAACACTTAATGTTTCTGGTTATGCTACTGGTATTTACTTTGTGAAAATAAAGTCTGGAAAAACTAGCGCTACTAAAAAGCTAATAGTGCAGTAAAAATTTCAAAAAGTAAAATTCTAAAAACCAAAAAGAGGCTGTCTAACAAGACAGTCTCTTTTTTTATGAATCAACTTTAGTAAAGCATAATGTAAATTCCTAAAAAAACACACAGTTAAGGCTGTTACAGAATACGTTATATTGATATAAGCATTTTCAACTACTAATTAGCTAGAGAGATTACAAATACCTAAAAACCCCAACATGCTTGATAGTCTATATAACACACCTATAGGTTTTACAACGATTCCAAAAAAATATTAATTATAATAGAGGCTCTGGAAACAATAAACAACGAAGCAAATTGTAGGAATTTATTATTTAGAAACTCTTAATCTAAACCATAAACAATCAACAAATACTTGGGAAATCAACTAAAAACGTATTGATGATGTGTATATGGATATTCAGAAAATGAATATATGAGGTTTGTGAAGGGTTGTATTATAAACTTCAGCAAAGACCCTCCTTTAAGAGGAAGGTCTTTATTGATAAGGTAAATTTTCTACATTCTATAAATCCAATCTGCTGGATTAATTTTTGTCTTGTTCTTATAGATATAAAACTTTAATAGCGTGCGCCCTTCTGTAGCACTTTTTGCTACGGTACCGATAGTTTGTTTGGTAGATACCTTATCGCCTTTTTTCACGGAAACTGTAGCCAAATTACTATATACTGATAAGTAGTCTCCATGCTGAATAATAACCACCTTATTTGCACCTTTTATCATTTGAATAGACAACACTTGTCCTTCAAAAATAGAACGCACAGCAGAGTTATCACTTGTTGCAATTTCAACTCCACTATTATTGGTTGTAACATTCGGGAATTGTGGATGTCTATGCGTACCAAAACTTTTAGTTACCATCCCTTTTTCTACTGGCCAAGGCAGTTTTCCTTTGTTATTTGTAAAACTCGCTGCCAATGCCTTGTCCTCAGCCGTTAATGAAAATTCTTCCGACTTAGCAGGTTTCGTTATTTCATTTTTTGTTGTAGTAGCAACCGTAGTTCCTTTTGCCTTAGCTTCTGCAGCCGCTTTTTCTCTTGCAATTCTATTAGCCTCTTCAATTGCAGCTCTAATTATAGCTTCAATTTGGCGGTCTATAGCATCGGCTTCTTTTTGCTTATCACGTATTTGCGAAACAAATTTGCCCTCATCTTTCTTTAAGGTAGCCATTAGAGCTTGTTGGTTCTTTTTCTCTTCTGTAAGCTTTCTTTTTGCCTGTTCATTTTCGGCAATCAGCTTTTGTTTTTGCTTTTTCTGATCGATTAAATTAGCATTTAACTGTTGTAATTCATCAGTTTTTGCTTTTATTCCTTCACCTTGTTTTTTTCTAAACGCCGCATATTGCTTCATATACTGAACGCGTTTATAGGCTTGTAAAAAGTTTTCAGATGAAAGCAGAAACATTACTCTACTCTGCTGGTTTTTGCTTTTATACGATTTTTGAATCATGGCTGCATAATCAGCTTTCATCACTTTTAACTCCTCCCGAAGGGCACTTATCTTATTGATATTCTCGTTAATATTTCGAGTAAGCAAGTTTGCTTGCTGGTTCGTAACTCGAATTAAATTTTCTGAAGCTGTAATACGTTGATTTAAATCTTCTACTTGTGAAAGCACAGATTTTTCTTCTTTTCTAGTTTTAAAAAGAAGAGAGTTTATTTGCTTAATCTCCTTAAGTATAGCTTGTCGCTTTTCCTCTAGTTGCTTTTGTTTGTCTATTTGTGCAAAGGAAGAAGTAACTGTTAGGAAACAGAAAAATAATAAAATATATGTCGAGAATTGCTTCATTTAATTAAGTTGAATTTCTTCGTAACCTTCTGGAATATCAAATGGAAAACCTATGTTCACATTCAAATCAATTTTTCTAAACGTAATTTCAATCAATGTACTCGATTCGTTTTCAGAAGTATTAATCATTATATTTTTTGGAAAATATTGTTCTTCCACTTTTTGATAGTCTCCATAACGAATAGCTAATATGCGATTGTCATCTGGTTGCGATAATGTTTCTGAAGCTATTTTAAAATTATCAGGGTTTATAAAAAGCGAATGTATGAAATTCCTAGGCTGTTGCTTTGGTTGAATTTTGAATTTATTCTGAAACACCTCAGATGTGTAATCTCCAGGGTTTAAAGTAAATATTGATTGCCCTAAAAGTAGATTTTGTGCCTGCTGAAAGTTGATTGGCGTACCCAGCCATTCACCCAAAAGTGCAAAATCACCTTCAAAATAAGTTTTTCCAATTGTTTCATAATAGCTAACGCTTGTTGGAGTAATCAACACTTTTGCAATTGTAATTCCTAAGACGGAAGCTTTCACCCAAATGTTTTTATCTTTTTCCATACGCAAGCTAACGGTTATGCTTTGCGACTTCTTTTCGTCTTCATACTGCAACTGCATACGGCCTGCCAAGGTTTTAAATTCGGGAGCAGCCATTTTATGTGAAGAAATAACTTCCTTAGCAGAAGCGTGTTTTACGTTAGTTACAGACTTAGTTCCTCCACAAGAGGCTAGTACAAGTAAAAAGATTAAGTAATATGGTTTCAGCTTCATAAAATTAATTAGGCATTTTAAGATTCGCAGCTTTATCTGAATAGGTTTTTGCTTTTTTTGCATCGCCTTTTTGCGAATAAGCTAAACTAAGTTGATTGTAAAAATCACGCTCCATTTTGGGATCTTCCATTAAAAAGTCCAATCCCATCTCTAAACTTTCAATGGCGTTATCGCTCAGGTTTAAGCCATTGTTTGCAACTCCATTAAGCAAATACAAAAGCGGTTGCGCTGGAAAAATCTCCAAGCCTTCCGAGCTCAGTTTGGCCGCAGCTTCATATTTTTGAAAATCGATTTGCAGCAAGATGGTATTTTTTAAAAGATTGAAATTGTCTGGATTGATAACAATCCCTTTTTCATAGGCTTTTAAGGCATCTTCTTTTCTGTTTTTTGCAGCGTAATAGTCTCCTATTTTTTCATAAACACGTCCATTTTCAACAGAAAATTGTTCTACCACTCTTGTCAATTCTGCTTCGTAATCTGGATTGGAATTCACAAACTGAATAAAATCTGCGAGAACTTTATATTTAGTTTCTTTATCAATCTCTTCAGAAGCAAACACAGTTTTCATTGAGTTTATTGCCTCAGTAGCATTTCCATCATCTAAGTAAAACTTGTAAAGTGCTAAATGCACTATCTCAGATTTGGGATTATTTTTCAATAAATTTTTAGCTGTTTCGAAGGCTTTTTCAGTATTTCCTTGCTCGCTATAGAGGTAAATAAGGTTAAGGTATTCTCTTTCACTTTTAGGGTTTTTGTCAATCTTGCCTTCAAGATTTTCAATTGCACCTTCGGTATTTCCAGTAGCGCGGTAAATCTGCGCTCTTAACGCATTGCGAATATCCGATTCACCCCAAGTTTCATCTAAATCGTCTAACTGCTTTAAAGCTTCGTCATACTTCTTTGTAAGCGTATATAGATTTGCAAGATCTTCTTTATAATCCTCATCAAATTCCACTAGTTTTTTTACGAGAGGAATTGATTTTTCATACTCTTTTTGTTGATAGTACAAATCGTAAAACTGTTCGAGAACATCTAGCCTATCCCCTTGAGTTTTAAGCACTTTATTGAAGTTTATTTCAGCAAGGTCATACTCTTTTAAAAAAACGTGGTTTTTACCCATCTCAAAATACACCACCGCTTTATTTTCTTCAGTATTAGCAGCTTTTTCAGCCTTATTTAATGCTGAAAGTGCTAGCTCATAGTTTTCTATCGCTTTCTGTTTAAGACCTTCGAAAAAATTTTCCTGAAATGCATCACTCACATTCCCCAACTCATCCATCGGATTTTCAACAGTATCGTTATTGTCTTTGGGTGGAGATGGATTTATTTCTTGAGCATAAATATGCTGCGGAACAATAATTCCGAAGAGAAAAATGAAAGTATATAAAAAACTTTGTTTCAAATTTTATGTCTGGTCGAGCGCAGGCGAGACCTCTATTGTAAATTTAAGTATTAAAGTCCCCTCGACTGCGCTCGAGGGGACATTTGTATGCTATTTCAATTCAGAATAATCTCCAATACTCACATTGGTAAATTTACCATCAAATGTAGCGTAATTACCAATCATCGCGTTGTCAAGATTAGCGTTTTTAATCTTAGAATTTGTCTGAATTATAGTGTTTTTCACTGTACTATCTTCAACTACCGTGCCTTTACCAATAGACACAAACGGACCTACAGTACTATTTTTTAAAACTACTCCTTCCCCAATAAAGCAAGGCTCGATTATATTAGAATTTTCAGTAGTAATATTTTCTGAAATTAATTGCTGATTTGCATCTGCAAGAAAACCTAACATTCTTTGATTGGTTTCAACTGTTACTTCTTTATTACCACAGTCCATCCACTCATCTACGGTACCAGTTTTGAATATTTTTCCAGACGACATCATTCTTTTAATTCCGTCGTTAATTTGATATTCACCTCCGTTTATAATGTTGTTATCTAATACAAACTGTAACTCATTTTTAAGTTGAGCCACGTCTTTAAAGTAATAAATTCCAATCACAGCTTGGTCGCTTACGAATTCTTCTGGCTTTTCAACCAACTCGATAATTTCGTTTTTCTCATTCAAATTCACCACTCCGTATGCTTCTGGATTTTCTACTCTTTTAGTCCAAATTACCGCATCTGCATCTTTATCTAGGTCGAAATCTGCGCGAATTAAAGTATCGGCATAAGCGATTACCGCTGGACCAGATAATGAGTCTTTAGCACACATAATTGCATGACCAGTTCCTTTAGGATCTAGCTGTCTGTAAATAGTTGGCTTTGCTCCAAGACCTTTTGCAAGTGTTTCAAGTTCGGCAATAACATCATCTCCAAAAAACGCAGGATCGCCAAGGATAAATGCGATTTCGTCTATTTTTTCATTTAAAACTCCAGCGATATCTTCAACCAAACGGTGTACAATTGGTTTTCCGGCTACGGGAATTAATGGTTTTGGAACTGTTAAAGTGTGTGGGCGAAGGCGGCTTCCGCGACCTGCCATTGGTACAATAATTTTCATATATCTTCCTCTGAAAACACAGAGATTTTTATTTTATATTCTTATTAATCAAACGATTAAAAAAATATTTAATTAAACTTTTATTTAAATTTCACATTTCTGTTTTCGACACTTCTGTTACTCAGAAATTGCTACTTACTGCCAGTGCTTCCAAATCCTCCGGCTCCACGTGAAGTATCTGAAAGTTCTTCTACTTCTTCCCACTCGGCGCGTTCGTGCTTTGCAATTACTAATTGTGCAATACGTTCAGAGTTTTCAATTGTAAAATCTTCGTTTGAAAGATTCACTAAAATCACTCCAATTTCACCACGGTAATCGGCATCAATTGTACCAGGTGAATTTAATACTGTAATTCCTTTTTTGGCTGCTAGGCCACTTCTAGGGCGAACTTGAGCTTCAAAACCAACAGGTAATTCAATAAATAGCCCTGTTTTAACTATTGCTCTTTCTAATGGCTTTAAAGTTAATGGCTCGTCAACACAAGCACGTAAATCCATTCCGGCAGAAGCAAATGTTTCATAAGACGGTAATGGGTGGTTAGATTTGTTTATAATTTTTACTCTCAAAGCTTTTCTTTTTAATTGTTTTCAGATTCGTCTCTATCAATAACAAAATCTACAGCGTAAACCGATTTAGGAATCGTAAACATCTTTAAGTCTGCAGAAGTGAATGATTGAGTTTCTCCTTGTTTCAATTTATATTTAACAAGTAATTTGTTCTTTTTGAGCTCTGTTGCTGTAATAAAAATTTCCTGTTTAACATCACTAGGTTTAGCTATTAAAGCAACAACTTTATTTTCTTCAAAATCAATTGGTGAAATTTCGTTATTCATAGTTTTTGCTACTCCAAAAAACTGCTCAAAACGCACTTTATTACTAATAACCACCGTTTTTACAGGAGAACTAAACTCGATATCATTTTTAGGAAAATAATTTTCTATTAATTCAACTGAAAAACCTGAATTTTTATTTTCAATTACTTTTTGGTTTTCTTTATTCCCATCATTACAAGAGAACAACACGAACATACAGATAATAGAAAATAATATTTTCATTTTTAACTTTACTTTTTTAATATTTTTAAAAATTCATTTTTTTCAAAATAGTATAAAATAGCGATAAACAGTAATAATAACGCAGATCCTATCCAAATATTTCGGTCGAAGAGGTAAAAGGAAATTGCTGAAAATCCTACAGCTAAAACCAAATAGCCAACTATCTTTTTCACTTCATAAGGAACATTGTAATACTTACGTCCGTAAAGGTACGAAAGCACCATCATACTTCCATAAGCAGCAAGGGTTGCAAAAGCCGAACCTATATACCCGATATAGGGAATTAAAACAAAGTTTAGCACTAATGTAACTACAGCTGCAAAAACCGAAATATAAGCCCCGTATTTGGTGCGGTCTGTAACCTTATACCAAACAGAAAGGTTGTGGTAAATTCCTAAAAACAGATTTGCCAATAAAATAATGGGTACAATCTTAATCGCTTCCCAATATTGGCTGTTTGGAATTAGAATTTGTTTGAAAAGATCTATATATACTATTACTCCAAGTAAGATTAGGCAACCACACAGGGTAAAATATTTTGTGATTGTTGCATAGGTGTTTTTCGCATTTGCATGCCCCGAGTGATTAAAGAAAAACGGTTCAATTCCTAAACGGAAAGCCATTACAAAGAGCGTCATAAACATTCCTAGCTTATAACAAGCCGAATAAAGACCGACCTCAACCTCAGCAACGTTTTCAGGTAATAAATACTTTAGTAGGATTCTATCGAAGGCTTCATTAATACTAAAAGCAATTCCAGCAATAAGAACAGGAATAGCGTATTTCATCATTTGTTTCCAAATAGTTTTACTGAAGCCAAAACCAATTTTAATATACAGAGGAAGTAATACCAACAGCGTTACCCCACTTGCAATTAAGTTTGCAATAAAAACATAAGCCACTTTATTCTCTGGAAACCATAGCGAATTCCAATACGTGCTGTTTTCCGCTAGTTTAGGAAGCATTAACAAGAAAAACAGATTGAAAGCTAAGTTTATAACAACGTTAAAGATTTTTACTACAGCATAACGCAAAGGCCTTTCATTTACTCTAAACCATACAAATGGTAAAACTACCAAAGCATCCAGAGCTAGAATTAACAGTCCGTAGGTAACGTATTCAGGGTTAAAATCAGCAATAACAGCAAATTGATTTCTAAAAAGCATTGTTATTCCCAGGAATATAAAAGTAGAAACTGTGAGTGATGTTAAAGTCGTGGACTGTACAATTTTTTGATTGCTAGAGTCTTTGGTTACAAACCTGAAAAAAGCAGTTTCCATCCCGTAGCTCAACAAGACATTTCCCAAAATAAGGTATGCCATTAAAGTAGAGTAAATCCCGTATTCTTCAGGTAGCATTACCGAAGTGTACAACGGAACTAATATCACAGCCATTACCCTTGGTAAAACCGTGGCTAAACCATAAATAAATGTTTGCTTAAATAGTTTTTTAAAAACGCTCAAGTAAGTTCGGCTTTAATTCCTACAAGGTTTATTTAATTCCTTATATAAGTAGGCAAAAGTATTGAAAATTATGGTTTTGTAAGTAGAATGTGAGACTACTTATTTAAAGGAAAATTTTAGAAATTTCTTCAGTGATTTTAGTAGGTCTAAAAGTTTCAGCATCTAAGAAACACCACAAGGTTTGTGCTTCAACAATAACTTTACCATCTGCAGGTCTCACTATTTTATAATGCCTTTCGCTTTTCACACCTTCGTAGGATTCAATCCAGGTATGTGTTTCTAACTCTTCCCCTAAAAATGAAGGAGCTTTGTACGAAATGAAGTGATTAAGCACCACCCAAACATTTTTTTTACGTTGTTCTTCTGAAGTTTTAGAAATCCAATGAGCTTCGGCTGCTTCTAGACACCATTGTAGATAAATCACATTATTAACGTGATTTAACCCATCAATAGCCGAAGCCGGCACTGTGAAACGTTGTATAAAGATATCCGATTTCAAAATCCTAATATTAATTTAGCAATTAAGAAATAAGTAAGAATTCCAAAAACATCGTTGCTAGTAGTAATAAATGGTCCCGTTGCTACTGCAGGATCGATTCCTCGTTTATCTAAAATAATTGGAATAAAAGTACCGATTAATGCAGCTAAAAGAATTACGGTAACCAGGGCTATACCTATACTAATAGACTCTAAATAGCTCGTTGAAAAGATAAAGTGGCTTATAAAAAGCACTATTAGTGCAATGGCAAGACCGTTTACTAAGGCCAAACCAGATTCTCTAAGCAACCTAGCGAAAATATTGCCTTTTATAGTATCATTTGCTAAACCTTGAACAACTATCGCGCTAGATTGTACTCCTACATTTCCAGCTGTTGCTTGAATGAGCGGGACAAAAATTAAAATTCTTGGAAAGCTCTCTAATATTTCTTGAAATCCTGAAATTATACTTGCAGCACCTAAACCGCCGAACATTCCAATTAAAAGCCAAGGTAATCGAGCTCGAGTTTGCTTGATTATTCCATCGTCGGCTTCAACGTCGTGACTAATACCCGCAGCTAATTGGTAATCTTTCTCAGCCTCTTCTTTTATATAATCTACAATATCATCAATGGTAATTCTACCTACAAGAATACCGTCTTCATCAACAACAGGAATCGCTTCCAAATCGTATTTCTGCATAATACGAGCAACTTCATCGGCTTCGGTGTTAACTCTTACGTAATCCACCTTTGGGATATAAACCTCGCTTATATGTGCTCTTCCTGGCGCAGTAAGTAAATCTTTTAAAGAAAGTCTTCCTTTTAGCCTTCCTTCTTTATCAGTAACATAAATAGAATGAACTCGAGTAACATTTTCGGCTTGACGGCGCATTTCGCGTACACATCCTGCTACTGTCCAAGTTTCTTTAACGCTTACTAACTCCTTTGCCATTAATCCCCCTGCTGTATCCTCATCGTAACGCAGAAGGTCTACAATATCAGCGGCGTGTTCTTCGTCTTCGATATGCCGAATTACTTGCTTTTGAATATCGTCATCGAGTTCTGCGATAATATCGGCAGCATCATCGGTGTCCATTTCTTCAAGCTCATCTGCAATCTCTGAAGGCGAAAGATTATCTAATATTCGCTCTCTAAAATCTTCATCTAGTTCGATTAAGATTTCACTAGTTACTTCACTATCTAATAGCTTTACGATATAAGTTGCTTCTTCGGTGTCTAACTCGTGTAGAAGCTCTGCTATATCGGCAAAGTGAAATTCATTTAATAATGCTTTTAGCTGCTCGCCATCGTTATTGGCAATTAGCTGTTCAACCTGCTCAATAAATTCATTAGTCAGTTGAAATTGCATCATTCTCCAGTTTTTTTGTAAGAGTTATAAATTGTGAAACAGAAAGTTGTTCTGGACGCTGGCCAAAGATAGTGTCTTCTTTTAGTTTATCAGAAATATTAAAAGATTTTAAACTATTTCGAAGCGTTTTTCTACGTTGTTGGAAAGCAGTTTTCACTACTTTATAAAGCATTTTTTCATCACATGGAATGGAATAATCTTCTTTCCGTTTTAATCGCAGTACACCACTGTCTACTTTTGGAGGTGGATTAAATACTGTAGGAGGCACTGTAAAAAGATATTCGGCATCATAAAATGCCTGCGTTAAAACCGAAAGTATTCCATAAGCCTTACTTCCTTCTTTCTCGCAGATACGTTGTGCAACTTCTTTTTGAAACATTCCCGTAAACTCTGGAATTTGCTCTTTCCATTCCAACATTTTAAATACAATTTGAGTTGAAATGTTATACGGGAAGTTACCTGTTATGCCAAATTGTTCATCATTGAATAATTCTGAAAGATCGTATTTCAAAAAATCTGCTTCAACAATTTTGAGATTTTTGTTTTTGTAATTTTCTTTTAAATAAACAATAGATTCGGCGTCGAGGTCCATAGCTATAACCTCAGCGTCTTTATTTATTAAATATTTGGTGAGAACTCCCATTCCAGGGCCAATTTCCAAAATGTTTTTGTAACCTTCAAGCGTAAGTGTATCCCCGATTTTTTCGGCAATAGCTTCGTCTTTTAAAAAGTGTTGCCCCAGGTGTTTTTTGGCGCGAACTGCTCCGGTTGTATTAGCTTCTTTTTGGTTCTTTGATTTTTTCTTCATTCATAACCTTTAAAAGGATGTTTAACTGTAAAAAACTGAAAAGGTTTTCCCCACAAACACAACAAAATTAATTTTTTCTGAAAAGCTCATTATGTGCTTCACCTATTACCTCAAGTTCGGTGCGGAATGAAACAACTTTCCCTTCAAAAGGTAAGCTTTTACCGCGAAGTTCTTCGGCATTTTCAGCAAAATATTTCTCAAGTGTTTCTTTACTATCTGTAGTGTATTGAACCGAATAGGTTTTCCCTCCCATTTCTTCTTCAACAACAACACGAGTCATAAGTGCTTTACTGAATTTACCTGTGGCTAGCATTGCTGGAATGTAATCAGACAACATCCACTGTAACCAAATGTCGTGGATAATTTCTTCTACATTCATTGTAACGTTATATATATACATATTTAAATATTATAAGAGTCTAAATCCCTATACCTTCTTCAAAAGCATTGGAATATTGAGTATTGAATTTTGATTGATATTAGTTTATCGCATCACCGCGCAAAGTTCTATATTTTTTTCTAGCTTCAATAAAATAAATGCTGTCGGCATAATTAAAAATTATTGCTTCGTAATGTTCTTTTGCCTTCACAGGTAAATCTAATTTCTCTTCATAAATTTTTGCTAAGTGATAATGAGCGTCATCGGCTAAAATATCATCGCTATAAAATTCTATTATTTTCAAGTAGTTGCTTTCTGCTTTAGAGTACTCCCCTATCTTTTCAAAGATTTTACCTTGTTTAAAAAGAGCTTCATCTTCAATTTTTTCACCTTTATGGTTGGTTAAAATATCGTCTAAAACTGAAATAGCTTCGGAGTTTTTATCTTGAAAAGCCAAAAGATCTGCACGAGCATATTTTTTTAGGGCAGTTTGAGTAGAATCTTCAATAGTATTATCGCTTATTAATAAGCTAAGCTCCATAGCGTCATTAGCTATTAGTTGTGATGTAGATTTTTTTAAAACATCCAACTGCACTTGAGCCCAATCAAAATCGCCTTTAAAGTAACTAGTGCGCGCCACTTTAAATCTTGCTTCTTGTGCAAGAACATCGCTCTGAACTTTTTTCTGAATTTGAGAATAGTAAATCAAGGCTTCGTTGAACTTTTCGTCGAACACCAAAATATCTGCAAGTTCCATTTTTACTCTCGCTTCTTGGTAAGCAGATAACGGCTCCTTAGCTAAGGCTTTTAGGTTTTTGATTGCCTGTCCTTTTTTGTTATTCTGAAAAGCTAAAAAATGGTTGTAGTCTATTTGCAATAAATACGTTTCTCGCCCTCTTCCAAACTCTTCTAATAAACTTTCAAACTTTTTCTCTATGTCGGCATATTCTTTTGGAGTGGCAGTTTTGACTTCCATTTGCATTAAAATTTGATTGCCTTGTAATCTACTTTGAGGTGTAAAGGAATTTTCGATTAAATAACTTACTATTTCTCTACCCGAAACATAATCTTCATCTGCTATTGCAATATAGGCTAACTCTGTAATACCACGTAATTCCGCGCCTAAACGTTTGTAGATTGCTTTTTCCTGAACAAAAGCTTTTTTGTATTCTTTTTGTTGAATGAACAACCAGCTCAACAATTCGTTGTAAAGTACATCTGGGTTTTGTTGTGAACGCTGAAGAAGAATTCTTCTAAGAATTTGATTTGCTTCGTTGTTTGAATCTTCAGTTATATACTGACTAAAATAGCGTTGTGCTGATGACTTAAAGCTTAAGTTTCTCTCAATAATCTTAATATAGCTGTCAAACATTTTTTCGAGTTGCCCTTGCTCCCCATAGATTCTCGCCAACTGCGTATGAAAATCCATTTTATCGTTTAAGCTCATTCCCTTTTCATAGGTTGTAACAGCTTCGTCTAATAAGCTATATTTTTGAAATGCCGCACCCACATTATAAGCGAAGTTTGGGTTTAGGTCTAATGTTTCAATGGCTTTATTGTAGTTTTCGACAGCTAATTCTGTTTTATTTTGAAGTGAATAATTATACCCTAATTCTACATAAAGCTGAGGATAATTTCGACTTCCGTTTAGCTTTTCATTTAATAGGGATTCAACTTTCGAGAAATTCTCGAGTTGTTGATTTGCTTCCACCATTCCCAAAAAGAAATCCATTCGGTAGGGGTTTTGCTCGCTTAACTTTTCGTAGATGCGAAGTGCTTTTTCAAATTCGCCTTGTTCAAAGTAATTTTTTGCCAAAGCATCGCTCTGCGAAAAGCTCGCTGTAGTAACAAATAAAATTAAAATGAGAAGAAAATTACGCATGCGGTAAATATAATGAAATGACTTGAGAGCTATTGAGTTCTGAAATTTTTTATACAAATCTTACTTCAATCAATATACCACAAAAAAAAGGCCGCGATATCACGGCCTTACATATTTAACATTAAACAATCTCCTCACTTTTGTTTAATATTCAATAATTATATATTCAAATTTAAGGTAATCATTTTGTGGGGTATAACACTATTGTAACAAACCTGATAACATATGTTCCAAAACACAAAAAGGGCTGAAAACACTACTGCTTTTAGCCCTTTTTAATTTTGTTTTAAGTTGTATTATCCTAAGTCGTCTATATCTAATTCATCAATAGCATCCCAAGTTTCATCGAGATCCATATTAGTTCCAGTAGCATCTATATAGAAACGATTGCCTTCCATAAGCTGAATTTTACTTCTATTATCTCTAGTTCTATATTCTTCAATAGCTTTAGTTCCTCTTTTAGTAGTGGTTCTTTTAAAGCCATTTTCATCTTCTTCTTCAAAATCTTGAGTCATTACCATTCTCATACCTGCTGTTGCAGCTGCACCCATTTGACCTGCTCCATCGATAATATTAAAGCTAAACTTTTTAGACTTATCTTCATTAGCATATGTAGCTTCAATAGATGAAATTCCCATCATCCCAGTTTGACCAGCTTTATAGCTTATACGCTTCATACCATCAACTTGGTCTGGAAGCCAATTCTTAAAGTCTTCGTTAGTAAGTGGAGTAATTTCTTGCAGTTCTTTAATATCGTCCTGCATTTTGGTCATTTCTTTCACAGCATTTGTAGTATTGGAAACCGATTCTCTTGTTTCTTTTACTTTTTTGCTCACAGGATTGTCTTTGCACGCTATAAGTGTACCCAGTACAAAAAGTGCTACTATATATTTTTTCATAATTCTAAATTTTAATTGCAGAAAAAAAGGATTTCAGAAGCTAAGTTAAACAAAGCCAATTAAATATAATTAGAATATACGAAAAATGGGGGAAACCCCTATAACTCAGAAGCCACTTTTTCTAATTCGGCATACCAATTTTCGCCAAATTTTCTGATAAGAGCATCTTTTGTAAACTTATAAACTGGTACTTGAAGTTCTTTTCCTAATGTACAAGCGTCATCACAAATTGGCCAACGGTGGTAATTTACTGCAGAAAACTCGCTGTACTCCTGAACGCGTATTGGGTATAAATGACAAGAAATAGGTTTTTTAAAATCTATTTCTCCTGCATTATAAGCGTCTTCGATTCCGCAACTTGCAATACCTTTATCGGTAAAAGTTACATAAACACACTCCTTCCCATCTACAAGAGGAGTTTCTAGTTCGTCTAAATCGGATACTACGTGAGTGCCTTGCTTTTCTATGGATGCAATTCCTTCAGGGCGAAGGAATGGTTTCACCTTAGGGTATATGTCTTTTAAAATTTGTACTTCTTCCTCATTTAGGGGCGCTCCCGCCTCCCCTTCAATACAGCAAGCACCTTTGCAAGCGTTGAGGTTACAGACAAAATCTTTCTTGATAATGTCTTCGGATACTATTGTTTTGCCTAGTTGAAACATTTTGCAAATATACTACTTCGATACAATTTTACACCTATCAGTATAAAATCACTTGGATGACTCAATTTTTAAAATTCAAATGCTATTTTTTTTACTACTAACACACATATCAACTGTAGCTTAATAGAATTTGAGGATTTAGGCGGATATCATTCACTAACTTTACATTTATCCTAATTTAATTATTACGCATTAACAGTCAATACTTTATAGCCTTAAAAAAACTTTTTATTTTATTGTTTATTTATTTTATTAGACCAAACATAAAACTTACTTTTGCCGCCTGAAAAATTTCGCTATGCTATTAAATTTTAAGGAGATACTAACGGCCACTATGGTTCTTTTTGCTGTAATCGATATTATTGGAAGCATTCCAATTATTATTGGCTTACGTGAAAAAGCAGGACATATTAATTCTGCGAAAGCATCATTAATTGCAGCTATTGTAATGATTTTGTTCCTCTTTCTTGGAGAGAGCATTCTAAAACTTATTGGCGTTAACGTTAATGAGTTCGCTGTTGCAGGTGCATTAATTCTCTTTTTTATTGCTTTAGAGATGATATTAGGGGTAACTCTTTTTAAAGAAGGAGATACAAATCCCGATATGGCATCAGTATTTCCACTAGCATTTCCATTATTAGCTGGACCTGGAAGTTTAACTACACTTCTTTCATTACGTGCAGAATATGAAATTCAAAATATTATAGTAGCTATAGTAGTAAACATAGTAATTATCTATACCGTGCTAAAAACTTCAGGAAAACTGCAACGCTTTTTGGGAAAAAACGGAATTGCTGTGATTCAAAAGGTTTTTGGTGTAATTTTGCTAGCAATTGCAGTAAAACTTTTTACTTCAAACATTCAATTGTTATTCAATTAAAATTTAATCGGATACTATTGAAAAACTGAATTCAATAAAATATTACTATGAAAGTATTTATCTACATCTTGATGGCTTTATCATTTGCCTTGATAATTTTTAACGCTACAAAATTAGAGTTTGACAACATCCTTGTGGGAGATAGCTCAGTTGCGGTATTCGGTATATTAGCTGGAATGTGCTCTTTTATCTTACTTGGAATATTATTGATATCTAAGAAGATAGCTTCTAAGGTAAAAAGATAATCTTACTCTTCTTTTTCTGAAGAATTAGCAGCTGCTTCTAACTCCAATACTTTAAGTAGCATAGGATCTGCTTCATTGAGAATAATCTCAAATTGATTAGGACCATACAACTGTTGCGCAATATTTGCTTTCAATAATCTTTTTAGCTCTTCGGTATAATTAGACAAATCTATCTGAGCTTCGTTAAGTCGAGCGTATTCAATAAATTCAGTAGATAAACTATCATCAGCTTGATAATTATTTCTGAAATCTTCAAAGTTCATTCCTTCAAATTGAGCTCTGTTCTTTTCGAGATATTCAAAAATAAAATAACTCATAAATCCACTTTTTGAAACGTATTGCAGGGTTTCATTTTCAACACTTGTATCTTTAGGAACAAACACATCTGGTATTATTCCTCCTCCTCCATAAACAACCTTTCCTTTAGGAGTCGTATACTTTAAAGAATCGGCAACTTTAATACTGTCTAAATGGATCAACTCGCCATTTCGGTAGCGTTTTTCATAATCGCTATAGTAATTATCATTCCCATTGCCATAAGGACGCTGTATGGAACGGCCAGTAGGAGTGTAATAGCGCGCAATTGTTAGTCGTACTGCACTTCCATCGCCTAACGACATTTCTCGCTGCACCAAGCCTTTTCCAAACGATCTTCTCCCCACAATAATACCTTTATCATTGTCTTGGAGTGCACCAGCTACAATTTCACTTGCCGAAGCTGAGTTTTCATTAATTAGAACATAAATTTTTGCGTGATGAAATTCGCCACGACGGGAAGCGTAGGTTTTGTTTATATCACCACTTTTATTTTTTGTGATAAGAATAAGCTTGTTGTTTTCTAAGAACTCATCTACAACTCTTTCTGCAGTAGAAATATACCCACCAGGGTTATCACGAAGGTCTAAAACCAATTTAGATACGCCGTCTTCTTTTAATTTTTCTAAAGCTCCTTCAAACTCTTTGTAAGTAGTTTCAGAAAAACGGTTGAGTTTTATATAGCCTAAATCATCTGTTATTTTATACGAAGCATCAACACTTATAAGTGGCACTTTATTTCTTCGTACAGTTATATCGAGTATTTTCTTTTCACTTGGACGATAAACATCTAATGCGACTTTGCTGTTAATTTCCCCTTTTAAATAACTAGATATACTGTCGCGATTAATTAATTCGCCAAAGAGTTTTTTACCATCGGCATAGAGAATACGATCACCACCTTTGATACCCGCTTTTTCAGCTGGCCCTCCTGTAATTGATCTTATAACAGCTATAGTGTCTTTATAGATATAAAAACTAACACCTATCCCTGTAAAGGCACCACGCATATCATCGGCAGTGTGTGCGTAGCTTTTCTTCGGAATATAAACCGAATGAGGGTCAAGGTTTTCAAGGATTCCATTTACTGTAACATCAACAATACTGTCTGTGTTTACATTATCTACATATTCGTAGTCGATGTAGTCTATAAGTCTGTTTAGTTTATCCTTTTTTGAACTAGTTGCGAATATTTTTTCAGTTTTGTCTTCAAAATTGAATTTTGAACCAATAAATACGCCAATAGCAAGTGCTAATCCAACCCACAGTGGTAAGTATTTTTTGTGTTTACTAAAATTTGTGGGATTATTGTCTGTCATTATTCTGTTTCCAAATCTGGAATATGTTGAATGCTAATTCCAGCTTTCTCTAAAAAAGCTATGCCAGCATTATCTTTATACTCATTTAAATATACTACTCTTGTTATACCTGCTTGGTGAACTAATTTGCTACATTCTTTACATGGCGACATAGTAATATATAACGTTGCACCTTCACACGACTGTGTACTTGAAGCTACTTTTAAAATTGCATTAGCTTCGGCGTGTAACACGTACCATTTTGTTAAGCCTTCATCATCTTCACAACAATTTTCAAAACCTGTTGGAGTACCATTGTAGCCATCGCTAATAATCATCTTATCTTTAACAATAAGCGCACCAACTTGTTTACGCTTACAATAAGATAACTTACTCCACTCTCTTGCCATCCTTAAATAGGCAATATCGTATTTACGTTGTTTACTGTCTTTCATACATTTAAATAGATAGCGAAATTAGCAGGAAGTTACACTACTACCAAAAAAAATAGTGTTAAGTTGTTGCAAAAAGAACCGAAGAGCGAGAAGGTTATCAGTTAAGAAAAGTGCTGTATTAAATGTGAATCTACTTCACCTTTGAATTTTGAAAACGTCAAGTTTTACTTCTATTTTACTTCCTGTTTATCTTTAGTCCTGCGTCCCTTCTATTAAAAAATCCAATTATCAACCAGCATCGGGATTACCATTCCTATTACAATTGAAGATAAAACCAAAATCCAATCACGTTTATTGAAGCGGAAAATACTTTGAAAAATAAACGCAAAAATCAACAAGACTATTACAACTATTATTTGAGCCGCCTCAATACCTAAGGCAAATTGTAATAATGGAAGTAGTTTTCCTTCACTTTCTAATGCGGTAAAGAATGATGCAAAGCCCAATCCGTGTATTAATCCGAAAAATACCGTAAGCACATAAAAAACACTCATTTTATCGTTTTTCTTATGCTTTTTGGCAGTAATCAAATTATATATAGCAGCCACCAAAATAGTTATCGGAATTAAAAATTCAATAACACTACTTGAAACATTTATCACGTTATAGTTCACTAGTACTAACGATAGCGTGTGCCCTATGGTAAATAGAGTAACCAAAATTAGCAGCCTTTTCCAAGAGGAAAATGTATAAGCTGCACTAAGTACAATTAAAAATAGAACGTGGTCGTACGCTCTCCAATCTAAAACATGGTTTAGACCTAGATTAAAATAAAGCCAAAAATCTGACATTGGGGGTATTGATTATGGTATTACGCCAAATATAGAGATAATGTAGAAGAATTCGCTTATGTTTTCAACTCAAATACTAAGATATATTTACTAATTCTAGGTGTTTAATAGTTGATTTCATAAATTCTTAAAAGAAAATAGATTTATTTTTCAATTACATCATTCTATACATTACGCTCTGTTTTTAATACCACTAATTACTTTTTAACACTTTTGCTATTAATAGTATTTATTATTTATCAAAATACTAATGAAACCCGTGTCATCACTTACCATTACAGCTTTTTAAAAAATTTGAGATTGTCATTTTTATAATAGATTTGTGGAAAACCCCTTAATTTAAATGATGAAAAAATTACAAATCTTTTTAGTCTTATTTTTGGCATTCACAACTGTTGCCGAAGCACAAACTTATCCTACAACATCCTGGAGCGATCTTGCTGATACAAGTTGGTACAATTCTGCACAAGATGAATTTACACTTTCTACTGCCGAAGAATTAGCTGGTTTAGCTCAATTGGTTGCAGACGGAAACTCTTTTAGTAGTAAAACTATTATTATTGGTGCAGACATCAATTTGGACGGTAATCTATGGACTCCAATTGGCGTTAAATTTGAAATCCCTTTTTCTGCAACTGTAGAAGGAAACAACCACATTATAAGCAATTTGTGGGTTAATATGCCAGAAAGTGAAATGGCTGGTCTTTTTGGACATACTCAAAGCGCTTCTTTTTCAAATATCCACCTTGACACTGCAAATGTTATTGGCGATGATAATACAGGAGCTTTAGTAGCCAACCTTTACGATAATGGGTCAGTTTCAAATTGTAGCGCAATTAACGTAAACGTAACTGGACAATATACGACTGGCGGATTGGTTGGTGGATTTTTAACTAACTCTACTATCACTAAAAGTCATGCAATTGGTAATGTAACTGGATTTGCCCAAGTAGGTGGTCTTGCTGGGACAGGTTTTGATGTTTCTGCTGTAATTGAATGCTACTCTGAGGGTACGGTAACAGCAGATTTTCTATCAGGTGGATTAGTTGGTTCTTATCCTTTTGGATTTGGAGGAACTAGCACAATAGACAACAGTTATTCAAGATCTAATGTGGTTGCTAACGAAGAACGCGCAGGTGGTCTTATTGGTGGTGGAGACAATGCATTAATAATCAAAAATGCATATTCTACTGGAACAGTATCAGCGCCTAATTATGCAGGTGGATCAATTGGATTATTTGGTCAAATAGTAGTTGAAAACTTGTATTTTGATACTGAAACTTCTGAAATGACAGAAGGTGTAGGTTTTATTCCAGGACCTCCAGTTACTCCAGACATTACTGCACTTTCTACAGCCGAAATGAAGTCTACTGAAACAGTAAGTTTATTAAACGCAGGTTCTACTGAAGCACCTTGGTCTATCGATTCAAGCGTTAACGACGGATACCCTGTTTTAAATTCAGTATTAGGAGTGCAAAACAACAATTTTGATGCAACTGCAGTAAGCGTATATCCTACTGTTTTTGATTCTGAATTTACAGTTTCTTCTACACTAGAATTAGATTCATACCAAGTTTATAACATTTCTGGAGCTTTGGTTTCTACTGGAAAATTAAACGGAAAATCAACAAAAGTTTCAGTAAGTAATCTTTCGACTGGCAACTACATCTTAGTAATTCGTTCTGCTGAAGGAATGATAACTAAAAGAGTAATCAAAAAATAAATTGAATTTTTAGAAATTCGATTTTCAACATAATTAAAATCCTCAGATTCTTTCTGAGGATTTTTTTATTCTTATAGCCAGAAGATTAGTCTATAAATGATAATTATTTCAGTGTTTTCGTATATCTATAAGTATTAAAAGCTGTATTTATAAAAAACACTTATAGTTGTATTTTCATTATTGGTGAAAAAACGAAATGTTGACTAGCTATGGCCTCCACTATTGTTTTAGCCGTTTGTAGTTTTAGAAATATCATTTTCACATATTGGAAGTAGTTCTTTTAATGTGATTGCCAATTTATTTATTGGTTCAGGTAAAAACTCTTACGGAAAATCTGTTTAATTTTTTGGGAAGAATTCAATCTAGATACATTAATTTAGCCCGAAAATAAAAATTGAAATGAGTACATCACCTAATTCCATTAAAGATCAACTAAAGGACTCTAAAGAAGAAGGAGAACAAGCTTTGAAATTTAAAAGAAAGCCAGTTTGGTTAAAAGTAAAATTTCCTTCTGGAGAAAACTTCACTAAAGTTCGAGGTATTGTAAACGACAATAAACTACACACCATTTGTCAAAGTGGAGGTTGCCCGAATATCGGCGAATGCTGGAATGCGGGTACAGCGAGTTTTATGATTCTTGGAAACACCTGTACACGAGCTTGCAAATTTTGTAATGTAAATACTGGTCGTCCCGATGCAATAGATATTGGAGAACCCAAACGCGTGGCAGAAGCCATTTTAAAAATGAAAATAAAACACGCTGTAATTACTTCGGTTGATAGGGATGAATTAGAAGATTGCGGATCAACAGCTTGGGCAAACACCATTCGCGTTGTAAAAAGAATGAACCCCAATCTAACTTTGGAAACTTTGATTCCAGATTTTAAAGGAGTTGAGGAAAATATTCAAAGAATTGTGGATGAAGCGCCTACTGTGGTGTCTCATAATCAAGAAACCGTTCGACGTTTATCTCCGAGTGTTCGTCCTCAATCTAAATACGACCGAAGCCTTTTTGTACTTAAATATCTAAAAGAAAATGGAATGCGCACCAAATCTGGAATTATGCTAGGATTAGGAGAAGAATTTGATGAAATTTTAGAAACCATGCGCGATCTTAGATCAGTGGGATGTGATATTATTACCATTGGTCAATATTTAAGACCGTCACAAAAACACTTACCTGTTCAACGATTTGTAACGCCTGAAGAGTTTCTTCAGCTTCGAGATGAAGGATATAAAATGGGATTTGATTATGTGGAAAGCGGACCGATGATCCGATCTTCTTACCACAGTGAAAAACAAACGATTCCGGGATACGGAATTAACACTTGGAGAGCTGCTCAGGCTAAAAAAGCTTAATTTCTAAATTCTTCAATGTAGTTTAACCATTATTAAGGCTATGAATCAAGTTAAATTAAAAAATTTGGGCACCATTGCTTATAAAGATGCGTGGGATATTCAGGAAGAATTATTAAAAACGGCGGTATCGAAGAAAGCTAGCTCAAATGAGTCGGATGAAGTTGAAAATACTTTGTTAATTTGTCAGCATCCACACGTTTATACCCTAGGGAAAAGCGGGCATCCAGAGAATTTATTATTCAGAAAAGAAGAGCTCGAAAAAAACGGAATTGAATTTTATGCCACGAATCGTGGGGGCGATATTACCTATCACGGGCCGGGACAACTTGTAGCCTATCCGATTTTGGATTTAGAAAAATTTGGAAGCAGTATTCACCTCTACCTTAGAAATCTAGAAGAAGCTGTTATTCAAACGCTTCAGGAATACGGAATTAAAGGGGAAAGACTTAAAGGATACACAGGAGTTTGGATAGAACCTGAAACGTATCGAGCACGTAAAATTTGTGCAATCGGCGTTCGATGTAGCCGATGGGTAACCATTCACGGACTCGCTTTGAATGTTAACACCGATTTATCTTATTTTAAAAACATTGTTCCCTGTGGAATTACAGACAAAGGCGTAACTTCCATGAATATTGAAATAAATGGGAAAGTAGACGAAAACCAACTGTATGAAGTTTTTATCCAAAAATTTAAAGAGGTTTTTAACGTTGAAATAACAAAGGCTCAAACACTATCAACGGCTATAGAATAAACTTATAGAGGTCACTACTATATTAAAAATCAATTAATTGTTTTTTTTTGAAAAAACTGTTTTAGAACATTATTGAAGTACTCACAATAATAAATTTTAAAGCAAGAAAATTTTAGCAATAAAAAAACTTTGTACTTCAACTAACGTAAATAGTATTCTAGGCAGCCGATCCCTCCTGAAAACCTACACTCTAAATCTAAATTAACCGAAATAAAAAAAGCTCCAACATTGCTGTTAGAGCTTTTACAGTACTCGAGGCGGGAAAACAACCCCTCGAATTTAAAGAGTTTCTTAAACTCGCTAAAAACGGCCTCAATCCCTTTATTTACAACTACTAAGGGAGCTATTTAAAAAATAGTAAAGTAAGACAAAGTATCTTAAAGTAAGTATAAATACGCAAAATGTGGGGACTATGTGGGGACAGATTTTAATATTCACTATATTTGAGGTATTCAATAATGATTTTTTGATATGGCAACAATAAGATACTTCACTAAAGGAAAAGGAAACCCCAGTACTATACTTTTAAGATTACGACACGGCCGAAAATACGACCTCACAAAGTCAACTGAGCTATTAATTGATACTAAGTATTGGAATGAAAAAAAAGGAGCTGTAAAACAAGTTGCCGACTTTCCCGAAAAAGTAAATATTCAAAACGACCTCAACAATTTAAGAAACCATATCTTAAATTCATTTAATAATAGCTATACAACCGGCCAACTAATAAATAGTGAATGGCTAAAAACTACAATTGATAGCTTTTTTGAGCAAGACGAGAATACAGACTTTAATTATCTAATAGATTATTCTGAATACTTCATTAAGACTTTAGGCAACAAAATACAACCGAACGGCAAAACTGGTGTGGAACCTAAAACAATTGAAAAGTATCAAATAATCATTAACAAACTAAAAGAGTTTGAAAAACACCAAAAGAAAAGACTTAAGGTATCAGATGTTAATATGACCTTTCACAAGGATTTTATTTATTTTCTACATAACATACAACTCTTAAACTACAATACAACCGGCCGATATTTAAAATACGTTAAAACCATTGTAAAGAGTGCAAGGGAGTACGGCCTAAAGATTAGTGATGATATTGATAAAAAAGAGTTTAGAGAGCCTAAAGAAAAAACAACCTTTGTAACACTTACAGAAAGTGAAATTGAAACCATTTTTAAACACGACTTTAGCGAAAAACCTTATTTAGACAATGCACGTGATTGGTTAATTATTGGAGTATGGACTGGAGCACGTGTAAGTGATTTATTAAAGTTTACAAATGAGAATATTCACAATGGTTTTATAGAATATACAGCTCAAAAGACACAACAAAAAATTGTACTCCCTTTACACCCTCAAGTGTTAAGTATTTTAGACAAATTAAACGGCCAATTCCCCCGACCAATTTCAGACCAACGTTTTAATGACTACATTAAAAAAGTTTGCAAAGAGGTTAAAATGGTACAACTTGTTGAGGGCTCAAAAAGAACTGAGGTTAAAAAAAAGGTGTGGCGTAAATTAAAGGGAATGTATCCAAAGTATGAATTAGTTAGTACTCACATTTGCAGACGTTCATTTGCAACCAATCATTACGGAAAACTACCAACCCCCGTATTAATGGCAATAACTGGACACACTACGGAGAAAATGTTTTTAAAGTATATCGGTAAAACGGCAATGGATAACGCTGAGGTTTTAAATAACTTTTGGCAAGACCAAGAACATAAAAAGAATAAAACCGCAAAACTGAAATTAATTAAAACCGGAACAAATGAATGATCTAACTACAACTAAAGGGTTTTATAATACATATTTAAACCTTTTACCTCAGTTCGAAACACAAAAAAAATGTTTTGATTTTCTTAATGCTGAAATTGAAATGATTAATGGAGAGAAAATGTTTTTTAGTTTTATGGATTTTAAAAAATACATTTGAGTATTTAACATATAATTGTTCAAAATGAATACTGGCATTAATAAACCTAAAAGACACGAACTACAAAGTGATTTATTGGCTATTGCCGAAATACCGGATCGGGTTAAAGTAACTACATCAATAAGATTACAAGAGCTTATAATATACGTTAATAGTGAAATACAAAATAGATTGCGAGATATTAACCATTTATTATTGGCTCAACCAACAACAACCTTTGAACATTGGGCACAAAATGCTTATTCAGTTTTCAATTATAACCAATTGATACAATTAAGAGAGATTATTCAAAATGAAATTAACGGATCACTAAATTATAATGATAAAATTTTTAAAGATGCACCCAGTCAAATGTTCTTTGAGTTTCTTTTTTATAAATTCATAAGTAAAGACAAATACCCTAAAACAGCTGTTGAATATGTTTTTAGACAATTTTACGACACTGGCAAATCAATTGATTTAGTTGAAATGGATTACAGCATAAAAGAGGGGCAAATGAGAGAATTTGCAGAATACTACAATAGTTTTATTATTGATAAAATCACAAAAGAGAAATTAAAGGACTTTAAAATTAAAATCACTCTTAATGATGCTAAAATAAAATCTCTCTACTTAATCGGTAATAAGGAAAACAGAAAAGTAAAATTTAACTCACTCTTATCGGAATTTATAAGGAACAATAAAACAGTAGGGTAAACACTATTATTACCCTACTATTTAGACCTTTATAGCTACATACTTTTACCTCAGATAATTTAAAACATTTGAGATATGAGTATCACTATTGCAACCCCAGAACAGCTCCAAGAACTTTTAAAGCCTATAGAGTACGAATTACAAGAACTTAAGGAAAAGTTTACTTTAAAAGAACCTGAGGACTGGTTAACAAGAGAACAAACCGCAACCCTACTACAAATTGCCTATCCAACTTTACACGAATGGTGTAATAAAGGAATATTAAAACACTACAAAATAGGCAACCGCACTTACTTTAGTCGCAAAGAAATTAACGAGGTTTTGTATAACTCAAATAAATAGTGTTATGCAAACTGGCAATTTAAGATACTACAGAGGGATATACGCTCTTAAAAAAGGTACATCAAAAGAACCCATAAAAGAATTTGAGTTAATAAATACCGATATTCTTAATGATTGTAAACTCTTCACAAAGATATTGAGAATTGAAAACGATAATGGTTTTCACGACCGGAGCCGTTTTTTTGAGTACTGGATCTATTTAAGAAATGACACTAACTGGAAAAGGTGTAAAAAGTCCGGCCTTGCAAATACTCTATTTCCTTATGTATTTGAGGGCAATTTGGCACAATTTGTAAGACTGGAACAAAAGAACCGCAAAGGCAAAGATTTTGAAAACCCTCAACACTTTATTGTAGCTCAATCAATAAATAGTTGGAATACTTTTGTATTGGATATATTCCCGAATTTCTATCCAGTACAAAAGAGATTACAGACCGCTATACTTCAAGAACATAAATACTTACTAAGAATAAAAAAGGGAGCCTAAAACAGCTCCCTAATTTGTTCAAAATGATTGTATAAACTGGCAAGTTGATACAATTGTAAAAATAAACTATTCAATGAATAAAGACAAAGTTTACAATAGAGATTTTAAAGGTATATGGCTCCCTTTAAATATCCTTACAAATAAGGAACTCACGACTTCTGAAATTTTAGTTCTGAGTATAATTTTACATTTAGATAACGATAAAGGCTGTTTTGCTACAAATAAATACTTCGCTCAAGTGCTCAATTTATCAAGAGGTAGAATTTCAAAAATTATAAATAATTTACTGAGTAAAGGTTTTATTAATTGTTATGTTGATCAATCTATGGGCAACTATCGTATAATAAACATTAATACCTCTGTTCTTAAAGAATTACACCCTATAGCTGAAAACATTAATACCTCTATTACTAAAGATTTACACCCTATAGTTGTAAAGTCGAAACATTATAGAAAAGACTATAAAAAAGAATATAAAAAAGATGAGAGAGAGCTCACTCACTTTGATTTTTTAAACATTAACTTTTTAGAAGAGATTAAAAATTTAAAAAGAAAATACAATCTACCTCCGGCAGAATGGAATTTTTGCATTAATAAATTTAATCAAAAAGATTTCAAAGATGTAAATATAATTTCCTTTGAAAATTACCTTTCAAACTGGAGTAAGTCCTTAGAAAAGATTAACGGAAAGAAACAAGATACCAACCCTGTTTATTTACGTCGTTTATCTTAAGGGGTAAGGGGTAAAAAACTTTGAGTATTACTAACGCTGTACATCGCTATTATCTTTAGTTTTTACTCAATTAAAAAATTAATAGGGGGGGTATCTATTTGATTAATAGGTGTTTGAACTATCCAGTTACTAATTTAAACAAAACAATATGTTTTCCGGAACCAATAAAACCACCATTAAAAACGGATTAAAATTTTCGTTTGCTCTGTTTATCTTTTTTGGCCTTATGAGTTTTGCGTTATTGCTGTTGGGTATAATTGAGCTTTAAAGATTAAAATAATACCTCAACTTATTAGGTTTTACTCAAATGTGGGGACTATGTGGGGACAAATAAAAACGCCCTACCTACAAAGTATTGTAAATAGGGCGTTCTAAGGAATTATTTGTACTCGAGGCGGGAATCGAACCCGCACGTCTTGCGACATTGGATTTTGAATCCAACGCGTCTACCAATTCCGCCACTCGAGCAATTGGGGATGCAAAAATAAGTAAATAATTGGAAAATATTCATTATTTAATCGGCGTATTTAAAATAAAATTTCAGTTTTAATTTACTACCCTTCAATACAAAATTCACCGGCAAGCTCTTATTTCTCATTTTAAATAAACTTAAATTCTTCTCAACACATTATTTTGAGTGAATCTGAATTGATTTTTTTGTTTCGATAAAGGGCAAATTATCAAAGTGACTATCGATTAATTTTTACCTTTGCACCAAAACCAATAATCTGCCTTATGCCAAATATTGCTCCAACCCCGAAAATTTTTGCCTGTAAACAAAGTGAAGAACTTGGAAAAAAAATCGCCGATGCTTTTGGTATCCCACTAGGAAAAGTGATTACTTCTCATTATTCAGATGGAGAATTTCAACCTTCTTTTGAGGAATCTGTACGTGGAAGCCGAGTGTTCTTAATTGGATCAACCTTTCCAAATAGCGACCATTTAATGGAGCTATTATTAATGATAGATGCTGCTAAACGCGCTTCTGCTAGACATATTACTGCCGTTTTACCTTATTTTGGGTGGGCACGACAAGATAGAAAAGACAAACCTCGTGTTCCTATTGCTGCAAAACTTGTAGCTAAAATGCTTGAAACTGCTGGTGCTACTCGAATTATCACAATGGACCTTCACGCAGATCAAATTCAAGGATTTTTTGAAAAACCTGTAGATCACCTTTTTGCTTCAACTATATTCCTACCGTATTTAAGAAGTTTAGGATTAGAAAATCTTACAATTGCATCTCCAGATATGGGAGGCTCAAAAAGAGCTTATGCATATTCTAAGTTTTTAGAAAGCGATGTAGTTATTTGCTACAAACAACGCGAAAAAGCCAATGTGATTTCTTACATGGAATTAATTGGGGATGTAAAAGGAAAGAATGTAGTTCTTGTTGACGATATGGTAGATACTGCTGGAACTCTTACTGCAGCTGCAGACCTTATGATGGAGCGCGGCGCACTAAGTGTTAGAGCTGTATGTACTCACCCACTACTTTCAGGAAACGCATACGAACGAATTGAAAAATCTCAAATGTTAGAATTAATCGTTTCCGATTCAATTCCTACAAAACCTCATAGCAAAATACGCGTGATTAGCTGTGCAAATCTTTTTGCAGATGTTATGTTAAGCGTAAATGCTAATAAATCAATTAGCGGTAAATTTTTAATGTAGTCTCTGTACGATTTCGATGTTTTATAAGCTAAGATTTCGACTTTTAAAACCTTATAAAATTGAAAAATAGAGGCTCAACAACGATAATAACCCTCTAGCCATCAAGGATTTTACCTTAATTTCCATTAGTTTAGGATCTTACTTCAAAAAATCCTAATTCCTAAATCGGAAATCCAAAATAAACCATATCTTTGCACTCCCTAAAAAACAGCTTTTTAGGGAGTTTTTATTAATAAACAAATTTCAAAAGAAATGAAATCTATTACAATTAAAGGATCAAAAAGAGAAAGCGTGGGCAAAAAGGCAACTAAAGCCCTACGTAATGCTGGAATGGTTCCTTGCGTAGTTTACGGAGGGGAAGAACCAATTAGTTTTTCAGCAGAAGAAATTGCATTTAAAAACTTGGTTTACACTCCAGACGTACACACAGTTGTAATCGACCTAGGAGGCGAAACAGTTAAAGCTATCCTTCAGGATATCCAATTTCACCCTGTGACAGACCGTATTCTTCACATCGATTTTTACCAAATCTTCGATGATAAAGAAGTTACTATGGAAATTCCAGTTCGTACAACAGGAAACTCTCGTGGTGTTCGTAGTGGTGGTACTTTACGTATTGTTACTCGTAAATTAAGAGTGAAAGCTTTACCAGAAAATCTTCCAGATTTTATTGAAGCAGACATTACTGATATGCGTATTGGTAACAAAATGTACACTAAGTCTCTTAAAACAGATAATTACAAAATCATGCACCCAGAAAACACAGTTATCTGTCAAGTTAGAACATCTCGTACTGCAATTGCTGACGTTGATGAAGACGAAACTGAAGATGGTGCAGAAGCTACTGAAGCTGAAGAAGCTCCAGCTGAAGCATAAGTTAATCTTATTAAAGATAAGTGAGAAGCATCCTGTTAATTCAGGGTGCTTTTTTTATTTTTACCGAAGATTTTAAAAAAGATGTTTTCTATTATTAAAAAGTTCTTTTCAACTAAAGAACATAATACTATTTCAGAAGAAACAGATCCTATGAAAAAATTCCTTATTGTAGGCCTAGGAAATATTGGTCCAAAATATGCAAATACTCGTCATAATATCGGGTTTAAATTACTCGATTTTTATGCAGATAAAAACTCACTTACTTGGGAAACAGCAAAATTGGGAGATATTACTTCACATAAAGTAAAGGGACGAACATTTATTTTTCTGAAACCTAGCACTTTTATGAATCTAAGCGGAAAAGCCGTAAATTACTGGCTTGATAAAGAAAAGATTCCCTTAGAAAATATGCTGGTAATTACCGACGACCTAAATTTAGCTTTCGGTACAATTCGCATTAAAACGAAAGGTAGTGATGGAGGACATAATGGATTAAAAGACATCCAAAACACCCTACAAACCACCAATTACAACCGTTTCCGATTCGGAATTAGCGATGCATTCTCGAAAGGAAAACAAATAGACTACGTCTTAGGGGAATGGGATGAAGAAGAAAACAAATCACTCCCTGAACGATTAGAAGTAGGTTGCAAAGCAATTGAGTCTTTTGCGCTTGCTGGAATGAATATAACTATGAATACCTTTAACGGAAAATAATTTTGAAGAAATACACCTCTGCTTCAACTTTTAAGAGCGACCGCCATAGTGTGGTAACAATTGGCACTTTTGATGGTGTTCATATAGGGCATTCGGCTATCCTAAAACGATTGGTCGAAACTGCCAAAAAAGAGGATTTAGACTCGGTTGTTCTTACATTTTTTCCGCATCCCCGGATGGTACTTCAGCAACATTCAGAAATAAGTTTGTTAAATACAATTGATGAACGCGCTCAATTACTTGAAAAAACAGGACTTGAACACTTGGTAATCCATCAATTTACCCATGCGTTTTCACGTTTAACTGCCTTAGAGTACGTTAGAGATATTTTGGTTAACGGACTGAAAGCCAAAAAAATAATCATAGGATACGATCATCGTTTCGGAAGAAATAGAACAGCAAATATTGAAAACCTAAAAGAATTTGGGTTAACTTATGGTTTTGAAGTTGAAGAGATTTCTGCAAAAGAATTAGATGATGTAACCATTAGCTCTACAAAAATCAGAAATGCTTTAAATGCGGGAGATATTGAAACTGCCAACAGCTATTTAGGCTATAATTATATGCTAACTGGTGAAATTGAAAAAGGCAAAGCACTAGGTCGAACCATAAACTACCCTACAGCCAACCTAAAATTAAAAGAAAAATATAAACTCATCCCTAAAAACGGAGTTTACGTAGTAGCGTCTATAATTGAAGGCAAAAAAATATTTGGAATAACCAGTATTGGCACAAATCCTACGGTTGGTGGAAAAAAAAGAACGATAGAAACACATTTCTTAAACTTCAACAAAGACTTATACGGGAAAGAAATTACCATCGAATTTTTAAAACACATTCGAGACGAAGAAACTTTCGATTCAATTGAAGAGTTAAGGCAAGAAATAGAAAAAGACGAAAAAAAAGCAATACAATTTTTAAATCAACGTGAATAAACTCCTGTTCAAACAAATAGACAATATTAGTCTTGTTCTATTTAGAGCAGTGTTTGGCTTTTTAATTACGGTTGAGGCTTTTGGCGCGATTGCTACAGGTTGGGTTCGCCGTACTTTGGTAGAGCCTCCATTTACTTTCAATTTTATAGGTTTCGATTTTCTGCAATACCTGCAAGGAGACTTTATGTACTTCTACTTCGTGGTAATGGGTATTTTCGGAATTGGTGTAATGCTTGGGTACAAATACCGATTGAGTATGTTGGCTTATGCCATTATGTGGACTGCAGTGTATTTAATGCAAAAGTCTAATTACAATAACCATTACTATTTAATGATGTTGTTGTGTTGGATTATGGCTTTTCTGCCAGCAAACCGATGGTTTTCAATAGATGCAGAAAGAAACCCTTCCCTAAAGTCCCCTTCAATGCCTCGCTGGGTATTGTTAGTGCTAATTCTTCAAGTTTGGATAGTTTACACTTTCGCTTCTGTTGCAAAGTTTTATCCCGATTGGCTTGACGCTTCAATGGCATCGCTTTTAATGAATAGTAAAAGTGATTATTGGCTCATTGGCGACTTTTTACAGCAAAACTGGGTGCATTGGGCAATTGCTTATACAGGTATATTATTCGATTTGCTAATCGTTCCGTTAATGCTTTGGAAACGCACACGTTTATTAGGATTTGCTATATCTGTGTTTTTTCATCTATTTAATTCTATCGTTTTTCAGATCGGAATTTTCCCTTATATGTCAATTTCCTTTGCTTTGTTTTTCTTCTCAAAAGAAACACTTCAGAGAGTATTTCTTCCGAATAAAAAATTATACACTGCCAACGAGGTGATTATCCCTAATAACAAGCATCTGATAGTTGGTGCGTTTTCTATTTATTTCCTATTTCAGCTTGGGCTACCATTGCGTCATTGGTTTTTTAAAGACGATGTACTTTGGACAGAAGAAGGGCACCGTTTAAGCTGGAGGATGATGTTACGCTCAAAAGGTGGAATGCTAAATGTCTATGTAAAAGACAAAGAAAATGGAAAAAGAGAGCTTTATGACCATCAAAGCATTTTAGGGCTTAAGCAACAAGCTTCTGTTACCACAAAACCTGATATCATGTGGCAGTTAGCCCAAAAGATTAAACAAGTTGAAGCCGAAAAAGGAAGAGACGTAGCGGTTTATCTTGATGCTAAAGTGCGAGTGAATTATGGCCCGTTTCACCAATTTACTGACCCAAGTATCGACATTGCAGCTGAAAAATGGCATCCATTTAAACATAGTGAATGGATTTTACCTTCTCCCGAAGGATTTACTAAACGTAAAACCCCTTAGGTTATTTAGCTAATGGAAGCTTAGATTAGCAAGCGAAGCTTTTATTTCCATTCTAAATCACAGTTAATTCTTCATTTTTATAAATAAAGACCACAAAGCATTTGAAAACCTTTTGAGTCTGTTGTAACTTAGCCAATTCAAAATATATTATAGAATATGCTACAAGTAACCGACATTCGCGAAAACAAAGAAAAGTATATCCAAGCACTTGCTAAACGTGGTATTGATGCTGCTTCAACATTAGAAGATGTATTGACTTATGATGAAGAACGCCGTTCTACACAAGCGCAGTTAGATGATGTTTTGGCACAGAGCAATTCCTATTCTAAAGAAATTGGAAAACTTTTTCAAAGCGGAGAAGTTCAAAAAGCAAATGAGTTAAAAGAAAAAACAGTTGCTTTAAAAGAATCGTCTAAGCAATTGAATGAAAAAATGCTTGCTGCAGCCGAAAAGTTGCAAGAGTTATTATATACACTTCCAAATATTCCAAACGATTTGGTTCCCGCTGGAACTGATGAAAATGACAACGAAGAAATTTTCAAAGAAGGTGAGGTTCCAACCCTTCATGAAGGTGCATTACCGCATTGGGAGTTGGCAAAAAAATACGATTTAATAGACTTCGAACTTGGCGTTAAAGTAACCGGAGCAGGCTTCCCTGTATATAAAGGAAAAGGCGCTCGTTTACAACGTGCACTTATTACATACTTCCTTGATAAGAACACTAAAGCTGGTTACACCGAATACCAAGTACCACTTTTAGTAAACGAGGCATCTGGGTACGGAACTGGGCAATTACCAGACAAAGAAGGGCAAATGTATCACGTAGGGGTTGATGACCTTTATTTAATTCCTACATCTGAAGTTCCAATTACGAATCTCTTTAGAGGAGATTTATTAAACAGTTCAGATTTACCGATTACTTGCACTAGCTACACCCCTTGTTTCCGAAGAGAAGCTGGAAGTTATGGCGCTCACGTTCGCGGACTAAATCGCTTACACCAATTTGACAAGGTAGAGCTTGTACGCGTTGAACATCCAGATAATTCTTATAAGGCTTTAGATGGTATGGTAGAGCACGTGCAAGATATTCTTCGCGAACTAGAATTACCTTATAGAATCCTTAGATTATGTGGTGGTGACTTAGGTTTCACTTCTGCCCTAACCTATGATTTTGAAGTGTTTTCAACTGCACAAGATAGATGGTTGGAAATTTCTTCAGTATCAAACTTTGAAACATTCCAAGCAAATAGATTAAAGCTTCGATTTAAAGATTCTGATGGCAAAAACAAGCTTGTACACACATTAAATGGAAGCTCTTTAGCTATTCCTCGTGTATTGGCAGGAATTCTTGAAAACTACCAAACAGAGAATGGAATTAAAATTCCAGAAGTTTTAGTTCCTTATTGTGGGTTTGATATTATTGACTAAAGGACTTCAACAAACTAATTTATAAGTGTAGCTGCGATAAGTAAATCTATCGTAGCTACATTTGTTTTATGGTTAAAGATTTTAATTTTTTGTAGCTTTAATGAAGCATTGGAGATAAATCTCATCATTATGATAAAGCGCATTAATTTAGAAAACATCCTGTTTTTGGATATCGAAACCGTACCTCAGCATCAATATTATGATGAGCTTGATGATACCACAAAATCATTGTGGGAACTTAAAAGCAAATATCAACGAAAAGATGAAGTTTCAGCCGAAGAATTCTACGATCGAGCAGGAATTTGGGCTGAATTTGGTAAAATAGTCTGTATTTCTGTTGGGTATTTTGTGCTTAAAGGTGATACTAGAAATTTTCGAGTTACCAGTTTTCACGGGGATGAAGTAAAGATTTTAAAAGACTTTAAAAATCTTCTAGACACACATTTCAACAAACCTAATCATCTACTTTGCGCTCATAATGGGAAAGAATTCGACTTCCCATATATTGCTAGACGAATGATAATTAACGGAATTGAAATTCCATATAAACTTGACCTTTTCGGGAAAAAACCTTGGGAAGTTCCTCACCTAGACACGCTAGAACTATGGAAGTTTGGCGATTATAAAACCTTTACTTCACTTAAACTAATGACACACGTACTGGGAATACCATCACCTAAAGACGACATCGACGGTAGCCAAGTGGGCACTGTTTATTATGAAGAAAAAGACATTGACAGAATAATCGTTTACTGCGAAAAAGATACTATTGCAGTTGCTCAAATTTTTTTAAGACTCAGAAATGAAGAGATTTTAACTAACGATGAAATACTCTCCGTTTAGCATTAAAAATTGATCTATAATGTACTACGAGTGATTCTGTGTAATTTTTTGTAGTTTTAGCGGTCATAAATTAAACAAGAAGAGAAGTATGTTATTTTCAAAAATTAAATCAAAATCATTTCTAACCTTATTCGCTGCTTCAGCATTATTATTCGTTTCTTGTAATGATAAAGAAACTAAGACTGAGAGCACAACACAAACTCCACAAGAAGTTACACTTGAACAAAAAAAGCAAGCTTTACAGAATGTAGCTCCAACCCAAACTCAGGGATCAACAAATTCAAGCGGGAATTTAGCTGTTAATCCTCCTCACGGACAACCGGGGCATGATTGTACAATTCCTGTTGGCGCACCTTTAAATGGCACTGGATCTAGCACTATAAAAGCTAAGCCAATGAACACAAACACATCAAGCCCTATTCAGGCATCTGGTGAAGGTAAAATAAACCCTCCTCACGGACAACCAGGTCATAGATGTGATATACAAGTGGGAGCTCCACTATAAGTTTTAAAAGACATAAAAAATAAGAGGCCCGGTTCAAATTTGAACCGGGCCTCTTTGCTAATGAAAAAAAATACTTACTCTTTAACGAATCGCTTCATCATTTTTGAGTCTTCGGTGTTTATCTCTAACATATAAACTCCGTTTTGTAAGGAAGAAACATCTAAGTTTTCAGTAAATGCTCCCTTACCTACTACTTGCCCCATTACATTATAGATTACATAATCTTTACCTACTGCGTCTAATAACGCAATGTTTAGATAGTGTTTAGCTGGGTTTGGATATAGCGTTATATTAGAAGAAACAGAGTCACCACCATTAAATCCTTGCGGTGCAACACTATTCGCTCCAATTACAACAGTATAATCTTCTACCTCACCATAACTAAATGTTTCACAAGCAGTTTGTGAGCTATTGTATTTCATAGAAACACGCATTCTTGTTGGTCCTGCAAGAGCTGTAGACGGCACATTAAAAGTTCCGCTTAACGTTCCGCTACTTCTAGACGAACCGCTTACTGCAAGTTCATTAGAATCGAAAGTTCCATTCTGGTTGTAATCAATCCAAACTTTCCAATATTCAGTATAACCTCTACCAGAGAACCCTGCACTTATTTGAATTGTATTTGAGCCATAAGGCACATTTGCAGACATATTGGTATTGTCTTTATAACCACCATCATTTCCTGACGGATTGTTTAAGTTATTCAGTTTAACAAGATCAATCCACTCATAATTAGAGTTGTTTCCTTTAGAATTACAATATTCTACAGTACCATTAGAAAGCGTTGTAACATTTACAGTATTGCTATAACCAGAGTTATTTCCAGCAGCATCGAATGCACGTACTTTAAATGAATAAGCCGTAGCTGGTGATAATCCAGTAATATTTGCTGAAGTTCCAGTTACCGTACCCAAACTTGAGCTGCCTTGAAAAACTTCATATCCTGTAACACCCACATTATCCGTAGATGCACTCCAAGAAAGTGAAAGTGTAGTTTGCGCAACATTTGAAGCTGCTAAGCTAGTAGGTGCTGTTGGAGCTTGTGTATCTGGGCCAGCTGAACCTAAATTAATTGTATAATCTTCAACTTCACCGTAGCTAAATGTTTCACAAGATGTTGGTATTCCGTTGTACTTCATAGAAACACGCATTCTAGTTTCGCCTCCTACAGTTCCAGAAGGCACTGTAAATGTTCCGCTATTAGGTGTGTTTTTTGAAGCTGCCTTAGACCAAACAAGTTCTCCTGCATCGTTAAAATCATTATCTCCATTATAATCAATCCAAACAGCATAACCTTCGTTGTATGTAGTTCCTGTCCAAGTTGGTGTAACAGTAATAGTGTAAGTTGATCCTTCTTGTAAGTTAGTAGAGATACTTGTAAAATCTGAGTATTTCTGAGCTCCAGAAGCATTGTCAATAGTGTTTAATTGAACTCTGCTGATATACTCATCATTTACATTATTTCCTTGTGAAGCACAGTAGTCGCTACCACCTCCGCCGCCGCCACCGTAAGCTGCACCAACTCCAACTGCATACCACGCATTTGTAGTTGCAATTTCTTCAACACTTCCAGCGCCATAAAGATCTTTCGCCGCTTGGATTGCTCCGTTTCTAGCGTCGCTATATTGCGAGTTAGAATTTAGATAAACAGTAAGGTTTCTGTATGCAATTGCTGCTGCCTTATCCATTCCAATTCCTGTAACGTTATAGCTGTCTCCTTTATCATTTGTACCGCTTTTACCTACGCTCAACACGTAAAACCAAAAGTTCTGTACTCCAGAGTTTATATGAACTCCTCCGTTATCACTTGATGCTGTATGCCAATAGGTTCCTTGATAGGTATCAGGATCATTAAAAGCATTAGGATTACTCATAGAGCGCAACGCTCCACCGCTTCCACCTGCTCCTATATCGTCTCCCATCAACCAATCGTTTGTTCCTGAAGCATATTTTTCAATAGATTCTCCAAAAATATCTGAAAACGATTCATTTAAAGCTCCTGATTGGTAGCTATAAACAAGGTTCGCTGAATATTCTGTAACACCGTGAGTAATTTCGTGACCGCAAATATCTAATGAAACTAATGGACCATAGTTGGTTCCATCTCCATCTCCGTAAGTCATTCGGCTACCATCCCAAAAAGCATTTACATAGTTACTAGAATAGCTTACATAAGATTTTATAACTGCACCTGCATTGTTATAAGAGTTTCTTCCATGCTTTTGATTGAAATAATTCCAAGTGCTTTCGGCTCCCCAATGTGCTTGCACACCAGTAGCATTGCCAGTAAAGTTTGTAGAATTACTTGTTACATCTGAAGCATTGTTATAATTGGTGCCATTATTTAAATCAAAAGTTTGAATACCTCCACCACTGGCTGTTTGACGTAAGCGGTAAGGTCCAGATGCGTTATCTGCAGTAAAAGATACATTGCCATTGTAAAGACTAGTTCCTGTTGCAGGTACGTTTGCATGGTGAATTCGCTTGTTTTCCATTATAAACTGACCTGTTTTAGCGTCTATATAAACATCTGCTCTATATAGAGGAGCCGTTGCGTAAATGTCGAATTTATAAGCTAAGCGATTTGCATTGTTAATATTCTCAAGAGCTGGTAAAATCACCAATTCTCCTGTAGGTTTTGAATAATTAGATAAAGCTGCTTCAGTTGGATGCTGCCACATATAGGAACTAGCACCCACATGACTCATTGCTCTAGATAAAGCTTGATTACTGCTAATTGAAGGGCTAGTGTTTAAGTCATCTTCTATAGGAAAATAAGCAGAGCTTAGTGTTTGAACCTTACCATTTTTACTACTTAATGTTACCGTTGCAAATTCAACTTTTATACCCTTGTGGTATTGTTGCATCTTTTTATGAGTAAAACCTAAATGATCTTGCTCTTGTCTTAGTGTAGTAAAGGAAGTTTGTGGGGAGGGATTTAAAACATCCTTAAAAATTGTAGTTGAATTTTGAAGGGAATACGAGTGAGAAGCATCGAATACTACTAGTCCTTGTTGTTGATTATTGCTTTTCTTTATATCATCTTTTTCTTGCGCGGAAACATGTCCAGGTAAGAAAAGTAATGATAAGGACATTGAAAAAACAATTTTGTAAATGTTTTTCATGATTACTTTGATTTAGTGAATAATTCAGTTAATGTTTGATTTACCTATACAAAATAAAACTAAAATCCACTTAAATAAAAGATATAAAACAATTATTTTAACAAATAAAATATCATTTCATTAATAAAAAATCAAAAAGTCAGCAAAATCAGCATTTTACAAAGGAAGCAAAATAAAACTTTAACATAATTAGCAATGTCTTAATTGGTTTATTTTAAATATCACAACATAAAAGACATATTAATAATTTAAAATTAAAAACATCCATCCTTTTATAAATTAAACTCAATTCTTTAAATATTCTTTATACTTATTAATCGGACTCGTTTCACGGTTTTTAAATGCGTGATAGCTACTACTTATAAATAGTATTACCCCCACTAATAAAGACACATAAACAACAATTTTGTTTTCATCCCAATTTGCAACTGCTATAGCTACTAAGGCCCAAGTTCCAACCAAAGCAAACTCACGCATATTTCTTTTCCAAGTAACTATTAAATTTATTATTCCCGCAATAACAATCATTACAACTGTCCAAGTAACTTCACTTATTCCCCATCCATTCCAGTGTATAGTTTTTAAATAAGCAGCTACATTTACGACACTTGCAATGGTAACCCATCCACTATAAAACACAAATGGCCACCAAACAAATGCAATTACAGAAATTGGAGCATCCCAAAGTTCCATTCGGTTTTTCATTACAATTTTCAAAATTGAAAAGAGAAGTATAAAAATTGCAATTACTGAATAACCTATATATCCGTAAATCCATAAGGTAATCCACAAACAATTGGCGAGACACGATATTACAAACCACCAACCTGTATCTAATATAAATTGATCATCTCGCACTTTAGTAAAAAGACTTCTACATTGATAAACGACAAAGCCCAACAACATTAAATAAATAATGCCCCAAATTGAAAAGGCATAGCCTGCGGGCGTTAAAAGGGAATTAATATTATTCGATACCTCTCCTACTGTAGTTCCATTCATTTTTCCAGTATTGGCGAAATAATTAATAAAAACAGTAGCTACGAAAGCTATGATATTAGCGATTTGTAAAGTCTTTTTCATAATTATTTTATTTAACGTGATACACAAATTACTTCTCCCTCTACTATTACAAACACCTCATCATTACTAGAAGGTGTTAATATATATTTCCCTGTGAAGTTTCCGAATGCCGGCAAAATAAGCTGATTTTCAGTTTTATAAAAACAAGGGAGTTTCACAAATTGTCTCCCCATACCTTTCATTCTTATCCCAGGATGTACATGACCACAAAAATTAAAACCTTTATTAATTTCAGAGGGATGATGGGTTAAATGAAAATCGTCCACTACTAATTCATCTATAACTTCTACTCCCAAATCCTCGTATAAATATTGGGGAATAACATCGTGATTCCCTGAAACTAGAATAACTTTTGCCTTGCAATATTCTACCCATTTTTCAAATTCCCTCCACTCCTTATTTAATGAACTATGAAACAAATCGCCTAGAAAACAAACTGTATTCGGCTCAAAATGATTTACAACCTCTGTGAGTGCTTCAAAGTTTTTATAAGCAGCACTTGCCGGAATAGCCGCGCCATATTTTCTAAAATGAAGCACCTTCCCCAAATGCACATCTGCGATAAGCAACATTTTATTGGTCACCCAATAAATAGCACCACTTGGGTGTAGTTGAAAAATATTATTATTTATTTCGATAGTTTGAATCATTTCTCTAGTTGCAAAGTCATTCTTTTAATCCTATCAGCTAGTTTTTCTGAAGATAGCTTTTCTCGGAGTCTATCTGTAATTATCGGAAAGCTAAACGGAGTCGCTTTTTCGCATTGTTTCCAAACTATTTCTTGGGAGTTAATACGTTCTAAAGCTTTGCGCAATCGACCTTCTTCCAGTTGATGTTCAAATGTTTCACGATAGGCTTGAAGATATAATAAATTATCCGGTTCATAATCTCTAAACACATCAAATAACAACTGACTATTGCTTTGTAGGTGTTTTGTTTTAACCGCTTTATTCGGGTAGCCTTGAAAAACCATTCCGCTTATAACCGCAATATCACGAAACTTTCGACGAGCCAATTCCGTGGAATTTAAACTTTTGTAGAGATCGTCGTAGAGATATTCATCTGTAAAAAGATTGTTATCTAATATAGTCTGAATATCTAAAAATTGGTCGCTCAAGAGTTCAAACCCATAATCATTGTAAGCCAATGAAAAGGTTATGGGAGACAACAAACTAATTCGATAAGCTAATAAGCTACTCATTGCTTCGTGAACAAATCGCCCTTCAAAGGGATAAAAAAGCGAGTGGTAACCTTCACGAGTTTTAAACGTTTCTATCAAAAATTCATTTTCACCTGGGACTATACTTTCACGCTCTTGTCTTTCAAAAATGTGATCTAAGGCCTTTAATTCAGGTATGCTTTGTTTACGATTTGCTTCAGGCAAGCGAGCGCTTTGCATTTCTTCTCGAAGAATTTTACTCATCTGTGAGGAAAGCGGTAGGCGGCCACCCATAAAACTCACAATATTATTAGTGCGTTTATTACTTCTTCGTACTTGTGCCTGCATTTGCCTAATACGAACCAACTCTAAGGTTCTCCCCGCAAAAACAAAAGTGTCTCCAGGTTTCATTTTACTAATAAACCACTCCTCAATTGTTCCTATAAACCCTCCCGAAACATACTTTACAAGCATCATAGAGTCACTTACTATAGTTCCAATACTAAGGCGATGCATCATTGCTATTCGTCGGCTCTCTACTTTAAAAAGCCCTTCGGGAGTAACTTCCACTTTTTTGTATTCGTCGTAGGCTTGTAAACTTTGAGTTCCTACTGTTATAAAATTAAGACACCAATTCCACTGCTCGTCTGTAATTCCTTGAAAACAAAACGTTTTTTTTATTTCTGAGTAAATATCTTTAGGAAAAAATCCATCACTTACGGCAAGGGTCACTAAATATTGAATTAAAACGTCAAAACTTAGTAAATATGGAGTCCTGTCTTCCACAACCTCATCTTTTACGGCTTTTTTCAGAGCTGATGCTTCTAAAAGTTCAAGTGCGTGAGTAGGAAGAAAATATATTACCGAAGGTTCTCCCGGTCGGTGGTTACTTCTCCCGGCACGTTGAAGAAATTTGGCTATCCCTTTGGGGCCACCAATTTGAATAACGGTTTCCACAGGTGCAAAATCTACTCCCAAGTCTAAACTAGAGGTAGCAACTACCGCTAGTAGCGATTCATTACGTATCGCTTGCTCTACCCAAAGACGCGTATCTTTTCCAATACTACCGTGATGCATAGCGATTTCACCAGCAAATTCTGGATGTTTTTCTAATAATTTCTGAAACCAAATTTCACATTGTCTACGGGTGTTTGTAAAAATAATCGTGGTTTTACTGCTTTTAATGATAGGAACAATTTCTTCTAATAGGTGTAAACCCAAATGTCCGCTCCAAGGAAAAGTTTCCATCTTTTTGGGAATTATAGAACGGACCTGAATTTTAGATTTTTCTTTCGCTTTAATCAATATTGAATTCTTTCTGAAATCAGAATCCATTCCTAACAAGACATCTTGAGCCTCTTCTAAGTTTCCGATAGTTGCAGAAATCCCCCAAATTCTCATGTTTGGCGATATAGTTTTTAATCTCGAAAGTGCGAGCTCCATCTGCACTCCACGCTTACTACCTAATAGTTCATGCCATTCGTCTACCACCACAGCAGTGAGCGTTTTAAACATTTTTTCGTAGCCTTTTGAAGCCAATAGCAGCATTAAACTCTCAGGTGTTGTAATCAACAAATCCGGCATCTGGCGTTTTTGCTTTGCACGTTCACTTTGTGAGGTGTCGCCAGTTCTAATTCCAACAGTCATCCCAGTACCTAAATCATCTGCAAATTGTTGTGCTGATTGTTGAATTTCTACTGAAAGCGCGCGTAAAGGCGTAATCCAAATAGCTTTAATTCCTTTGGTGTGTTTCGTTTTGTAATCTGGGTTTTCTTTTAAATACTGCAGCACTATAGGAGCCCATAAGGCATAAGTTTTTCCGCTTCCGGTGGGAGCGTTTAACAACCCGTGTTTCCCGTCCAAAAATGCCTTCCAAGTTTGTTTTTGGAATGGGAATGGGGTCCAGGATTTGGATTGGAACCATGAGATTGTTAATGATATGAGTTGCTTGTTATTCAAATTATTTAGTTTGTTAGTAATTAGGCTTCAACCACCCCGTCAGCAAAGCTGACACCCCTCCTTGGAAAGGAGGGGAACCTTATTTGGTTTAAAAGCAAAGCTTTTATAGGTTACTCTTTAATTTTAAAATGGTCCGATATATCCTTCAAAACAGATGGTAAAAAGTCGAAAACCATTTTATTTTCATAACGTATAACTGTAAACCCTAAATTCTCCAAATCCATTTCTCGTTTTCTATCATATTCATCGGCTGTATTATTTAAATGAATTTGACCGTCAAGCTCCACAATAAGTTTTTCTGAAGGACAATAAAAATCAACTATATAATGCTCGATACTATGTTGCCTTCTAAATTTTCTGCCATAGAGTTTAGAGCCTTTTAAATGATTCCATAAAAAAGCTTCAGCTGAGGTTGAATTATTTCGCAAATCTTTGCGGTAGACCTCCATTTCTTTAAGATTATGAATTTGCTTTTTCATAGCTTCAATTTAATCAAAATATCGCTTCAACCACCCCGTTACCAAATCTGACACCCCTGTTTGACAAGGAGAGAAACCTTACTTTGTTTAAAGCATAGCTTTGATGGATTACTTCGGAATTAAGGCTTTTAAATCATCTAGCGTATTAGCTTCTTCTATGGGTTTATCTTTTCGCCATCTTAAAATTCTTGGAAAACGTGTTGCAACTCCACTTTTATGGCGGCTGCTTTCTGCTATTCCTTCAAAGGCAATTTCAAAAACGTGATGAGGAGTTACACTTCTTACTGGGCCAAAACGTTCCAAGGTATTTCGTTTAATCCACGCGTCCACTTGTCTAAATTCTGCATCTGTTAACCCTGAGTAGGCTTTAGCAAAAGTCACTAACTCACCTTCATGCCAAAGTCCGAATGTGTAATCGGTATACAAATTAGCTCTACGCCCGTGCCCACGCATGGCATAAGTTAAAACAGCATCAATAGTAAAAGGATCAATTTTCCACTTCCACCAATCGCCTTTTTTTCTCCCGACTAAATACGGGGAGTCTTTTCGTTTTAGCATTAGACCTTCGCTGCGCTTCTCTCGTGATAACTCTCGTTCTGCCGAAGCTTCTTCCCAAGTATTAAAGCTCATAGTTTCACTTAAATATATTCCAATTTCTAAACTATCAATTCCTTGAATGAGATTATCTAGGATTTTTCTTCGTTCTAAAAAAGGCATCTGCCGTATATCTTCTCCATTCCATTCCAATAAATCATAAGCATTCAAAATCACTGGGGTTTTCTCTAAAAGCGCTTTGGATAAATTTTTCCGTCCAATTCTTGTTTGAAGGGCATTAAAATTTCCAATTTCGCCATTTCCAAAAGGTAGAATTTCACCATCAATTACAGTTCCATTGGGAATTACAGAGAGAAACTTTTGAAATTCAGGATATTTATCGGTTACTAATTCCTCTCCTCTGGACCAAACAAAAACCTCGTCATTTCTTATGATTACCTGACTTCTAATGCCATCCCATTTATGCTCAAAACTCCAATCGGAAATCGACCCTAAATCTTCTTGAAAATTATCTTCAACTGCATAAGCAAGGTAAAAAGGGTAAGGTTTACTTAGGTAATCCTCCTCGTTGTGTTCTAAAATTAACTTTTTGAAAGTGGTTTTCTGTGGCGTCCAATCTCCCATTAGCTTATAAGCGAGAATATCTTCGTCAATTTCTGTAGCCTTTGAAAGTGCCCTTGTCATCAACTTCTGGCTCACGCCTATCCTAAAACTTCCCGTAATGATTTTATTAAAAACGAAACGTTCAAAATAATTTAATGCAAGCCAATTTTCGTGTAAGTATTTCTTCTTTTCCTCCTCAGGAAGCGTTCGAAGCGCTATAATTTCAAGGATAAATTGCGATAAGGACTTTGTTGTTTCTTCTGTTTGTTCTTTACTAGGTAAAATGAGAGCGATTGTTTCGGCAAGGTCGCCAACTATATGATAACTTTCTTCTAAAAGCCAAAGAGGAATTTCACTAATTTCTGTAGCCCATATTCGCAATAATGAAGTATTTACAGGTCGTTTTGGCCGTCGATGCGATAATATTGCAATTGTCCATAACTTATCTTCATCATTCGCCGTTTGAAAGTAAGCCGTAAGCGCCGCCACCTTTTCAGTAGTTTTATTGGTGCTATCTAGTTTTTTTATGAGTCGGGCAAAATCTTTCATTATTCGTCTTCATTAAATTTGGCTTGTGTAGTACCACTGAGCGAAGGCGAAATGTCATCCTCTTCTTTTTTCAGGGTTTCGCTACCTTCCTCTTCGTATTGCGTTTTTTCGGTACGTGCATCTAGTCCCATTTCTTCACGTAGATAACGAGAGAAAATTTCGGTATAACCATGGGTGGCAATTACTTTTTCGGCACCTGTTTCTTTAACTGTAGTAAGCAGTCCGTCCCAATCTGCATGGTCGCTTAGCACAAACCCTCTATCTATTGCTCTTCGTCTTCTCGCGCCTCTAAATGTCATCCATCCACTAGCACTAGCAGTAACAAAAGGCACCATTTTTCTAATCCAAGTTCCGCCGTGCGCACTTGGAGGGGCTATAACTATATTTCCTAATAAGTCTTCCTTTTTAGTATCTCGGGTAACTCGAGTTGTTTGATGAAAATCATAATTCTCTCGTAAAACTTGAGTCATATTTTCTATGGCTCCATGGGTGTAGATTTTTCCAATATTAGGGTCTAGATGTTTAAGTAGGCGTTGTGCTTTCCCTAAAGAATATCCGAAGAGAACTGAAGTTTTATTTTCAGCCCTATTTGCCGCCCACCAATTATTGATATCCGAAAAAACTTCCTCTTGAGGAGTCCATTTAAAGGCGGGAATTCCAAATGTACACTCGGTAATAAAAGTATTGCACTTTACAAGTTCAAAAGGTTCGGCTATGCCATCATCTTCAGTTTTAAAATCTCCTGTAAACACCCATACTTCTCCTTTGTACTCCACCCTCACTTGTGAAGATGCTACAATATGCCCCGCTGGATGAAGTGAAAATTTAACGCCATTTATTGTAAAAGATTCGTTCCATTCTTTTCCAGAAACTACAATTTCACCCAATCGGTGTTTAATAATTGGAACGTTATTTTTATGAGTGATATATTTTTTGTGTCCCCAACGACTATGATCTGCGTGACCGTGGGTAATTATACACTTATCCACAGGTTTCCAAGCATCTATATACACATCTGCTTGTTGACAATAGATGCCTTTTTCATTAAAAACTAATAGCGGTTGGTACACTTTCTTATTTTTATATCTCTTTAAAATTAAAGAAAGTCTTAGCCGATGGGCTCTCAATTAAGAAAAGTTTATATCAATGCAATTAAATAATACCTACAGCTAAAAAATAGATTGCTTTGCTTTTGTCGTAAATTTCATTTACAAGTTTTATATTTGTAGGATATTTAAAACCAAATTATGTCATTTACAGATTTATTTGAGAGCGGGGAGCATTCCCGAAATTTAGGCCATTTTGCTTCAATAGTTAATATGGCTGCGGTTGATGGTGAAATCAACCATGAGGAAGAGAAAATGCTTAAGCGATTGGCGCGCAAATTAGATATTGTAGAATCTGAATATGCCGAAATCATAAAGAATCCTTTAAAATATCCTATAAACCCTCCTAACTCGGCTGAAAGACGTTTAGAGCGTATGCACGATTTGTTTCAAATTATATTTGCAGACAATGTAATTGACGATCACGAGCGTTTCTTAATTGAAAAATACGCTATCGGACTTGGGTACACTACAGAACTTGCAAGAGATTTGATAAAAAGATCTATAGCAATTTACACTGGAGGATTAAGCCTTGAAGATTACAGATACTTATTAAATAGAAAAGACTAAGTTTCTATTTTAAGATAAATAAAAAGCCCGAAACAATAGTTTCGGGCTTTTTATTTTATTTTGAGTTTTTCATAAACTCTTCAGCTTTTTCAACCATATCGGTGTTTCCACAAATAAATGGAACGCGTTGATGTAAGTTTTTTGGTTCTATTTCTAATATACGTTGGAAGCCATCACTAGCTTTTCCACCTGCCTGTTCAGCAATCATAGCTATTGGATTACATTCGTATAAAAGTCTAAGTTTTCCCTTCGGATCTTTAGAAGTACTTGGATAGATATAAATCCCTCCTTTTATCATATTCCTATGGAAATCTGATACTAACGAACCTATATAACGTGAAGTATATGGACGATCTTCTTCTTCCTTTTGGCAATATTTAATATAGTCTTTAATTCCTTGTGGGAAGTGTACGTAATTACCTTCATTTACAGAATATATATGTCCCTCTTTCGGAAACTTCATATTTGGGTGAGATAGGTAATATGTTCCGATGGCTGGGTTTAAGGTAAAACCGTTTACACCGTGACCTGTTGTATATACAATCATAGTCGAAGTTCCGTAAACGATATATCCAGCAGCAACTTGATTGATTCCCGGTTGAAGAAAGTCTTCAATAGTTACAGGAGTTCCTGTAGGAGTTACTCTTCTAAAAATGGAGAAGATAGTTCCAACCGAAACGTTTACATCAATATTTGAAGAACCGTCTAAAGGATCCATCAAAACAACGTATTTATTGTCGTTTTTTTCGTTTCTGCCTTTAATTGTAATAAAGTCGTCTTCTTCTTCACTTGCAATCCCGCAAACTATTTCGCGATTTGTAAGTGTGTTTATAAAAACTTCGTTTGCAAAAACATCTAATTTCTGCTGGTCTTCACCTTGTATATTATGATTTCCTGCAGTACCTAATATGTCTACTAATCCGGCCTTATTAACTTTGTGGTTTACCACTTTTGCCGCCAAACGGATTGAATTTATGAGTCGTGAAAGCTCACCTGAGGAATACTTGAATTCTTCTTGATTTTCAATTATAAATTCGCCAAGAGATTGATTTATTTTTGCCATTGTGATGTAGGGGTTCCTGAATTTCACGCAAATATCGGGATTTTTAAGAAATTGAACCGATATTTGCAAGAAGAAACTTAACTCAATTTTGAAAACGAGTAAAATAACGTGAATGAAGGTTAGAAAAGCGAATAAAATGGATATGCCACAGGTTCTAGAACTTATAAAAGAACTTGCGGTTTTTGAAAATGAACCAGATGCTGTTGAAATTTCGGTTGAAGTTTTAGAGACTAATGGTTTTGGCGAAAATCCACTGTTTACTTGTTTTGTTGCCGAAATTGATAATGTAGTGGTTGGAGCAGCGTTAATTTATTACCGTTTTTCCACTTGGAAAGGACGCACGCTTCACCTAGAAGATTTAATTGTAAAAGAAGAACATCGCGGCAAAGGTATTGGGGAAGCTCTTTATACCGAAGTTATGAAATTTGCCTACAATCAAGGATTAAAAAGGGTTGCATGGGATGTACTAGATTGGAATACTGGAGCAATTCGATTTTACGAACGCAGTGGCGCAAATATTATGAAAGAATGGCGCGTTGTACATATGGATGAAAAAGGACTAAAAGCCTTTATTGAAAAATAATGTAGTAAATACTATTTTCAGTGTTCATTCGTGTTAAAGAGATAGATATAAGAAATTTATGAGAATATTCAAGTTTGGAGGAGCATCTGTAAAAAACGCAGATGGTGTAAAAAATGTTGCTGAAATACTTAAAGCTACAGAAGAAAAGAATATAGTAGTTGTGGTTTCTGCAATGGGAAAAACCACCAATTTACTTGAAAATGTAATAGCTGAATATCTAAAAAATAACACTACTACTTGTAACGAATTCGTTGCAACATTTAAAGAGTATCACCTACAGATAGTAAATGGATTATTTGAGAATACAAACCACCTTGTATATCAAAAAATAGCTAAGTTATTTGATAAGATGGTTTCTTTTTTAAAAGTAAACAAATCTAAAAATCACGCTTTCGTTTATGATCAAGTAGTAGGTTACGGAGAATTAGTTTCAAGCACTATAGTTTCAGAATATCTTACAGAATTTGGATTAAAAAACGAATTATTAGACGTTCGCAAATGCATAATCACCGATGACAACTATCGAGATGCCAGTGTAGATTGGACATTAACGCAGCAGAAAATTTCAGAAAAAGTAAATACTTCGGGACTTAGTGTAACTCAAGGTTTTTTAGGTTCAGAAAACACAAACAACTTCACCACTACTCTAGGTCGAGAAGGGAGTGATTACACTGCTGCAATTTTTGCCTATTGCTTAAATGCAGAAAGTGTAACTATTTGGAAGGATGTTCCAGGAGTTTTAAATGCAGACCCACGATATTTTACAAAAACATTACTCTTAAATCGCATTAGTTATCGTGAAGCTATAGAGCTTGCATTTTACGGGGCATCGGTAATACACCCTAAAACCTTACAGCCACTGCAGCGCAAAGAAATTCCACTTTTTGTAAAGTCCTTTCTAAATCCTACAGCTCCGGGAACTTGTGTTGGGAAAGGAGACAGAATAGATCCAGAAACTTCTTGTTTCATACTAAAGAAGGACTTAGTGCTAATTTCATTATCATCGTTAGATTTTTCATTTATGATGGAAGACAACATTGGCGATGTGTTTAAATGGCTTCATATCTATAAAATGAAAGTAGAGCTAATTCAAAATTCTGCTATAAGTTTTTCGGTTTGTGTGAACGATAAATTCGGTAATTTAGAAATTCTATTAGCAAAATTGCGAGAAAAATTCCGTGTGAAATGGAATGAGAACGTCACACTATACACAATTAGGCATTTTAACCCAACTGAGGTTAAGGCACTTGCTGAAAATAAAAACGTACTTTTAAAACAAGAAAGCAAAGAAACGGTGCAATTGGTAATTAAGGAGTAGTATCAATCGGTTTCGCTATATTTGTTGGATATAAACAGCTAAAATATTTCATGGGATTAGTCAACGCAAAGGAAGTTGCAAAAGCAATAAACGTAGATAAATTCGGCTTTCTAGGCACATTTATGGGCTGGTCTTTAATGAAGATTTTAAACATTACCACGCTGAATAAAATTTACGATAGAAACAAGCATCTCCAGGATCTTGAATTTGTAAATGCACTGCTTGAAGAGTTTGAAATAAAATTCGAAATTCCCGAAGAAGATCTTCGTAGAATCCCTAAAACAGGGGCTTTTATAACCATTTCCAACCATCCATTAGGTGGGATCGACGGGATTCTTCTGTTAAAATTACTGTTAGAACACCGCCCCGATTTTAAAATTATTGCCAACTTTCTTTTACATAGAATCGAGCCTCTAAAGCCCTATGTAATGCCTGTAAATCCTTTTGAAGATAGAAAGGATGTAAAGTCTAGTGTTGCAGGTTTTAAAGCAGCTATTACACATCTACGAGAAGGTAATCCGCTAGGAATTTTTCCTGCCGGAGAGGTTTCGACCTATAGGGAAGAAAAACTTTTGGTTGATAAGCCTTGGGAAGAAGCTGCGATGAAATTGGTTAAAAAAGCCGAAGTGCCGGTTGTCCCGATCTATTTTCACGCAAAAAACAGCAAGTTGTTTTACCGTATGGCTAAGATTAGTGACACCTTACGTACAGCCAAGCTTCCATCAGAACTTCTTACCCAAAAAGAGCGATTAATAAAAGTTCGAATTGGAAATCCAATTTCTGTAAACGACCAAAAAGAACACGAATCATTATCAGATTTTACCGAGTTTCTTAGGAAGAAAACCTATATGCTTTCCAATCCTTTTGAGAAGAAAAAACTGTTGGACAGCATCCCAAAAACATTAAAGTTTCCAAAACCACCTAAAAAAATTGCTGGACCAATTCCGCTGCAAGCAATGGAAGCCGAAATTGAAAAACTTCGTAATGCTGATAAACGTCTTTTAGTAAGTAAAAATTATGAGGTGTTCTTAGCGCAGGCAGAATCCATTCCTTATATCTTACAGGAAATTGGGCGGTTGCGCGAAATTACCTTTCGCGAAGTAGGTGAAGGAACAAATAACAGTACTGACCTCGATAAGTTTGACAGCTATTATCACCATATGTTTTTATGGGATAATGACGCCCGTAAAATGGCTGGAGCCTATAGAATGGGTTTAGGTTCAGAAATATTTGCACGCTTTGGGATTGACGGTTTCTACCTACAAGATCTCTTTCGTTTTGAGCCAGAATTATATGAAATGATGAGCAAATCCATTGAAATGGGCCGTGCTTTTGTTATTAAGGAATACCAATTGCGGCCAATGCCATTGTTTTTACTTTGGAAGGGAATTGTTCATACCACCCTGCGCTATCCAGAACACAGCTACTTGATTGGAGGAGTGAGTATTAGCAATAAGTTTTCAGAGTTTTCGAAAGGTTTGATGATAGAGTTTATGAAATCGAACTACTACGATCCATATGTGGCGCAATACATCAATCCGAAGAAAGAATACAAAGTAAAATTGAAGGATGCCGATAAAGACTTCATTTTTGATGAAAGTGAGGCGGATCTCAATAAATTCGATAAAATAATTGACGAAGTGGAGCCTGGAAGTCTTCGATTGCCAGTTCTTATTAAAAAATATATCAAGCAAAACGCCAAGGTTGTTGCATTTAACGTGGATCCTTTGTTTAACAATGCAGTGGATGGTTTAATGTATATTCGTATTGCAGATTTGCCAGAAAGCACTGTAAAACCGGTTATGGAGGAATTTCAAGAGGAATTGGAAAGAAAATATTCTGAAAAGAATGGCGAGGGTTAATTTTAAAATTGCCAGATTTTATTAGTCGGCTTTATACTCTAAATGTTTAATCTTTTTTCGTAAACGATTATTTTCTTCTTCCAATTTTTCAATATATTTTTTCTTAACTTCAATAAGTTGATTCTTCATTTCTAAGATATATTCAATTTGGCTATCAACATTTATAGATTTTTCTGAGACTTTGTTATTTTCATTATTAATAATAAAAACACCATCTTGAGGTTCATAAATTTCCCCTACAGTAGTATTTAAAATTTTTGCTAAAGCAATCCACTCTTTAGTAGGAATAAAAATTTTACCATTTTCTCTTCTACTATATTGGGACTGTTCAATCCCTAATTTAAACGCAATATCACCTTGTGATAAGGCTTTTTCTTTACGTTTTTTAATTAATTTTTGTTTAAGCATTATATTTTAATTGTACTATAAATATGTTCAAAATAACATAAATTTATTCTTAAAAGAACATTTTTTATCGTAAAAAACGGAATTATTTTTGCTAAAAATTTAGCTAATATAAAGTAAATGATATAAAAAACTTGAGACTTTTAATACTAGGTATTAATCCTCGCAATTTTAAAAATCAATAATAATATAAGGCTGAATAAATGATAAAACTTTTAAAACAGCCATTAGCAATTTTGCACAAAAATTAAAGTAACAAATGAAACGGCTCATTATATAATAACTATGAAAAACTTAATTTTATTACTATTCTTAGCAATAAGCACATATTCTTTCTCTCAAATAGAAGAAAGAAAAGGTAAGCTTTTTTTTAAGCTTGGTTCAGAATATCGTATAACTCCATTATCTTATGACGGTAATAAATTAGAACCCTCATTGAGTGTCGAAGTTGATGCTCAAAATTCAGGAGTTTCATTTCACTATGGGTTTGATTATTTTATTACTAAAAACTTAAGTATTGGCTTTAATAATTCATTTAGATATGATATCTTAATTAGCAACACCAATGAAATAGATAATGATTTTGGCGTCCAAAAAGCTGATAAAACGTTGATGATTGGTGGACACTTATATTTAGATTATCACGTAAAGGTTTTTAAAAACTCTGAATTATTTGCAAGAATAGGCCGATCCATTTTAAACGGAGGAACTCATTATGTTGAGAAAAAAACATATTATGATAACCAAGGGAACACTTTAGGATCTTCTTACACAACTAATGATTTTCAATTTTCCCCTGCAAATTTTGCAATAGGTTTTAAAAAAGACAAGGTAGAATTAATAATTGGTATGTATGCCTCAACACAAGCACCATATTTTGATGAGACTGAAAGTTTAAAAATTCCATATATTAATTTTACTTACACAATCGGTAAATTGTGGAAATAAAAACAATTAAACCCTTCTAGCTTTCCAAACGTTGGAAGGGTTTAATTATAAAAATGTTCTCGAAAAATTTAATCTTTAAAAGACCTTATTATTTTAGTGGCGTTCCTTTTTAACTACTTTATAAATTTGGAAAAGGGCGCGAAGATAAACTGGTTAGTTTTAGCATTAATATTGCTCGCGACGGCGCTTAGCTTTTTGCAAACCAATATCATTTTTCGCCAACTAAAGCGAAAGAATTAAAAAATCGTGATATAATTATCGCTTCACTAGCAGAAAAATTGATAAATCAAAACAGATGGATATTGAAATATTTAGTGAAAACTATTGCCTTTTTTGAAAATAAAAACGTTTCAGAAATAGTGGCAGTGCTAAAACAGGAAAAGTAATTATTCCGCAATCAGGGAAATCAGCAGCCTAAGATTCTTTAGATAGAATTACACGGGATTTTTGTAACCTCTGTATCTAAACCCGATGCTGGATTGTCTCCCCTAACAATAGCTTTGTCGTCTTCAAGAATAATAGTTATTGTGGCTGTTTCCTTAATGCCTTCTTGCGTATAATGATAGGTGGCCTTGATGGTTTTATTTTGAATTGTACCTATCAGTTTTCCATTCCGTTGGTCTTTTAATGCTGGTAGCCAATTGTAATTTCCAGTTACTGAATCTCCTTTTATTGTAAGATCGAGGTCAAGAACATCAATATTTTTGGTACTGTTTGGGAAAGGGTATTCATTTTTGAAACAAAATTGTTCAGTCACAACTTCTACTTTCTCTGTGGATTTTTCTTCTTTTTTATTATTGTTACAGCTTACAAAAAGCAAAAGAAAAGCGATAATGGAAAAGGAAATTTTCATAATTTATTTTTTTAAGATTTTATTTTTCTGAATAGGGATTATAATTTCCAAAATTCCAAATACAGCCTTCGGGATCTTTACAACTGTATCCACGACCACCGTAATCTTCGTCTTTAATATCCATTACTATTTTGGCGCCATTTGATTTTGCATTTTTGTAATGATCGTCAACATCTTCAATAATAATATAGGCAGTTTGAGTATTTAAACCATTTGTTTCTGCAGGTGTGCCTATCATTTTCCCAAATTCACTTTCTGGGTGATAGGAGCCAATCATTATCATTGCTTTTCCCAAAGTGAGTTCGGCGTGTTGTACTTTGTTTTTATCATCTCTAAAAACAGCATGTTCTCTAAAACCGAGTACTGAAGTAAAAAAATTTAATGCAGCGTTGGTATCTTTATATACCATTGTGGATATTGCTCCATGATTGCTCATCTTTAAAAAATTTAAGAGGAAAATAAATGTAAGATTTTTTTAGAATGATTTTAGAAAAATTCAAGATTTTTTCTTTTTAGAGATTTTATTTTCAATAACTTCAAAATAGCTTCCCATACTTAATTTCATTTTGGCAAAAACAGTTTTGTTTAATCTATAATACATCGTTGCACCCACAAAATCATAATCGAGAACCCCAACTCTTCGTATTACTTGAAGATGTTGTGTTGTTGTTGGTTGCGATAACTGTATGTGATTGGCTATGTCTTTACACAAGCAACCTTTTGAAGATGCAATATAATTAATAATTGCAATTCGAGCTGGATGGGCGAATACTTTTGCTATTAAGGCAAGATCATTGTCCACTTGCGAATGTATGTGGGTTTTTGAGATTCCCATAAATTTATCTTTAGTGAAACTGAAAACAATCGATTTTTAAAACGATTTATTTATATATGGATCATTAAAAGTATATAAGAAAAAGTAATATTGCAATATTACTTTTTCTATCTATAAAATTTAGGCCTCAGCGCTATTTTTAAGCGCAAACACCTAGATTTTGTTCTAGAACCAACCCTTTTCCCCAATTGATAGGTTTGATAAAATTTTTCGTCGGTTTTGGTTAAGTAGATAATTCCTTCAATTAACGGAACAACTCCACCAATACTACAAGTTACAAAGCTGATTACTATTTGAATAATTCCTTCTTGCGTATAACCAAGAATAAATTTATGGATTCCTAATGAACCGATTACTATTGCTAAAATTCCAGCACATATCTTTTTATTTTTTCGGTATGAAATGCTTGGCCTGTAATTCATGGTTTTCGGCAGTTCCATCTATGCGTTTTTTGGTACCAAAGTAGTTTAATTTTGGTTTTATTCCCTTGGCATAAGTTTTAGAGTTTGCTAAGGTTTTAAGTGCTTAAAAAAATAAATGAACGTGCCACTAATTTGATAATGGAAACCTAAGTAAAGATTTTATGAATAAGCATCAATAATTTTTTCAGCAATTACTGTAGCGAGTTTCTCCTTGCTTTCCACCGTCCAACCCGCAATATGCGGACTTAAAATTACATTGTCCATTGCAAAAAGCTCTTTCAATGAATCCGGTAGATTATCTGAATCAAAAAGTGTTTCAAAAGAGAGTTTTTCAAATTCTAAAACATCCAATCCTGCACCCAAAATTTTTCCAGATTTTAATGCTGAAACTAAATCTGCAGTAACTACACTTTTTCCCCTCGCGGTGTTAATAAGCCAAAAGGGTTTTGAAAAAGAATCGATAAATTCAGCATCAATCATTTTATCTGTTAAAGGGGTCCAAGGTGTATGAAGGCTTAGGACATCTGCTTGTTGCTGAAGTTCTTTTAATGAAACCTGTTTTGCATTATCATCCCCTACATTTTCTTTTATATCATAACAAAGTACTTCGCAATCAAAACCGCTAAGTTTTCTGGAAAATGCTTTCCCCATATTGCCATAACCAATGATACCAACAGTTTTTCCATCTAGTTCTATTCCACGATTGGCTTCTCGATTCCAAAGACCGTTTTTAACCTCCTTATCGGCCTTGTTTAAGTTATTGAATAGCGAAAGAAGCATCCCGAGTGAATGTTCGCCTACAGCGTTTCTATTGCCTTCTGGGGCGGCAATTAGCTTCACTCCGAGCTTTACTGCGTAATCGATGTCGATACTCTCAAGTCCAGCGCCAACTCGAGCTATAAATTTCAGGTTTTTGGCAGCATCGAGAAACTGCTTGTCAATGTTGAAACGGCTGCGGATTACAATACCATCATATTCTGAAATAATTTCCTCTGTATCGGCTTTAGAAATTGTGTAATTTTCTTCGTTCGTAAATCCGGCATCCTTCAACATTTTTAATAGTAAAGGATGATTGTTATCTAGGTGAAGGATTTTCATAATAGGAAGGTATTATAATTTCAAGAAGTTTTCTTTTCAGATTGGTTCATTATTGAATAGAAATTAGTGGTGTCCGGTTAAGACGTAAGACCGTCTCGATAGCTATCGGGACTGAAAGACATAAGACGTAAGACTCACTCCTTAGCAGGATATAGCTATCTATTCGTGCTGATTTGGATTAGCCTGAGGATACGGAATCATATCTCTTTGCGAAATGTTTCCGATTTTATAATAATTCTTTTTTCCACCATACCAATATTCAACTACCGCCTCGTTATCTTTCAATTGAAATGGAAATTCGTCTGATATAGTATTTTTGGCTTCTTTCATTGGGTCGGCATCTATAATTACGTCTCGTTTAGTGTTATTTGTTAGGTATCCAACAAATTTATTAGGCGCGTTTATGTTTCCTTTGGCTTCTAGGATAGCATTTCTGAAGTAGATATTTTGAATCAATACATCGGCATCTTTTTCACTAAAAGTAAGGTGAATATTTACTCCCGAACCGCCTTCTTCTACTCCGGCTACCCAATTTTGGTAGAAGGCTTCAATTACTCTAAAAGGAGGGTCTTGAACAAGTTTTTTGCTGTTCGTATTCTTCATTCCTCCGCAGCTAGAAAGGCTAAAGAGAATGATTGGAAGGGTCAGTATTATAGTTATTTGCTTTATCATATTGGAAAATTACGAATTTTATTGAACAAAAAACCTACCAACATAATATTACATAGATAGGTTTAGGAAAAAATTAATATTTATGGACTAAAAAAGCCTTCCGATTTCGAAAGGCTTTTAAATAATTTATAATAACAAAGTTAGCTGAGTGTCCCGAATTAATACGAGATAAACCGAGGCTCGGTAACTAAGCGCAGCCGAAGCTATCCTGCCAATGCTTCCGCACCACCAACAATCTCAAGGATTTCATTGGTAATAGCTGCTTGACGTGCTTTGTTGTATTGAAGTTTTAATGAATCGCGAAGCTCGGTTGCGTTATCGGTTGCTTTGTGCATCGCAGTCATACGTGCACCGTGTTCACTAGCAACACTATCACGAAGGGCTTTAAACAACTGAGTTTTTAAGCTTTTCGGAATTAAAGACTCAACAATTTCTTCTTTTGAAGGTTCAAAAATGTAAGCTGTTTCAGTTGTGCTTGCTGCTTCACCTTCAATTGCTTTTGGAGGTAAAATAGGTAAGAACTGCTCAGCCATTACTAACTGTGTAGCCGCGTTTTTGAAATGATTATAAACCACTACAATTTTATCGTACTTACCTTCAGAGAATAAATCCATTAGGTTTTGAGCAATGTCTGAAGAGTTTTCGAATGTTAAGTCATCTAAAATATTGTTGTTATTTTCGATTACCGTTCCGAATTTTTTCAGAATGTCATTCCCTTTTTTACCAAGCGTCATAAAATCTACTTGCTTCCCAGCATACGTTTCAGCTGCCAAGTTTCTAGCTTGTTTTATGATATTTGAGTTAAAAGCTCCCGCCAAACCACGATTACTGGTAATGGCAACCACCAAAACTTTATTTACCTCGCGTTGGTCTGAATATTTGCTTCCGCTGTCTTCTCCAAGCGTTGCACTTAAATTTTGTAAAAGTTCAGTAAGTTTTTCAGAATAAGGACGCATTGCTGTAATTGCATCCTGAGCCTTCTTCAATTTTGCAGCCGATACCATTTTCATGGCACTAGTAATCTGCATCGTTGAACTAACGGATGATATTCTGTTACGTATTTCTTTTAAATTCGCCATTTTTTCAATTATGAATTATGAATTCAGAATTATGAGTTTTTTATAATCGATACTAACAATCTCATTAATTCATCACAATCTTCGTACATTCCTTTTGGAACTGGATAGATGTTTGTTTCATCAATGATATCTAACCAATATTCCGTTTCTTCAGCTTCTTTCAAAGCAATTCCCAGCTTATTTTTAAAATCTTTTGTGCTAACGCTACGTTGGGATTCTCTTACGTTTGCACCTATACTCGTTCCAGATTTTAAAATTTGATTGGCTATTTCGTAATAACGATTTGCCTTTAACTCCTCTGAATAAACTACAATTTTACAAGCAAAATAAAATGACTTGTCAACAATTGCATTATTTCGAGGCTTATACGCCATTCTATCAAATATGAATTTAGAATTCAGAATTATGAATAAATTGATAATTCATAATTCCGAATTCATAATTCTGAATTACTTTTTATATTTCGCAGACACGTCGTTAGCAACAGACACCATTACGTCAATTGCTTCGTCTGTAAGCTTACCAGCTTTTAGTGCATCTAGAGTATCTCTGTGCTTTAGGTTAAGCATTTCTAGATAATCTCTTTCAAATTCTTTTACCTTTTCTACTGGTACGTTACGCATCAAGTTTTTAGAACCTGCATAGATAATTGCAATTTGATCTTCTACTGTGTAAGGATCGTTTTCAGATTGCTTTAATATCTCTACGTTACGTTTACCTTTTTCAATTACATTTAAAGTTGCAGCATCTAAGTCTGAACCGAATTTTGCGAAGGCTTCCAATTCACGGAAAGCTGCTTGATCCAGTTTTAAAGTACCTGCTACTTTTTTCATCGATTTAATCTGAGCGTTACCCCCTACACGAGATACCGAAATACCCACGTTAATTGCTGGACGAACACCAGAGTTAAACAAATCACCATCAAGGAAAATCTGTCCATCTGTAATCGAAATAACGTTTGTTGGAATATAAGCAGAAACGTCACCTGCTTGTGTTTCAATAATTGGAAGTGCAGTTAATGATCCACCACCTTTTACGATTCCTTTTAATGAGTCTGGTAGGTCGTTCATTTCTTTTGCAATACCATCATCAGCGATAATTTTTGCTGCACGCTCTAGTAATCTTGAGTGCAAGAAGAAAACGTCTCCAGGGTAAGCCTCACGTCCTGGTGGACGACGAAGAAGAAGCGACACCTCACGGTATGCTACTGCTTGCTTAGAAAGGTCATCATAAATAATTAATGCTGGACGACCAGTATCACGGAAGTACTCACCAATTGCAGCACCTGCGAAAGGAGCGTACACCTGCATTGGAGCAGGATCTGATGCGTTTGCCGCAACAATAGTTGTATAAGCCATTGCACCTTTTTCTTCTAGTACGTTTGCAATGTTTGCAACAGTAGAAGCTTTTTGTCCAACAGCAACATATATACAGTATACAGGCTCACCTGCATCATAAAATTCTTTTTGATTCAAAATGGTATCAATACATACTGTAGATTTACCAGTTTGACGGTCACCAATTACAAGCTCACGTTGACCACGGCCAACAGGAATCATTGCATCGATAGACTTAATACCTGTTTGAAGTGGCTCAGTTACCGGCTGACGGTAAATAACTCCTGGTGCTTTACGCTCCAAAGGCATTTCATAAGTTTCACCAGTGATAGGACCTTTACCATCGATAGGCTGACCCAATGTGTTTACCACACGACCAACAATACCTTCACCTACATTAAGCGATGCGATACGCTGAGTACGTTTTACTGTTGAACCTTCTTTTACTTCTTTTGAAGGACCTAAAAGTACGATACCTACGTTGTCCTCTTCAAGGTTCAATACAATACCTTCAAGACCACTTTCAAAAGCCACCAATTCACCATATTCGGCGTTTGAAAGTCCGTATGCGCGAACAATACCGTCACCTACGGTTAAAACAGTTCCTACTTCATCCAGGGAAGCAGTTGCTTCGTAACCTGTAAGTTGTTGCTTTAAAATTGCTGATACTTCAGCTGGTTTTACTTCTGCCATTTTTATCTAGGTTTTAGGTGGTAGTTTTCAGGAATGTGGCCTTAAAAACCTGCACCAGTAAATTTTAATTATATTGATTTTGAAAATTCTCTTTTTAAATTTCCTAATTGGTTTGAGATACTCGCGTTGTATTGAATATCGCCAACCTTAAGGATAAACCCACCAATTATTGCGGGATCAACCTCACTTTTAAGTGTTACTTTATCACTACCCGTTAACTCCTTTACTTTAGCCATTACATTAGCTTCAAGTTCAGACGTAAGTGGTACTGCTGTTATAACAGTTGCGGCTTTTACACCTTGATGGTCGTTATAAATATCTATATAGCTTTTTGCCACAGCTCTTAATAATGGTGCACGTTTATTATCCACCAATACATTAATTAGAGAGTGTGTAGCTTCTGATTGACCACTGAATATTTTTAGCAAAGCTTCCTTTTTATCGTTGGCTTTTATAACAGGACTTTGAAGTACTGTTTGCAATTCGCGACTGCCTTCAATGGTTTTATACACAGATTGCATATCGCCAAAAACAACAGCCTCGGTGTTGTTCTGGTTTGCCTTCTGCAAAATTGCTTTCGCGTATCGTATAGCTGCTCTGCTCATTGAATATTAGTTTAATTTTGCGTCACTTAACATTTCATTTACAAGCTTCATTTGCTTGCCATTGTCTGAAAGTTCGCTTTTTACTACTTTTTCAGCAATTTCTAAAGATAGTGTTGCTACGGTTGCTTTCATTTCAGCAATTGCAGCTTTTTTCTCACTCTCAATAGCTCCTTGAGCTTGAGTAATCATTTTATCTGCTTCTTCTTTAGCTTCTTCTTTAGCGTCAGAGATCATTTTTGTTTTAATCTCACGAGCTTCTTTTAGCATAGCTTCACGCTCTGTACGTGCCTCCTGTAACAATCTTTCATTGTCCGCCTGAAGGTTTGCCATTTCAAGTTTTGCTTTTTCAGCAGCATCTAATGCCCCTTGAATTCCTTCTTCTCTTTCATTTAATGAATTTAAGATAGGCTTCCAAGCAAATTTTACCATTAGTAAAATAAGCACTATTAATAAGACTGTTTGCATCATGAACAGCCCTGGAGAAAAATCGTTTAATAATGTTTCCATAATATTATTACCCTGGGGTAAAGATTTTTGTTATTAATTTTTTCTTTTAAAATTCACTTCCTGTAACCAACCGTTACAGGAAAGTGAACTTTGGTTTTTTTGGATTACTTTCCTAAGAAAAGTGCACCGAATGCTAAACCTTCTAAAAGTGCAGCAATAATAATCATCGCTGTTTGGATTTTGTTGGCAGCTTCTGGCTGACGTGCAATAGCTTCCATTGCGCTTCCACCAATCTTACCTAAACCAAGACCAGCACCAATTACGATAATACCAGCACCTACTAAATTTGGAATCATTGTTTCCATAAAAAAATGTATATAAATTAATTAAACAAAAAAATACGCTACTATACTACTATATAAAATTCTCTCTTATATCTTCTGCATCTGGAACTTCATTTCCATGTGCATCGTGCTCATGGTCGTGATCGTGTTCCGCAACAGCCATACCGATAAACAACGCTGAAAGCATAGTAAAGATATAAGCCTGTAAGAACGCTACTAAAAGCTCGATAACAGAGATGAATAATGACAAAACAAAAGATAATGCTGTTGAACCAACAGGAGTTAAATCTGCTTTTAAGTTTATCATAATCGCAATTAAACTCATAAGGATAATATGTCCTGCTGAAATGTTTGCGAACAAACGCACTAAAAGTGAGAATGGTTTAATAATTAATGTTCCAACCAATTCGATTACCGCTAAGATCGGACGAATTAAAATTGGCACACCTGGCATCCAGAAAATGTGACCCCAGAAATCCTTATTACCACTAAATACATAAATGATTAACGTTAACACAGCTAGTGCTGCAGTTACTGCTATCTGTCCTGTTACGTTAAATCCTAGTGGAGTTAATCCTATTAAGTTTAGAATCCAAATGAAAAAGAAAACAGTTAAAAGGTATCCTGTGAATTTTCTATATTTCTTTTCACCGATGTTTGGTCTAGCAATTTCGTCTCTTACATAAATAACCAACGGTTCTAGTACACGACCAAATCCTTTTGGAATACTTCTCTTTTTGTATTGTCTAGCCAATGATGAGAACCACCATAACATTAATAGACCTACTACTAAAATACCAAAAACACTTTTTGTAATAGATAGATCTAAAGGCTTTGAGGCATTTACCGGGTGATGCGCTTCGTCGAACACAAGCTCAGTTGCACCTTCCTCCAACTCGTAAATCTTACTGTGGTAGTTTACAAAACGGCTTCCATTTTTCTCTACAATCACCTTACCTTCAGAGTCGTGGTGAAATTCAGAAGACATAAATGTAGTAAAGCCATCGTTTCCGTAAACGATTACTGGAAGTGGAAATCCAACATGTACACGTTCACCTGCATCATTAGTATAAGATACTAAATGAAAACCATGTGAGTCTTTTAAGTGATGAAGAATATATTCTTCGATTTCACTCGGAGTACTTACTCTTCCGTCGTCTTGTTGGGCTTGTTCATTGCTCTGATTAGCAAAAACATTGATAGTCAACAAACAAGTAAGTAGTAATCCGAAAAATTTAATTGAATAAATTGATGTTTTCATTGCTTCTCTTGAAAAAATAATGCCTGTCTAATTCGGCGGCAAAAGTAGGGAATTTCTATTTAAAATACCCACAACAATTGCAAATTTATATTTTAGTTGTTTCTATTCAGAATTTTAACAATAATCAGAACCTCTAAAAAGAGAAACAGAAATATTGGAATTAACAAAGAAAGACTGTCTGTTTTTGACAACACTAATGATGAAAAAAGAATACTATTAAAGAATAGACAAAATAATCCAACTTTTATAGCCATTGCTGCTAAATACAAAAAGCCTAACTGATCTTTTAATTGCTGTGATTTCTGTGAAATAAATTCAAAAGAAGCACAAAGAATAAGCGTCGCTATACCTTGAAATAGGTAAATATTCCAAAGATTAAACGGGTGTTCTACATTAAAGTGGTTAAGAATAAAGTTGTGAATTGCATAACCTGCAACTAAAACCAATCCACATAATAAGGTGTAATGAAGTATTTTTTTCTGAAGCATTTACTTATTTAATTTATTTACACCTCTAATTACACTAAAAATAGACAAGAAAATTGCCAAGATAGTGATTGTAGGCTCTAAAAAGTTTAATTCGAAAGTGCTGTCTAGCCATTTACCTAATAGATTTCCAAGGAAAATGGTAAGCCCCATCTGAATCCCAATACCCGAAAGAGCAATCCATCTATTATTATTCTTGTTATCGGCAGACATAACTATAAGAGAGGGTTAGTCTGATTTTGGAAGAGCAGACGCTTCCTTAATTTTTTGTTGTTTGTTAAAAAGACGAGGCTGCGAATCTCCAGGTAACTTCGGAGCGTTTAGTCCAGCTTTTGGCGTACCGTCTTGCATAACACAAGATGCATTTAAAACCGCTCCTGGTTCAACAGATAGTTTTCCTACTACAATTTCACCTTCTACTAAGGCTGTAGATCGAAGCGTTAAGGTTCCTGAAACTTGAAGACTTCCTTCAAACTTTCCTTCTAAATCGGCATTTTCACAACTAAGTGTCCCTAAAATAACTCCTGTTTTACCTAAAACCACTTTTGAAGGTGTATGCACATTTCCTTCTATAGTACCATCAATTCTAAAAAAACCTGTTGAAGAGATATCTCCCTTTAGTTTTGTGCCTTCATTTATTCTGTTTTGAGCCGAACTTGGTTCAACATTATTTTTCTTGGCTTTTTTTTCTGAAAACATGGACTTAGGTTTTAATATTTATTATGCTATAGAATTTCAGGTTCTAATTAACTATTGTGCGGATGCTTCTTGCTTTAAGTAATCATCCAAGTTTTTATGAATTTGTACGATTTTATAATTATCGCTAGAAATTTCAAAATACGGGTGCTTCACCTTATACTCTTTATTTTCTTCTAATAATTCGGCAAAACCTTTGGCACCGCCTTTAGTGTTTAATCCGTGAACGATTACAAGTTTACTTTGCGGATTGTAGTAATCAATAGAAGCAGTCATATTAACATAACGGTGATTTTCTATCGCTTTATCTAACTTTTCTTTTAATTTTTCAGCAGCTTCGCCCTCAGTATTTTCAAACTTATAAACTAGCTTCCAAGATTTTGCATCTTCATCTTTTCCGAAGTTTTTAAATTCTAATTGCGGTAGCACACTGCTGTAAATCTGCTGAGCTTGTTTCCCTTCTGCTGTACTTGGGTAGTTAAGCGCAATAAAGTTTAAAGCTTTTTTATACACTTCAAAACCTTGCTGACGCCCAAGAGCTGTAGCTTTAAGTAATTCAAATTTTGGTACAATGTCATTTCCATTATACACCATCATATACTCGTCGCATTTTTCAATTACCTCAGCGTATTTTGCAGCTTCAAATTCTTTATACAATTGTTTGTATTTAAATTCTGGGCTAGATTCGTCTGTTGGTAATTGCGAATTTGGATTGCGTAATATTTCCGCATATCGCGTATCAGCATGATTTGTTAGAATATCATTCTTATACTTTTCAGCAGCTGAAGCATTATCTAGTTCTTCATAAATTTTAACCAAGTTATATTTAGAAGGAACCACTAACCTATCTTCAGGATTGTTGGTAAGCAATGTCTCTAATCTATTTGCTGCAAGGTTGTACTCCTTGAATTTCTCTTTATAAATAAGCCCTAATTGGTAGTAAGCAAAGTTTCTATCTTTTGCTAAACTATCGATTACCTTTTCATCGGTTGGGATTAAAGCAATATAGGTTTCTGGCTTAAACTTTTCGTTTTCAGAAATTGGAATAACCTCAGCTTCAATATCTTCATCAGAAATTAACGAAGAATTCTTACTAGAAAGTCTCCAGTTATCTTCAAGCTTTCTGTCACCCCAAATTTTTCTAAACTCTCCTTTTCCATAGGCTATAGTTGAAGTGTTGTAGAAATAGAAGGTGCTACCTTTGTTTGGACCGGCAGCTGTATTATCTTTTTTATAAAATTCGTTATTGGCAATTCTCTGTTCTGTTTTTACAGCTTCAATTGAATCTAGTCGAGCTTGTTCTTTTAAAGCAGTAGTATACGAAACGAAAAACGCTTCTTGCTCTGCTGGGCTCATTTTCACTAATCTCAACACACTGTCGTTTACCGCAGCGATGTCTTCATATTTAATTACATCGTCAAGATTTTCACGCTTTTTTGTAATTCTACGCCATTGACGACTATTTTGTTCTAGGAAAGTTAAGGTACTATCGTAATAAGCTCCTGCTTTTTTGTACTCGGCATCATCAAAATTAATTTCAGCCAAAGTTTGATAGTTTACTGCCTGTAGTACTCTATCCTGATTAAACGCCTGAATCGATTTGTTGTAATACTCTACTGCTCTTTCGATGCTATCGCTATTGCGGTAATAATCTCCAAATTGATTATAGATTTTGTCTAAGAACGGACGGTTTTCACGGTTTTCTGCTAGGTCGTTTAAAAGTGTTAAGAATGCAGTACGGTCTCCACTTTCGTAATCAAAATTCTTTCCTTTTTCAAGGTATGCGTTAATCATATAAACGCGAGAAGTTTTACGATTCATTGCAATCACCTCATCGAAAGCCATATTTGCGCTATCTTTTTCTTGCAAACGGTTGTAAAGCTGACCTTTTATAAAAGTGTATCTTCCTTTTAGCTCGTTATCCTGAACGTTATCTACAGCCATCTTCATATACTCTAGCGCTGGCTCTAATGAATCAAGATTGATAAATGCTTGTGCCATCATTGCAGCACCATCTGCTAATTCTTCTTCATTAAGATCGTCATCTCGGAACATTCTTTTTAGGTTCTCGATTGCATACTCTTCGTTTTTTAAACGAATATTTGTTTTTGCCTTCCATACTTTAGCAATATTTATGCTGTTACTAGTAGGATAACGGTCTAATATAAAGTTGAAAGCATCTAGTGCAGGAACAAAACGTCCGTCGTAGTAACGTGCTTTTCCTAAAAGAATATAAGCCTCATCTATCTGTGGGTTATGCTCACGGCCATCGATATACATCGAGTGTTTTTGGATTGCCTTTGCAGCTTTTTCTTCTGCTCTATTAAAGTCGCCACTGTTATTTTTCCCTGGCGCCTTCGTTTCAGCTTCTTTAATTTCGATACGTTCTACCGGTAAGATCTCCCAAAAGTTATCGCGATAACCTGCTGCAAGTCTGTTCTTACCATCGGTAAACGCTAAATCTCCATTGTACAAGGTGTTGAACTCAGCAGTTACCGCGTGAACATTACGGTTTATAAAAGTGTTCTTTTTACGTGAACAAGCTGCAAAAAATATTACAGCTAGAGTGAATAATGTAATTTTATAAGTGCCCTTCAAAATGATTTCAGTTTTTATGGTATTCTAACTTAAAAGGTTCTTTTTTAGTATGTAGAATCGCTAAAGAGCGGTAAAAATACGTTTCTTTTTATTATCTGCTTAATGAAACCCTGAAAAAATACATCACTTTAAAGTGGTTGAAACTTTATTTAACTGATATCATTTGTACTTTTGCAAAAAAAATTACGATTATGAGCGAATTTCATGCGCTTACCGTTTCTGAGGTAAAAAAAGAAACTCCAAATTCAGTTTCAATTAGTTTTCAAATTCCAGATAATTTGAAAGGTACATTTTCTTTTAAAGCTGGACAATATATTACAATCAAATACCTAGCCGATGGCAAAGAGATACGCCGCGCTTATTCCATATGTTCTTCCCCAAAAAGTGGAACACTAAAGGTTGGGGTTAAAAAAGTTGAAAACGGACTATTTTCACAATATGCAAATTCAGTTTTAAAAGCTGGCGACACTTTGCAAGTAATGCCACCAACAGGTAAATTTACTTTGGAGCCAAATATTAAAAACTATGTTGCTTTTGCTGCTGGAAGTGGGATAACCCCAGTGTTATCGCTTATAAAATCTACTATGGAAGAAATGCCTCAAAGCACTTTCTTACTTATTTATGGCAATAAAACCGTAGAAGAAACAATGTTTTACGATGAAATAGTAGTGCTTAAAGACCAATATCCGGATAGATTTTATGTTGAATTTGTTTTCAGTAGAAAAGAAGAAGAAGGTGCTAGATTTGGAAGAATAGACCGATCTATCACAAATTATTTCTTGAAAAATAAATATGGGGAAGATATACACGAAGCCTATTATTTGTGTGGTCCTGAAGAAATGATTGACGAGGTTTCGGCTACATTGAAACACAACGGAGTAAATTCAAAACAAATCCACCACGAACTGTTTTCAACTGCAGAAAAAGGACTTTTAGTAGAAGCACACGACGGTAATACTAGCGTGGTAGTTATGCTTGATGATGAGGAAGAAACCTTTGTTATGCCACAAACGAAATCTATTCTTGAAGCGGCATTAGACGAAGGCTTAGATCCCCCATATTCTTGTCAAGGAGGAATTTGCAGTACCTGTATCGCTCGCTTAAAAGAAGGAAAAGCCGAAATGCGTAAAAATCAAATCCTTACCGATTCTGAAATTGCAGAAGGTTTAATCTTAACTTGCCAAGCACACCCTACAACAGCTAAGATTGTTGTAGATTATGATGATGTTTAAAGCTTGAAATCCCAAATTTTGAAATCCCAAATTCCAAAAAAAAGCAAGAAGATAGGGCTAAAGACTTTATTTTTTAAAATCAAAAGATCACTGAAACTTAAATCTTCATCAAGTTTTAAAAAATGGATTCCAAAAGGGGAGAGTTCGTAGTTGTTTTTCTCTTCCTCGCTTGCATTTTTCTACTTTGAAAACCAGGATAATGGATGGCTTAGCTTCTGCCCATCGAGGGTTTCGATACATATTTTTGAGTCTGTAAACCAAAGTCTTTTAATTTCTATATTATTTTCTAAAGTTTTCATTATTAAAAGAAAAATCTAAGACCGAAAACGATAAATGAGGTCGGCATACCTATTTGCTTTAGTGCAAGTTAGTGAATTTATTCAAAAATATCTTTTCATTGATGTAATTAAAGTTATTCCAGCACCTCAAATTCAATCCTGCTGTCTGCGTTGGCTCCGACGATATTGGTCTCAATTCTATATCTATTGCAATCTTCACCTATAATATCAATAAATTCCGCGGTAATAAAATTATAATTCCCAACACGATTAAGCGTCATTTTTAATTCAAACTCGTATCTGTCGGTTTCCGGATTGTAAGGCATGTTAAACCAATTTGATATCCTTCCCTGAGAACCTGTAAGAAACTCTAAACCATTGCCCTCATACAGTCTATTATTGCTTACCAATAAGGCATTTTGTAGCCCAGTAACCTCCAAAAGGTTTACATTGGGCTCGGCAAAATAGGGCGATATATTCGCTATGCTCGTTTTAAGGGTAATTACATCACCCTTGTTATAAGTATCTTGGAGGGGCTCCAAAATTATAAGATCCGGAACTCTTGCAAAAGTTGCCATATCATCGCAGAATTCCCTTGGGGGATCACAACCTAAAATAAAGCCTGTCAATACTATGGCTACAACAACACTAATATTTTTAGTACCCATAGCTCGTGAATAATTCATTGATTTTAACAGCAGTGGCAGCACTTCCAGAACTCGTCCCTATTAAACTGTTTTTCAAAGCGGCAGCAGAGTTAATGCTGCCCGTAAGCTTGCTGAAAATTGGCTGTAGACTCGTGCCCTGAAATGGTGAATTTGGCAAATAATTATTGTAATATGCAAAAGCGGAATCCATTGTTGCAACCGAATAAGCATTGGTCCTTTGGCCGCCAAGAACAATTTGTTTTTGTTCAAACCATTCTTCATTTTCAGTACCTCTTTGGGCCGCTGAGGAAGCGCTCTTCATCGGTGTTAAGGTTTCATTTTTGAATTCCTCTCTTTCGCAACTGCTAAAGAAGAGAGAGAGAGAGAGAGAATAAGTGTAGGTGTTAAAAATCTGTTTTTCATGGGTCAAAAAATATATTTCGTTTAAGCAGGCGAATTAAGCACAAAAAAAGACACAAATATTTTTTTAATTGTTAAATTTTAATAACCTCATTTTTTCCAAGAATTGAATTGTAATAAAGTGTGACAAAATTCCCTGCCTGAAAGCCTCAACTACTGTCAAAAAATCATTGCACAGTGAAGAAATGCACAAGCCGAAGTAAAGGAACCATTCGTGGAATTTAAATAAAATAAGCTATTCCAGTACCTCAACAATTTTAATGACAACAGTTTGCGGTGCAATAGTATTTATTGCATCTTCATACCCTTTCGGAAATTTATTTCCATAAATAGAAGTTGGAATTAAAGGAAATTTTTCTCGGTCAGCAAGTAATTGATTGCTTTCTGGCTGGCCAAAAGGTACAAAACCAGCATACGGATGTGTAACGCCCCAAAGCGTAATTACTGGAATGCCATACATTGCCGCCAAATGACCATTACCACTGTCCATAGAAAGCATTAAGTCTAAATTTGAAATTAGAGCTAACTCTTCTTCAAAGCTTAATTTTCCAGCTACGTTGGTTACATTAGCGAAAGGATTTTCAAGCTTTTTAAGTTGCTCAATTTCCTTCTTTCCTCCGCCAAAAAGAAAGATACGGTATTTATTGGTTTCATCTAGCTCTTGAATAACTTCAGTCATCAAGTTTAAAGGATACATTTTTCCGTCGTGAGCCGCGAAAGGTGCAATGCCAATCAGTTTTTTTTGCTCTACCCCAATTAAGCCGTTGAGCTTAGGGGTTAGTTGCTTTTTAGGTGGCGCTACAAACTGACTTAAATCTAACGGAAAACCAAGTTTTTCAAAAACATCGGCATAACGTTGATGCGTTGTTTTTAATTGCGAAATACTTTTCCCTTTAGCGTTAACCAATGCTTTTTTCTCTGCTCTACCCTTATCAATCTTAACCGATTTAATCCATTTAAAAATCAGATACTTAGTGATTATTTTGGAGCGTATTACATTGTGTAAATCTGCCACAACCTCAACCCCATTGACTTTTGCTTTTTTAGCAAGCTTAATTAATCCCAAGTTTTTATGTTCGCCGTAAACATCTGCCTCAAGAAAATCTAAATTTGGTATCCCCTCAAAAAAAGGCTTAAAATGCGGTCGTGATGCTACTGTAAGTTTTATATCGGGATAGGTTTGACTGAAAACCCGAAGGACAGGCACCGTCATAGCTACATCGCCCATTGCAGATAGGCGAATAACTAATATATGTTTTGGGTTTTTAGCCATGGGAATAAAGAAACCCTAACAAGTTATTAAAACCTATTAGGGCTGATTGTTAAATTATTTCTTTCCGCGAAGAACTGGATTTAGTTCATCGTCGTTGTACATTTTCATTTGTTTGTACACTTTCATATACTTTCTACCATGAGCAATATCGTCTAGCAATTGGTTAATTGCAGTGCTTAAATCCACACGCTGCTCCAACAGCACATTCAATTTTGCTTTACAAGCCATTTGATGTTCTTGTGATGCATCTTCACGCTCAGCTTCTTCATTCATATGGTAAACTTTCAATGCTAAAATTGAAAGACGATCGACACCCCAAGCAGGACTTTCGGTGTTAATAGTAGCATCGTCGTTTACCTTTACGTCTTTATACTTCTCTAAAAAATAGCTGTCGATATATTCAACCATATCGGTTCTATCCTGATTAGAAGCATCTATCTGACGCTTTAATTTAAGCGCAGCAACAGGATCGATATTTGGATCGCGGATGATGTCTTCATAATGCCATTGAACAGTGTCTATCCAACATTTGCGATATAATAAATGTTCCAGTAACTGACTGTCTTTATCGTAAGGATTACTGAAAGGTTGATTTACAGTGTTTACTTCGTGGTATTTATTTATAACTTCTGCGAAGATTTTATTGGCTTTGTCTGAAAACATATTTTTTTATTTATCTAAGGTTTTTCGAACCTTGTAGGTTTATTATTGTTGCTTAACTTAATTATTACCTAAAAGGCTTTAAAGACCTTGCAGGATAGTGCTAAAAACGCTGCCAGAGTACAGATTAATATCTTCGACTAAGCTCAGACACCGAGCTTATTGGGCGGAGCCGATATGGATACCATCACAGGTTTTTACTTAAAATACAAATGTATCAAATTTTGCCTTAGGATTTAGAAAATGATGTTTAGCTTCCTATCTTGTTATGACGAATAAACGAATATCACTTTCAGTATTTATTGTACATCTGGCTATTATAAAAACATAAATACGAAGGGTAATAAAACAACCATCCAAAGCAGGGTTTCCTTAAATCTATATTCGATAACGTCTTCTTTCACAAAACCTTTTGCACCAAAATTTTCGATATAATTAGCTGCTATTATAGAGAGTGGAGCCATTATAAATAAAACTTCAGCTCCTGTTTTTTCTGGACCTAAAAGTGCTACCACAATACTCACCATACTCACGTAAAACAGCAACAGATAATTCGGTTTACTTTTAGAGGGTATACTCGCAATTTTAGCTGTTCTAGAAATCCCTGCCCATATATAGAAAGCTAGTAATACCGTTACTGGTACTAATATAGATGCCGAATTGTAATTTGAAAAGTCTAAGCTTATTTCATCCCTCCAGCTAAAAAACCAAGCAAATGAATCGTTTGCTAGCAATTGATAGGTAGTATTCAAAATTACGACTGCAAGAAAGCCAATAAAAGGAATCAGCATTTGCTTATAATTGGTGTTTGGTTTTTGGATAATCGCTATATACAAAGGAACAATAAACAGAAGACTCCAAAAGTAGTACAGGGATGCTGCTGTAATCCAAAAACTTGAGTCTAGAATTTTCTTTTCAGAATTAGTATCACTTCGAAGACTCATTATTCTGCGTAATGCTAATAGGATAAACAAATTTGCAAGGAGTATTTCGTGATTAAGAAAAACAACAGGAAGCATCACCATAAAGCACGAGAAAAACAAAATTGCGAAAGTGTTGTTTTTTGTGAGGTGATTTTTTCGGATGATAAAATCAAACAATAGCAAACTAAACACACTTAATGCTATAAATAAGGAATGCTTAAATAGCGAAGTAGAGCTTAAGTCTATATTCGACCCAGAAAATAAACCCAATAAATATCCAAATACAATAAACACAGAGAGTATTAAATAGTTTATAGGATTAGATTTCCCGAAAAAGCTTGTTAACATAGGGTTTTTTTATATTTTTGCTTTCTAAAAGTTTAAAGATATGGCCTTGAAAGATATTTGGGAAGGAATTGCTTCCTTTTTTGAAACCGTTTTATTGAATCCACTAGATGGTATGCGTGACTTTGAATTACAAACTTGGTGGGGCGCTAATATTATGTCTTGGATATTTCTTGCAATTGGTTCGGTAGCTTTTGTATACTGGTTACTTCAATTGAAAAAATACGACGAAAATACTGAAGACACACATACTTACGAGGAAACAGTATAATTGAGGTTTATTTTTAATCCAATATTCTTAGAGATATTGGATTAAAGATCAAACCCAATATCTCTACGATAATTCATCCTATCGAAACTTAGTTTATCTATGTTTTGATAGGATTTTTTTAGCGCTTTTCTGAAGTCATTATCCATTGAAGTAATTGCTATTACACGCCCTCCATTAGTAAGTACTTTTCCTGCTTCAGATTTAGTTCCAGCGTGAAATACGATTGAGTCTTCTATATTTTCCAATCCTGAAATTTCTTTACCTTTCTCATAATCTTCTGGATATCCACCCGAAACAAGCATCACAGTTGTAGCCGCTCTTTCATCTATTTCAATATCGATAGTATCAAGCTTTTGACGATAAGTAGCTTCTAATACATCTACAAGATCTGTTTTAATTCGGGGAAGAACAACTTCAGTTTCAGGGTCTCCCATTCTAACGTTGTATTCTATTACATACGGTTCGTTATTTACCTTAATTAACCCGATAAAAACAAAGCCTTTATAGTCTATGTTTTCTTCGCTTAGACCATTAACCGTTGGTTTTACAATGCGATCTTCTATTTTTTTCATCAACTCCTCATCTACAAATGGCACTGGAGAGATTGCTCCCATTCCCCCTGTATTTAAGCCTGTGTCACCTTCGCCTATACGTTTGTAATCTTTTGCTGTAGGCAGAACTTTATAATTTTTGCCATCTGTTAATACAAAAACGCTTAGTTCAATTCCATCCAAAAACTCTTCGATAACAACTTTAGAGCTAGCTTCACCAAACTTACTATGGGTAAGCATATTCTCAAGCTCTTGCTTTGCTTCGTCTAAATCGTTAAGAATTAAAACACCTTTTCCTGCTGCCAATCCATCAGCTTTTAAAACATAAGGAGGATTTAATTGTTCTAAAAATGTTTTTCCAGCCTCTAGGGATTCTACAGTAAAGCTCTCGTAAGCTGCCGTAGGGATGTTGTGCTGCATCATAAACTCTTTTGCGCGCTGTTTACTTCCTTCCAACAAAGCGCCACGCTTAGAAGGCCCTATAAGCATAACGTTCTTTAGTTCTGAAGTTTCAGCAAAGTAATCGGCTATTCCTTGTACTAACGGATCTTCTGGACCAACCACAACCATTTCAATATTGTTTTCAACAACACAATTTTTTATGGCTTCAAAATCGGTTACATTTATTGCTACATTTGTTGCAATTGACGCTGTACCTGCATTTCCAGGTGCAACAAAAAGATTTGAACAACGAGAGCTCTGTGCTATTTTGTAAGCAAATGTATGTTCGCGACCGCCAGAACCAAGGATTAGAATATTCATAATTGAAAATTTTTATTTCGGCATCAAAAATAAATCATTTTAAAGCTAAAACAAGGCAATAGCTGATAAAACCTACCACATTTGTATGTATTTCTTTTCTCAGGTTTATCGATTGTATTTTTATTCTAAAAAAATGAGGATAAGGGTTTCAGTATATTTGTAAATTGAGGCTCTAATATTTAGAAAATGAATTTGTTTGAAAATACATTGAAGTTAAATGGCTTTCCAATTTCTAAAGCAAAATCTTTGCTTAAAGAAATTCAGCAAATTCCAGAAAATAAATATGATAATTATATTATTAATGCTCGAGAAAAAATAGTTACATATCATATTCAAAACAATCCTTTTTACAGAAAATTAATAGGCTCTAAAAATTATAGTTGGGAAGATATCCCCGTAATGACAAAAAGCGACCTCCAACAACCATTGGAAAACCGCCTTTCAAAAGGGTTTAATCAAAAAAATATTTATATAAATAAAACTTCTGGATCTAGTGGAACTCCTTTTGTTTTTGCCAAAGATAAGTTTTGTCACGCTTTAACTTGGGCAAAAATTATCGATAGTTTTGGGAGTTTGGGAATTGACTTTAATTCTTCATTACAAGCTCGTTTTTATGGAATTCCTTTAAATCCTAAAGGGTATTATAAGGAAAGAATTAAAGATTATTTTAGCAATCGCTATAGATTTCCTGTTTTTGACCTATCAGAAGAAAAGTTAAATAAAGTTTTAAACAAATTCGAAACCAAGAAGTTTAATTATATAAATGGCTATACAAGTTCAATCGTACTTTTTGCGAAATTCCTAAAAGGAAAAAATATTATTCTCAATCAAGTTTGTCCAACTTTAGAATATTGTATTGTCACTAGCGAAATGCTTTTTAATGATGACAAAGCATTAATGGAAGCAACTTTTGGAGTGCCTGTTATAAATGAATATGGCGCATCTGAATTAGACTTAATTGCTTTTACAGATTATCAAGATGAATTTATTGTTAATAGCGAAACACTTTTTGTTGAAATATTAGATGAAAACAACCAAACTGTTCCCCATGGGAGTTCAGGACGTATTGTTATTACCTCATTGTATAATAAGGCTCAACCAATGATTCGCTATGATATTGGAGATATCGGAATATTATCAAAAGCAAGTACTTACAAAAAGCCTGTCTTAGAAAAATTGATTGGACGTACAAATGATTTAATAACATTACCAAGCGGTAAAACTTTAGCAGGACTTACATTTTATTACGTAACTAAGAGTATTGTTTCTGATAACGGAAATGTAAAAGAGTTTATGATTGAACAAACCAAGATAGATACATTTAAAATTAAATATGTATCTAACAGAGAACTCTTTCCGAAGGAGAAGACTAAAATAGAGAAAGCCATAATTAGATACTTGGAAAATGACCTTACGATTGTTTTTGAAAGAGAAAAATCATTAAAACGAAGTAAAAGCGGCAAACTAAAACAATTCGTTTCCATGGTTAAACAATAATTATTCTGTAGTGTGCAAAAAGAAATTCTCTTAATAACAAACTATTTTCCACCCGAAAAAGGAGCTGCGGCAAACCGCATGCATAGCATTGCAGAGAACTTAGGTAAAGCAGGATATACTGTAAAAGTAATCTGTCCTTTACCTAACTATCCCAACGGAAAAATATTTGAAGGCTATCGCGGGAAATTGTCAATATCTGAAAAAACTCCATTCGGAGAAGTTTCGCGTTTGTGGACATGGCCAAGTAATTCTACAAACAAGTTTATTCGGTTGATTTCAATGCTTTCATTTTCATTGAGCTTAGCGGTATTTTTCCTTTTTAAAAAAACTCCAAAAAAAATATTTATTCAATATTCTCCGGTAGTTGTTGGGTTTACAGCGGTTTGTTTGGGGAAAATATTTTCGAAAAAAATCATTCTAAACGTATCAGACCTTTGGCCATTAGCAGGTTTGGAAATGGGTATTTTAAACAAGGGGTTCTCTTATACGCTACTTTTAAAAATGGAGCGTTATTGTTACAAGAAATCCGATTTAATTGTAGGTCAGTCTGAAGAAATCTTACAACATATTTCAAAACTTGAAAATAAAAAGCCACTCTTTTTATATCGAAATATTCCGAATTTCAAAATGCCAAAAATCAGTGATAGAACTACTTCTAAGGAGGTGAAAATTGTATATGCCGGCTTGTTAGGCGTGGCTCAAGGAATTTTTGAAATCTGTGAAAAAATCACTTTTCCACAAAATGTAAGTTTTCATATCTATGGAGCAGGACTTGATGCAGAAAGGCTAAAATCGTTACAATCTAAAAATGTTTACTTCTATGGGGAAGTCGATAGAGCGGTGCTACATATAGAGCTTGAAAAATACGACATTGCATTTGTTCCTTTAACAAATAGAATATACGGGTCTGTACCTTCAAAAATATTTGAATATACACGCTTAGGACTTCCTATACTTTACTTTGCAGGAGGTGAAGGAGGGAAAATTGTAGCTAAAGAATCTTTGGGTTGGGTAATTCCTGTGAATAACACAAAGAAACTTCAAAAGTTTATTAATACTGTTTCAGAAAACGAATTGAATACTTTTCCAAAACAAAAAGTTCAGAATATCGCAGTTTCAGTATTTAATTTTGAGAAACAATTTAAGGCATTTATAAGCGCAATTGATACTGTTTAATACGCTTTTTCTTCTCCTCTTAAAGCATTGTAAATAGTTTGGAATACAATTTTTATATCCAAAAATAAGCTCCAATTTTCAAGATAAAAGATATCGTATTTAACGCGATTTATGATATCGCTTTCAGTCTCTACCTCTCCTCTAAATCCGCTTACTTGTGCTAAACCTGTAATTCCTGGTTTAATAAAATGACGAACCATAAATTTGTCTATACGCTCTGCATACATATGTGTATGGCTCACCATATGCGGTCTTGGTCCCACAACAGACATTTCACCTTTCAGTACATTGATAAACTGTGGCAGTTCATCCATGCTCGTTTTTCTAATTATTCGCCCTACTCGAGTAACCCGCTCATCTCCTTTTTTAATCTGATGTAAATCGGCCATAGGGTTTGGCTTCATCGATCGGAACTTATAACAGTAGAATTCTTTGTAATCTAAACCGTTTCTTTTCTGTTTAAAAAACACTGGCCCCTTCGACTCTAATTTTATAAACAAGCCTAAAAGTGGTGTAAGCCATGAAAGCACTCCTACAATTACTAATATTGAAAGTATAATATCAAAACCTCGTTTTATAAACTTATTAAACGGTTCATCCATCGGAATTTTTCGCATAGAAAGTATTGGAAGCACTCCGTAATATGTGAAATCAAGTTTTTTGGTATAAATCTCCTTATTATCCGGAAGGAACTTTAATATTTTAAGGTTGTTATCTACAAAATCTATGAGCTTTATTAAATCCTTATTCCCTATTTCTGCAACCGAAGAATACACCTCATCGATATTTTCTTCAAGAATGAAATCCATACATTCTTCTATAGATTTTTTATTAGGTCCTTTTAAATCAAATGTTTTAACTAGTTGATAACCATATACTGGATTTTCATTAAAAAACTTTCTCAGCTGATCTGTTTTTTGGTTAAGACCGATAATCACCACCTTTCGAACGTTTCCGCCTAAATAAAGTCGGTATTTTTTTAGAAGAAAATATATTCCAAACTTCACTGTTGATATGCTTAGCATTACAACAACTATATATTTGAAAATAAGCGATGCTGAGACCTCTATATCATTATAAAACCCAAAGAAGGAGAATACGATTAACGCCAAAATTATCCCTTGCTTACCTAGCAAAGACATTATTTTTGACATATGTGTAAAACGATAGATTTCATAAAATCCTGATCGTAGCGAAAGTAATATCCAAGCGAAGGTTAGGTAAATAATAAAGTTAAATAGCGGAATGCTATTATTGAAAAACTCGAAAGCCAAAAAATAGAGTAAGACAAGATCTAGTCCGTATGAAATAGGCCTTATAAATCCAGAATATCGTCCGCTTTTAAACATACTTACCCTCTATTGTGTTTTGAAAAATCTTTGTGTTCGCTTTTAAAGAGTTCTTCTGGTGATAAATTTTTAAAATATTCAAAGGTAATTCGCATACCTTCTGCTCGTGAAACTTTTGGCTCCCATCCTAGCACTTCTTTCGCTTTAGAAATATTTGGCTCACGCTGTAATGGATCGTCTTGAGGTAAAGGTTTAAAAACAATCTTTTGACTAGTGTTCGTAAGTTTTATAATTTCTTTTGCGAAATCAAGAATTGTAATTTCTTCTGGATTCCCAATATTTACAGGTAATGCATAATCACTAAGCAGAAGGCGGTATAAGCCTTCAACTTGATCGTCTACATAGCAAAACGAACGGGTTTGTAATCCATCCCCAAAAACGGTTAAGTCTTCTCCACGCAGCGCTTGACCTATAAAAGCAGGAATAACGCGACCGTCGTTCAATCGCATTCTTGGGCCATAAGTATTAAAAATTCTAGCAATTCGCGTTTCTAAACCATGGAATCGGTGATACGCCATGGTTAACGATTCCTGAAATCTTTTTGCTTCGTCATAAACTCCGCGAGGACCAATGGTATTTACATTGCCATAATATTCTTCCGATTGTGGATGAACCAATGGGTCGCCATAAACTTCAGAAGTTGATGCTATTAATATTCTAGCTTTTTTCTCTTTTGCTAATCCCAAAAGGTTATGAGTCCCTAACGAACCAACTTTTAAAGTTTGGATAGGGATTTTTAAGTAGTCTATCGGACTAGCAGGAGAAGCGAAATGAAGAATATAATCTACTTTTCCAGGTACGTGCACAAACTTTGTAACATCGTGATGGTAAAACTCGAAGTCTTCAAGTTTAAAGAGATGTTCCAAGTTTTTTAGATCACCAGTAATAAGATTATCCATTGCGATAACGTGGAAGTCTTCAGCAATAAATTTATCACATAGATGTGAGCCTAAAAACCCGGCAGCACCTGTTATAAGCACGCGCTTTTTCATCTGAATAAATTATTTGAGAAAAAGTAATGCTTCGATTTCACTCTGCATAGGGATAGAATACCCCAACTTACATTTTCTGTTATATTATAATTGAATATCGGGCACATCATAAGTTCACTGCTTTTCTACCAATTGAAACATAAGTAAACCCTTCTGCTTCCATATCGTTTACATTGTATAGGTTTCTTCCGTCGAAAATCACAGGGTTATTCAATGAGTTTTTTAATCTAGAATAATCAGGGGTACGGAAAATACTCCATTCTGTACAAATTAAAAGTGCATCTGCCCCTTCAAGTGCTTCGTACATCGATTCTGAATAATGTAATTTATCTCCAAAGCGTTTTTTGATGTTAGGCATTGCTTCCGGATCAAACACCTGAAGTTTCGCATTTAATTCCAACAAGCCATTCATCATATCGATAGATGGTGCTTCGCGAATATCGTCTGTTTCTGGTTTAAAAGCCAAGCCCCATACTGCAATGGTCTTTCCTTTTAAATCGTTGTTAAAAAACTTCTCAATTTTTGGGAGCAAAATTATTTTTTGGTCTGAATTGATTTCTAAAACTGAATTCAGAATTTTAAAGTTGTAGTTTTCATCTGCTCCAGCCTTTTTTAGCGCTTTAACATCCTTTGGAAAACAAGAACCGCCGTATCCTATTCCAGGGAATAAAAATCGCTTTCCAATACGGCTGTCTGTACCCATTCCTGCACGAACTTTATCTACATCTGCACCTACTTTTTCGCAATAATTTGCGATTTCATTCATAAAGGTAATCTTAGTAGCTAAAAAGGCATTAGCCGCATATTTTGTAAGCTCTGCAGATTTTTCGTCCATAACGATTATTGGATTTCCTGAGCGCACAAAAGGGCTGTAAAGTCGTTTCATTAACGCTGTAGCTCTTTCACTGCTAGAACCAATGATAATACGTTCTGGTTTCATAAAATCGTCTACTGCAAAACCTTCTCGTAAAAACTCAGGGTTGGATACTACATCAAACTCACAAGGAGCATGTTTTGCAATTATAGCGTATACTTTTTCTGCAGTACCTACTGGCACCGTACTCTTATCTACAATTACTTTATAATCTGTGATTTTTTTTCCTATTTGTTCAGCTACATTTAATACATAAGACAAATCTGCAGCTCCATCTTCATTTTCCGGCGTTGGCAGGGCTAAAAAAACGATTTCAGCGTGTGCTAACCCTTCATCTAGTGAAGTAGTAAACTTTAATCGATTTGCTTTAATATTTCTTTCAAAAAGAAGTTCTAGGTGCGGTTCATAAATAGGCACTTCACCATTGCGCATTCTTTCTACCTTAGCCTCGTCGATATCTACACAAATAACTTCGTTACCTGTTTCGGCAAGACAAGTTCCTGTTACTAAACCAACATATCCTGTTCCTATTACTGAAATTCTCATATTTATTCCTTCCGTTGTTATTTACCCTAAACGCTTTTAATTTAAAAAAGTGCTTAAGGATATTGAAAACGGTATTTTTTTAGATTTATTAATTTGCAAAAATACTATTTGCAAATCTTTTTATTCGATTTTTGCTTTGTTGTTTTTAAGGTGATTAGCACTTGATGTTAAAGCAATAATAATATACCCTAAATAATAGGCTCCAATCTGCCTGTGAAATACATTTTCAACCATACAATACACTACCAAAATTGTAAGCATTGCTGTGGGAAAAAATTGTTTTCTAACGCTTAAAAAACTAAAGCATATAAATACTAAAAACAATAACAACGCAATAAAGCCCGCACTTAAATAAAAGTCCAAAAACTGATTATGTGTATTGTATCGTTTTGTAGTGAAGCGTTCGCGTTTTTCAGGATTTGAAATTTGTGAATCATAGCATGACACAAGCTTTTCTTTAGTATTATAAAACCCTATTCCGTTAAACGGAACCTCATCTTCATTTATAATTTGTTGAGCACAACCCCAAACTACCGCTCTAAGCTCGTAGGTAAGAGAGCTTTCAATAAATGCCGGCGGATTATTTTTGCTTTCTTTAATACTAGTTTCAAAATCGGTGTCACTTTTTATTACAAAAAACAGCACTACTACTGCTGCAATAGCCCCGAGCGCAATAGCAATTTTCCAAATTTTACGCTGCCCATAAAACTGCCCTACCAACAATAGTACAAACAAGGTAACCATCGCAATTTTGGAAGCCATTAATACGATGAAAAGCGCATTAACCAATATGTTTGCTAAATAGTAATTATTGTTAGGGTGATATTTCTTTTTAATTGCTTGAAAAGAGATTAATATACTGAATGTACTCAGCATGCCTAAATACAACCTGTCTATCAATAAAGATTCAACAACTTGAGGAGATTCCCCTAAGGAGAAACTTCCCGTAGCATCAGTTATTAAAACAAAGTTATATACTGAAAAGATGATAGCCGCCAAAGCTGAAAAAATGATGGCGCTGTTAATTTTTCCAGCCCATCCAGAAGACGGATTCACATCGGATACAGGAATATAAAGCACCGCCAACCCTAAGGCAACCATTACTTTGTTAATAACAGTAATATCTTCATCAAATCGACCTGCAAAATACGAGTTGATTAGTAGGTAGACTATTAACCCAAAAAAGGCAAGAATAGGAAGCGATTTAAGTTTCTTAAAATCATCTTTCTTAACTACAAATGGAAAAGCAATAACTAAAACTGCTACTAAAATGTTTGGAAGTACCCTTATATAATTATCAAAGGGGATAATGAGGTATAGCAGCAAAAAGGCAAATGGGTATATGGCAGAGAGCAGAATCCTCATTGTGTATTTTGTATTTTCTTATTAGTGTCCAACAATGACGTACGTCGTACGACTAAAATTATAATAACCTGATAATTAAATTACTGTAGTTTTATATACAATCAAAACGTTTATCATTAATTATAGTTTCAAGAGCATGCCGTCAAAATTTTTAATATTTTTCTAAAAGTGTACGATTATTGAAACAAATATGTCTTTAAGCTATTTTAATGAGACACTACTATATTTTTAAAAAATTTAGGGGAAGATAGGAAAGTCTTGGGAGAAAATAGTAGTGAGAGGTGAGTTTTTAGTGGTTAGTCCCCCTCCAGCTCCCCCCAAAGGGTAAGCGCGAATGCAGTAATGAACTTTTTAAGCTTATTTAGAAAATCGCTCTTTCATTACGAGATAGATGAACTTTGAATTGCCAACTAAGTAGCGTTTCCACATACGTTTTGGTTCTTGTAGAAAACGATAGAACCATTCGAGTCCTGCGTTTTGCATCCAAATTGGAGCTCTTTTCGTTTTCCCTGCAAACACGTCGAAACTACCGCCTACGCCCATTATTAGGTTTACGTTTTTTAATACGTGTCGGTATTTATATAGGAAATTTTCTTTTATAGGCGATGAAATGGCTACAAAAAGCATTTGAGTTCCACTATCAGCAATTTGCTGTGCAATTTCTTCCTCTTCTGAGGCTTCAAAGTACCCATTTCTATATCCAGCAATAATATTAGGACTATAGGTTTCTGAATACTTTTCAACTACCGTTTTCACCACTTCTTCCTTAGCTCCGAAAAGAAAAACTTTATAATTATTCCTATGCGCCATATCCACAAGATTAGCCATAAGGTCGATACCTGCAACACGTTCTTTAATTGGTTTTCCTAAAAAATTTGAAGCCCATACTACAGCTTGTCCATCTGCATTAATGATATCTGATTCGTTCACGCTTTTACGAAGCTCAGAATCTTTCTGCATGGCTACAACTTTGCCTGCGTTGACAACTACGTGATGAAGTTGCTCACCTTTATTAATTTTTTCCTGCACCAAAGCAAGAGTTTCTTGCATGGAGAGGTTATCTATAGTAGTATTTAGAAGATTAATTCTAGTCATTGGCAGTAACCTTTGTGAAAGGCTTAGAGCGATCCATCAATATTTCCTTTAAAACAAGCAGATAGATTGCAACAGAAGCATTTTCGAAAAAATTTCCCGCCAAAAATACCATAAGTGATAGGATTAAAATAATATAAATTGCGTTTTTAACTAAGGATTTAGGGACAAAACTTTTGTAAAAAGTAAAGAGATATATAATACCTCCAAGAATACCCCAGAATAAAAATACATCTACGAATCCCATTTGAGAACGAATAGCAAGGTTATTAATTCCACCAAAGATATAGTTGGGCCACTGCCAATTTTCATGAATGAATGGTATGGTTTGTTCAATTAATAAATCATCTCTATAGGATAGTATTGCAGAAACTAGTCCTTGTTCTTGTCTAATTTCATTAAAAATTCCCCAATGGAAAAAGAAAATATAACCTAACACAGAGAAAATTGAAAGAAGAGTTATTAGTAATACGGAACGTTGTTTTCTATTTAGATTGGTATAGAAAAAAATATAAATCAACAAGGATCCAATTAGGGCGATATATACGATTTTGGTTCCCGTAAGTAGACAACAAACAATTATAAAAAGTGATTTCCAATTTTTAAGAAAAGTATGTTTTAAACTAATTAGAAAATAAAACAAGGCAATAGCATAAATATATGAACTTGTTGATGTATTAATTAAAAGACCGTTATATCCCCAACGTCCAAATCTGTATGAATTAAATAAAGGTATTTCAAAAATTAGCCCTATCAAAATTAGCACACCGTTGAAAATCATAAGATATTCAAAGACTTTAAATAACAGGCTTTTTGATTTTTCGTTTACTGGGTGCTTGATGAAATAAGTAAATAGTATAATAGGAAACAATAACTTACTGAAACCTACTACTACCTCTTGATTAAAACTTTTTTCTAAAAATAATTGACCTAAACAAAAAATACCAAAAAGTAAAGCGGGAAGTAAAAGGTTTTTAAGTGGTTTAACGATTCCGAATACAAAAAAAATCAAAACGATTAACTTCACATATCTCTGTATATCAGATTTTCCGTCTAAATAAACCATTGAGAATTTGCTAAATGCTTCTGTAATAAAAAAAAGCAATAGCAAAAATGCTGGAAACCATTTTAAACATTGCGTATACAACTTTTCACTATTTATCATTCTTCTTTTTTTAATTTCTCGGGAAAAGATGAAAAGAGAAAAACAGATCCAAAAAAAGCTACAAAAGTTATGGCTGGATTATTTTTAAGATAACTTTCAAAAAGGCCAATTACACATACCATAAAAATTAATAAAAAGTATTGAACATTTCTGTTTTTCAGTGATATATACAAGTTTGAAAGTAAATATAGCAGCAAAATAGAAAGTCCGAAAACTCCGTATTCTAACATAAATGAAAGATAAATATTGTGGGAATCATACCGGTTTTTAAATGAAACCTGCAATCCGTTCTTTTTGTAATAACCCTCTAATACATCTTTTTCTGTATGTGTACCGTAACCGAATATGGGTTTTTCACCTATTGCCTCTAGCGTAGACTGCCAGCGTGCTATTCTAGAGTCTGCAACCAATTTATCATTGTAAGAAGTATCCACCTGCTCAGTAAGCTCCCATTGTAATTCATTTGTAAGTCGTGTAAAAATATAGGTGTTTGAAAGTGTTTTTATAATAGAAAACACTACTGCAATTGTAACTATAATAATCAAGGATAAAGCACCTATTTTCTTTTGAGTATAAAATATAAAACCTAAATACATAATTGCGGAAAAGACTACAAGTGCATATAGAAAAAATATCATTCTTGAGTTTATGAAAATAACGCCTACTGTAAGTATAATTAGACTTGAAATAATAAGCGCTTTAATATCTCTGTTCTGCAAAAGTTTTTTTAAGAGTAAACTAATTGCAAAAATCAAATAAGCCCCTAAATATGTAGGATGCATATCCAAAAAGTTCGAAAAGGAGTAATAGGTATAATAGTAATTAAAGATTTCATCATCAAAACTTGGAAAGGGTCGTGTAGCAAAATAATTTAAAAAGTTATTTACTAATAAAATAAGTATAGAAATTACTGCGCCAATTACAATCCCTTGAAAAAGACTTTTTTTTATTCGAAGTAAGTCCTTTGTATTGTAAAAAAACAGCAATAATGGGCATAATAGAAACGCAATATTTCTACCTATAATCTTTATTCCTTCAAAAGGAGGTGAAGAATAGAAAAGCCCGAAAATGTAGAGTAAGAAGACGGGAAGTAATGTAAGAAGTAAAAGTTTAGGTCTTCTTACTTCATATTGTTTTTTCAGAAATAAGTAATATCCTGATGCTACAAAGAAAAGTATTAAAAATAGGTTGCTTATGCCAATGTGCAATGGCAAAAAAAAAGCCATAAGAAATGCCGATATAGTCAATATATCAACCTCAGCCTTTCTAAAATACTTTTTTAGACTTACCATATTACTTATTAATAAATGTCTATTTGAGAAGCTACCAAGAAGTTAGCCAAGGTTTCTCCAATGTGATTTAGTGCTGTTTGATTATAATGCACAGGGTCAAGTAGCCAATTTCTCTCTTCAAAATATTCAGTTTCATTATAACCAATAAAAGTAAAGAAATCCTCATCGGCTACCTCACGTTGTACTTGCCTAACGATTTCAAAACCAGTATCGCATATTCCACAACTTAAATGCCTACCTGTTTCGATAATAATAAATGGAAGTTCTTCACCATACTTGTTACGGTAGTTACTAATTAGCTTTTGTAATGAACTCTTGTATTCAGAACGAGTTATTATTCCGTTTCCAATAGCTACTCCATCACTTTCACCTTGAGACCAAATAATAGCATTAAGTTTATTATTCGGGGGTACAGCAGTTTTTGACAATGCTTTGTCTATTTTTTTAAAACTGTTTGAGAGTAAATTGCCAGATTCATCCCAAATGCCCCAGTTATTTTGTTCTGCTAATGGGTGCAATGCACTTCCACCTTTGGCACATTGGACAATTAATATTTTCAGATTGGTCAGTTTTGACAGGTTAAAAGCCAAAGAAGGAGATAAACTTCCAGTAACAGCTTGTTCAAAACCTAAATCAACTTGACATACTGGATCTTGAAGTGGTACTATATCGTTAAGCTTAGAATTATATTCAAAACAATTTGTTTGCCCAGTAGGTGATTCTGCCGAATTGCCCGTTCCTACAGCATTGCTTCGTCCTGCAACCAAAACAATTATTGGGCCATCCAACACAAGGGCTTGTGGAGCGCAAGCGAGGGTAAAGCTTAAGAGACATAGAACAAATCCAAAATTCATCTATCTATAATTTTAGTTTTTAAAGCAATTACTTCGATTAGCCTCTCTGAATAATTATGGAACATCCAAGTAGTCACTTCACTGTGGGCAATAATTAATGATGATTGTTTCATAATTATTTTCGTGATTTTATAAATTTAGCCGGAACACCACCAACTATTGTGAATGGCGCTACATCTTTTGTTACAACGGCACCAGCCCCAACAATAGCCCCTTCTCCAATTGTAATTCCAGGCATAACAACAACATTTCTCCCCAACCAAACTCCGTCTTTTATTGTAGGCGGATTAGGCTCTGTGTCTCCTTGATCGACAATTGGAATTTCAAGGTTCTCATGGTTGTGCGAAACACTTAAAATCGCCACATTTGGTGCAATTAGAACATTGTTGCCTATAATTGCTTGTTGGATAAATACATTTTCATTAATCCTGCAATTATGTCCTATCGAAATCCCATTAGCATTTGAGATATATACGTTGTACTCAATTTTGCTTCTTTTGTCAAAAGGCATCAGCTTTAATATTTTGGAAACATACCAAACCCGCCAAGTACTTGTAAAGGACAAGAGTCTTGAATGAGGTAGATTATAGAAAATAGCATAATAACATGCCAGCCCAAGTTTTTTTAACATAGTTCCAAGAGTTGCTGATACAAATTTGCAGATACTTTTTCACTATCATATAAAATTGAAGTAGAAATTGCATTTTCTCTCAATGAAAGTTTACTAGTAACTGAAAGCGAATTATATTCTATTATTCGTTTCGTTAGGCTTTCCGCATTATTTGTTTCAAAAAGAAATCCGTTTACACCTTCATTTATATAGGCTGAAGGTGCGCCAATATTACTCGCTATTACTGGCAAACCACACGACATAGCTTCCAGACCCACCAAGCCCAAGCTTTCATTAAGTGCTGTGGGGAACACAAATAAATCCAGATTTTTATAGTGCGAGACGATTTGGCTTTGAGACAGTAATCCCAAAAATGCTATCTCACTTTCAAGGTTCAAATCTTTTCGCAATTGCAACATTTCGGCTTCTTTATTTCCTTGTCCAATAATAAATCCATTAACTGAATATCCTTTATTTTTCAATCCTGATACAGCTTTTAGAAAAATATCCCAACCTTTATTAGCATCAATTCTAGAAGTCATCCCGATGTTAATAACTCCTTTTTCGGGTTGTTTATGATTTTCTAGCTTAAAAACATTTCTGTTTATTCCACCAGAAGGATAAACAATGATATTATTGGCCGCAACATCTGGAAAAGCATCTTTAATGATTTCCACAAAATACTGAGAAGGTACCACTACCCTTTTAGCATACTTTAAAGCAAATGCATTTACCTTTTTTTGAAGCTTAGAACTATTGAATTGTGTTATATCGGAGCCGTGAATATTAACCACAATTTTCTTTCTGAAAACACCTCCTAATAGAATTATTATTGGAGTATGGTGCCATAAAAAATGTATATATATGAAGTCACCTTTACTGAAAACGCCATAAAATAGTGAATTGAAATAATGAAAAAGATATCTCAGAGCTTTTGTAATAGCATTGGGTGTTTTTCCTTTAATAACCGCCAAATGTGAAAAACTCGCTCCTTGACGCTCGAGGTTTTCAACGAAGTTTTTCACGAAAACACCGAAGAGTCCATCCTTTGTGGAAGGGTACATATTGGAGATTAGGAGTATCTTCATTGTTTATCCTATTTTGAAACTGTGTATCTAACCCGGGTAATAACTATTTTTAACATAAGAATTACGAACATTAAAATAAAGAAAATAACATCAAAATATCCCGTATGAATTAGCATTAAAACATTTATTGTAACTAATACATAAAGGGCAATTGAAAAAGGATCCTTTTTGGCCTTCATGAGTTTTTTAAGGTATTCTATAAACACTCCTAAAACAAAAAAGCCAAAGAATACACCAAAATAACCACCATCTACAAACAATGCCCCTTGTAATGTAGGAGTGATACTCCAAGGTTTTCCGTCTGGGAGTTTACGTGCCTCGACTATTTCGCCAATAATATTTCTAACCCCTAATTGTTCACCTGGTAGAACAGTAAGAAAATTAGCTATAGCTAAATAACCGTAGTAATGGTTTCCTTCAGTCTTTTTAACTAATGTTTTCACCACCTCTTGATCATATCTAAAAACTGCCAAAGTTGGCATAAATGGCATAAGATATCTATGATCATCCATATAGTCTAAATCGACATTTTTAAAGAATTTTCTTACGTCGTATTGCCTACTAACCCTATACGACGAAATGGAAGACATCAAAACTAGAACTCCTAGTACCACTAAGAGGTTTCTAAAAGTGAATACGTTTTTATATTTATTTTGAAAATCATTTCGAACAATTACAAAAATGAGTGCACATCCACCTGCTAGAATGATAAGTGGGGATCGATATCCTAAAGAAAGAACCGAAACTGATTGAATCGCTATAAAAATTATATGCCACCATTTTACTTTTTTGTTTGCCAACAATTCACTGCTGAAAAACAGTAGGGTTGTAACAATTCCTAAATAAATGAAGATATTAGTATATGAAATTGTTTTAAATCGAGCTGCTCCCATTAAAATTATTATACCACCATTCATAGCATGGGTAGCAAGAATGAGAACAAAAGAAAAAATGTTTGAACCCCAAAATATAAATTTGAGAATATGAGGTTTAAAAGTCCCCTTACTAGGTGAAAATTTAATTTTAAGTATTCTTATTAATATAGTTCCGGAAATAAATCCTATTAATCCTAAAAAAACTAATAAATAAAGAATTCCATTTTCCATTTTTTCCTTGTAAAAAGGAAAATTAATAATGCCAATTAAATTAATTAATAAAAAAACAATTACGAACAACCGCAGATAGGGTAATGCACGAATATTAATTTTCTCTAATAGTGCTTTCATTTAGTAATGAGTAATATTTAACCTAACCAAAACTGTCAAGCTCATAATAGAAGCGAATATAAGAAGCTTCATTCGTTAAGCAATACTAAGAGTTGAACTAAGCCGCTATTTAATTCAATTCTTTTTAAAACATTCATAAATACGAACGTATGGAGATTTAAAAAAAAATTAAGTAAAAAAGGTTTTTAGAATTGTGATTGTAAATATACTATTAAATAATAGCACCGCGATTTTAATAATTCGCATAACTAAACTGTATTATTGAATTAAGCAATTTAAAAAAGAATTCTCAATCACATATCTAGAGGGCCAAACTATTTGAAGCAAACTGATTATCATTAATAGTCAGATTAGATTCTGCGAAGCCAAAAAGTTCGAGTTTCGGGTTTTGCGAAACATCCAGACTGGTTAATTGATTGATTATACACGAAAGAACTTTTAGCTTGGAATTTTGGGATAAGTCTAAGCTGGAGATATTGTTATTGCTACATTCCAACTCTCGAAGATTTGTGAAACTTTGTATTCCCTCCAGAGATGCTATACTGAAGTCATCCACTTTTAATCTATAAACTGCTTCAGCTTCTACTACTTGGATTTCACCATCATTATTGGTGTCCACTGGGCCATCAATAGCACCATCACCATTAGTATCTGCGACAATCCATAAACGAGTGCGTTTTTAAAATTCGCATCGGGTATGTTTACAATTTGTGCTTGAGCACCGATACCACATACTATAAGGAAAATCAAGAAAGAATATCTCACTAGGTTTAATTTTAGAGCAATGGAATTAAAACGCATTATTTAATTACAATCTTCTTTATAAAAATATCTTTATTGTTGGAGATTCTCAAAAAATAGATTCCAGAAGCAAGGTTTTCCACGTTAACCTGGTTTTCTTGATTATTTAGAGAGAAATTTAAGATTAACTTTCCGGTCATATCGTATAGATTGCCAATTGCTGGTTCGCCTGTTGATCTTGTTATGATAAAATCTTCAGATACTGGATTTGGGTAAATTGAAAAATCAAGTACACTATTTTGATTAACAGATAATTCCATCTGATTTTCGTACCACGCAATTTTTCCGTTTTCACTAGAATTTGTAATTATATCAATTTTATTATCCCCGTTAATGTCTTTGGCGTAAATAGCACCATAAGGGCGGTATGTATTATCAATTATGGTTGTAGTGACAAAATTTTGATTTCCATCATTTTGGTAATAGGAGATTGAGTTACTGCTTCCAGAGGATATAAGATCGATATGTCCGTCAGAATCTAAATCTACCGCCAAAACATTTGTTTTAGTGAAACTTGGGTCACTATTAATAATAATTTCAGGACCAAAATTTCCCTGTCCTTCGTTTCTGAACCAAGAAAGTGTATTATTATAAGCGATAACCATATCCATATTACCATCATTATCCATATCCGCGGCAATTAATTTGGAGTCATAAGTCAAGCTTGGATTAACCCCTATTAAGTGCTTGAAAAAATTCCCAGCACCATCGGTATTTTCAAACCAAACTATTTGGGTATTTCCCACACCATCATGTGTAAAACCTATTAAATCAATATCCTCATCACCATCTACATCCACGAGCTGAAATGCCCTTAAAAAGGAATTTTCTATAAGATGTTCTGTAGCATTTCCAAGTCCGTCATTTTCAAACCAACTCACTCTAGGTTCATTATATTCAGAGCCAGAAATACTTGAAATCCAATCATTATTGTTATCTCCATTTATATCACCTATCCCAATCTGAGTTTGATTCCCACAACTATACATTGAGATTGAAAACAATTCAAAATTCCCTGCTCCCAAATTTCTGAATGTTCTTATATCACCACAATCCTGCTCAGTAAGTGTTATTAGAACATCAACATTATTATCTCCATCAATATCAGTAATAGCAAGGTTTCCTGCGTACATATACGGCATTTCTAATATTGAGTGTGCAACAGTGAAAGCTCCCAAACCATCGGTATTTTCAAGCCATCTTAATTGATTGTTTATCCCTCCTGAAACAATTATGTCATTATCACCATCATTATCAACATCTGTTGAAATTATTGCAGAGGCTATGTATGGGGCTGATTCGATTACATGCTCTTGAAATTGAGCATGAACGCTTACGTTCAAAACTACTATTAGAGTAAATAATTTTGACTTCATAATTTCCATTATTAAGGATTGGTAATATATTCTAAATTAACCTGAGTAGATGAAGATGGTCCTATATTGATTTTAACAGGATATCCATATTCATTGTACTCATATCTAAAGGTTTTAATTACTTCACCATTAAACTTATATTCAAGTGGGTTGTTCACATTATTGAATTTAAAGAACAAAGGCTTATTAGAAAGTATTGTTCTAAATGTCTCTAGGTATGGCAACCCTAAAATACTTTCATTTAAAATAGATTGTATTCCTGTGATGTAAGTATTAAAATTTGGACTATCATCATAGTTAATTTCTAATTTATCTGAATTTAAAACATCTACAATTTCTATAATATTTCCATTGTTATAATTAAAAGTAAAATCATCCACTAATTCATTATCTAGATTTTTTCTCTCTATTCTTGTTATAAAGCCATCGCTATTGTAAGTAACAAAACTTTCAAGTTGATTATATGTTTCCACTATGGGTGGATCACATCCTCCGCAATGATACTCTGATTCTTGTGAATAAAAAGTTGCATCTTCATTAAATTCATAAGTGGTGTAACTAATGTCTTCAGCGCCTATGCGATGTATAATTTTTGTAAGATTATTATTGTTATAGAAATAATCCACTTTACCAAATACAATAATATTATAAAACTCTTCTTTACTAATTGATCCTTCTGCATTATAAAAATAATTCAAGCGCATATAAGGGAGTCTCGTAGTATCTCCATTTTCAAATAATCCCTTTTCTACCATTTGTCCAGAACTATTATATTTCATTTTAACTTTCCAATATTGGTCATCGTAATTATACTCACTTAAAAGTAGTTTAGGATTGTCGCCGACTAATTCATCTGGAATTATCTCATCTTTGTTACAAGATGTAAAAAACAGTGACAATAAAGTAAGCACTATAATGTATTTTTTCATTTTTTTATTTAAAAGGGTTATATTTTCTATAAAACCATGTTACTTAACTATTCTATCACTACTTTTCTAACAATAATGTTTTTAGTATCATATATTTCTAAAAAATAAATTCCATCAGCAAGGTTTTCCAGATTAATTTGGTTTTCTTGATCGTTAAGTGTGAAGCTTAAAATTAGCTTTCCAGTTGTATCGTATAAATTCCCAGTTGCAGGTTCGCGTGTTGGTCGTTTTATGAATAATTTATCATTTACTGGATTTGGATAAACCAAATAATTAAGATTTCTAATCCCTGAATCGTTAATGGATAAGCTTTGATCAATGTTATGTCTTGTTAAGAAGAGGTGGTTATTTAGGTCTAACCCTAGGGATAAAAATTTATTATCAAATTGTTTTGATAGTGATCTAGATGCATCTAATTGATTTAAGAAATTAAAGCTTGCTATTCCATTATTCCCAAAACTCACATCTAATGTTCCGTTGGGATTGATTCGAGAGTAAGATAAATCAAAAATGCCATTAAAAAAATCTACTCTTGGCCCACCAACTATTAGCTTGCCATTGTCCTGAATAAGAGATGAAAAGCCCGCATAATAATAATCAACATACTCAAGGATTAGTACCCCATTTAAAGCAAATGAATTCTCCAAAATTCCACTTGAATCAATTTTTGCTATAACGGTTTTCCCTTCGTCGCTCATTGGATCGAAATTAATACCTGTAATAAAATAGCTGTCATCAATCTTTTTTAATGAGTATGCACTATCGCCTAGCCAAATATTAACAAAACCATCATCTCCGAAATTAGCATCGAAGTTACCAGAATCATCAGTTTTAAAAGCGGTAAAAAGTCTGTTGTCATAAGGCGGCCAATTCTCAACTGTAGTATTACCACAAGCTAATATATTACCTAAATCATCAACTAAAATATCCCTGATTATGTCCTGTCCATTATCTCGGTCTATTTGAAGAATTCCATTATTTCCGAAACCAGTCATCAACGCTCCATATTCATCTATCCTAACCAAAGCAAAATCTGTATTGTTCTGTGCATTTGAGAGATAACCGCCTATAATATATGAATTGTTATATTCAACTACCGCCATGCCTCTATCGTCGCCAAAGCCTGAATCTATAGTTACACGACCATTGATGCCGAAACTAGAATCTAAAGTCCCATCAGAATCCAATCTAACTATTAAAATATCGTTATTGTTAGTTCTTATTCTTCCTACCAATATAATTTTACCATTTTCCAGAACAATATTTTTACTCACAAAGGCTGTAGGATTAAAATTAACATAGGAATATCCATTATTCGCGAAGCTGGTGTCAATTTCACCGTGGGGCAGAAGCTTAATTACCATGATACTTTTGGTGCCATCTGAGTTTACCACATTTCCAGAAATGAATATATTATTGGAGCTATCTACTGAAAGATCCAATAACGAACCGGCATAGTTTAAGTTTGTTGGATTATAGATACCATTATTTGCGAAGGAAAGATCGAGTTCACCGTCTTGAGAAAAAACAAAACTTGAAAGTAAAAGAATAAAGATTAGAATATACTTTTTCATAATTTACTTTAAGTTTTTATGAAGTATTGGATTTCAGACCCTTTAATTTCCTTTCAATTTAAGGAATTTCTCTGTAAAATACAATAATCCTACTAAGAGGGCAAAGTATGTGAAGAAATTGGTGGAAACTGCACCTATCAATCCATATTTAGGGAGCAACATGAAAACAAGGATAATATTGATAATTGCTACAATAAATACAATATAGAATCTAAACTTTTGCTTATCAAGAATGATAAGAAGCATTTCATAATTAGCGAATCCAAACCGGGTCAATGCTGTTGCAAGTACTATAACAAACGCCAAGAGTGTTATATCATTACTTGGCACTTTTATAAGCTGGAAAATAAAGTCTTTGAAAAAATATAACAGCAACAGAATTCCAAAACCAACCAAAAAACTATATAATTGAAGTTTTCTAAAGTTTTTGAGCAAGCTTTTTCCGCTTAGCTTTTTTAAATAAGATAATACTACCTGCGACATTGAAACCGTAATTAAATATACAGGAGCTATAATCACAAATAGCGCCCTATAATAACCATAAGTTTCTGTATCAAGAAGATAAAAGAGGAGTATCATTCCTGATTGAGTGTATAGCGCAGTAACCATATCTTGATATCCAAAATATTTTCTTTCTAAAAAACTTTGCTTTAAATTTTCCTTTGATAGGGATTGTTTGCGCGAGCTGTCTTTCAAAATAGACCGATCTAATAAAATAGAAAGGAGAAAGACAAAAAGATTAATAGCAATAAGAACTATGAAAATGAAATGTAAATTAGATACTGGATTTTCCCATAGGAATAAATACCCAATGAATAAAATCAATAATAAAAAGAAATAGATATATGCTTTTAGTTCTTTTAGAAAATCTCCTGCGCCTTTATAAAAAGAAAATAAGATGAGGTTAAGTGAGAGAACATACCCTAAGACAATTCCGTATATCAATAAATCCCAACCTTTTACAAATTCTAAAAAAGGAGTTAAAATAAAATATAAAGATAAAGTCGCAATAAAAATTAGCGTCGTTATATAAATAGAGTTTAAAAAAGTCTTTTTACTTTTTTTAATCGTCTGAGTTTCATTAATTAAAAAAATGGGGCTTCCAAAAGGCATAAATGCCATCAGGATATTAGAAGCTGAATACACAAATGAAAAGATTGCATAGTCGTGGACACTAAGAATATTAATGAGCGTAATATTAAACAACCATCTTGAACCAAATTGAAGGCCTTGAGAGGTGTTGTTTAAGAGAATATTTTTTAAGAATAGTTTTGTGCTCAAAAGGTGTCTTGCATTAAATCTTTATATTTTTCAAATAAATCCGTGTTCCTATTATTCTTTTATAACTATCTCGATCATAAAGATAAAAAACTAGACTATCTATCGTCTTATTAGGAATTGTAATAGTATCAATTATGTATTTATGGTTATTTGAGTATCTTAATACAGGCTTTGTATTCCAGTCTAGTTTACTATCATTTACACCAATATACTTATTATCCACATATACATAAGCTCCTAAACTAAGACTATCAATCTTTTGTTTATTACTTTCATTACTCATTTTAAGGACTACTTTTAATGAATTATTATCAATTCTATAAAAAGCTACTTTATCAATACCGTAGTTATCAATAAAATTTTGATTTATATTCCTTGACATTCTATAGTTTTCCAATCCTAATTCTAAATAATTATCGATGTTCTTTTTTTTGCAAGAAAAAATGAAAAAGAAAACAAGAAGGCCTAAAATAAATTTTTTCATTACAAGTTAGTTAACCAAAATAATTACAATAAACTTTAAATTGAATTTGATATATATGAACAAATTTGATCACTATATTTCACTAAGTGAAATAGAATCTAGAATCACCTTTTGACCTTTAACTCCATTATAACCCTGCTTATCATAAAGAAACATCTCCAATTTTTCAATATCCCTTATATTGGAATCAAATTCTAGATTAATAACATCTGTGTCTTTTTCAAACAGAAAACCGTGTATTTCAAAATTACGATTTCGAGATTTGCTATTTTCGTTTAAAGAATTCAAGTCATTTTTTCGAGGGTAAATATGAATTGCCATTCTGTAATTTTCTATTGAAAGTGGTGTTTTTAATTTTCCTTTAAAGTTAATAGTAAAAAATAGTTTATTCTTCTGTTCTTTAATAACTTTAAGATTCGTAATTTTTAAATCATCTAACAAGGTTTGATATACCTTTTCTTGATATGATATTGGATTAAATGGCTTATAGCTAGCTATTAGGGCGTCGTAACCTTTTGTTTGCTCCGGAAATATGTCTTCTGATGATCTATCTTTAAATGTATAATTTTCTTTTAGATATTTAGCTAAAAACCTTGAAGCCTTAATACTACCTTCCGTATTTAAATGTGAATAATCTTTGAAGTCGTTGATATTTAAATCCATTTCATCGTAATATTCATTTAAATTTAAGTAAGGAACTCCCCAAGCTTCACATAACTCATTCATTTCATCAAAGAAGTAATAATTCCAGTATTTCAACCTAGGATCAGGCGATGAAATAATTAATACCTCACTACCAGCCTTCTTGGCAATTGAAATAAACTTAGTTATATCATCTTTAGCTCTTTGAGCTATATCTGAAGATGTAGAATCAATGGAAGGTATTTTCCTACGGAATCCTTTATATCGCTCTCTATTTTCGCCTTCTATAATAAGATTTGAACCTAAAAAACCATTGAAATAATAGTTTTCGTTAATATCAAATACAGATCGTCTAGATAAATTAAGATAATTATACTTATTCCAGTTTTGATGATTCCTAATTAGAGGAAAGTAAACCCCTAGGTATTCCTTTGGTTCGTATATACTTCTTACTTTTTTTAGTTTTGAAGACGAGAAATTTGAAACGAAATCAAGAGCTCTCAACTGGTATCCCTTTCCACTTTCTGTAACTGGAAAAACTAAGGAATGTTGATAAACTTCTAAAATTACTAGTTTAGGTTTTGTATATTTTAAAGATTCTTCCAAAACTAAATCAGTAACTGTCACTCTCAATGCATCTGAACCAAGATTAAAACTTATAATACTGTCTTCCTTATTAAATATTAGTGGATTAAAGGCCGTATATGCATGTGAGCTTCCATAAAAAATTACATCAATATTTGTTTTCTTAGCCAAAGCTTTAAAATCTTCAGATGTATTAATATAATAATGAGAAGTTGAGAAAACTTTATTTAAATATATAAATCCAGCCGTTAAAAATGCCAACAGAACAACTATAGAAATAATTCGCTTCTTCATCATTAAAACTGGAAATAGATAAATTCTGAAACACTATCGTTCCCGTAAATACCAAATATTACGATACAATAAACAATCAATGTATATACTAGGCTCTGAACAACAACATTGGACTTGTTAATAATTCTTAATGCATTATATTTTCGGTGGAATGCATCAAAGATTAATAGTAAAACAATAACGATTATGGCGAAATCAAACTCATGGGATGGTAAGCCTAAACTATAGATACTCCAATCTACAAAGTTGAAGTTGAATAAGTTTTTTACAATATAGACACTGTCCGCAAAGGTATTGGCTCTAAAAAATATCCAAGCAAAACAGACTATTCCGAAGGTGAAAAATTTAAAAAAAACTGAAGGAATTAACGGTTTCCTATTGACTTTTAATGCTGTATTGCTCAATGCTTTTTCAACAACTATAATAACCCCATGAATTGCTCCCCAAATTACAAAATTAATCGCTGCCCCGTGCCAAAGTCCGCTAACTACAAAAACTACAAACAGGTTAAAGTAAGTTCTGTAATCGCCATTTCTGCTACCTCCTAACGGTATATATACATAATCTCTAAACCAGGTGGAAAGTGAAATGTGCCACCTTCTCCAAAACTCTGTAATTGAGGTTGAAAAATAAGGTGTATCAAAGTTTTTCATCAAATTGAAACCAAGCATTCTAGAAATTCCAATTGCAATATCTGAATACCCAGAAAAATCACAATAAATTTGAAAGGCAAAGAAAACTGTTGCAATAATTAAATCTTGGCCACTGTGCCCCGTTGGATTGCCGTACACTTCATTTACCACAATAGCGAGCCTATCTGCTATGACCATTTTTTTAAACAGCCCAAAAGCCATTAAAAGCAATCCGCTTTTGAATGCTTTATAATCGAAATTATAGGTTTTAAAAAACTGCGGTAATAAATGAGACGCGCGTTCAATAGGTCCAGCTACCAACTGCGGAAAGAAAGCTACAAAGGTGAAAAACGATAACCTATCCTTGGTAGGTTTAATTCTATCGCGATAAATATCAATGGTGTAACTAAGGGTTTGAAAAGTGTAAAAGCTAATCCCAACTGGAAGGATTATTTGTAAGGTGAATGAATCCATTTCGCCTCCAAAAAACCGGAATGAATTGATAAATGAATCAATGAAAAAGTTCGTGTATTTAAAATACCCTAATAGCCCTAAGTTGATTAGAAGGCTTACTAACAAATAGTTCTTTCGAACCCTTTTGTTTGTAGCTGCGTAAATTTTCTGACCAATAGTAAAGTCAACAATTGAACTAAACAGTATAAGAAACAGAAAACGCCAATCCCACCAACCATAAAACAGGTAACTAGAAGCTAATAGAAAAGCATTTCGAAGGGTTAGCTTTTTTGCGACAATCCAATAAACCACAAAGAATATTGGAAAAAATATGGCAAAATCTATAGAGTTGAAAAGCATATTTTAAATTATAATAACTCGTTGTTGAACTCTTCTAAATTTACGTAATTGCACTAATTACAATTAAATCAAAAAACTATCCGATTCTTAATTCCATTTTCTCTTAGCTAGATTTTAAGAGACGTTTGATATATGCTTTAATTCCTTACACCGCAAAAATCTAAAACCTGCATATCTATCTCTCCATTTAAACTTTTAAACTCGTTATGAGCTACTAAGAATACCATAATATCACATTTCTTCTTTGCATCTGAAAAAGATGTCAATTCGTATACACTATGCTCCCTTAAATTTGGTTCAACAAATAAAACATTAAACCCGTCTGTACTAAGTTGATCTGCTACATGTAATGCTGGTGATTCTCTTAAATCATCAATATTAGGTTTAAAAGCAAGGCCCATGCAGGCTATTACTGCATCTCTTCCGTTATCAATTTTAAACTGAAGTGCAGCATTTTTCACTTTCTCTATCGCCCACTCGGTTTTGTAGTTATTTATCTCACGTGCAGCGCGTATCATTTTTGCTTCTTCAGGAAATTCTGAAACAATAAACCACGGATCTACTGCAATACAGTGACCTCCAACCCCAGTTCCTGGTTGAAGAATATTTACTCGAGGATGTTTATTGGCTAATCGGATTAATTCCCAAACATTGATGTCTGCTTTATCACAAATCATTGATAACTCATTTGCAAATGCTATTTGAACATCTCGAGATGAGTTTTCAACCAATTTGCACATCTCTGCAGTTTGTGAGTTGGTTTTATGTAATTCTCCTTTTACAAAGTTTTTATAGAAACTTACAGCTTTGTCTGTAGAAGCTTCATCAATTCCCCCTATCGCACGATCATTTTGCTCAAGTTCATAAATTACATTCCCTGGCAATACGCGTTCTGGACAATAAGCAATGTAGATTTCGTCTTTTAAGTCAGGACGTTCCTCGTAAATTATTTCTCGAATTTTATGAGTAGTTCCTACCGGACTAGTAGATTCTAAAATTACCAAGGCACCTTTTGTAAGGGTAGGTATTATATTCTTTACTGCACTTTCAACATAAGCGAGGTCAGGCACGTGTTTTCCTTTAAATGGAGTTGGCACTGCAATCAAATAAACATCTGCCGTTACAGGCTCTGTAGATGCCTTTAATAAGCCGTTCTTCACTACGTGATGCACTAATCCGTCTAATTCAGGCTCAACAATATGGATTTTACCTTCATTTATTGTATCGACTACACTTTGACTTACATCAACACCTGTTACATTTATTCCTCTACTAGCTATTAAGGCTGCTGTAGGCAACCCTATATAACCAAGTCCCATCATTACTACCGTGGGTTTATTATCCATATTATTTCTTTTCAATAAAATTAACGATTCTTTCAGATGCCTTTCCATCTCCATAAGGATTGTGCAACATACTCATCTCGTTATAGTATTCTGTATTATTTAATAATTTATTCGATTCTTCAACAATTCTATCTGTATCGGTTCCTAATAAAATAACAGTCCCTTCTTCAACCGCTTCGGGGCGTTCTGTTGTTGTTCTAGTAACTAATACTGGTTTACCAAGACTAGGTGCTTCTTCTTGAATACCACCACTATCCGTAATAATTAAATACGATTTTTCCATCAACCAAATAAAAGATGGATAGGCTAATGGCGCCACTAAATAAATATTAGTAATTCCAGAAAGAAGTTCGTTTACAGGTCCCTTTACATTTGGATTAAGGTGAACTGGGTATATTATCTCTACATCGGGATTATTCTCTGCAATTGTTTTTAACGCAGAACATATTTTTATAAGCCCATCTCCGTGATTTTCTCTTCTATGTCCTGTTACAAGAATTATCTTTTTCTGAAAGTCTAAAACTGTTTTTAAGTTCTCGATTTCATCATCCTTAAAATCGGCTGCATTTACCTTTTCAATTCCGTAAAGCAGTGCATCAATAACAGTATTCCCTGTTACTAAGATGTTTTCTTCTTTAGTGTTTTCAGCTAATAGGTTATTCTTTGAAAGCTCTGTTGGAGAAAAATGAAAATCTGCAATTTTTCCTGTTAACTGACGGTTAAACTCTTCTGGGAAAGGATACTGCCTGTTAAATGTACGAAGTCCAGCTTCTACGTGGCATATTTTTGCGCCGCTATAAAATGCTGCAATACCAACTGCCATAGAGGTGGTTGTATCTCCATGAACGTAAACATAGTCTGGCTTTACCTCATCTAGAACCGGCTTCATATTTTCTATTATGGAAGCCGTTAAAGTATAAAGGTTCTGATTAGGGCGCATTAAGTTTAAATCGTAATCAGGTTTAATTTCGAAGAATTCAAGTACCTGATCTAGCATTTCACGATGTTGAGCCGTAACGCAAACAGTTGTTTCAAAATTGTCGTTTTTTAAAAACTCCTTAACTAACGGAGCCATTTTTATAGCTTCTGGGCGAGTTCCGAATACTATTAAATTTTTTATCTTCATTTAAATCTATCTCAAAAAATACTTTTAATCTTAATAGTTCCAAGAATTAATTGGAGTAAGCGTAACGTTTAAGTGTTCGTAATAAATATAAAATGAAGAAGAATCCAGAAAATAATAATACAAGGTAAATTGGGTATTTTACTTTATTAGAAAAATTCAAAAATCTTTCATTTTTCAAATTATATTCAGCATTAACAATTTTTATAGATTCAGTATAATCCAATTTTTCCATTTTCAATTTTACAATATCTTCCAACAAATCCATTTTTTTATCTATTAAAAAATGTTGGTCGTTATTTGTAACAACTTCCACAGAGGAAGGCCTACTTTTGGATGTAGCGCTTGCTTTTATCATGCTATCAATTTGTGCCACCATATTATAGTACTCCTTTATTTCATACTCTTTCGCCTCTTGATATATTTCTTTATAAGCGACTAAATGTTCATTTGTATTTAAAAACTTAAATAAGTCATCAATTACTTTTTCAGAAACATCATCGCCGGAAATAGCAACAGACATTTTGTGATATTTATAATATTTGCTGTTTGCAAACTCCTCGATATAATCATTAAAGTCCTGTTTATCTGATATTATACGGAAAATATCTATATGCTCTCGCGATTCTGAAATAAAGTTATAAAGGTCAACAACTGGTTCAATTTTTATACCTCTTAAATTACGGAAGTTAGTGCCAAGCACTTTTTGCATATAAAGTGTATCACCAGCATTTATTTTAAGATTAATAGCTTCAACTTTATCGTATAGGTAATCTACACTTTCAAAATTTGGAATTACAATAAGCTCATTATTATAAGTTTCTACTGCTGTTGAATCTTTATAATATCCATACGCGAAACCTATAATTATAAGGGCTATTACAATTATGAAATACTTTTTGAAGAAATCAAGAACCTTAAAAAACGATCTTATAACTCCTTTAAAAAAATCATTAGTTTTTTTAAATAGATAGCCTAAATCTATTTCCTCTGACGTATTTTCTTGTGCCATAATTTATAATTACTAATTAACGACTATTTTATCTACAACCGTTTGCAAGCTTTCCTTCCAATTTAGTTGTTTTAAATTCAAAATATTTTTTGCTTTTGTATTGTCTAAAACACTATACGCTGGCCTTGCGGCAAAAGTACTGTAATGGTTGGTTTTTGCAAGATTTGTTTCTTCTAATTTTTTGGTTTGCAGTAGTATTGCTTCCGCAAAACCATACCAAGTTGTTTCACCTCCATTGCTGTAATGATAAACGCCATACTCTGTGGAATCTTGTACAATTATTTGAAACAAGGCTTCCGCCAAATTATTTGCATTGGTAGGTGTTCCCGTTTGCTCGGTGGTTATGGTGAGCGGTGTTCCTGCTTCAGCGTATTTCAAAATAGTTTTAAGAAAATTATGGCCATATTGCGAATAAAGCCACGAAGTGCGTAGAATAAAGAATGCACTACAGATTTCTTGTATATACCTTTCTCCCTTCAGCTTTGAAGCGCCATAAACATTAATCGGGTTGGTAACATCATTTTCTGAATACGCTTTGTTTTTTTTGCCATCAAAAACGTAATCTGTAGAAATGTGCAATAAAATAACATTGTGCTTTGTGCAAATTGAAGCTAAGTTTTTAACAGCTTCTGCATTAACAGCAAAGGCTTTTTCGGCCTCGCTTTCTGCTTTCTCTACATTGGTGTATGCTGCTGTGTTTATGCAATGAGTGAAGTTATTTTCGCTAAAATATTTCTTCAGCAACTCTGGGTTTTCAATATCTAATTCTTGCTTAGAAACAAAGACAAATTCAAAGTCGGAAAAATCGGCTGCCGCATCTTGTATGCATTTTCCTAATTGTCCGTTTGCGCCTGTAACCAGTATTTTTTTCATGAAATAGCTTCCTTAAAACTAGGAAGTTCTTGATCTTTTGCTGAAACAATAAATTCTTCCTTTGGAAGATGCCAATCTAGCGCTAAGGTTGCGTCGTTATAGATTATTCCACCTTCCGAAGCTTTGTCGTAAAAATTATCGCATTTATAAGAAAAAATCGACTGCTCCGAAAGCGTTATAAAACCGTGTGCGAAACCTCGAGGTACGAAGAGTTGTAAGTTTTCAACATCGTCTAATATTATTGAAAATGACTTTCCAAAAGTTTCAGAGTTTTTTCTGATGTCCACAACTATGTCTAACACTTTCCCCTTAGCCACCCGAACCAACTTTGCTTGAGCCATATCACCCCGTTGAAAATGAAGTCCGCGTAAAACACCTTTTGATGAAATAGATTGATTATCCTGAACAAAATCAATGTTTAATCCGGTTATTTTCTGAAATAATTTTTGGTTGTATGTTTCATAAAAGAATCCGCGTTCATCTTGAAAAACGCTAGGTTTCAATATGAAACAATCTTTTAAAGGGGTTTTTAGTAGTTTCAAAGTTTAATCTAGTTGAAGTAAATGTTTTCCATAGCCGCTTTTAAGTAAAGGTTCGGCTAAGGCTATTAATTGTTCTTTTGAAATATATCCCATTTCGTAGGCTGCTTCTTCTATGGCGCCAATTTTTAAACCTTGACGTTCTTCTATAACCTCAACAAATTGTGCGGCTTGCATTAAAGAAGCAAATGTTCCTGTATCCAACCAAGCGGTACCCTTATCCAGAATACTTACGCTTAGTTTTCCCTGTTTTAAATATTCGTTATTAACATCGGTAATTTCTAATTCGCCGCGGGCACTAGGCTTTATATTTGCAGCAATTTCAACCACACTATTGTCGTAAAAATAAATTCCAGGAACAGCGTAATTCGATTTTGGGGTTTTTGGTTTTTCTTCTATGGAAAGCGCTTTTCCAGACTTGTCGAATTCCACAACACCATAACGCTCGGGATCTAAAACGTGATACGCATAGATAACGCCTCCATCAGGATCATTGTTTGATTGTAAAAGTTCTTTTAATCCTGATCCGTAAAATATATTATCGCCCAGAATTAAGGCAACCTTGTCGTTTCCTATAAATTCTTTTCCTATAATAAAAGCTTCTGCTAGTCCATTTGGATTGGCTTGTTCGGCATATTGAAAGTTGCAACCTAGTTTTTTACCGTCCCCTAACAATTGCTCAAAAAGAGGAAGGTCTTGTGGCGTAGAAATAATTAAAATATCTTTAATTCCCGCAAGCATTAAGGTTGATAACGGATAATAAATCATTGGTTTATCATAAACAGGCATAAGTTGCTTGCTTACAGCCAAGGTTATAGGGTGTAACCTTGTTCCTGAACCACCTGCTAAAATTATTCCTTTCATATATTTTTCTTTATTAAAACAGATCGGAATGAAACCGAATAATTTGTTCTAAGATATTTTTTTAAAAATTACTATTGCTCTTCAAATTTAATTAAGTGAAAAACATTAGACTTCTAATTCCCTTTTTTTAAGGATTTTATCCATTTATCGTAACTCTGCACCGCATTAATATCCGCATCATTCTCTGAGTCATAGTTAGATTCTTCAGGAGCGTTGTTCAAATAGTTTTCCAGATCCTTGTGCAATAAAACCTCAATATAATTATTTAAACTTCTTTTTTGAGATTTTGCTTTTTTCTTAGCCGCATCAAGTAACTCTTTATCCAATCTGAAGGCTGTTTGAACTCTCATACTTAATCATATTTTCACTTGAACTGTCAAAACTAATAACTAACAGAGTGTTATACAAGTGTTATTAAAGTCTGTCTTGATTGTTTAAATACCAAGTAATTGTTTTTCTGATCCCTGTTTCAAAATTTTCATCTGCTTTCCAACCTAGCTCATTTTCAATTTTTGAAGCGTCAATTGCATACCTAAAATCGTGGCCTGGCCTATCCGTTACAAAAGTTATTTGTTCTTTATACGAAACCTTTCTAGGACGCATTTCATCTAGCAATTCGCATATTACATTGGCTATATATAGATTTTCACGTTCGTTGCGACCTCCAATATTATATGTTTCCCCGAGTTTTCCATTTTTTAGCGCTAAATAAATTCCGCTGCAATGGTCTGTAACATACAACCAATCACGCACATTTTTACCGTCTCCATAAATTGGAATTGGCTCTCCTGAAATTGCCTTGCGAATAATTGTTGGGATAAGTTTTTCTTTATGCTGATTCGGGCCGTAATTGTTAGAGCAATTTGTGGTTACTACTGGCAATCCATAAGTGTGAAAGTAGCTGCGAACTATAAAATCTGAAGAAGCTTTAGACGCACTATATGGGCTATTTGGTGCATAAGGTGTTTTTTCGGTAAAAAGTCCCGTTTCTCCTAAGGTACCATATACCTCATCTGTGGAAATATGAAGAAAACGTGCATTATCAAATCCATCCTTAAATTCGTTTGGGCTAAACATCCAAGTTTTGTAAGCACTTTGTAGCAAATTAAAAGTGCCTACAATGTTTGTTTGAATAAACGCTCCAGGACCAGAAATTGAATTGTCCACATGACTCTCTGCTGCAAAATGAACTACTTTATTAAACTGATGTTTTTCGAATAAATCTTGAATTAATTTGGCATCACAAATATCTCCTTCTATGAAGGTGATTTTTTGTAAAACACTCTCCAAATTCTTCAAATTTCCGGCATAAGTTAGCTTGTCCAGCACGAAAATTTCGACTTCTGAGTTTTTTAGGACGTATTCTACATAATTAGAACCTATGAATCCTGCACCACCGGTAATCAGTACTTTATCGTTTATCAAAATTATTTTTTAGGGGTGTCTAATATTTGTTTTAACATTTTTTCGGTGATTAAATACGTAGGTTTTACACCAGTTGTACCCAAACCACCAGAAGCTAAAGTACTTCCAGTTTCTAATGGATTATCTGAAGCATAATACGCATATCTAACCTGTACTTTTGAACTAATACTTCGTCTAATTTTTGCCGCTGCTTGAATAGCTTTTTGGTAATGGGCACCTTCCATTTCTAGACCAATAACATTCCAAGTTGAGTTGTGAAAAAACTTAAGTACATCTCTATTTTGAAGTGAAGTTCCCAACACCGAAATCATCGTTCCTGTGTACACATTTACATCGTGATTTTTAAAATCGGACTTGTCTAGTCTGTTTTTAAATGGATAATTATCTGCTGTTCCCTCGAAAACGTGCGCAGAAGGAATCATTATATCTCCTTTTCCACCTTCAAGAATTCCTGCTTTCCCCATAATAGAAACAGAAGCTACATTTAATAAATGACGAATATTATTAGCGTCTTCAAATGGTTTAAGCAACTCGTCCATTGTTTCATAAGCCTGCTCTCCAAAAGCGTAGTCCATTACAACAATTACAGGTTTCTTATTATCAACAACATCGGCTAATCCCTCTACATATGGGCTATTCTTGATTTTGGCAGTGTCTATAATCTGAACATCTATATTAGTACCACTTTGATCTTCAATAAAAATCATGCCTTCAGAAAGTGCCGTTTTGTTTACTTTCTCGCGCATTTTTGTATTAATAGGGCTACTTAAAGCTTCGAAAACCTGTAGTGGCTTTTTCTTTGAAAACTCAGTAGGTAGTGCTTTTTCGGCATATAAAGTGTTCATTACACTATGCATATTTGCACTTATTATGTGAACAGGACGCTCTAAAAGCCCTTCCTTTTGCAGCACTTGCTTAATTTTATAAGCCCATTCTTCACCATGTATATGATGCCCTAAGCGTTCACGCAATACAGGACTAAATGTGATAAGACGTTTATTGTTTTCAGTAACCTCTTCCATCGCTAATTTCCCCATAAAGTAAATTATATTGAAAAAGCGATTCTCGTTGCTTTCAGTAGCGAAATATGGGAAGATGTTTTTTACTTCTTCAAAAGTTCTTCCTAAGAAGTTTGCAGTATGTGTAAGTGTTACTTCTTTTTCTTCTTGGGTAAGTTTACCTTTTTTAAACACAGCTTGCTCTAGCTTCTTCCAATCGCGAATTACCTCTCCAGAATGCTCAATAAGCACTTGCTCCATTATTTTGTGCGATTCAATAAAAAGGAAGGTTAAATGTGTTAGAATATCGTAAATCTCCGACCTACCTCGTGTGATTTCTATATTCATCTGTTCATCGTCTATGCGATAACAGTTTCTACGACGTTTTAACGGAATTATGGGCTTAAAATGTGAGTCTTTGTAGCCTTCATCGCTAGTAAGATTAATAAATCTACACTCTTCAATGCCTTCAGGCAAGCGATCCATAATGTAGAGCAAACCTTGTAATTCGGTTTTTTCTTCTGTTAACGATCCATAAATCTCGGGACGCAGTGTTAACAGTGACTCTCGAAGCGATTCTCCCGATACGCCCATCGGTTTATAAAAACCTCTATTAAAGAGGTGGCGCATTGTTATATATAGCCTCTCGATGGCACCTGTGCTTTCCTGTGCACGTGTTCTAGTATGTGATTTTAATTTATTCATTTAGAGCAAATATAAGACTAATTTTAAGGTTGAATTTCTAGCAAAGCATCTGCTATTTTACGATCGTTAGAAAGGCGAGGCACTTTATTTTGACCGCCTAGTTTGCCTTGAGACTTCATATAAGCTTGAAAACTATCTTTTGTAAGTGAAGATACTTTTAAAGGCTGAAGAATTTTTCCTTCAATTAAATCGAAGTAATACGAATTTTGACGTTGCATTTCAGCATCTAAGAAAGCAACAACTTCCTCAATATTTTCGGGTGCTTCAGAGAATTCTACCAACCATTCGTGATAGGGTAATGACCCGTCAGGAGGTGTAATTTGTGGGGCAACAGTAAATTCAGAAATAGAAAAATTAAACTTTGCAATTGCTTTGTTCATCGCTTCTTCTACTTCTTTCCCAATCACGTGTTCGCCAAAAGCAGAGATAAAATGCTTAATTCTACCAGACACAATTACTCTGTATGGTTTTGTGGAAGTAAACTGTATAGTATCTCCCAAATTGTATCCCCAAAGTCCTGCATTTGTTGAAATTATCATTACATAGTTAACGCCAATTTCAACTTCACCAATGGTAAGCCTTTTAGGGTTTTCATCAAAGAATGTTGAAGCTTCTATAAATTCATAAAAAATACCTGAATTAAGAAGCAATAACATTCCCTTGTCGTTTTGACTGTCTTGATACGCGAAAAAACCTTCACTTGCGGGGAATAGCTCTATACTATCAACTTTTCGTCCAATTAAAGTTTCGAATTTTGCTCGGTAGGGCTCAAAATTTACCCCTCCATAAATAAAGAGGTTGAAGTTTTTGAAGAGATCGCCAACTTTTTTCCCCGTATTGCTTTGAAGTTTTTCAAAATACATCTGAACCCAAGAAGGAATCCCGCTAATTACGGTCATATCTTCATTCTTGGTCTCTTCAACAATAGCATCTACTTTCGATTCCCAATCTTCTATGCAGTTAGTTTCCCAACTTGGCAAACGATTTTTTTGAAGGTATGCCGGTACATAATGCGCAACAATTCCTGATAGTCTTCCTAGTTTAATCCCATTTTTTTCCTGCATTTCTGGACTTCCTTGAAGAAAAATCATCTTCCCATCTACAAAATCGGCTTTTCCAGTTTCGTTTATATAGCACAGTATAGCATTTCGAGCTGCCTGAATGTGAAATGGCATAGATTCCTTTGTAAGCGGAATGTATTTAGCACCAGAGGTTGTTCCTGAAGTTTTTGCAAAATACAACGGTTTATTGGGCCAAAGCACATCTGCTTCCCCAGAAACGGTTCTATCTACATAAGGTTTTAGTGCTTCATAATCTCGCACAGGAACTCGAGTGGCAAAATCCTGAAATGTTTTGATATTCTCAAAGTCGTGGTCTTTTCCAAAGGCTGTGTTTTTTGCCTGAGAAATTAAACTATTAAAAACTTTTTGCTGTGTTTCAACAGGGTTTGACGCCCATTTCTTTATTTGGAAAACAACAATCTTTGAAAATATTTTAGCAGAAAATGATTTTATAGACATAAGTAATTAATCAAAATCGATGAAACTTGTTGGATTAATTGGAAAACCGTCTCGCCACAATTCAAAATGTAGGTGTGGTCCAGTGGTAAGTTCGCCTGTATTACCTACAATAGCGATTACTTCACCACCTTTTACAACTTCCCCCTGCCCTTTTGTTAACAATCCGTTGTGCTTGTAGACAGAAATTAAATCGTTGCCGTGTTTAACGATAATCACATAACCTGTGGCAACAGTCCATTCGGCAAAAATAACCGTCCCGTCTGCTACCGCTTTTACGGGTGAATCTTTTATAGTAACCACATCCACAGCATAGTGTTTTGCCTTAGAATCATATGGCTCTGTTATGGTTCCTTTTACAGGGGCAAATAGCACGTATTTCTGAACTTGTTGCGCAGCTAGAGGATTGTATTTATCTTCCTTTTCAACCTGTTCCCGTAATAAAGAATCTTTTCTCGATATACGAACCAATACCGAAGGATCTGTTTTGGCAACTTCAATAATTGAATCCTTATTAAACTCAACCGTTTTAACGTCTCCTGTAAGCACTTTTTTTATCGAAGCAAGGTATTGATCATTTACACTAATAACTTGCTGTAGCGAGTCTGTTTGATACGCTAGCTTTGCAGCCTTCTTCTTTAAATTGGTAGAAGAATAACCAGGTATATATTCACGTAAGGGAGTAAAAGCAATAATTACTGTTGTAGTTATTATTAAGAAAAGAGAAGAGAGTACAGTAAAGATAAATACATTTAGTCTATTAAGCTTAAATGAAAAGCGCTCTTCAAAGGTTTCTTCATTCAGGATTACCAAACGGTATTTATGTAACAGTTTCTTCTTGAACTTCTTGGTTCTTTTTTCTTTTATAGACATATTTTGTATTTGTAATTGCCTTTAAATCCATTAAAGGAATGACGAGTTTAATGTTCTTATAACGTAAGGCTAATCCTTTCAATTATCTAAATCTCCAAATCATTTTTCATCTTACGTCTTATGGCTTTATAGTCATATTTCCCATAAAGGAATTTTGAGAGTACAATCCATTTGCTTTCTACAAATATAAATTATTATAAGGACGTATAATCTTTAGATAAGGGATATAAGATTAAATTTAAATATTAGAGGGCTTTTATAAATTGGTAACTAAGAGTAAACAAACGCCGTTTGAATAGAGTTATATTGAAGTTACCCACATATTTAGATTACAATAGAAATTTATTAGCTCTTTACTTTACACATATAAAGAAAATATAAGGCAATGATGCTAAAATTGGATTGAAAACGTTCTATCTAAACAATTCTTGTTACCTTTGCCAAACTAAAATCTATGAATTATGACTAGTTTATTTTTACCTTTTATCGCTATAGGGCCTTGGCAGATTGTATTGATTGTTGTGATTGTACTACTGCTTTTTGGTGGAAAGAAAATCCCAGAGCTTATGCGCGGTTTGGGTAGTGGTCTTAAAGAATTTAAAGACGCTTCCAAAGAAGACGAAACTCCAGAGAAAAAAATTGACGAGACCAAATAACTTTCGTTGTTATATTTAATAAAAAGAGCCTTTCAGTTTAAAATTGAAAGGCTCTTTTTGTATTTATGCTCTTCCAGCGTTTTTAATGCAGGAAGCGTTTTAATTTTTTACTCAAACTTAGCCGAATTTAAAATAGATTCTAGCTCAAATTGTAGATCTCTCTTAGATGCTCGCGGCGCATAGGTAAAACCTTCTAATATTAAATAGCGATTGTTCTTTTCATCTTTAACCGCATAGTTAATAAATGGCCCGCCCATCCAAGCATCTTTCACCTCCCAAGTTCCCTTGGTCTCATAAGCAAACTTACCATCGATAGTCGTTTTAAACAAATATGGAGCGTAAGCATCTTCGGTAATAAAAGCACTATCGTCTTCAACAGGTAGTAATTTACTTCCTATCGAATCGCGAATGTTTATAATATCTCCTACAGCCGTACTGTCGTTCTTAATCATATCTAACGGTACAGGATAGATTAATATGTTGGTAGTTCCATCTTTTAAATCTTTGCGAAGCCAGAAAAACTCATCTGTTGCTTTTGCAATGCGATATGCAGTAGGAACTTTTAAACTAACCCCCATCAAACTCTTTAAAGTGTCTAATTTTAGCAATGAAATTGAGGTTCTTCGTTGACGTTCTGTTATTTCAGACTTATAAAAAGATTCGATAATCTTATCGGCGTTTTTATTGATAAGCTCTACCAATTTTTCTTCTGAAGTAGCCTTAATTATGGCCCCTGTTTGCGGCTTGGCATATTCATTAGTAGCAAGTGTAACCTTATCCTCATTTCCTAAGGTAACATAAAGAAAAAGCCTGTTACTACGTGCAAAACCAGTAAATATTTCAGGCTGTAATTGATTCATTGAAAACAATGGCTCATCTTGAGGAAGGCCATCTGCAGGAGCTGCAAAATGTTTGCGAATTGCTTCCCCTGTCGCACCATTCCACAAGTCGTTAGGAGTTATAACTTGAAGAGAGTTTATATTCCCAACAGAATCAGGAACAAGGGATTTGTCTTTCTTTCCATTGTCGTTACAAGAGGTAAATACAAGTAAAAACGAAAGCAGTAATACGAATGTTGATCTCATTAAAAGGATATTTTAGGGAACTATCCTTTATAAATTTTAAGTTTAGTTCCGGGCTTTATATTATTACCACTAATATCGTTCCATTTTTTGAGGTTCTGTACCGAAACACCAGGAAATTTTTGAGAAATAGTCCATAATGAGTCGCCACTTCTCACTGTGTAAATTTTTTCAGCAGTGTTAGTTCTTTTTGCAGGCGCATTACTTGCTATGTCTTGAGGGTTCTTTTTAGGATAAATAATTAAATTTTGACCTACTTTCAAGTTGTTGCTTCGCATCCCATTCCAATTCTTAATTTGGCTAACTCCTACACCATATCGCTGGGCTATTTTACCTAAAAAATCTCCTCTTCGTACACGATAACGAACCTTTTCAGGTTGATCGTACATTTCTGGAGCCTCTTCTTCTACATTTTCCTGTTCTTTATTAAGATGTGCATAAATAGCATCTTCATTGTTTACAAACGTACCAACTGATGTTAATGGCAATCTAAGAGTATAGTTTTCTCCTTTAACTACAGGAATAATCCCTAGTTTATACGCAGGATTCAAAAACTCCAATTCTTCTATGTCTAGGTTTGTGAGTTTTGAAACTTGATCTAATGTAATTTGTTGCTTTACTCTAATAGTATCTGTAGCTACGTATGGTATTCTCGCTGCTTGCTTTTTAAAACCGTGTTCTTCGGCATATTCAAAGATGTACATTGTCGCTAAGAAAGCAGGCACGTATCCAGCCGTTTCACGTGGAAGAAAGCTACGTAAATTCCAATAGTTTGTTTTTCCTCCAGAACGACGGATTGCCTTTGATACATTCCCAGGTCCTGAATTATAAGCTGCAAGTGCCAAATCCCAATCGTTAAAACTGTTATTTAAGCTTTTTAGGTATTTACAAGCTGCCTCGGTAGAAAGAATAGGGTCTGAACGCTCATCTACGTATGAATTTACATCCAATCCAAACATCTTACCTGTAGGATACATAAATTGCCATAATCCTGTTGCACCAACTCTAGACTTTGCCGATGGATTAAGCGCAGATTCTACAATTGCTAAGTATTTTAACTCTAAAGGAAGATTGTGCTTGTCTAATTCTTGTTCAAACATTGGGAAGTAGTACTCACTTAATCCCATTAATCGCTCAATTCCGCGACGTCTGTTTTTTAGGTATTGCTTAATTACACTTTCTAATGATGGGTTGTACTCAACATTAAAAGGTGTGCGAGCATCTAGTTCTTTTAAACGTTGTTTTAAAACTTCAGTAGGAAGTTCTTCGTATTCAACAGGCTCGTATTCTTGGTTTACAATGCTATTATAGATATCATCAAAAAGATCGGACTTGTAAAGCTCCTTAAGCCACAAACTATCCTTTTTTCTGGCCAATGCCATATCTTTCAGATTGTATACAATACTATCTTTAACTCCTGTAGCAACAATTGTGGTTGGTAAATCACTAGAAATTTTAGTGACTTTAATAGAGTCAACAACTTTGATTTTTTTAGTATCAATACTTTTGCTCTGTTTCTTTCCTTGTTGTGCAAAACTCATACTGAAGGCTAGCATCAACATGAGTGGAAGGATTTTATTAACTTTCATTAGCTTGGTGCAATAATAATTTCGGCAAATTTGCCCGATTAATTTTTAAGCAGAATTGTTTATCAATACTCAAGTATAGATAACGCAAATTATGCCATTTAATTATTTCAAAAATAACGTTTTTGCGAAATTATGCAATTTTAGCGTTTCGAGCTACTAAGTAATTGATATTTAACGTTTCTACATTAAAGCCTTTATACCCGGTAAACTCTTACCTTCAAGCATTTCTAACATTGCTCCACCTCCTGTAGAAACATAACTTACTTTGTCACTTAAATTAAATTTGTGAACTGCAGCAACAGAATCACCTCCTCCAACTAATGAAAAAGCACCGCCTTTTGTTGCTTTGGCAATATTGAAACCTAAGGTTTTAGTTCCTTCTTCAAATTTTTCCATTTCAAAAACTCCTACTGGACCGTTCCACAGTATCGTTTTTGATTCTGAAATTACGTTACCAAATAACTCATTGGTTTTAGGACCAACGTCTAATCCCATCCATCCGTCAGGAATATTGTTTACTTCTTCAATTTTAGTATTGGCAAATTCAGAAAAACTATCAGCAATTACAGCATCTACAGGTAAATGCACTTGTACCGATTTACTTTTTGCCATTTCTAAAATTTCAAGGGCAAGGTCTTGTTTGTCTTCTTCTACTAAAGAGCTTCCAATTTTTCCACCCTGCGCCTTTATAAATGTGAAAGCCATACCTCCACCAATAATCAAATGGTCGATTTTATCTAGTATGTTTTCAATAATTGTAATTTTTGAGGAAACCTTAGCACCACCAATAACCGCTGTTACCGGTTTTACATTTGTTTCTAATACTTTTTTCACGTTTTCAACTTCGGAAGCAAGTAGTAGCCCAAAACATTTATTTTCAGGGAAAAAATCTGCGATTACTGCTGTTGAAGCGTGAGCGCGATGGGCAGTTCCAAAGGCATCATTTACATAAACATCGCCAAGCTTTGACAGCTTTTCAGCAAATTCGCGATCGCCCTTTGTTTCTTCTTCATAATATCTGAGGTTTTCTAACAAAATAATTTCGCCAGATTTACAGTTATTAACCGCTTCCTCAGCTTTTGGACCTATACAATCATCAACAAATTGAGCTTGTACTCCAAGAATTTCAGATAAGGTTTTTACGATATGTTTTAATGAAAACTCCTCTTCTCTATTTTTTGGTCTTCCTAAGTGAGACATTAAAATACAACTTCCACCATCTTCCAATATTTTTAATATAGTTGGTTTTGATGCACGAATACGTGTTGTATCTGTTACATTGAAGTTTTCGTCGAGTGGTACATTGTAGTCAACTCGAATTAATGCTTTCTTTCCTTTAAAATTGATATCGTTTACAGTTTTCATAAGCTGAATTTTGAAATGCAAATATACCCTTTTAGAAGATTTATGCGGAACGAATTACTTTCATTTTCCCATTTGTAAGAAATAGGGCTCAGAAAAACTTCAAAATGAAAAAAAACCGTAAAATTGATTAGATTTGCGAATGGATTTTTCAGAAGTAATAGGACAAAAGCACTTAAAGTCGCATCTTATAAAAACCATTGAAAATGGTCGTATTCCACACGCCCAATTATTTGAAGGTGTAAACGGAAGCGGATTACTCCCTATGGCAATTGCTTACGCTGCAGAATTGCTGTGTATTAATTACGAAGAAGGAAGTCCAGAATATATTGCTTGTAAGAGCAAGGTTTCAAAACTATCGCATCCCGATTTACATTTCGTATATCCAGTAAATACTAGTGATATTGCAAAAAAGAATGCTATTTCTGACAATTACTCAGACGAATGGCGAAAATTTGTTTTAGACAATCCATATGCATCACTTTTTGAGTGGTTACAACACATTGGTATTGAAAAAAAACAAGGTAACATTAGTAAGTTTGAAGCCGAAAGTATCGCGAAAAAACTCTCTTTAAAATCCTTTCAAGGTGGTTATAAAGTGATGATAATTTGGATGGCTGAGAATATGAATGTTGAATGCGCCAATAAAATTTTGAAACTAGTTGAAGAACCTTCAGATAAAACTGTTCTTCTCCTACTAACCGAACAAGAGGAACAAATAATAACGACTATTAGATCTCGTTGTCAAAAGCTTTCCTTTCCCCTTCTTTCTGAAGCCGATATTGCTGAAGAATTAATTCTAACCCAAAATATTTCTGAATCTTTAGCACAAAATACTGCGCATAAAGCCCAAGGAGATTACAACAAAGCTTTACAACTGCTAGATGAAACTGGGGAGGACGAGATTTTTGAAAAATGGTTTATCACATGGGTTCGAACTGCATTTAGAGCTAAAGGAAACAAGGGTGCTATAAATACATTATTATCTTGGAGTGATGAACTTGCTGGACAAGGACGTGAAACTCAAAAGAAATTTTTGATGTATTGCAATGAAGTGTTTAGACAAGCTCTTCTAAAAAACTACCAAGCCGAATCACTTTTATTTTTTGAAGCTAAGGACAAAACTTTTTCTCTTCCAAAATTTGCTCCCTTTGTTCATCAGAATAATATTTTTGAAATTAATTCTGCACTTGAAGATGCTTCTTATCATATTGAGCGAAATGGAAATCCAAAAATTATCTTCACCGACCTTTCTATAAAATTAACCCGACTTATCCACCGCTCTGAACAAGCATAAATATTTTTTATTAAAATTTAATTTTAATTGATATTTATTATTAAAAACGGTTTGGTTAGGCTGTTTTTAACGAAGAAACGAAAATTTTTAAAGGCAATATACTATAGGAGGCTTAAAAACGCGTTAAAAGCGCTTATTTTCCTTTTTTGAAGCAATAAACGTGTGAAGAGTACTCTTTAGATTGTTTAGCGCTTAAATTTGACTTAAGTCCTATCCAAAAAGCTTTTAATGAAAATTTATTTCCTGTTTTATATTTCTCGGAAAGTAGACTCACATAAAACGAATCGAATATCATCGGTTTAATTTTATGAAGCGTAAACTCGTTAGCAAATATTTTTTCAATTGAAGTTTTTGAAAAATGCCAAAGGTGACGAGGCACATCATAAGCAGCCCAATATTCTTTATAATATTTGGCATCGTAACTTTTGAAATTAGGAACGGCAATTATTAAAGTTCCATTCGGTTTTACCAAATTGGATAATTTGATAACCGTATCCTCCAAATTAGGAATATGTTCCAAAACATGCCATAGGGTAACGACATCAAATTGATTTCCGACAAATTTATCTAAATTGGATTCTAATTCGATTCCTTTTTCGGAAGCTAACTTTAAAGCATTTTTATTAGGTTCGACTCCGGAAACTTTCCATCCATTATTTTTAGCTGCAATCAAAAAATCTCCCGTTCCTGCTCCTACATCCAATAACGAACCAACGCCATTATTTTCCGTAGTAATTAAATTTGTCTTATTTTTTAAAGACCATTTTTTTACAGTTTGATATAGAAATGAAAGTACTCCCCTTTTCTCATCGGTGTGCGAAATGTACTCTTCGCTTTCATAATATTTATGAAGATCTTCTTCCTTAGGTTGTGGTACTGTTTTCAGGAAGTCTAATTCTTTATTATATATCAAATTAAAGGTCTCTCCTGAGACCAAATAATCTTTTACCGATAAGTATATTTTAGAATTAGTTTCCAATCAAAAACGAATTAAATATTAAATAAGAAATTAGTGTTCCACGTGAAACAATGTTGTTATCGTCCCATATATACTAACAAAACAGAAACGTCATTTGGAGAAACACCGCTAATTCTAGAAGCTTGTGAAACGGTAGCTGGTCTTATTTTGGTAAGCTTTTCTCTTGCTTCATAAGAAAGAGATTTCAACTTCGAATAATCAAAAGACTCAGGAATTTTTAATCCTTCTAAACGATTTAATTTATCGGCGTTATTTTTTTCCTTAGCAATATACCCTGAATACTTAACTTGGATTTCTGCTTGTTGAATCATTTCAGAATCTAATTCATTTTCTTGAATAAATTCCTTCACCGATTCAATTTGCTTCATATCCTCCATTGTTATTTCTGGACGAGAGAAAAACTTAAACATCTTATCACTCTGAGCAACTAAGGCAGAATTTTTTTCTTCGAAAATAGGATTTATTTCTTCTGGGGCGGAACTTGTCTCTTTAAAGAACTGAACAAAAGCTTCAGACTTTTCTTTTTTCTCTTCCATCTTTCTCATACGACTTTCGTGAGCCAAACCAATATCAAACGATTTTGGTGTTAAACGAAAATCGGCATTATCCTGTCTTAATAACGTTCTATATTCTGCACGAGAAGTAAACATTCTATATGGCTCTTCTGTACCTTTTGTAATTAAGTCGTCTATTAAAACACCAATATAAGCTTCGTTACGTTGAAGAATAAAAGGGTCCTTTTCATTAATTTTTAGGTGAGCATTTATCCCAGCCATTAGTCCTTGAGAAGCTGCTTCTTCATATCCAGTTGTACCGTTTATCTGGCCAGCAAAATATAAACCAGAAACAAGTTTGGTTTCTAGCGTATGTTTTAATTGTGTTGGTGGGAAATAATCGTATTCAATTGCATAACCAGGACGGAAAAATTTCACATTTTCAAAACCTCTAACTTGACGTAAAGCTTTAAACTGAATATCCTCAGGTAAAGAAGTTGAAAAACCATTGATATAATATTCAACAGTATTCCATCCTTCAGGCTCTACAAAAAGTTGATGTCTATCTTTATCAGCAAAACGATTTATCTTATCTTCTATTGAAGGACAATAACGTGGACCAGTACTTTGAATGGCTCCGTTAAACATTGGTGATCTATCAAAACCTTCTCTTAAAATATTATGTACATCCAAACTTGTATGACTCATATGACAAGAGCGTTGTTTGGTTAAAGGTTTTGTTAGGTCTGTATATGAAAATTTTCCTGGCACATCATCTCCAGGTTGAGGAATCATTTTGGAAAAATCTAAAGATCGACCATCTACTCTAGGTGGTGTTCCTGTTTTCATTCTTCCTGCTTCAAAACCTAAATCGGTTAAATCTTTAGTAATTCCTGTCGATGCTTTTTCACCAGCACGTCCTCCTCCAAATTGTTTTTCACCGATATGAATTAAACCATTTAAAAAAGTACCATTTGTAAGTACAACACTTTTGGCTTTAATTTCTAAACCAAGAGAAGTTCTTACTCCTTTTACAATTCCATTTTCAACTATAATACTAGAGATCATCTCTTGATAGAAATCTAGATTTGGAGTTTGCTCTAACATCAACCTCCAAGTTTCAGCAAAACGCATTCGGTCACTCTGAACTCTCGGACTCCACATTGCAGGTCCCTTAGATTTATTAAGCATCTTAAACTGTATAGCAGATTTGTCGGAAACAATTCCGCTATAACCACCAAGTGCATCTATTTCACGAACTATTTGACCTTTTGCAATTCCACCCATAGCAGGATTGCAACTCATTTGAGCAATGGTCTGTAGATTCATGGTAACTAAAAGAGTTTTAGAACCTAAGTTAGCAGCTGCAGCCGCGGCTTCTGAACCTGCGTGACCAGCACCAACTACAATAACATCATATTCGCTTTCAAACATATATTCTTTCAATTGTTCCACGTGGAACATTTAGTATTCTTATTAAAAAAGGGGTGCAAAATTACAATAATAATCTAACATTAAACAAGTTAGATTAAGAAACATCCATTTACGGATGTAAAAGAGACAAAGCTTCATTTTCTTTGTTACGCATTAAAGCTTCCTCTTCATCTGTTTTGTCTTTATAACCACAGAAATGAAGAATTCCGTGAATCATTACACGGTGTAATTCTTCTTCAAAACTATTATTAAAATCTTTTGCGTTATCCTGAACTCGTTCAACAGAGATAAAAATTTCACCATTGATTTGGTTTCCCATTCTGTAATCAAAACTGATTACATCGGTAAGAGTATCGTGATTTAAAAACTCTACATTTAATTTATGCAGAAATTCATCATCGCAAAATATATAATGAACCTCACCTACTTCGAAACCTTCTGAAGTAATTACTTTAGATATCCACTCATTTAAAAGAGTTCCGTTATCTAATTTGAAATCTGTTTCAAAATTAAATTCTATCATTCATTGTTGCCCTTAAAATAGTCTTGAACTTTATTTTTGTAATCTTGGCGCAAAGGTAAGGCCTCGCGATTTAAAATTTCAGTTGTATTAAAGTATTTTTTTATCTCTTCTGGAGACAATTGAATGTTGTTTCTATAATCTTTAAAATTAGTTTCGGCTTCTCTTCTAGTTTCTTGACCTTGTTCAAAATCGGCCTCATCCAATTTTAATAGTTCATATTTAAGATTTAAAATCTCCTGAAGCGTACTTTGGTTAAAACCTTTGTCGAGTAATTGTTGTTCAATACCCTCCATTTTTTTTAGTAAAGCACCTCCATTCCCATTTAAGCCTTCTTTGCTTAATCTATCTTGGAGTTTTTGCCTAAGCTCTTGTTGTTGCTTGTATATTTCAAAAAGCTCACCGTTCATTTCTTCACTATCTCCACTACCTTCTTTATCACCACCCTTTTCATTACCAGACTTTCCATTTTTGCCATCTTTACCATTTTCACCATCGCCGTCGCCATCGCCATCACCTTGACCGTCACCTTCACCCTGGCCCTCGCCTTCACCTTGACCTTCCTGACCTTCTTGCCCTTTATTCATAGCATTCTTCATTTTCTCACCTAAACTTTCTTGTCCTTCAATTATATCTGGAAGCTGAAATTCCTTACCTGAACCTGAACCAGGACTAGGCATACCTTCACCAGAGCCAGAACCCATAGACATAGACATCTGCATTTGCATATTGCTCATTACTTCACTTAATAAAACAGCTAAATCGTTGGAACCAGTCATAGTATATTGCTGATTACCAATTCCTTGTCGCATTTGATTTTCTGCAAGACGCTCTAAAGATTTGTCCAAATTATATTGAATTTCAATCAAGGAACTTGTTATTTGTGAACCTATCTTAGGTTGTCTAAGTGACAAGGCAAATAAACTATCATCTATATGTTCAAAATTGGTTCTTAAGTCGTTTTGAACATTCAATTTGATGCCGTAGATAGGATTACCGTATTCAATTTTTTTGAAATCTTCCATTAAATTCTCTTGTTCAAAAGAAAAGACAACAAGGTTATCTACAATTTGGCGAACCATTTTTAGATCTTCTTCCATAGATTCCATCCCACCTGATTGCATTTGCATTTGCATCTGTTTACTCATTTCCTTCATCTTCTCACCAGCCTTCTTTTGACTTTTTCCAGCCTCACTTGGTTTCTGATCTTCAAGTTTATCAGTTGCATTTTGTTGTTCCTGTTCAACTTCTTGCTCCCCGGCTTTATCTTGAGGAATATCCATTGGAGCCTTTAAACCTTCATTTTCCTTTTGAAGCTCATCCATTTGCTTTTGATAATCTTCAAACTTTTTGTTGAGTTTCTCTTGTGCTTCTTTTGTGTTTTCACTTTCAGGTTTGTCGGTAAGCTTCTCTTGCTCTTCCCCCATTTTGAAAAGTTCCTCAGCAAGTTTTTCGGCTTTCTTTTCTACGTAATACCTCTTAGTTAACTCTACAAGTTGTTCTAAATTTTTCTCTTGATTTTTATTTTGCTTAGCTAACTTTTCTAGTTTATCTGTAAGCTCTTCTTTGTTTATTTTATCTTGAAGCTTTTCGAGTTCTTCTAATAATTTTTCGTTTTCTTTTAAACGCTCTTCATTTTCCTCAAGACGCTTTTGTAATTCTTCTTTAAACGGATCGTTTTCTTTATTTTCAGGTTGGAAATTATCTAGCTCCTTTTTCATTTCTTCTGAAAAATTCTTCATCATTTCCTCCTGCTGCTTCTGACGCTTAATAAAGTTCTCAAGTTTTTTCTTGTCGTTATAATTAAGCTCGTTTTTTTCTTTTTGCATTCTAGATAACTCATCAAGAGATTCTTTTTGCTCTTTTAAATCATCCAATGATTTATCTAAACCTTTAATAGCGTCTTGTTGATTTTTAAGCTGCTCATCTTCAAATTCACTCTTTGTTAATTTTCTGAAAGAATAAACTGAAGATTTAGACGATTTGTAATTGTGAATTACATCGTTGTCAAAAACTTCAAAATAATATTCATAAGCTACACCTTCTTCTAATTCTAAATTACCTGGAAATGAATACGTAAATTGGTCGAAATTTGTCTTGTTAATAGGTAATGCTTCTGTTTTAGCGAGTTTCTCCTCTCCTTCAGGGAAATACACCAACCGCAGTTTAGTAAGCCCGTAATCGTCTGAAATCTGGCCAAGAAATAAAACACGTTGAATATCAACGCTATCTTGTTTAGACTGTACATTAATTTCTGGATATTGATCTTTTACGACATTTAAAGTAAAAGCAAGATTTTCATATTCTTTTAATTTTTCATTAGATGTAGTAATGGTGTAATCTAATTTATTGTAAACTGCTTTTTCAAAATGAAAACTTTCATTTTTTGGAGCAAAAGAATAGCTTGTATCAGCAGTTTTTAAGGAAACAAATTCGGTGTTTTTAGTTATAAGATTCCATCTAACTCTAGTTCCCTCCGGGATTGTAGCATTTCCCGTGCTTTTTAAGGTTTCATCTCGCTTTCCTGTATACGAAGGATAATCTAAAACCATTTCGTAATTAAGTAAAGAAGGTGTTTTAACAACATCTAATACATATTGACGAGAAGTAACTTTATTCGCTTTTAAATTAAAAGAAATATTCTCAACAGGTTGTTGGAAAGTGTATTCAAAAGTTCCTGGCATTGTTTGCTGCATATAGTACGATTCACCATTGTAAATAATACTCGCATTTTCAGGAACTGCCGAACCTTCCGCTTTAACTTTTAAAACAAAAGAACTGTTTTCGATTGCATTGAGATTTTCGTTTAATACAAAAAAAGAAAATGGCGCTGGTGGTTCAAATGCTGTATCATAATGAACAACGCGCTTATAACTACTAGAAAAAATATCAGTTCCTCCTAAAGCACTAAATAGAAGAAATATTAAAACAGGAATTGCTGCATATTTCAAGTATTTAGCATTCTTTTTAAAATTTATAGCGCTTTTAAAAGGAATTGGTTGTAATTCTGAAGCTTTTTGATCTATACTCGCTGCAAGCAATTCACTTTCGTGCTTGTTGTGATTAAGTTGAATTACATTTAATAGTTTATCATTAACCTCAGGAAAATGATTTCCAATTATTCTTGAAGCTTCCTCATAATTAATACCTTTTTGAAGTTTAAAAAGCTTCGCAAGTGGAAAGGCGATAAATCGAATAAATAAGCTTATTTCAACAATTATAAATGTCCAAAATAAAATACGTCTTCCTAGCGGATTTAGCCAAAGGAAGTATTCAACCAATAGCGTAATTAGGAAGTACAACAGTCCAATGGCAAAGAAAAGGATGCTTCCTTTTATAAGCTCATTGGTGTAGTATTTCCTAATAAATTCTTCCAGCTTTTGCTGAATGATACTAAAGGTGCTCATAATTGTGCTTAATGATATTCAAATCTTCTAAATTACAATAAATTTTGCTCTCTATAAGGTACAAATATTGCTCCAAAAAAAGAAACAAACCACAGGCACCAATAGCTTTAATATGAGGTACCATAATTGTACCTTTGCAACTTCATAAAAAGAATGCATATTATGTCAGAAAAAGTTCGGGTACGTTTTGCCCCTAGTCCAACAGGTCCTTTACATATTGGAGGTGTACGCACCGCATTGTACAACTATTTATTTGCAAAAAAACACGGAGGTGATTTTCTATTAAGAATTGAAGACACCGACCAAAACCGTTATGTAGAAGGCGCTGAGCAATACATTATTGAAGCTTTAAACTGGTTAAATATTCCTTACGATGAGGGTCCAAATAAAGAAGGTAATTGTGCTCCATACCGCCAAAGCGAAAGAAAAGAGCTCTATAAACAATATGCAGATGCGTTAATAGAGTCTGGAAATGCATATTATGCTTTTGATACTTCAGATGAACTTGATGCACATCGCAAAGACCACGAAGAAAAAGGAAAAACCTTTATTTATAACTGGCATAACCGTTTGAAATTGAATAATTCTTTGGTTTTATCGGCTGAAGAAACGCAGCAAAAAATTGAGAACGGAGATGAGTATGTAATTCGTTTTAAGTCACCAGAAAATGAAATGCTAATGCTTCACGATATTATTCGCGGGGGTATTCAAGTAGATTCAAACATTCTTGATGATAAGGTTTTGTTTAAAAGTGATGGAATGCCAACCTACCACTTAGCAAATATTGTAGACGACCATTTAATGAATATTACTCACGTAATTCGAGGAGAAGAATGGTTGCCTTCATTGGCATTACACGTTTTATTATATCGTGCATTTGGCTGGAAAGCTCCTGAATTTGCTCACTTACCTCTAATTCTAAAACCTACTGGAAACGGAAAATTAAGCAAGCGAGACGGAGATAAAATGGGCTTCCCTGTATTTCCATTACAATGGAAAACTGCGGAAGGAGATATATTCTCAGGCTACCGTGAAGATGGTTATTTACCAGAAGCAGTAGTAAATATGTTGGCCTTTTTAGGATGGAATCCTGGTACTGAACAAGAAATTTTTAGTCTAGAAGAATTGGTTAAAGCTTTCGAATTAGAACGCGTACATAAGGCAGGTGCAAAATTTGATCCTGAAAAGACAAAATGGTTTCAGAATCAGTATTTACAAAAGGTTGACGACGCAACACTCTCAGAAGATTTTATTAAATTCTTAAAAGAAAAGAGTGTATCGACTGATACTAGCCTAGACATAACTAAAATTGTTTCAATTTTAAAAGAGCGCGCAACGTTTGTAAGTGATCTTTGGGAGCAAGGAAGTTTCTTTTTTGAAGCACCTACTAATTACGATGAAAAGGCTTCAGCTAAAGCATTTAAAGAAGAAACACCTGAATTACTTCAAAAAGTAGTCGATATTATTGAAAATGAAGAAGATTTTTCAGCAGAAAACCTTTCAGAAAAAGTAAAAGGTTGGATTACATCTGAAAATATAGGATTTGGAAAAGTAATGATGCCTTTACGTCTATCACTAGTAGGTGAAATGAAAGGACCAGATGTTTTTGAAATTCTTTCAATTTTAGGAAAGAAAGAAGGCGTAGCTCGAATAAATAAGGCAATTGTAACAATAGCTTAATAATTGCTAAAATTTTGTACCTTAAACAACTAATTATTATCAATTAAAATTAAATATATGGGTTATGCTATTGTAGTGCCAATTTTACTCCTTGGTTTATTTATTATTTTAGGTGCATTTTTTACAGTTAAACAACAAACTGCCGCTATAATAGAGCGATTTGGAAGATTTCAAAGTATGAGAAATTCTGGATTACAGTTTAAAATACCCTTTATAGATCGAATTGCAGGAAGAATAAATTTGAAAATTCAACAACTTGATGTAATAGTTGAAACGAAAACAAAAGATGATGTTTTTGTTAGACTAAAAATATCAGTTCAATTTCAAGTATTAAAACTGAAGGTTTACGATGCTTTTTATAAGCTTGAAAACCCACACGATCAGATTACCTCTTATGTTTTTGACGTAGTACGTGCAGAAGTTCCAAAAATGAAGCTAGATGATGTTTTCGAAAGAAAAGATGATGTAGCAATTGCGGTAAAAGCAGAGTTAAACGAAGCTATGAGCGAATACGGTTACGATATTATTAAAACACTCGTTACCGATATTGACCCAGACGTTCAAGTAAAAGCAGCTATGAATAGAATTAATGCTGCAGAACGTGAAAAGGTAGCTGCAGAATTTGAAGCTGAAGCGGAACGTATTAAAATTGTTGCTAAGGCACGTGCTGAAGCTGAAAGCAAGCGTTTACAAGGACAAGGTATTGCCGATCAACGTCGTGAAATTGCACGTGGACTTGAAGAAAGTGTAGATGTATTAAACAATGTTGGAATCAACTCGCAAGAAGCATCTGCGCTAATTGTAGTTACACAACATTACGACACACTGCAATCTATAGGTGAAGAAACCAATAGCAACCTTATATTGTTACCAAATTCACCACAAACGGGAAGTAATATGCTTAATGATATGATTGCTTCATTTGTTGCTAGTAACCAAATTGGGGAGGAAATGAAAAAGCAAAACCTTAAAAAAGGTATAGTTCAAAAAAAGAGAACTAAGCGAGAAGCCCCAGAAAGACCAGAAGAAGGAGAAGATTTAAACTATTAATCTTATTAGTATATAGTATCAAAAAAGCCGTCTCAAAAGAAATTGAGACGGCTTTTTTAATGTTTTATTTCAAGATTTTTGAGGGCAGTCCTCAATTTAGAAATAAGTTTTAAATTCAGTTAAAAGAATAAACTTATTTTGTCTTTACAGTTTTAATACCAATAAGCTTATCAACTACTTTTAAAACAAAAGCTTTCTTAATAATTGATGATGCAGTACTGGCAATTAAATTCATTGGTGAAAATGATTCTTTAGCGGTTTCTTTACTTTTAGTAAACCCTAATTTTACTTCTTCAAGGTCTATTTGAGCCTTTAAACGCAAGTATTTCAGATCTCTATCTATTTCTTCGAAAGTAGTGTATCTCTTCATAGTATCAATATTAAAGATTCATTTCTTTAAGCCTATCTTCTGCTAGAGTATCATTTTTAAGGATATCTTGATAATCTTCGATTTCTTGTTCAGCCTTCACTTTAGGCTCAATATCATCTTCATCGTATAAGATACCAGAGAACTTGTAAAGCATCTTTCGTTCTATTACTTTCTTTCCAAAAACGAACATCAAAAGTAATAGAATACCATAAAATGCACCTATTAGTAGAAAACCTACGTATACATGTTCAAAATAAGTACCTAGCCAAAAGGCTGCACCTACAGAAAGAAAGACTAGAACAAATAGAAAAAGACTACCATAAACTAGAAGATTAACTAGTGATATACTGCCTTTCATAACAGATTTAAACAAGCGGAGTTTATAGTACTCCGCAGTGCTTACACCATAATCTTCAATTTTTTCGGTAATCTTATTTAAACTATCTGTTAGATCTTTAAACATATTTACGATACTACTTTTTTCGCAGCTGCTTTAGCTTCATCTAATGTTGAATCAGCTTGTAATTTAGCATTTTGTCTTCTTAAAGACTCAAGTTTTTCCTCCATTGCTACCAAAATATCATCAGCTTTATGACTTGCAGTAGAAAGAGTTTCATTTAATTTCTGATCGAAACTATAGCGGGCTTTTTGAGCCTTATCACTTAAATTCTTACTAGTTTCTTTAAGTTGTTTATTTAATTTCTTTTGAGTTTTTTTAGCTTCTTTATTAAGCTTATCTCTTGTATTAGAACCTTTGTCTGGAGCATATAAAATTCCAATTCCTGCTCCAATTGCTGCTCCTGTTAATAAAGCTAATAGCGTTTGTCCTGTATTATTTGATGCCATTTTTAATTTGTTTTATAGGTTAATAACACAAAGATAGGTGTCCTTTCTATAAGTTCTTGTTAACAAGCGGTTAATAGTTAAATTAAACCTATAAAATTGTCTTAAAAATTGATAATTTAAAAGAATTCGTCTTAAAAGAGAGATTAAATATAATTCTAAATGTTAAACACACACTTATAAAATGAATTATATTAGATACAAATGTTTAAAATGTTGTGGTAAATTTGGAAAAATTACTTTCTAATACTCGTACTCAAGCTTGAAAAACATTAAGAAATACTTTTCTGTTATATTATTCTACCCTCTATTAGTAGTTACAATTCTGGGTTGGTTTCTCATCCCTTATTTTAAACCTTATTTAAAAGAAATAATTGGATTTGGAATAGTAACCACTATTCTATTTAGTTTGTATTTATTAATTCCAAAATTAAAAATCCAAAAGTGGTTTTTAATAGCTTCTCTATTTTTACTCGCTGCCTTAGCTTTTATAAAGCTATCCTTCTACTATCACTATGGCGTAAAACTAAGTGGATCTGCACTTTTTGTGATATTTGAAACTAATACCCAAGAATCTAGTGAGTTTCTGAGTTATTATTTAAATACGTCCGTCATTCTTCTTGCTATTGTATTATTTCTCCCCTGGCTTTTATTGATTCCTATCATATTAAAACAAGAATCAAGTTTACCATTTACAGATAGATTAAAATCGGTAAAATGGAAAATATTAATAGTATTAGGAATTGTATTATCGCTTTTTGTGATACACAAGAAATTTAGTGAACATAATATTATTTACACCAGCATAGCATCTTACTCCGATTATCAAACAACCAAAGCAAATCTTAAAAAAACCTTAGCTAAGAGTGAAAGTGATATTTTAAAAGTCCAATCTTCAGATGAAAAACCACAAACCTACGTTGTTATTATTGGGGAATCAACTTCGCGATGGCATATGCAACTGTATGGATATGAAAGAGAAACAAATCCGTTATTAACAGAAATAAAGGATGAGTTAGTGATTTTTAAAGATGTAATTACTCCTAATGTCCACACCATCTTAGCGCTTGATAAAATATTGACGTTTTCAGATTATAACCATCCCAACAAAGAAGAAAACGCATCTATAGTTCAATTAGCAAATCAAGCGGGTTTTACTACGTATTGGATATCAAATCAAAGACCAGTAGGACTTCACGAAAGTGTATCTACATTAATAGGCAATGCATCATACCAAACGTATTTTTTAGCTACAGATAACTACAACAGTAATATTTATGACGAAGTAATATTGCCAAAGCTTGATGAAGTTCTAACTCAAGGTGACGAAAAGAAAATGGTTTTTATCCATTTAATAGGAACTCACGGAGATTATAAAAAAAGATACCCAGAAAAATATGCCTTTTTTAACGACAGTCCACCACAAACCCCATTTATCAACAAGTCTAATGAACACTATGTAAATGAATATGACAATGCCATTCGCTATAACGATTACATTGTTCGAAGCATAATTGAAACTGTTCGAAAAGAAGAAAAGTCTAGTTATGTAGTTTATTTTTCCGATCATGGGGATGAATTGCACGATACAATGGATTTAAGAGGCCATAACGAGTATTACGGCACTCCTCCTATGTATGAGGTTCCTTTTGTAATTTGGACGTCTCCTGAATACAAAAATCAACATCCAAATTTATCCGATTTAAATAGCTTTACTGATAGAAAATATAATCTTGAAGATTTTATACATAGCTTTTCCGATTTAAGTAAAATTGAATTCAATCTAATGGACAAAACTCGAAGTATTTTCAACCAAGAATTTCAAGAACGTACTCGATGGATTAAAGAAAATGAAGATTATGATAACAGGTAAAAAACTCATAATACTCATATCGGTACTATTTTTAACTATATTGTTAGGAATGGCTTATCGCTATTCGCCTTATAAGCTTGAATATCATGGATATTACGACAAAATATGGGCTCATAGGGTTAATAGTCCTGAAAAACTTGAAAGTGCTTTAAAATACTTTAAAGGGGTTGAATTAGATTTGGTGTATAATGAACAAGAAAATGTTCTAGATGTAACCCACCCTCCTGTTCCATCGATAGGTCTTTCATTTGAAAAGTACTTATCTTATATCGATGTAGTCGAAAAACCGTATTTATGGTTGGATATAAAAAATCTAAACTCAGAGAATAAGGATGCTATTCTTAAAAAGTTAATGAAGCTATTTTCTGAAAAAAAATATCCTCTGGACAAAGTGCTTGTTGAAACACGGTATCCAGAGGCATTATTAGATTTTTCGGAATTAGGATTTAAAACAAGTTATTACTTACCCTTCGGATTATCAGAAATGTTACCTGAAACTCGAACTATTGAACTTCAAAAAATTGCTAATATTCTTGACGAACAACCTGATTTAGCTATTTCATCAAATTACACTGATTATGAAGTTATGTCGAAAGAATTTCCTACAAGAGATAAATACTTTTGGATAACATCCTCAATAAGAAAGCACGGTTTTTCAACTCCTAAAAAAATATTGAAAGACAGTACTGTAAAAGCTGTTTTAATCAGTTATAAAGTAATTAAAGGACACAGGTAAACTTATGAAAGTTTTGCCCAAGAATCGCGTAATGGCACTGTACGGTTAAATACAATATTATCTTTTGTAGTGTCTTTATCTACCACAAAATACCCTAAACGCTGAAATTGAAAATTATCTTCTGGTTCAGCATCTTTTATACTTGGTTCAGCATATCCTGTAATAACTTCTAAAGAATTTGGATTAATAAATTCCATAAAATCCTTTTCCTTGTTAGTATCTGGTGATGGCTCTGTAAATAGTCTGTCGTAAAGACGAACTTCAACAGGTAAAGCGTGCGCTGCAGAAACCCAGTGTAAAGTTCCTTTTACTTTTCTTAAAGAAGCCTCAGTTCCACTACCACTTTTACTTTCTGGATCATAAGTACAGTGAATTTCGGTGATATTTCCATCAGCGTCTTTTACTACACTTTCTCCTTTAATGATATATGCATTTTTTAAGCGGACTTCTTTCCCGATTGTCAATCTAAAAAACTTGCGGTTTGCTTCTTCTTTAAAATCTTCTCTTTCAATCAATAATTCTTTAGAAAAAGGTACTTCTCTATTTCCAGCACTTTCGTCTTCTTGATTGTTTTCTGCTTCAAGCATTTCAGTTTGACCCTCTGGATAATTATCAATAATCAATTTCACAGGATCTAAAACCACCATGATTCTCGGTGCCTTTTTATTTAAATCTTCACGAACATTAAATTCTAAATGAGAAACATCAATCAAGTTTTCACGTTTACCAACACCAATACTATCGGCAAAGTTTTTAATTGATTCTGGAGTATAACCTCTTCGGCGTAAACCAGAAATAGTAGGCATACGAGGATCGTCCCAACCGTTTACAACTCCCGCTGCAACTAATTGAGCGAGTTTTCGTTTACTCACAACAGTATGACTTAGATTTCTACGTGCAAATTCGCGCTGTTTAGGACGTAATTTATCTTCTTCCACCACTTGGTCTAAAAACCAATCGTAAAGCTCTCTATGAGGTAGGAATTCAAGCGTACAGAAGGAATGTGATACTTGTTCTATATAATCACTCTCTCCATGAGTCCAATCGTACATTGGAAAAATTTTCCAATCGGTTCCGGTACGGTGATGTGATTTAAACAAGGTTCTATACATCACAGGATCGCGCATTAACATATTAGGCGATTCCATATCGATTTTAGCACGAAGTACGTGTTCCCCTTCTTTGGTTTCCCCATTCTTCATCTTCTCGAGTAACTCTAAATTTTCCTCAACAGAGCGGTTTCTATAAGGACTAGCCTTTCCAGGTGTGTTTGGAGTACCTTTTTGTTCAGCAATTTCTTCTGAAGTTTGAGAGTCTACATAAGCTTTTCCATCCTTAACCAATTGAACAGCCCAATCGTATAACTGTTGAAAATAATCAGAAGCATAACATTCGGTTGCCCATTTATAGCCCAACCAAGAAACATCTCTTTTAATGGCATCAACAAATTCCTGTTCTTCTTTTGCTGGGTTTGTATCGTCAAAACGAAGATTTACAGGGGCGTTGTATTTTTCTCCTAAACCAAAGTTTAAACAAATTGATGAAGCATGGCCAATATGTAAATAACCATTAGGTTCTGGTGGAAATCGGAAACATAAATCATCTTTTTTGTAGCCTTTTTTAAGGTCTTCTTCTATAATATGCTCTATAAAATTAAGAGGTGCTGCTTCGTTACTCATATCTGTATTTTTAAGTCGTGCAAAGGTAAGGAATTAAGTGAAAAAGAAGTTGTTTAAAATTAGGTTTCGACAGCGCTCAACCAGACATTGTCTATTATATTTGTCAAAAATTATTTTATGGGAACCATTCATTTAAAAAACATAAAGATTTATGCCTTTCACGGGTGTTTAGTTGAAGAAGGACAAATAGGATCAGATTATTTGGTGAATCTTACAGTAAAAGCCGATTTATCTAAAGCTTCAAAAACTGATGAATTAGCAGATACTGTTGATTATGTTATGCTTCAAAATATCGTAAGAGAAGAAATGAGCATACGTGCAAAGTTATTAGAGCACGTAGCTAAGCGAATTATTGATTCGGTGTTGTTAAAACTCGAAATGGTTAATACAGTGAAGGTTACAGTGGCAAAACAAAATCCTCCAATTGGTGGAGACGTTGCTGAAGTAAGTGTAACAATGAAGAAGAAACGCTAATTTAGTTTTTATGTAGGAATTAAATGTTTAATTATTTACATTTGCACCACAATATGGCATCGTGGCCGAGTGGCTAGGCTCAGCTCTGCAAAAGCTGCTACAGCGGTTCGAGTCCGCTCGATGCCTCCAAGAAACCTTAACTTTTTAGTTAGGGTTTTTTTTATTTTTAAAAATTACTACGGTTCCAAGAGCCCAGAACTTCGGGAGGAACGCTTGATACTTTCAAAAAAAATAAAAAATAAGAGATTATTATTGTAAATCCTCTACAGGAGGGATAGGCTTTTCTATTTCTATAGGATTGCCTTGTCCTGGGATTTTTTCAAGTCCAGCTTCAACACCTTTTGGGAAAATACCTTGAATAAGAAGTAAAATACCAAATCCAAAAATTAAAATACTCACCCACTTTTTAGTTTTAAAAATAAAACGTGGAGTCATTTTATTTTTCAATTTTTTAGCTAAAAGTATTTTTAAAAGATCGGTAAGAAAGAATGTTGCTAATACTGTAGAAATAAATAGAAATACGCCATTATCTGAAGTTGTAAGGGCATTAGCCATAATTAAGGTTCCTATCCAACCCGCTAATACACCAAAGTTTACAAAATTCAATAGAAATCCTTTTAGGAATAGTCCACCGAGATTTTTTTTCACTGTTACAGCGTAATGTTCTCGAACAATTTTGAAGATTGATTTGTTGGTTCGGATATAGGATATAATTCCATAGGCAATGAGAATCCCTCCTCCAAAAATTAGTAAGCCAGGATCATTCTTAACTTGTTCAAGAATTCTACTTGTACTATAAAAGGCTATTATTATAAAGAGTATATCAGCAACTATTGCACCTAAATCAAAGAATATAGCAGCCTTAACCCCTTTTGTTATAGCAGTTTCAATTAGGGTAAAAAATACTGGACCGACTGCAAAAGCCAGTAAGAATCCATAAAATGCAGCGTAAAGTAAACCGTCAAACATAATAGGGTAAAAATACAAATTACTTTTACCCAATGTCTTTAAAAAAATAAATTTTAGTTTTTACTATTTAATATTTAGTTACTAAAAAGTATAAAACCTTTATTTTAAATGTTTTATTTATGACCTAGCATTGTAAAATCTAAATGCTTCTTAACTAAATCGGCATTTTTTACTTTTACATTAACTTCATCTCCAAGTCGATATACGTTATTGGTACGTTTTCCAATTACAGCATATTCGTCTTTATCAAATTCGTAATGGTCGTCATTCAAATCTTGCAAACGAACCATTCCTTCACATTTATTAGAGATAATTTCTATATAAATACCCCATTCGGTAACTCCTGAAATTACTCCAACAAACTCTTCATCTTGATGATCTTGCATATACTTAACTTGCATATACTTAATACTATCGCGTTCGGCATTAGTTGCAAGTCCTTCCATATCACTACTATGGCTACATTTTTCTTCAAATTCCTCTTCATTAGCACTTTTTCCGTTTTCTAGATAATGCTGAAGAAGTCTGTGAACCATAACATCTGGATATCGACGTATAGGTGAAGTAAAATGGGTGTAATAGTCAAAAGCTAATCCGTAATGACCAATATTTTTGGTTGTATACATTGCCTTACTCATACTTCTAATAGCAATAGTATCTATTAAATTTTGTTCTTTTTTACCTTGAACATCCTTCAATAATTTATTCATAGAAGTAGCTGTAGTATGACGATCTTTTGTGTTTAGTTTATAACCAAATCGTTTAATTATATTTTCAAGCGCTGCAATTTTTTCGTCATCCGGTTCATCGTGAACTCGGTAAACAAATGTCTTTTTTGGATTCTGTTTTCCGATAAATTCAGCTACACTTCTATTAGCTAGAAGCATAAATTCTTCAATCATCTTATTAGCGTCTTTACTTTCTTTAAAGTACACGCCTTCAGGGTTTTTCTGTTCGTCTAAAATAAATTTTACTTCTACCTTATCAAATGAAATAGCGCCTGCACGCATACGTTTAGTTCGTAATTTTTTAGCAAGCCTATCCATTTCTAGAATAGCTTCAGCAATTTCAGGTTTAACGACATATTCTTCATCGGTAATCGAAATATCGGAAGGAATTTTATGTATTTCCTCATCCGGATTTTCAATAACGTGTTGTGCTTCTTCATAAGCAAAACGCGCATCACTTAATGTAACTGTCTTTCCAAACCACTGTTTAATAACTTCCGCTTTTTGATTCATTTCAAAAACAGCTGAAAAAGTATATTTTTCTTCATTAGGACGAAGAGAACAAGCATTGTTTGAAAGAATCTCTGGTAGCATTGGTACTACTCTATCTACTAGGTAAACAGAAGTTGCACGTTCATAAGCTTCATCGTCAAGTTCATTTCCAGGAGTAACATAATGTGAAACATCGGCGATGTGAATTCCTATTTCATAATTCCCATTATCAAGTCTTTCAAAAGAAAGGGCATCATCAAAATCTTTTGCATCCTTTGGATCTATTGTAAAAGTTAAAGTTTCGCGCATATCGCGACGCTTTTTTATTTCAGATTCCTTAATTGAAGTATCTATTTTATTGGCATAAACTTCAACCTCTTGAGGGAAATCATACGGTAATCCATATTGTGCTAGAATAGAGTGAATTTCGGTATTATGTTCTCCAGGCATACCTAGAACTTTAATAACTTTTCCTATAGGAGAATCTTCTTTTTCTGGCCATTCTAGCATTTCAACTAAAACCTTTTCTCCAGATTTAGCTCCGTTTATTTTATTCTTTGGAACAAAAATATCAGTGTACATTTTGTAATCTGTAACATCTACGAATGCGAAGTTTTCCTGTACATCAATAGTACCTACAAATTCTGTACGTTTTCTTTCTATAATTTTGGTTACTTCTCCTTCTGTTTTCCCTCCTTTTTTACGTTTAAAAACGTAAACTTCAACTATATCGCCATTTAAGGCTTTATTTAAATTTTTACTACTTACATAGATATCATCTTCAAGATCTTCTACAATAATGTAGCCTTGACCACGACCTGCAATATCAACTCTTCCAGTATAGTAGTTTTGTGAAGGGGTAAGTATATATTTTCCGCGATCAATTTCTTGAATACTTCCTTTTCCTAGTAAATCCTTTAATTTTTTGATTATTTGGTTCCTACTACTAGGGTCGTCTAATTGAAGTTTAGCGGCAATTTGCTTATAATTAAAAGCTTGTGAATGATCTTTCCGAAGTATGTTCAGAATTGTTTGAGAAAGATTATCTATTTTATTTTTACTCTTTTTACGTTTATTTTTTGGCATAGTTTAATTTGTAATTATTGTAAATGTAATACATATCTCATAATGATTGGATTACATTAGCAAAGATTTAGTACCTTAGAGAAGGTTTATAAATAATATAAACTTGAATTCTACTAATGTGATGGAATTTAAAAGTAAGAATAATTTCATAAGCTACTTAGATATCTAAAATGGAACATTTTAAAACCATAGCTATATTCCAATACCCTGCAGAATATGCAGTGCTTCAACTTTTGTTTGATCAAGAAGGGATTAGGTATGTGTTTCAGAATGAAACAATGATTAGTGTATTTCCTTTTTACTCGAATGCTATAGGTGGAATTAGGCTTCAAGTACATATAGACGATATTTCTCAAGCAGAACAAATAATGAACGATTTCAACAATCCTTCTAACTTAAAAATCGTTTAAAAATCTCTAGTCTTTCTCTAGATTCAAAAATCTTCATTTTCCTTTTTTATAGTTATCAACATATATTAATACTACATTTTTCTTTTTTAAAATTTAATTAAATAAAATGGTGTTTATTATAGTGTGTTAATATGTACAATAACTTTTTGATGTTTTGTTTTGAAATTAATTTGTTCTCTTTTAATAATAGGTTATTAACATAATATAACAATCTGAACAGCTTAAATTATAGCAGAATAGCTATAGTAATTAACAACTGTGAACAACCTATTTCTACAACCTAAAATTGATAAGTATTTTTAAAATTAATGTTGTTAACTGAAAATTTTCATCCCATAACTGACCAATAAAAAACGGTTAAAAAATTTGCATTATTGGAATTTTAAAACCTATTGTAAATAATTTCCACATCTGCAATTTTACTTATAGGAATTCAATTAACAAATATCAACAATGTTGTTAACCATTATATGAAGCTAAGGTTAAGAAACGATTAATTTACACTACATTTAATTTAATCTACTGAACTTAAGTCTCTTAAACATGTTGATAACCTATATTATATAGGAAAAGCAATATTAGATAGAACAATAATATTTCTGCTACCTAAATCATTATCTTTGATGAAAATTAAATATTATGAAAATTTCTATCGGAAACGACCACGCAGGTACAGATTATAAATTTGAAATAATCTCTTATTTAGAAAAAGAAGGACATACTGTTATCAATCATGGTACGGATGAAAATTCTAGTGTTGATTATCCAGATTTTGTTCATCCTGTTGCTGAAGACGTTGAGAAAGGAAATGTAGATTTTGGTATCATTGTATGCGGAAGCGGAAACGGTGCTAATATGACGGCTAATAAACATCAAAAAGTACGTTCTGCTTTATGCTGGACAAAAGAAATTACCGAATTAGCTCGTCAACATAATGATGCTAACGTTTTAAGTATTCCAGCACGATTTACTAGTAAACAACAAGCTGTTGAAATGGTAAAAACATTTCTAAATACAGATTTTGAAGGTGGCCGTCATCAAAAACGAGTAGAAAAAATAGCCTACTCATAAACTTTTAAAATGTCGCATAATCACGCACATTCTAATAGCCATTCACATCCCGATATGAAAGGTAGAAAGCTTCTGCTCTCTATTTTTCTTAATATAGGTATTACTGTTGCTCAAGCTATTGGCGGATTAGTATCTGGAAGTTTATCATTACTTTCTGATGCCTTGCATAATTTTAGCGACGTACTTTCATTAATTGTTAGCTACATAGCCGATAGATATTCAAAAAAAGACGCTTCGGTTACTAAAACTTTTGGGTATAAGCGAGCTGAAATTCTTGCAGCCTTCGTAAATTCTGCAACATTAATTATAGTTGCTGTTTACCTTATTTACGAAGCTACCTTTAGAATTATGGATCCACAACCTATAAAAAGTGGTTTGGTAATATGGTTAGCGATTTTAGGAATTGTTTTTAACGGATTTAGCGTACTTCTACTTTTTAAAGAATCCAAAACAAATATGAATATGCGTTCAGCATATTTACACTTATTTTCAGATATGGCTGCATCTGTAGCTGTTTTGATAGGTGGTGTTTTAATGTTATATTTTGAATGGTATTGGGTAGATAGTATATTAACTGTGTTAATAGCGTTATACTTGTTAATAATGGGGTACGATTTGATAAAAAGTTCTTTTAAAGTATTGATGCTTTTTACTCCAGACGACTTAAATTTGGAAGAAATAATTGAAACGGTTTGTGAAATTCCAGAAGTGAAGAATATGCATCATATTCATATCTGGCAGCTTAACGAACAAGAAACGCATTTAGAGGCACATTTAGATTTTCACGAAGATGTTACACTTTCAGAGTTTGATGCGGTATTAACTAAAGTTGAAGAAGTTCTTTTTAAAAACTTCGGAATAAATCATGTTACTATTCAACCTGAACACCAAAAAGACGATCCTAAAGACATTATTGTTCAAGATTGATTTAATTGAAAAACTATGGAAATTGAAGTAAAAAATTTTGAAGAATTAAACACTAATGAACTTTATAGTCTTTTAAGATTAAGAAGTGAAGTTTTTGTTTTAGAACAGGATTGTGTTTATCAAGATATAGATGGAAAAGATCAACGCGCTTTACATGTAATCGGTAGAGAGGATGGAAAAATAATAGCTTATGCTAGGTGTTTTCAAGAAGGAGATTATTTTGACGAATCTTCTATAGGTAGAGTAGTTGTACGGGATAACTATCGCAAATTAGGGTATGGACATAAAATTACCGCTGCCGCAATTAAAGCCATAGAAGAGTATTATAAGGCTGACAAAATAAAAATATCAGCCCAAACTTATCTAGTCACTTTTTACGAAAGCCACGGTTTTAAGACTATTGGTGATCGCTATTCAGAGGATGGAATACCTCACATTGCAATGATTAGAGCTTAATTAAATTCTTTTCAAGATTTAGCTCTTTTAATAATTCGTCTGTAAACTTGTAATGTCCACGACGCGTTATTATTTTAAATCGTTGATTACGCATTCTAGTAATCGTATCTAAAAACTGCCATTTAGATTTTAATAATCTAGGTTTTTCAGTTTTTAAACTTATTTCAAAATAATGCTTAATTCCAGCGCGACTTGCTACTATATCTGGAGTTATTACTACATCACTATCTTTTTTAAGATAAGATTTTGGAGCTTCGTATCCTTCTACATTGGCTCTAATTTGTTCAAACCCTCTTTTCTCTAAATAGGTTACCGATTCTTTAATAATTTCTTTGTTTTCTTCTCTATCTGCTTGTATCATAGCAGCTAAAATACGAATATATTGATTAACAACGGGTTAAGGTTATGTTAAGCTAAATATTAGAGTGTTAATTTAGTTTTTGTACTTAACAGATTTATCAAATGGAAGCTTTAATTGATGTAGAATATTTTCATCATCCTTATGGTCGGTAATGTCTAATCCGTACTTAATATCTGCTGTATTTTCATAAACATAAGTCCCAAATAAGCGATCCCAAATAGAAAACATATTTCCAAAATTAGTATCTGTCCAAGGCATTTGATAGTGATGGTGAAACTTATGCATATTTGGAGTTACAATAACAAAGCTTAGGGCTTTGTCTAATTTTGTTGGAATCGAAATATTTGCGTGAGTAAAATAAGTAAACAGTACACTTAAAATTCTATAGAATAGATAAAAAGCCATTGGCATTCCCATAATTACAACCGTAAGTAATGCGAAGGTTTCCCGAATAATAAAATCGAAAGGATGATGACGCGTTCCAGTTGTTACATCTACATTTTTATCGGAATGGTGAACGGTGTGTAAACGCCACATCCATTGAATTTTATGAAGAAGAAAGTGTACAAAATACTGAGCGATTAAATCTAAAATTAAAATCGATAGTAATAATTCTAACCAAACAGGAGAGGTAATATGCTGTAATAAACCAAAGTTTGAATTATCCAACCAAAGAAATACCCCAGCCGTTAATATCCCGAAAAACAAGTTTATTAACATTACAAATGCAAGTAAAATAAAATTTGTTTTAGCGTGTCGCCATTTGTTGTATTTTGTAAAAACTAGCTTGTAATATCCCTCTAAAATCCAGAATATAGTAAGGACAAAAAACACCCACCCTGCTTTCATCCAAGTAGGCATTGTTTCGAAGAAAGTTAAGAAGGACTGCATTTGTTTTTTAAAATATGGCTAATTCTTTCAATTTTGTAAAAAAGCTTACAATAGGATAAAAGTTTGATAAACAAATTATTAGTAGTAATTCAAGTATGTAGAATTAAAGATGATTTGTTTAAATCCTATCTTTAGATAATTTAAAAATAATTAAATTTAATAAACTTCTTCTGTGCCTGATTCGACAAATTATTACTTCAAAATTTTCTTATATCTTCCTTCATCATTCAAAACAGCAACTGCTTCTAGAATCTCAGGATTGTGCTCTATTTGATAGTTATATAATCCTTCACGATAGAAATAACGCTTTAGAATTTCGTCTGTTAATAACGATTCTATTTCAACTTTTTTATCGATAATAGCTTTCTCTTTTGCGGTATCAATAGCAGCCATTAATTGATTGTAACTTTGTGAAATTTCATTGTTTAATTCGTCTGATTCAGCCATTTTTAAACCTTCTGCAAATTTCTTTTCGGTTTCAGTTTCATATTCAAAATTGTTTGCTTTTAAATACTTCAGGAAATCTTGGAAGTCACTTTGTCCAAACTTAAAGTTTTTCCAATCAGTCATTTGATGGCTGTAATAGTATTTTGTAGCATAATCAAAAATTGCATTGTCTTTTAGTAAAGCCGTAGTAATTGGGCTATAAACTGCCGACGCCATTTCAATATCTGGCAGTATTCCTCCCCCGTCATAAACAGTTCTACCTCCTTTAGTTTTAAACTTGTTATATTCTTTTGGATCTTTTCGAATAGGATCGCCATTTTCATCTCTATGCCAGTAATCAACAGCTTGAATTCCACGACCGCTTGGTGTATAATACCTCGAAATGGTAACTTTTAACTGAGTTCCGTACGTTAGCTTTTTAGGACGTTGTACAAGCCCTTTTCCGAAGCTTCGAGCCCCAACAATAACTGCGCGATCTAAATCTTGTAAACCTCCTGAAACTATCTCACTAGCCGATGCACTACGACCGTTGATTAAAACTACCAAAGGAATTTCGGTATCTACGGGTTCAAAACGTGTTTTGTAAGTTGCATTATACTTTTCAATAACCGATTTTGTGGTGGTGATTACTTGATCTTTTTCAACAAAAAGGTTTACAACGCTTATTGCTTCATTTAATAATCCTCCTGGATTTCCTCGTAAGTCTAGTATTATCTTTTTCGCACCTTGAGATTTTAAATCTATTAACGCCGCTTTGGTTTCAGAAGTAGTTTTACTATTGAATTTTGAAAGTACAATATACCCAATGTCATTGTTTATCAATTTATAAAAAGGAACTGCTTTAACTTCAACTGCTTCGCGTGTAATGGTTGTGGTAATGGTTTTACCTTGTCTTTTATAAGTTACATCAACTTTAGAACCTGGAGCACCTTTAAGTAATTCTCCCGCATCTTCTTCAAAATTTGCTAAGGTTGCATCCCCTATTTTAATAATCTCATCTCCTGCTTTTAAACCTGCTTTATCTGCGGGATACCCTTGATAAGGTTCTACAATAATTATTTTATCTTCTCGGGTTTGAGCGGTAGCACCAATACCTGTATAAACTCCAGAATTATTGATTTTAGCATCCTCAACTTGTTGTTCGTTCCAATAAACGGTGTAAGGATCTAAGTCGTCCAACATTCCTTTTATAGCTTTATCCATAAGTGTAGCCGGAGTAACTTCATCTACATAATTCATATTTAATTCCTTGTAAAGCGTAGTGAAAATTTCAATCTGTTTTGCTATTTCAAAAAAATCGCTTTTAAAACTTACAGTGGTAAAAAATATACCAATGGCCACAATGGGAATAATTATTCTCTTTTTCATAATTGTTGTGTTATTGAGATTTTGAGTTGTTGTAACATTCTACCAACTTACTCAATGTATCAGGATTTTATTCTACACTTCAGAAATATACGAAGAATGATAATATTTCTAATTCCAACGAAGAATAAATACTAATTGTTTCACGGTTTGGAAATAAATTGAACAAAACCTGAAAGCTTAGCTATTATCTTCTTGAAGTTTTTTCAGCAATTTTAGCATCGATTTTTCCAATTGAACATATTCTGGTTTTACTTTTCCTAGATATAAAAAAAGCATCATAAACCTAGTATTTTCACTTTCTTCAATTAGGTATTTATTTAGCCTATATGCTTCGCGAAGTTGTCTTTTTACGCGGTTTCTATCTACTGCAGATTTAAAATTACGCTTAGGAACAGCAAATGCTGCTAGATTGGTATTGATTTCTTTATTAGGTAGAAAAAATACTTTTATAGGAAATTTTGTATACGTTTTCCCTTCCGAAAACAAGGTTTCAATTGTTTTGGTGCTTTTTAGCTTTTCTGTTTTTGGAAATTTTTTGTTCACCAAGTAAATATATAAAAAGACTTCTCAGCTTTTCAGTTGCATTTCAATAGTTTTCCTATCTTTTAGTTTTAAAGAAAATCACCTTTTAAAGTTGTAATTTTAGTTCTTAATTTAAAACTGTAAAAACAAAATTTAAAAATTATTCATTTTGAAAGAAACGCTTAAAATATCGATTATTCAAAGTAATCTTCATTGGGAAAATGCTGAAGCAAATCTGAAAATGTTTTCAGCGAAAATAGAAAATATTGAAGAGAAAACAGATTTAATCGTCCTTCCTGAAATGTTTTCAACAGGTTTTTCAATGAACGCCGAAAAATTAGCCGAACCTAACGATGGAAATACTTTAAAATGGATGATTAATGAAGCAAAAACGCATAATACTGCTATTACCGGAAGTGTAATTATTAAGGAAGATGATAATTTTTTCAACCGGATGTTTTTTGTTTTTCCTGATGGCAGTTATAAAAAGTACGACAAAAGGCACACGTTTACCTTAGCCAAGGAAAATGAAACGTATAAAGATGGTTCCGAACGTTTAATTGTAGATTATAAAGGCTGGAAAATATGTCCGCTTATTTGTTACGACTTGCGTTTTCCTGTGTGGGCAAGAAATACAGAAGATTATGATATTTTAATTTATGTAGCAAACTGGCCAAAAGTAAGAACCTTAGCTTGGGATACTCTATTACGTGCGAGAGCAATTGAAAATATGACTTATTGCGTAGGCGTTAACAGAGCAGGTTTTGATGGAAACGACCACGAATATGTTGGACATTCGGCAATTTACGATGTTTTAGGAGTTAAAATAACTTCTAAGGACATAGGTGAATTTACCGAAACGGTGGTTTTAGAAAAAGAACACATTGTTAACAACCGAAAACATTTTCAGTTTTTGAATGATAGAGACGATTTTACTTTAGTATAAAAGTTTCGTTTAAACTCCAGTTGGCACGTACTTCAATCTCTTTAGGATAGTAGATAATTTTTTCGGCTTCCATCCTATTTAGGAAACTCCCTGTGTCCCATCTTCCGTTTTGATTGTCGTCGTAGATAATTCTTAAAAAATATTTTTCCGGAGAAAGTTCATCGAAATAAACAGGATTATTTTCGGTTAAATATCTTTCTGCAACAACATTATACTTGCTATTCACAATTTGAACGATAATTGGAAATCTATTTACATTTACCAGATTGAGACTAAGCGTTCCGTAATCTGAAGACAATCGCGTTTTTACGTTGAAATACAGCGTGTCATTTGTCTTCTCGAAAAAGTCTGTCAAGGCTCCAGGCATAATGCTTATGTTATAGCTTTCATCTTCTTCTTTTGGGAAATGCAGTTCTGCTAAATTGTGCTTTTTATTCAACCTTATTTCGGTATCAACAAGCACCGAGTCTTTGTTAATAACCTCAAATTTCTCAGCATCATAAGAAGTTATTGGGGTGTTTAATCGCAATTTAAAGGTGTCTTTTAACTTTAAAAACCCAGTTTTAACTGCTGAAACTTTCAACGAATCACTATAAAGTTCGCGTATTCTTACCGAAGCTGTATCTATTTTATTTCCATTTGTAACTTTAAAGAGTAAAGAATCTACTTTAAGATTAGGCTTAAACCAATAGTGAAGCGAATCTTTCATTTCGTCTTTATAAGATGTGGAAACGTAATCTTGTCCTACATCCGATAACATTTCAACCTTTAGACTATCTACTCGCCCTTCATAACCAAAAATAATATGGTTTTTAGAAACTAATGCAGGTCTTACTAATTTGTAATCTGGTGTTTCTTTAAATAGTGTAAGCACATAAGTAGAATCTGTAGGCAAAGTAATTACTTCATTTACAAATCCAATTTTATCTGTCTTTGGTTGAAAAGTGTAATCGTTACTTTTTTCTTTTAAAGCAATTAGTAAATATTTTCCTTGTTTTAGGTTTGAAAGCTCAAATGTCCCGCTACTGTCTTTAGTAACAGTTATGTACATTGGCTTTTCAGAATAAACTAATGAGTCTTTAAATGCTTCATTTACTTCGTAAAGCATTACCGTTGTTGGAATTTCAGGAGAAATTAGCTTAGCGTCTTTTACTTTTCCTGAAAGTTTTAAACTGTCTATATATGTTCCTGTTGAAAACACATATTTAAAATATTCAAACTCGTTTTCTTCATTGTTATCAACAATACTTTTTCCGAAGTTGAAAGAATAGGTTGTATTTGGTTTTAAGGTATCTAATAATTTTATTTTTAATCTTTTTGAAGTACTTAGCGGTGTGATAACCGGCGTATACTTCATGGGTGGTGAAATGATTAACTGATTGTTTAAATCTTTTAACTTGATATATTCATCAAAGCGAATTTCGATTTCATCTCCTTTAAAATTCGTGCTGTAATTTTCGGGAATACTTCTTACAATTACTGGAGGAATAGTGTCTCTTGGTCCACCTGATGGCGTTCCTTTTTTGGCGCAATCTGTAAATGACAGCATAAACAAAAGCGCAATGGGAATGTATAGAAGGCGATGTTTCAAGATGAAATATTAGTTGTTAATAGATTTAAAAATAAATTTATTGAAATCTGCCCAAAATTAAACAATAAGAAAGAACTAGTTGCAATTAACAAACAACTATTAACGCTTATGCAACAGCAATCGTTGCTATACTGATGCTTACATTCTCTCCTTTAAGTAACTGCAGTGCACATTTTTCGAGCGTTGCACCTGTGGTAATAATGTCGTCTACCAATAGAATATGCTTGTTTTTAATATCTTCTAATTTCTGTATGGAAAAGACTTCTTCACTTTCAAACCGGAGCATTCTTGTTTTAAAAACTTGAGAACCAGATTTTGAAATTTTAATTAAAATATCATCACGATAGGCTACGTCAAGGGCTAAGGCAATTTCTTTTCCAAACCCTTCAACTTGATTATAACCTCTTTTCTCTAATTTCTGTTTGTGTAAAGGAACCGGAATTACCAAGTCTATTTTACTGTAATCTTCACACTCGGCCAATTCTGCACCAAGCCATTTTCCAAAAAAATAACTAATCTCCTCCTTTCCACGATATTTTAAGTTGTGAAGTAACTCCTGTGTTATTCCTCTTTTTTGAAAATAAAGTAGAGATGTTGCATTTTTTACTAAAAATCTCCCATAAAACTTATTTTTTAAAAAATTACTTTCATTTTTGTGAAACGAAGCTATAGGTAGGGAATGAATACATTCAATACAAACTGTTTTTTCTCCCTTAAGTAATGGATTATGACAACTATAACATATCTTAGGAAAAAGTAGATTTAACATTTTTTATGAATTTTTATCATTTTATAAACGTTTGTTAAAGAAATACCTACCTACATTTACCAATTATACTAAACACAATTAAATTATGAGCACAGAAAATGAAAATAATAGCGGTAAGTTTAAGATCCTTATAGGAGTTCTCTCTCTACTGCTCATTGCATTAGCAGTATATACTGTAACATTATTTAATGAGAATAAATCTACAATTTCTAATCTAGAAACTGAAAAAGAGTCTATAGAGAAAGAACTTGAAGGGTTAATCGCCAATTATGATGAAGTTATTAAAGATAACGAGTTAAAAGATAAAGACTTATTGGCCGCGCGTGAAAGAATAAATGTGCTATTAGATTCTGTTAAAGATGCTAAGGCTAATATCGGATTAATCCAGAGATACAAAGTTGAGGTTGGTAGATTAAAGCAAGAAAGAGCTATGCTTTTTAAACGAGCTGATAGTTTAATTGCTGCTAATAAAAGACTTGCTATGGAGCGCGATAGTACTTTCTTAGAGTTGGATAATACTAGGATGGTTGTAGATTCTGTAAGTCAGGAGAACGAAGCAATGAATGAAATCTTGAAAAAAGGATCAATTGTTAAAGCTACAAACCTAAGAGGTGAAGCTGTAATTATTAGAAACAGCGGAAAAGTTGTGGATACAAGACGTTCAAGCCGTGCAGATAAAATTAGAGCTTGTTTTACACTAGCTCCAAACTCAATTGCTAAAAGTGGAGACAGAATTATTTACATTCAAGTTATCAACCCTAAAAATGTTATGATGGGTGATGATACAGTAAAACAATTTGAAGATAAAAACTTAAACTACAGTGCATCTACAAATGTTTTTTACGAAAACGAAGCACTAGACGTTTGTATATTAGTTAATTCAAAAGAAGCAAACCTAGTTGAAGGTAGATATACAATTAATATTTTTGATGGACCAAATCAAATTGGAACAACAACAATGGAATTGAAATAGCCGATGAAATATACATTTTGATATAAAATTCATTATGTTTGGCTAAAATTAAAACTAAAACCATTGCAATTTTTGCAATGGTTTTTTAATAATAAAAAAAATCAAGTTCTCTCTTCGAAGGTTGAGGGGACTTTCCTATTTTTGTGACATGGCAAACAACGACGATCATTTTAAAAAAGTAGTTTCCCACGCAAGGGAATACGGTTACATATTTGCATCTAGCGAAATTTACGACGGCCTTAGTGCTGTTTACGATTACGCTCAAAATGGTGTAGAATTAAAGAAAAACATTCGCGAATATTGGTGGCGAAGCATGGTGTATATGCATCAAAATATTGTAGGAATAGATTCTTCAATATTAATGCACCCAACAACTTGGAAGGCTTCGGGCCACGTGGATGCTTTTAATGATCCTTTAATCGACAATAAGGATTCAAAAAAACGCTATCGCGCCGATGTGCTTATTGAAGATTATGCTGAAAAGCTTAATCAAAAAGCGCAAAAAGAAATTGAAAAGGCTAGAAAGCGTTTTGGCGATAGTTTTAATGAAGAAGAGTTTGTTTCTACAAATCCTCGTGTTATAAGATATCTAACAGAACAACGCACTGTTTTAGAGCGTATGGCTAGTTCACTTGAAAAAGAAGACTTAGCAGACGTAAAAGCGTTGATTGAAGAGCTTGGTATTGCAGATCCAGAAACTGGATCGAAAAACTGGACAGAGGTGCGTCAGTTTAACCTTATGTTTGGAACTAAACTTGGTGCTTCAGCAGATAGCGCGATGGATCTTTACCTACGCCCAGAAACTGCTCAAGGTATCTTTGTAAACTTTTTGAATATTCAAAAGAGTGGAAGAATGAAAATTCCATTCGGAATCGCTCAAACAGGAAAAGCTTTCCGTAACGAGATTGTTGCACGACAGTTTATCTTTCGAATGAGAGAGTTTGAACAAATGGAAATGCAATTCTTTGTTCGTCCTGGAGAAGAACTTAAATGGTACGAATACTGGAAGGAAACACGCTTAAAATGGCACCTTTCATTAGGAATGGGAGAAGAAAATTACCGTTTCCACGACCATGATAAACTTGCGCATTACGCAAATGCAGCTGCAGATATCGAATTTAACTATCCTTTCGGATTTAAAGAATTAGAAGGAATTCATTCAAGAACAGATTTCGACCTTAAAGCTCACGAAAAATTCTCTGGTAAGAAGTTACAGTTTTTCGATCATGAGATGAATGAAAGCTATGTTCCTTACGTAGTTGAAACTTCAATTGGTTTAGACAGAATGTTCCTTGCTGTTTTGAGTAATTCACTTCAAGAAGAAACATTAGAAGATGGAAGCACCCGTACAGTATTAAAAATACCAGCAATTTTAGCACCGGTAAAAGCTGCAGTTCTTCCTCTTGTTAAGAAAGATGGACTTCCAGAAATTGCACAACAGATTATCGATACTCTTAAATGGGATTACAACGTAGCTTACGACGAAAAAGATGCCGTAGGAAGACGTTACCGCCGTCAAGATGCAGCTGGAACACCTTTCTGTATTACAGTAGATCATCAAACAATTGAAGATAATACAGTAACCATCCGTAACAGAGACACAATGGAACAGGAAAGAATTAGTATTTCTGAAATTTCAGATAAAATGAAGGAAACCATCTCATACCAAAGTTGGCTTTCTAAATAGTTTTTTTTAAGTGGTTAATTCTATATTTCAAGAAGAGGAGGATAATTAAATATCCTCCTTTTTTTATACCTAAGAAGTAATTATTCTGTTCTATTTACAATTGAAGTAACTTCAACAGGAATCGCTTTATTACACCTATTCATCTGTCTTAAGCCATTATATTTTACCCATACAGCCTGATTCTCTTGTTTAAATTTTTCTTTTAAATTTACAGGATCAACGTAGTAAATTCCTCTTTCACCACTTTCCAATTGGATGGTATATTCACAATCGTCTTTTAAGTTTGAGTAAATAATTTTCCCTGCTAGATATCCTTCTGCTATCATTTTTTTTGCTTCCATTTCTGATGAATTATTCTCATTACCCGCAGGTTGGTTTTGCATGGGACCGCAAGAAATTATAAATACTGAGAAGAGTGCTAAAGTTGTTTTAAATATCATTTATTGGTGTGTTTTTGATTTATGAAGATACAAAATTGAACCCATTTTTAAAGAAATGATTTAGCATAATTCTTACTAAAAATAAGCTCTTAACTGCACACTTCCTGTATGTACTGTTTTAGTAGTTTCGCTTTTACGTCCAAAATAGGATAAGTTAGCATCCAAATATTTAGTTATTCGTTTTTGTAAAAGCATCCGCCAAGTAAAGTTAGTTCCTGGTTGTAGGCCTTCCAACATTTGATATGCTACAGGAGAAAATGGACTTCCTTCAAATTTGTTATTGATATAATTAAACTCTCCATTTATAGAAACCTTTTCAGCATTGGAATAAGCAAATGAAAACCCTATTACCTGTTGGTCTAGTTTTTCCATTTCGCCTAATTTATTCGATTGGTTTTCAAATTCATAAAAAACATCAAATCGAGTTTGCTGGCTCAATAAATACGATATTTTTGGATTGAAAGAATATGATTCGAGTTGGTAATTTCTATTTGCAAAATTTTCTGAAAGACTTTCATTATTGCTAATTTGACTTTTAAAATTCATCAACCAGCTTTCTTTAATCTTGTGATTAAAGTTTAGCTGATGACTTTTCGATTTGTTTTGTTGTAAGCCAATAGCAAGCAGATTGTCACTAGACGATGAAATATAAGTGTAGCTAGTAGTAAAATGCTGTTTTCCGCGATTGAAAAATAACGCATTTCTAAAATTTGAAATCAACCCAAGTTGGTCCTCCCCTCCATCTTCAAAAGGGTTAATATTAAAAGCATCATTTCTTCGTTTTACTTTTCTATCTAAAATGTATGAAGTTTGATTGTAAAAGTGAGAAAGAAACTTTTTAAATCCCTCTTCATTCAACCATTTTTGAGGATTTAAAGTAAGTATCTGGCTGAATTTATTCTGACGGATTTTTAAGAAAACTTGATTGGGTAGTAATATCCTAATGTATTCCGCTTGATCTTGAAACTGAGCTACTTCAAATTCTTCTAATTCTTGAATTCCATTATTATTATAATCAATCCAAGTGTAAACACCCTGCCCTGGTTCGGTCTTAACATAGGTAAATTCCTGCTGTGGAATAACCCCATTGTTAGATTCTAAAGTAGTATTCCATCGAATTCCCCCTTGCAACAACGCTTGGTTGTAAATAATTCTGGAGTTTAACGAACGGTCTATTTCACGCTTAGTTTCAATTGTAGGAATTTCTTGACTCAATCCAGTTTCGTCTCCCACTTTAGGTTCATACTTAAGCGTTCTGTAATTAGCAAAAGCAGAAAGTTGAGTGTTGTCAGTATTTATCAATCGCGACTTTAAGTAAAATGTATGCGATGAATTTACTTTTTGAAGTCTGTTGTTTCTAACACTATCATTCACTCGATATTGATAACCAGTTTCTACAAAAACTTGCGTGCTATCTCCTACGCCCATATAAGCCTCATAAGCGCTAAATTTTTGACTTGTAGGGGAAATGCTATCGCGAAGGATATCTTTAATCTGGTTGTCTTCTAAAGCCGTTTTAGCGCCAATCCAAGCTTTGTCCAACGAATATGTTGCAGTATTATTCAGTCGAAAGAAATTTGATGTAATTGAATCGGCTTTGCTATTTAATAAACTTCCGTTTGTTCTTAACCGGAATTTATTTAGCTTAATTTCTGATGCAATTACATGACGCGTCCCATTGAAGTTTTCAGAATAATTCAAATTTTGAAATTCATACCTACCTCTTCCATTTTTTGGATGTGAAAATTCAACTCCAGAAATTACAAAGCTTTGATTTCCTTGAGGGTTTATTAGGTTCCAATCTCTGTTAAATTCAATATTGTAAAGGTTTTCGATAGTTTTAAAATCTTTTTGTACAAAGTCTAACGAACCAAAAGCATCAACTTTTAGTGTATCTGCTGAAGTTAATACACGTTGTTTAAAAGCTAATCTTCCTGCAAAACCATCGTTATTTGAATCGTCTATATCGCTAAACAAATTGAGATCGTTTTTACTACCTGCAACCTCAAAATCTATTTGAGTTTTATCGGAAGGATGATAACTTCCATTTAAACCACCTATTTGAAGTTTTATTGGAGCATTTAATTTAATAATTGGCTCATAATTTCCTTGTGGGACGCCATTTACCGGAGGTTTATATTCAAAAATCCTGCTGATAGCGTTATTATCGGCTATTACATAATTACCGTTGTTACTTCCAACAAGTGAGAAACGCACACTGTAAAGTTCGTCTTCTGGATTATTTGAAAACACGAAAACTTCCTCCCCATTGATAATTACTTTTTTGTAGAGAATTTTGTTTTCAGAATACGTATCAGGAACCGCCGATGGTGCTGTCATTAAATCCTTATCATCTCCAGCTGCTTTTAATATTGCCACTTGTTCTTCCGAAAGACTTTGTTGCAAGGGCTGATTTTTTGCATCATTTTCAGAATAAACATATACACCTAAGTCCAATTTATCACTTGAATAATTCCCACCTCCATAGCCAATAAAACGCGTGTAACTTCTATCGGTATATTGATATTCTACAGTAATTCGCATATCGCTAGTTATAGGATAAGTAGGATTAAATTTTATTTCACCAGCATTGTAATCAATTACGTAATCTTCGTTTTCGCCTCTATTTAAGAGCAGTCCGTTTACATAAACTCGCTCACTACCTGAAACAACTAAAATATAAAGCTCTCCGTTAGGACCTACGAGTTTATAGGGTCCTTGGTTTCCTTCTTGTCCAACAAATTCACTTTTAGAAAAAACACCTTTAACTAATGCCCCAGAAGCAAAAGCTGAAATTTTGGAACCGTCCTCATTGTTAAAAGTCCCACCAAGAGAAATCCCTTGTACTTTTTTCGTAAATCTTCCGAAGTAGCTATTATTGTTTTGAAGATCTATATCTCCTGCCCGTATATTCCAATTTTCCCCAAAAAGCTCTATAAAAATCTGATCAAATTCATTCAAACTCTGTGAATAACCGCCTTCTTGGGTGGGAATATTTGCATCCTGAATAGAAGCACGAATCGAAACCTTATCACTTAATTTTCCTGTTATCTGTAAATCTAACTGACTATTAACAACTGCATTTTGATTGTTTCCAATGGTGATACCTCGTGAAATACTTCCAGAAGTATTCAATCCATCAAAAGGTGTAAAGGTGTTTTTGTTAGTACTTTCTTGTAGAGAATATAGTTTATCAATCCGCCCTGTGTTTTCAACAATTATTTTTGGGTCTAGTGCGAAATAGTCTCGGGTAAGAAAATCAGGATACTTTAAATACTGAATGGTCACAGAGTCTTCTCTTTTAAGTAGTCCATCGGCTTCATCTTCAGTACGGGAAGGAAAAATTATCCTTCCTTTTTTAAAATCTATTAAATAACTAAAGGGATCTAGCTCATTTCCTTCTTTGTCGAAGATGTTGAACTTTTTAGGGTTTATTCCTGCACTATCAATTGCTACGGTATCTCTTACAGCAAATTTTTTCTCAACATAATTTGAATTAATATCCTGTGCATAGCCTATTGCTACGAACGTAAAAATGAAAATGGACAGGATTAACTTCATTAACTATAAAACTATTCGTTTGGCTTTTTATTTTGATAGGGTAAAAATACAATCTCAATCCCGAGGAGGTTGGAATTTTTTAAAACAAATTTAAATACTTAATGTAATAAAGTATTGGTTGTTAATAGCTGTTGAGATATTTATCTTGCAAGCTTAAAATAATTACTTAACTCCCAAAAGAAATACCCGACTTCAGGGCATTTTATATGAAAATAATCTCATACAACGTAAACGGAATTCGCGCAGCCATGCGAAAAGGATTTATCGATTGGTTAAAAGCTGCAAATCCTGATGTAGTTTGTATTCAAGAAACTAAAGCTAATATTGATCAAGTAGATGTAGCGGAAATTGAAAAGGCTGGTTATCCCTATCACTATTGGTTTAGTGCTCAAAAAAAAGGGTATAGCGGCGTTGCGATATTTTCTAAAATTATCCCCAATCACGTAGAATACGGAACTGGAATTGATTATATGGACTTCGAAGGGCGAAATATTCGTGTAGATTTTGATGCTCCTGCTCTTCCTGGTGGGCAGATTTCTGTAATGAGTTTGTATTTACCAAGTGGAACAAATATTCAGCGTTTAGAGCACAAACTCACGTATATGGATGATTTCCGAAAATATATCGACGACCTAAGAAAAGAAATCCCAAATTTGATAATTTGCGGCGATTATAACGTCTGTCATAAGGCAATTGATATTCACGACCCTGTAAGAAATAAAAACGTTTCTGGATTCTTGCCTGTAGAAAGAGAATGGTTGGACGATTTTATGAACAGCGGTTTTATAGACAGTTTTAGACATTTCAATAAAGAACCACATAACTATACTTGGTGGAGCTATCGTGCAAATGCAAGAAACAATAATAAAGGCTGGCGTATTGATTATAACTTGGTCTCAGAACCATTAAAAGACAACTTAAAACGTGCAGTAATTTTACCTGATGCAAAACACAGTGATCATTGCCCGCATTTGGTGGAGTTAGAATTCTAAAAATGCGTCAGGTTTGACAAGTTTTATAAACCTGTCAAGTATTATCCAATACAATACTATGAAATACACAACTCTTCCAAATACCAATTTAAAAATCAGTAAACTCTGTCTTGGAACGATGACTTGGGGGCAACAGAATACAGAGGCCGAAGCGCATCAACAATTAGATTTTGCTATTGAAAAAGGAATAAACTTTATAGATTGTGCCGAAATGTACCCAGTTCCTGCCAATCCAAAGACCCAAGGCAGAACAGAAACTTATATTGGAAACTGGTTAGCAAGGAAGAAAAACAGAAACGATATAGTAATCGCAACCAAGATTGCTGGGCCAAGCCGAAACATGGACCATATTCGTTTGCCTTTAGATTTTAGTAGAAAATCTTTGGATGAGGCGATTAATAATAGTTTAAAGCGATTACAAACCGATTATATAGATTTATATCAATTACATTGGCCTGAGCGAAGTACTAATTATTTTGGGCAACGTGATTATACCTATAAAGAAAACGAAGCTTGGAGCGATAATTTCGCAGAAGTACTTTACAATTTAGAGCGTTTAGTAAAAGAGGGTAAAATCCGCCATATCGGACTTTCAAACGAAACTCCTTACGGAGTAATGCGTTGTATGGAAGAGGCTAGAAAAGGGAGTATTAAAATTGCAACAGTTCAAAACCCTTATAATTTACTCAATCGAAAAGATGAAATTGGGCTTTCCGAAATCCTTCATCGTGAAGATATTGGATATTTACCTTATTCACCCCTAGGTTTTGGAACGCTTACAGGGAAATATTTACAGGGAAAAGCAAATGAAAATTCCCGTATAAATCAATTTAAACAGTATAGTCGTTATAGCAGTGATACTGCAAAGGAAGCAACAAGACAATATTTTGAAATTGCTAAAAAACACGATTTAAGCTTTACTCATTTAGCACTAGCATTTATCCTTCAGAAGAAATTTGTTACAGCTCCGATTATAGGAGCAACTTCTTTAGCGCAACTCTCAGAAAATATTGAATGTATAAATATTACACTTTCAAAAAACATTTTGAAGGAGATTAATACTGTTCATAACAACATCCCTAACCCTGCTCCATAGGGTTATAAACACTATTTGTGAGGTTTCATGAGGCTAAATGGGATACTTAAAAAAGGCTATCAAATTGAAAAAGACCTGTCAGGTTTTTAAAACCTGACAGGTCTAACATAAGTTATTAGTGAGAAATTAAAAATCCCAAACTCCAGTTTACTGAAATTTGGGATTTTATTTACTTTGGAAATTGTCTTAAAAAGCGAGTTGAGTGATTTCGACCTTACAGTTGAAATCGTCCCGAAACTAATCAGCCAATACCATTACTTTATTATTGTTGCATTCAACAGTTCCTCCAGAAATATGAAGTACCCATTGTCCGTCTTCTTGAGTAAAGTTTTTTTGAAAACCTTCCGCGAATGTTGGGTTTCCTCTAAATTTTACTTTTCCTTTTTGTAAAACAGAAACAATAGCTGCGTGATTGTTAAGCATTTGAAACTCACCTTCCACACCAGGAACGGTTACGCTTTCTACTTCTCCAGCAACTAAAGATGCTTCAGGGGTTACTATTTCTAAGTACATTTTTTCAATTATGAATTATGAATTATGAATTCAGAATCTGTTTTATAATTCAGAATTCTGCATTCTTAATTCTGAATTATTTTAAGCTTCCGCAAGCATTTTTTCTCCTGCTGCAATTGCTTCTTCGATAGTTCCTTTAAGGTTGAATGCTGCTTCTGGAAGGTGATCTAACTCTCCATCCATAATCATATTGAAACCTTTAATTGTTTCTTTAATATCAACTAGAACTCCAGGAATACCAGTAAACTGCTCTGCTACGTGGAAAGGCTGAGAAAGGAAACGTTGTACACGACGTGCGCGTCCTACTGCCATTTTATCTTCTTCTGAAAGTTCTTCCATACCAAGAATCGCGATGATATCTTGTAATTCTTTATATCTCTGTAAAAGCTCTTTTACTCTTTGTGCACAAGCATAGTGTTCTTTTCCAAGAATAGCTTCTGTAAGAATTCTTGAAGTTGAATCTAGAGGATCTACTGCAGGGTAAATACCAAGCTCAGCAATTTTACGAGAAAGTACTGTTGTTGCATCCAAGTGGGCGAACGTTGTTGCCGGCGCTGGATCCGTAAGGTCATCCGCAGGTACGTAAACCGCCTGTACAGAAGTAATAGAACCTCTTTTTGTTGAAGTAATACGCTCTTGCATAGCACCCATCTCTGTTGCCAAAGTTGGTTGGTAACCTACCGCTGAAGGCATACGTCCTAGAAGTGCAGACACCTCAGAACCTGCTTGTGTAAAACGGAAAATGTTATCTACGAAGAAAAGTACGTCTTTTCCTTGTCCTTCTCCTGCTCCATCACGGAAATACTCAGCAATTGTCAATCCTGAAAGCGCAACACGTGCACGTGCTCCAGGTGGTTCGTTCATCTGTCCGAATACGAAAGTAGCTTTAGATTCTTTCAATGCAGTTTTATCAACTTTAGAAAGATCCCATCCACCTTCTTCCATAGACTTCATGAAATCGTCACCGTAACGGATAATTCCAGATTCAAGCATTTCACGAAGTAAGTCGTTACCCTCACGAGTACGCTCACCTACACCAGCGAATACTGAAAGTCCACCGTGTCCTTTTGCAATATTGTTAATTAACTCCTGAATAAGTACTGTTTTTCCTACACCAGCACCACCGAATAGACCAATTTTACCACCTTTTGCATAAGGCTCAATAAGGTCAATTACTTTAATACCAGTAAATAGAACTTCAGTAGAAGTTGAAAGATCTTCAAATTTTGGTGCTTCACGGTGAATTGGAAGTCCGTTATCGCCAGCTTTTGGCAAGTTTCCAATACCGTCAATAGCATCACCAATTACGTTAAAAAGTCGGCCATATACTTCATCACCAATAGGCATTTGAATAGGCGCTCCTGTAGCAACAGCTTCAGCGCCACGGCTTAAACCGTCTGTAGAATCCATTGAAATGGTACGCACCATACTTTCACCAATGTGTGATTGAACCTCAAGAACTAATTTGTTCCCGTGGTTGTTTACCTCTAACGAGTCGTATATTTTTGGAAGTTCCGATCCGCTTTCAAAAGCAACGTCTACTACCGGGCCAATAATCTGTGCAACTTTTCCTGTACTTTGTGACATGAGTAACTCTTTATTTTATAGTTATCTAAGGCTGAATAAACCAGCCCTGTTTTAAACAGGTGCAAAGATAGTTTTTTCTGAATGATAATTGCAATGGAATTTTTAAAAAAATTACAACTACACAATTCTTTGCATAACAGTTAATTAGAACATCTTATAAAGGAACAGCAGAATCGTTTTTTTATTCTATTCATAAAACAGTTTCTATGAAGAAGTTTCTGCAATTAACTTTAGAATTATTTTAAATCAATTTTCAAATTGTTAGTCTAGTTTTTCACAAAGTCCACGAACCTCCTTTGAAAATAAATCGATTATTCTGTTTTGTAGTTTGTCGCCTTTAGGAATAATTCGGCCATCGATTTCAACAACAGGTGTCAACTCACCCATAGTCCCTGTGGCAATTACTCCATCGGCATTGTAAAACTGTGAAAGTGTAATATCGGCTTCAGAAATTTCAATTTCGTATTTTTTACATAATTCAATTACAGAGTTTCTCGTAATTCCAGGTAAACAGGCATGAGCGAATGGAGTAAAAACTTTACCATCTTTTACCATAAAAAGATTGCTGCCATTTAATTCGGCTATAAATCCACGATCGTCCAGCATTAAACCTGCATCTTTTCCTGCAACATTAGCTTGAATTTTGGCAATTATGTTATTAAGTAAGTTGTTGTGATGGATTTTACTGTCTAAAAATTGCGGCGAATTTCTTCGTTGGCTAGTGCTAATTACTTTTATTCCGTGGTCATTGTCGTATACTAAAGGTTTCCATTCTGCTAAAACAATTAAACAAGAACCACTCTGATTTAATCTAGGGTCCATGCCACTTGTAATTTTTTCACCTCGGGTTAATGTTAACCGAATATGAGTATCATCGGTCATTCCGTTTGCATCGAGAGTTTGCTTAATTGCCTTTTTGATGAATTCCTTTGAAGGAATATCCACAAACGCCAAAGTTTTAGCCGATTCGTGTAAACGAGTTAAATGTTTGTCCAAACAAACTATTCCTTCAGGGTAAACGCGTAAACCTTCCCAAACTGCGTCACCACCTTGAACCGAGCTGTCAAAAACTGAAACTTTTGCTTCATTTCGAGGATAAAGTCTGTCTTTTACAAATACTTGTATATTGTCGTTTTTGGGATTTGATTTTTGTAGCATTTTTTTTGAAGTTGAGAGTTTAAAGGTTTATAAATGTTTGGTCGCGCGCAATCGAGACCTTAGTTGAGGTTATTACTTATAGTTCTCGACTGCGCTCGAACGGACACAAAATTATTTTTATATTGATTCATTCACTAAAATATTGCTTTTCAAAGTTTCATAATATGGCAGCGCCTCATGCAATAACGGCTTTAGATGTTTCGGTAAGGGCTGAGAACTACTTTTTTGAAGCGTGAACCCTTCGCTGTTGTGAACATTTTTATACCAATGTTTTGCCCAAATTCCATCTTCTGGAATGCTGCCTTTCTCCCATCGAAGCATTTTTTCAGAAAAAGGAATTTTCAGTAATTTACAAAGATTTCTTAGATAGGCTTCGGGATTTTTTAAAAGTTCGTCACTATCAATAACGATAGGGGGCTTTTTACTGTTCTTCAGAAATAAGAATAATTCTGAAGCTTTTTTTATTCCAATATCATTCAAAGTAGGAGTGTGGATTACTTTTGAAAAGGATGCGATCAATTTTTTTGGGTGACGAATAAGAATAACATTTTCCCAATTCAATATAAATTGCGGTGTATCGGTTAGGTAATGATGTGCCATCCCTTTTACAAAAACCTTTTGGGTTTTAGAAAGCTTGTTTATAGCATCAACCACCTTTTCCTCTTTTAATTCCATAGTTTGTAGAATTTCTTTTTGAGAAGGATGCTCATTTTCCAATGCTGCGTTAGCGAGATAGTAACCGTAAAAAGGCTCGTCTAAAACAGAAATATCTTCTCGTTGTGCAAACGAATACATAAGGGCGGTAGAAAGATTTCGCGGACCCGAGATAAGATTGATTACTTTCATTTACTAAAAGTATCAAATTTATTTTGGAAATAGAATATCTTAAATTATAGCTCGAACTGAATTTTTTCAGTGTTTTTTATTCTCGACTTCTTTTGAATTGACAATTTGAAACAGAAGTAAAGAAATTCAAGGATGTTTAAACCATTTAAGATAATCTATAATTAAAAAAGACGAACCTTAGAAATATTTCTAAAATTCGTCTTTAATATATTATTCGTTTCGTTCGAAACTTATTCCACAGTAACCGACTTAGCTAAGTTACGCGGTTGATCTACGTTTTTATCTAGCAATACTGCAATATGATAAGAAAGCAACTGCAATGGAATTGTAGTAACCAATGGCGTTAATGCTTCTGGAGTATGAGGTACTTCAATTATATAATCAGCCATATCTCTAACCGCAGTATCTCCTTTAGAAACTACAGCTATAATTTTTCCTTTTCTAGCTTTAATTTCTTGGATGTTACTCACTACTTTTTCATAATGCTCACTCTTTATCGCGATTACCACAACTGGCATATGCTCGTCAATAAGTGCAATAGGGCCGTGCTTCATTTCGGCTGCAGGATATCCTTCGGCGTGGATATATGAAATTTCTTTTAACTTCAACGCTCCTTCCAATGCTACTGGGAAGTTGTAACCTCTACCTAAGTAAAGGAAGTTACGTGCATCTTTAAACACTGCAGAGATTTCTTTTATTTTATCCTCGCTTAATAACGCTTCTTGAACTTGATCTGGAATTAATTCCAATTCACGTAAATAAAGCATATAAGCACTGTTAGAAATGGTTCCTTTCGCTTTTGCTAGGCGAAGAGCCATCATTGTTAAAACAGTGATTTGAGTTGTAAACGCTTTAGTTGAAGCAACTCCAATTTCAGGTCCGGCATGGGTATAACTACCACTATGCGTTTCTCTTGAAATAGTAGATCCAACAACATTACAAATACCGAAAACAAAAGCACCTTTAGATTTTGCTAATTTAATGGCTGCAAGCGTGTCGGCTGTTTCACCACTTTGTGAAATAGCAATAACAACATCTTTTTCTGAAATAATAGGATTTCTATATCGGAATTCTGATGCGTACTCTACTTCAACAGGAATACGTGTTAAATCTTCAAAAATATACTCTGCAACTAAACCAGCGTGCCAAGAAGTTCCACATGCAACGATAATAATTCTATCGGCATTTAAAAACTTTTCGATATGGTCTTCTAGTCCTCCAAGCCTTACAATACCTTGGTCGGCAAGTAATCTTCCACGATAAGTATCTTTAATAACAGAAGGTTGTTCGTAAATTTCCTTCAGCATAAAGTGGTCAAAACCACCTTTTTCAATTTGTTCAAGATTTAACTGAAGCTCTTGTATGTAAGGAGCAACTAATTTATCGCCTTTTATCTTTCTGATTTTTACATCACGTCCAAGTCTAATAATAGCTAACTCTTCATCTTCAAGATAAATAGCATTATTTGTAAACTCGATAAATGGTGAAGCATCACTAGCTATAAAAAACTCATCTTCTCCAACACCTATAGCCAATGGGCTACCTAATTTTGCAACTACAATTTCGTTTGGTTTTTTAATATCGAAAACAGCAATAGCATAAGCTCCTACTACTTGGTTAAGTGCAATTTGAACTGCTTTTCCAAGTTTTACTTTTTCTTGTTTTTGAATATCTTCAATAAGATTAACCAAAACCTCTGTGTCTGTTTCAGACTTAAAAGTGTAACCTCTATTTGTTAATTCTTTTTTTATTGATGCATAATTTTCAATAATACCATTATGTATCATTACCAATTCACCATTATTTGAATAATGAGGATGGCTATTTACATCATTTGGAACACCGTGAGTTGCCCAACGTGTGTGTCCTATTCCAACATTTCCTTCGCGATTTATCTCAGTTTTAGCCTTTGCTTCTAAATCTGCAACCTTACCTTGAGTTTTACAAAGCTGGATATCTTTTCCGTCATAAAGTGCAATTCCTGCACTATCGTATCCTCTGTACTCTAAGCGCTTAAGACCGTTTAGAATTATCGGATATGCTTCTCTTTTGCCAATATAGCCTACTATTCCACACATAGTCGAATTTTAATTTGGTTCTGTATAATAAATTTGAAGTTTCAGTTTTTTCTCTTGGTTGGATGTTGCATTTCCGTAAATAACGGTTCCTTCAGGAGATATAACACTACTAGATGGCACCTCTTTAATACTAGGTTCCATAGCTTCTTTTAATTTTTGAGTTGTTCTATTCTTAACATTTTGAGATACAACAATTCCTAAAGGAACGTTTGTACTATCTTTATTTATAATGTTACTAATATGGTCGGTAATTTTTAATTTGTAATACTTTCCATTGCCATCAGTACCGCGCTCTAATCTTCCAAAGTGATTGGTAAAAGCCTCAATTGGCTCCAATCCGTTTGTTGGGTCGGAAGTGTAATCTGCTAAGACATTGCTGTTTTTTAGGTCGTAAATCATAATACGTTCTGGTTCAGATGCACCACCTGCTACGATATCTTGATTTACATAAAAAACAAGGTTTGCTTCATTAACAAGCCATTTTTTACTTCTAAGTAATTCAAGTTCATCGGCAACACCATTATTGTCTAAATCTTTTCCAAAAAGTTCTACAACAGAAATTATTCCATCACCTCCACGAATGTAAAGGTTTTCATTTCCAGTTTCGGTATTTGGATTATCTACAGCTGTTTGTATATGGCTAGGAAGTTCATTTTCAAAGGTATTAACATTAATACCATTAAAATTTAATTTAAAAACCTTGTCTTTTCTTCCTTCACTATCTTCATCGTAATAACTATAGAAAATAGAGATATTTGCTTTAGATTGATCAAACAAAAACAAACTACCATCATTAGTAGGGGAGTTTACTTTAAAATAAATTCCTCTTAAATAATTTTTGAAGTTATTGTTGTTACGCAACTCCTCTTTACCTTCCATATCAATTATAGCAGTTTGGAAAAAAGTTGAGTCTAATTTAACGCGTAATCCAGGACCTAATTTTTCTTCTTCATCAGTACCTTCATTGTAAATATATCCATTTCTTGTAGGAATGAATTGTTCTACTTTCCCTAATTCGGTATCTATATAGTTTTCAAATTCAGCACCTTGATTAGTGTAATAATTTTGAAATTCTTGAAAACCAGCTTCAGGATCGTATTCTCTTAAGAAGTAGTTAGATTTATAAATATTCACATTTATAGGACTGATACCATAGATTGAATCTAACTCGTAAGTAGTTACACTATCCACAGTTGTTCCTTCACTAAAATATGGTAAATACACAAAAACACTATCTACACGAGCACTATCACCAAACTTTGGATTGTTTTTTTCCATTGTAAGTTGTGATAGCAAGTTTACAGTAGATTTGCCGTAAACAGGGTCGTTGTAAACTCCCAACTGGTAGGAAGGAAGTCTATTGCTTTGTAATGGACCAAGTTTTTTGCTGTAAGAAATTACAGTGTGCGATTCATCCAAAATTCCATTTGGAGTTTCATCTCCAAGTATTTCAGAACCAATTGTACTTATATCGCTTTCACAAGAAGATAAGCCAATAATTATAAATAAAATAGTGCCGGCTAGGGGCAACAAATTTTTAATTTTCATTTGCAAATAGTATTTGATAAATAGAAACGCCCTGTAAGCAAATTGCTTGCGTTTAGTAACTTAAAAGTGTTTACACTTTTTGTACCGCAAATAGCAAATAGGCATTTCATCAGTTTCTTTTTAATTGTTTTTTGGTTGAAACTATAAGACGCAAATATTATTGCGAATGTTGAAGAAATTATTTTAATACTTTCTCGCTGTAAAAATCTAAATATGCTTGGGAAAAATTCTCCATATTGTGATAATTTAACACAGGTTTTTCCAAAGTGTTAATATATTCTTCAAGTTCTGCAGGTATTTCTTCAGAACCTTTGATAATGGCGTCAGAATTACCAAGTGCAATCTTCATTAAATTAACATAAGTTGGATTCTCAAGTCCCATAATTGCTTCATCATCAATAGCATCAAATCTTACTTTGTCTATTGTGTTTTTAGCCAACTCACCATCAAATCCTTGATTGTACACAGAAGTTACAATCTTACTATTTTCAAAAAGTGGTTCAGTTCCGTAATAATTACGCAGGTATAATGGTAAGAATGCAGCCATCCAACCGTGAACGTGAATAATATCTGGAGCCCAATTTAGCTTCTTTACTGTTTCAATTACTCCTTTTGCAAAAAAGATAGCACGTTCGTCGTTATCTTTAAAGAAATTTCCTTCCTCATCTGCAAAGGTTGCTTTTCTTTTAAAGTAATCTTCGTTATCAATAAAATAAACCTGTATACGCTCTTTTGGTATTGACGCTACTTTAATAATTAACGGCATATCTAAGTCGTTAATTACTAGGTTCATTCCAGAAAGTCTAATTACTTCGTGTAATTGATGTCTTCTTTCATTAATATTGCCGTAGCGAGGCATAAAAATTCTAATCTGTCCGCCACTGTTGTTAATCATTCTTGGAGCTTCAAACGACATTGAAGAAATCTCGGTCTCAGGAAGATATGGTATTACTTCGGAAGACACATACAAGACTCTTTTATCTTTCATCTATAGGGTATTTTAAGTGTTAAATGCAATTATCTCCTAAATCAGGAGATTTTTAAAAACACGCAAAATTACGAAAATTTATGTAGATTGTCTTTAATATATTAATTTTGCCGCTCTTAAAACCTTTTTATGGCAATACATACCCACAAGCAATCACTGGTACAAGCTCTTTCATCCGTTAGGGAAAACAATAAAATAGGTTTTGTGCCGACAATGGGTGCATTGCACGAAGGACATATTTCGTTAGTAAAGAAAGCATTGGACGAAAACGATGTAGTAGTTGTTAGCATTTTTGTAAACCCTACTCAATTTAATAATAGTTCAGATCTTGATAAATACCCTCGAACTCCAGAGGACGATATATCTCTACTGCATAGTTTAGATAAAGAACTAATTATATACCTACCAGAGGTTTCAGACCTTTATAGCGAATCAGTTTCATCGAAAAACTACGATTTTGATGGTTTGGAAAATGAAATGGAAGGAAAACATCGAAAAGGACATTTTGACGGAGTAGGGACTATTCTCGATAAATTCTTCAGAATTGTACAACCAGATTCTGCTTATTTCGGGGAAAAAGATTTTCAACAATTGCAAATAGTTAGAAAATTAGTTGAAATTGAAAATCTTCCAGTAAACATTGTAGGGTGTCCAATTCTAAGAGAAAGCAATGGTCTTGCAATGAGTTCGCGTAATAAACGACTAACCGAAAAGCAATTTGAAGAAGCTTCAGTAATTTATAAAGTTTTAAATGAAGTAAAAGAGAATTTCTCATCTACTTCTATATCAGCTTTAAATGAATTAGTTGCGGAACGATTTTTGCAAAACCCTCATTTAGATCTCGAATATTTTGAAATTGCCGATGAAGGAACCCTTAAAACAGCTGAGCAAATAAGCAATGGCGCAAAGTACAGGGCTTTTATAGCGGCATACGCAGGAGAAGTGAGGTTAATAGATAATATGTCATTAAATTAATACCTTTGCAAAATGCAAATACACGTAGTAAAATCTAAAATCCATAGAGTAAAAGTTACCGGTGCCGATCTTAATTATATCGGTAGCATCACTATAGACGAGGATTTAATGGACGCCGCCAATATTATTGAAGGCGAAAAAGTTCAAATTGTAAATAATAATAACGGTGAACGTCTTGAAACCTATGCAATTCCAGGTCCGAGAAAAAGTGGTGAAATCACTTTAAACGGAGCGGCTGCAAGAAGAGTAGCTCCTGGCGATATCCTTATTTTAATTACTTACGCAATTATGGATATAGAAGAAGCAAAAGCTTTTAAACCTGCATTGGTTTTCCCAGACGAGGCAACCAATCTCTTGCGTTAAATTGAATCGCTTCTTTTTAAAATTTTTGAAAATTGCCATTCCTTTAGGATTGGGGGTTTTTCTAATTTGGTATATATACCAATCTTTTACACCGACACAAATTGCTGAAACGAAGAAGTATTTTGCCGATGCAAATTACGGATTTGTATTACTTTCAGTTTTACTAAGTGTTCTTAGTCACTTTTCACGTGCATATCGGTGGGGTTTTATGCTAGAGCCTATTGGGTATAAAACAAAAATTGCCAATAACTTTATGGCTGTTTCTGTGGCTTACCTAATGAATATATTTATTCCGAAAAGCGGGGAAGTATCAAGGGCAGTAATTTTAGATAAATACGAAAATGTACCATTTCAAAAAGGATTTGGTACAATTATATCTGAAAGAATTGTCGATTTACTGTTCTTACTGTTTTTTACAGCTCTAGCCTTCATTATTAAATTCGAAGTACTTTACGATTATATATTTGAAGCTATTCCAGCTTCCATTTTGTATGTTCTTGCTGCTGGAATTCTATTAATAATTGTTAGTGTTCCTGTCTATATTCGGTTTTCGAAGTCTAATATAAATAAGCGATTAAAAGATTTTGTAATAGGATTAAAGGAGGGCGTTTTCAGTATATTGAAAATGAAAAAAAAAGGTCCTTTTATTCTCCATACATTTTTTATTTGGGGCTTATATATTTTATCGTTTTACACTGCAATGCATGCTTTACCAGAAACATCTAACATTTCAATAGGCACTATTATTATTACTTTTGTAGTAGGTAGTTTTACCTTCGCGTTCACAAATAGTGGTTTTGGAACTTATCCTGCTGCAATTGCGGGGATATTATCGGTTTTTGGAATTGCTAAAACTGTTGGCGTGGCATTAGGTTGGATTGTATGGATTTCCAATATAAGTTCCATCGTGATATTTGGTGTTCTTTCCTTGATCTTGCTACCTATTTATAATCGAAATAAGTAAATGTTATAATTAAGCTAATTTAAAAAACAACAATTTTAAAATTAGTTATCTTACAGTCAGAAGCTTAAAAAAAATCCTTTACATGAAAAAAATTATATTTTTTGCATTTTTTGCAATAACATTCGGTACGGTTAATTCACAGGTGATTTATGAAGAATTCAATTCAAAAAAACTGGATGAAACGCGAAAACTTAAAATACAATTACCTAGAAATTACGAAACAAATACTGATAAAAAATACCCTATAGTTTTAGTACTTGATGCTGATTACTTGTTTGAACCTGTTGCTGGTAATGTAGACTACTTCAGTTATTGGGAAGATATGCCTGAAGCAATTGTTGTAGGTGTTATGCAATCAGGAAGTAGATATAAAGATGGGGAATACGACGACCGTAGTTATATGCCAACTGATAAAGGAGCTAGTTTTTTTGAATTTATCGGGTTAGAATTGATTCCTTATATAGATGAAAATTATAGAACGGCTAAATTCATTATTGGAGTAGGGCATGACTTTACTGCAAACTTTTTGAACTACTATTTATTTAAGGATCCGCCATTGCTAAATGGATATATAAACTTAAGCCCAGACTTAGCGCCAATGATGGAAGAGCGTCTTGTACAACGTATCCCACAGATTCCTGAGAAACTATTTTATTACTTGGCTACTGGTACAGACGATATTAAGGGATTAAAAGAATCTTCAGAAAGTTTAAATAACCAATTAAAGGGAATAGAGAGCGAAACTTTTAATTACTACTACGACAATTTTGAAAATGCGACGCATTATACATTGGTGGGGCGTGGTATCCCTAATGCTTTAGAAAAGATATTTTCTGTGTATAGACCAATAAGTAAAGCAGAATTTTCTGAAGTTTTAATGAATAAGGATACCCAAGTGTATCAATATCTAGTTGATAAATACCAAACTATTAAAGATTTGTTTGGATTAGATATACCTATTAGAATTAACGACTTTATTGCAGTAGGAACAGCTGCAGAAAAGCAAAATCAATGGGAAGCTGTAGAAAATCTAGCGAAACTTGCTAAAAAACAATACCCCGATAATGTTTTAGGTGATTATTATTTGGGGCGCTTTTATGAGTCAAAAGGAGATTACCGAAAAGCAATTAGAATTTACCGCGGTGGTTTTGGAAAACAAGATGCAGATTTTATTACTCAGGAATTACTTTTAGACTTAGCAGACGATTTAAGTACTAGAGATTAAATTTCTCGAATTGCTTTTTTATGAATTAAAGCCCAGTTACTCAGTGAGTGATTAGTGCCATTTAATTCTAATTTCGAAAGTATATTGCTGCGATGTTTTTCTACTGTTCTTGGTGAAACACATAGGTTATCGGCGATTTCAGCAGTACTTAACTGTTTTGCAATCAACTTTAAAATTGTTTTTTCTGAAGCTGTTAAAAGTTTTATTTTCTTTAAATCGTCTGATACTGTTTGAAGTGATGACGGCTCAAAAGATTTACTGAAATATGTTTTTCCTTGAATTACATTACTTATGCACTTTTCAATTTCAGAAAAAGAATCTTCTTTTAGGAGATATCCATTTATTTGAAGGGATTTGGCTTGGGATATATAATCACTTTCTTTGTGAAATGAAAGCACAATAAACTTTGTATCAACTTCTTTTTCTTTTGCCATTTTTATAACCTCAAATCCAGTTAATAATGGCATATCTATGTCTAAAAGAGCAATTGTTGGTTTATAAGTTAAAATATGCTCTAATGCCTGTAAGCCGTTTATTGCTTTTCCTACAACATTGTAGTTATTAGATGTTAACTCATCGTTCAATCCTTTTAAAATCATTGGATGATCGTCTGCGATTACGAATGTTACATTGCTTTTTACAATCATTTAAAGTGGTGTAGATAAAGTTATTTGGGTACCCTTATTTATTTGACTTTTAATGTCAATTTTGGAATTCAGAATTTTAGCGCGTTCTACTAAAGTTTGCATTCCTAAACTATTATTAAATTTTAATTTATCAATACTATCAAAACCTTTTCCGTTATCGACAATTGTAGTCTCTAAAATGTTATTTTTCTTTACAATTTGGATATAAGCTGCTTTTGCATCAGAATGTTTTATCATATTGTTCAACACTTCTTGAATAATTCTATATAAATGTAAGGATGCATCCTTGCTTAACAAAGCATCTATATCTTCAATTTCGTGTGTAAAAAAGATATTTGTATTGTCGTCAACTTCGTTTATTAACTTTATTATTGCTGCTGTTGGTCCTAGTTTTTCCAGGGTTGCTGGGTGTAACCCTCTAGAGATAGTGCGAAGTTCATCTAAAGTATTTCCCGCTAAGGTTTCCATTTCAATATTACCAAGGGATTTTGTTTTCTTGGTAAGCAACATTAATTTTTGTCCCACACTATCGTGAAGTTCCCGAGCTACTCGAATTCGCTCTCGTTCTTGAGCTTTAATTAGATTATGAGTGTAAATTTCATTTCTTTTTTGCTCTCGCTTATTTTTATAATAAATAGAAATAAAGACACCCAAAGAAATGAATGTCAAAAGAGAAAACCAAAACCATCCTGTTCTCCAAAATGGCAATTTTATAGTAAAGCTGTATTGGTAGGGTTTAGACTGCCAATCTCCAATACCGTTATCTGCAATAAATTCGAATGTATAGTCTCCAGGAGGTAAAAATGAAAATACAGCTTTTGGATCAGAGGTTGGTGGTGACCATTCATCCCCGTCACGTAGCCCTTTCATCCTATATTGATATTTAACCTTTTCTGGATTTGTAAATGTTATTGCCTCCATTAAAAAAGTTAAATAATTCTTTTGATAGGGGAGGATAATTCTATTTGAGCTACGGTATAAACTATCCTCTAATGGTTCAGAAAACAAAAGCACATCAGACAGATTTAACCTTGGGGGTTGTAAATTTTGTATATACTCATCTTCCCTAAAGGTGATAATTCCATTTATCGAAGACGCCAACACAGTCTTTTTTTGGGTAACATGAAGCGAATTAAAATCTATGTCGTTTTCTAAAAAATGTGAAACTGTATTAAAATGTTTACTAGATATACTATCCTTTTCTAGTAATAGATTTAAATCAATTTTATAGAAAACATCTCTTCCTGCTATCCATAAATCTTTGTCATCAACTTTTAATGCACGGAAATAATTTAAATTAATTAAGCGCGAAATATCTAATACCTTTATCTTGAATTTCCCATTTTCAAGTTTTATATAGTATAGGTTTCTATCATTTCCAACTATTACTTCATTTTCACTAATTACATCTATACTTCTAAAATTATTATGTTCATAAAGGTCAATACCGGGTATGGCGCTAACCTTATTGTTATTAAGTTCGTATAAACCACTGATTTTGCACAGAATTAGACGATCTCCAATTGGCACAACCCCGACGCTTCGAGAAGAATTTATATAATAGGTAGAGTCTTTAGTTATGGCTTTAATCCTGCTAGTTTCAAAAAGCAACGTACGACCTTCATCTTTATAGATTAAATTATAGACTCCTGTATCAATAACTTTTGGTGGTTTATTTTTGAAATATTCTTTTACATCCTGATTTGTAGAAGCTAACAAAGTATTTTCAGGAGTTACAAATAAGTTGGTTACCGGTTTATTGTCTGTAAAATACCGAACAATTTCAGGGCTTTTCACTGCAATAGCACCAGCATCGGTAGCAACAATTAACTCGTCATCCCACTCCACAAAATCATTAACAAAGTTCGATGGCATCCCTTGTTCTTTGTTGTATATTTTAAACGAAGTATCCCGAAAACGAATTATTCCTTCGCCGTAAGAAGTCATCCAGTGATTCCCTTCGGTGTCTTTAATAATACTGTAAATATACTTACTTGGCATTCCCTGCTTTTCGTTATATATGGTAATCTTACCTGTTTTCTTATTAAAAACTCCAAAGCCATTTCCTTCAAAAGCTAAATAAAGTTCATCTTCATTTTCTTCTAAAATATCATAAACTCGGTTTAGATCAAACTCGTCACGATTGAAATAATAACTAGTGATTTTGCCTTTATCTATTTTGTTTAGACTTCCGTATGTACCTAACCAAATAACCTTATCATCATCGATTAAGATTGAATAACAAATTTTATTTATTTCATCACTATCGCTGTATAAGTTTTCAAGCTTGAATGTATCTAATGTTAGTTTGAAGACTCCGTGGGTTGAAGAAGTAATATAAATCGTGTTTTCGTCGTACCAGGCTGATTTAAGTAAAGTAGGACTGTTTTTTTTATCGAAATCGAAATCATATTCTTTCCATTCTCCATTTTTATAGGATGCTAAACCTTTTGCAAAGACAATGTAAATTGTGCCATCCTTAGCCTCTAAGAAACTATTTGCACTACCTAAAAAATTAGATTCAAAAGATTTAGTAAGAATTACTTTTTCATTTTCAATTACGCAAACGCCTTTATTAAGAGTCCCTACCCAAATTCTTTCTTTCGAATCTTCAAAGAGACTAAAGCTTATATTGGAAGACAGCCCGTTTTCAATAGAGTAGTTTTTAAATGTTTTTCCATTAAAGCAGCTCACCCCTCCAATAGAAGAGATCCAAATTCTATTTTTGCTGTCTTGAAGTATTGCGTGAGTTTCGTTGCTGATTAAACCATCTTCTACTTTGTAATTTTTAAATTGAAGTTGCTGAGCAAAACTACTTAGCGAAAAAACACTTAATACAAAAAGAGTGAGGAATAAGCGTTTCATTTATAGATGGTTTCTACAGTAAATATATTTAATTTAGCGGAATTATTATGGCTAAAACTAAAACAACATTTTTTTGTCAGAATTGTGGAGCACAATTTGCAAAGTGGCAGGGGCAATGTACTTCCTGTAAAGAATGGAATACAATTGCAGAAGAAGTAATCCAAAAAGCTGAAAAGTTAAGTTGGAAATCTTCTGAAACCACCGCTAAGCGAGTGGCAAAACCGCAGCGTATTTCCGAAATTTCAACTCAAGCAGAAGCTAGATTAGACACTCAAAATAACGAGTTAAATAGAGTGTTAGGTGGCGGTTTGGTTCCAGGTTCATTAACGCTTTTAGGGGGAGAACCGGGAATAGGGAAAAGTACCTTGATGCTTCAAATTGCATTACAACTTCCTTATAAAACACTTTATGTTTCAGGAGAAGAAAGTGCGCAGCAAATTAAAATGAGAGCCGAGCGTATTCAGCCGAATTCTGAAACTTGTTTTATTTTAACCGAAACTAAAACACAAAATATCTTCAGAAATATAGAAGAGGTTGCTCCAGACATTGTGGTAATAGATTCTATTCAGACTTTACATACAGACCATATTGAAAGTGCTGCAGGTAGTATTTCTCAAATTCGAGAAACTACTGCTGAACTTATAAGATTCGCAAAAGAAACCGCTACACCAGTAATTTTAATTGGTCATATTACTAAAGATGGCAATATCGCAGGACCGAAAATATTGGAGCATATGGTGGATACCGTCCTGCAATTTGAAGGTGACAGAAACCATATTTATAGAATTCTTCGCGCAAACAAAAACCGTTTTGGAAGCACCAACGAATTAGGAATTTATGAAATGCAGGGCAGTGGTCTTCGCGAAGTTTCAAACCCTTCAGAAATTTTAATTTCTAAAAACGAAGAAGATTTAAGTGGAACTGCAATTTCTGCAACACTAGAAGGAATGCGTCCACTTATGATAGAAATTCAAGCTTTGGTTAGTAGTGCGGTATATGGTACGCCTCAACGTAGTGCAACGGGATATAATGCCAAGCGACTAAATATGATTCTTGCTGTTTTAGAGAAACGAGCCGGTTTTAAACTTGGTGCGAAAGATGTTTTTTTAAATGTAACAGGGGGCATAACAGTGGATGATCCAGCAATAGATTTAGCAGTTGTAGCAGCTGTACTTTCATCAAATATTGATATTGCAATAGACAAACGACTTTGCTTCGCTGCTGAGGTTGGTTTAGCAGGGGAGGTGCGTCCCGTAACTCGAGTAGAACAACGAATTTTAGAAGCAGAGAAACTTGGCTTTACTGCGATTGTTATCTCAAAATATTGTAAAATTCCAAAAAACAATTTCCATATAAATATCATTAAAGTGGCTAAGGTTCACGATGTGGTACACCATCTATTTGGTTGATGCTATTCTTAAAAGTGAATCGAATAAGCTCGCTCTTTGTTTTAAAAAGTGTGCTCAAAGACGGGAGGGATGGCTTTTGGTGATTTTTCTATTAACTTAGTCTCGCAATGAATCAAAGAACATTTATTATCTTATTTTTTTTAGGATTACTACTTGCGGTTTGTAAGGAAGATGTTCAAGAGAAAGTAGAAATTTCTGAAAAACCTTTAAAACTCCCTGCGCGTTTAGCTTATGATCAACAATTTTCTGAAAACGACTCAACTTTTATTCGTTGGAAGGAAGCTTTTCAAAATGCTAAACACGACAACCTTCAAATAACGCTTCCGTATTCTGAAAGTGGAGTTTATACCGAAGATGAATTAAATGTTTACAGTTATAACATTCAACTTAAAGAAGGGGAACGAATAGTTGTAGATCTTCAAAAACAAGTTGATTCCAGTTTAGTTTTTATTGACTTTTTTGAAGTGAAAAAGGATTCCTTAAGGCTGCTTAAAAGCGCTGAAGAATTTGAATCTATGTTTTCAAAAGAAATCGAAGAATCGGGTTTATACAAGCTAATTCTTCAGCCGCAATTAAACATGAAAGGCTCTTTTCAGTTAAAAATATATTCTGAACCGCTATATCCGTTTCCAGTTGTTGGCGGGGTTAATAAAGATATTCAAGGGTTTTGGGCAGACCCACGGGATACGGGAAGTCGTTCCCACGAAGGAGTGGATATTTTTTCCGAGCGAGGAACACCAGTTATTGCAATTACGGATGGAACAATCTCTTCTACAGGAAATGGCGGGTTTGGTGGATTACAGGTTTGGATAACCGATAAATTAAAGAAAAAAAGAATTTACTATGCCCATTTAGACAGCTTTATAGTTTCTGAAGGTGACAAAGTGGAAATTGGTGATACTATTGGTTTTGTTGGAAACACGGGTAATGCTATAGAGCTTCCTCCACATCTACATTTTGGAGTTTACAAAGAACAAGGTGCTGTAAACCCAATTTCATTTATAAAGAAAACCGAAATTCAAACCATTGATCAACCTTCAATAGTTAATCGAGCTGTGGTTAAAAGGCATATTGCTGAGGTTCGAAAAGGTCCAGCTTCAATTTTTCCTCAATTATCGGTGGTGCGAAAAAATGACACTATAAGCGTATTGGGAAAAAGCCAAGAATGGTTTCATATTCAATCTTCAAAAGGTTTAAAAGGATATGTATACGAGAGGGAAGTTACTCCACTTTCATCAAATTAACTTTTATTTAGCCATTCACAAATTCACATAGTGGTATCTTTAGGAGTCAACTCTTAAAAAAACCACTATGTCTATTTTCAAAAAAATAAAGCAAACAATAAGTTTAATGCAAGATATAGATCTTGATGCCTTGGGGAAACTTTCACAAAAAGTTGATTTACCAGAAATAATGAAATCGGTTGGGGAACTCGATGATAGGCAGTTGGCTGGCTTAATGAAAATGCTAAAACATAAAGGAGGCAAAAAGGGGCAACATAAATTACCTCCTATAGATGGAGATTTTTATGATTTGGCATTAAAATTAACACCTGAGCAACGCGAGCTACAAATTAAAGTGCGCAATTTTATGGAAGATGAGATAAAGCCAATTGCAAATGAGTATTGGAATAAAGCTGAATTTCCATTTCAAATTATTCCAAAAATGGCTGAACTAGACATCTGTGGAATAGCATACGAAGGTGTAGGGTCGCAAAATCACCCGTTTTTAATGGAGGGAATTATAGCTATGGAACTGGCTCGAGTTGATGTCTCCATCTCTACATTTTTTGGCGTCCACAGCGGTCTTGCAATGGGTTCGATTTATGTTTGCGGAAGTGAGGAGCAGAAACAAGAATGGTTGCCTAGAATGCAGCGTATGGAGCTAATAGGAGCCTTTGGGCTTACAGAACCAGAAGTAGGCTCGGCAGTGGCAGGTGGTTTAGGAACAACTTGTAGAAAAGAAGGAGATGATTGGGTTTTAAACGGACAAAAAAAGTGGATAGGCAATGCTACGTTTGCCGATGTTATTATTATTTGGGCGCGTGATGAAGCTTCAGACCAAGTAAAAGGTTTTTTAGTACGTAAGGAAAACCCCGGTTTCAAGGCGGAGAAAATGGAGAACAAAATGGCGCTGCGTACCGTCCAAAACGCTATCATAACCCTTACCAATTGTCGAGTACCGGAAAGTGATAGATTACAGAAATGCGATTCGTTTAAAGACACGGCAAAGGTTTTACGAATGACGAGAGCAGGAGTGGCTTGGCAAGCCGTTGGATGTGCACGTGGAGCTTACGAAGCTGCATTAAAATATACCAAAAAGAGGGAGCAATTTGGAAAGCCAATCGCTTCCTATCAATTAATTCAAAATCACTTAGTAGAAATGGTTGCCAATTTAACGGCAATGCAAACTATGTGTTTCCGACTTTCAGAATTGCAGGATGAAGGATTATTAACAGATGAACACGCTTCCCTTGCAAAAGTGTTTTGTAGCATGCGAACTCGCGATGTTGTAAGTCGCGCTCGAGAGGTAATGGGCGGGAATGGAATTCTTCTAGAATACGACGTAGCTAGATTCGTAGCAGACGCCGAAGCAATTTACAGTTATGAAGGCACTAAAGAAATCAACACCCTAATTGTAGGGCGCGCAATTACGGGGTATAGCGCTTTTGTTTAATCATTTATTGATAAATGCTTAAAGTTATATTAACAATCTCGCTAGGATAGCTCTAGATTAGTAAATTTGCACTAAGATTAAAGCTATGAAATTAAAGGAAATAGATAGGGTAAAGGCCATTACCAAAGAAGATTTTCTGAATAATTACTTTAAACCCCAAAAACCAGTTGTAATTGAAAGGTTTATAGAGGATTGGCCAGCTTATACCAAATGGAATTTAGACTATATGGCTGAAGTAGCAGGGGACAAGACGGTGCCTTTGTATGATGATCGACCTGTAAGTCATAAAGATGGGTTTAATGAGCCGCATGCCGAAATGAAAATGAAAGAATACGTAGCCCTTCTTAAAAAGGAACCTACTAAATACCGAATCTTTCTTTGGAATATTTTAAAAGAAGTTCCACAACTTCAGAAGGATTTTTCATACCCAGATTTTGGGTTGAAACTGATGAAAGGCTTGCCGATGCTCTTTTTTGGAGGGAAGGATTCTTATACCTTTATGCATTATGATATCGATTTGGCAAATATCTTCCATTTTCACTTTCAAGGTAAAAAGGAAGTGATTCTCTTTGACCAAAACCAGAATGACTACTTGTATAAAATCCCTCATTCTCTAATTACGAGAGAAGATATAGATTTTCACGATCCAGACTACACCAAGTGGCCCGCCTTAAAAAAAGCCGAGGGATATATTGCTAATTTAGAACACGGAAATGTGTTGTATATGCCGGAAGGGTATTGGCATTATATGCGTTATATAACACCAGGTTTTTCAATGAGTTTACGCGCCATTGCTAGAAACCCGAAAAATTTAGCTAAAGCAATTTACAATATTGTTATTATGCGTTACTACGATCAATTTATGCGAAAAGTTAAGGGTCAGAAATGGATTGATTGGAAAAACGAACAAGCCATTGTTCGCACTAATAAAACACTTTAATAATTGTATAATTAACTATATTCGCCAAAAAATTTAAGATGAAAACATTTGCAACTATAATAGCCCTTTTTTGTTTACAATTAACCTTTGCTCAAGCTTATACTGGGAAAGGAGATATAAAATTTCAAGTTGGTGCCAATTTACAAAATAACGGTACAGGAGTTATGACTAGTTTAGACTTTGGAATGGGTGAAAACATTTCTGTAGGACTTACTTCTTCTTATCTGCTAGATGTTAAAAAATACATTACACCTGCAGGTAATGAAGAGCCCATAGCAAAATTTGCAGACCGTTTTGATTTAAAAGCAAGGTTTAATGCCAATTTAGGTAATGTGATAAATGTGGATGAAAATTTTGATGTGTATCCAGGGCTTAATGTAAGTTTAAAGAATTTTGGAGGGCATTTAGGCGCGCGTTATTTCTTTACTAGTGGCTTTGGTGTATTCACAGAAATGAATGTCCCTTTTGCAAAGTATAACACCGATACTTTAACACCTGCTGAAAAGCTACACAATCAAGTAACTTTTAATTTGGGAGCTTCTTTTAATTTGTAATATTTATTTATTCAGAATTTCGTTAATTTTAGCGTAAACCAGCTCAGGCTCCCAACCTCGGTAAAAAAGATAGTCGGCAAGTTTTTTTCTTTTTTTCTGAATATTCGTTTCTGATTCTAGTTGCTTAATTCGTTTTTCAGCTAGAGTTTCAAATGTTTTGTAGTAGTCTACATCTGGTATTTCCTTTAGCGCAATTTTAATGTTGAATTTTGAAATTTGTCGCATTTTCAATTCATTCACTATTCTATTTCGTCCCCATTTTTTCGTTCTAAACTTTCCACGGGCAAAGGTTTGAGCAAACCTTGTTTCATTTAAAAAATTGTGACGTAATAAGTGGTCAATAATTTCATCTATCGCTAAGGGTATCATACGCATCTCGTAAAGCTTTTGCTGCACTTCCTTATGGCAACGCTCCTGGTAGGCGCAATAGCGTTCTAATCGCCTTTTAGCTTCATCTACGGTATATGTTTTATTTTCATTCATAATATGAAAGCTAGTGACTTTAAATGCTACTAGGGCTTAAGATCAGTTAGATTTCCCTAGCATCTTTACTATAGTTATTCTGCTAATATTGCATTGCAAAGTTCGCAAAGAAATCTTACATAGGTCGGTTGTAACATTAGAAACTTAAAGACACAAAAAAACCCCTTTTGAAGAATTTCTTCAAAAGGGGTTTAAAATTATTTTATCAGTTTTCCATCTTTATCGTGGAAATGATATTCGAGATATGTGTATGCATCTCGAGGTTGAATTTTCACCCATTTTTTATGTTCCAAAAACCATTTGGTTCGGACGCTTGGGAAACCTTTGGTTAAAAAGGCTGCTATAAAAGGATGTGTATTAAGTGTTATCTTTTTATAGTCTTTTTTGAAAAGGCGTTTTACCTCTTCGTTAATTCTGTTTATAACGATTATAGGTGCTTCAATCTCGCCATCGCCTCCATTACTAGGATCTTCTTCGCGAGTTTTGATGTTCATCTCTGGCCTAACTCGTTGACGGGTTATTTGAATTAACCCAAATTTACTTGGTGGGAGTATTTTGTGCTTTGCTCTATCGTCCTTCATTTCATCACGAAGGTGGTTGTAGAGCTGTTTGCGGTGTGCGGCGCTTGCCAGATCGATAAAATCTACCACAATTATTCCTCCCATATCGCGTAACCTAAGCTGTCTTGCTACCTCGGTAGCAGCAATTAAATTCACTTCTAACGCTGTGTCTTCCTGTGTTTTTTGCTTGTTACTTCGGTTACCACTATTCACGTCTATTACGTGCATGGCTTCTGTATGTTCTATAACTAAATAAGCTCCTTTACTACCTGTAACAGATTTTCCGAAAGAAGTTTTTATTTGTCGTTCAATTCCAAATTTTTCAAACATTGGAACATTAGAATCATAATGCTTTACGATATTGTCTTTGTTTGGTGCAATCTCCTGCACATAATCTTTTATTTGCAAGTATAGAGTTTCATCGTCGATATGTATTGCTGAGAATGAATCGTTAAACATATCGCGGATTAGAGAAGCTCCTCTATTTAGCTCGCTTAGCACTTTTGAAGGGTGGTGCGCCCCTTGTAGCTTCTTACACATCGCTATCCAGCGTTCCATAAGATTCTGTAAATCTTTGTCCAGTTCTGCTACTTTTTTGCCCTCGGCTACGGTACGTATAATAACGCCAAATCCTTTTGGTTTAATGCTTTTAATCAAGCGTTTTAACCTGTCTTTTTCTTCGTTACTTTCTATTTTTTGAGAAACAGAAACACGATCAGAAAATGGAACCAATACAATATATCTTCCGGCTATAGATAGCTCAGAGCTTATACGGGGTCCTTTGGTAGATATGGGTTCTTTTACTATTTGAACCAAGATAGATTGATTGTTTTTCAAGGCATTATTAATGTTGCCATGCTTGTCAATCTCTTTTTCGAATGGGAAGTCTTTTAGAGTATAATCTTTTAGTTTTCCTGTACTTACACCTTTAACAAATTTTAAAAGTGAAGATACTTTAGGGCCGAGATCGTGATAGTGTAAAAAACCATCTTTTTCGTAACCCACATTTACAAAGGCGGCGTTTAAACCTGGGACTGTTTTACGTATTTTGGCAAGAAAGATGTCGCCAACCGTAAAATTATTATCCTCTTCTTCTTTGTGAAGCTCTATAAGTCTTCCATCCTTTAATAGGGCAAAATCAACTTCTTGTGAACCGGACCTAATAAATAATTCGTAGTTCACGTTACATTAATTTTGTAGTCCCGATGTATAATCGGAACTTATTAAACAATATTTTTTCACAGGTTTTTAATTAAAACCCGGCGAAACCGCACCAAAACCAAAAGAAGGTTGTTGCAATCTCATTTTCAAAGAACGATATTTCGTTTGTTTTATTTGGCAACTACACCTAAGGGAAGTTGCCAAATTACTTTTAAAACAGAAAAAGTAGTTTAGAACTACTTTTTCTTCTTATGACGGTTAGCGCGACGACGCTTTTTACGTTTGTGAGTCGCTACCTTATGTCTTTTTCTTTTCTTACCACTTGGCATACTAAAGTCTTTTTTTATGTTCCATCCCTTCCTCGAAATTCATCGAGTCGGAACCAAACTGGTTATTACTATTTTATTTCCACATTGGTTTTTACTCCTTCAACAAATACTTTTGCAGGTTTAAAAGCCGGGATATTGTGAGCAGGGATTTTTATTGTTGTGTTTTTTGAAATATTTCTTCCAGTTTTTTCGGCTCTAGTTTTAATAATAAAACTACCGAAACCTCTTAAATAAACGTTGTCACCACCTTCAAGAGAATTCTTCACTTCTTCCATAAAGGTTTCAACAGTAGCTTGAACTTCATTCTTTTCCATTCCTAATCTTTCTGAAATCTTAGCTACGATATCTGCTTTCGTCATTATATGTGTATTTTAATTAATTATTCTTTTACTAGAGTTTTTTTGGGTCTGCAAATATACATATTTTAAAATCAATAAATCAAAGCATAATCCTTTAAAATTTAATGGAATATAGATTATTTTTACCCAATGTCAATTTTAAACCCTCACTTTTCCAAAAGGCTAATTTCGTGGTATTTAGATAATAAGCGAGATCTCCCATGGCGAAAAACAGTAAGTCCATATCATATTTGGCTGTCAGAAATTATGCTGCAACAAACGCGAGTTGCGCAAGGATTACCCTATTATTTAAAGTTTATAAACGCCTATCCTACGGTTCAAGATTTAGCAAATTCACCTGAGGATGAAGTTTTGAAACTATGGCAAGGATTAGGATATTATTCTCGAGCACGAAACCTTCATGCTACTGCCAAAATGGTAACCGATGAAATGAATGGCGTTTTTCCTGATAACTATAAGGACTTATTAAAATTAAAGGGAGTAGGAGAATATACCGCAAGCGCTATTGCAAGTATATGCTTTAATGAGCCGCAAGCGGTAGTTGATGGTAATGTTTATAGAGTGCTATCTCGTGTTTTTGGAATATCTACACCTATTAATAAAGGAAATGGACCAAAAGAATTCAAAAATCTAGCCCAACAATTAATAGATAAGAAGCAACCTGGCACTTTTAACCAAGCTATTATGGAATTTGGAGCGAGACATTGTGTGCCTAGAAATCCAGATTGCAATAGTTGTATTTTTAATGATAGTTGTGTTGCTTTTCAGAAGAATGAAGTAGAGGAATTACCTGTAAAAATTAAAGCTAAACCCGTAAAGAAAAGATATTTTAATTATCTAGTTGTTCTATCAGAAAATGAAAACACTATACTTCAACAACGAATCGGGAAGGGAATTTGGCATAAACTTTTTGAGTTTCCATTGGTTGAAACTCCAGAGGAAGTCGACATCGAGGCTTTAAAAAACCTCCCACAGTTTCAAGATTTTTCAGAAAACTTAGATATTAGAAGTATATCGCTTTTTAATGAAGAGGCAGTGGTTCATAAACTTTCGCACCAACATTTATACACCCGTTTTTGGATAATTGAAACACCTAAAGATGGTCAAGCCGATATTCCTATTTCTGAAATAAATAATTACGCAGTCCCAGTTTTAATAGAAAATTTTGTTTCAGAATTTTTTGAAAACTACTAAATCTATTTTAGGTTTATAGCTTTCATTTAAATCATTCTATATTAAAACTTAAAAAAACCGTATATTTAGAACACAAGATTTACCTTTGCATAAATTATAAAATAAAGAAAATATGAGTGGAACATTGAACAAAGTTATGTTAATTGGACATACGGGCGATGATGTAAAGATGCATTACTTTGAGGGCGGAAATAGTATTGGACGATTTCCTCTGGCTACAAATGAAACTTATGTAAACAAAACTACAAACGAGCGTGTTACAAATACAGAATGGCACAATATTGTAGTTCGAAATAAAGCTGCTGAAATTTGTGAGAAGTATTTAAAAAAGGGCGACATGGTTTATATTGAAGGCCGTTTAAAAACTCGCAAATGGCAAGATGATAAAGGATTGGATAGATATAGCACAGAGGTGCATTGTACTGACTTTACGTTCTTGACACCTAAAGGAAGCGGAAACGAAACCCCGCAAAATAATCCAGAACAAAATGTTCAAAAACCACAGGCTACTCAACCATCTCAGGCTGCAAAGTCTATTACTGAAGAAGAGGACGATCTTCCTTTTTAATGTTTAACTAAATTCATCAAATTGGATACAGAACCCCCAGGTTTACTATTATTAATTAATACTTTGGACTTTACTCATATAACAAGTATTGTTTTGCTTGTTGTTTTATTAGGCTGCTCTGCGCTGATTTCGGGTGCCGAAGTGGCTTTTTTCTCTTTATCTTCTTCAGATTTTGAGACTAATAACGAGAAAGCAATTGCTAAAAAACTTGCTATAGTAGAAAAGTTACTGTCGAAACCGAAAAAGCTTTTGGCAACGATTCTTGTGGCTAATAACTTCATAAACATTGCTATAGTGCTGCTTTTCGATTCGATGAGCGATCTTTTATTCTCTAATATTCTAACGAATTACTACGGTGTAGATATTCGTTTTATTATAGAAGTTGGAGTTGTGACTTTTCTAATCTTGCTTTTTGGTGAGATACTGCCTAAAATTTATGCAAACAGAAATGGGATTTCTTTTGCTGTTTTTATGGCACAACCTCTAAATGTTTTGGATACTTTACTGTCTCCAATTAGTTCTCCTATGCGATCGGTAACATTGTTTTTGCACGATCGTTATGGTAAGCAAAAATCAAATATTAGTGTAGATCACCTATCACAGGCGCTAGAACTTTCTAATCAGGATACTACCTTTGAAGAACAAAAAATTCTACAGGGAATTGTTACTTTCGGAAATACAGATACCAAGCAGGTGATGAAAAACCGAATGGATATTTTCGCAATTAGTGAAGATCAATCCTTTAAAGAGATTCTTCCTGAAATTATTCAACACGGCTATTCGCGAATTCCAGTTTACAAGGATAGCATGGATAATATTACTGGCGTATTATATGTAAAAGACTTAATTCCATACACAGATAGAAAAATCCTAGATTGGAAGACTTTGAAACGCGAAGCGTATTTTGTGCCTGAAAACAAAAAGCTAGACGATTTGCTGAATGAGTTTAAGGAAATGAAAATGCACCTTGCAATTGTGGTGGATGAATATGGAGGAACTAGCGGACTAATTTCTTTAGAAGATATTATTGAAGAAATTGTAGGGGAAATTAGCGACGAGTTTGATGATGAAGATCTTATTTTCTCTAAGCTAGACGACAATACATTTATCTTTGAAGGGAAAACACCTCTGAAAGATTTTTACAAGGTGATAAAGCTAGATGACCCTGAAGAGTTTGAAGATAATAAAGGAGAAGCAGAAACGTTAGCTGGTTTCCTACTTGAAGTATCAAAGGGATTCCCTAAGAAAAACGAAAAAATATTATTTCACGGTTATGCGTTTGTAATTGAAGCTTTTGAAGGCAAACGTATAAAACAAATAAAAGTTACAATTGAAAATCTATAAACGTATACTCTCCTCAATAATTTTACTTTTCATATGTGTTTCATGTGAAGATGAGGTTACAGTGAAACCTGCTGCCCAGCTGAGGTTAGATTACCCTATTCCTGAGTACAAAACAGTAGATCCTAATTGTGCTTTTTCTTTTGAAATGAATGAGAATGCAGTTATAGAAAAGAAAGATAATTGCGCTCTAAACATTCAATATCCTAGAATGAAAGCAACAATTTATATGACATACCAGCAGGTAAGAGCTAACAATCTAGATTCATTACTACAAGATGCTCAACGTCTAGCTTACGACCATACTATTAAGGCAAATAGCATACCTGCATATCCTTTTGTAAACCCAGATTCTAAGGTGTATGGAATGTTTTATATGATAAATGGAAATGCGGCAACCCAAGCAGAATTTTATGTGACCGATAGTATTCGTCACTTTGTAAATGGTGCTGTGTACTTTAAAGCAAAGCCAAATTACGACTCTGTTTACCCTGCAGCAGAATATCTTCGTGAAGATATTAGAAGAATTATGGAAACGATAGTTTGGGAATAAATAGTAAAACTATTCAATAGAAAAACCGCATTAGAACTAAATCTAATGCGGTTTTTTTATAAAGCTGAATCTCGTTGGTTATTCGAAATCTGAATCAGCTACACCTTCGTTAATTGAAACTTTACTTACTTTAAAAGTTAATTCTTGAGGTCCTGCAGACTGCTTAATTGTGAAAGGGAATTTAATTCCATTTACTTCAGTGTAATCGTCGTACACAACTGTAGTTGAAATTTTTTGTCCATTCATTTCTTGAGTTGAAACCTCTTTAACTTTCAATCCACTTTCTTTATCGTAAAAAGCTTCTTGTCCTTCTTCTAAAACAATAACATAAGCACCTTCTTCAACGCGATCTAGTTTTGCGTCTTTAGCAGAAAGTTCAGCAAATGGAACAGCTTGCTTTTTTGCAGCTTGGTTTTGCTCGTCTGTATAATCCATTTTTTGTCCTTGTCCAGACATATAGCCTTTTTCTCCATCGAAAATCACTTTTTGAAGTGGAGCACCACCCATAGAAACTATCAGTGAAGATTGGTTTTTAGTGGTTTTCTTGATTTCAAGACCTAACTGCATACCTTGCATTTCTGCTCCGGCTTCCATTTTTACAGTCTTAACATCTGCTAAAGCTTTGCGCCCTCCAATTGCATCGATGTATTTGTTTATTACAGATTCAGCAGTTACTCCAGATTCAACAGGCATATTGTAGTTTGGCTCTGTAGTTGGGTTTCCTTCTTTATCAAAATAGTACACAGGAATTTGTCTTCCTTCGTGGTTTTTTAGGTTTTTAAGTCCTTCTAATACTTCAGAACCTTTACCTACTACTACAATACGAAGATTACCTGGCTTGTAATATTTTTTTGCTACACGTTGAACATCTTCTGCTGTAACAGCATTTATCTTTTTAAGATATCCAGAGTAAAAGTCTTTAGGAAGGTTTTGAGTGTAAACTTCTAGCGCAAGGTTTGCGATAGTAGACGGACGCTCAAGTGCCAATACAAAATCACCAACATACTTCGCTTTAGCGTTAGCTAATTGTTGAGCTGTTACTTTATTATCACGGATAAAACGAATTTCCTTTAAAGTTTCCACAACTGCACTATCAGTTACTTCATTACGTACACTAGTAGTAGCTACAAAACGAGTAATGTTTTTATCTGCTCCTGTACTTGAACGTGCTCCGTAAGTCCATCCATTAGCTTCACGAAGATTCATATTCAATAAACTGTTGAAACCACCTCCTAATATTCTATTTGCAATAAGAACTGCAGGGTAGTCAGGGTCGTTCATCTTAAGAGTAACCAAGTTTTGTACAGCAATTTCACTCTGCACAGCATTCGGCATGTCGATAAAGTTAACTTGTGTAAACTGAACATCTTTAGGAGTGCTATACACTACAGAAGGCACTGGATTTTGTTTCCAATCGCTAAGGTGCTCACGAACTAAAGCTTCAACTTGGTTTTGCTTAACGTCTCCTACAACTGCTAAATAAGCATTTTTAGGATTAAAGTAGTTTTCATAAAACTCTTTTACGTCGTTTAAGGTTAATTTTTCAACTTTTTCAATGGTTGTAAATTCTCCTTTTGGGTGATCCTTCCCGTAAATTAATGCTGAACGTAGGTTAGAAGCAACTGCCGAAACACTTTTTTCTTGGCTCTTTAAACCGTCGATCATTTTGTTCTTTTCTTTTTGGAATTCCTCTTCAGTGAATAATGGGTTTTTTATACCATCAGACATAAGCTCCATAATTCTTGGGAAATATTCAGAAAGTGAACTAGCATAAGCGCTCTCTGAACCAAAAGAAATGTTAGCACCTAAATAATCTACTTCTTCGTTGAAATCGTCTTTAGAAATGTTTGTTGTACCATTACCCAACATTGCAGATACTATTGCTTCTACACCCGCTTTTTTCCCAGATGCATGTAATGGGTTGTCAATTACTAGTTGTACACGTACAGCAGGAAGTGTGTGGTCTTCTACTACAAGCACTTTTAAACCATTATTTAGATTAAAAGTACCTGGTTGCGTTACGTTTATTGTAGGTGCAGGGCCTGGTTTAGGTTGTTTACTGCGATCTATCTGCGCAACTGCTAGCGTAGATACAAAAATACTTGCTATTAATAGGTATATATGTTTTTTCATCTTAAAATAATTCTAAGTTTTTTATTGTTCTGATTTTGGCAAATACTCTAAATATAAGCTCTGGTTTTTGTTTAGGTATTTTCTAGCTGCTTCACGAATATCCTCACGAGTGATGTTTTTGTAGATGTCCAATTCTTTATTAATAAGATTGGTGTCCCCGTAAAAAGTATAATAGTTTGCAAGTGAGTTTGCAATACCAGCAACAGTAGCATTAGCCGTTACAAATCTGTTTTTGTAAATGTTCTGAAGTTTTTCAAACTCGCGTTCAGAAATAAGTTCAGTCTGTAATCTAACAATCTCTTCTGAAATTTCAGCGTCTAAAGTTTCTAGAGGCGTGTTGTTAAGTGGGATTGCTAAGGTAATATACGTACCGTAATCTTCTTGGCTAAAGTTAATTGCTGCAACTTCAAGAGCCAATTTCTTTTCGTCAACTAGTTTTTTGTAAAGACGTGAGCTTTTTCCATCGCTTAAAATAGTTGAAACCATATCCAAGATATACGCATCACGCTCTTTCATAGAAGGAGTTCTGTATGCTTGAATAATCATTGGAAGCTGAATATTAGGATCGTAAAATTTAGCTTTAATTTGTTCGGTAATAGGATCTTCTTTGATATTTGGCTGAACTACTTCTGCACCTCTAGGAATTGGTCCGAAGTAATCTTTAATCATTTTCTTTACTTTAGGCTTGTCAATATCACCAGCAACTACTAGAACAGCGTTGTTAGGTACATAGAATTTTTTGTTGAAAGCTTGAAACTCCTCAAGAGTTGCAGCATCTAAATCTTCCATCTCACCAATTGTAGTCCAACGGTAAGGGTGCTTTTTAAACATGTTTTCCTTAACGGCTTTAAGGATGTTACCGTAAGGTTGATTATCTACTCTTAGGCGCTTTTCTTCTTTTACAACTTCGTTTTGTGTGTCTACACCAATTTGGTTGATAATTGGGTGAAGCATACGCTCACTTTCCATCCAAAGTCCAGTTTCAACACTGTTTGAAGGAAAAATTTCATAGTAATATGTGCGATCGTCTGTGGTGTTTGCGTTGTTGCTTCCACCATTAGATGTTACAATTTCGAACCACTTTCCACGACCAATATTTTCGGTCCCTTCAAATAATAAGTGTTCAAAAAAGTGAGCGAACCCTGAACGTCCAGGAGTTTCGTTTTTTGCACCCACGTGGTACATCACAGAAGTTACTGCAACGGGAGCAGTATTGTCTTCGTATAAAATAACATGAAGTCCGTTATCCAATTTGTATTCTTCAAATTCAACTTGTTGGGCCTTAGCGCCAACTAGAAACATAAAGGCGAACAAGACGGTAAGAAATGTTTTTTTCATCGTTTTAAATTAAAGTTTAAATATTCGAAAGTTTAACTCACAAAGTTAATTAATTTTAAGAGCTTTTGGGTTTAATTTAATTTTAAACTCAGTCGCTAATTTGACGTAGCTTTAAGCAGAATGTTACTTTACTATAGATGAAAAAATGAAATTTCAACTATTCTTAGATATTTTAGTTTGTGAATTTTGATTCTAAGTGTTTAATTTTTAAAAAGTTATATTGATGTTTTGAACTTTGTAATACAAAATTTCGTAACTTTTAGGTTTAAATCCAATCACTATGTTTAAAGTATATTCACGTTACGGTTTTGGAATTGCAGCAATACTAATTGCCTACTTTCTTATTTTAAAACTTATTGGGTTACACCAATACCCTGTGTTGAGTTCAGTAAATGGGTTGATTTTCGGTTTTGGAATTTACATGGCTTTAAAAAAGTACTCTTCATCGGAAACAAACTTCAAATATGAAAAAGGATTTGAGGTAGGTTTGTTTTCTGGAGGAATTGCATCGGTGTTATTTTCAATTTTTATGGCTATATATATGTATCAGATTGACACAGAGTTTTCTTCAGGCATTATGAATAAATGGAATCTTGAATATGATTTAGGAACTCTTATGCTTGTTTTGTCTATTTTAATTATGGGATTTGCAACTACTATAGTTTTAACCCTTTCTTTTATGCAGCTTCTTAAAACGTCTTGGAACACTCAAGATGGCAATAGAAATGTCATGAAATAAACGACTGATTGTTAGAGTTTTAATTGGGTTTTTAAATAGAATTCTTAGTAATGTGATGATTATAAACTTGTAAAATCACTTCTTCTTATTGAATTCAATTGTCAATCAGTGTATTAAGCGTGAAAGATTAAATATAAAACGCTTTGTCAATTCCTTTTTTAAAATTATATTTGCAGCCCCCTACGCAGAATTTATTTTGCTTCGGTGGCTAAAGCTTCCGCAAACGATAGGGAAAACTAAGTTTAACTAATTTATAAACGATTCGCTATGTACGCAATTGTAGAGATAGCAGGGCAGCAAGTAAAAGTTGCGAAAGACCAAAAGGTTTTTGTTAATCGTTTACCAGTAGAAGAAGGAAAATCAGTGTCTTTTGACAATGTACTTCTTATTGGTGACGGAGACAATATTACCATAGGCGCCCCGGCTATAAACGGCGCTCAAATAGGAGCAAAAGTCGTAAAGCACCTTAAAGGTGACAAAGTTATAGTTTTCAAAAAGAAACGCCGTAAAGGTTACCGTGTTAAAAACGGACACCGTCAGGCACTTTCTGAAATTGTAATTGAAAGCATTGTAGCTTCAGGAGCTACACCTGCTAAAAAGGAAGAAGCTAAAAAAGCTGCTCCAAAATCAGAAACTAAAGCACCTGCAAAAAAAGCTGCTCCTAAAAAAGCCGCTAAAGCAGACGATCTTAAAAAGATTGAAGGTGTTGGACCAAAAGCTGCAGAAGCTATGGTTGCTGCTGGATTGGATACTTTTGCTAAAGTTGCAAAAGCAAAACCAGAAGCTATCGCAACTATTCTTTCTGAAGCAAGTTCAAATTTAGCACATTTAGTTACAGACACTTGGCCAAAACAAGCTAAATTAGCTGCTGATGGTAAGTGGGATGAGCTAAAAGAATTGCAAGACAGATTAGATGGTGGGATTGAAAAATAATCTTACTGAAGTATAATATTTAAAACCGAAACAAAATGGCTCACAAAAAAGGAGTTGGTAGTTCTAAGAACGGTAGAGAATCAGAATCGAAACGTTTAGGCGTTAAGATTTTTGGAGGACAGGCTGCTGTTGCTGGAAATATCATTGTAAGACAAAGAGGTAATACGCATCACCCAGGTGAAAACGTATACGGTGGTAAAGACCATACCCTTCACGCAAAAGTGGATGGTATTGTTAAATTTACCAAGAAGAAAGATAACAAGAGCTACGTTTCAATCGTTCCAAGCGCTGAGGCATAGTAATTTATCTTGTTTAAGATTAAAAAACCTTCACAGAAATGTGAAGGTTTTTTTTATTAATGAGAATTTATGTTTTTAAATTCTGAAAAGGTTATTGGTTCTTTTAATAATGTATACTTAGGATCTTCAGGATAATGAGAGTATATAAAATCTTCAGGTCTTGTTAAGTACCAAAAGTTATCTGGAGACCCTCCATTGCCATGACTTACCGCCCACGTTAAATCAATTAAATGCCATTTGCCATTTAGTTTTACTACATTCCAAGTGTGGTGAGGAGTTTTGGTTTGTTTAAAACGGCCAGTGTAATCCTTAGTGTATCCGTGAACTTCTTTAGCTTCTATGCCAAGGTCTGAGCACAAAGATTTAAATAATAGTGCAAACCCTCCACACAAAGCCATTTTGCGTTCTAAAGCGTTCTTAACAACGTTTTCTTCTGAAGTATATATTCTGTTCTGAAGACTCTTACTTCGCATTAATTCATTATCGTATGAAATGTTTTTTGTAATCCAATTATAAATCTCTAATACCTTTTCAGAATCTGATATCGTATTTTTTGTAATTGAATATGCTAATTGCTTTGTAGAAAACTTAGAATCTTTCTTATTTGAAGTAGTTTTTACTTCTTTTTTCCAAACACGAGGACCAATTTGGCTAAAAGTAGTTTGGCTACAACAAATGAAAAAAATCAATAAATAATATATTCTAACCATAAAGAGCTTAGTTCTTATACTTTGAAAACGAATATAAGTGTAATTTATTTAAAATGAATATGTTAAATATTTTTTAGCTTTTCCCTTTAGATTTTAAGCACAAAAAAACCTCTGCAATAATTGCAGAGGTTTTAGTTATATAAGGTATAATTTATTTTATCCTTTTAAGCTTGCGCTTAGGTATTCGCGGTTCATTCTTGCAATGTTTTCTAATGAAATACCTTTTGGACATTCAATTTCACAAGCACCTGTATTTGTACAGTTACCAAATCCTTCTTTATCCATTTGAGCAACCATGTTTAATACACGCTCAGTTGCTTCAACTTTCCCTTGAGGAAGCAATGCAAACTGGCTTACTTTAGCTGCAGTGAATAACATTGCACTAGCGTTTTTACAAGCTGCAACACATGCACCACAACCAATACAAGTTGCTGCGTTGAAAGAATCGTCTGCATCCTGCTTATTTACAGGAATAGCATTAGCGTCGATAGTGTTACCTGAAGTGTTTACTGAAACGTAACCACCTGCTTGCTGAATTCTTTCAAATGATGTTCTATCTACAACTAAATCCTTAATTACAGGGAATGCTTTTGCGCGGAATGGTTCGATAACAATTGTATCACCATCATTAAACATACGCATGTGTAACTGGCAAGTTGTAACCAATCTATCTGGTCCGTGAGGTTCTCCGTTAATTTGTAACGAACAAGCACCGCAAATTCCTTCACGACAGTCGTGATCGAAAACTACTGGCTCTTCACCTTTATTAATTAATTCTTCATTTAGAACGTCGAGCATCTCTAAGAAAGACATGTCACCTTCTATTCCGTCAATAGGATATGTTTTTAATTCTCCTTTTGCTTTGCTATTTTTCTGTCTCCAGATTTTTAAAGTAAGTTTCATAGTCTATTTGTATGATCTCGATTTAACTTCAATATTTTCGTACTTCAATTCTTCTTTGTGAAGTACTTCTGTTGCTGGATCTCCAGTGTATTCCCAAGCGGCAACGTACATAAAGTTTTCGTCGTCACGTAGTGCCTCTCCTTCTTCAGTTTGATATTCTTCACGGAAGTGTCCTCCACAAGATTCATTTCTGTGTAAGGCGTCTTTCGCAAACAATTCTCCTAATTCAAGGAAATCTGCAACACGCATCGCTTTTTCAAGCTCTGCATTCATTTCATTCAATTCTCCAGGAACTTTAACTTCTTTCCAGAATTCTTCGCGTAAAGCTCTAATTTCGGTCATTGCAGACGCTAAATCTTTCGCATTACGAGCCATTCCGCATTTGTTCCACATAATGTGTCCAAGTTTCTTGTGGAAATAATCTACAGAGTGAGATCCTTTATTGTTTATCAGCTTTTCTAATTGCTCGCGAACCTTGTTTTCAGCTTCGTCGAACTCTTTAGAATCTGTTGGAATTGGTCCAGTTTTAATGTCCTTTGATAGATAATCACCAATTGTATATGGCAATACGAAATAACCGTCTGCTAATCCCTGCATTAATGCCGATGCACCTAAGCGGTTTGCACCGTGATCACTAAAGTTAGCTTCTCCAGTTACATAGCAACCAGGAATTGTAGACTGTAGGTTGTAATCTACCCAAATTCCGCCCATAGTATAGTGTACTGCTGGGTAAATCATCATTGGGCTTTCGTATGGGTTTTCATCTACGATTTTCTCGTACATCTGGAAAAGGTTTCCGTATTTATTCTCGATAACCTCTTTCCCAAGTTTTGTAATTTCTTCTTTAGATGGATTGTGGTTTCCGTGCATTGCTGCTTGCTCTTTTCCGTAACGTTCAATAGCACTAGCAAAGTCTAGGAATACAGCTTGACCTGTTTTATTTACACCAAATCCAGCGTCGCAACGTTCTTTGGCTGCTCTAGAAGCTACGTCACGAGGTACTAAGTTACCAAAAGAAGGGTATCTTCTTTCTAAGTAGTAATCACGTTCGTCTTCCGAAAGATCTTTAGCTTTTTTCTTTCCTTCACGGATAGCGATAGCATCTTCTTTTTTCTTAGGAACCCAAATTCTACCATCGTTTCTTAATGATTCAGACATCAAAGTAAGTTTACTTTGGTGGTCTCCAGAAACTGGAATACATGTTGGGTGAATTTGTGTATAGCAAGGGTTTGCGAAGTAAGCACCTCTTTTATGGATTTTCCAAGCTGCTGTTGCGTTACTTCCCATTGCGTTTGTCGATAAGAAGAATGCGTTTCCGTATCCACCAGATGCGATTACTACTGCGTGAGCTGAATGTCTTTCAATTTCACCAGTAATTAAATCGCGAGCGATGATACCTCTTGCTTTTCCGTCTACGATAACTAAATCTAGCATTTCGTGACGGTTGTAAGGAGTAATTTTCCCTCTATTTATTTGGCGGTTCATTGCTGAATATGCACCAAGTAATAATTGTTGTCCTGTTTGACCTTTAGCGTAAAAGGTACGTGAAACTAAAACACCACCGAAAGAACGGTTGTCTAACATTCCTCCATATTCACGAGCAAAAGGAACACCTTGTGCTACACATTGGTCGATGATGTTTGCTGATACTTCAGCAAGACGATAAACGTTTGCTTCACGAGAGCGGTAATCGCCACCTTTTACAGTATCGTAGAATAAACGGTAGTTAGAGTCACCATCACCTTGATAGTTTTTTGCTGCGTTAATACCTCCTTGTGCTGCAATAGAGTGTGCACGTCTAGGAGAATCTTGGTAGCAAAATGTTTTTACGTTATAGCCTAATTCGGCAAGAGTTGCTGCGGCACTACCTCCAGCAAGACCTGTACCAACTACAATAATATCTATATTACGTTTGTTGGCAGGGTTAACGAGATTTACGTCGTTTTTATGTTTTGTCCACTTATCTGCTAAGGGTCCTTTTGGGATTTTTGAATCTAATATTGACATAGCGCTAAATTTCGTGGTGATTATTGATTAAGGTGTAAATAAATCGCAATGAAAATAAATCCTAAAGGGATAAATATTGCGTAAAACTTCGTGAAACCTTGTAAGGCTTTAGAATACTTGTTATTCCAACCCATACTTTGGAAAGACGAAGAAAATCCATGCCAAAGGTGAAGTGCTAACAATACAAATGAAAGACTGTATAATCCTGTGCGAACAGGGCTTTCAAATTTTTGAAGCAACTCGGTATAATAACGAGTTTCATCTACTGGGTGGCTTTCAACATACTTATGTACTATTTCTGGAAACCAGAAATCGTAGAAGTGAAGACCTAAAAACGCTAAGATTACAGCACCGCTAATAATCATATTTCGCGAAGCCCAAGAAGAGTTTTTGTTTCCTTTATAAGAATTGTAGCTAATTTGTCTTGCACTGCGGTTTCTAATTTCAAGGATAATTCCCATTACAAAATGGAAAATAACTCCAATAATTAAAATAGGTTGTGCGATAAACTGAACCACAAAGTTATGCCCCATAAAATGAGACAAGCTGTTAAAGGTTTCAGGGTCTAAGACCGATGTAAAGTTAATAATAAAGTGTTGCGCCAAAAAAATGACGAGGAACAAGCCCGAAAGAGCCATCGCTACTTTTCGTGCAATTGAAGAGGTTAGTATTGCCATTATTGTTTAATTTCTAGAATAGTGCCACAAAAATACACTTCAAACTGCATGTTGCCAAACATTCTTTGTTGTTTGAAACCTATTTAGAATTGGTTTAAATATCTAACTGTTATTTAAAACCTAAAGTTTGATTATTTATTTTAACGGAAAGCATCAAAAAATGCCATTGTTATTCTATTTGTTTTTATAGAATTAGGCAACAGTTTTATCTTTCGTAATTTTATCTACTACTAACGAAATAGCGCCATCGCCAGTAACATTGCAAGCAGTTCCAAAACTATCCATTGCGATATATAAAGCTATCATAAGACCAATCATTTCTTCATTAAACCCTAGCATAGATTGTAAAATTCCTACCGCAGCCATAATTGCACCTCCTGGAACACCAGGTGCTGCAATCATTGCAATTCCTAATACAAATATAAATCCAGCAAAAAGCGTAAAGCTAAAAGGCATTCCTTGTAAAATCATTAAAGCCATAGCGCAAGCAGTTATTTTCATAATACTACCAGATAAATGTATGGTAGCACATAGCGGTATAACAAAGCCTGCAATTTTTTCTGAAACACCATTTTTTTGTGTTTGTTCTAATGTTACGGGAATAGTTGCTGCAGATGATTGTGTGCCTAATGCCGTGAAATATGCCGGCATCATAGTAGCTAATAATTTAATTGGATTTTTTTTAACAAGTACCCCAGCGATAGTGTATTGAAACAATAATAATAGAATGTGTAATGCGAAAATCACGCCTATTATACTTATGAAGACCGAAAGAATTGAGAAAACCTTTCCGTTAAAAGACATGCTAACAAATATTCCTAAGATAAAAAGTGGAAGTAAGGGCACAATTACATTTTCAATCAATTGCATTATGATTTTCTGAAAATCTTTAATCACCAGCTTTAAACTTGACTTCTCTTGAAAAGATAATCCTAAGCCAACGACAAAGGCCAAAACCAATGCCGACATTACATCTAATATAGGGGGAATGTTAATGCTAAAGTACGGAGTTAATTCTTTGCCAGAATCTACAATTTGACCTGCATCATTAACGTGTGATTCTAATAGAAAAGGAAAAATACTAGAGGCAGAAAAATACGTCATAAACCCCGAAAACAAGGTGGAGCCGTAGGCAATTAAAGCAGTAATCAACAATAATTTTCCTGCGCCTCTTCCTAAATCGGAAATGGCAGGCATTATTAGTCCCATAATAATTAAAGGAATAGAAAAGCTTAAAAACTGTCCAAAAAAGGCATTGAAAGTGGTAAAAATTCGGTTTACAGATTCAGGTAAGATTTGCCCGAATACAATACCTAATACTATGGCTATAAAAACTTTAAATAGTAAGTTTGTGTAGATGTGCTTCATTAGTAAATGCTGTTTAAGTGCTTTTCTAATTCTTTACAGATAAAAAGAAAGGTGTAAATATACAGCCATTGTAGGGATTGCTTATGCTATTACATATATTATGTATTTTATTAGTTGCATGGATTTTTAAAAAAAATTAAATAAATAATTATGAGTAGAGGTTTTGTGAAAGAAGACGATCAAGAGGAAATCCCTATTGTGCCACCAAGAGCAGATTTGCCTGAGGGCGTAACAAATTACGTTACTCAAATTGGAATGGATGAGCTCTTGGAAGAAAAGCAATCGTTAATTGATGAAAAGGAGAACCTTGAAGTTACTAACGAAAGTGACAGGCGAATTGCAGTCAATCACATTAATGCAAAACTTCAACTTCTTCTGAATAGAATAAATACTGCAAAAATTATAGATATCGATCAGCAACCGAAGGATGAAGTGAGATTTGGTGCGCGGTTAACCCTAAAAATTGGCAACAACCCAAAGCTGCAGCATTTCCAAATAGTTGGAGTGGATGAAGCTAATATTGCCAAAGGAAAAATTTCATTTATTTCACCTCTTGCAAAAGCGCTTATAAGTAAGAAAGTTGGCGAAAAAGCAGTTTTAAAAATAGGGAATGAAGAGCGTGTTTTTGAGATTGTAGATATTGCCTAATGGGCTAAGATTAGTATAGTTTTAACCTAACTTCTTAAGTAATTAAGCTTATAATATTTAATTTTGGCTTTCAATATAAATTACTTTTTGCTTTGCAATTACACTTTTATTTCACCGGCTTACTTAACTAAGGTTAAAGCTTTTTTAAGTTGGTGTAAAAAAAATTCTCAGCAATTATTCTAAAATATAAATTCAATGAAATACGATCAAATTCCAAGTGAACTTTTTGTGAAAAACCGTAAAAACTTTATGGCTCAAATGAAGCCGAAAAGTGTAGCGGTTTTTAACAGTAACGATATATATCCTATTAGTGCAGATAGTACTATGCCATTTCAACAGGCGCGTGATTTATTTTACCTATCTGGTGCTGATCAAGAAGAGACAATATTAGTTCTTTTTCCAGATGCTCCCTATGAAGAACATCGCGAAATGCTTTTTGTTCGTGAAACAAACGAACATATTGCTGTTTGGGAAGGCGAAAAGTTAACCAAAGAAAAAGCATACGAGGTTTCAGGAATTAAAAATGTTCACTGGCTAAAAGACTTCGATAAAATCTTTTTTGAAGTTATGACTCAAGCAGAGCGAATTTACTTCAATACTAATGAACACTACAGACAAAGTGTAGAAACTGAAACTCGTGAAGATAGATTTATAAAAGCTACAAAAGCTAAATATCCTGCACATAGTTGGGAGCGTAGCAATCCGATTTTACAGAGTCTGCGTTCAGTTAAGGATCAAATAGAATTAGATATTCTTCAGAAGGCTTGTGATATCACTGAAAAAGGATTTAGAAGAGTTTTAAATTTTATAAAACCAGGTGTTTGGGAATATGAAATTGAAGCAGAATACATGCATGAATTCTTAAGAAATCGTTCTCGTGGTTTTGCTTATACGCCAATTATTGCAAGTGGAAACAATGCAAATGTTCTTCACTACATCGAAAATAATCAACAATGTAAAGCTGGAGATTTGATACTGATGGACGTTGGTGCCGAATACGCTAATTATTCTAGTGATATGAGTCGTACTATTCCTGTAAGCGGAAGGTTTACAAAACGTCAACGTGAAGTGTACGATGCAGTAAATCGCGTGAAGGATAATGCAACAAAAATGTTGGTGCCTGGAAATTACTGGAAGGAGTATCACAAAGAAGTAGGGGAGTTAATGACTAAAGAACTTCTTGACTTGAAACTTCTGGATAAAGCAGACGTGAAAAATCAAGATCCAAACTGGCCTGCTTATAAAAAATACTTTATGCACGGTACTAGTCACCACATTGGTTTAGATACTCATGACTACGGTGTGCTTTGGGAAAAAATGACAGAAAACATGGTGTTTACTGTAGAACCTGGAATTTATATTCCAGAAGAAGGCTTCGGTATCAGACTTGAAGACGATGTGGTTATTCAAAAATCAGGTGAGCCATTTAACTTAATGCGTAATATCCCAATTGAAGCAGAAGAGATTGAGGATTTAATGAATAAATAGAACAAAGAAATAGGACTTTTAAACTCCAAGACCTGACAGGTTTTTTAAGCTTGTCAGGTTTTTTTATATGGTGTCTTGTATTTTTTTAATTTTTATCTTTGGGCTTATGGATTTACCATTGATAATTATTGGCGTATTTCTTATTGTACTCGGGATAGTGGTAAAACATTTTAAGCTTTACTTTCTTATCGCGGGATATAATACCATGACCAAAGCGGAAAAGGAAGAGGTTAATATTGAAAAAGTAGCTTCATTATTAAGATTTGTCTTCGGAATTATTGGATTGGCTTTTATTATTTTAGGGATGGTGGTTTCTAAATTAGAAAACCCTGAAATAGCAAACTATGTCTTTTTTACAGTGATAATTGGAACAGTCGTCTTCTTTATAGTTAAATCTAATTCTTCAGCATATAAAAAATAAAATTTATTATAGGACCTTTAAAGTATTCCTCTTTTTTAGCGGGCTCTTTGTAGGTCTATTTTCATACTATGATTTTAAAATATAACAACACAGAAATACATTACAACACCTACGGAAGTGGTCCCGCAATTGTTCTATTGCACGGGTTTCTGGAGAGCTCAACAATGTGGAAAAACCTTATTCCGCAATTGTCCAAACAAAACACTATAATAACACTAGATTTTCCTGGTCACGGGAAAAGTGAAGTTATTTCAGACATTCATTCTATGGAGTTAATGGCTGAAGTAGTTGATGAAATTCTCAAAACTTTAAAAATAACTTCAGCGACATTTATTGGTCATTCAATGGGAGGGTATATCGCATTAGCCTATGTTGAAAAATTTCCTTCAAAAGTTGAAAAATTAGTACTTTTAAATTCATCACCTGCTCCAGATTCCGAAGAAAGAAAAATTAACCGAAATCGTGCTTTAAAAGTAATTGAGCAAAATGCTTATGCTTTTATAAGTATGGCAATTAGCAATTTATTTTCTGAAACTACACGCGATAAAATTGCTTCAGATATAGAGGAATTAAAAAAGGAAGCACGGTCATTTCCGCTTGACGGAATAAAAGCTGCAATAAAAGGTATGCGCGACCGTAAGGACCGAAGCGATGTATTGAAAAACTTCAGCAAAGAAAAGTATATGATTCTTTCAAAAGAAGACTCGTTGCTGCCTGTCGATGAAAATGTAGCTTTAGCTAAAAGTTGTGATGCCTTATCCATTATAATTGAAGGAGGGCATATGAGTACTGTTGAAAACTTGGATGAGGTTTTAGATGCTCTAAAAAATATATTGAATATTTAATTCAATTATTCCGAATCCTTCATTGGGTTCCAACCACGTGCAATTAGCGGTATTTTAGTTCCTGCTCGGCTTATAAGATGAGTACCTTCATTTTCATGAGTCATATGTCCTATTACCGTAAGGTGAGGATTAGCTTTAATTTTAGGGTAATCCTCGGTGCTAATTGTAAAAAGCAATTCGTAATCTTCGCCTCCACTTAAAGCAATGGTAGTACTATCTAAGTTGAATTCTTCACAAGTTGTAATTACTTGAGGATCTAATGGGATTTTATCTTCAAATAAATTACACCCTACTTTTGAATGTTTACAAATGTGAATTATTTCTGATGATAAACCATCGCTAATGTCAATCATAGCGGTTGGTTTCACACCTAATTCTTTTAATAAATTAGGAATATCCTTTCTAGCTTCAGGCTTTAATTGGCGTTCCACCAAATATGTATAAGGTTCTAAGTCTGGTTGGCTATTTGGGTTTACTTTGAAAACCTCTTTCTCACGTTCCAAAACTTGTAATCCTAGATAAGCAGCACCTAAATCACCCGAAACAACAAGTAGGTCGTTTTCTTTAGCTCCACTTCTATAAACAGCTTCTCCCTTTTTTACAGTACCTAAGGCTGTAACGCTAATTAATAAACCTGTTGTTGAAGAAGTTGTGTCACCACCCACTACATCTACATTATATATTTTAGCTGCAGCTGTAATTCCTGCGTAAAGTTCTTCTAATGCTTCAATAGGAAATCGATTTGAAACTGCAATGCTTACTGTAATTTGGGTAGGCTCTGCATTCATTGCGTACACGTCGGATAGGTTAACAATTACCGATTTGTATCCTAAGTGTTTCAAGGGAACATAACTTAAATCGAAATGAACACCTTCTAAAAGTAAATCTGTAGTAACAACTATTTCGTTTTTAGAATTACAAGCAATCACAGCGGCATCATCGCCAATTCCTTTTACAGTCGATTTTTGTTTTATTTTGAAGTTTTTTGTTAGATGATCTATAAGACCAAATTCGCCTAAGCTTGCAATACTTGTGGTGGAATTATCTTTATTCTCAAACATTCTTCTAAGTTTATTACAGATTTTGGCAAAAGTACGCTTTTCCTATACATTATCGAAAAATGCAAGTAATAATCACGCCTATTACACTATAGGCTGAAGCTATAATGCAATAGTTTTAAATTCCCACTTCGCTATGGTTAAAAGTTCTAATTGATGTATATTTGCGTCTAATTTAGAATTATTCTATATATGATTAAGGTAAGTGATAATGCAAAAAACAAAATTGCACAGTTAATGGCCGAGGATGGCTTTGATATTGCGAAGGATTTTGTACGCGTTGGAGTCAAAAGTGGCGGATGCTCCGGGCTTAGCTATGAGTTGAAATTTGATCATAATCTAGGTGAAAACGATAAACTTTTTGAAGAAGCTGATGTTAAAATTGCAGTGGATAAAAAAAGTTTTTTATACCTAGTAGGAACCACACTCGAATATAGTGGTGGGCTTAATGGAAAAGGTTTTGTTTTCCAAAATCCAAATGCGAATCGCACTTGTGGATGTGGAGAATCTTTTTCGTTATAAATAAGTTGTAGTTTACTTATAGAAAAGTAAATTAAATGCAAATGAATTTAAGTAAGTTCTTTATTCTGTATTGAATTTAGAACTACAAATTTTGAATTAATAAAAATGAAATACACCGAAGACGATTTAAAGAAAGAATTAGAAACCAAGGAATATGAATATGGATTCTATACTGATATAGAATCTGACACATTTCCTGTTGGATTAAGTGAAGATGTAGTACGCGCAATTTCTAAAAAGAAAGAGGAGCCAGAATGGATGACAGAGTGGCGTTTAGAATCATATCGTTATTGGTTGAAAATGGTAGAACCAGAATGGGCAAATGTACATTATGAAAAACCTGACTTTCAGGCAATTTCTTATTACTCCGCACCAAATAGCAAACCTAAGTACGATAGTCTTGATGAGGTAGATCCAGAATTATTGGACACTTTTAAACGATTGGGTATTTCATTAGACGAACAAAAGAAACTTGCCGGAGTTGCAGTGGATATTGTAATGGACTCAGTTTCTGTGGCAACCACTTTTAAAAAGACATTAGCCGAAAAAGGAATTATTTTCTGTTCTATTTCTGAGGCGATTAAAAATCACCCTGAATTAGTAAAGAAATATTTAGGCACTGTAGTGCCACAGAGAGATAACTTTTACGCAGCTTTAAATAGTGCAGTATTTAGCGATGGTTCTTTCTGTTATATTCCAAAAGGAGTACGTTGCCCAATGGAACTTTCTACTTACTTTAGAATTAATCAAGCAGGTACAGGGCAGTTTGAAAGAACGCTAGTAATTGCAGATGAAGACAGTTACGTAAGTTACCTTGAAGGTTGTACAGCACCAAGTCGTGATGAAAACCAATTACACGCTGCAGTAGTAGAGTTAATTGCATTAGATGGAGCTGAAATAAAGTATTCTACGGTACAAAACTGGTACCCAGGAGATAAAGAAGGAAAAGGAGGGGTTTATAACTTTGTAACTAAAAGAGGTATTTGTGAAAAGAATGCGAAAATTTCTTGGACACAAGTAGAAACTGGTAGTGCTGTAACTTGGAAGTATCCAAGTTGTATTTTAAAAGGAGATAACTCAATTGGTGAATTCTATTCTATTGCTGTTACAAATGATTATCAGCAAGCAGATACTGGAACCAAAATGATTCATATTGGTAAAAACACTAAGAGTACGATAATCTCTAAGGGTATTTCAGCAGGAAAATCGCAAAATAGTTACCGAGGGTTGGTTAAGATTCACCCAAATGCAGATAACGCGCGTAACTTCTCTCAGTGTGACTCATTATTAATGGGGAATAGCTGTGGGGCTCATACCTTCCCATATATTGAATCTAAAAACAAATCGGCTCAAATAGAACACGAAGCTACTACAAGTAAAATTGGTGAGGACCAAATTTTCTATTGTAATCAACGTGGAATTAACACAGAAAAAGCAATTGCTTTAATAGTAAATGGTTTTGGGAAAGAGGTTTTAAACAAGTTGCCTATGGAGTTTGCAGTAGAAGCGCAAAAACTCTTAGAAATTAGTTTAGAAGGCTCTGTAGGATAAACATTAGAAGTTTAAATTATGAAAAAATACTTATTGATATTAACGCTTTCGTTAGTGTTTTTTTCCTGTAAAAATTCTGAAGAAAATAAAACTTCTGACGAGCTAACAACTCAAAACGAAGAGAGCCTGCCAACGTTTCAAGGGGATTTTATCAACACTGATGGAGCCTTAGTTTTAATGGGGTCGAGCTTTATTTATGGCGTTAAGCGCAATGAAGTTTCAGATGAATTATCAAAACGAGTTTCGGCAATTAAAACGAACGATTTTGATATGGTAGGGGTTATAGTAAAAGGAGTAGTTTCCGAAAATACCGATACCGATACCAATTGGGAAGAAATAATAACAATAAAAGAAATTGTGAAGGTGAATGATTCCCCTTCAGCAGTAGATATTAAATTACAAGAATCAGCAAAGACAAATTGATATGCTAAAAATTAAAGATTTATACGCCGGATTAGAAGGTAAAGATATACTTAAGGGTATTAACTTAGAGGTAAAGGCAGGCGAAGTTCACGCCATTATGGGACCAAACGGTTCAGGTAAAAGTACTTTGGCATCTGTAGTTGCAGGAAAAGAAGAGTTTGAAGTGACTAAAGGAGAGATTATTTATGAAAATGAAGATATTTCCGAGTTAGATCCAGAGGAAAGAGCGCATAAAGGTATCTTTCTTTCTTTTCAATATCCAGTAGAAATTCCAGGAGTTTCAGTTACAAACTTTATTAAAACGGCTATCAACGAAACGCGTAAAGCAAAGAAGATGGATGATATGCCTGCTTCTGAAATGCTTAAAATGATTAAAGAAAAAGCTGCCATGTTAGAGATTGATAGAAAATTCCTTTCTAGATCTTTAAACGAAGGTTTTTCTGGAGGTGAGAAAAAACGTAACGAAATTTTTCAAATGGCGATGCTTGAGCCAAAACTTGCAATCTTAGATGAAACAGATTCAGGATTGGATATTGATGCTCTTAAAGTTGTAGCTAATGGTGTAAACAAGTTGAAGAGTGAAGACAATGCAATAGTTGTTATTACTCACTATCAGCGCTTATTAGACCATATAGTTCCAGATTTCGTTCACGTATTAATGAATGGGAAAATCGTAAAATCTGGTACTAAAGAGCTTGCTTATGAGCTTGAAGAAAGAGGATACGATTGGATTAAGGAAGAATTAGTATAACAATTCAAGAATCAAAATTCAAGGTTCAAGATTAACTTGAATTCTGGATTCTGGATTCTGAATTCTGAATTGAAAGAAATGAGTTTTAAAGACAAATTATTATCATCATATATTGCTCTCGAAGATTACTTGGAGTTTGATTCGCCATTACACGATGTGCGTAACAATGCTATAAAAATCTTTGAAGAGAAAGGATTTCCAACAAAAAAAGATGAGGAGTGGAAGTATACTTCACTAAATTCTTTATTAAAAACAGACTATAGTGTCTATTCAAATAAAGAACGCAATGTTGAACTTCAAGATGTACGCAAGTATTTCCTTAATGAAATAGACACCTATAAACTTGTTTTTATAGATGGAGTTTATAGTTCATTCCTTTCGGAAACTACACACGACACCTTAGACGTTTGTTTAATGTCGGCTGCTCTTAACAAGAAAAAATACAAGCCTGTTATTGAAGCTTACTTCAATAAAGCTGCGAAAAGTGATAGTTTAACTGCGCTTAATACAGCTTTTACTAAAGAAGGTGCATACATCCATATTCCTGCGCATAAAGAAGTAGAAAAGCCTATTGAGATTCTAAACTTCTCAACTGGCAACGAAGCGGCAATGTTTCTTCAACCAAGAAATTTAATTGTTGTAGGTGAAAATGCTCACGTACAAATTATAGAACGCCATCAAAGTCTTTCTAATAATGAAGTTCTTACAAATTCAGTAACTGAAATTTTTGCTGAAAAACGAGCTTATGTAGATTATTATAAAATTCAAAATGATGTTGAATCGGCATCGTTAATAGACAATACGTATATTTCACAACAACGTGATACGGTTTGTCGTGTTCATACTTTTTCATTTGGTGGGAAATTAGTTCGCAATAATTTGAACTACTTCCAAAATGGAGAGAACAGTGATTCTACATTAAAAGGAATAACCATCCTTAAAGGAAAACAACACGTAGATCACAATACATTAGTTCATCATATTTCACCAAATTGTGAAAGTCACCAAGACTACAAAGGACTATTTGCTGATTCATCTGTAGGTGTATTCAATGGGAAGATTATCGTTGAAAAAGATGCTCAAAAGATTGATGCATACCAGCAAAACGACAATATTTTAATTGACGATAATGCTACGATTAACGCTAAGCCTCAATTAGAGATTTTTGCAGACGATGTAAAATGTTCTCACGGATGTACTATTGGTCAGTTTGATGAAGAGGCATTATTCTACTTACGAAGCCGCGGAATTGGAATGAAAGAAGCACGTGGTTTAATGATGTATGCTTTCGCAAACACTGTTTTAGAAAGTGTAAAAATTCCAGAATTGAAAGTGCGAATCAACAAGCTTATTGCAAATAAGATTGGAGTAAGTTTAGGCTTTGAACTTTAAGAAATAGTGTTCGTAAGCTAACAAAGATTCAAGAATTAATTAAAAGAATATAAATGTCCTTCGATATCCATAATATACGTAAAGATTTCCCCATTCTTTCTCGAAAAGTTAATGGGTATCCATTAGTGTATTTGGACAATGCAGCTACGTCTCAAAAGCCACAACAGGTGATTGATGCTATTGTAGATTATTACGGTAACTACAATGCAAATATTCATCGAGGTGTGCATTCGCTTTCACAAGAAGCAACTGATGCTTATGAGGCGGCTCGACATAAAATTCAGAATCACTTTAATGCTAAAGAAGCATTTGAAATCATTTTTACTGCGGGAACAACTCACGGAATTAACTTGGTTGCAAATGGCTTTGCAGCAATCTTAAATAAAGGCGACGAAATAATTGTTTCTGCTTTAGAGCATCACAGTAATATTGTTCCTTGGCAAATGCTATGTGAAAAAACAGGTGCTGTTCTGCGGGTAATTCCAATGAATGAAGAAGGAACGTTGCTTATGGATGAATACGCTAAGCTGCTTTCAGATAAAACAAAACTTGTTTTTGTAAATCATATTTCAAACGCATTGGGAACCATAAACCCAATAGAAGAAATTATCGAGAAAGCACATGAGGTAGGAGCTGCTGTTTTGATTGATGGAGCTCAGTCTTGTTCGCATATAAAGCCAAATCTTCAAGAATTAAATGTAGATTTCTATGTTACCTCTGCTCACAAAATGTGCGGCCCAACAGGGGTTGGAATGTTATATATGAAAGAAGAGTGGGGAAACAAACTTCCTCCATATCAAGGCGGTGGTGAAATGATTGCTGAAGTATCATTCGAAAAAACCACCTATGCTGGACTTCCGCATAAATTTGAAGCCGGTACACCGAATATTTGTGGAGGTATAGCTTTTGGTGTAGCAATAGATTACCTTAATGCAATTGGTTTTGAGGCAATAGAGGCTCATGAAAATGAGCTTTTAACATACGCGACCAAAAAACTCCTTGAAATCGAAGGTTTAAGAATTTATGGAACAGGACAAAAAACCTCTGTAATTTCTTTTAATATTGAAGGCTTACATCCGTATGATATAGGGACAATTGTGGATAAACTAGGTATAGCTGTAAGAACAGGGCATCACTGTGCTCAACCAATTATGGATTTCTATAAAATCCCTGGAACTGTTCGAGCTTCCTTTGCGTTTTACAACACCCTAGAAGAAGTTGATGCATTAGTGGAAGCTGTTAAAAAAGCAAAAATGATGCTTTCATAAATACCTTATAAAAAGTTAATGTACAATTCTAGTAAATTTTGAGTTTGTAACTTTATAAAAGTTTAAATCAATTAAAACAATTATACTATGAAATCACTTGCTACATTATCAATATTGATTTTCGCACTTATTTTTACAAGTTGCGACGAGACTAAAAAAGTTATAGATGTTGCTGGAAGCGTTCAGCTAACAGGCAACTATACTGTTTCAGCTATTAATGGAGAAAAACCTACTGTTAAAGAAGTTCCTTCATTTTCTATGTCAGCATTAGATAACACTTTCAGAGGTGCTACTGGCTGTAACTCGGTGTTTGGAACCTACAATCTAGATTTATATGCAATTAGCTTTAAAGACTTAGCAGTAAGCGAAAGGGAATGTACTGGTAAAGATATCATGAAGGTTGAGCGCGACTTTTTAGACGCATTAAATAAAACGGGATCATATTCCTTACAAGACGGGGTGCTAACCTTTTATTCAAAAACTGATAGAAGTGTAGTGCTTTCAGCTAAAAAAGAAATTAGAAATCAAGAATAAATATGACAATTGAAGCAATACAAGAAGAGTTGATAGATGAGTTCTCAATGTTTGACGACTGGATGCAACGCTATGAGTATATGATAGATTTAGGAAAATCTCTTCCGCTTATTGATGATAAATTAAAAACAGACGACAAGCTCATTAAGGGTTGCCAAAGTAAAGTGTGGTTAAACTCTGAAATGAAAAACGACAAAATAATATTCACTGCCGATAGTGACGCTATTATTACGAAAGGAATAATTGCAGTATTAGTCCGCGTGTTTTCAAACCAAGAACCACAAGCAATTCTTGATGCGGATACTGATTTTATAGACGAAATTGGATTGAAAGAACACCTTTCTCCAACCCGTGCTAATGGATTAGTATCAATGATTAAACAAATGAAAATGTATGCATTAGCATATCAAACACAAGCAAATAGTTAAACAAATGGAAGAAAAAATAGATATGGCTGAACTCGGCGAAAAAGTAATCGCCGTTATTAAAACCATTTATGACCCAGAGATTCCGGTTGATATATATGAATTAGGACTTATTTACGACGTATTTATTAATGAAGATTACGAAGTAAAAATATTAATGACTCTAACAACTCCTAACTGTCCTGTAGCAGAAAGCTTACCTATGGAAGTAGAAGATAAGGTAAAGTCATTAAAGTACGTTAAAGATGCTGAGGTTGAGATGACTTTCGATCCGCCTTGGAGTCAAGAGCTTATGAGTGAAGAAGCTAAGTTAGAACTCGGAATGCTTTAATAAAAAAGTTTTATAATATATTTTAATAACTTTCTCTGTGGAAGAAATTGTAAATCGCGTAGCGAATAGTAAGCTTATGGTCTTTGATCTTGAGGATTTTTATCCAAAAGGTGAAAGACTTGCTTTTGATATTTCCATTTGGCTTGCAGAAGGCATTGTACTTCGTGAAAAAGAATTTAGAGAGAAAGCCAACGAGCACGATTGGAGTCAGTATCAAAATAAATATGTAGCCCTTTATTGCAGTACAGATGCAATTATACCTGGATGGGCGTATCTATTGATTTCACTTCATTTATCCCCTTTTGCAAAAAATGTTACTGTAGGAAGTCTAGAGGAATTAGAAAGTGTTCTATTTACCGAAATTCTTAAGGATTTAGATGTTTCTGAATATCAGGACAAACCTGTAATTATAAAAGGATGTGTAAGTAAACCAATACCTCCAAATGCCTATGTGCAAGTAGCACAAAAGCTTCAGCCTGTAGCTAAAAGTATTATGTATGGCGAAGCCTGTTCTTCGGTGCCGCTATTCAAGAAAAAGTAACGTTTTTAACAAATAATTGGCAAATCCGTAATTTTAACGCTCTTTTTTGTTAATTTTTTACACGATATGCAAATTAGTAATTATTTTTGCCTTAAATTAAAACTTTAAGATTCATGAAAAAAATTTTACTACTTGCAGCAATCCTATGTGCGCCACTTGCACTAGTTGCTCAAAATGAAACCAAAGAGGATACTATCCCAAATGGTTGGTCAAGATCAGGAAACATTTCTTTATTGTTTAACCAAGCTGCATTCAACCACGAGTGGACTGGTGGGGGAAGTTCAAATATTGCAGGTAATCTTGGGTTGAATTACGATTTCAACTATAAGCACGATAAGCTTAGTTGGAACAACCGTATTATTGCAGAATATGGTATGACTAAAAATAAGGACGACAAGTATGCGCGTAAAACTAATGATCGTCTTGAGTTAAACTCAATCTTGGGTAGACAAATAAAAGAAAGTAACTGGTATTACTCATTCTTCTTAAACTTTAAAACTCAATTTGGTTCTGGTTATGAGTATAATACCGACTTAAACCCAGGTGATGAAGGATACCGTACTGAAGTTTCTAAATTTATGTCTCCAGGTTACTTACAATTTGGTCCTGGTATGATGTGGAAAAAGAACAATAATCTTTATGTTAATATAGCGCCTGCAACTGCACGTTTAATTTTTGTAAATAAAGATTTTACAAATGTTGGTAACAACCCAGTAGCTATCGCAGCATTTAATGAAAACCCATATTTTGGTGTTGAAGCTAACGAAACAACCCGTTTTGAATTTGGCGCTTCAGTTTCTGCTTATGCAAAACTTGATTTGATGGAAAACGTGTCAATGGAAAACTTATTGGCTCTTTACTCAAATTACTTAGAAGATCCACAAAATGTTGATATAGATTATACTATGAATTTATTGTTTAAGGTAAATAAGTATATATCAGCTAACGCTACTTTCCAGGCTATTTATGATGACAACGCTGCTCAAGGGTTCCAAATTCGTGAAGCAATTGGAGTAGGGTTTACTTACGGATTCTAAATAAAAATTTAATTATAAGTTCTTTACAAGAAGGACTTTAAATTAAAAAGACCTGTCAGAAATTTAATTTTTTTGACAGGTCTTTTTTTATTCTTCTTCCTCTGTATATTCGTCGTATAGGAAAGTGTTGTAAGGAAAACGAGTGGTGTGAATTTCTCTCACTTTGTCGTATACTAACTTTCGGAATTCATCAAAGTTTTCTTTGTTTAATGCTGAAATAAAAATGGCATCTCCATTAAGTTTCGCCATCCATGTATGTCTCCATTCTTCCAAAGTATAATGTGCTTTGGTCTTTTCAGTAATTAAATCGTCCTCATCAATTTCTTCTGGCTCATAAGCATCAATCTTATTAAAAACCATAACAGTAGGCTTATCAGCGCTTCCAATTTCTTCCAGAATTTTTTCAACTGAATCAATATGGTGTTCAAAAGAAGGGTGGCTTATATCTACAACATGCAGCAATAAATCAGCCTCACGCACTTCATCTAAGGTGCTTTTAAAAGACTCTACTAGTTGTGTAGGTAGCTTTCTAATAAAACCAACAGTGTCGGTTAAAAGAAATGGTAGGTTGCCAATAACAACCTTTCTTACAGTTGTATCTAGTGTTGCAAAGAGTTTGTTTTCTGCAAAAACATCGCTTTTACTAATTACGTTCATCAAGGTGGATTTCCCTACGTTTGTATATCCAACCAAAGCTACACGCACAAGTGAACCTCGATTCCCGCGTTGCACTTCCATCTGACGATCGATCTTCTTTAATTTGTCTTTAAGTAAAGATATACGGTCTCGAACTATACGTCTATCCGTTTCAATTTCTGTTTCTCCAGGACCACGCATTCCAATTCCCCCACGTTGACGTTCCAAGTGAGTCCACATCCCCGCTAGTCGAGGTAATAGATATTCGTATTGTGCAAGCTCTACTTGTGTTCGTGCATAGCTTGTTTGTGCTCTTTGCGCGAAAATATCAAGGATAAGATTTGTTCTATCTATAATTTTACATTGAAGTATTTTTTCAATGTTTTTTTGCTGTGCAGGGGTAAGTTCGTCGTCAAAAATAGCTACGCCAACTTCATTTTCATTTACGAAGTTTTTAACTTCCTCTAACTTTCCGGTACCTATAAATGTCTTTGGATTAGGAACATCCATTTTTTGAGTAAAGCGTTTTAAAACTTCACCGCCGGCGGTATAAGCTAAAAATTCTAGCTCATCTAAGTATTCTTCAGACTTTACTTCGTCTTGAAATTTAGTTATTAATCCTATTAATATTGTTTTCTCGTATGAGATATCAGTTTGTTCAATCATATTTTTTTAGTAGATACTGTCATTTGTTGGTATATATTAAAACAAATGTACGAAACACTTAGCAAGAGATTTTTATACTTTAGATGCAATTAACACAAAACACTCATGTTTTCTGTAATATTTTACAAAAGAGAGAATTAATTGCTGATTATTAGATATGTAACAATAAAACAATAATTGATGTGATTATTATTCATTTTACATTGAATGAGTGAAAGATTGTAAATAAACTAACATATCTAATTAATTATCAATGAAGTTTGCTTATTGGGCTTGGGAATATAACTCTTTTTTAACAAGAATATAATCTCGGAAATTCTTATATTTCGCGTCTGAAAAATTAAGTAAAATCAAATTATTAATTAATCATCACCAACACTAAATTTTATGGAGATAAAATTACCTAACAGTTTTTGGGATTGTCAACATTATTTTAAAGTCAATCTTAAAACTATCGTACCAATAGTATCTTTCTTTTTATTGATGCTATCATCTACATCTGTTTTTGCCCAAGGGGGAGGAACTTGTGCCGATATTCAGCCTTTCTGTGCAGGAAATGACGCACTTATTTTTGCAAACTGTAATGACCAAGATCCTAACTGTAATGCTACTGCAGAAGCAGGGCCAGATTACGGATGTTTGTTTTCACAGCCTTACCCAGCATGGTTTTATTTACAAATTGACCAGCCTGGAAATTTAGATTTTGAAATTATTCAAAATACAGCATTTAATGCCAATGGTGACCCTATTGGACAGGGATTAGATGTGGATTTTATTGCCTGGGGACCTTTCCAGCCAGGAGATGATCTTTGTGATTATACTCAGCTACAATCTTTCAATGAAATTGCTTGTAGTTATTCGGCTCAACCAATTGAAAACTTTACTATCCCAAATGCACAAACTGGAGAAATTTACGTTCTAGTAATTACTAATTACAATCGTAACCCAGGTTACATTAAATTAGGCCAAATAGGAGGAGACGGAAGTACAAACTGCGACATCGTTTTTGATTGTTCAGTTACAATTAATGAAGGAGATCAAAATTTATGTGGTGAAGACGAAGTTCTTTTAACTACTACAGTTTCTGGTCCGGTAGAAACTTATGAGTGGTACTTAAACGATGTTCTAATCGTAGGTGAAACTTCAAGTGAATACCTTGCTACTGAAACAGGTGAATACAAGGTAATTGCAAACGGAACTGAGTGTAACTCTCCTGTTGAAGATATCGTAAATGTATCATTCGGCCCTATAGCTACAGCTGAAGCAATTGATATAACTGCATGTGACGATTCATCTAACGATGGTGTTGAAGCCTTTGATCTTGACGGAAACTCTTCAAGAGTTCTAGGTAACCAAGACCCTAATGAGTTTACTGTAACTTATTACCTAACTCAAGCTAATGCTGATGCCGGTGAAGCACCTTTAACATCTCCTTATACGAACGTTACTAACCCTCAAACTATATATGCTAGAGTTGAGAGTAATGTTTCTGCGGTTTGTTATGCAACTTCTGAAGTAGAACTTAAAGTTGTAGAAACTGTTGAAATAACTACAGATTTACCAACTTCAGCAGAAATATGTGATGTTGAAGAGTTTCCAGTTTTTGACGCTACACCTACTAATACTGACATCGATCTTTCATTAGTTACTTATGAATGGGTAGATCAAGACAATAACGTTCTTTCTACAGAAGCTATTTTTTCACCTTCTGCAGCTGGGACTTACACGGTAAATATCGGTTATCCTTGTGGAGACACATCATTTACAATTGTGATGAATGTAATTGCATCACCTACTGTAGATTTAGGTGCAGATTTCCAAATTTGTGCTAACCAAACCACAATTCTTACAGCAAACACAGATGTTGAAGGTGTAACTTTTCAATGGTATTTAAATTCAACGCTACTTGAAGGTGAAACTAATAACACTCTTGAAGTTGTAATTGAACAAGGAACAATAGGTACTCAAACTTATACTGTATTAGTATCTAACGATCAGTGTACAGCAGAAGACTCTGTTGATTTAACATTGTACCCAATTACAAATTGTATTATTTCCGAAGGTATTTCACCAAATGGAGATGGGTATAACGACATCCTTGATTTGAATTTCTTAAATGATAGAACTGGAATTAGAAAGATTCAAATCTTTAACAGATTTGGTACTTTAGTTTATGTGCAAGATAATTATACAAACCAATGGGAAGGTCAGACTACTGATGGAGATGAACTTCCAACTGGAACATACTTCTATGTAATTGATCTTGCTGGAAATGACGCTGTTTATGGAGAACAAGCTACAGGCTGGATTTATCTAAACAAAAAAGCGAACTAAAATTCTACTAAATACTTTTTAACTACCAAATAGATAAAAATGAAAAAACATATATATATCTTAACAGTACTTATGACGGTATTGCTGCTGCAAGAATCACAAGCACAGCAAGATCCTCAATACACTCAGTACATGTACAATATGAACGTGGTTAACCCCGCATATGCAGGTTCTAAAGAAAGCTTATCGCTTACAGCCTTGTATAGAAATCAATGGCATGGATTAGAAGGAAACCCTGTTTCTTTTACATTTTCTGGACACAGTCCAATAGGGAGTAATATAGGTCTAGGTCTTTCTGCAATTAGAGATGAAATTGGGCCAGTAAAGGAAACTAATGTTTACGCAGACTTTTCTTATACGCTACATTTAGGAAATACAGTAAATTTAGCACTTGGTCTTAAAGCTGGTGCAACTTTCCACGATGTAGGTCTTTCAAGTTTAGAACTTCAGCACCCAGACGATCCAATGTTTTCGGAAAACATAAACAATACATATCCTAATTTTGGTGCGGGAGCATTCTTATACGGAGAAAATTTTTATGTTGGTCTTTCAGTACCTAACTTAATGAAGTCTGTTCATTTAGATGAAAATGGAATCAAATACGGATCAGAAACAAATCACTTTTTTGCAACTGCAGGTTATGTATTCCAAGTTTCAGAAGCTTTCAAACTTAAGCCTTCTGTAATGGTAAAATCTGCATTTGATGCTCCTGTTTCATGGGATGCCAACTTGAACTTTTTGTTCTTTGACATGATTGAAATTGGTGGATCTTACAGAGTAGATGATTCTTTTAGTGCATTATTTGGAGTAAATATCACTCCAGATATCCGTTTTGGATATGCATACGATCACGTAACTTCTGATCTTAAAATTGTAGGACCAGCTTCTCACGAGCTTATACTATCATTCGATCTTAATTTAAAACCGAAAGTTTTACGTTCACCTAGATTCTTCTAATAACTAACTAATTTCATTTAATATGAAAAATATATATATAATATTTTTATTAATGGCTGTAAGTACCTCGACGCTTACCGCCCAGAATTTTAAAACTAAGACAGCCGACGAATTTTACGAAAGGCTACAGTATAACGACGCCATAGATGCGTATCACAGACTTGTAAAAAGAGGTGATGAAAGCACTTATGTATTAGAACGTTTAGCAAATAGTTATTACAATATTAATGACACTAAAAATGCTGAAATTTTCTACAAAAGAGTTGTAAAAAGACTTGATGCAGATCCAGAGTCTGTTTATAATTACGCACAAGTACTTAAATCTAACGGGAAGTTTTCAGAATACAATAAGTATATGAAGGAATATGCAAAGCTGAGACCTCAAGATTCTCGTGCAATTGCATTTATGCAAGACCCAAATTACCTTCCTCGTATTGCAGATGAAAAAAATCAAAAATTTGAAGCTGTAAATTTAGAAGAGATAAATACAAGGTATTCAGAATTTGGTGGTCATGTTGTAGATAATGAACTTTATTTTTCATCAAGTAGAAATATACTTCGCAAGAATTATGACTTAAACGATGAACCATTCTTAGATTTATATAAAGCAACTATTGAAAATGATGTTGTAAAAAACGCAAAACTTTTAAACGATGAAATAAATACTAGATTTCATGAAAGTTCTGTAGCTATTACTCCTGATGGTACACGTATGTATTTTGATAGAAATGATTATTTCAATGGGAAATACAAAAAAAGTGAACAAGGGATTAATGAATTAAACATCTTTTATGCTGAAAAAGTAAATGGCGAATGGGGAAATATTCAGTCTGCGCCATTTAACAGTAAAGAATTTTCTTCTAGTCACCCAGCAATTAGCCCAGATGGTAAAACGCTTTACTTTTCAAGCGACCGACCAGGTGGAATGGGGAATGCTGATTTGTATAAAGTAGCTATCAATGAAGATGGAACTTTTGGTGAACCAGAAAACTTAGGCGAAGGAATTAATACTGAAGGTAGAGAGGTTTTCCCTTTCGTTGATGCGAATGGTACTCTTTATTTTTCAAGTGATGCTCATTTAGGTATTGGAGGATTAGATGTGTTTTCTGCTCCAGCTAAAGGAAATGGATTTGGAGAAGTTAAAAATCTAGGCTTAGGTATTAACAGTAGTAGTGATGATTTTGCTTTTTCCTTTAACCCTGAAACGGAAGAAGGATATGTGTCTTCTAACCGTGCAGGTGGAAAAGGAAGCGACGATATTTACAAAATAAAGAAAATTGAATCTTGCGATTTACCTATAAACGTTTTAGTGGTAGATGCTTCTACAAATGAACCTATCTCTGATGCTAGAATCGATCTTTACGACAACCGTGAAAATAAATTGAAGAGTCAAAACACAGATGCTGATGGAAACAGTGAAGTATTAGTTGTTTGTGATCAAGATCACGTTGTTCAAGTGTTTAAAGAAGGATATGAAAGCAATGCTGAAACTGTAGCTGGATTTAATGAAGGTGAAGAGAATATTACAATTGCACTTCGTCCTATCGATGATATAGTTGAAGGAAACATTGTGAAACTTAATACTATTTACTTCGATTTCGATAGACACAATATAAAACCTCAAGCTGCTTTCGAACTTGATAAACTTGTTGAGTTGATGAAGAAAAACGAAAACATGGTTATTAAAGTTGAAGGACATACAGATAGCCGTGGAAGTGCTGCATACAACTTAAAACTTTCTGATAGAAGAGCTAAGAGTACTGTACAATATGTAATTTCGAAAGGAATTTCTAAAGACAGAATTAGTGGTGAAGGCTTTGGTGAAAGTAGACCAGCTGTAGATTGTGGTGGTAATTGTACAAATGATGAACATCAACAAAACAGACGTTCTGAATTCATTATCCAAAAAAGATAATTTTTAGAAAGCTTACATAAATAACCAACCAATTTAAAAGCCCTTACAATTAAATATTGTAAGGGCTTTTTTTATATTTTCAATTTATAGTAAGCGGCAGGTAAACCAAGATAATCGCCATCGTAGTCCCATTCGAACCCTTGATTCTTCAAGATTTTCTGAGATGCTACATTTTCAGGATTTATAATTGCGACTAATTTGTGAATATCTTCAATCTGCTTCCCCAAGTTTACCATGCTGAGCGCAATTTCAGAACCATAACCTTTGCCCCAAAATTCAGGCATTAGCAAATATCCTATTTCTGCTTCATTTTTCTTTGTCATCTCGAGCTTTGCATGCCCTACAAAACTTCCATTATTTTTAAGGGTTACTTTAAACCTTCCGATAACTAAATTTTTCACATTATCATTTAGCATATTCTCAAACCTTTCTCGAGCTTCATTTTCTTCATCTGGACGACCAGTAACCATTTTCATTACATCGATATTACTCACCAATTGAAAGTAATCTTCAAAATCACTGGAGGTGTAATGATTAAAGATCAATCTTTCGGAAATCATAGTAAGATGCGTTTAAATGAACAGTATAAAGTTATAGATTTAAAATTTAGCATTTCTGGATTCGATTACTACTTTAGATTTATTCAATTACAGAAATATTATCTATTTGATAGGTGGTTGTTATGCCATTTGACGCACCTAAATACTGAAAACCAATATATACTATTTCTCCTGCATATGTCGAAAGATCAATATCTCCAGAAGGCGTGAATTCCGCGCCGTAGCCATTGGAATTTCCAGCGGATATGTCTGCATCCAAGTCTGTCCATTCTGCAGTTAAAACGTCTCCATCGAAGTCTGTGGCTATCTTTATGGTTAATGCTTCTCCATTAAAGAAGCCGTCATTGGTGTCGAAAGTAAGAATAGGGGACGAATCGCTTGGTAATCGTAATCCAGGAGTTACCAACCAAACTTCGAATGGGCTTTCTCCGGAATTATATGCTGAGGTTTGTGTATAATTATTGGAATTGAACTCCATTACTTCAAACACTCTCGTTCCACCACTTACATTTATATTTGTCCAACCTTCAATGTCTAAAGGAATTCCAGCACCTGAATTGTGACTTTCAAAATCTTGAAAAAAAGGCAGATCAAATATTTCACCATTTCCACTTAAATTACACCTTTCGTTATTCATATTCACATCATCAATATCGCGGATAAACAGTTGTACGTCATTATTAAATCGACTTAAAACAGCAATTATTTCTCCGTTTCCTTCGGGGAGTAACAAACCTTTGAAATCAGAATATCCGCTAGTTCTTAGCACTATAGTTTCTTCATCACAATTTTCTAACTGTCTGTTTACACTATAGGTGTTTCCTGGATTTCCGTAATGAGCAATTCCCGCAAGGCCTTCAGGAAATTGGACATTTTCAAATTTCACTAAGGTGTTAAGAAATACTTCGTTTGTATCATTGTCATTTGCCTGTGAAATGGTAATTGTCTGCGGTTGGATTTCAATTTTCTCAGTAGAACGCAAAATTCTTTCTTCAAAATCTTCGATATTTATTCGTCCAACTTCATCTCCATCAAGAATCCCAATGGTGGGTAGTCCAGCATATTCACCGATATACAAACCATCAACTCGAAAATACACCTTTCGTCCAGGTTCATATTTTGTATATAGATTTGTTGCTTCAGTAGAAATTGCCACTCCTGCACTTGGGTTTTCAGGTGAATCTTGAATAACTAATGACTTATAGAAATTACCAGTTTCATCACTTGAAATGACATAAGCTGCTAAGTATAATTCTCGTGTAGAACCTTCACCAGCTTCGATAACTTTTGGTTCGTATCCTCGATAAATTCTTTTAATAGTTTCAATAGTGGTATTTACATCAACATTCGGCTCTTCTACATTTATTTCGGGAACATTATAATCATCGTCATGCACACAGGAGGCTCCCATTATCCCTAGAAGGAATAAAAGGCTTATTAGTTTTATATTTTTTAAATTTTTCATAATTAAAAAAAATTACGGTTCTTAATCAAAATCGGATGTAAGCATTTATATAGTAAGTGGTTCCGTATCCATGCCAGTATTTTGAACCAAATACCGGTGTGTCATTGGCCGTGTCTTCAGATAGTGTTCTAAAATTTGAATTTCTACCTTGCTCAAAGCCACCTGTTTTATACTGCTTATTTAAAATATTAGAAACTACAGCAAAAAATCCGATGTACTTTCCTTTAACTCTCCAGGATTTTCCGCCTACTATGTTCACCAACATATAAGGGTCAAACTTTTCCTGTTTAAGTAATTGTCGTGCTTTTTCTGGGTCATAATCGTTAAAGGGCATTCCGTCATTATCTAAATAGAAATTTTCGGTGCGAGTAAGAGGAGATATATTGATATATGCTTGATTGAAATAATTAGCAGTAGCTCCAAACCACCAAAATCTTGGATCGCGATATTCAAAACCTATTTGATAAGCTTGTTGAGGTCCTCCTGCAACTTTATAATTTTTGAGAAATGATTTTCCAAAAAAGCGCGGTTCATCTAAGTCATCTGAAGTGATGTAAAGATCCGGATTACTGTTGTAGATGTTTTCTCCATATGCCGCGGCTGCTTTTAATTTAATAGTAGGTGTAACTTGAGTTTCAATACCTAATTCAGCTCCTATATTTTTCTTATCTACACCTGTAAGCACTTCTTGCACAAAAGCTGTAGTAGCAGATCTCCCAGGAACGGAAATCCCGTCGGCATAATAAAATGAAATCTCTGAGCCATCTTGCATTAAAGTGTAATATCCCGACAAACGCGCTTTTATAAATGGAAATCGCAATATGTAATTGCCATCGACATTTATATTTTTTTCTTCTGTTAACCCAATTACAGTACTGTTGTTTTGGCGTGAATTTGAAAATGAATTACGTATTGTAGGGGCACTTGTGAAATAAGCCGTGTTTAGTTCGAGAGCGTGCCTTGCAGTTATTTTATAGGTAATTCCAGCCTTAGCGCCAAAAGTTGTAAAATTTAATTTTTTGCTTTTTCCAAAAGATTCATTTGTATCAGGATAGGAACCGTTTCGATATAGACCGTTTCGTTGATAATTGGTTTTCCCAGCTTTAGCTGCGAGATAAAAATTTACTGATGAATAGGAAAATTGTGCTTGAACGAACCCACTGTAATCAGTAGCGTCAATTTCATAATTGTATTTGAATTTATCACCAACACCAATTAGTCGATTTGGATTATTTAAATCGTTTTGCGCTGCATCACCTGAATTAAATGTATCCACATCTAAATATTCATTACCGCCCAAAAGATCTATCATACTAGCGAAATTGCTCGATTTTAAATTTCTATAATTAAATGAAGCATTTAATTCAATGTAATCGGATAGACGAGAGTTTAGTATCGTATTTGCTGAGAGCTGTTTATCATCGTTTCTGTCTTCGTATAAATAATATCGGGATGTTCCTCCGTAAAGAATATTTGTTTCATACATATTAAGCCAATTAACCTGTCCATTATTTACAAAACTTGAATAGGCTCGATAAGCTCCCTCATAATCAGGATAGTTAGGGTCTGATAAAAAGTAGCTTGGAAGATTTTTATAGTAACTTGGATCTGGGTTAGGAACATTGTCATACCCTAAGCGGCTATTTCCTGTTTTTCCAAATTGATACCCTATATTGGTGTTCAGTTCTGTTTTTGGTGAAATATTCCAGAAATGATTCAGCATTATAATAGGCTCTTCCACTTCTCTAATTCTAGAATTTCGTATTTCACCATCTTGTTTTCCCCAATATGAATTATACTGAGTTCCTTTTAAATCGTAAACCTCTTGGGTGTTTGGAGAAGATTTGCCACGCCTGTTGGGTGTGTAAAAAGCAGTTAAATTCAAGCTGTGATGTTTACTCAACTTCCTTTCTACAGAGGCGAAAAATGAATTTGCATCGTACAAAGTTCCATTTATATAACCTTCATCGCCATAGCGTCTTGCTATTAGCACAGAATATGCCCAGCTATTTTTTAATAAACCACTGTTATACGAAGCAATAATACGCCCGCGGTAACTACGGTTACTAGATGCGTAGGAGATACGTCCTCCTTTACTGTATTGAGACGCTCGCATTATAATGTTTGTTGTGCCAGCAAGGTGTCCAAAGGTATATTCGTTTGCAGATATCCCCATTGAAAACATCTGATTGCGCTGTACATCATTTAATCCGCCCCAATTGCTCCATTGCGGTCTACCATTGTAGATTTTATTCATTTCTAAACCATTAATCAATAGCTTTCCGTGTTCAGAACTATAGCCTCTTGGACGGAAAAATGTAGTACTAAAATCATAAGAAGCCGCATTTAGAAATACATCTTTTGATGCTTGAAGTAATCCTGAAATATTATCTGATGTACCTTCGTCTTCGTCTAATTGGTCGTCAGACAGGCTAATAACTCCAATTTCAGATTCAAGTGCATCTAGATCTACTTCTAAAAGAATAGATTTTAGGTGAATAGGTCTATCAATCTGGATTATTATTGGAATTTGTATGCTTTTATAGCCTGGTTTGGAAATTTTTATAACTTGTTCGCCAATTGGGAGATCTTTTTGTAGAAAATAGAACTCTCCATCTGAATTTGTGACTGTTCTAAAATCACTGTTTTGAATGTTAATTACAGCTTCAGAAATAGGTTCGCTGGAATAAGTATCGACAACTGTTCCCGATATGGAATTGTCTTGCGTATAGGCTGGAAACCCCGCAAATAAAATTGCACAAAATGTTAAAAAAATGTATTTCATTTTGCTTAAAGTTATTTGTCATGGTTATTCCTTTTGGTTTGAACAATCAAATATAAATTAATTTTATAACTATCACAAATTCAGTAACTTAGGTAAAATTTAATATATATTAGTAGTTTATTATGAAGTCTTTACTTTATACGTTGGTCTTTATTCTTTTTATTAATTCTGCTTCGTTTTCTCAGGATAATAAAGAGTTTAAAATTCTAACTATAGCATTTTACAATGTTGAAAACCTTTTTGATTATGAAGATGACCCTTTGACTTTTGATGATGATTTTACACCTAATGGCAAGAACAATTGGACCAAGGAAATATACGAAGCTAAAATTGCCAATATTGCTAGGGTCATTTCTGAAATAGGTGCTGATCAATCGGGAACATCGCCAGCATTGATAGGATTATGCGAAATAGAGAATAGACGTGTTTTAGAAGATCTTGTGAACCATAAGCACTTGTTAAAAGACGATTATGGAATTGTTCATTTTGATAGTCCAGACCGAAGAGGGATTGATGTTGCCCTTCTTTACAAGAAAAAATTGTTTACCCCAATTAACTATGTAGCTAAGGAATTATTAATTTATGACGATGTAGATACTAGTAAACGTGTGCATACCCGTGATCAATTATTAGTAAGTGGAATGTTAGATGGTGAAAAAATTAGTGTTATTGTTAACCATTGGCCTTCGCGTAGAGGTGGTGAAGAGAGAAGCCGTCCAAAAAGAATTAGTGCAGCCCAACTTAATAAGAAAATAATAGATTCGTTATTTAGTGAAGACCCCTATTCAAAAATTATAAATATGGGTGATTTCAATGATGATCCTATAAGCCCTAGTATTAAGAGGACACTTAAAACGAAGGGTAAAAGTAAAGATTTAAAATTGAAAGAATTTTTCAACCCAATGGAGACGCTATACAAAAAAGGTCAGGGAACCCTTGCTTACCGCGATAATTGGAATTTGTTTGATCAGATAATTATATCTACCGAATTAAATATAAAAGACTTTTCATCGTATAGGTTTTATAAAGCTGGTATCTTCAACAAAAATTATTTAATTAATCAACGAGGACGTTATAAAGGGTATCCTTTTCGAAGTTTTTCTGGTGGATTTACAGGAGGATATAGCGACCATTTTCCAGTTTATATTTATTTGATCAAAGAAAAAAATAAAAACGATTAGCGCTATTTGTAAAATAAAAAAAGGCACTCTAGTTAAAGAGTGCCTTGTAATTTATAAAAGAATCTATATTAAAACCATTGTGACCAAGGAATTCTACTTAGCATAAGTACTAATCCAATTGTGTAAAATATAGCAAGTGTTTTAAATTTTTTGTTTGAAAGTAAATTCTTTTTGTGTTTTGAATAACCAATTGTTATAAAAAGTACAGTTAAAATCATCATCATTGGATGCTCAACTGCATATAGTCTAAATGTAGAATCTTTCATAACAACACCCATCCCATTGTTTGTAATGTTCTGTAAGCCTAATGGTGAAGTAACATAAAGTACAATCCCAATAAGTAATTGGATGTGGGTAACTATTAAAGCGAAAAGAGAAATTCTAAAATCTTTTGCACTGTATTCTCTTTTTGAAAAGAATCCAGCCAATGCGTTAATAGTTGCCAGTACTACAATTAGCAGCACTAAGTAAGCCCAATAAGAATGAATAAAATGTAGAGTATTAGCCATAGCGTTTTTTATTTTTTTCAAATATAAGATTTATACCCTTTTAAACCTTCTTTTGTGTTCTCAATTATTTGCAGATTGAAATATTAAGAAATAAAAAATGCCCCGAATTTCGGGGCATTTTCTTTATGTATAATACTGAGTATTAGAAGTCGTAACGTAGACTTGCGTTCCAAGTTCTTCCGTTACCGTAGTAGTATCCGTAAGAATCTTTTTGGCTTAAGTACATTTCGTTTGTAACGTTATAAACGTTTGCACGGAATGTTAAGTCACTTCCTCCAAAATCAAATTTGTAAGAAAGACCTGCGTCTAATACGCTATAAGCATTTAAACGATCAGCTTGGTAAACTTCATTTTTGAAAGCAGCTTCAGTTACATCTCTTGCATCAACGAATCCGTAAAGATCAGTATAGATGTTGTAATCTGCATCTACGCTAAGTCCATCAACAATAGTGTATTTGAAACCAAAACCAAATGATGTTTGTGGTGCATTACCAACTTTAGTACCAGTTAAGTTAACGTCACCTTCTTCAAGTAATTCGTTAGTTTCACTAGCTCTAGTTTGGAATGGAGAATCTCCATCGTATTTCCAGTTACCAATACTACCAAATGCTCTAATCATAAAGTCACTAGAGTAACGGTATTTACCTTCAAATTCGAATCCTTTGTGAACTTGAGTGATACCAGTAAACTTTTGGTAACGGTCAACTTGTTCAATTGGGTTAGAGGAAGTTTCATCACCTTCTATAAATCCACCAGAAAGGAATCTGTTACCCCATTTTGTGTAGTAAGCATTTAAGTCTAAAGAGAAGTTTCCAGAACGTAGTCTGTAACCAGCCTCAACTCCTAAAATCTCTTCGTTGTCGATTTCGTTTTCTCCATCTAAGATGTAGTTAGAGTTTCTGATATCATCAAAGATATTATCTAGGAATGGTTGTCTTGAGTAGTATCCAGCATTAACAAAAACCGTATTGTTTTCGATAAATGTGTAACCCATACCTCCTTTAATGTTGTATCCAGTTTTGTTAACCTTTGCAGATTTACCAAGACCGTCTACACCTTCTACTTCTTTACCAGTAGCACGACCTTCTCTTTGGTAGCTTTGAGTTGATACAGCTCCTTGAACAAAGGCAGAGAAGTTGTCAATTTTATATTCAGCTTGTCCGAAACCACCGATGTAGTTGATGAATTCTGAATAATCGTAGTTAAAACGCTGTCCTTCGTCAGCAGAGTTGAATAGAGCAGACCAAGGGTTTGCTTCGAAAGTTTCGTTAATAACGTAATCGCTATCTCTTAAATCGCCGTAACCGAAGTTATCAGCGTATCCTTGAAGACCTAAAAGGTCATTCATTTGGTACCAGTGGCTACCTTTGTAGAAACGAGTATCAACACCTACGTTGAAAGTGAAGTTATCACTTACAGCAGTTTCAAGGTTTGTAAGGAAACCATACCAGTTGTGGTTGTTTACAGACATTCTTCTTGCCAATGAACGATTTCCGTAACTTCCGATACCGTTATCAGCACCAGCAATGTTAGCTTCTTCGATAGCATCGAAATCTACATTTCCATTGTTGTCATAGATAATGTTTCTTGAGCTTCCAGCAGGGCCAGTTCCTCCACCACGTCCCCAAGATGCATAAAGCACAGAAGATAAGTTAGTTTTGTCACTAATTTCCCAATCCCAGTTAAGGTTAGCGATTGGCTTGTGGTAGTAGTTTCTTCTTAAAGTAAATCTTTCTCCGTTATAGAAACCAGAGTTACTGTTATATCTTTTTCCGTATAAATCGTAATCTTCTAACGACTTAGAGAAGTTTTGGTCGTGGAATTGTGGAGCACCAGTTAACAATAAGTTGAAAGAGTGCTTATCGTTTGGTACGTATCCAACACCAATAAAATAGTTTTGTCCTTGTCCTGCAGTACCATCAGAATATTTTCTGTGTGCTTGCCAGTGGTCAACCATAATACTATAAGCCCACTTTCCTTGTAAACCAGAATCGTAGCTAAAAGTACCTTTAAAGTAGCTATCGTTACCAGTCATAAAACGAGCAAAACCACCTTGTTTTCTACCTGCTGCACGAGATACAATGTTTACAGTTCCACCTACTGACGAAATAGCCAGTTTAGAAGAACCTAAACCTCTTTGTACTTGAACTGCGTTTGCAACATCAGACATACCAGACCAGTTAGACCAGTACATTCTTCCGTCTTCCATACCATTAATTGGCTGTCCGTTTAAAAGGAATGCAGTGTTAGTTTGGTCAAATCCACGTAGGAACATTTGTGAATCTCCAAATCCTCCAGCTTGGTTAGATACGTAAACACTAGGCGTACTTTTAATAGCCTCAGGGAATTCTACGTTACCTACAGCTTTTGCTTGAATTTCAGCAGAAGTAATTGTAGATACTGCAATAGGTGTTTGACGATCTCTCGCCATGTCGATAATACCTTTACCTACGATCACAACTTCTTCAAGTGCGTCAGAGTCTACAGTAATTTTAACTGTACCTAGGTTTGCAGAACCTCCTACTGCGTTATATTGTGCTTTTTGAACATTGTAGCCAATATATGAAATAGTAAGTGTACCCGTTTTAGATGATGTCTTCAATGTGAAGTTTCCGTCGAAATCGGTGATGGCACCATTTGTTGTGCCGGTCTCAACCACGTTAGCACCAGCTAACGGACTGTTTGTTTCAGAATCGACTACCGTACCGGTAACCGTTGTTTGTGAAAATGCGGCAATACTGCCAAGGAAAAAAACAATAAGTAATAGTTTTTTCATGAATTTAAATTTTAGGTTTAAAAATTTCGGCAAAAATACAATCTTATAGGGGTTACTACCAACTATTTTCATTAAGAAATAGTTAAGAGGATATTTCTGCTGAATAAAGATAAAATTTAAACTATAATGCTCTGAGGATTTGCACGTTAGTTAATAACAAGGTTATTAACATTTTTAGATTTTAAAAGACGATGCAGTCTAATTGGTCTTTAACCGGCATTAGATTTGCAAAATATTCCTCGTGTAAAGCTTTAGGAAGTGGTTCAGAAAATGGAGTATCGTCTTTAAACGGATCTACTTGTTTTCCATTTTTCCAAAATCTATAGCACACGTGAGGGCCACTTGTATTTCCCGTCATTCCAATCCAACCAATAACATCTCCTTGGCTTACGTGTTGTCCTACTTTTACCTTTCGCGCTTTCATATGTAGGTATTGGGTTTCGTAAGTGCCGTTATGACGTATTTTTACGTAATTTCCATTTCCACCTCTGTATTCAGACTTAGTAACTACACCATCGGCAGTAGCTAAAATAGGTGTGCCTACAGGAGCTGCAAAATCGGTTCCTTTATGAGGTCTAAGCTTAAAGCCGTAATATTTAATACGTCTGTTTAAGTTGTATCGAGAAGAGATTCTACTAAATTTTACTGGTGATTTTAAGAAAGCTCTTTTCAGGTTGTTCGCGTTTTCGTCATAGTAACCGGATGTTTTGCCTAAAGAATCCGAGCCATATTTAAAAGCATACAATGGCTTTCCATTGTGTTCAAAATATGCTGCTTTAATTTCTTTTAAACCCGCAGGAATTGTATCGTCTATATAACGTTCGGTATAAATTACTTTAAAACGATCTCCTGCCTGTAATTTAAAAAAGTTTATCGTCCAAGCATAAATGTTTGCAAGTTGATCGGTCATATATGGACTTAAATTCTGTTCTTCCATAGTTGCCGAAAGTGAACTTGTAATAATTCCTGAAGCTTCTTTTTCTTCGTATCGAACAGGTTTTTGACTATTGTAAATAGTTAGAGAGTCTCTAAAATCAACAACAGCATAGTTAATTTTATTGCTTTCGTAAATAAAAACTTGTGTTTTATTAAGTGAATCTTTTGAATTTAGAAGCACATATGGTTTCCCTACTCTTATTCTACGCACGTCAAAACTATCTCGAAATTTAGTGGCAACCTGCATGATTTTATCCTGCGAAATTCCATTTGCGCTTAGGATATCGCCAAAAGTATCTCCTTTACGTATGGTGTCTCTAACAACATTAAAGTCGTTTAAGATATATCCATATTGTTCAATAATAGGGTCTTCTTGTTTTTCAACTACTTCATTAATATCGTCTTTTGTATTCTCACAAGCGGTAGTGAGTAAGACAAGGGATAATAGTGCTACAATTAGGTGTTTCAATTCTGGGGAAATTTTTCTGTATTATTCTTTAATTAGGCTAACTCATTTTGTAGAAAAATATTGAATTGTAAATCAAAAAATTTACGCTATTCAATATTTTCCTGTTAGCGAAAAATAAATATTACTTCGCTAATATTTTAAAGGAGTGTTGTAATCCTTTAAATTCAGTTAATGTCGCTTTTAAAGAACCAACTGCTAAATCGGCTTTGATTAACAACGGAATTTTGTTGTTATCGTCACTAATCCAAACAGTTAAGCTTTCTTTTTCTTTAAATACTCGACCAGATTGTACATAAGGTCTAAATATTAAAGTGCGAACGGCCCCAAAATTAGTATCTAAAACTTCTTTACCAAGGAATTTTAGCCTGAATTTAAAATTTTCTTTGTCAAAAAACATATTCATTTCAACAATATCACCTTCTTTGATGTTTTCAGTGTCTAATTTGTTTCTGAGATAATAAAATGCTGAAATCATATCTTGTGTTTCTTTAGGGAAAGAAAACACAGAAGTCTCGTTGTGCTTTTTGTCGTTTACAGTGGCTTTATATGTATTGTGGTTAAAGTCTATTTGAACATCTTTGGTATAACCACCTTCATCAATTTTTCTGATAAAGCGGTAAGGGATATCCTTTTTCTTATCTATATACGATTGGTAATCGTCTTCAACTTTAAAAAACCACTTAGAAAGTCCTACGGTTTTACCATATCCACGAACATGGTAAACTTCCTTGCCGTTTAAAGTAGCATTATTAACATTTAGAGTTGCATAACCTGCTGTTACAAATCCGTAATGAACCCGGAATTTAAAGTATTCGCCATCGCCATATGCTCTCTCTTGTGCAGAAAGTAAAAATGTGTTTCCAAAAATTAATAAAAGGGCGATTAGCTTCTTCATAAAATGTGACTTTAGATGTTTTTATTAAATGAATTACAACATCTGTTCCAAAAAATAAACCCCACCATATAAAGACGATGGGGTTTAGATAAAGTTACATTTTTATAATGTTCCTCTTTGAGCTTGCTCGCGCTCGATAGATTCAAAAAGAGCTTTGAAGTTTCCAGCGCCAAAACCTTTTGCTCCCATTCTTTGAATGATTTCAAAGAATAAAGTAGGACGGTCTTCTAATGGCTTGGTGAATATTTGAAGTAAGTATCCATCTTCGTCAGCATCTATCATAATAGATAGTTTTCTCAGCTCGTTGATGTCTTCTTTCATCATTTTCATATGATCGCCTAAACGCTCTGGAATAGCATCGTAATATGCTTGTGGTGGTGGAGGTAAGAATTCAACCCCTCTTTCTTTTAACTGACTAACAGTTTTAATAATATCATCTGTTGTTAATGCTAAGTGTTGAACTCCTGCATCTTCATAAAAGTCTAAATATTCTTCAATTTGTGATCTTTTAGCTCCTTCTGCTGGTTCGTTGATAGGGAATTTAATACGTCCGTTACCATTACTCATTACCTTACTCATTAAGGCAGAATATTCTGTATGAATTTGTTTGTCGTCGAATGATAGGAAGTTAACAAAGCCCATTACATCCTCGTACCATTTTACCCAAACGTTCATTTGATTCCAACCTACGTTTCCTACCATATGGTCGATGTATTTTAAACCAGTTGGTGTTGGATTGTAGTCGCTTTTCCACTCACGGAAACCAGGTAAAAAGGTTCCATTGTAATTTTTACGCTCAACAAACATATGTACTGTTTCACCATAAGTGTAAATACCACTGCGTACTACTTCTCCATTCTCGTCTTTTTCAACGGTTGGTTCCATATATGGTTTAGCACCGCGTTTTGTAGTTTCTTCGAATGCGCTTCTAGCATCTTCTACCCAAAGTGCAATCACCTTTACACCATCACCGTGTTTTACAATATGGTCGTTGATAGGGGACTTGCTATTAAGAGGTGTAGTTAAAACTAGTGTGATTTTATCTTGCTTAAGCACATAGCTTACCGAATCACGAGATCCTGTTTCAAGACCTTTATATGCATATGATTGAAATCCAAATGCTGTTTTATAAAAATGGGCACTCTGCTTTGCATTACCCACATAGAACTCTACGTAGTCTGTACCTAATAACGGCAGAAAGTCTTCTGCTCCTTCAAAAATCTTTTCTAGTCCATACTCGACCGACTTTACTTCTTTGCTCATAATTTAATTTTCTAAAAATCCTATTATTTATTAATCGAGAAGATTCTCTATGAGAGTTTCTTCTTGTAATTTTCTTTAATTGTCTTCAAATGTACTATATAATAAAGTATAATTACAATTGAAGGATTACTCTAACCAACTTTTGTAATAAGTGCCATCAGATAGTTTTAATCCATCTTCAGTAACCTTAAGAGGTTTAAAAGTATCTACCATCACGGCAAGTTCTTCCGTTTTAGTTTTTCCAATACTTCTTTCTGCTGCACCTGGGTGTGGGCCGTGAGGAATACCCGCAGGGTGTAATGTAATTTGACCTGCTTCAATATCGTTTCGGCTCATAAAATCTCCATCTACATAGTATAACACTTCATCGCTATCAATATTGCTGTGATTATAAGGAGCAGGAACACTTAATGGGTGATAATCATAAAGCCTTGGAACAAAACTACACACAACAAATGCATTTGTTTCAAATGTTTGATGTACTGGTGGCGGTTGGTGAATACGTCCTGTTATAGGCTCAAAGTCATGGATTGAAAAAGCATAAGGGAAATTATATCCATCATAACCAACAACATCAAATGGGTGAGTGGCATAAACCAATTCAAAAATTTCGTCTTGCTTCTTTACTTTAACCAAAAACTCACCTTTTTTATCATAAGTTTCAAGTTCTTCGGGCTTTCTAATGTCACGTTCACAATATGGTGAATGCTCTAATAATTGACCGAACCAGTTTCTATATCGTTTTGGAGTGTAAATAGGGTGTTTGGACTCTACAATAAACAAACGATTATCTTCAGTATCAAATTCAATTTGATAAATTATTCCACGAGGTACTAATAGATAATCTCCATACTTAAAATCAAGATTTCCTAAAAAAGTACGCAATTTACCTGAGCCTCTGTGAATAAAAATTAATTCATCAGAATCTGTGTTTTTATAGAAATAATCTTTCAGAGATTTTTTTGTAGCGGCAAGAACAATGCTGCAGTCGCTATTGGTAAGTACAGTTTTTCTACTCTCTAAATAATCGTTTTCTGGTTCAACATTAAACCCTTTTAATCGAAGTGATTCTATATTATTAGCTCTTGCAATTTTAGGGGAAACATTGTATTGTTTTTTTATCTCTTTTACTTGAGTAGGCCTGTGTTCGTGGTAGATATTACTATACATTCCATCGAAACCAATTGTGCCAAAAAGTTCTTCGTAGTAAAGACTTCCGTCTGGCTTTCTAAATTGGGTATGTCGTTTAGGCGGTATTTTGCCAAGTTTATGGTAGAAAGGCATATATGATGTTAAATATTAAATCAATAAATTTTGAGGTTAAAAATTTCAACGTCAACATTTTAATGTTTCAAATTGAAATGCTTAACCTCACAAATATCGGAAAAATATACTACTTACTGAACTAAGAAAACATTAAAACCTATAGCCTAATGCCACATACCATATCCCGTCATCGTGTTCCGGTGAGAAAGAATATTTTATTTCCATAGGTCCTAAAACTGTTTCTAAGCCGTAACCTAAAGAAAACCCTGAGTAGTCGATACCATCAGCCCAGTCTCCATTTTCTAAAATATCATTACCTACGTTAGCAATGTTTGCTGAAACATTTATGTGGTTTTTTTTGAAAATTTCATAGTCAATAGAAAGGACACTCTTAAGATATGTGTTCCCTCGAATTGAAATAGCGCTATAGCCTAAAAACGGAATAATGTTGTTCATCTCTTTAAATCCGTATCCACCAAGTGCGAAGTCTAATGTCGTGGTTTCAGTGCCTCCTAATTTAAAACCACCTTCAGCGGTTATGTGAGCCGAGAATTTATCAGAGATTTTATGTGCGTAACCCATTTTTGCTTTTGCAAGTGAGAAAGGTTTAAAGTCTTTGTTTCGACCGTGAGCAAATAAATACCAGTGAAAATCTCCAGAAAAATAGGTTCCACTTTTCGGGAAGAAGCTATTGTCGTAAGTATCGTACTTTAAAAGTCCAAAAGCACTATAGTAATTGGTGCTTTCAAAAACAGTACGAGGAATATTATTATTGTCTGTACCAATGGTTTCCGATAGGTATCTAAGGTATTTATGCTCTCCTCCTATACTAAATACAAAAGACCTTCTGAAAAGTGTTTCGAAGTAAATTTGATTAGTAAAATCACTATAATTAATAGAAAGATTATTAATCGGAAGTGAGAGTTCATTATTTATATCTGGGTCTATAAATGTAATTGGTACTTCTGTGTCAAAAAAGTGATATTTTGAATTAATACCTACACTCCAATAAAACCCTTTGTCGATATAATATTGAAAATTATACCGAAGATTATCTCCTGCTATTAAATCTAATGAAGCGATATCGTTATTAGTTAAAAGTCTCTTTTTAGTGATGTTTACTAATGCTGCAGTGTGGAATAAATCGTCGTAATGTGCTGAAAAACGAAGCAACATTGACGATTTGCTCTCCCGTAATTGCAATAATAAAGTGTTTTTTTGATTGTCGTCTTCTATGAATCTATAGTTAATATCTTGAAAATTACCTGTAGCTGATAGGTTGTTGATTCCTTCATTAAAAGCTTTGAAGGTTACTTTATCTGGAGTTCGGAGTTTTAATTTTCCTAATACATAGCTTCGAGTATAATTGTCAAGACCTTCAATTTTCACTTCTTTTATATAGATAGAATCTCGGTTTACAATATTTACTTTCTCTTTTTCTGAAGGTTTTTGTTTTGAAGCTACCTGAAGTAGTTCTTCTCTAAATTTATTTGCTTCATCAATACCAGATTGTACTATTTTCTTTCCTTCGTCGAATGAAACAACCGAGAAATCCTGAATATTTGGATGTATATAAATATCAGTTTTTCCACGTTTTTCAATCATATCATTAATGGTGCGATAGTTATTTATTTGTACTAAAACATCAATAGCAGATTTAAGTCTAGTTCTGTCTTTTAGACTGTCTTGAACATCAATCCCAATTATTAAGTCCATCCCCTTAGCTTTAACTTCATTAATAGGATAGTTGTTAACCACACCCCCGTCAATAAGAACGCGATCGTTAATTATTACAGGACTAAAAAGCGAAGGTAAGGCTCCACTTGCAGTAATAGCTCTAGGTAGGTAGCCGCGCTCTAGTATAACTTCTTTTCCCGTTTCAACATCGGTAGCAATACAGAAAAATGGAATTGGTAGTTTGCTAAAATCTGAAGTAGTGCTAACGTGACTCGTTAATTTTGAAATTAAGTTATAGACATTCTGACCTTTAGAAATTCCTGAAGGAAACCCAATTTTAAAATTATCGAAAGGTAGTATCAAGGAGTATTTTTCCGATTCTTCTTTCTCGTAAAATGTCTTGGCACTTCTCGGAATATTATCGCGAATTAAGGTATTAAAGTCTGTTTTTTGAAAAATACTGTCAAGCTGGTTTGCTGAATATCCCGCTGCGTATAGAGCTCCGATAATTGCCCCCATACTTGTACCGCCAATATAATCTATACGAACCCCAGACTCTTCAATAACTTTAAGAGCTCCAATATGCGCAAGTCCTTTTGCACCTCCACCACTTAAAACAACGCCTACTTTTAAATCTTCCTTATCTTTTGTTTGTGAAAATGAAAGCGTAGAAACCAGTATAAATAATATAAAAAGTGCTTTTTTCATTTATTAAATTTCTATTTTATTAATTAAATATATTAATCCGACTTAGTCTTTTGAAAATGGGTAACTATTTTCTTAGCTCTACTAGCACCTACTACTTTTGAAAGCTCTTCAAAATTAGCTGAAGCAACACGTTTAGTGCTTTTGAAATGCTTCAATAATTCAACGATTGTTTTTTCTCCAATTCCCGGAATAGTTTCCAATTCTGTATTAAGCGCTTGCTTACTGCGTTTGCTTCGGTGGAAGGTGATTCCAAATCGGTGAGCTTCATTTCGTAGTTGCTGTATAATTTTTAAAGTTTCACTTTTTTTATCTAAATATAACGGAATAGGATCGTCTGGATAAAACAGTTCTTCTAAACGCTTGGCGATTCCTATTATTGCTATTTTTCCACGTAAACCTAATTTGTCTAGGCTCTTTAACGATGATGAAAGTTGTCCTTTTCCTCCATCTATAATGATAAGTTGAGGTAAAGGTTGCTCTTCCTCCAACAATCTTTTATACCTGCGGTAAACAACTTCTTCCATTGAGGCGAAATCGTCTGGTCCTACTACCGTTTTTATATTGAATTTTCGATAATCCTTTTTGCTAGGTTTCCCATTTTTAAAAACCACACAAGCAGCTACAGGATTGGTTCCTTGTATATTACTATTGTCGAAGCATTCAATATGACGTGGCTCTACCGAAAGGCGAAGATCTTTTTTCATCTGCGCCATAATTCGCTTTTCATGGCGGTCTGGGTCTACAATTTTAGCTTGTTTAAACTTCTCCATTCGGAAGTACTTTGCATTCCTTTCAGATAAGTCTAAAATCGCTTTTTTGTCGCCTAACTTAGGTACGTGAACCTTTACTTCTTCTCCTAATTCCAATGCAAAAGGTACATAAATTTCTCTTGAAAGTGAATTGAATCGCTGTCGGAGTTCTATAATGGCTAGTTGAAGTAACTCCTCGTCGGTTTCATCCAACTTCTTCTTTATTTCCAGTGTATGCGACCGTATAATTGCTCCATGTGAAAGCTGTAAAAAATTAACGTAAGCATAGCCTTCATCAGAAATAATACTGAAAACATCAACATTGTTTATTTTAGGGTTTACAACAGTAGATTTAGATTGATAGTTTTCTAAAATATCTATCTTCTCCTTTATGCGTTGAGCTTCTTCAAATCTTAATTCATCTGCATATTGCTTCATTAGCTTTTTGAACTTGTGTAAGGATTCTTTAAAATTTCCTTTTACAATATCTCTAATAGCTTCAATATTTTCATGATATTCTTTTTCAGAATACAAGCCTTCACAAGGCCCTAAGCAATTTCCGAGATGGTATTCTAGACAAACTTTGTATTTTCCGTTTTTAATCTTTTCTTCAGATAAATCGTAATTACAAGTACGTAGTGGATACAACCCTTTAATTAAATCTAGGAGGGTGTGTACGGTTTTCATACTTGTGTAAGGTCCGAAATACTCCGACCCATCTTTAATCATGCGTCGAGTTGGGAAAACTCTTGGGAAACGTTCGTTCTTAATACAAATCCACGGATAGCTTTTGTCATCTTTCAGCAATACATTGTATCGTGGTTGATATTTCTTAATTAAGTTGTTTTCTAACAAAAGAGCATCCGTCTCTGTTTGAACAACAATATGCTTAATGTTGGCAATCTTTTTTACAAGAATTCGTGTTTTGCCGTTATCTTGTTGTTTGTTGAAATAAGAAGAAACCCTTTTCTTTAAATTTTTTGCCTTCCCAACGTAAAGTAATTTCCCGTCCTTATCGTAGTATTGATATACTCCAGCCGAATCGGGAAGCGTTGAAATTTGTAGTGTTAACGAAGCATTAGACATAACCCCAAAGATAATAGTTTGTAAATTTTAAATGATGCGTTTTCGGCTTCTAAATGTTAATAATAAATTATTTTTTTGGACCATTAAATCTCGTTACCTTTTTGGTTAAATTGCACCGCTAACTGTTATCTATGAATATCGCCATTTTATCGCGTGGAGAGACGCTTTATTCTACTAAAAGTCTACTTCATGCTGCTTCAGCCAGAAATCATAATGTAGAAGTTTTGGACCCTACTTTTTGCAATCTCGAAATAGAAAACGGAAAGGCAGTGGTCTATTACGAAGGTAATATTATTGATGACCTTGATGCAATTATTCCAAGAATTGGAGCTTCAAATACTTTTTATGGTACTAGTGTAGTCCGTCATTTTGAAGCTATGGGGGTTTTTACAGTGGTTTCTTCTTTGGGTATCACAAACAGCCGTGATAAATGGACGTGTTTTCAAGTATTAGCAAAACATCAAATTCCCATGCCGAGGACTATATTCGCGTCTTTCTATGATTTTGAAGAACAGTTAAATACATTTAAGGGAAAACCAATCATCATAAAACTTTTAGAAGGCACTCACGGGGAAGGGGTTATCCTTACCGAAAGTCCACAAAATGCATTGGCAACTATTGAAACTTTAAATGCCGCTGGAGTTAAGTTTTTATTGCAAGAATATATCGAAGAGGTAAAAGGCTCTGATGTACGTGCAATAGTGGTTGATGGAGTAGTGGTTGCTGCTATGAAACGAAAAAGCAAAGCAGGCGATTTCAGAAGTAATTTGCATCGCGGAGGTTCTTCAGAAATCATTGAGCTTTCTACATCTGAAGAAAAACTAGCTATTAAAGCGGCAAAAGCAATGGGTCTAGGTTTTTGTGGGGTTGATATCTTACAATCCAAAAACGGACCGTTAGTTTTAGAAATAAATAGCACTCCAGGTTTAGAAGGTATTGAAAATACTTCTGGAAAAAATGTTTCTAAAAGTGTAATTGGTTATATTGAACGCAATATTAAATAGTTAATACCTTGAGACGAATAGAAACTCGTCTCATATAATCAAAAAACATAAAACAATTATAATATATCATCTGCTGTTGAGGTTTGGTTTCGATTTTAATTTCAAATTCGTTTTCATACCTTGCATTTGTAAAAACCTAAAATACATTGAAAAGAAACATTGGTAGAATAGACAAAGCTGATTTTCCTTTACTCAATCTGTTTGATGTTGAAGTGAAAATTGACACAGGTGCATACACTTCATCCATTCATTGCAAAAATGTAAAGGTTGAAGATAATTACCTGAAATGCTTGTTTCTAGACGAAGAACATCCTAGCTATCACGAAAAGGAAATTATCTTTGACGAGTACGACGTAAAAGTTGTAAAAAGTAGTAACGGACAATCTGAAGCTAGATATAGAATAAAAACCGAAATCCTTCTTTTCGGAAAAACTCAAGAAATTTATTTAACCCTAAGCGATCGTGAGGAAATGCGTTTTCCAGTGCTTTTAGGCAGAAGTTTTTTGAGCAATAAATATGTTGTTGACATCAACAAAACCAATCTTTCGTATAAATTAAAAACTAAAAAATGAAGATCAGAATACTATCCGCAAATGCAAACCTATATTCTACTAGGCGACTTGTGGAAGCCGCTAAAGCTAGAAATCACGAGGTTGAGGTTATCAATCATGCAAAGTGCGATATAGTTATTGAAAAGAAAAACCCTGTAATAATGTACAAGGGTCAAAAGCTGGATCATACCGATGCTATTATTCCTCGTATTGGTGCTTCAGTTACATTTTACGGAACTGCAGTGGTTCGTCAATTTGAAATGCAACGCGTTTTTACAACTACCGAGTCGCAAGCATTAGTGCGTTCGCGTGATAAATTAAGAAGTTTACAAATTTTATCTCGTGCAGGATTAGGACTTCCAAAAACCGTTTTTACAAACTATTCAAAAAACGTAAAGGAAATTGTTGATCAGGCAGGTGGGGCTCCCGTAATTATTAAGTTATTAGAGGGAACTCAAGGAATTGGTGTTATTCTAGTTGAAACTAGAAAAGCTGCTGAATCTGTAATTGAAGCCTTCAATAATTTACAAGCTCGTGTAATTGTGCAAGAGTTTATTAAAGAAGCTGGAGGAGCCGATATTCGTGCATTTATTGTAGATGGTCAGATTGTTGGTGCCATGAAAAGACAAGGGAAAGAAGGAGAATTTAGAAGTAATTTACACCGAGGTGGTTCGGCATCCGTTATAAAACTAACAGATGAAGAAGAAACTGCAGCTTTAAAAGCAGCAAAGGCTATGGGACTTGGTATTGCTGGAGTAGATATGCTTCAATCTGCACGTGGGCCACTTATTTTGGAAGTTAACTCTTCTCCTGGTTTAGAAGGAATTGAAACGGCTACTGGAAAAGATATTGCTAACTCAATTATCAAGTATATAGAGCGTAACGTGTAATTATGGCCAAAAAAGAAGAACGCGATATAGTTATTTTAAATGAACGTATTGCCCTAGGTGAAAGCCGTACAGTAGATTTTAGTATTGCAAAGCTTTACACATCAACGAAAGTAGAAATTCCAATAATCGTTGAACGATCGAAAATCCCAGGGCCAACGGTATTGATAACAGCAGCTCTTCACGGCGATGAAATTAACGGTGTAGAAATAGTAAGGCAGGTTATTGCTAAAAAGATAAACAAGCCAAAACGAGGTACAATAATTTGTATTCCAATTCTCAATGTTTTTGGATTTCTTAATGGCGATCGAAATTTTCCTGATGGCCGTGATTTAAATCGTGTGTTTCCAGGGACTAAAACAGGTTCGTTAGCAAGTAGGGTAGCCTATCATTTTACTAAGAAGGTTTTGCCACACGCAGATTATTGTTTAGATTTTCATACAGGAGGGGCTAGTAGGTTTAATGCTCCACAAATACGCATAAAACCAGATGACGAAAAACTATTAGAACTAGCCAAAGTTTTTAATGCGCCATTCACAGTTTATTCCAATACATTAGAGAAATCATATAGAAAAACTTGCCACAAAATGGGAATACCTTCATTGCTTTTTGAAGGTGGTAAAAGTTTGGATAGCAATAAAGATATAGCACGAGAAGGTGTTGAAGGTATTATGCGGTTTTTAAAACATTTAGATATGTTAGGGTCTAGACATAGTGTTGCAGACGCTGAATCTGAAACCGTAATTATCGAAAAAAGTAAGTGGATTCGTGCCGTTAGAAGTGGCCTTTTACACGTAAAAATTGACTGTAATAAACACGTAAAAAAAGGAGAGTTTTTAGCTACCATTACAGATCCATATGGTAAAATGCGTTTCAAAGTTTTGTCTCCTAACGAAGGGTATATTATAAATGTAAATCAATCGCCCATTGTAAATCAAGGGGATGCAATATTTCACATCTCTACAGCAATTACTCCAAATACTTCAGAATCTGAAGAAGAAAATCTCGAAATAGTTTAATGCTAAGTAGAATTTTTTCTACGCAAACGTTTCGTAATAAGCTATGATTCAGTCTTATGAATCATAAAATACTACTAAATTTAAGTTAATAAAGTGATTTTTATTGGTAGACTTTAATGATGCAGTTAGCTTTGAAGCTTTCGGAATTGACAATTGACATTGATTTCTCATTTAGACCTATCTTATTATTGAGTCAATTCTTCTAATCATTTTATCTTTAAATATCAATTATGTTAAAATCAGTAAAACTTAAAAGTGTATTTTTATTTGTAACAATGTTGGGGACTTTTGGTCTTTTTGCCCAAGATAACCAAGTTAGTGAGGCAGAGTTAACAAAATTTGCCAATGCTTATATAGAATTACAAGTTCAAAATCAAACGGCACAACAAAAGATGGTTCAAATTATTGAAGCAGAAGGAATAGATGTACAACGCTTTAGTGCAATTCAGCAAGCTAGTATGAATCCAGAGGTAAAGGTTGAAGCCACAGAAGAAGAAATAAAAAAGCACCAAAGTGCAATTGAAAAAATGCAAAAATTGCAACCAGAATTAGAAAAAGAAGCAAGTCAGAGAATTATTGCTACTGGCTTAACGATGGAACGTTTTGAAGCACTTGCGGGATTAATTCAAAATGATGAAAGCTTGCAGCAACGTGTGGAAGCTATTTTAATGAAAAGTCAGGAATAATATAATATTTCAAATTTGTATAAAGAGAGAGGTTTTAGCCTCTCTTTTTTTATTTCTTGATTTCTCCCAAAATATGAATAAAAAAGAGAGACTCCAATCCCTATATTTGTGTAATAAATAAATAATTACAGTAAATCTTAGTTATATTATTTCTGACTAATGTTACTTGTATTATATGGCCTGAATTATGCTCGATAAACCCACATTGCGAAAAAAATATAAAGAATTACGCAAAAGCCTTTCTGATGAAGCTATTGATGATATGAGCCTGCAGATAGCAAACCAAGCCTTAAAACTGCCAATTTGGGATAAAACCAACTATCATATTTTTCTTACTATCACAGGAAAACAAGAGGTTAATACGGAGTACCTTTTGCATATATTACAAGGAAAGGATAAAAGCATTATCGTTCCCAAAGCTGAGTTTTCTTCAGGTGAAATGAAAAATATATTGTTACAGGAAAATACTGCTTTAAAAACTTCAGAATATGGGATTCCGGAACCTGTTTCAGGAATAGAAGTGCCGGCAGAAATAATAGATGTGGTTTTTGTTCCTTTATTAGCTTACGATAAAAAAGGAAATAGGATAGGTTACGGAAAAGGTTTTTACGATAGGTTTTTAAATAAATGTAAGACTACAGCAGTATTTATTGGACTTTCCTTTTTTGATGCTGAATCTGAAATTCCTTACGAAAACACAGATATTCCACTAGATTATTGTGTAACACCTAAGGGTACTCAATCATTTAAATAAATGCTACTTATAGTCGCTTGCGTAATGTAAGATGTTTTATTATTCAGTAATCTGCTCCTTTTTCGGAAACGCGGTTTTATTAAAAAGAAGTAATAAAATAACCCCAACGCTAATAGCAGAATCAGCAATATTGAATACAGGGTCGAAGAATGTAAAATACGTTCCTCCGAAAAAAGGAATCCATTCTGGTAGTGTTCCTCCGTATAATGGGAAGTATAGCATATCTACTACTTTTCCGTGAAACAGTGTTCCATATCCACCCTCTTCCGGGAATAAAGTTGCTACCTGTCCATAGCTGTCGTTAAAAATAATACCATAAAACACCGAGTCTATTATATTACCTAAGGCGCCAGCAAAAACCAAGGAGATACATAAAATTAAAATCTTAGGAGCGTTTTTTCTAACAGAGTCCCACAACCAATACCCAATTCCGCCAATAGCTACAATCCTAAATAGAGTTAAAAAAAGTTTGCCGTATTCTCCAGGAATTTTAGCGCCCCAAGCCATACCTTCATTTTCTACAAACAGTATTCGGAACCAATCGAAAACACGAATTTCTTCGCCTAACATAAAGTTAGTCTTGATGTAATATTTTGAAATTTGATCTATCAATAAGATCAAAATAATAATGAGAGAGGCTTTTTTAATACTCATAATTTTTTAGGCAATTGCTTTTCAGCTATACAGTTTTAGAGAACCATTGTTTCAAAATTTTACTTTAAAAAACAGGGTTTTCCAATAGCATATCTTTTGAGAATGACGGCAAAAATAGTAATATTTATCTATACTTAGTACTGAAACACTTTGGTTATTTCTTTCAGTTTCAATAGGAAGTGATTTAAATGAACAATTGGCAATTATACTTTCTTCAATTGAGGATTTCTGAAATTGTATTCCATAAAAAAAGCCCCGAATTTCTCGGGGCAATTGATGATTTTAAAATAAGTCAGCGGTCTAAATTACTTTTGTAAGTTTTTAGCCTCAATACTCAATGTAGCGTGTGGAACAAGTTTTAAACGCTCTTTGTTTATCAACTTACCTGTAACACGGCAAATTCCATAAGTTTTGTTTTCAATACGCACTAATGCGTTTTTAAGGTCACGGATAAACTTTTCTTGGCGAATAGCCAACTGTGAAGAAGTTTCCTTGCTCATAACCTCACTTCCTTCATCAAAAGCTTTGAATGTAGGTGAAGTATCGTCTGTACCGTTATTGCTATCGTTTTTATAAGCACTTTGGATAAGTTCTAGTTGTTCAGTTGCATTAGCGATTTTTTCATTTAAAAGTGCTCTAAACTCTTCTAGCTCAGCATCTGAATATCTGGTTTTTTCTGTGTCAGTCATAATCTAATGTTTTATAATACTAATAAGTGTTTCAATTTCATCAAATGCAATTTCCGTTCCGTCCTGTAAATTTGGTTGAAACTGCATAACCTCTGTTAGTGTTTCTTCTTTAATATACTGCATGTATTGTGTCACAGCAGTTTCTAATATTTCGTTGTTTTGAAGTGTAACTTTTATTTTGTCTGTAACTTCAAACCCGCTATCTTTTCTTAGATTTTGAATTCTGTTTACGAGCTCACGAGCTATACCTTCATTTTTTAAATCTGGTGTTATTGTAACGTCTAATGCTACTGTGATACCATTAGCATTTGCTACTAACCAGCCTTCTATATCTTGAGAGCTAATAATTACATCTTCAAGTGCCAATTTAGTATTTATTTCATTAATAAGTACAGTTATTTCCCCCTCTTTTTCAATTTCTGCAATTTGTTGTTGGTCAAATTTTGAAATTGCTGCTGCTACAGCTTTCATATCTTTCCCAAAACGTGGTCCTAGCACCTTAAAGTCTGGCTTTATTTGTTTTACCAATATACCAGATCCTTCGTCAATAAGCTCTATCTCTTTTACGTTTACTTCACTTTTTATTAAATCGGAAACAGCTAGTATTTCTTCTTTATCAGAATCATCCAATACAGGAATCATTATCTTCTGAAGTGGTTGACGTACCTTAATCTTCTCTCTTTGGCGCAACGATAATACCAATGACGATATTGTTTGCGCTTTTTGCATTTTGTGTTCTAGTTTCTTGTCAACGAACGCAGCATCGGCCTTTGGAAAATCGGTCAAATGTACTGAGGCTTTTTTATCTCTAGATGTCCCCTCTGTTAAGTCTTTGTAAAGCCTATCCATAAAAAATGGAGCTACAGGCGCACCTAATTTAGCAACGGTTTCAAGACAAGTGTAAAGCGTTTGGTAAGCCGAAAGTTTATCGATGTTGCTAGTGCTTCCGCCATTTTGATTTGGTCGAGCTGTTTTCCAATATCTTCTTCTACTTAATCGAACAAACCAGTTGCTCAAATTCTCTTGTACAAATTCTGAAATTGCACGTGTAGCCTTTGTCGGCTCATAATCTGAATAATATTCATCCACTTTTTGAATAAGTGTATGTAATTCAGAAAGTATCCAACGGTCAATTTCAGGTCTTTCCTCTAAGGCTATGTCTTCTTCAAGATACTTAAAATTATCGAGATTAGCATATAAACTGAAAAAACTGTACGTATTATATAGTGTTCCGAAGAATTTATTTCGCACTTCTGAAATACCGTCTTGGTCAAATTTTAAATTATCCCAAGGGTTGGCATTGCTTATCATATACCAACGTGTAGCGTCTGGACCGTAATTATCTAAAGTCTCGAATGGGTCTACAGCATTTCCTAAACGCTTACTCATTTTCTGACCGTTTTTATCTAATACAAGTCCGTTTGAAACTACGTTTTTATATGCTACATCATCAAAAATCATAGTAGCAATTGCGTGAAGTGTGTAGAACCAGCCACGAGTTTGGTCAACTCCTTCCGCAATGAAATCTGCTTGGCGCCAAGTTTTTTCAACTTTTTCTTTGTTTTCGAAAGGATAGTGCCACTGTGAGTAAGGCATACTTCCACTATCAAACCAAACATCAATTAAATCTGATTCGCGCTTCATTGGCTTTCCACTTGGAGAAACAAGTGTAATTCCATCAACTATGTTTTTATGAAGGTCAACCTTATCATAGTTTTCTTTTGAGAAATCTCCAACTTTGAAATTTTCAAAAATGTCCTTCTCCATCAATCCTGCAGAAACCGCTTTTTGCATTTCGGCCTTCAGTTCTTCAATTGAACCAATTATAATTTCCTCTTTTCCGTCTTCGGTTCTCCAAATTGGCAAAGGAATTCCCCAATAGCGTGATCGTGAAAGGTTCCAATCGTTAGCATTTGCAAGCCAATTACCAAAACGGCCTTCACCTGTGGCTTTAGGCTTCCAGTTTATTTCTTTGTTTAATTCGTGCATTCTATCGCGGAACTCGGTTACTTTAATAAACCAAGAATCCAATGGATAGTATAAAATAGGTTTGTCTGTTCTCCAACAGTTAGGATAGCTGTGAAGGTATTTCTCTACTTTAAATGCCTTGTTTTCAATTTTTAATTTAATGGCGATTTCAACGTCAACAGACTTTTCTGGTACATCAGCATCGTCATAATATTCATTTTTCACATACTTACCAGCAAACTCCTTCATCTCTGGACGGAATTTTCCTTGAAGATCTACTAGAGGTACAAGGTTTCCGTTTTCGTCTTGCACCAGCATTGGAGGAACTTCGGGAACTGCTTCTTTTGCAACTTTCGCATCATCTGCACCAAAAGTTGGGGCTGTATGTACTATACCTGTTCCGTCTTCTGTGGTAACGAAATCTCCTGCAATTATTCTAAAAGCATTTTCGGGATTGTCGTGAGGTTGAGCATAATCTAATAACTGCTCATATTTAATACCCACTAATTCCGATCCTTTAAATTCCTTTACAACTAAATATGGAATGTTTTTATCTTCTTTATTGTATGCGTCTAACGCTTCTGCATTTGTTACTTTCTCGTATTTATTAGAGAATTGGTTAGCAACTAGATTTTTAGCCAAGATTACGTTTATAGGCTCAAACGTGTATTGGTTAAATGTTTTTACTAATACATAATCAATTTTTGGACCTACAGTTAGTGCTGTGTTACTTGGCAGTGTCCAAGGAGTTGTAGTCCAAGCTATAAACCAAATATCTTTTGACTCTTCCGATAGAAAGCTTGGGAGGGTTTCAGAGATTGCTTTAAACTGAGCAACAACGGTTGTATCTGTAACATCTTGATAAGTTCCAGGTTGGTTAAGCTCGTGTGAACTTAATCCTGTTCCCGCTTTCGGTGAATACGGCTGAATTGTATAGCCTTTATAAATTAAGTTTTTGTTGTAGATTTCCTTTAAAAGCCACCAAACAGTTTCCATGTATTTTGGTTCATAGGTAATGTATGGATCTTCCATATCTACCCAATAACCTGCGCGTTCGGTAAGGTTGTTCCAAACATCTGTATATCGCATCACGGCTTTTTTACAAGCAGCGTTATATTCTTCAACAGAAATCTTTTTGCCGATATCTTCTTTGGTAATTCCTAATTCTTTTTCTACTCCCAACTCAATAGGTAAACCGTGAGTATCCCACCCAGCTTTTCTATCTACTTTATATCCTTTTTGGGTTTTATAACGACAGAAGATGTCTTTTATAGCTCGCGCCATAACGTGGTGTATTCCTGGAAGACCATTTGCAGATGGTGGTCCTTCAAAAAATACAAATGGTTCTGCTCCTTCACGAATGGAAATACTCTGTTCAAAAATGTTTTCATCTTTCCAGAAATCGAGTACTTCTTCCGCCAGTTTAGGGAGGTCTAGCCCTTTGTATTCTTTAAATTTTGTGCTCATAAGTTGGGTGTTGTAATGGTTTTTATGCCCTTTTTGTAGACAGGGTGCAAAAATAAGCAATTTTACAGAATTGAGTAGCAGAGACTAAAGGCAAAATTTGAAGTAGAAGCGTTACTAATTCAATTAGTGTTTGTAAAGAGGTGTCTTCAAAAATTATTCAATAAAAAAAGTCGTCTAAAACTTAATTTTAGACGACTTTTTAATAAGGTTAATTAATGCCTTAGATGCGCTCATAGTTTACTTTGAAACTACCTACAGTAGGAACATCATTAATCGTTTCGTTAATTTCTCTTTTTAAGTTCAATTTTGTTTCATTGAAAAGAGAAACATCAAAAGTTTCAGAATTACCGTCAATTGTAATAGTCAGTCTCTTTTTATCTGGACTAATAGAATATGTACCTTCATCATCTACAACGATAATTTCAGAATCGGTAGTAGTGTTACCAGCTGTTGTGATTTTAGTTTCAATACGGTATTGTCCTGAAGCACTATAAGAACCATTAGCTCCAAATACTGTAGTCATTTGAAAAGTATCACCAACAATTTTAGTAATAGATTTTACTTCTGTTCCATTTACAGTGTAAGTCTGCTCAATATCGCCTGTTAATAATGTTGTTTTGTAGTTACCTGAAAGGTTATCATTATTAAATACGTAAGGTCCTGGACCATCATCATCACTACTACAGCTAATTGTTGCAAGAGCAAGTGTAAAAAGAAAAATTAATTTTTTAAAATTCATAATCGTGGTTTTAAATTAAATTGTTTTATAAATAAAGTTGAGATATAATACTTTCATCAAAACTTAGATTTATATATTTTATTGTAAAGGCGGCGAAAGTAATGCGTATTATCCAAATAATAAAGTGATTAACAGATTTTTTACAGATCTAGAGTTTATGAAATTTAACCCTGAACTAAATCAAAATCCTCATTTCAAATTTGGGATTAAATAATGTTAAGCTAATGGACTAATGTTAATACTGTAGAATATTTAAATTTTAGTAATTGAAAACGGAAGATATCAATATATTTGTGGATTACCTTTTTAGGGTTTAAAATTTTAGTGACTTGTAATTAACTCCCCAATAAAAATACGTAGGTCATTGGCTATCGGTTTTTTGGGAAAAATTCAAAAATTGAAAATGAACAAATTTTTTCTCTACCTCCTCTTAACTATTGTTTCGATTTCTACAGTTCAATCTCAAATATTAGACCCAGTAAAATGGTCTACTAGTGTAAAAAAAATATCAGAATCAGAATACGATTTAATTTCAAAAGCTACAATTGAAGGTGGTTGGCATCTTTATTCACAAGTAGTTCCAGAGGGAGGACCCCTACCAACCGTTTTTACTTTTGAAGAAAATAATGCTTACAAAACTATAGGAAAAGTAAAAGAAGGGAAGGGAGTTACAGAAATGGACCCTGTGTTTGATATGATAATTACTTTCTTCTCAAACACTGCTACATTTACTCAACGTGTACAATTAACAGGTGATAAAGGAACCACTATAAAAGGTGAAGTTGAATTCATGGTGTGTGACGATACTCGTTGTTTGCCACCAAACTATGTAGATCTTGTTTTTAAAATTCCAGACCCTAAAAATGATTCAGATTCAGCAATAGCAGTTGTGGATAAAGATGATTCTAAATCTGATGACGTAAAAGAGGAAGAAAAGAATGTTGAAGAAATTGTTCCTTCCACTACCGATTTTCTAGAAAATGTAACTACTACAGATACAATACAAGGAACGGCAAATTCGTCAGACTCTTCTAAGGCTGCGGTTGAGCAAACTAAAAAACAAGAGAGTAAAGGACTTTGGACAATATTTGTTGTTGCTTTCCTTTTTGGGTTTACTGCATTGCTTACACCTTGTGTATTTCCAATGATTCCGATGACTGTTAGCTTTTTTACGAAACAAAGTAAATCTAGAGCAGCGGGAATTAAAAATGCTATTATTTACGGTATTGCAATTATTGTAATTTATGTATTCTTAGGAGCGATTGTAACTTGGTTTTTTGGAGCTGATGCGCTTAATGCCTTATCAACAAACGTATGGTTTAATTTCTTTTTCTTCATATTACTAGTAATATTCGCACTTTCATTTTTAGGTGCTTTTGAAATAATGCTTCCTAACTCTTGGGCAAATAAAGTAGACAAACAAGCAGATAGAGGAGGTATAATTGGGATTTTCTTTATGGCACTGGCATTAGCCATTGTTTCTTTTTCATGTACAGGTCCTATTATTGGAACATTGCTAGTAGAAGCTGCCTCTAAAGGGGGAATTGCTCCTTTTGTTGGGATGTTCGGATTCTCATTAGCGTTAGCAATGCCATTTGCATTGTTCGCAGCATTCCCAGGGTGGATGAATTCACTTCCAAAATCTGGTGGATGGTTAAACACAGTAAAAGTGTTTTTAGGATTCTTAGAATTGGCATTAGCATTTAAATTCCTTTCAAACGCAGACTTAGTTCTTCAACTACATTGGTTAGAAAGAGAGGTATTCTTAGCAATTTGGATTGCTGTTTTTGGAGCTTTAACGCTTTACTTATTCGGAAAATTCCAATTACCACACGATTCACCTATCGACAGATTATCGGTAGGGCGTCTAAGCATAGGATTAATTGTTGCTGCATTTACTATTTATCTAATACCAGGATTGTGGGGTGCTCCTCTAAAACTAATTAGTGGTTTCCCACCTCCAATGCAGTACAGCGAATCTCCTTATGGTGTAGGTTACACAAAATTAGGTAGCGGTGGAAGCGCTACTACAGCTGAATTCCCTGAAGGAGCTCATCTTGGACCACACGATATTTTGGCATTCCACGATTATGAAACTGGATTGGCATATGCTAAAAAAGTTGGAAAACCTGTATTGGTAGATTTCACGGGGCACGCTTGTGTAAACTGTCGTAAAATGGAAGAACGCGTTTGGAGTGAACCTAAAATATTAAAGTTACTGAATAACGACGTAGTTCTTATTTCACTTTATGTTGATGATAAAAGACCATTGCCAGAAGGAGAAAAGTACATTTCGGAAATATCTGGAAAGGAGTTGAAGTATATCGGTCAAAAATGGAGTGAATTCCAAATTTTAAGATATAAAGCAAACGCACAGCCATTCTATGTGTTAATGGATCACAACGAAGAAAATTTAATAGATCCAGTAGGTTATACTCCAGATATTGAGGAGTATTACGATTGGCTTCAAAATGGTGTAGGTGCCTTCGATAAATAATAACATTTAAATTTTAGACAGTGATAACTTCTGAAAAAAATATAGAGGCTAGCGCGCTGGAAAAGTATTTTGAGACTTTCAGAAATAATATTGTTGGTATCAATCAAAGCTTTACTTCGCCATTCGGAAGCAAAAAGATAATTTATACCGACTGGACAGCAAGTGGTCGTTTGTATGCGCCCATTGAAGAAAAACTTCTAAAAGACTTTGGGCCTTTTGTAGCTAATACGCATACCGAAACATCCGTAACGGGAACGGCTATGACTAGAGCTTACCACGAGGCTAGAAACATTATTAAAAGGCACGTTAATGCCAACCAAAATGATGTGTTAATTACCTCTGGTAGCGGAATGACGGGAGCTGTAAATAAGTTTCAACGTATTCTTGGATTGAAAATTCCTGAGAATATTAAAAAGTACACTAAGATTCCTGACGAAATAAGACCTGTGGTTTTTGTTACTCATATGGAGCACCACAGCAATCAGACTTCATGGTTAGAAACTATAGCAGATGTTGTTGTAATTCCACCAAATGATGATGTTTTAGTTTGTCTAGAAACTTTTGAAGAAATTCTAAAAAAACACGCAGACCGACCTATAAAGATTGCTGCAGTTACTGCTTGCTCTAACGTAACAGGAATTCAGACGCCATACCACGAAATTGCAAAATTGATGCACGCGCAAGGAGGCCTTTGTTTTGTAGATTTTGCTTGTTCTGCGCCGTATATTTCAATTGATATGCACCCAGAAGAAGAAGGTGCTCACCTGGATGCGATATTCTTTTCGCCGCATAAATTTTTGGGAGGTCCTGGAAGTAGTGGTGTGCTAATTTTTAATAATAATCTTTATAAAAATACTATTCCTGATAACCCAGGAGGAGGAACTGTATCGTGGACAAACCCTTGGGGGAATCATAAATATATTGACGATATCGAAACTCGTGAAGATGGCGGTACCCCAGGATTTTTACAAACTATTCGCACAGCGCTTTCAATTCGTTTGAAAGAAAAAATGGGAGTTGAAAATATTTTAAAACGCGAACACGAAATTTTAGATATAGTTTTTGAAAAACTCAATAAAATCCCAAACCTAAACATACTCGCGCCCAATATTCAAGATAGATTGGCGGTAATCAGCTTTTATATAGATGATTTACACTTCAATCTTGGTGTGAAAATTTTAAATGATTATTTCGGAATTCAAACTCGTGGAGGTTGTTCTTGCGCAGGCACTTATGGCCATTATTTGCTTCACGTAGATCAAGAAACTTCAAATAGTATTACTTGTGAAATAGACTCTGGAGATTTATCGCATAAACCAGGGTGGATAAGGATGTCTTTTAGTCCAACAACAACTAATGCTGAAGTTTTATACGTTTGTGAGGCATTAAAACAATTAGCAGAAAACTTTCCAACTTGGAGTAAAGACTATAAGTATAATTCAAAAAGCAACGAATATATTCATATCAATGAAGCTGTAGACAATAAAATGGAGGACTGGTTTACGTTCTAGTAAATATTTATTTTATCTTTAAAACGATAAACTTGCTTACCATTTTATTCTACATATATTGAAAAAACTATTACTTCTCGTTTTTCTGTTTCCGCTTTCAATTTCTGCACAAGAATATGTGGATCTATTCCGAATAGGATATGGGCAAACTTTAAATAATAATTTTAAAGATTCCGACAGTGATACAAATGTTGATTTTTTTGATGTTGGCTTCACATTTCCTTTAGTTTTAAACGAAAACCACGCATTAATTACTGGAGCTGATTTCAGCTTTAATAAGGTTCAATTATTTCCCGAATCAAAATTTTCAAATCTTTACAGTACGAATTTGAAATTAGGAATGGCCTCTACATGGTCGGAAAAATGGAGTACAACAATAGTTTTGTTGCCTAAAATTGCTTCAGATTACCATGATATTTCTAGTGATGACTTTTTTCTTGGAGCCTTTGCCTTGTTAAAATTAAAAAAGAACAAAAACCTTACCTATCGCTTTGGGTTTTATGGGTCTCAAGAAGCTTTTGGGTTGTTTACTACTCCTATTTTAGGATGGTATTATCTAAGCCCAAACAAACGATTTGAAATGGATATGAGTCTGCCAATTGCAGCAGATGTTAGTTACAAGCTAGGTGCTACAACCGTTGGAATTGACTACTTTGGAATTGGACGCAGTTATAATGTTCATTATGAAAACATCAAAACACTTTACGCCGATTTAAGTTCATTAGAATTTGCAAGTTATTTACAATTTAATGCTTTACAAGAAAGTGTGTTGCTACGTGCAAAGGTTGGATATTCTACCAATAAATATGAAATGTATGCCGAAGGCGAAAAGATTGATTTAGGTCTTTCTGCCTTTAGTTTTGGCGATAATAGAACACAATTAAATCCTACTTTAAGTGGCGGAGTATTTTTGAAATTGGAAGCTATTTATAGATTTCATATTAAGTGAAAATTAATACCAATTAAAACCTAAAGATCAAGAGATGAATTTCTAAAATAGCTGAATTTCAGATTTTTAAATTGGAAATTGATCCTTGAATTTTTTATATTTAGACTATGGAGCGAAAATGTCCAGAATGCGGGGGTAAAATTATAGGTCGCGCAGACAAGAAATTCTGCAGCGACGCTTGTCGTAATTCCTATAATAATTCACTTAATAAGGACAGTAAAAACTTAGTTAGAAATATAAATAACCGACTCCGTAAAAACTATCGTATTCTCGAAGAGTTAAACAAAGAAGATAAAACCAAAACCACAAAAAGTACACTTCAAAGAAAAGGGTTTAGTTTTGAATACTTCACAAGCACCTATACCACAAAATCAGGTTCTACCTATTATTATTTATACGACCAAGGATATCTTCCATTAGACAATGACTTTTATCTTTTAGTAAAAAAAGATCTCAAATAAATATTGCAGCCCCTTCCTTTTTAATAGCCTATTGGCATATAATTATATTTAATCTAACACTCTTTTAACCTATCCTTTTTTGTGAAAGAATTAATTTTAGGCTTAAATAATAAAAAGTAAGATTATGAAAACTAAAAACATATTAATGGTAATGATGCTATTTTTTAGTGTATCATTATTTGCGCAAGCCGTCGATGATAAAAGGGTAGTTGCAGATGCTGAAAATGCGAAAGCTGCTTTTCTAGAAGTAAACCCAAAACTTCAACGCTATTTTGATGATGCAAAAGCCTATGTAATTTTTCCAAATGTAGGTAAAGGAGCTGTAATTATTGGGGCTGCATCTGGTAATGGAGCAGTTTACGAACAAGGTCAACTTGTAGGTATGGCCAGTATGAAACAACTTGATGTGGGAGCCCAAATTGGAGGAAAAGCCTTTAGCGAAATTGTTTTCTTAAAAACAGATAAAGCTGTTGAAGACTTTATGAATAATAAATTTCGTTTTGGATCGAATTTATCAGCCATTGCTGTAAACCAAAGTCCACCTTCATTTGATGTAACATATACCGATGGTGTAGCCGTATTTACACTTCCGAAAGAAGGATTAATGGCTGAGGTTTCAGTTGGAGGACAAAAATTTGAATTTAGACCTTTCGATTAATCTATTTTCATAATAGATATAAAACTTAAGGCATTTTATAAAAACTGTTTAAGACGTATTTGAAGTCTTAAACAGTTTTTTTATTCGGTTTTTTCAAGTGAAACTACTACTAAAACCCTACGAAGCTTTTATTTTGATACCTTTGAAAAAGATCTATTATCTTTTATGACACCAGAAGAAAATCTTACCGAGCGTCTCAAAGAACTCACCTGTTTGTATGAGGTTTCGTCTATAATTGTAAACAACGATTATAACGAATTAGATAAAACTCTATACTCGATTGTATTGAGTCTTAGGAAGTCTTTTCAATTTAACAAGCATACTACTGTTGAAATAAACTCGCATCCATTTCATCTTATTTCAAATGCGCTGCCTAAAACCAGTGTTACCATTGAAAGCAACATTAAAGTTTTTAATGAGCCGAAAGGGTATATTAAAGTGCACTATCCTTCGAATAAATACTCTAAAGAAGATTTTTTAAAAGAAGAAAAACAGTTGTTAGATACTGTGGCAATTAATGTTGGTGATTTGTTAGAGCGCGTGTCAATTCGAGAAAATGAAACGGTTCTAAAGCGAAAAATGGAACACGCAGACCGATTGAGTATTTTGGGTGAAATTACTGCGGGAATTGCTCACGAACTCAATACCCCTCTTGCTAATATTCTTGGTTTTGCAGAATTACTAAAAAGTAAAGAGACTGAAAACACTCAAACGAGCAAAGACCTCGATAAAATAATTAATAGCGCAATTTTCTCAAGAGAAGTAGTTAAAAAACTGATGTTTTTTGCTTGTGAAATGCCACAAAATCTGGATCAAACAGATATTGTTCCTGTAATTAGAGATGCCGTAAACTTACTTGATCCTACGTTTAAAAAGAACGAAGTTAGGTGTAAGGTGATACTTCCTGATGAGCCAGTTATGCTTAAGGCCGATACTATTCAGCTTACTCAAGTAATTTTCAATCTAACTTTAAATGCCATTTACTTTTCTCCTCAAGATGGGTTGATTACAATTTCATTGGAACAGAAAAATAAAAGTATAATCTTAAAAATTTCTGATGAAGGACCTGGTGTTCCAGATGAGAATGTTGATAGAATTTTTCAACCATTTTACACGACAAAATCTGTTGGAGATGGTTCAGGACTTGGGTTGAGTGTTGTGCACGGAATTATAAGAAGTCATCGTGCTACCATTGATTATCAGGATAATAATCCTAGAGGTGCTATTTTTGTAATTACATTTCAAAAACATTAAAAACAGATGCTGCAAAAGGAAAACATATTGATAGTTGATGATGATATAAATATCCTTGAGCTTATACAGCGGCATCTACATTCGTTAGGATATCATACGTATAAAGCTGTTTCGGTAAAAGAAGCAGTAGCTATCTTACGCGACACGGATATAGACTTACTTATTACCGATTTAAAAATGCCTGAAGTTGATGGATTTCAACTTATTCAATTTGTTTCAGAACACTATCCTAATATGCCTAAATTGGTGGTTACAGGCTACCCTTCTATTCAAGATGCCCTTTCAGCTATTAAGTCTGGTGCCGTGGATTATTTGGTAAAACCTTTTACCAAAGAAGAATTAAAACAAGGAGTTTTAAAATCACTTTCAACCAGGTCAAAAAGAAAGAAATCTACAGAATCAGTTGACACAAAAAGGTACAATGAAATTATCGGGGAGAGTCAGTTAATTAAAAATGTACTTCAGATAATTGATAGGGTAAAAGACAACAAGGCCACAATATTTATAAGTGGTGAAAGTGGGACAGGAAAAGAGTTGGTAGCTCGTTCAATTCACTATAATGGTAAGTTTTCTCGTGCGCCGTTTATTGCGGTTAACTGCGGAGGAATCCCTGAAAATCTATTAGAATCAGAACTTTTTGGTTATGTAAAGGGAGCGTTTACAGGGGCTAATGAAGACCGCGATGGTTTTTTCCAGGCTGCAGAAGGTGGTACTATTTTTTTAGATGAAATTGGAAATGCGCCATTATCTGTTCAAACCCGACTTTTAAGAGTTTTACAGGAGAAAGAGGTGATGAAAGTAGGTGAAAGAAAAACAGAAAAAATTGATGTTCGTGTAATTGCAGCAACAAATAGCGATTTAAAAGATATGATTGCGAAGGAGACTTTTAGAGAAGATCTTTTTTATCGATTAACAGTTGTAGAAATAAATGTACCGCCACTTCGCGAGCGAAAAGAGGACATTCCGTTATTAGCAGATAAGTTTTTGTTTAAATATGGAAATGAATACAAAGATCGTTACGTTACACTAGATTCTGATGCGCAAGCCTTATTACAGCGGTATGATTGGCCAGGAAATATTCGGGAATTGGAAAATGTAATCCAGCGTGCGGTAATTATGTGCGATCGAACAATTGGCGTAAAAGACTTGCCTGAAACACTTAAATATCAGATAGACTTTCCTGACAGCGATTTACTTTCTTTAAAAGAAATGGAGAAGATTTATATCCAAAAAGTGCTAGAGGCCACAAATAATAATCAAACTAAAGCTGCCGAAATTCTCAATATCGACCGAAAGACACTTCGCGGTAAAATTAAAGAATAGCAGCTAGGCTCTTTCAAAAAACTTTTAACCTTTCATATCATCCTTCATTTTAGGTTGGGGAATTTCTCCCCACCTGAGAAAATTTTCCCCAGAGTATAGCCTAAATTTTTTAATGTAAAAAATCGTCTAAAGGCCTGTGGTTTCAATTGTTTGTGTAAATTTATGACTATAAAATAATAGATGGCACGCGCCTTGCCGATAAAATATTTAAGTAATATATAAGCAGGAGAAAGCATAAGAAATTTATGTTATCAAACGTTCGTACGTTACTTGTTTTGTGTTTACGCATAATCCAAGCTTGGTGTTTATCTGTGGCGATTTTGAGAAATTTCAGCAAAACGCACCGAAGCCTTTATTAAAAAGGAAGCCAGAAATGGCAGCTAATTAAAATTAATTAAAATGATAAACGAACAAACAGTGGAAAAACCAAAGCCATTAAAAAGAGGGATGTTGGACAATGTGTTGGAGCAATTCAACCATGCAGCAGATATTATAAATCTGAATCCAAATGTTCGCAAAATCCTAAGTATTACTAACACCGAAATTATTATAAATTTTCCAGTTCGTATGGATAATGGCGACGTGGAAATATTTACAGGGTATCGAGTTCAGCATAACAATGCACTTGGGCCATACAAAGGAGGTCTTCGTTACCACCCTACTGTAGATATTGATGCTGCACGTGCATTGGCGATGTGGATGACTTGGAAAACTTCGTTGGCAGGTTTGCCTTATGGAGGTGCAAAAGGAGGGATTCAAATAGATCCTTCAAAGTTTTCTAAAAATGAATTAGAGCGTATTACCCGTAGGTTTACTTATGCTTTAGGTGAAAACATAGGACCTGAGCACGATATTCCTGCTCCAGATGTAAATACAAACGCTCAAACAATGGCGTGGATTGCCGACACTTATATGAGTACTAAAAGTACTAGTGAGCGTTCAAAAAACCAGCACGTTGTTACAGGAAAGCCAACAGGAAGTGGTGGTTTAGAAGGTCGTGACCGAGCTACAGGTTACGGTGTTTTCTTAACTATTAAATTCTGGGCAGAAAAGAATAATATTAGTTTAGCAGGAAAAAAGTACATCGTTCAAGGTTTCGGTAATGTGGGCTATTGGGCTTCACACTTCCTAGAAATTGAAGGTGCCAAATTGGTAGGTGTACAAGATGCTTTTGGAAGTATTCAAAATCAAGAAGGTATTTCTACAGAAGATCTTTTCAACTATAGCGTTTCAAACAATGGAAGCATCTTAGGTTTCCCAGAAGCAAAACCATTTGACAGTAAAGATTTTTTCAGTATAGATTGCGACATCTGTATTCCAGCAGCATTAGGAAATCAAATAACTAAGCATAACGCACATACAATAAAAGCAACTTTAATTGCTGAAGGAGCAAATGGTCCTACAGATGTTGAAGGAGAAAAAATATTAATGGAACGTGGAATAACTATTATTCCAGACATTCTATGTAATTCAGGAGGTGTAATTGGAAGTTATTTTGAATGGCTTCAAAACCGTAACGGAGAGCTTTGGCAAATGGATGAGATTCTAGAAAAGCTTGAAAAGAAACTTCGTACTTCATTTGAAAAAGTTCTTAAATACACAGAAGAAAATAAAACAGATATGAGAACAGCAGCTTTCAGTATAGCTATAGAGCGTATTGAAAAAGCTTATATACTTAGAGGTATATTTCCATAATCTTTTACCAACTTATACAAGATAGTTCATCCTCCTCACATATTGTTTTTTATAAAGCACTGTGATGAACTATCTTTTTTTAAAACAGACAAAGGAACCATGAAATATGGAAATTTGATATTAGAAAAAAAGGAATACGTCTTTTTAAAGCGTCTATTAAATGTTTCCGGCTATTATAAAGACGAAAACACAAAAGAATCGTTGAAAAAATTGAGTACAGAAATGACTGTAGCTCGTATTTGCGATAACGATGAAATGCCTGATGATGTAATTCGCTTTAACAGTGTAGTTACGGTTAAATCTGGTACTTGGGAAAATCAATTTCAATTGGTAATTCCTACCGAACGTGATATAGCGGCAAATAAAATTTCGATTTTGGCTCCAATGGGTGCAGCTGTAATGGGATATGCGCAAGGCGATTCTGTAATTTGGAAATTTCCTAATGGTTCAAAAGAATTGCTAATTACAAGCGTTCAACAAGCAGAAAAACCTATAGATATAGACGTATTGTTATAATAAAAGGCAAGACCTTTAAATAATTTAAGAGTGGTTAGTTACAAAGGAGTTTTTGTAATTAACTGCTTTAATAAACTTAAAAAAAAGAGTATCATGCAGATTTACAATCACGATTCCCCTGAATCAATAGCTTATAAAAACAATTATGTTGAGCTTGAAAACTGGTTAGATCATTTAAATTACATTGGTAAAGAAATAACTAATCTAGTAGATCTAGGTAAAGCCCAACTTACAACCAAAGAAGATTCACAAGCTGTGCTAGAGAAATTCCTAAAGGAAAAAGAAGTAAACGATTTAAAAATAATTGAGTTTCAAAAGTACCAAGATGGTTTACCTAGAGCTGCTGAGTGTGAAGATGTTGAATGTGATATGTTTTTTGTGTCTGAACACGAAAAATTTAGAAAGAACTATATGCAACATTTAGAAAACTATAGAAAAGTAAAAGAAGAGTATTTTAGCGTTTTATTAAAGTAATTTTTTAAAACCGAAAACTCAATTCACATATGAGCGAAAACACTCAAGCCAAAACTATAGGTATTTTAAAAACCCCTAATGATACCCGGGTTTGTTTATTGCCTAAAGAAGTAAAACGCCTAACGGCAGAGTTAAAATATAATGTTCTTTTTGAGTCAGGACTTGGCGACTCGCTTCAGATTAAAGATGAAGAATACGAACAAGCTGGAGCAACTAGTGCGAAGCGAGAAAGTATTTTCGAAAAGTCGGATACCATTATATCTATCAACCATACTTCTAGTGAAGTTGAAATAAAGGAAAATACTTGCTTTATCGGTATTTTTAATCCACTATTTTACGACACTAAATTTGAAAATTATAAAAATAACAAAGCAACAGTCTATAGTTTAGATTTATTGCCTCGTACTACCTTGGCGCAATCTATGGACGTGCTTTCGTCTATGGCTTCATTGGCCGGCTACAGAGCGGTTATAAAATCATCTGAAATTTACAATGGAGTTTTTCCAATGTTTACTACAGCAGCGGGAACACTTACTCCTGCTAAAGTATTAATTTTGGGTGCTGGAGTTGCAGGACTACAAGCTATTGCAACAGCGCGTCGTTTGGGTGCGGTAGTAGAAGCTTTTGATGTCCGCAAATCTGCAGGAGAAGAAGTACGAAGTCTTGGTGCAACTTTTATAGAAGTTGAAGGTTATACTGAATCCTCTAGTGCTGGTGGTTATGCTGTAGAACAGAGTGAAGAATATCAGAAAAAGCAAAAAGAGCTTATCCACAATCATATTCTTACTGCAAATATTGTAGTTAGTACTGCAAATATTCCTGGGAGAAAAGCACCTTTACTAATTGAAACTCGTTCAGTAGATGCAATGATGCCTGGAAGTGTAATAGTAGATCTTGCAGCAGAGCAAGGAGGTAACTGCGAACTTTCTAGAAACAAGGAAACAATTCAGCATAACGGTGTTACAATTATAGGGAATTCAAACCTATCTGCCGATATACCTGCAGCAGCTTCTAAGTTACTATCCAACAACTTTTTCTCTTTCTTAAAATATAAACAAAAAGCTGAAAATTCAGTAGATGATCCATTGTTATCAGGTTCTAAAATAATGGACAATGGAGAATGGACACACCCACATTTCATCAACAAATTCCAACCAGCCTAAATTATGGATTTCATCAACCAACACATTCAAGAAATTTATTTTGTTATTTTTTGTGTCTTTATTGGCATTGAAGTAATTTCAAATGTTCCTGCTATTTTACACACCCCACTTATGTCTGGTGCTAATGCTATTAGTGGAGTTATTTTAGTAGGAGCTATTATAGTAATGCTAAACGTGCCAGAAGACGATTACCTCAATCTCACTTTAGGAGGTATTGCAGTCTTTCTTGGAACATTAAATATTTCTGGGGGCTTCTTTGTAACCGGACGTATGCTTAAAATGTTTAGTCCTAAAAAAGAAAATAATAAATAGAAGGATTACTCTTAATCCTTAAATCTGATTTCTTTCCAACTAATTTCCAAATCTTAAAAAACCAATGCAAGCAATCATTGAAATAGGTTATTTATTAGCAACTCTTTCCTTCTTAGGTGGATTAAAATTTATGAGTTCTCCTAAAAATGCAAAAACCGGTAACCTTATAGCTGCCTCGGGGATGACCCTAGCTGTGGTAATCACATTTATTTCGGCTGTCACAGAAACTGTTCCATATACTAACTTAATAATATTGTTTTTAGCTATTGCTGTCGGAACTGTAGTAGGTAAAAGACTTTCAGATAAAGTAGAAATGACAGGTATGCCACAACTAGTATCGTTGTTTAATGCTACTGGGGGTGGGTGTGCTATGTTATTAGGTTTAGTGGAAGCCAACCAAATGGATGCTGCAACAGCCATATTAGGAAATAAAATCCTTCTTATTTCAGGGTTAGTAACAGGAGCTGTGGCTCTTACTGGTAGTATTATTGCCGAGCGTAAACTGGCAGGTAAAGTAAAAGACAAACGTACTAAGTTGGTAATATTTTCAGCAAGATTTCTTTTACTATTAATGTTCTTGCTTCCAGTGCTTTATTTTATCGGATTTATCCCTGTTGAATTTACTGTGTTTATGTACATCTTAGCTGTTATTGCAATGGTTTATGGTGTGCTTTTCGTTTTGCCAATTGGTGGTGCAGATATGCCGGTAGTTATATCACTTTTAAATAGTATTACAGGTATTGCAACAGCTTTCGCCGGATTTGTTTACGGCAATAAAGTGATGATTGCAGGTGGTATTTTTGTTGGAGCTGCAGGGATTTTACTTACATTGTTAATGTGTAAGGCGATGAACCGCTCTTTAATGAAAGTGCTTGCTGGGACTTTTAAAAAGAGCAAAGGAGGAGCTGCAGAAGAAGAGCAGGAAATTAAAGATATAAGTGTTTCAGAAACGGCATTAGCACTTTCGTTTGCTCAAAGAGTAGCAATCGTTCCGGGTTATGGTTTGGCTGTTGCTCAAGCCCAACACACCTGCGGGCAATTGCAACAGATGTTAGAAAAAAGAAATTGTGAAGTAGATTATATTATTCACCCAGTAGCAGGTAGAATGCCAGGGCATATGAATGTTTTACTTGCAGAAGCAAACGTTGAGTATTCTCGTTTAAAAGAAATGGATGAGGGTAACGAAAATATGTCACAATACGATATGGTTTTAGTTATTGGAGCTAACGATGTTGTAAACCCAGCTGCCGAAAATAATCCAGATAGCCCCGTTTACGGAATGCCAATTATACGAGCTCATGAAAGTAATCAAGTCGTGGTTATGAAACGAAGCATGGGGAAAGGTTATGCAGGAGTTCAAAACGATTTATTTGGACTTGACAATTGTAGTATTCTCTTTGGCGATGCGAAGGTTTCTTTACAAGAGATAATAAATCAGCTTAAATTAATTTAATACTACATATTAATTAAAAATAACTCTCTGCGTCTTTGCGATTTAAATAATTGCAAAGGCGCAGAGTCTTTTTATAAGACTTTTTGATGTTGAGGTTACAAGCTAAAGATTGCTAATAAAGCACTAACCGAAATAAAAACCCATAAGGTAAAGCCGAGTATCATAGGTTTCCATCCAGCAGACTTAATTTTATCTAAAGAAAGTCCGGCGCCAATTAAGAACAAGGTAAGTACTAATAGTGATTTTGAAATACCGGTGATACTAGTAGTAATTGTTTCAGGAATTGGTAAATAGCTATTCAATATAATAGCCAAGACGAATAAGAAGATAAAATAAGGAATTTTCACGCTCTTCCCTTTTCCTTTGAACAAATAAACCGATAGTAATGCAAGCGGAATAATCCAAAGTGCTCTAGCAAGTTTTACTGTTGTAGCCACTTTTAAGGCTTCATCCCCAAAAGCATAAGCAGCTCCTACAACAGAGCTTGTGTCGTGAATGGCAATAGCGCACCAAAGTCCGAATTGATGCTGGCTAAGGCCAAGCAAATGCCCTAAAGGAGGAAAAACGATTAAAGCAATAGAGTTTAATAAGAAAATCACTCCCAATGAAATAGAGATGTCTTTTTCTGAAGCATTTATTACAGGTGAAACCGCAGCAATTGCACTTCCACCACAGATTGCCGTACCTGAACTAATTAAGTGACTAGTTTTACGATTCATTTTTAAGAGCTTCCCCACTAAATAGCCAACAACTAAAGTGGCGATGATAGAGAAAACAGTCAATAAAAAACCGTCCTTTCCGGCAGCTAAAGTTTCTTTAAGGTTCATTCCAAACCCTAAACCGACTACGGCAATTTTTAAAAGCCAGTTAACTGCTTTGCTGTTTAATGTTAAAAAAGGATGGCCTAAAAAGTAAGAGAATAGAAATCCTCCAACCAAAGCTAATGGACTGCTTACATATCCTGAAATACAAAGCACCATAATAATTATAAAAGCAACTTTTACAATAGTCTTTGATTCGTTTTTATCTTTTTCCATTAACAGGTAAAATGAAATTTACATTTAACTTTCTGAAGTATGAAAATTGAACTTTTAACTCTCTGGTTTCTTGTTTTTAAACAATTCTTCATCTTTAAAAACAACGGTGGTATGTGGATAGGCGAGGTCTATACCTTCAACATCGAAACGTTTTTTTACTTGTTCCAGAATGTCACATCTTAAATTAAAGGAGTCGCTATAATTTCTAGCCCAGCACCAAGCACGAACAGACAAGGTGGAAGCGTTAATAGAAACTAATGCAGTACGTACAATAGGTTTTCCATCCAAAATATCTATTTCCGACCTATTGTCCAGAATTAATGGATGTGATTCACATACCTCTTGCATTATCTTTTTAGCTAGATCTAGGTCGCTTTCATAGGATATTTCAAACTCTATACGTTCACAGATTTTAAGATCGCCAATATCATAATTGATAATTTTTTCTTTATTTATGATTGCATTCGGAATAACAATCATTTTGTTTTCGAAGTTTCGAAGTACAGTGTGCCTTAATGTAATATCGGTAACTGTACCAACCATAGAATCGGTGATTTTTATTATATCGCCAATTCTAAACGGTTTAAACGAAATAATAAAAACTCCACCTACAAGGTTTGCCAAAGCTTCTTGCGAGGCTACACCTGCTATTAAAGCAATAACACCAGCACCACCCAGAGCAGTTTGTGCAACACCTTTTAAGGAAGGAAATGCTAATAAAGCAATTAATAAACCAAGTATATAAACGGAAAAAACTACCACATAACGTAGGAACTTGAATGCCGTCGGGTCTTCATTTTCGATAGTTTTTCGTTCTATAGCTCGTCTAAACCATAGGTTTACAGATGAAGCAGCAACAATGGTAATAACGGCTACAATTCCTATGTAAATTACTATTCTAAAATCGTCTTGAAGTTTTTTGTAAGCTTCCCCAAAAAACAAGAAAATTAAAGCCATTAAACCCAATACCAACCAAAGTGAATTTAAAATCCTTTTAATTAGATTTATAGCATTAGACTTCATTCCTGGAAATCTTTTCTGCTCGGCGATGATTACGCGTTTATGAAGAATCCCTGTTAAGAAACGCAATATAAAAACACCGATAATAACTATAACCGCGTAGATAAGTTGGATTTTATTCGCTTCAAAAAATTCAGTCATAACAATTCTATATTTTCAATTTATTACAAATACGTAATGTGTAATATGCAGATCACAAATTTATGCCTTTTATTGTTAGGGTTTGAATTCAATGAGGCAATAAGTAATTACTTAATTTTAATATTACTGCAAAACAAAGTTGAATAGTAACATAACTATTGCCATTCACAAAGTATATTTATTATTTTTACGATATACCTTAGGAGCGAATAATGCTGATTTAGAAAATTAGAGATTGCTTTTAGGAAAACAAAACCAACACCCTATGGATGCTATTCTCAACGAGCTTACGGAGCATTTTCAGCTGCCTCTTCACAATCCGGTATTGATATTTTCATTGGTGCTTTTTATTATTTTATTGGCACCCGTTTTATTAAACAGAATTAGAATCCCTGGAATTATCGGCTTGATTGTATCAGGGATTATCATTGGCCCTGAAGGTCTAAATCTATTAGAAGACAGTCTGTTTGTAGATGTATTTTCAACTATTGGGCTTTTATATATTATGTTTATTGCTGGATTGGAATTGGATTTAAACGAGTTTAAAGCCACCAAGAATAAAAGTATAATTTTTGGATTTCTCACCTTTTCAATTCCCCTTGCGCTTGGCTTTCCAGTATGTCATTACCTTTTAGGTTTCGATGTAAATGCTAGTTTGCTTACCGCAAGTATGTTTGCTACTCATACTTTAGTGACTTACCCAATTGTTAGTAAACTTGGAGTTTCTAAAAATATCGCAGTTGCCATTACTGTAGGCGGAACAATTTTAACAGATACTGCTGTGCTTATTTTACTAGCGGTAATTTTAGGTTCGCACACAGGCGGACTTACTCAAGAGTTCTGGATTAGATTGGGAGTCTCTCTTGTTTTGTTTTCAGCTTTTATGTTTCTTGTTATTCCTAGGATTGCAAAATGGTTTTTTAAAACTCTAGAAAGCGAAAAGCATTCGCATTATATCTTCGTGCTTTCAGTTGTTTTCTTTTCTGCCTTCTTAGCAGAACTTGCAGGGCTCGAATCTATTATTGGTGCCTTCGTAGCGGGATTAGCTCTTAACAAACTTATTCCGAATTCCTCCGCTTTGATGAACCGCATTGAGTTTATTGGTAACTCTCTTTTTATTCCTTTTTTCTTAATTAGCGTGGGGATGGTAGTAGATGTTAGTGTGATTTTAAGTGGACCTATGGCGCTTATTATTGCTGCAACCTTAACTGTAGTTGCTATTACTGGAAAGTGGATTGCAGCTTTTTTCACACAGCTTATTTTTAAATTTTCAAAAGGACAACGAAAACTGATTTTCGGATTAAGTAGTGCTCATGCTGCGGCTACTCTAGCTGTGATTTTAGTTGGGTTTAATGCCGGAATTCTTGATGCAAATATTCTTAACGGTACCGTACTTCTAATATTAATTACATGTATAGTTGCTTCCTTCGCAACTGAAAGCGCTGCAAAAATGGTTATCCGCGATGGAGATGATGAAGTCCCAGCAATTTCTGGAGCAAATAGCGAACAGATTCTAATACCTATCGCCAATATGACCAATATTGATAAGATTTTAGAATTTGCTGTTTTAATAAAGGACAAAAAATCTAGCCATCCACTTTCATTGTTAACTGTAGTGCCGAATACTACAGAAGCCGAAATAAAAATAGTAAAGGCGAAACAAGGACTTGAAAAGTTTATTGCAGAAACTACCGCTTCAGAAACAAATGTCACAATTAATGCTACTATCGATCATAATGCTGCCAGTGGAATTTCGAGAACCGCTAAAGAAATTACAGCCGATCTTATTTTATTAGGTTGGCCTCAGAAAACAGGGTTTTTAGATATTTTGATTGGAGATAAAGTTGAAAGTATATTAGAAAACACTGAAAAGACGCTATTTATATGTCAGTTTGCTGTGCCTTTGGTGGATCATAAAAGATTGTTTGTGGTAGTGCCGCCAAATGCTGAATTTGAAGAAGGTTTTGAATCTTGGGTTAATAAATTAATTAAACTTTCGGTTGAACTCTCTATTCCAATTAATCTAAACTGTACTGAAGATACACATCAAGAGATTTTAAATTTCGCAAAACGCAATAAAATTAATTTAGCTTTAAATTTCCATCTGTTTAGTAAGTGGGAAGATTTCCGTAAGTTGTTAGAACAAGTTAATCCTACAGATTTTATAATCTTAGTCTCTGCTAGAAGAGGATACGTTTCACATTTTGGTCAATTAGATAGATTACCTGCTAAGTTAGAAAGACGTTTTCCAGATTTAAGTAAAGTGGTAATTTATCCACGATAGAAACCCAATTTTCAGTTGTTACTTAGTGATTTATATCATTTCAAAGCAAAGTGATAAGTGTTAACTTTGAGGTTGTTGAAAATTTAATTTTAGATATATGGAAGCTATAAATAAGAAAAAAACAATAGTAATTACTGGTGGAGCAGGAGGGATTGGAACTGCTTGTGCAAAAGCATTGAAAGACCATAAATTAGTAATTACCGATTACTCCAATGATGCTGTTGATGAAGCAGTAAAAAGCCTCACAAAAGAAGGTTATGATGCGGTGGGGATAGCTTGTGATATTACGAAAAAAGATGATGTTGTAAAGTTGATGAAGTTCTCTCTTAATCACGGAGATTTTGGTGGAATAATCCATACAGCGGGAGTTAGCGGTAGCGGGCAAAAGCCTAAAAACGTATTCAATATAGACTTAGTAGGAACAGATATTGTTATAGACGAATTCTATAAAATAGCGACTAAAAATTCTGTGTTAGTATTGTTTTCATCTATTATGGGGCATACTATTCCGCCAAATGACGAGTATGATGCTGCTTTATTAAACCCTCAAAAGGAAGATTCATTTTCTACAGTGGCGAAATTTGTAAATGACGATGCCGATATGATGTATAATTTCGCCAAGCGAGGAGTATTGCTACTTCTTAAAGAGAATGCCTTTAGAATAGGGCAAAAAGGTGCGCGAATTGTCTCAGTATCGCCAGGAGTGATTATGACTCCTATGGGACTTAAAGCAGCGGAAGAACATGCAGACAGAATTAATAAAATGATAGAGGTAACACCACTTGGAAAAACAGGAACTCCAGAAGATATTGCTGAGGTTGTAAAATTCCTTATCAGTGACAAAGCAAACTTTATTACTGGTAGCGATATTTTAATAGATGGCGGAATTCTAACTTCTTTATTGAAGGAAGGGAAGGAATAACCTTCAGCATCTAAAATATCCTGAAACTAAAAAAACCACTTGCTTTGCAGGTGGTTTTTATTTTTCTTGAATTACTGTCGTTTGAAAGAGAAACCTCACAACAAACACAAGTTTTATCTCGTGATGTTGCCGGCTCTTTTACTTATTTTGGGGCTCCCCATCTATTTTTCCTTCTAAGTTGAATAATTCTTTTGTGTTCATATATTTTACTCTATCTCAATTTTATATCTCCACCATCTGCCATCAAGGTTTGGCCGGTCATATATTGACTGTCCTCACTCAATAAAAATGCGATAATTGGAGCTACATCTTTTTGAGGATCTCCAAAACGATGCATTGGGTTTTTACCAATAATCTCTTCGTACTGTTCTGGGAAAGCTTCTTTCCACTGTTTAACTCCATCGGTAAACGCAAGCGGGCATACTACATTTACTCTAATCCCATCTTCTGCCCATTCATTAGCGGCAACTCGAGATAAGCCTCTAATAGCTTCCTTTGCAGCAGCATAACTTCCTTGGTTTTTCTGCCCTAACAATCCTGCGCCAGAACCAAAGTTTACAATAGAACCTTTGTGTTTTTTAAGTTCAGGGTATGCGGCTTTCATGAAGTTTAAGGTGCCTTTTAAACCTGTATTCATAGATAAAGCCCAATCCTCTTCGGTAAGTTCTAAAAGTGGTTTTTGGCGAGAGGCATGAGCGTTATTTACCAAACTCGTAAGTTTTCCAAATTTAGAAACAGCTAATTCAACAGCTTCCTTTGCAATAGACTCTTTAGAGATATCTCCTTTTAAAAAGGCTATTTTCTCTGGGTTAGATGCTACTTTTTCTTTTCCTGCCTCTTCATTTAAATCTACAGCAACTACACTAGCACCTCTTTCTGTTAGTTCGGTGGTCATTGCACCTCCAATTCCTGCCGCTCCACCTGTTATGATTATTACTTTACCTTCTAAATTTTTCATATTATTTTATTATGGTCTTGAGAGTTCGAGTTTTTCTATTTCTCTCAAATATAACGAATAGGAGGGCGAAAGTTTCTCTAACCGAAGAATCTTAAATATTATTTAACAGACTATATTCTTTATTTAAACGAGTTAAAAGCAATTCAGAAATAAGAATTTTTATAGAGAAAAACACTTCATATATAAATAATGAATTTTGAGAAAGGGTGGGAATTTCTTGGGTAGACTTCTCTTTATCATTAAATTGCAAAATTCAACATTTTAAATCCAAAAAAGTCCAAAAATTGATGATTAGAGCACTATGTATTCTATTTCTTTCATTTATTCTAATGTCGAGCAGTTATGCCCAAAGCCAAACTGATGCCAATGGTAATTTGGAAATCAGTCTCGAACTAAACAACCCTTCCTCCGAAATAAATAACGGAACCGCTCAAATAAAAGTTAAAGGTGGTACGCCTCCTTATCAGTATAAATGGAGTAATAAAAACACTTCATTAATCTCGAAACGATCAAAGGGTTTAATTGAAGGAATGGATCATTCGGTAACGGTAACCGACTCTAAGGGAAATACAGCTTCGAAATCCTTTAAAATTCCAGCAGAATCAATCACCGAAATCTTTAACAGTAAAGTTCAGCCCGCAGTAGATTTTCTAGGAGCTATCCTTTTTTGGGATCCATTTGCGACCTTAGGAGTGTATGATCCTACAGTTTATATTTCTCACGAAAATATATCACCACCAGATACAGATATTGAGCAAAATAACTATTTAGTAAAAAAATGGTTAGTTGAAGATGGAGGTGAAGTAAAGAAAAATCAACAGCTTGCTATACTTGAAATTGATGGTGAGGAAACTATATTGCAAGCAAATTATAACGGAACCCTACATCAAATAGTAAAAGAAGGTACACTTATAACCCCGACTTCTTTAGCCTCTTCTGCGGAGGAGCTTACTGTGGGTAGGGTAGATTTTAAAAGTGAACAACATCTATTACATCCTAATGGGGACATAGTGACAAACACCATCCCATTTATTGTAATTTGGTTAATCTTCGGAAGTATATTTTTCACACTTCGTTTAAAGTTTATCAATATCCGAGGGTTTAAACATTCTATTGATTTAGCACGAGGGAAGTATGACGATCCTAATGCTCCAGGAAGTATTACGCATTTTCAGGCTATGGCTACTGCTGTTTCTGCAACTGTTGGTTTAGGGAATATCGCAGGTGTTGCTGTTGCTATTTCATTAGGAGGAGCTGGTGCTACCTTTTGGATGTTTATGGCTGGGTTCTTCGGGATGTCTATGAAGTTTGCCGAATGTGCTATGGGTGTGAAATATCGTGTTATCGACTCAGATGGACGTGTTTTTGGTGGGCCTATGAATTATTTGCGATATGGTCTTGAAAAGCGCAACCTTAAAGGTTTAGGAAAATTTCTAGCTGCGTTTTTTGCAATTTTAGGAGTTGGAGCTTCTTTTGGTGGTGGAAATATGCTACAATCAAACCAAGCATTTAAAATTGTTTCGGAGCAGATTCCAATCTTACAAGGGCAAGGTTTTTGGTTTGGCGTTGGATTCGCAATTCTTGTTGGAATTGTAATTATTGGAGGAATAAAAAGTATAGCCAAGGTTACAGAAAAGGTAGTGCCATTTATGGCTCTTCTTTATATAGTGGGGTGTTTAGTAGTAATTGGATCTAATATTGAAGGTCTAGGTGGAGCGTTTTTAGCGATTTTTGACGGTGCTTTTTCAGCCGATGCACTTAAAGGTGGATTTATAGGTGTGCTTATAGTTGGATTACAACGTGCAGCCTTTTCTAGTGAAGCAGGAGTTGGTTCTGCTGCCATTGCTCATAGTCCTGCAAAAACGAATCACCCTATCGCTGATGGTTTTACTTCTATTGTTGAACCATTTATCGACACTATGGTAGTTTGTACAATGACGGCCTTAGTATTAATCTTTACAGGGAAACATGAAGGAAATAGTGGGATGGGAGGTGTTGAACTTACAGCCGATGCTTTTGGAAGTGTGGTGTCTTGGTTCCCAGTAGTATTAGCAATTGCAGTTTTTCTATTTGCTTTCTCTACCATGGTTTCGTGGTCTTATTACGGAATGCGTTCTTGGACATATTTATTCGGAAGAAGTAAAAAAGGAGAGTTGCTTTACAAGTTTATGTATTTAGGTTTTGTTGTTCTAGGAGCTTCAGTAAGTCTTGGAGCGGTACTAAGTTTTGCCGATATGATGATTTTAGCAATGTCATTTCCAAACATAGCAGGATTGTACATTCTAGCTCCAGAGATTTATGCGGATATGAATAATTACCTAGACAAGTTGAAAAAGGGGAAGTTGTACCTCAATCCTAAGTTTGTTAAAAGCTCTTCTTAGGATTAAGAGAGGAGTTTTTAGTTAGGAGTGAGCAGGTCTTCAAATAAAATTGAAAACATCAAGATTGTTTTTGTTCAAAAAGTAAAGAGAAGCGGTCTTTTATCGGGCAATGCTAAACTGTGTGTAGGTTTTTATACCTTTTGAGCTTTTCCTGCTTGTAGTCCTGAAATTAGCTTGTAAATAGCGACTAATACTAATAGTCCTAATGAATACATCCATTCATTTGTAAAATCTTGAATTACTCCAATAAGAAAAGGTCCAATGGCTGCTAGAAAATACCCTATAGATTGCACCATCCCAGAAAGCTCTGCCGCTGTTTCGGAATCTGGAGCGCGTAAAACAATTAGAAGAAGTGCTAGACTGAAAGCACCCCCAAGAACAAACCCAAGTATAGAAACCCAAATGTAAATTGGAATAAAAGCAGGTAGCATTAATCCTATGAAGCTTATAATTTCGAATAAAATCAAAAATGCAACTACTGCACGTTGATCTTTGCGTGAGGCTGCCCATATTGGAATGATAAGTGCTCCGAGAATTCCAGTAGCTTGAGATAAGGAAAGCATCCAACCCCCAAATTCTGCATTGTAGCCGAAATCTATTAAAATACTTGGTAGCCAAGCTAACATCACGTAGAATGCAAAAGACTGTAGTCCCATATAAATTGCAATCTGCCATACTAGTCTAGAACTACTGAGTTTTTTCATAGCTTCTTTAAGACCTCTAGTCGGGGTGGTATTCTTTATTTTTTTAATCTGAGGAATCCATATAAAAAATGCCATAACAGCAAGTGCTGCCCATACCGAAAGTGAGCCCCGCCATCCAAGATTTAAGTCTTTTGCTAATGGAACACTCAATCCTGCAGCCAATCCTGCGCCTAAAGACATTGAAGCTGAGTGTAAACTCGTTACTAATCCTGCTTTATTTGGAAAGTTACTTTTTGTTATCGCTGGAATTAAAACGTTACCAAAGGCAATAGCAATTCCTAAAAGCATAGTTCCAAAATACAATGCAAAAACCCCACCACTTGAACGGATTAGTATCCCTAGTGTAAGAAGGACCATGGATGCTAGTAAGGTTCTTCCAAGACCGAATTTTTTAGTGAAAAAAGGCGTAATTGTAGATATAAAACCAAAAGCCAAAAGTGGCAATGTAGTTAATAAGCCTAATAAACTTTCTGTTAGGTTTAGGTCGCGGCCAATATCATCTATTAAGGGTCCAATACTAGAAAGTGCTGGACGAAGGTTGATTGCTAGGAAAAGTATTCCGAACAGTAACCAGATACGGGCGGTTTTAGACAATATGGATTTAGTGTTATTAGACATTGAAAAATGTGCAAAATTAGGCTATTCCTATGAATATTAACGTCGAAAAATGGCCTAAAATATTTTCAGAAATACGTCTAAAACCTCCCGAGAAATTCTTGATATTAACTATCCCATTCTTTGCGAATATCTTCCATTAGGATTGCATAACGATTTTTTAAATCGTCGGAAATTTCCTTAGTGGCCTTATGTATCTTTCTTAATTGGAATGCTAATAGAATGCTGAAAATTCCAGCAAATAGGAAGCTTAAAGCAACTAATACAACTACGCTTAATCCTGCAACAAGTGGATTCCAAATTAATAAGAAGGAAACAATTGCTCCTAAAATTCCAAAAACAAGTAATCCTCCCCAATTTTTACTACCATATTTCTTAAGGTCTAAAGCAAAGCTTATAGACGAAATAGAGCGGAAAAGAAGTAAAAAACCAATGTAAAATGCCAGTACTGTTATTGAAAGTGCTGGATGACTTAATAATGAAATTCCCACAATAAAAGTAATAATTCCAAAAGCTAAAGACCATCCCCAGTTGTCTAATCGGTCTCTGTTGGCAATAGAGAAAATAATTTCGGACAGTCCACTAAATAAAAATGATAGCGCAAAAAATATGGACAGCGTTAACATTGATCCTACAGGAGATGAAAACACTACTATACTTAGTATTACAAACAATAACCCAACAAATAATGGGATGTACCAATGTTTAATAGTATCCTTAATAGATTGTAAAAATGAAGTTTGCATGATTATAATTTTTGGTTAATTATTAATATTTTGATTGACTTTTCGTGGGTAATGAGTCGCATCCATCCAACTACAAAACAAAATTACGATTAGTTCGGTATTTTACGAACTAAAATAAATTAATCTATTGTTAAATATTTAAGGACAACCTTTTGTATAAAAAAAAACTACCCATTAAAATGTTTTAATGGGTAGTTCTGTTTATGAAATAAGAAAACTTTAAATGTTTTCTGGAATAGCCTCTTCCTCTTCAGGTTCGTATAAATAGCGTTCCTTACTGTCGTCAAGTTCATCCATCCAATCGGTATGATGTTCTGCAGCCATTGTTCCTGTAACCACACTTCTATATGTTTTATCACGATAGGTTAAGATGTTTTCTTCTTTGTCTTTCAACCAAGATTTAAACATTTCACCTACAGTATCTACATTAAAATCTGGATAGTCTGAAAGTGCTAACAAGTCTTTTATATAATCAGATTGGAAATCTACGTGATCGAAAGATGTTTCTAATTTGTCATTTCTTTCCAACCATTTATCCATATCTAATCTTCTTTCATTTTGCTCAGGAAGCTTATAAGTTCCCATCATAAAGTCGCGTGCAACCCATGCTTGAGCATCAAACATATTGAAAGTATAATACTGATCTTGCATTCCCAAGTAAATTAATTGAGGAAGCTTGTTAAAGAAAATCCCCTTGTAAAGGTGATCAGGATAAAGATTGTTTTTTGTTTTTAATCTAAGTTCATCTGGTAAAAATGGGAATTTGTGTTGGTATCCAGTACACATAATTACAGCGTCAAACTTTTCAGTAGTCCCATCTTTAAAGTAAGCAGTATCATCTTCGAAGTGCGTTACGAGTGGAAGTTCTTTTATCCCTTCTGGCCATGCAACCCCAATAGGGTTACTTCTGTAGCTAAGTGTAACCGATTTTGCTCCGTGTTTATGGCATTGTACTCCAATATCTTCAGCGGAATAACTACTACCAATCAATAGTAAATTTTGATCCTTAAACTGATCTGCACCTCTAAAATCGTGAGCGTGTATTACTGTTCCAGGGAAGTTTTCTATTCCTTTAAAGTAAGGCATATTAGGAGTAGAGAAATGTCCAGATGCAACAATTAGATAATCAAATTCTTCTGAATAAGTTTTATCAATTTTTAAGTCGTCGAGAACAAGGGTAAACTTCTTTGTTTTTTCGTCATAACTTACCCAACGCGCTGTAGTATCAAAACGAATGTATTCGCGGGCTTTACTTTTTTTAATTCTTCCTTGAATATAATCGAATAAAACCGGTCTTGGTGGATATGATGAAATAGGCTTTTTGAAATGCTCATCAAACGAATAATCAGAAAACTCTAGGCATTCTTTAGGTCCATTAGACCATAAATATTTATACATACTTCCGTGGATTGGCTCGCCATATTTACCAACACCAGTTCTCCAAGTGTAATTCCACATTCCTCCCCAGTTGCTCTGCTTTTCAAAACATACTATCTCTGGAATTTCTTCGCCTTTGTTTTGTAATGCTTCAAAAGCTCTAAGTTGAGCTAAACCACTCGGTCCAGCACCAATAATACCAACTCTTTTCTTGTTCGTGCGTTTCTTATTCATAAAATAATATAGTTATATCAAGCATGCTACTTTAAGTAACTGCTTAATGTTAATAATCGATTGTGAAAACGTTGCGATTGGCAACTAGAAAGTCTAATTATTAGACTTAAAATAAGAGGTAGTTAGCTAAAGAATATGCAAAAAAGAACCTCTTAATATGATAATTTTAAAACACAATGGCGCGAATATACCATTTTATTGTGTAATTAACAATGTTTGGTTTGTAGGGTATTGGTTTTAAGAGAGTTGCGGTTGTAAAATGGTGATATCTTAATTCAACAGAGATATTTTAACCGATTTATCTGAATTCAATTCAAATTGGCAATCTTCAAAAGTAGGGGCAGAAAACTTCGGCCTAATGTTGTTTGAGAAGGCATAAGGTTCTTTGGGGATACCGAAAAAGTTTTGGTTGCAAATTTTATCATCGTTAAGATCTTGAAACAGTGAAATTGCATACGTCCCTTTTGGAATATTATTTATAGTAATAGTTTCCGAGCTATTATTTACATCAATGGAAATACTTTTATAAGCTTGACCTTTTTCTAGAAATCGATCGCCATTGTTAAAAAGACCTATTTCAATAGTGCCGTTTACTTCTTTAATATTATCAACGGTTAAAGTAAGCGTATAAGTATCGGTTTGTGGTTGAGAAATTAAAAAGTAGAAAAATATAAGTAAGTAATTCATATTGGTGTTTTAGTTGAAATCATACACTAAGTTGTTGATTATCAAATTCAAATACTAAATATAATAAATAGTATGAAATAGAAGAAATTAAAAAATATTGATGGAAAACCTTAATCTTAAAAATCGTTAGTTTTCCATCAATTTGATTTATTTTCTGTAATGAATATACTGAAAAAGCGTCAATTAAAATCACTTTTGTAATTCAGCATAATGAGAAGACGATTAAAATTTAGTTGAAATAAACGGCCTCAAAGACGGCTAGAGGAGCTCTTCTTCCAAAATTTAATGTAAGCGTATCTCCATCGATTGTATAATTATCTACTATTTGGAAGATTTTCAGAAAATCAGCCTCATTAATATCAACATCTGGACAAGCCATCATTGTAGATCCCATATTAGAAAAACGAATTCTATTTCCTTCTTCTAGCTTATAAGACCCTAAGATTGTGTTACAACCTGCAAATCCAGTTACTCGGTTGTCATCAGTTTTTAACATGAAGAATATCTCTTTTACTTGGTTTTTAACCATCTTAATATCCTTTCCTTCTAGCTTTTTCAATTTCCAATATTTCTCTACAATAGGTTCTGCATAATTTTTAGCTTTTTTAAATACAGCTAAAGGTGCTCTTTTGCCTACATTTAATTCCAATCTATCTCCATTAATTGTATAATTATCGGCTAGGTTAAAAATCTCTAAAAAGTCATTTTCATTAATAGCGCCTTCAGGACAAGCCATTCTTGTTGCACCTAAAGCTGAAAATCTAATTCTATTTCCTTCTTCTAGATTATAAATCCCAAAAAAACTGTTACAACCAGAGAAACCATTAATGCGGTTTTCTTCAGTGTCTAATGTAAAACTTATCTCTTTTCCGTTTTGAAAAGCATCAACTTTTTGCCCTTCCAGTGTTTGAAGAACCCATTTGGTATTTGTGATTTCTACTTGGTCGTTATTAGCTGACATACTTTTGTTTTGATTTACACCGCAACTGAACAATGTTAGTGCGGCAAATGCAATGGTAAATAATTGAAATTTCATAATTTATAAATTTTTTGGAAAACTACCTTTTAAAATTCACATGGATACTTATCAAAATCCTAAACTAATGTGAAGATTATGGTAATCTGTGGACGTGCATTTCATAAAGCGAGCCATAAACTTGAAATGCGTTAGAAACTGAAGATTTTATGATAAGTTTCACTTTTTACAGTTAACATAAAATATAGATTATTAATGAAATGTTAAGTAATAAAAGTGACTTCATAACATAAATTTTGGTTAGGGTTTTAAATAAATTAATCTTAAAAATAATGTTTTTATAGATGTGGATGCGCTATAAGTCGTTAAATATCAAATATTTTGTTCTTAAAATACTGTTGATTTCGTTTTTCATTTTAGAAACCCATATGCAATTTTAATACCCTTATGTGGGAATTTACTAGGGTTCGACTTAGAAAATGACAAAGAAATTAAGGAAAGATTACCTACTTTTAAGCTTTAATTTCAAAATATCATTTTATATGAATCCAATTGCCATTAAGACTTCTCTTCTTTTTATTTTCTTATTGTCTTTTAATCTTTCTGTAACCTCACAAGAATTGAGTAGTTCTCAAATTGATAGTTTGGTTAATAAAACTATGAAAACTTTTGACGTTCCAGGTATGGCTGTAGCGGTACTAAAGGATGGAAAAATCTATCATAAAAACACTTATGGAGTACGTTCACTAAAAACGAACGAAAAGGTTAACGAAAACACACTTTTTGGAGTTGCTTCAAATACTAAAGCATTTACAACTGCTGCGCTTGCTCAATTAATAGATCAAGGGAAATTGGAATGGGATACAAAAGTAACTGATATTATCCCAGAGTTTAAATTACACGACTCCTACGTAACGGCCGAATTTACAGTACGCGATTTGGTGACGCACAGAAGTGGTCTAGGTTTAGGCGCAGGTGATTTAATGGTTTTTCCAGCAAAAAATACCACCACTATGGATGAAATGATTCATAACCTGAGGTATTTAAAACCAGTATCTTCTTTCCGTTCAAAATATGATTATGACAACCTTTTATACATTGTAGCGGGGGAGATTGTAGCACGAGTTTCTAAAAGGGATTTTGATACTTATATAGAAGATAACTTCTTTAAGCCATTAGGGATGAATCGCTCCTTGCTTTCAATTCCTGAAATTGATGCAGATAATAACCGTATAGACGGACACGCTCCAGTAGATGGAAAATTAGAAATAACAGGTTACACTTTTACGCAAATAGCTACGCCTGCAGCTGGAATCTACGCTTCTATTAACGATATGAGCAAATGGGTTCAAGCGCAAATAAACGAAGGAAAATACGGCGAAAAACTTCAAGACAGCCTATTTAGCAAAAAGATGCATCGTGAAATGTGGACGCCACAAACTTTAGTTAGAAGAGGGAGAGGACATTATAACACCCATTTTTCAGCTTATGGTTTAGGTTGGTTTTTAAGTGATGAAAATGGCTATTTTCAATCTACACACACAGGTGGTTTATTAGGAATCGTTAGTCAAGTTACCATAATTCCAGAATTAGAATTGGGGATTATTGTACTTACCAATCAACAAAGTGGCGCTGCTTTTTCAGCAATTACTAATTCTATTAAAGACGGATATTTTGGAATAAAAGGCGAAGACAGAATTAAGGACTACAACGAACGCCGATTAAAAGGAGAGCGTGCTGAGGATAGCATTAATGCTCAAATAGCATCAGATTTAAAAATTCAATTAAAAAGTAAAGCACCAAAACCAGACCCTTCTAATATTTTAGGGACATATAAAGACCCGTGGTTTGGGAAAGTGGAAATCAGCAATAAAAATGGAAAAATTCGTTTTAAAGCTGAAAAGGCAATAGACCTAGTTGGTTCTATGACTTTTTATAAGGGAACTACTTATATAGTGCGTTGGGACGACACCTCACTTAAAGCAGATGCCTTTGTGAATTTTAACCTTGATACCGAAGGGAAAGCCAATGGTTTTAAAATGAGTCCAATTTCACCATTAACTGATTTTAGTTATAACTATCAAGATTTAGATTTTCACAGAGTAAACAAATAAAACTGCTGTAAACTGTAAAAAAAAGAACCAATATTTTTGAAGGGTTTTTTAAATTGCTTAATTTCATAGTGTTGTAAATTAGGTGATTATGAAATTAACCAAAAGATTGGATGATGCTTTAGATAAGCTTTATACTGCTTTTCATAATGGCACTTTAAACGCTGAGTGTTGCAAGAGTTGTGCTGTTGGCACTATTTGTAACAATACTGATAGTTGGAAGCATTTAAGCGATTATCACGGTTCGTTGCAGTTAAACTATGTAGGTTTGGTGCATCAAAGGCTAGGAAGAAGATTCTTTGGATATACACCATTAGAGCTCTTAAGAATAGAAAAAGAATTTCTTAAAGGCTGTGGTTATGTATTGCCATTACATTACAAAAACGCTAAACCTGAATTTACTACTTCTAAAGAAACACTTTTTAAAGGACTGTGTGCTGCGGTAAATTTATTATGCAGTCTTGATAATGTAGAAAACGTTATGGAATTTTATCCAGTTTTTGAAGTTCAAGACGACCATCATCTCATACTCGCTCACGAATAACCACTTTACTTAGTGCTTCTATTTTTGAAGGAATTAAATACTCTTTTAAAGTGAGCGTGTGCTCCTTCTAAGACTTTTTATCTATTAAAATCCTTTAGAAAAATTAGGTCTTAAGAAATTGTTATTCTTTTGAAAACCGTAAAGAGTTTGACTTACTTTGGCGGTTAAAAATTTATTTTTAATATGAATAATGTGGAGACTCTAAATATTCGAGCAGCCAAACCTGAAGATTTTAAAGACGTTGTACCCTTAATGGTTCAAGCAATGGAAGAATTAGCTTGTGCTTTCGCTAATACTAATAAGGTTGAAGATACTTACGAATTGTTTGCACATTTCTTTCAGAAAAAAGAAAATCAATACAGTTTCGATCATACTCTTGTTTATGAAGAAGACGGTGTGGTAATGGGTTCTATTACAACATATGACGGGAAATTACTACCAATATATAGAAAACCATTTATGGAATATATAGCAGAAAAGTATGGTGTGAATGACTTAGTGATAGAAGATGAAACCGCCCCTGGGGAAGTATATATCGATACAGTAAGTGTTTCTCCAAATTACCAAGGAAAAGGAATTGGTAAAAAACTAATTGCTGCTGCAATGGATGAAGCAAGAGTAGAAGGTCATGAAAAAATAGGACTTCTAGTAGATTTCAATAATCCAAATGCAAAGAAGTTGTATTTAAAACTAGGCTTTCAAAGTGTTGGAAGAAAGCAGCTTGGCGATGGCGATTACGAACATCTTCAGCTTAAATTATAATCAATAATAAGCCTTAATTAAATAACTGGTTTAATATAGCCAGGGATTTTGGTTTGTGATAACCTTGCACGTGGAAGCTATAGTAGGTTAAGATTAATTCTAACACTAGTTTTCTATCGTCTTTGGTAAGTTTAATGTCATTTAAATTTTTAGCATTTACACTGAAAAACTTTTTAAAGCTTTCAACTTGTGGCCCCTCAAAACAAATGTTTTCAAAATCTGTTGTTTGGAAAAGACCTGCTTCAATGTTGAAATATTTTCCTTCTATTCTAGAGGTGTCAGGATAAAAGCCTAAATACATACTTAATTTTAGTAGGAAGTAAATATGGAAGTTGGCAACTTCATCATTCTGATCGAGCCATATAAACGAGTTTTCTAGAAAAGAATAAAGTTCCTCGTTAACTTCCTCTTCACGAATACAGTTTTTAAGCATTTCAGATAAAAACATCACGAGACTAGACTTCACTATATCTGTGTGTAATGTTTGATATGGATAAAATACTTTGGCATCCTTGATATATTCTAAGGTGCCTTTATTTTTGTGGTCTGCTATTATTTCTAATTGAGTAAGAGGCTGAAAGAATGAAGTTCTTAATTTCCCTTTTTTCGACTTAAGAATGTTGCGTAACAGATAGGTTTTAATGCCTGCTGCTTCAGTATAACATACAGCAATTAAATCGGCTTCAGAATATTTTATAGCTGAAAATACAATGGCTTTTGTAGCGACAACCATTATCGAATTATCATTATTTTAGAAACTTTAGTTTCGGCATAATCGTCTGTAGTTACTAATACAAAATACACTCCAGATCTCACTTTGTATTTTCCAAAGGCAGTGGTATCCCAAAGAATGCTTCCTCCTTCAGAAGTTTGTTCGAATACAAGGCTTCCGTTAATATCTGTAATTTTAACATTAGCTCCAGCTGTAAGTCCATCTATAGTAACATTTCCATTGAACCCTGGGCGTACAGGATTCGGAAAGGCGCGTAACTTATCTAAGTTTTCACTTGGCGCAGTTGCACTTCCTTTGTAGGCTAATAATCCTTGAGAAGTTGCAAAGTAAACAACTCCGCTATTAGGATCGATGGCTATATCTTGAACGTTATTTGTTGGTAATGGTGAATTATCCTTGTTAAATCGCAATAAGGTTTCTTGTCCATTTGGAGAAAGATAAAACACTCCTGAAGTGGCAGTTGAAATCCATTTATTATTTGATCCGTCAACTTCAATATCTGTTATGGATTGTTCGTAAAGCAATTCTTGAGGAACTCCGTTTTCTAAAATAATTATAGCTTGAGACTGTGGAATTGATCCTTCATCAAAAAAGCTTCCTGGACTGTATAGCACTCTAAGTCCTTTTAATGTGCCAATCCATAATCTGTTTTGGCTATCTAAAGCTAATGCTCTAACGCTAAGGTTGGGTAAATTTCCAGAGCCTGTACCCTCGCCAATTTTGTTGAATTTATTTGTTGATGGATTGTAACCAACCATCCCACTGCCATAAGTTCCGAAGAAAATGTTGTTAGATCGATCAACAACTAATTTTGTCATTGCAAAATCAGATACAGGATTGATAATACTTGAAATATCTATTTTTTGAAATTGTCCTCCAGAAGATAGTTTTACAAGCGCATCATCTGTTCTACTTTGCAAAAACCAAAGGTTACCTTGACGATCATAGTCTGACCCATATATTCTTATCCCCGCGTCACTTCCATTTAGTATGGCTTTGTCTAGAGGGCTGTTATTTTCGTTGTATAATATTGATGGTGCGCCTTCAACCATTTTAAGCAAACCAAATTGAAAACTACTCATAAATACCTCGTTGGGGTCTTGTGGATTTATAGTTACGTTTATCAAATCTGTTGGTTCACCATTTACAGCAGTGCTTAATTCTTCATAAGAAGTATTAATCCAAATGGAATCTTTAAGCTGACTAACACCATATCTAGACAATGGGTATGGGTTGAAGTGTACCGTAACATCTCCAAAAGTTACCCAAAGTTGATTTTCACTTGCATCTAATGCAAAAGGTCTATTTCTTATAGGGCCATTTGGTAATACTTGCGTAGCTTGATTATTTCCTATTGGCACTATAAGTAATCCGTCTTCTGTGGTTCCTAAGTAAACATTGTTTCCAAAAACGAGACCGGATTGAAGTTTTAAATCAAAATCAATAACGTTGTTTACCATTGCTTCTTCAATAAAACCATCGGAAAAAGCTTGAACGGAATTACTTGTTGTTATGGTAAGCAAGTTATCTGCTTTTCGAAAACTTTGAATGGAAGTACTGAAATTACGTACTGTTGTAGTCCCGCCTTGAGGAGTAACTTTTAAAACAGCATTTGAAGAGTTGGCGGCATAAATGCTTGAACCCAAAGTTTCTATTGCTTTAAATCCACCGCCAACAATAGTAGTCCACTGTCTGTAATCTATTAAATCGTCGTTATCAACTAATGCTCTTTTTATACCATCGGTAGATGAAGCAGCATAAATATAAGGCTCTTGAATAGTGGTTTGTATAATATCAATTTGGGCGCCCAAATCTCCAATAAAATAAGTATCTCCAAATTCTAAACGCGAAAGGTCATACACTGAAACGCCATATTGAGTAGATAAATAGAGCTGACCATTGTGTTCTCGAATGTTATTAATTCGTTTTTTATTAGGAGGAATAGATTGTTTTTCAACTATATCTACCACTTTTAATACATTCTGATCGTCTTTTTTTACGATTTCAATAAGTCCATTTTCATATCCAATAATCAACAAGTCGAAATCATCGCTGTAGTGAATTGTAGATATAGAATTCCCTGAAAGACCATTTATTGATGAAATAGTTTTTAATTCTTGTGTATTAAGATTGTAGGTAAATACAGCATTTTCAGCACCAACAAAAATAGTATTATCGCCTTGGGAAATATCTTTTACTGAAACATAAGAAAAATGACCAGTCCATTGGTCTTCATAGTTCTGAGCAGTTGCCAGAATGGGAAATAACAATAGGAAAGCAATAGCCCACCACTTCATAAAATAGGTTTTGTATATTAACTTGCTAAAATACCATTTATTGCAGTATCAAAATAAATACAAGTATAAAGTTTTCTCAAACTTTTAAAATTGGGCATTCAGAAAATATAGACAAATTAGCCATTATTCAAATTTTGTAACTATCAAGAAACAGAACTAAAAACCTTGTTCTATATTCATTTAAATAAAAAAATATCACTTGAATAATTATAAATTAACTAATTAGTAGAATAAAATTCAGACGTTTAACAAGTTTTTATATATTTGTTATAATACAATTTAATCCCATATACATAATGAACATAAGAACTTGGCTTTTGGTAATTTCCTTTTTGGGGCTATTCCAACAAGCGGTATATGGTCAATTTGGCTTTTCTAATGAAGTAGGAGTTATTGCTGGTCCAGTAGCATTTTACTCAGATTTCGGTCAACGTCACGATTTTGAAACAAACTCAGGTAATATTGGTTTTGGAGTAGGTATCGTTCATTATCTAAATTTCGCCTATAGAGGTGATTTTAATATCTACACGAGATACACTTATTTTAACGATCACTTCAAGGTAAGGTCTGAGCTTGATTATCATGTAACAAAACTTAAACATTATGGCGAGTGGGTAGCTCCAGATAAAACATCATTATTTGCTGATCAGCTCCGCGCTATGTCTGGCGAAGTTACGGTTATAGATATTGGATCTCGATTAGAATATTACCCATTAAGTATTAGAGCTTTTCAAGCAAATGGCTATAAACTTATGCCGTATATAGGATTAGGAATTCACTGGGTGCATTACAAACCAGAAGTTCGATCTTCATTGGGAGATTTAAATAGCCCAATAACAACTCCGGTTAAATACTTTAATGCATTTCAGCAGCAAGCTGGTTCAACTTTTTCGGTAGTTGGAAGTGTGGGTGTTAGATACAAAATAGGTCAATTTAGCGACATTATGTTAGACAGCCGTTGGCAACAATATTTTACAGATTGGGCGGATGGATTAAATCCTTCTTTAGAAAATAATGGAGTAAGACCAGTTCCAGAAAACAAATCGAATGATTGGATTTATTGGTTAAATGTGGGATACATTTATTATATAAATTAATTTACTTCACATTTCAAAACCTTAACCAATAGCCTGTTTTAGATCTGCAATTAAATCTTCTACATCTTCAATTCCCACAGAAAGACGTATTAACGAATCCACAACACCTAATTTTTCTCGCTCCTCTTTTGGAATGCTAGCGTGTGTCATGCTTGCAGGATGTCCCGCCAGACTTTCTACACCACCCAGACTTTCAGCTAATGTGAAAATTTTTAGGTTTTCAACTATTCTAATTGCTTCATTATAATTGTTGCCCTTGGTTACAAATGAAATCATTCCTCCAAAATCTTTCATTTGCTCTTTTGCTATTGCATGATTTGGGTGAGTTTCAAATCCTGGCCAATAAACTTTTTCAATTTTTGGGTGTTCCACTAAATATTCAGCGATAGCTTTTCCATTTTCACAATGGCGTTGCATACGAACATGGAGTGTTTTTAAACCACGTAAAACCAAAAAGCTATCTTGTGGGCCACACACTGCACCACTAGCGTTTTGTATAAAATATAGTTTGTCTGCTAATCCTTTGTCTTTTACAATTAAACCACCCATTACCACATCGCTATGACCTCCTAAGTATTTAGTAGCGCTGTGCATAACGATATCTGCTCCTAATTCTAATGGTTGCTGAAGATAAGGTGATGCAAAAGTATTATCAACGGCTAAAAGCAATTTGTGTTTTTTAGCAATTGATGCAACTTTTTTAATATCTACAATATTTAAAAGCGGGTTTGTTGGGGTTTCTACCCAAATAAGTTTGGTGTTATTGTTTATGTATTTTTCAATAGTGTCGGCATTGTCCATTCCAACAAAATGAAAGGTAATACCAAATCCTTCAAAAATCTTTGTAAATAGTCGATAAGTGCCACCGTAAAGATCATTTGTTGTGATTACTTCATCTCCAGGTTTAAAAAGCTTCATCACAGCATCTATTGCAGCAAGCCCACTTCCAAAGGCAAGACCAAATTTTCCATTTTCAATACTCGCAAATGCAACTTCCAAAGCAGCGCGCGTGGGATTTGCACTACGCGAATACTCGAAACCTTTATGTCCACCAGGTGTAGTTTGCGAATATGTTGAGGTTTGATAAATTGGAGGCGTTACAGACCCGTAAGCTGGGTCGATATTTTCTTGTCCGCCGTGAATGGTTTTAGTGTTAAATTTCATAGTATATTTTAAAACTTGAAAACGTAATTTAATATTCTGAAATAATTATATATCATTTAATAAAAATTTCACAATAGCTGATTTTAAAGTTATTACTTTTGAAAGAATAAATCTACCCCATTGGGGTAACAAATTAACCAATTCTTAAAATAATATGTATAAAAAATACGCGGTAGTAACTTTAGTTTTAATTGCTCTAACCAGTTGTACCCAAGATAAAAGTATAGAGTTTTCGTCTCAAAGTTTGACCGAAAAAGAACTATCGTATTGTAAGGACAAAGACTGTCCTGAAGTTACAATAAACTATGTTGAGGTTTTTGGAAATGAGAGTATTGCTGGAAAGATTAACAACAAAATAAAATCATTTATCTATCAGTCGCTTTTATTAGGTGAAGATACAACTCCAAACGCCAAAACCATTGAGGAGGCAGCAACTGGATTTATAGAGGTGTATTATGCCGACAAAGAACAGTTTCCTGATATGGCCGGTGAGTATTTTGCTGAGATTTCGGTAAATGAAATATACAACACTGAAAACCATATTTGTTTTGAACTGCGCCAATATCTTTATACTGGTGGTGCTCACGGATATGGAACAACAACATTCTTAAATATTGATCCAAGAACTGGAGAAGAACTTTCGGCAAATGAGCTTTTTAAAAACAAAAATGAATTTGTCGATTTCGCGGAAGAAAAGTTTCGTGCACAGCAAGAAATTGATAAAAATGAATCAATAAATGCTACAGGATTTACCTTTGAAAACGATAAGTTTAGTCTTCCTGAAAGTTTTGGTTTTATACAAGACAGTTTAATTTTTGTTTACAATCAGTACGAAATTGCAAGTTACGCCGATGGTCCAATCGAGCTAAAAATTGCTTTAAAGGAAGCAAAACCATTTTTAAAGATTGATTAAATTTGAATTATGCAGAAAGTATATTATTTATCCACTTGTGACACGTGTAAGCGTGTAATGAATGAAATTGAAATTCCTTCGTCTTTTATAAAGCAAGACATAAAAGTTCAGGGGATTTCAGAAGAGGAGTTAACAGAACTTTTCAACCTTACTAACAGCTACGAAGATCTTTTTAGTAGAAGAGCAAAACTTTATCAAGAGCGTAACTTGAAAAATGAAGAACTTCTAGAGGAGGATTTTAAAAACTTAATTCTAGAGCATTATACGTTTTTAAAGCGACCTGTAATTGTTAATAACGACAAGATATTTATTGGCAGTAGCAAAAAAACTGTTGCAGCGGCTAAAGAGTCTATTCACTCAAATAAATAAACACTTTACATTATAACCTAATACAATAGGTGCATTTACTTTTTTAAATAATGTAGATATTATAATCTAACTTATTTAATCAGATAAATGCACCTATGTTTATATAGCTTTATGAATACTTTTTTAAAAGTAATTCAATAAGTAAAATCAAAGAGATTTAAATTAAGCTTGTAATTCTAAATCTCTTGGACGTATGTTGTTTTTACGTGTATCTTCTTTAGTAATTACTTCGAAGTCGTCTGTTTTTTCAAAAGCGTTGAATTTTTCCAAAATTTCTTCTGGAAGTCCTGTTAGTTTACGAGCATTTAGGTCTATCCAACCGCCCATCATTTCACAGCTTGCAAAGTTTTTACCATTTTCATCATAAAAGTTGTGAAGGAATTTAAAATACATTCCATCTTCTGAAAGTCCTTTTAGTTGAAGAGAAACCGAAACAGGTTTCCCAGGAAAAACTTCTCTGAAATAATACATATGTTCATAAAATGCCACTGGACCTAGATTGTACTTCACTAAATGCTTTTGGTCTAAGCCGTGTTCAATCATAAAAGCCATTCGAGTGTGGCTCATGTAATCTATATAAGCACTGTTACGTAAGTGACGATTTGCATCCACATCACTCCAACGTATTTCAAATTGTTTTATATACATCTGTAATTTTTTCTGCAAATTTAAAGTACTTTTACTATGCAAGCATAATAAATTTGTTTAGATTGTGTTAAATCTTCATTAGCAAATGCCTATTCTAAAAAGTTCATATAATCCTAAATTTCCATTTAAAAATGGACATTTTTCGACTATTTACTCTTCGAAGTTTCGCCCCTTACCTCAATTGTTGCAGCATCGTGAAAGGTTAGTGTTACCCGACGCCGATTTTTTAGATATTGATTGGTCATATTCAAAAGGTAATTCTAGTAAAGTAGCAATTCTACTACACGGATTAGAGGGAAACGCACAACGCACTTACATTGTAGCACAAGCAAAACACTTAGTTGATGATGGGTGGGATGTGGCTGCTGTAAATTTTCGAGGTTGTAGCGGGGAGCCAAACCTTTCATTTCAATCTTATAACGCTGGAAAAACAGACGACTTGGAAGCAGTTGTAGAACTAGTTTTAGACAAGAATAAATACAATGAAATAGCCTTAATGGGATTTAGTCTCGGAGGTAATTTACTTTTGAAATATTTAGGGGAGCGCGATACTTTTCCGAAAGAAATTAAAAAAGCAGTTTCAATCTCAACTCCTGTTAGTTTAAGAGGATCCTTAGAGTCGTTAAATAAGCTTTCAAACTGGATGTATAGAAAATCTTTCTTGATAAAACTTCGAGAAAAGTATAAAGTGAAAATGAATGATTTCCCTGAAAAAATGAGTCATTCAGAATATAAGAAAATCACCACTTTATTAGAGTTCGACAATGTTTATACCGCTCCAGCACATGGGTTTAAAGATGCTTATGACTATTACGAAAAAAACAGCAGTCTTCAATTTCTGCCGAATATTACTATTCCAGTACTTCTTTTAAACGCCCAAAATGATAGTTTTCTCTCTTCAGAATGTTACCCGATTCAGTTAGCAACAGAAATGAAAAACCTTTATTTAGAAATTCCCAAATATGGGGGTCACGTAGGTTTTCATCAATCTAATTTACGCTATTACAGTGAGGAGAGAGCTTTAAAATTTTTAAATGAAGATTTTTAAAAACAGCTGCACTTTAACGACTATCCGCTAAAGACTATTTTATTACCTTTGCCGTCAATAAATTAAGTATATGATTCAATCAATGACGGGCTATGGCAAGGAAGTTGTCCAATTGCCTTCAAAAACAATTACTATAGAAATTAAGTCGCTTAACAGCAAAGGTCTAGATCTTAACACACGTGTGCCTTCAGCATACCGCGAAAAAGAATTAGAAATACGCGATATTCTTGCAAAATCTTTACAAAGAGGAAAAGTAGATTTTTCTCTTTACATTGAAGTTACTGGACAAGAAGTTGCTACTCAAATTAATGAGGATGCTGTAAAACAATACATCAAGCAACTAGCAAATGTTGTAAACGGCGATCCAGTTGAGCTTTTAAAAATGGCAGTTCGCATGCCAGATGCTTTAAAAACGGAACGTGAAGAGATTGACGAGAAGGAATATGAAGAAATTTTAAAAGGTATCAATAAAGCTTTAGAGGCAATCAATAAATATAGATCGGATGAAGGTTTAGTACTTGAAAACGATTTTATTGAGCGTTCAAAAAATATATCGAAGTTACTCGATGACGTTGTGGCAATAGACCCAGAACGAATAGATGGAGTTAAAGAAAGATTGCGAAAAGCAGTAGCAGATATCAAAGAGAAAGTTGATGAAAATCGTTTTGAACAAGAACTTATCTACTATTTAGAAAAATACGATATCACTGAAGAAAAGGTTCGACTTAAAAACCACTTAGATTATTTCAATGAAACTCTAAAATCAAGCGATTCTAATGGTAAAAAACTTGGCTTTATTACTCAGGAGCTAGGTAGAGAGATTAATACTATTGGAAGTAAAGCAAACTACGCACCTATGCAGCAAATTGTTGTACAGATGAAAGATGAGCTAGAGAAAATTAAAGAACAAGCATTAAACGTACTTTAATACTTAGAGTTTAAAAAATAACTACAAAGCGTTCTACGCAAATAAGTTTTAAGTCAATACAATTTTATGAATTCAGAAAAAGGGGGTAAATTAATAGTGTTTTCGGCACCTTCAGGAAGTGGAAAAACCACTATAGTTCAACATTTGTTAAAGCAAGAAGATCTCAACTTAAAATTTTCGGTTTCTTGTACTTCACGAGATCCAAGAGGTGATGAAAAACACGGTGAAAACTACTATTTCATTTCGTTGAAAGAATTCAAACAACACATAAAAAACGATGATTTCCTCGAATGGGAGGAAGTTTACCGAGATAACTTTTACGGAACTTTAAAATCTGAAGTAGAACGTATTTGGGAAGAAGGAAAAAATGTGATTTTCGATATTGATGTTGCGGGAGGACTTCGTATTAAAAAGAAATTTCCAGACCGCACACTTGCTGTTTTTGTAAAACCACCAAGTATAGACGAACTAAAAATCCGTTTAAAAAAGCGAAAAACTGAGAGTGATGACCGTATTAATATGCGAATTGCAAAAGCCTCTGTAGAGCTTGCCACAGCCCCTCAGTTTGATAAAATTATAAAAAACCACGATTTGGAAACTGCTTTAAATGAAGCTCACGATTTAGTAAAAAACTTTATCGTTTCCGACAAATAACATACGTAAGAACATTGCCTAGCAAGGTCTCAGCGATATGAAAAAACAAAAAAAAATAGGACTCTACTTTGGAACTTTCAACCCCATACATATGGGGCATCTGATTATTGCCAACCACATGGTAGAGTTTAGTGATTTAGATGAAGTTTGGTTTGTAATTACACCTCATAATCCGCACAAAAAGAAAAAGAATCTTTTGGAAGATTATCACCGTATGGCAATGGTGGAATTAGCGATTGATAATTATGATAAATTGCAAGCTAGTAATATTGAGTTTGGTTTGCCCCAACCCAATTATACCGTTAATACTTTAGCTCATTTAGAAGAAAAATATCCTTCAAGAGATTTTTGTTTGATAATGGGAGAAGACAACTTAAAGAGTCTTCATAAATGGAAAAACTACGAAGTAATATTAGATCGTTATTCTATCTATGTTTACCCACGTATTTCTGAAGGAGTAGTAGAAACACAATTCAACAATCACGAAAAAATAATTAAAGTTGATGCACCTATCATCGAATTATCTTCAACATTCATAAGAAAAGGTGTAAAAGACAATAAAAATATTCGTCCAATGCTTTCACCAGAAGTTTGGAAATATTTAGACGAGATGAATTTTTATAGATAAAAAAACCGCCCCATTTAATTAAGATGGGACGGTTCTCAACTAAATAACCAACCAATAATTTTTCAAACTATCTCCACTGTATGGAGCTCTCATTTCAAAAATCACAACTATAACGCAGGACCTTCATTAAAGATTGCAATGGCTTTATTAAGGTAGTGTTAAAAGTTTCGATTGTAATTATGTACTTTTGACTTAAGAGTATCGATAGAAGATAAAATCTCTTAAGGTTGTAAAACCAAATCAATTTCTAAAACAAGAAAATGTCAGATAAACCAAAATTTGCAGTCTTTGGTGGCGGAAGTTGGGCCACAGCAATTGTAAAAATGCTAAGCGAAAACCTTGATGAAATAGGTTGGTATATGCGAAGCGAACAGGCTATCGAACACATAAAAGAACACGGTCATAACCCAAACTACTTGAGTTCGGTTGAGTTCCGTTTGGAACAACTTAAACTCACCAATGACATAAACCAAGCTGTTGAAGATGCAGATTACTTAATTTTTGTAATACCCTCTGCTTTTCTTCATCAGGAATTACAGAAACTAACCGCCTCATTAGAAGATAAAGTAGTGTTTTCTGCAATTAAAGGTATTGTTCCTGAAACAAGCTTGATTGTAGGCGATCATTTTAATACACATTATAAAGTTCCTTTTAATAATATAGGTGTTATTTCTGGTCCTTGTCACGCTGAAGAAGTTGCTTTAGAAAGATTGAGTTACCTGACCATAGCTAGTGCAGACGACGAAAAAGCACAGATTGTTGCCAATATGTTGAGCAGTGATTACATAAAATGCACAACTAGTGATGATGTTTTAGGAACAGAATATGCCGCTATGCTAAAGAATATTTACGCCGTAGCAGCGGGAATAGCACACGGATTAGGTTATGGAGATAACTTTCAAAGTGTTTTGATGAGTAACGCTATTCGCGAAATGAAAAAGTATGTAAAGAAGGTTCATAAAATGAAACGCGATATAAATGATTCGGCATATCTTGGAGATCTTCTTGTTACTGGGTATTCAATCTTTAGTCGAAATCGTTTGTTTGGAACAATGATAGGAAAGGGGTACACTGTAAAAAGTGCTCAATTAGAAATGAGCATGATTGCCGAAGGATATTACGCATCAAAAAGCGCATACTTGCTCAATCAGCAAAGAGGTAAGAAGAAAGCTAAAACACCAATAATTGATGCGGTGTATGAAATTCTTTACGAGAATAAAGATCCAAAGAAAACATTTAAGAAACTTACAGATAAGTTAGATTAAAAGAAAAGCCTCGCAATTTGCGAGGCTTTTTTTAGTTGTATAGTTTCGATTTAATTATTTCGATAGGCTTTTATAACCCATATTGTATAATGTAAATCCAAAGATATCTGCGTATTGCTCGATGGTTTTACTTACAGGAGTTCCTGCACCGTGACCAGCGTCTGTTTCAATTCTAATTAATACTGGATTGTTACCAGTTTGCTTAGCTTGAAGTTCTGCAGCAAATTTAAAACTATGTGCTGGAACAACTCTATCATCGTGATCACCAGTAGTAATTAATGTAGCAGGATATTCTACTCCTTCTTTAACATTGTGTAATGGCGAATAACCTTTTAAGTATTCAAACATTTCTTTGCTGTCTTCAGCAGTTCCGTAGTCGTATGCCCAACCTGCACCAGCAGTAAAAGTGTGGTAACGTAACATATCTAGAACACCTACAGCAGGAAGCGCTACTTTCATTAAGTCTGGTCTTTGCGTCATTGTAGCTCCAACAAGTAATCCTCCGTTAGAACCTCCGCGAATCGCTAGGTAGTCACTAGAAGTGTAGTTGTTTGCAATTAAAAACTCAGCAGCAGCGATAAAATCGTCGAATACGTTTTGTTTCTTCATCTGAGTTCCTGCATCATGCCATTTCTTACCATATTCACCACCACCTCTTAGGTTTGGTACAGCATAAACACCGCCTTGCTCCATCCAAACCGCATTTGCAATGCTAAAGCTAGGAGTAAGACTAATGTTGAATCCACCGTAACCATAAAGGATTGTTGGATTTTTACCATCTAATTTTAATCCTTTTTTATGCGTAATGATCATCGGGATTTTTGTTCCGTCCTTAGAAGTATAGAAAACTTGGTTGCTTTCAAAATTGTCAGGATTAAAATCAATTTCTGGATTAATAAATGATTCTGATTCTCCAGTTTCAATATTAAACTTATAAATGCTTCCTGGAGTAACGTAGTTAGTGAAAGAATAGTAAAGTTCTTTTTCTTCTTTTTTTGTTCCAAAACCACCTGCAGTACCTACGCCTGGAAGTTTAATTTCACGGATTAATTTTCCGTCGTAGTCATATTGTTTCACTTTTGAAACAGCATCAACCATATAGTTAGCAAAAATGCTTCCACCTCCTGTGCTTGGTGTAAGAACATTTTCCGTTTCAGGAATTAAATCTTTCCAATTTTCTGGAGCTGGATTAGCTGCATCAACTGTAACAATTTTTTTATTTGGCGCGTTTTTATTTGTTACTATGTAAAGCTTAGAGCCTACGTTTTCTAGTACATAAGAATCTGAATCCGTATCATTTAAAATTGTAACAAATTTTGCATTTGGATTTTTAAGGTCTTTTATAAATAGTTTGTTTCCTGAAGTTGATGTGCTAGCGCTAATTAATAGATAGTTATTGTCTTCAGTAACTGATGCTCCAACGTAGCGGTGTTTTTCTTCTGGAGTTGCACCAAAAATTACTTTGTCATCACTTTGTGGAGTTCCCAATTTGTGATAGTAAACTTTATGCTGGTCTGTTTTAGCAGATAATTCACTTCCTTTTGGCTTATCGTAGCTAGAGTAGTAGAATCCATCTTCACCTTTCCAAGAAAGTCCACTAAACTTTACATCCTTAAGAGTATCGCCTACTATTTCTTTAGTTTCGGTATTCATTACGATTACTTTTCTCCAATCGCTTCCACCTTCAGAAATAGCGTAAGCTAATTTACTACCATCTTTTGAAAAGCTCGCTTGCCCTAATGAAATAGTACCATCTTCCTTAAACGTGTTTGGGTCTAAGAAAACTTCAGCTGTGCTTGGGTCTTCTCCAGTTTTGTATCTGTAGATTACATATTGATTTTGTAATCCATCGTTTTTATAGAAATAAGTGTAGTCTCCTTCTTTAAAAGGTGCTCCTACTTTTTCATAGTTCCAAATATCAGAAAGGCGTTTTTTTAATTCCTCTCTAAATGGAATTTTATTTAAATAATCGAAAGTTACTTCGTTCTCAGCTTTAACCCATTCTGCGGTTTCAGCGCTGCGGTCATCTTCTAACCAGCGATATGGATCTTTTACCTCAACACCAAAATAAGTGTCTACTGTGTCTACTGTTTTAATCTGTGGATATGTCACTGTTGTTACTTCTTTTTTAGGCTCTTCTTTACAGCCAACCAGAGCAAGTAATAAAACTGCTGGAACGATTGAAAACTTCATATTTGTTGATTTTTTTTAAGAAGTGTAAATGTACAATTTTTTAAGATTGCAGGAAACTATATAAAAAGCGAAAAGCTTCCATAATTGAAAGCTTTTCATTTTAAAAATTTTAAAGGTGATTAAGTAAATAGTGGCCTATATACACTCCAATATTTGTAAATTAATATCACATTCAGAAGGATGACAATTATTGCAATTAAAAGTCCGGGAGTGTCTAAGAATAAATGAAATAATAGGATGTTAACGGAAATTGGAGCTAACAATAATAGCGCAAATGGAACCCATTTCCCTATTACAAGCATAAGTCCAATAGCAACTTCAAACACTCCAACTACATACATAATATAACCAGAGTCGCTTAGTGAGTCTATGAAACGTGCGGCGTCATCAGTATAAATGTGAGTGGGTAAAAAACTAAAGTGGAATAATTTGCTCAGTCCAAAAAAGAGCAAACCTAAACCCAAAATGGTGCGGATTATTTTTGTAAATGAGGAGTTCATAACTTGTTAAGTTTAAGGTTGGTTCCTTAAAGATAATAAAAATAATCTCGTTAATAGATATTGATATGTTTAAAAATCAATAGATATATTATAAATTTAATATTTTAGGCTTAAAGCTTTGAAAGTAGCTTTTGAGCTTTTTGATATTCGGGGTCACTTGAGGTAATAGAATTAGCGACTTTCTTAGTTTCCTTATAGCGTTTTTGTTTAAGATAACTTAACGCATTAATCCATTTGGCTTTTGATGCGTAAACAGAATTACTTTCAGATATTTTTTTCAATAAACTATCTGCTTCATCATACTCACTCAATTCAACTAAGGCAACCGCTTTATAATATTGAAGTTGTAAATTATTAGGTTCTACCTCCAACAGTTCGTTAAAATGTATTAGTGCTTTTGCGTAGTCTGCTGAGTTAAATGATAATTCAGCATTTTTAGAAGTTTCATCTACATCGCTTCTTACAGTTAATGAAATAGTTTCCTGTGTTGCGAAGTCAGAATACGTGGGTTTACTGAAATTATTAAAAATGAAAATTCCAATTGCCAGTAATATAGATGCGGCAATTCCGTATTTCCAAGGCTTAAATTTAATTACTTTTTTCTCGGTTTTCTCTGTAGTAACTTTTAACGGCTTATAATTAAAATTTGAATTAGCCTGCTTGATGGTTTCCAAAACCGAAGCTCGCTCGGGCGATAATTTATTTTCTAAAATGACATAAATATTTTTAAACTCTAAAAATTCCGCTTCAAACTTCGAATCTTCATTCAATTTTCTTTCAAAGATTTCGCGTTCGGAACTTGACAGTTCGTTTTCTAGATATGCAACAAATAATTCATGGGCTTCACTTTCCATATCACTAATAGTCATTTTGAAGCTTTCTATACAGAGAGCTTTCTTTAATTAATTGGGTTAATTTGCTAATGCAAAGTGACTTTTTTTTGCGGGCGTAAGCATAAGTTACCCCTAATTGCTCTGCCACTTCTTGCATAGACATTGCTGAAAAACCTAAGGTAATTATTCGTTTACAGGTTTCTCCCATTTTTGAAAGCACAGACATATATAAATTCTGTTGCTCTTCAAATTGCTGAGTTTGTTCTGCGTTTTCATCAGCATTGTCTTTAATAGATAAACGTTCCTCCTCAATTGTTACCTCTTTACTACCACTTTTTTTAAGTGTATTAAGCCATTTCCGTTTACAGATCAGAAAAAAATAGGCGTCAAAAGGGCAAGTAAGCTTTAGCCCTTTTGTTTTTGCCTGATCATAAACTGTAATTAAAGTTTCTTGAATTATATCTCTTGCCGCTGTTTCATCTCCACTGTTTTTACAAACATAAGCAATCACTTTGGGCGCAAATTTTTCATAGATCTCATTTATAAGAGTGCTGTCGTTAGCAAGAAGTGCTTCAACATATCGCTGGTCTGAATGTATCTTTTTTGTTTCCAAAGTTTGGTTTTAAAAACTTAAAAATAATGAAAACTAACAACTGATGGGTAACAATATTTAAAACTATTGATATAAGGGTATAATCTTAAAAAATTAGAACTCATGAAAAATGTAATGAACAAACAAATGAAAACACCCTTTTCAAAACTTTTATTAGTCGGCTTACTAGCTTTAATAGCTATAGGATGTAGTAAAGAGGAAGAAGTAGATACAATACCAGATATAGCATTCGTGCCTCCTTCTTCAGCTCAGTTTCAAGGGTTAAGAGAAATTGCTCTAAACGATCACACAGAAACTGTAAGTTTTAATGCTGAAAACGGCCTTTCTTTTACTTCAAATGATGGAACTGTTTTAAATATTCCAGCAAACTGTTTAACGCTAAATGGCAATTTAGTAACTGGTGAAGTAGAGCTAAGTTTTGTCGATATTTTTGAAAGTGGACATATGTTACCTACCAATAAGCCAACTATGGGGCTAAATTCGAATGGAGATAAAGCAATGCTAATTACCGGTGGAGAGTTTTATATAGAAGTGACAAAAGACGGCGTTCCTCTAGATTCTGGATGCGTATTTCAGCTTTTAGTACCCGGAGAAAATACTGGAGGGGCAGATCCAGAAATGATTTTGTGGAAAGGAATTATTGATGAGAAGGGAGATCTTACTTGGGATGAAGTTGAGCCAGGTACACACAATGAGCTATTTACTGAAGGTGAAACTTATATTGTGTTTTTAGATGAATTTGGATGGACAAATATTGATAAGTTTTACAGTGATCCTAGACCTAAAACTACATTAAAAGTAAAAGCTCCTGAAGGTTTTGATTATGAAAATAGCGCAGTATATCTATCTTACGATGGCGAACCTAATGCCTTGGCTCAACTAGATACCTTTGATGAGCAGGCAGGATTGTTTTCTGAACATTATGGACAAATACCTATAGGGTTGAAAGTGCATATAATTTTTGCAACCGCAGAAGGAGACAATTGGAGATACGCCATTCAAGGAGTTACAATTGCTGAAAATGATATTTATGTATTTGATCTTGAAGATACCCAAGTGAATACGCACGAGAATATGGTGTCGGCTATTAATAATTTACCATAGTAAGTTGGTGTGTTGATTAGTTGTTTAATTTGATAGCCAGAGAAGGTCACTACAAAAGTGACCTTCTTTTTTTATAAAATATCACTGTCAATTAAGTCTCACAGAGGTTTAGAAGCTCTTCTTTTTTATTTTTTTCTCAAAACAGGGGTAACATTTTTAAAAGCTATTGATATAAGTATGAAGCAGCAAAAGGTTGCTGAATTATAAATATTAATTAAAGACATTTTTATGAAGACAAAATTATTTTCACTCGCATTAATCGGATTATTTTGCTTAACAATACAAGCGCAGCCTTTTCAAAGAGAGGTACAGCATAATTCAGATATCTATCACGATCTTAACATCGAGGTTATCGATGACGGCAGCACGGACTTTATAGTTGCCAGCAATATATTTGATTCTACAATGACTAGTTCTGTGGTTAGTCTAAAAAGAATGGATGAAAATGGAATGATTATTTGGGCAAAAGAATATTCAGACAGCTCTTTACAGAACGCAAGAGTTTTTGATGTTGCAAATATGTTAGGTGTTGTAGCCATTACAGGTTCTATAGATGTAGGTAGTACAAAGCGAACTTTTATCGCAAAAATTGATGCTGCTTCAGGAAATGTGATAAATGTAAACTACTACGATATTGTTGGTTCAAGCTTCAATTCAACAGGGCTTAATATTGCATACACAGATACAGATGCCGATAACGACGGAACTACAGATCCAGGTTTTGTAGTTGGTGGATTTGTTAGTAGTTGCTATAACTTAGACAACCAGTGTTCATTTAATATGGGGTATGTGCTTAGAGTTGATGAATTCTTAAATGTAATTTGGACTACAGAGGTAGATAGTTTAGGAACATCTGGAGCAAATAACGACTACGATTTTATCAATAACATCACCGAAACTAACAATGGGTTTTTCCTAACTGGAAGTGCTACAGGTATTACTCAGCAAGGTTTTGAAAGACAAGGTGTATTGGCCTTGCTTATAGATCATCAAGGTAACTCACTTTGGGATAAAAGTTATATATACGGAAACTCCAGAGATGTAAGTGTTGATGCATATTATGAAGCTAGTACTGGAAATATTTACATGCTATCTAATTACTCCTCAATGCATAATTTTGGAATTACCGTTTTTGATACTTCTGGAAATATAATAAACAGCCTATCTTGGGTAATTAATTCAGGATATTTAGATCGATACGGATTTACCTTAAAAGAATCTGTTCTTAGCCCAGATAACTTAGTGGTCTTTGGATATAATCGAGAAGAGTATTGGACAAATGGAGCTGGAGATGTAAAATTTGGACAAAGCAATGTGTTTACCTACGAATTTGAAAAAGCAACTGGTAATCAGGTTTCCATTGCTTACCAATATTTGAATACTCATGTTGAAGCACCTGGAGATGAATATAATTTTTGGAACGGGCAAATGCCTTTAATTTACTATCCAGATATGGCCACAGTGCTGAATTTAAATTCTGGATCTCAAGACGACTATATCACTGTAGGATATCAAACCCCAGAAGGAATGCCATTTACTTTTGCCGAAATCACTAGAACTTCAGATAAAAGAAATATGTGTGATAATATGGATCTTACTTTATCGCATACATCCATTAGTGTTTATGAAATCCCAGTTAGTTCTGGTCTTGTAACTACTACTGAAGGCCCGATGAATTTTAATGATACTGCATATTCTTATACACTTACTAACTGTGATGGTACGATGGGAGTAGGGGATAACTCTATCAACACAGGTGGTTTGTTTCCTAATCCAACAAACGGAGAGCTTACAGTTTTCCTAAATAATAACACCATAAAATCTCTAGCTATTTATTCAGTTTTAGGACAAAAAGTGAAAGAGATTAATCTTAACGGAACAGGAAGTACTACAACTTTAAATGTTTCAGACTTACAGAAAGGAGTTTATTTTATTAATATAGAAGACAACTTGTCTAAAAACCAAGTGCTTAAATTTATTAAAAACTAATAAATACCTTCAATTTAATTAAGCTCCCATTTCAGTTAATTCTGAAGTGGGAAGCTTTTTTATAAAAGTTGTATCTTGTGTACTGTAATAGCTTAAATATGAAGAAATTATTTAATTGTATTTGTATAGGTGTTTTCTTAATGGTGTCTGGCTGCAGTTCCGATTCTGAAGACTGTGAAGTTGGAGCTGTTGAAAACCCAAATCAACAAGGACCAATTGATGGTGCAATCTATAAACAAAGCGCATTAGACTGCCGAGTTCCAAAGCTACAAGTTTTTCAGTTCAATAATTTTACAAGCACCGAGATTAAGGCTAACCAAAATACAATTCTATATATTTCTGAAAGGACCTTTCAACATTTGGATGGGACCATAATAGATGGTGAAATAACATTTTCAATACTTGAAATGTATAACCCTGGGGAAATTATTGCTTGTCAACTTTCTACAAATGGCATTAATAACAACCAAACAGTAGAGCCTTTACTAAGCGAAAGCATATTCTACATAAATGCTGAACACAATGGGAACCCAGTATTGATGAATGGGGAAATACAAGTGTTTATCCCTTCTGATAATGAAAGCTTAGATTTATCTTTATTTGTATCTCCTTCTTGTAATGAAATTGAATGTTCAGTGCTGTGGGAGGTCGTGCCTCAATACAGTGTTTTTGAAGAACCTTATCAAGATGCATCAGGAAATATAATTTTAGGATATCGCTCTATAATAGGTGAGTTAGGCTGGTATAGTTTTGCACGATACAATCCTAGTACTGAAGAAAGGGGTGTTTTATATAACAAAGCACACTCGCCATATTCACTTGCAAATAGCAATGTTTTTCTTAAGTACGATTCCAATAGTATCGGAGTTGGTATGTTTTCAGAATATGATTCAGAAAACGAGGTTTTTAGTGAAAAGTTTAGCCAGATCCCAAAAAACACAGTTGCGAATGTAATATTTGTAAGTAAACCTGAATCAGAGTTTTTATTCGATTCTTCCCCAGTAGTTACAAAAGATGGTAAAATAACCATCACTCGAAACACCCAAAACGGTTCGGAGAGAAATCTAGTTGACTACATTAACAATTTATAAACTATGGTGAACCTTTTACGCACTTTCTTGTCTGCACTACCTGTATTATTATTTTCAATAAGTATGGTAGGGCAAAGTCTAGTTCAAGATACACTTACGCGAACTGCTCCTATATTTTATGATGTAATGGGGAACAAAGTTGACTTTTCTCCAGAAATGCCTCCACTAAATCAAATAGCAGGTGCGCCGAAAGCTTTTTATACTTACCACTGGGAGTTTGGTGATGGGAACTATAGCAATAAAAAAAATCCGAAACACACTTACAAAAATAAAGGTGAATATACTGCTAGGCTTTGGAGTACCAATAATTACGATAATGGAAAACCGCCAAAAAGCCGACCTGAAAAAATTAGAATTACCTCAACAGAAATAGATGGTGCAAGTGCTTCTCTAGATTCTTCTGAAGCTATTCCCTCAATTTTTCCTGAAGATGAACACTTAATTATACGCTCCAATCGCGATCCACTTCCCGACGAAGAAATGGTGCTAATTACTAGTTACAAAAACACAAAAGATTATGTAACAAGTGGAAGTTTATATCTTTTTTATAACGATAAAAAGTTTAAAGACGACAATTTTATTCTTGAGGATACTCGTTTACATCACGGTGAAAAAATAGCTCCAATAGATCCAATGTTTGCTGCTCAATTTGAAGCTGATGAATCCGATTATTATATGGCTGGAACAGAAGTTATTCCTCGTATTCGCACAAAAATAATTCAGGATTCTACTAAGAGATTGGTGCTGCCAGTTACGCTGGAAGAATCAAGAAAACTATACCGGAATCACCAACTAATAGAATTCGAAAACATGCAGCCAGGGGAGGAACGCCATATTTTTAGAACCTTAAAAACCACCCCTGAAATGCTAAAAGATACTAGCGCTTTAGTAACGCTTAGAACCATTTATGTTCCTGATAATAACTACGGAAACCATACCGTAAAAGATACCGAATTGGAGATTGTGACTTCGCACGACCCTAATAAAATGTCGACTAACGGTTTCTTATTAAACTATCGCTTGGTTCGATATAAAAAAGTGAAGTTTAAAGTAAAATTTCAAAATGACGGTGAAGGTCCAGCAAACACAATCCGTTTAGAAGTTGACACTCCAGAGATGTTTGATAAAAGTACATTAGAAGTAATCGATATGTATCCCGAATGTCCGATTTGTCCGAAAGAAAAAGAGGTTAATTATTCTTGTTTAGATACTATAGCAGAAAAGGATAAACTTATATTCACTTTCAAAAACATTTATCTTCCAGGTACAGCACAAAAAAATGTTATGGAACGCGATTCTACTAAGGGTTTTGTGAAATATGCTATGAAGTTTGGCGATGACTTTCATAAAAAGAAGACTAAGAGTCGAACCGCAATATATTTTGATAAAAATGAACCCATAATCACAAATTATAGTACAACCCGATTTATGCCTGGAATTTCTATAGGAGCAAAAGCTGGGTATATTTATACGCCTTCGGTAGATAAAAGTCGAGAGGTATTTGCCGGAGTAACAGTTTCCCCTTTTAAATCGTATCGTGGGTATTGGCAAAGTGAATTTTTTGTTTCTGCAGCATCCTTCGAGGAGTTAAAGAGTTTTGAGTCCTCCGACCTTAATGATGTTGGAATTGAAAGTCTTCAACGTTTTTCACAAAAAAATAAAGAAAATAATATTACAGCCTATCTCGTGCCTATTTCCTATCGCTATAACTTAAATAACTTCTTGGCTGTTGGTGCTGGAGTTCAACTTAAACTCGATTTTCAAAGTAAAATTTCTACCGAAACAACTGGAGAGGCTTATTTGAATATTCCAGATGAAGGAATAATTAGGGATGAAACGAATGATACATTTCAAAAAACCGAATGCACCGAAAATTTTACCAATTTTAATAGTGGGGTTTTTATAGGTGTGAATGCAGGTGGTGTTAGAATCGGTCCGAGTGTGGGAGTTCGATATGTGTTAAACTTTAACCAACCCACTTCTCAACTTCAAGCCTATGCAATTTGGAAATTTTAAAAAAACACATAACTGGAACTTTATTTTTCCTGATTTGTATCGGAAGTTCCGTTGCACAAACACAGGATGTTGATGTTATTTATTCACTTTTAGATTCCTATTTAGAACAGCCAAACTCCGAGAACCAATTCGAACTCTTGAATGTAGTGGATGCTACGCTCTCAAGAGATAAAGAAGTGCTGTTGGCGAAAACCATTGCTTATTGCAATATTGGTTATATAGAAACTCAAAACAAAGCACTTCAAAAAGCTATCGATGTTTACGAAAAAGCAAAGCAACTATACTTTTCTGAAAACCTTAGTAACTACGATATTATTGAATATTGTCTAAAGCCTCTAGGTAATCTATATATAAAAACCCAAGCCCTATCTGAAGCAGAAAACACTATAAAACATTACATAATTTATGCTAGGGAAACTAGGCAATCTAAACAGCAAGTTAGTGGTGTTTTAAATCTTTCTGTTTTATATCACAGTCGAGGAGAATTTCATAAAGCGAAAAATATCTTGCTTCAAGCCCTAAAAGAGTCACCAACCAATGATGATTTAAAAATTAATTTAGCAAGTGCATATTTTGCTTTACATCAGATAAAAGAAACCAAAAATCTTTTAAATGAAGTTTTAAAATCAAATTCTAATGACGCAAAAGCTTATCAACTTTTAGCGCAAGTTGAGCTTTCAGAAAAAGAAAATGATAAAGCAATCTTCAATTTAAAAAAGGCAATTAAAATCCTTCATAACACCTCTAATATAAATTTTCGAGAAGTCTCGAAAATGCAATTATCATTGGCAGAAACTTATTTTGTTTCAGGACAGATGGAAAATTCTCTTTCTCAAATTCAGCAGATTTATAAGTTGTTAATTCCTTCATATAATTTAGAACAGTCTCTTCCTAGAAATGATCAAATACATGCGGAAACGATTTTAATGGATGCCCTGGACTTACAGGGAAATGTACTCAACAATCAAAGTAATTTAGATGAAGCGTTAGAAGCTTTTAATCTCGCTTCTGAAGTTAGTGATTATCTTTTTGCAGAATTGTATGTTCAGGGTAGCAAATTGTTAGCTCAACAAGACGTAAAACGTAGAAGTGAGATGATGATGGAAGTGTTTTATAAGCAATATCAGTCAACTAAAAACAAAGAATGGATTGCTAAAGCCATACAGCTCGATAACAAGGTGAAAGGGAGAATTGTAAGTGAGGCGGTGTTTTTAAAAGCCAAACTGAACTCGTCAGAAAATAAAAAGTTTTCAGAATTTCAAAAGCTTCAAAAGGAGTTCGCTGTAATAAGTGATCAAATTCAAAAACAGGTTTTAAATAATAATCTTGATTATGATAAGTTGGTACATTTTCAAAAAGAATACAGTGCACTACTTACCAAACAAAGAATACAATATACTAATATTCAATCTGAAATAGCGAATTCTCTAATGTCAAACTCCTTTGTTGATCTAGATGAAGTTATACATAAGGCTACAATTTCAAATCAGACTTTGGTAAGTTATTTTGTTGGTTCCGAGGTTGTTTATCAGTTTGTTGTTTCAAAAGAAAAATTAATATTTAAGAAAATTGTCGAATCAAGGACAGAGCATCATCAATTTATAGAAGCAATTCGTTCTTATAATCGTTTTTTTGATAACCCAGCAACTATTAACAATGATATACCGCTCTTTACTGATTCTTCTTTAAAGCTTTTCAGAAAACTGCAGTTACCAAAAGCAGAAAACTTGATAATTATTCCCGATGGGATTTTATCATTTATTCCTTTTCAAACATTATTAACTTCAGAATCATCGATTTTTAATTACGCTGAAATGCCTTTTTTAATTTTTGAAAGTACAGTTTCATATACAGTTTCATTTTCTGAATACTTAAGAAATACTACCTCTTTACATGAAAAGCAATCCGTTTTAGGGGTGTTTCCTGTGTTTAAAAATTCAGCTCAGGAATTAGAATATTCGGTTAACGAAGCAAAAGCGATAGCCGAAGTATTTAAGTCTGATATGTTAATGGAGACTAAGGCCACAGTAAAAAACTTTGTTGCAAGTGCCGATTCCCATACAATTTTACATCTGTCTACTCACGCAACTGGAGGTAGTTTTAGCAGCGGACCATCAATAAATTTTTTCGATCGAACATTTTCGGTAGAAGAACTTTATGGGCTTGAACTTTCTAATCAATTAGTGATTTTAAGTGCTTGTGACACCGGAGTTGGGAAAGTAGTAAAAGGTGAAGGTGCTTTGAGTTTAGCGCGTGGATTTCAGTATGCGGGTGCTTCTAATGTGTTGTTTTCTTTGTGGCAAGTAAATGATAAAAGTACAGCCGAGTTAATGGGGTGTTATTATCAAAACCTAAATAAAACCCATTCTCGAAATCTTTCACTTCATCGAGCTAGTTTAGATTATCTCCAAAACAAAACTATAGACAACACCCGTAAATCACCTTATTATTGGGGTGCATTTGTTTATTATGGTACCACAGATGCTCCTCAAGAAAAAAGTAATATAAGTTCGGTTTACTTTTTACTTCTTTTAATTCCTTTAATAGGAATAGGAATTTGGTATTTTAAAAAGAGAAAGAATACCTCAGTAAATTCAAAAGAATTATATTAAAGAATTAGCAACCAAGTACTCCGCAATTTGAATTGTATTTGTAGCTGCGCCTTTTCTTAGGTTGTCACTTACAATCCACATGTTTAATGTGTTTTCCTGTGTTTCATCTCTACGAATTCTTCCAACAAATACCTCATCTTTATCGTGTGCGTAAATTGGCATCGGGTAAATGTTTGTGTCTATATTATCTTGTAGTGTAACGCCAGGAGTTTCGTGAAGCATTTTACGAATATCACCTAATTCAAATTCGTTTTCAAATTCAACGTTAACCGATTCACTATGTCCACCAGAGGTTGGAATTCGCACTGCTGTAGCCGTAATTGAAAAAGTGCGATCGTCTAATATTTTTTGAGGTTCTCGAGCAAGCTTCATTTCTTCTTTGGTATAACCATTTTCTTCAAAAACATCACAGTGTGGAAGTGCATTTTTATGAATAGGGTAAGGGTAGGCCATTTCCCCTTTTATTCCGGCAATTTCATTTTCCATTTGTTGCACCGCTTTCAATCCAGTTCCAGAAACCGATTGGTAGGTAGAAACAACAACGCGTTTCATTTTGTACTTTTTATGAAGTGGTGCTAATGCCATCACCAATTGAATGGTTGAGCAGTTTGGATTAGCTATTATTTTATCCTCTTTAGTTAAAATATGAGCATTAATTTCAGGAACAATTAACTTCTTGTCACGATCCATTCGCCAAGCAGAAGAATTGTCGATGACCGTTGTACCAACTTCAGCAAACTTTGGAGCCCATTCTAATGATGTACTTCCGCCTGCAGAAAATAAAGCAATATCAGGTTTTGCTGCAACAGCTTCTTCTAGACCTATTACTTTATAGGTTTTGCCTTTAAAAGTCATCTCTTTTCCAATAGATCTTTCTGAAGCTACTAAAAGCAGTTCATCTATAGGGAAGTTGCGTTCTGCTAATACTTTAAGCATTACTTCACCAACCATTCCAGTTGCACCAACTACAGCTAATTTCATATTCTGAAAATTATTATTCGTTATTTTAATTCTGTAAATACACTAATCTAGCGTGCTCGAATTATTAATTACTCACCTACAAAGGTCGGAAAGATTTTTACAAAGCAGGCAATGAGTTTCAAGTTAAATTTCACTTAATAGGAAAGCCTTAATACAAAGGAAAATTAACCATATATAGACGCTACTTTGTGCTATTGTAAATGATTTGAAATTTTATTTCGTCTATTAACAGTGTTGTCAAATTAAAACAAAGAAAAACCCTCTATCTTTTTATTGATAGAGGGTTAAGGTTAGAATATGTAGTGTAGCGGTACTTCGATAAAATTTCAATAAAATCCTTAGATAATTTATCAGAACCACTCAGTAATCTTTATTGATAAAGTTACTTAAGTAAGAAAATTATTTTTTTCTAAGCTCGTCACGAATTTCTAATAAAATATCCTTTTCAGATGGTCCTGGGTCTGGAGCAGGAGCTTCTTCTTTTTTCTTACGTACTTTTCCGTAAGCTTTTACTATCATAAATAAAACAAATCCTACAATTATCAGGTTAATAATGGAATTTACCCATTTACCCCACATAACTGCATTTTCTGGTTCTACAACTTCGCCATCTGGACCAATTACAGCTGGATCTAATACATACTTAAGATCGGCAAAATCCATTCCACCTGCAAAATGCCCAACGATTGGCATAATCATGTCGTTAGTAAATCCTGTAACTACAAGGCCAACGGCACCTGCTAAAATTACAGCAACGGCAAGATCTACGACATTGCCCGTCATAATAAAATCTCTAAATTCTTTTAACATGTTGATTAGTTTAATGTGTTAGTAATCCCAAATTTAGTAAAATAATTATATAATATATCACAATAAAATAAGATTTGATTATTTACGGCAAATCACTCTCTTTATACGTTGTGAAATTGCAGTTAGTAACTCATAAGATATAGAGTTTATAGCTGCAGATAAATCTTCTGCCGTATTAGTAGTGCCAAATACAATAGCTTCATCGCCTTCCTCGCACTCGATATCCGTTACATCAACCATAATCATATCCATACACACATTTCCGTGGATAGGAGCTTTTTTACCATTAATAACTACCCAACCTTTGCCTTGGCCATAAGAACGTGGAATTCCATCGGCATGACCCAGCGGTAAGGTGGCAGATTGAGTGGTCTTCTCAACAATTATACCTCTGTTATACCCAATGCTTTCACCTTTTTTAACTGTGTGAATTTGTGAAATAACCGTTTTTAAAGTTGCTATTGGTTTAAAGTTTTTATTTTCTACTTTATCGTTACCAAAGCCATAAAGTCCTATGCCCGAACGGACCATATCAAAATGTGCTTCAGGGTAATTAATAATTCCTGATGTGTTTGCACAGTGTAGCAATGGCTTGTATCCAAGTTCCGCAGTTAATTTTTCAGAAATGCTTTTAAAAGTATTAATCTGCTTTAGTGAAAAATCTTTTTCTGATAAATCTTCAGAAGCTCCTAAATGTGAAAAGGCTGATTTTACTTTTACACTTTTTGTAGCTGCTAGTTTTTTAGAAATTAATGAAATATCGTCTTCTGTAAATCCTAACCGGTTCAACCCAGTATTGAATTTTAAGTGAATTGGATAGTTTTTTTGATTAGTTTTTTCGGCGTATGCGATGAATTCATCTAATATTTTAAAAGAATAAATACTAGGCTCTAAGCATCGATTTACTATAATATCAAAATTTACAGGGAGTGGATGTAATACCAAAATTGGTGTTTGTATTGCTGCATCTCTAAGAGTAACTCCTTCAATTGGATAGGCTACAGCAAAATAATCTGCACCTAAATCAACAAGTTCTTTGGCGATAGCAACTGAGTCGCTTCCGTAAGCATAGGCTTTTACAACAGCCATAAACTTGGTGTTGTTTTTTAATTTTGAAGTAAGGTATTTGTAATTATTGCTTAAGGCGTTTAAGTCTATTTCTAATATTGTTTCTGTTGCTTTGGGCATAGTTATGCTTTTTTTCCTGTATTTTCAGGAGGAATTTTATCGTTTAATTCTTCAACATCTTTCACTTCTAGTTTTACGACTTTGTCACGTAACTGTGCTTTATAAAATGCAGCTCGGCTTAAGGGTTCATATTCTTCTGTTTCTCCGAGTAAAACAAGTGATTCACTTTTAGCTTTACGATAGCTATAGTGAGCAAGATTTCCTGTTCGGGTGCAAACAGCGTGTACTTTAGTTACATATTCAGCAGTTGCCATTAATGCAGGCATCGGCCCAAAGGGGTTTCCTTTGTAGTCCATATCAAGTCCTGCAACAATCACTCTTACACCTCGATTGGCTAGGTCGTTACATACTTTTACAATTTCATCGTCAAAAAATTGAGCTTCATCAATCCCAACTACATCGCAATTATCTGCCAGAATTGGAATATTTGCTGCAGCAGGCACTGGTGTAGATCTAATTTGGTTGCTATCGTGACTCGTTACTGCATCTTCTGCATAACGAGTATCTATGGAAGGGGTGAAAATCTCTACTTTCTGACGTGCAAACTGAGCTCGTTTAAGCCTTCGGATAAGTTCTTCGGTTTTTCCTGAAAACATGGAACCGCAGATTACTTCAATCCAGCCAAATTGTTCTTTCTGATTTACGGTATTTTCAAGAAACATAGTTTAAATTTACACGCAACATTCAACTTTAATAATTTTACCAAAAGGATATTCAACTTGCGGTTTGGTTGAAGCCTTTGGAAATCAACGTATTTACATAAGTATATAAAAATAGTTGATGATTACACAAAGGATGCGTAAATTTATAAAAACAAAATAGAAATACGGTTTAATTTAATAAGATATGAAGAAGAAACTGCGAGAGCAATTATCGACAGTCGCAAAGAAAATAATAGCTAATGAAAGTACCTTTGAAACCACATCTGTTAAGGGGTTAGTCAGAGAACTTTACGATAAATTGATAGTGCTTGAGTATCTAGAAAAACAACTTGAAGGCGATTACGAAACAGAGCCAGAAAAGGAGTTTGAACAAGAAGAATCGTTAGACTCTAAAAGTTTTCGTGAAGAAAATTGGTTTACTGAGCCTGAGCCTGTGCCGCAACCAGAACACAAGGAAGATCTTATTGAACCTTTAATGGAGAAAATTAAGGATATAGTAGCTCAAATGCCTGAAGAAAGCGATAAGATAGATGAAATGCTAGACGAATTGCTTCCTAAAGTTGAGGAACCAAAAATTCCTGAGGAATCGAAAACACCTGAGGAACCTGCTCCAGATACAGCGCCTTCAAATCATATAAAAAATGAATTAGAAGAATTTGCTTCTAACTATCAAAGAATGCCTGAATTTGAAAGAAAGCAAACAAATTTGTTTTCAAACCCAGTTGAAGTTTCAGAACCAGTAGAAGTGAAAGATGTTGAAGAAAAGAGAAAACCTGCGTCTGAAACAAAAGTGAAATCTTTAAACGATGTTGTAAATAAAGGATTGAATGTAGGATTGAATGATAGGTTGGCATTTATAAAGCATTTATTTGATGGGCAAATTGAAGATTACACTCGTGTGTTATCACAAATAAATACTTTAGAAAGTTATGAGGAGGCACAATCCTTTTTAAACGCTCAAGTAAAACCAGACTATAATCATTGGGAAAATAAAGAAGTTTATGCCGAAAGGTTTATGAATATAATTGAAAAGCGATTTAACTAACACTTAATTTATGAGAGCCCAAAAATCAATTTATTGGATTGCAACTGGGCTACTAAGCGCTTTATTTTTATATTCTGCATTTATGTACTTAACTGATACAGCGGTTATTGAAGGTGATTATCAAGATTATCAATACCCTACTTATTTAGTTATACCTATGGCAATTGCTAAAATAATTGCCATATTTTTTATTTTATACCGAAAACCAAAATGGGTGATGGAATGGGCTTATGCAGGTCTGTTTTTTGATATGGCATTGGCTTCTTTTGCTCATTATTCTATTAATGATCCGGGAATAACACTTCCACTTATTGGAATTGTATTATTACTAATCTCTTATTTCTTCGGAAAAACTGTACGCCCATAAACTATGAAGGGAAAACTCTATCTAGTGCCTACACCAATAGGTAATTTAAAAGACATGACTTATCGCGCTGTTGAGGTGCTTAAAGATGTAGATTTAATATACGCAGAAGACACGCGAACTAGTGGAAAACTACTGAAGCATTTTGAAATAAATACTCAAATGTATTCTCACCATATGCACAATGAGCACAAAACTGTAGATGGCATTGTAAAGCGTATTGAAAACGGTGAAAACATAGCATTAATTAGTGATGCAGGAACACCAGCTATAAGCGATCCAGGGTTTTTACTAACGCGCGCTTGTGTTGAAGCCGGTATTGAAGTGGATTGTTTGCCTGGAGCTACAGCCTTTGTTCCTGCTTTGGTAAACAGTGGGTTTCCAAATGATAAATTTGTATTTGAAGGCTTCCTTCCTGTTAAAAAGGGAAGACAAACTCGTCTTCAACTTCTAGCTGAAGAAACTCGAACTATCATATTTTATGAATCACCTCATAAATTACTGAAAACACTTGCACAATTTGTTGAATATTTTGGCGCTGAAAGACAAATATCGGTTTCACGCGAACTCACGAAGCTACACGAAGAAACCGTACGCGGGACTGCAGAAGAGGTTTTAAAACACTTCGAAAACAAACCACCAAAAGGAGAAATTGTAGTTGTTGTTTCGGGCAAGAAATAACGAAAATCTAAAATTATAGATCGTCAGTTTTACATTAGATGTGTTTCCCTTTATGCCATCCGTGTTTGCCGAGATATTGCTCACCGCTTTCAATGGCTCCTTCTTCAATAGTAGTACCCATTGAGTCATTCCAACGATTTAAATATCCAAAAAGAGAGATAACACCTAGCATTTCCACTATTTCACCTTCATTCCAATATTTGTAGAGTTGTTGTTTTATTTCATCATTCACTGCATTCGGCACCTGACTTGCCGCTAATGAAAAGTCTAATGCGGCCCGCTCAGCCTCTGAAAAAGAAGGGTGAGTTCTGTATTCCCATATGTTATCGAGTTGCTCCTGCTCGGCTCCATAGCGTTCTGCAGCTCGAATGGCATGGGCTTGACAATAGCGACAGCCTGTGGCATTACTACTTACCCAAGCAATCATTCTTTTTAAAGCGGATGTAACCCGTCCTTCATTCGCCATTACGGCTTTGTTCAGGTTTATAAACGCTTTGCTAATCGCAGGGCGGTGTTGCATAGTGAGCACACTATTTGGACAAAAGCCCAATGTTTCATTAAAAAATTCGGCCAATTGTTTTGTTTCGGCATCGTGGTTTGGGGAAAGAGGTGTAACTAATGGCATAGCTTAAATTCGTTTGAAATCCGAAAGTACAAAATGCCATTCGCAAATTCTAAATCACAAGCTCCAAATACCAAGAAAACACTTAATTCTTCAGCAATCTAAAAACACTATTATACGTTTTCAGAAAATAAACACCATTTTGTGCAGAAGAAAGATTCAACTGTGATTGTTTTTCAGTCAATTCGCCAGAGGTGATAATTTTTCCTGTAATATCTGTTATTTGGAAAGGTATTTTTTCAGAAAGCAGTCCGCGATCAATTGTGAAAATCCCATTTGATGGGTTTGGATATATAGCAATTGTATTGGTGTCAAACTCCGGTATAGACAACGGATTGTTCAAATGGCGCTCCATAACAATATCTTCCTGCCCATTATACCATAATGTACTAGCTAAACAAGTGATTTTACCATCTTGTTGAATTACCATATCTGCAACAGCATTGTCAGAAGAATATGTAACGAAGTTAAAGCTTGAGTCTACAGTTCCATCAATATGATAACGCCTCATATAAAACTTGCCCCCGCCTTCAACAGGATTATTCAGTCCTCCAAAAATTAATAATCGTTGATTTTGTTGAACTTCAATTTTATTAATGCCTAATTGGGGATTGTTCGGGTTTATAAAACCACCGCTACCAAATGAGGTGTCAGTACTCCCGTCTGCTAAGTATCTTGATATTAGATTATGCCCTATTTCATTTTGCCAATTAAAATAAGAACTTTGTACTACAATTTTCCCATCTTCGTATACAGCAATGTTTTTTGACGAATATTCAGAGTCAATTGTAATAATCAATACACCATTGTCTCCAAAAGAACTATCTAATGAGCCATTAGGCAAATAACGCAATAACACATCCAAGGACTCTCCATCGTGATTACAATTTGCAAGCACAAATATTTTATTATCAGAAGTTAGTACTAATTTTTTAGCGATATTTGATTGATTTCCTACCGCTGTTATTGCCACCCCATTATTACCAAATGAAGTGTCTAAAGTTCCGTTTGGCAAATATTTTTTTAAACCTATTTTAGAAATTCCATTTTCAAACAAACTACCTGCTGCCAAAATAGAATTATCACTTAATAGTGCAAAATCGCCGTAACCAGTGTTTTCAGAAAAAATTATTAATTCGCCATTGTTCCCGAAATCTATATCAAACGAACCATCGCCTAAAAACTTATTGACTACTAATTGATCGCTAGAAGTCAAACTAAAAATACCACCTGCAACAATTTTACCGTCACTTTGGCTTAATACCTTATTGTAGTATTCATCTTCATAATTCTGGCGATTAAATAATACCACTCCATTACTGCCAAAAGAAGTGTCTAAATAACCATCTAAGTTAAATCTAGCGATGGAAGGGAAGACTTCACCTTGTATTTTAAATTGTCCTGCTACTAATATCTTTTCATCTGTTTGTTGTGTGATCGATATGGCAAAATCTGAGTCGCCATTAATATCTGTTTGAAGGGTTCCATCGTCACCAAAAGAAGTGTCTAAAGCTCCATCTTGAGCTCCCATAAGTGCATACGTTAATAGCACTAAAAAATGTAGAATTTTTTTCATAATCTAGGGTTTTATGTTGGGAGGAGAGCGATACCCTTAAAGATACGAAATAATGAAAAAACAAAAATCTCGTTATCCTCTTTCAAATTTTGTAATTTTGCAAGTCCCCCTTTTTAATTTCACCCTACTTAAAGTTTATACTTTTCATAGCATATGCGCTGGACATTAAAACCTATACCTGATTCTCAAAAAGTTAACGCACTTTCAAAAGATTTGAATGTAGATCCGTTAGTTGCCTATCTTTTGGTACAACGCGGAATAGAAACCTTTGAAGAAGCTAAAAGTTTTTTCCGTCCAAGTTTAGAGGAGCTTCACGATCCGTTCTTGATGAAAGATATGGACAAAGCTGTTGAACGAGTTCAAAAAGCTATCGAAAACGGAGAAAATATTCTGGTTTATGGCGATTATGATGTAGATGGTACCACTAGCGTTGCCTTATTATCTTCATATTTAAAAACGTACTACCCGAATGTTTCCACTTATATTCCAGATAGATATGATGAAGGTTATGGAGTATCTTATAAAGGGATAGATTTTGCATTCGACAATGATTTTACTTTAATAATTGCATTGGATTGCGGCATTAAGGCAATCGATAAAGTAGCATATGCTTCTGAGAAGGGTATAGATTTTATTATTTGTGACCACCACAGGCCAGGTGATGAAATACCAAAGGCCGTTGCTGTTCTCGATCCAAAAAGAGAAGATTGTGAATACCCGTTTAAAGAACTTTGTGGTTGTGGAGTTGGGTTTAAATTAATTCAGGCACTTTCAGAAAAAAGAGGGCTAGGCCTAGATAATATTCTACTTTATTTAGATTTGGTTGCTACTGCAATTGGAGCCGATATTGTACCTGTTACTGGTGAAAACAGAATCCTAGCGTATTATGGATTAAAGGTAATAAACAGCAATCCCCGTACTGGATTTAAAGCAATTCTTAAAGAGGTAAAAAAGGAAACTCTTACCATTACCGATGTAGTTTTCATAATCGCACCGCGAATCAATGCAGCAGGTAGAATGAAGCACGGTAATCATGCTGTAACCTTACTTACTGAAGAAAATCAAGAGGATGCCGAGAAATATGCTGCAGAAATTGAAGCGTTTAATAGTGATAGGAGGGAAGCCGATAAAAAAATTACAGAAGAAGCACTTCAACAAATAATTGAAAATGATGAAGAAGATCGAAATACAACTGTAGTTTATCACGAAAGCTGGCATAAAGGTGTTATCGGGATTGTTGCCTCTCGATTAACCGAAACATATTATCGCCCAACCCTAGTGTTTACAAAAAGTGGCGAAAAGTTAGCTGCCTCAGCTCGTTCTGTAAAAGGTTTTGATGTTTACAATGCCTTGGAAAGTTGTGCAGAGCATATTGAACAATTTGGAGGACATAAATACGCTGCGGGTCTTACTTTACTGGAGGAAGATTTCGAAAATTTTAAAAATGAATTTGAAAAGGTTGTTTCTGAAACCATTTCACCACAGCAATTAATCCCTGAGATTAGTGTAGATGCTATGATAGACTTAGTCGATATAACTCCGAAGTTTTATAGAATCTTAAAGCAATTTGCTCCTTTTGGTCCGGGGAATATGACTCCTGTATTTATGACTGAAGATTTAACCGATGTAGGTGTGGGTAAATGTGTTGGTAAGGATAAATCTCACTTACGACTTGTGGTAAAACAGGAAAATTCCAATCAATTTACTGGAATAGGTTTTGGTTTGGCCGATAAGGAAGATATTGCTTGTAATGGCAAGCCTTTTAAAGCAGTGTATTGTATCGATGAAAACGAGTGGCAGGGGAACGTTAGCTTACAACTCCGACTTAAAGATATAAGAGAATAGTTTATAAGATAAAGCGCTTAAATATCCCTAAGGTAAGATTTACTTTTTGGAAGTATTAAAATTCTGCAACTCGAACTTTTCTCCGTCAAAAACACCGTAAGAGTAATAATTTATCCAATCGCCTAGGTTAAAGTAAGTTGAGTTTTCTCCAACATTAATTTCCATAGGCAAATGACGGTGCCCGAAAATGAAGTAGTCGTAATGTTTACTTTCTAATTTTCGTTTAGAATATTGGGCTAGCCATTCCTTGTCTTCTCCAAGAAATTCTTTATCCTCATCCCCAGATATCAATTTATTTTTAACAGAAAGATGTTGTGCTAAGCGCACTCCTAAATCGGGATGTAACCATCGAAAAAGCCATTTAGAGAACGGATTTGTAAACACTTTTTTCATGCGTTTATATCCCTTATCTCCTGGGCCTAGTCCATCACCGTGACCTATTAAAAAATGTTTGTTGTTAAACACAAACTCCTTAGGTTTATGGTAAACAGGAATGTTTAATTCCTTTTCAAAATAATCGTGCATCCACAAATCGTGATTCCCCACAAAAAAGTGAATTTGAATACCGCTATCGCGAAGTTCGGCCAATTTACCGAGGGTTCGTACAAATCCTTTAGGTACTACAGTTTTATATTCAAACCAAAAATCGAAAAGGTCACCTAGTAAAAATATTACTTCAGCATCGTGCTTAATACTGTCTAGCCATTTCACAAAAATCTTTTCACGCGGCAAGCTTTCTGCATGAGTGGGCGCGCCAAGGTGATTGTCGCTAGAAAAGTATATTTTTTTGCCTTGTGGAATTTGCATATTCAAAGATATAGAAAAGACATTTTGACTAAACTCGGGTTACATTCAAAATTTAATTATCTGCTGCAAACCATTCAGCATAGCTGCTGTCTGTTTCTTGAAGCCTTAATGAATGAAGCTTGATATTGTCAGGCAGACGATTCTTAATCTTATTTGAAAAATCGATTACCATCATTTCACTTGTAGGCTGATAGTCTACTAAAAGTACACTGTGCCCACGATCACTCAGTTCTTTCGCCAATTCGACGTGAGGTGTGTTTTTATTGAAAACCGTAGCGTGATCAAAAACATCGACAATTTCTTCTTTTACAATTTTCTTGAGATCGCTAAAATCTATTACCATTCCAAATTTCACGTTATTGTTGTCCTGGATTGGACTACCAATAACTGTAACTGAAAGTTTGTAGCTATGCCCGTGAACATTACGGCATTTACCGTCGTAGCCGTATAAAGCATGGCCAGTTTCAAAGGAAAATATCTTAGTGATTCTAATTGTCTGCATTGTCTTAATTTAAGGAATCAAAGATACAGTTTTTGAAAGGAAAAATATTTTTGAAAATCATAATCATTTGTAACCTATATTTGCCAGCTTTTTTTTAAATTACATAAATGACCGAAGAAATATTTGAACAACTGGAATTCGTTGAAAATCCATTGTTTGAAACCATTATTTCTGACTTAATAAATCAGAAATACAGTGTTGTAAACGACTTTTTTTCTTCAGAAGAAGTTGTGTTACTCCGAGAATCATTACTTGCAAAATATGAAGCAGACAAGTTTAAAAAATCTGCCATAGGGAACCGTGTTAATGAAGAAATTGATAAAACGGTTCGTGGTGATTTTATTCTTTGGATGGATGAAAAAAACGCCAATGAAACAGAAAACATATTTTTTAATAAGATAAACGAACTTGTTGGTTACTTAAACAAAACGTGTTTCTTAGGAATTTTATATAAAGAGTTTCATTACGCTGTTTATCCTAAAGGGACATTCTACAAGAGACATTTAGACACCTTTCAAAACGACGACCGTCGTAAACTTTCGATTGTTTGTTATCTGAATGAAGATAATTGGTTAGTTGAAAATGGAGGTGAACTTACAATTTACACCGAAAACAACGAACTAGATATTTTACCACTTCCAGGTAGAGTAGTGATTTTTGAAAGTCAGATTCTAGAGCACGAGGTAAAGGTGGTAAAAGAATCAGAGCGCTTGAGTATTACGGGTTGGCTTAAAACTCGTTAATTACTTATTTTTTATTTTGTTGTAAATAACAACAGCAACCACCAAGAGTGCTAATATTAAAAATAGGCCTGGGCCACCTAAAAACTTTAAAATATCCATAGTTCAGAATTTTGTTGGTAGTAAATGTATTAATTTCCTATCAATGGAATGTATTTTCTTCGGAATTTGATAAGTAATGCCACTCCTCTATATGCTACCCATACATTCATCGCAATCCAGATTCCTAATAACCCCCAACCCATATATTTCGAAAAGTACAAAACGGGAATAAACCCTAAAAATGTGGCACCTAATAGTACATTTCGCAAATACTTCATTTCTCCTAATCCTTTGAAGATAGAATCCAAAGTAAATGCAAGCGCATTCAAAGGAAGGCTTATTAAGACCATAAAGAACATCCCGTATAATATCGTTAATACCGTTTCATCTTTATTAAAAATAAGCCCTAGAGGTTCATAAAGCAATATTCCGATAATCACCAGAGACGTTGAAACTAATAAGTTGTAGAAACTCACTCTTTTAGTTAATTTCCATAGAGATTTGTAGTTGCGTTCTCCCAAAAGTTTTCCAGATAAAATATTGCCTGCCGCGCCATAGCCATCCAAGAAGAATGCAGTAAATATCCATATATTAAAAGCAATAGTGTGTGCTGCAACATATTCCTTTCCTAAATCGGCAGCTTCACGAGTTGCTAGAATTAATGCTACATTTAAAGAAACAGAGCGAAGAAATAAATTCAGGCTCATAGATACTAATCGGTTAATTTCGTGATGAAGAGGCATTTTTAGCTTAAGAGAAACATTGGTTTTCTTCATCAGAAATGCAAAAGCTAAGATTGCCATTATTATTTGTGAGATTAAACTAGCCCAGGCTGCTCCTTTAATTCCCATCGGCTGTATTAAGCCTTCAATCCCGTAAACTAGGGCAAAGTCTAAACCTATGTTTAATCCAGCTCCAAGCGAAGCAATTATCATTGGCCAAAAAGTGTTTTGTAGGCCACGAAAGATTCCAAAAACTGCAAATGTGAATAGCGTTAGTGGAAAGCCCCAAACCCGAATATTGTAGTAGTCGATACTGAAATCGAGAACAATGCCTTCTGCATTCATCATCGAGAATATTTCCTCAACGAAGAAATAAGTAGAAAAAAGTACAATTATACTTAAGCCAATATTAAAATATATGGCTTGTGCTGGAAAATTTTCTAGTTCGCTTATTTTTCCTGCCCCTAGATTTTGTGCTACTATAGTTGAAATTGCACTTCGTGTTTGTCCTAAAATCCAAATAAGGGCCGATAGGAAAGAACCTACAATTCCGACAGCTGCGAGAGATTCTATACCAAACTCTTTAATGTTACCAACCACTGCTGCATCTGTAGCAGAAAGTACAGGTTCGGCAATTCCAGAAATTATAGCTGGAATTGCTAGTTGTTGAATACGTTTAAAAGAAATATCTGTTGTACGCATATAACGTGCAAAGCTACAAAATAGGATTTGTTAAGCTCTATTATTTCTTCAAAGGAAGTTCATAACAGTAAAATGGAAACTCGCTTTGGTTTGGGAAATAAATGTTTTCTAACTGCTTATATCCACGCGCCTTATAGAATTTTTGATTTCGAATGTTTTTGCTAAAAGTGTCTAGTCTTATTGAAACGATGTTTTTCTGAACGGCTAATTCTTCAGCAAAATCCATCAAATTTCTTGCAATTCCCTTTCCTTGATGCTTCGGATGAACTGCTAAGCGATGTATGTAGTAATTATTTGAATTCGGTGTAAGCCATTTCATACTTTTATACTCTTCATCCATTACTGTTGAAATAACGATACATCCTAAAACAATATCCTCAGATATATAAACATACAATTCACTTCTTTCTATGTCTTTTTGAAAAGCTTCAGCATTCGGATAGGTTTCATTCCATTGAAATATACCATCACCTTTCATCTTTTCACCACACGCTTTGGTAATTGCAAGAACTTGGTCTATTTCAGAAATATTTGCTTTTCGAATCATTAAATTTTATCACCGCTTACAAAGCCATTAAGTTTATAAAATTATTGAAAGTTTTCAGTGTTGTGCTCACAGTCTTTATAAAAAAATAGATGTATATTGAAAAAAGTAGTACTTTCGCAATCTAAATAATCCTTTGGGGGATTAGCTCAGCTGGCTAGAGCGCTTGCCTGGCAGGCAAGAGGTCACCGGTTCGACTCCGGTATTCTCCACAAAAAACCACTGCTTTTCAGTGGTTTTTTTTATTTAAGAAAATCGATAGTAATTGCTACTGTTTGTGATAAAGCTTCAGGCAAGCTATTTTCCTCCCATGGATGTTTGGCATTAAAAACGTGATCAGCTCCTTCTATGATAGACAATTTGCTGTTTTGATTCCAAGAATGAATTGCTTTACCCTCTTTTAATGAAACTGTAGGGTCTTCACTTCCGTGTATTATAAGAAGTGGTTTTTTTAATTCTCGTACTGCTCGATGGATTGTAAATCTTTCTTCATTTTCTTTAAAATTCTCGTAAAACTGAAAGTTATGAGGTAGTTGTTGTTTGGTGCGGCTATTTTCGACGTGAATAACGCCTGTTTCTTGCCATTTGTAAAACTCTGGACTTCCTTCTTGAAATCTTGCTTTAAAATCGCTAACACTAGCCCAAGTAACAACTTTATCAATTCTCGGATCTTCCTCAGCCTTTATTAAAACAATGCCACCACCACGACTGTGACCGATTAAGGAAATCTTAGAAATATGTTTTGGAAGATTTTCGTTCCCATTTTCAATCTCGTGGAGAACTCTATCTAAATCATCCATTTCTTTACTGAAGTTATTTTCAGCGAAAGCATCCAAATCTGGAAAATCGATAGGTTGATTTACCGTTCCACCATTATGAGAAAAATTGAATTTTAAGAAACAAAATCCTGCATCAGCAAATTTTTCAGCTACTAAATGCCAAGCTCCCCAATCTTTAAAACCTTTATACCCATGGCAGAATATCACGATAGGTTGAGGTTTTTCTGTTTGCTTATAATAAACGTCGTAAAGGATTGGTTTTTTGCCTTCTGAAGTAAGTATTTGATTTTTTCTAACTATCATTATTCTATCTCTTTTTCTGTAAATGCAATGTTTGGGTCACAAATCTCTAAAATTAGCTTCTTTAATTCAATTGTAAAATTCTCTAAGGTTTCTTCGGTGATTAATTGGGTTTTATTTCTGCCTCTAGGTTTGTCTTTTTTCCCAAACTTAAGAAACCCACTGCCTAGATTTTTAAAAGAAATTATGCCAGCCTCTGCATTGTGTACAGGTATTTCTTTATTCATCATTAGAGCATAAGTAAGTACCTGAAATGCCTTGCTGTATTTGTAATCTTCATTAATTTCTTCCCATTCGGTAATCTCAACATCGCCTTGACTTACTTTTCCTGATTTATAGTCAATAATTCTTAAATGTCCGTTGTACTCATCAACACGATCAACTTTTCCGTGAATATTTACCGGAAACTCAAGTTCAGGTATTGGAACTTCTAATGTTAAGTCTGTTTCAATCTTTAAAATTTTAATAGTGTTTCCAGCTTCAACATCGGCTATTTCTTTGTCTAAGAAGTTTGATATATATCTTTTAGCCACTTCAAAAATGATGAGGTTTTTTCCTTTTGAGAATGTACCTCCTTTAAAAGTTCTTTTGAATTGAGAAGTAACTTCTTCATTAATTTTCGACTTCATTTCAATAATATGTTGAAAAGTAAGAACTTCTCCTTCTAGAGGTTTATAGAATTTTTCTAAGGTGTCGTGTACAATGGTTCCTAAGGTATTAGCAGCAACGGTTTCTTCAATTTCTTCAAACTCGTTTAACCTTAAAATTCTCTGAAAATAAAAGTCTAACGGATTTCTAATATACCCTGTTAAAGCTGAGGGAGAGAAGCCTTTTGATGCAATTTCTTTAAGTCGCGTCATTACTGCTTCCGTCTTTGCAATTTCTTTTAGGGAATGAGGCTTAATCTGTATTTTTGGAGACAGAATTCTTTTTTCAATACTGTGGTTTTCAAATTTATCAATTGTTAATTGTCGTATAAAACGACTTTTCTCACCTGTATTAAGCCCTTCTGAATTATTGTTGTAAAGTAACGTTACATTGTTTGCGCGTTGTAATAATCTATAAAAGTGATAGGTGTATATCGCATCCTTTTCGGAATAGCGAGGAAGATTAAATTGCTCTTTTAAATCGTACGTAATAAAAGAGGCATTTGACTTTCCTGAAGGAAAAACGCCTTCATTAACTGATGTGATTATTACATTTTCAAAATCCAAAACACGGGTTTCTAATACTCCCATTAGTTGTAGTCCGTCATATGCATCACCTTTAAAATCTAGGGAAGCCGTGCTAGTTAATTCAGCAAACAGAGTTTGAACGCTTTTAATAGTGTTTAAATAAGGATATTTTTCGTTTAAAGTTACAATTTTATTAAATACCAATTTCAACTCTTGAAGAACAAGGTGCTCAACACTATTAACCTTGTTTTTTTCCTGGATTGTTTTGATAATCGTTAAAGCTGAATTAACAGCTGTTGAAACATCGTCACTCCATTTTTCGAATAAAAGTTTTAATAGGTCTTTGCCTTCATTTTCTGTTAAACTTAATATTGTTTCACTTGAAAGGTGTGTAATATTTTCTTTTACTAGTTTTTCAGAAATACTTTGTGCATTAGGTAAAAACTTAGATGCTAATGGATGATTTAATATTGAAAGTATGTCTTTGTAATACAGATTATCTGTATCTCGAAGATGAATTGAAAACAGCAATTCAAAGAATACTACTGCAGGAAAATTTTTCAATGCAACCCCCATAGTTACATTAATGTTTTTTACATTTTCAGGTAGGGAATATAGAAGGGGGACGAGTAAGTTTTCATCGCCTAAAACTATCGCAGTTTTATTAATCTCTTCATCTGATAGTTCTGAAAGTAATTCTCCCACGTATTTAGCTTGCCCAATATTTTTTTGTACTTCTACTAGTTGAATGTGTTTGGGTTGTTTAAAATTATCAGAATGAATACTTGGCGGATTATTCTGGAAATATTTCCATTCCTTGATGTATTTTCTGATAAAATATGAGGCGCTGTGTTTTGGATCTTCATAAAATGATAGATCTGTATCCCAATAAACTTTAGTGTTACCGGTTTCTAGTAGTTCTTGAAAAATATATTGTTCAGCAGTGTTTAACGCATTAAACCCTACAAATAGATGTGTTTTATTTCCATTGCTATTTATATAATGCTCAATATTTGCAGCAGCTTCCCTATATACCATTCCTTGGTAGCCGATGTTTTCTTTTAATAGTAATTCTTGGATATTATTATACAACAAGGGCAGGCTTTCCCAGAACTTAAGGTAGTTTTCGATTAATTCAGTTTTTTCATCTGAAACTCCCCAGCGTTCTAAAGTTTTAATACTTGCCAAATAACCGAAAAAAGGAACTGTTTCAACTAAATAACGGTCAATCTCATTAAAGTCGTTTAGCAGTGTGGTCGCCCAAGTAGCGTAAGTTTCAAAATCATCTTTTTGTTTTATCGCAGCTGTATTTTGGTATGCCTGATAACTTTTAAAAAGTAATTCTGTATTATCTATTATAGAAAGATTGGATAGTTGTTCTATAAACTCTTCTATACTTAATATTTCGGGAGCGAATTGTGTGTGTGAAGCTTGTTTCTTCAATTCGTTCATAAGAAAGCCACCAGCTCTCTTACTTGGTAGGATAATGGTTACTTCGGATATATCCGAATAAGTATTTTTTATCTCTGCTAGGGTTTCTTGAATGAATGTTACCATAGCCTAAAAATAAGAAACGCCCCCGAAATTCGGAGGCGTTTCAAAAATATTTATTTAAAACTTATCGGCTGTTAATTATTTCTTTAAAGAAATTTCAACACGACGGTTTTGCTGTCTTCCAGCTTTAGTTTTATTAGTAGCGATTGGTCTAGATGGACCGTATCCTTCAGAAGTTAATCTGCTAGCGTCCATACCAATTGTAGTTAAGTAATCTTTAACTGAAGCAGCTCTTTCTTTAGAAAGTCTTTCGTTCAATTTTAAACTACCAGTACTATCAGTGTGACCTTCAATTTCGAACTTCGCGTTTGGATATTCTTTCATGATATCAGCGATGCTCTGAAGAACAGCGTAAGATTCTTTACGGATAGATGCTTTTCCAAGATCGAATAAGATAGTTTTAGAGTAATCGTTCAATTGCTTGATGATTTCTACAGAAACTTCTGGACAACCTTTGTTAGCTACAGTACCAGCAACATCTGGACACTGATCGTCTTTGTCAAGAACACCGTCACCATCTCTATCTGGCCAAGGGCATCCGTTGTTTTCTTTAGGACCAGCTTCGTTTGGACAAGCGTCGTCTTTATCAGCGATACCATCACCGTCAGCGTCTGGACAACCGTTAAGTTCTTTAAGACCAGCTACAGTTGGGCACTCATCTTTATGATCTGGCACACCGTCACCGTCAGTATCAGGACAACCGTTGAATTCAGCTAAACCTGGAGTTTCTGGGCACTCATCAAGTCTATCTTCAATACCGTCACCGTCAGTATCAGGACATCCGTTAAACTCAGCTAAACCTGGAGTTTCTGGACACTCATCATCTTTATCGTAGATTCCGTCACCGTCTGTATCTTTTCCACCAAATTGGAAAACAATACCTGCAGAGTGCTGGAAGTGAGAGATACCGTAAGCTTCTTCGAAAGCATGCTTGTAAGTAGACTGTAGGTTAAGACCTAAGTTTTCAGTAAACCATACTTTAATACCAGCAGTTGCGTTAGCAGTTCCAAAACCGATATCGTCAACCCAAGTATAACCACCACCAATACCAAGAGATGGGTCAAACCAACCACCTGGAGCGATAGCGTTTCTGAAGCTGTACTTAATAGCACCATCAGCACCGTAGTAGCTAAGGTCATTTGCAGCAACGTCACCTAGTCTGTCAATTCTGTTGATAGAACCAGCAGCAGTAAATACAAATCCACTACCTACATATCTACTGATAGCAAGTCTTGAAACAGATGGTAAAATGTTCCAGTGGTCGTTTGCATTAAAATACTCGTCAAAGATCTCCCCTCTCATTCCAGGAGCTTGTAAACGTAATTGATCCTCATTTAGACCAGCAGGGTAAACGTCAACAGCGTTTACACCAACTTCAACAGCCCAAGGATTGTTCTCGTCTTGTGCATTTGCTACTCCAATTCCTAAGAAAAGAATAGCAGCAACTAAAAATCTGTTAAGATGTTTCATATTCGATTGTTTAATTTTTAAGTGTTAATTAAGAGCAAAAGTAAGTTGTTAAATATTATAAACAAAAGCAAATCTAATAAAATTTTCCTAAAATGCTTGCTATTAAAGAAGAAAGCGGGCTTTTAGGACGGGATTACCTCTAATTCTTTTCCAATCTTAATAAAGGCATTTATTGCTTTATCTAAGTGCTCCTTAGTGTGTGCTGCTGATAGCTGTACGCGTATACGAGCCTTACCTTTAGGCACAACAGGGAAAAAGAATCCTATTACATAAATACCCTCTTCTAAGAGTCTGTCTGCCATTTTTTGCGATAATTTTGCATCGTATAACATAACTGGTACAATTGCAGAATCTCCATCGATAATATCAAAACCTGCTTCTTTCATTCCTTTTTTGAAATATAAAGTGTTTTCAGCAAGCTTATCACGTAAAGATGTATCTCTAGAAAGCATTTCAAATACTTTAAGCGATGCACCTACAATAGCAGGAGCCAAAGAGTTTGAGAATAAATATGGACGAGAACGTTGTCTCAACATATCGATAATTTCTTTTTTACCAGTGGTGTAACCACCCATGGCACCACCTAAAGCTTTTCCTAATGTTCCGGTAATAATATCTACACGGCCCATTGCTCCTTTTTCTTCTAAAGTACCTATTCCTTGTTCTCCAATGAAACCTGTTGCGTGGCACTCATCGATCATAACCAAAGCATCGTACTTATCGGCTAAATCACAAATTTTATCAAGTGGCGCTAATAAACCATCCATTGAAAATACTCCATCGGTAACAATTAATTTAAATCTTGCTCCATTTTCATTTGCGGCAATCAACTGCTTTTCAAGATCCTCCATATCATTGTTTTGATATCTGTATCGAGCAGCTTTACACAGTCGAACACCATCTATAATAGAAGCGTGGTTTAATGAGTCTGAAATAATTGCATCCTCTTCACCTAATAAAGGTTCAAAAACTCCACCATTTGCATCAAAACATGCAGCGTATAATATAGTGTCTTCAGTTCCGTAGAAATCGGCAATTGTTTGCTCTAGTTGTTTGTGTATGTCTTGAGTACCACATATAAAACGAACTGATGACATTCCAAAGCCGTGTGTATCCATTGTGTCTTTAGCAGCTTGGATTACCTCTTTATTAGCAGAAAGGCCTAAATAGTTGTTTGCACAAAAATTTAAAACTGTTTCTCCAGTAGAAACAGTGATTTCGGCATCTTGAGGAGAAGTGATAATTCTCTCTCTTTTATATAAACCGTTTTCTTTGATTTCTTCTAATTCTTTCTGTAAGTGTTCTTTTATTTTTCCGTACATATTATAGTTTTTTAAGACGTTTGTGTATTCTGATATTTAACCCAATAAAGTTCTGTGGGTTAATTAAAGCAAGGTCAAAATGCTTAACCAACTTCTAGAACTTTCAAAATTAAACTTTATTTATTACTATTTCACCTTCGTTACTATAGATAAGTATTTTTTGTAAAACCTCAATATCCATTTCCTGTAACGCATTAGCGTATTCTGTTAACTGATCGGCATGCCAAATATTTTGAGAACCTGTTTTGTAATCTATTATTACAGCAGTATTTTCTGAACTGATATTAATTCTATCTGGACGCAATACTAATCCCGTTTTTGTAATTACACTGCGCTCATTGTAAACTTTGTCATCGCCTTCAAATAAATTTTTTAAAGCTGAATGATTTATAATTTGATTTACAATATTACTTAATACTTCAAATTCTTCTTTCGGAATAATTGCACGTTCTTTTAAGTTGGCTAGAACCGTTTCGGCATCTTGTTTCGTATAAATCTTAGCCATTGTTTCGTGTAAAAGATTCCCGGCAGTAATTGCAGCTTGTATTTCTTCATCCTGAATTAAATTTTCTGATGAAACTATATTTAATCCGTGTTTTTTAGGACTACTAGATAGATATATAGGTAGCTGCTGCGAAACCATTTCTTTATCTTTTGAAAGCTTAGGTAAGTTTTTTCCAAATTCATAAATCATTTGATCGGAATTCCACATTCCTTTATTCTTTAAGAACTCCATAAAAAGTTGGTTGTAACTATTAGGTGTTCCATCTTTAGTCTCCGTTGGCGTTTCAGCAAAAACATATAGTTTTTCTACTGCACGAGTTAAAGTAACATAAAGCAAGTTTAGGTTGTCTAGCTCTAATTGACTTCTATGTTCGTAGTACATTTCTTTCCCGATTTCTCCATAATTTTCAATTTCCGACTTAAAGTTAATTTGTGCTTGATTGAAACTGAATTCATCATTTAAAGGGTACCAAAGTTTATCGTATTTGGCATCGTAAAGTTGAATGTCTGCAAACGGAAAAATTACCACTGGAAACTCTAAACCTTTAGATTTATGAATGGTCATTAATTGTACAGCATTTGCTCCTTCGCTAGAAGGGATAGAAGCGTTGTCTTTCTTGGTGTCCCAATAGTCTAAAAATGAAATTTTATCGGCTTGAGGTTGTTGTTCAAACTCATAAACTAAATCCATAAACCCGAATAAATAAGCATCGGCAACTTGTTGCATTTTGAATTTATCGATACAGTACTCGAATGCCTCGTATAAAGAAACAGATCGCATTTCTTTAAATTTAAAATCTATACCGTATTCCGATAGGTTTTCCGAGAATTTTGCTTCTGAAATATTTAGGAATTTCGTGAAAAAACTGTGCTTCTCCTCTTTAAGGTTTAAATGGTCGTGTAATAAGTCTAACAGATTAACTTTTGCTTCGTCATTCTTAGGATACAAACAAAGTTGTAATGTGAAAACTAAAGTTTGTACTAATGCAGAAGACTGAAGTAAAAGTGTTTCAGATGAAATAACGGACACTTCTTTTTCCATTAAAAAAGTACTTAAAGCAATTCCATCTGCTTTTCTGCGAGTTAGTATGCATATATCACTTTCTGAAAAGCCCTTTTCTTTTAAATCAAGTATTGTATTATATACAAGCTCACCGTAATCTTCTTGTTTCTCTTCCTTTCTCTGTTTCTCGATAAATTCAAATTTTATATAACCTTCTTTCTTGTTGTTTAGCTTTTGTTTGTTGCCTAACTCATAAAGTTTTGCGTGGGTTTCGTTAGAGAAATATGAAGCGGCAAAAGTGAAAAACTGATTGTTGAAGTCTATAATTTCGGCACAACTTCTATAATTTGTGTCGAGTGAAAGCACTTCTTTTTCACGTTGAAAAGGATTGTTGTTGCCATACAGTCCCATAAATTGCTCGGGAAGTCCACCACGCCATCGATAGATAGATTGTTTAGCATCACCTACCAATAAAAGGCTTCCCGAATTCGGGTCTATCTCTTGCGAAAGCGCATTGTCTATTAAAGGAATTAAATTATCCCACTGCAATTTTGAGGTGTCCTGAAACTCATCAATAAAAAAGTGTCGATACTTTTCGCCCATACGTTCATATATGAAAGGAGCGGGTTGATTTTTAATTTCTTTATTTATAATCGAGTTAAATTCTGAAATAGGAAGTATAGTTTTTTCTTCCTTAATCTTTTCAATTTCTTGGTTGACAAGATTTATTACAGAAAGAGGAGTGATATTTTTTAAGATTGAATCGTATAAATTAAACTTATTTACCATTTCCTTTATTTTCAAGTAATTTGAAAGAAAGGTAGGAGTTAAGCTATCAATAATAGAGGTTATCGAAGGATCTTCTGTAACTTTATAAAGACTTTTTCCTGTTTCTAAATTTTCCTGAAGTTTGTTGGCGTACACATTATATTCTCCAGATTTCAGTTTTAAAAAATGATTTGGTAATGTAGCTCTGGTGAAATCTGAGTGTTCTAAACCACTTTCATCTATAAGTTGAAGCGTCTCGCTGGCAATTTTTTCAATTTCTTCGGAAAGGTGTTTTCTTTTTAGAATTAGTTGCTTCTTAAATTCAAGAAAATCTTCAAGTGATTTTTGTTTTAACACCGAAACCTGATCGGCATCATTTTCATTAAAAAGTAATTTTGCAGCATTCGCTATATCACGTGATATATCCCAAGATTTATCGTCGTCGGTTTTTTCTAGTGCGAATTCGAGTAAAACTTTAGTGATTTCCTTGTTTTCTCCTGCTTTGCTTAACAACAAATCTACAGCTTCAGCCAAAAGTTCGGGAGTATCTAGAGAAACTTCAAAATTATTGGCAAGCTTTAAATCTCTTGCAAAAGTTCGAATTAGTCTGTGGTTAAAACTATCAATTGTTTCAACACTAAATGCGGCATAATTATGAAGTAAATTTTTTAGAATTCGTTTTGAGCGTTTTTGAATTTCTTCAATAGACATTCCAGTTTCCTCTGCAATAATAACTTGCATAGGTAAGGGGTCTGAAATGCATTTTTCATCACTGAAAGCAACAAGAGTTTCTACAATGCGTTGCTTCATTTCGGCCACCGCTTTGTTTGTGAAAGTTATTGCTAGCAGATGTTTGAAGTAGTCATCTTTTGTTGCAGAAAGAATTTGCTTTAAGTACTCTTTTACAAGCGTAAAAGTTTTTCCGCTTCCTGCAGCGGCGTCATATATAGAAAAGGAAGTTTGTTTTGTCAAGATTTTCACATTTTGCACTAAATTACTGTTTTTATCTCTTCTGAATCAAATTAATCTATAGCAGTATAGAAATCTTATAAAACCTATAACACTTTTTGATAGAGATAATGATTAAATTTGAGTCAATTTAGTAATAACCAATAAAAAAACGATATAATTATGTCTTTTGAATTACCAAAATTACCGTATGCACACGATGCATTAGAGCCTAATATTGACGCTCAAACTATGGAAATACACCACGGAAAACACCATCAAGGTTATACCAACAATCTAAATGCTGCGATTGAAGGTACAGATATGGAAGGAAAGTCTATTGAAGATATCTTAAAGAATTTAGATATGAACAACAAAGCTGTTCGTAACAACGGCGGTGGGTTTTACAACCATAGTCTTTTCTGGAAAGTAATGTCTCCAAATGGAGGTGGTAAGCCTTCAGGTGACTTGGCTAAAGCTATTGATGATGCTTTTGGAAGTTTTGATGCTTTTAAAGAGAAGTTTTCTGATGCAGCTAAAACTCAATTCGGTTCTGGATGGGCTTGGCTATGTGTACATAAAGGTGGAAAAGTAGAAGTTTGCTCAACTCCAAACCAAGATAACCCATTAATGCCAAATACTGGATGTGGTGGAACTCCAATCTTAGGATTAGATGTTTGGGAGCACGCTTATTATTTAAAGTACCAAAACAAGCGTCCTGATTATGTAGGAGCATTTTGGAACGTAGTAAACTGGGACGAAGTTTCAGCTAATTACTCAAAAAACAAATAATAGCAAGTTTTTAAATAACAGCTATAAATAAGAAATCCGCAATCAAATTGATTGCGGATTTTTTTATGGTGCTAAGTTTAATAAACTTAAATAGTTTTCAGCATTAATAGGCGCGACCTAAATTACCTTCATAGAAGTTTATGTAAGCGCGATTTACCACTCTATTTCCTCCTGCAGTAGGATAATCGCCAGTAAAATACCAATCTCCTAAGTTTTTAGGACAAGCTTTGTGCAAGTTGTCTACACTTTGGAAGATTAATTTAACCGGAGATTTAATAGTTTCAGAACTAATTATTTCAGCAATTTTATCTGAAATCTCCTCATCGGTAAATGGTTCGTATAGTTTCTTTACTTGGTTTACTACCTCTGCATCTTTTAGCGTTGACTGTTCAATACACTTGTTGTAAATTTCTTCAACTACCGAATAGGTGCCGCGTTCTTTGTGTAATTCTAAAGCTGCTTGGAATGCCACTAAGTCTTCAAGTCTCGCCATGTCTATTCCGTAGCAGTCTGGGTAGCGTATTTGTGGAGCAGATGAAACTACTACAATTTGTTTTGGATGCAACCTATCAAGCATTGTTAAAATACTTTTTTTCAGGGTTGTACCACGTACGATACTGTCGTCGATAATTACTAAACTATCTTCAGGTTTTACAACTCCATAAGTTACATCGTAAACGTGAGCTACTAAATCATCTCGACTGCTATCGTCGGTAATGAAAGTTCGAAGCTTAACATCTTTAATTGCGATTTTTTCAGTTCTTACTTTATGTGCTTGTATCTGCTGAAGTCTTTCTGCGGTAAGATTGTCTTTTTCACGAAGAATTACTTCGTTCTTTTGTTTGTTTAATTCGTCTTGTGCAGCATCCAACATTCCGTAGAATGAAGTTTCGGCAGTGTTTGGAATAAATGAAAATACTGAATTTTCTGTATCGTAGTTGATGGCTTCTAATACCTTAGGCATAACTAGTTTTCCTAGCATTTTACGCTCTTGGTAAATTTCTGCGTCGCTTCCACGTGAAAAGTATATGCGTTCAAATGAACAAGATTTTCTTTCTAATGGAGCAAGAATTTCGGGAGTACTTAACTTCCCGTTTTTCTTGATAATTAAGGCGTGACCTGGTTCAAGCTCTTTAACTGATTCAAAAGGAACGTTGAAAGTGGTTTGAATAGCTGGTCTTTCTGAAGCTACTACAATAACCTCATCATCCTGATAATAATACGCTGGTCTTATCCCTGCTGGATCCCTTAATACAAAGGCATCTCCGTGGCCTAATAATCCTGCCATTGCGTAACCGCCATCCCAATTGGATGCAGATTTACGAAGGATTTTAGCAACTTTTAAATTTTCTGCAATATAAGGAGAAGCTTGCTGCTTGTTAAGACCTTTTGTTTTGGCCTTTTTATAAAGCTTGCTTACTTCACTATCAAGAAAATGTCCGATACGTTCCATAACAGTAACAGTATCAGCTTTTTCTTTTGGATGCATTCCTAACTTAATAAGATTGTCAAAAAGATCGTTTGTATTGGTCATATTGAAATTCCCCGCAATAATAAGGTTGCGATGCATCCAATTATTCTGACGAAGAAAAGGGTGAACATTTTCAATACTATTTAAACCGAAAGTTCCATAACGAACGTGACCTAAAAACAATTCGCCTATATAAGGAATGTGTTTCTTTTGTTCTTCAACACTGTCCTTTAGTTCAGGGTTGTTTTTAAATTCTAGGTTTATTCTTTCGTTAATTTGCGAAAATATATCCTGAATAGGTTGTGCTTGATTAGAACGCACTCTACTGATATAGCGTTCTCCAGGCGATACATCCAACTTAATACTTGCAAATCCAGCACCATCTTGACCTCGATTGTGCTGTTTTTCCATCATAAGGTACATTTTGTTTACCCCGTAAAAGGCAGTGCCGTATTTTTCCTTGTAATATTCTAAAGGTTTTAGCAATCTTACCATTGCTATTCCGCATTCGTGTTTTAAGGCGTCGCTCATTTTTTGAAGATACTCGTTAAAGGTTAAGAGTTATTAAGTTGTGTTATTTTAAATATTTAAAGTATAAAAAACGCCCTGAAATTTCAGGGCGCGTATTTATGTTAGTTTTATATCAAACTGCGTTAGGCTTTTAAATTGTTGGATTCGTTCGTACACTTCTTTATTGGATAAATTCAATAATCTTTCTGGTCCAAACTTTTCTACACAAAATGAAGCTAATGCTGAGCCATTAATAACAGCATTTTTCATATTTGAATAGCTATAATCTCCTGTTTTTGCTAAATATCCTGTAAACCCTCCTGCAAATGTATCACCAGCTCCGGTTGGATCAAAAACTTCTTTCAATGGCATAGCTGGTGCAAAGAAAACATCGTCATCGCCAAATAGTAATGCGCCGTGTTCTCCTTTTTTAATTACTACGTAATCAGGCCCCATTTCCATTATTTTATGAGCTGCTTTTACAAGCGAATATTCTCCTGAAAGTTGTCTTGCCTCTTCATCATTAATTGTAATTACATCAACCTTAGCAATTACTTTCATTAAATCCTCTAGTGCACTGTCCATCCAGAAGTTCATTGTGTCTAACACTATCAATTTAGGGTCGTTCATTTGTTCAATAACACCTAATTGGACGAGAGGATGAAGATTTCCTAACATAACTACTTCAGCATCTCTATAATCTTGAGGAACTTTAGGTTCAAAATCAGCTAAAACATTAAGATCTGTAATCAATGTATCGCGAGTGTTCATATCGTTGTGATATTTTCCACTCCAAAAGAATGTTTTTCCTTCCTTTACAATTTCAAGTCCAGAAAGGTTCATCCCTTTTTCTTTCAGCATCTCTAAGTTTTCTTCAGGAAAATCACCTCCTACTATAGAAACGATTGCACCATCAGTTTTAAACTGCGAAGCTGCTAATCCGATATAAGTGGCAGCGCCTCCGAGAATTTTTCCGGTTTTCCCGAAAGGAGTTTCAATGGCGTCAAAGGCTACAGTACCTACAATTACAAGTTTACTCATAGTTTTATGCTGAACAGTTTAAGTTTATTTAATCATTTCTTAACCTGAAAACCATAACTTGAAGGCCTCAAATTAAGAAGGTGCAAATTTAGTAATAAAATGCTGTATTATACACGTTTTTGAAATCAAACATATTCACAAGATAATTACAGGTTTTAATATCTTTGAGATACCCCATAATAAAGCTTTGCTATTTTTAAATTTCCTAGTAGACTGATAACGAGATTGAACAATGATTAACAAACGACTTCTTATTAAAAACTTACTCGCACATAACGATGAGAGTAGCTTCTATGATAAGAAACGAAAAATTGATCTTAGCAGTAAAGAAGGAAAAGCAAAATTCTTGAAACACATCTGTGCTTTAAGCAATAGTAATCCTGCAAATAATTCATTTATTGTTATAGGTGTAGAAGATGAAACTAACGAAATAAGAGGTGTCGACTTTTTTGATGATAGTAAAATTCAAAATCTTGTAAATGCGTATCTCACCAACCCTCCTTTAATTATTTACGAAAACGTTGCTTTTCCAAATTTAACCGACAAAGTTGTTGGGTTGGTAACCATTAGACCTCACGGAAAAATCACTTCGCTGCGAAAAAATATTTGGAAGTATTGGGGTGGAAGCATTTTTATGCGTGATGGCAGTATTTCAATGCCAAAAGATTTCGATATTGAGATTAAAGATGTGAACTCTGAAATCGTGAGATCTATAGAAAACGCAGCTAAAAACAATATTAAATTAACGCTTGATGGTGTTATCGATTTTATAAATAATCGACACAAAGACTTAGAAAGTCACTACAAAGTTTTTAAGGAACAGTTTGTGGTTTGTTGGGCAGGAACGCCAAAGAAGCTAAAAGATAAAACCTACTATTCTAGAGTTGATATTGAATTAATCAACGAACAAGTTCGACTTTTTTATTCTGCCTTAGATGAAATTAGCATCGACTTTACTGAGGATTATTTCAAGATTGTAGAATATGTACACTTAGGTTTGAATGAGCAGTTCAAATATTATCCTTTGGAAGAAGTTACCATTCATTTTTATGAAAATGGATCCTATAATATTGATACAGAACTAATTTTCGAGCCGCCTCAATTTAATAAGAAAACACTTTATCATATTTTTAACGCAAACAATGCGGTGTTGGAAAAAATAAAACACAACATTCCGCTAAACGATTCAGAAAAAAAAGATTTGCCTCTCCTTCCTTCAACATATCTCATTTGTTATTTAAACAATTTTGAAGATGCCAAACAAAAATTACAAGAAGCCAAGGAGGTTTTAAGAGATTATGATGTAAAAGCTTATCAACTTTCTAAAGAATCGTTGCGAATTTTAAGGAAGGTGAGTTATAATTAAAAGCACTTTTCGCCTAATTTTTATATCTTTAAACCACAATAATAAATTTTAATCCTATGGGCATATTCGATACTATCAAAGAAAAATTAAGCAATGAATTTATTGACATCATTGAGTGGTTGGATTATACAGATGATACCATATGTCATAGGTTTGAACGCTACCAAAACGAAATAAAAAACAACGCTAAACTCATCGTTCGAGAAGGGCAGACAGCTGTTTTTATCAATGAAGGCCAACTTGCAGATGTTTTTGAACCTGGCACATATACTTTAAACACTCAAAACCTTCCAATTTTAACTACCTTAAAAGGTTGGAAATATGGTTTTAATAGTCCGTTTAAGGCTGAAGTTTACTTCGTAAATACGCATCTTTTTACCGATGAAAAATGGGGGACCAAAAACCCGATTACACTAAGTGATGAGCGTTTTGGTTTGGTTGAAATTCGTGCCTTCGGAACTTATGCATTCAAGATTAACGATCCTGGGAAATTTATAATTGATATTGTTGGAACAGATAATAATTTCACCAATTTTGAAATTAACGAACACCTTAAAAGCTTAATCGCTACAAGATTTACAGATACTGTTGGGAAGGCTAATCTTCCTATTGAACTTTACGCAGCAAATACTACCGAACTTTCTGAAACCTGTAAAGAGGTTATGCAGCCTGAATTTAATAGTGTAGGTATTGCTTTAGAAAAATTCTACATCGAGAATGTTTCTATGCCGGAAGATCTGAAAAAGGAAATTTTTGAATACAGCCGAATCGATAAATTAGATCTTGATAAATTAACAAAATTCAAAACTGCAAAAGCTATTGAAGCTGCTGCTGCAAATGAAGGTGGAACAGCTGGTGCTGGTATGGGAATGGGAATGGGCTTTGTACTTGCGCAACAAATGGGTGGAATGATGAACCCACAAATGGGACAACAGCAAGTTCAACAACAGCAAGGCGGAGTAATGCCACCGCCAATGCCTACAGCAGTTCAATATTTCTATGCTTTAAATGGCGCACAAGCTGGCCCAGTGAGTATAGAGCAACTAAAAGGCTTGTTTGCTAATAGAACAATAAATAAAGACACCTTAATTTGGAAAGCAGGTTTGTCTGATTGGACAAAACTTCAAGAAGTGGAAGAGCTGAAATCCTTCTTAGGTGGAAATACACCTCCGCCTTTACCACCACAATAGGCTTCGATAATATTTTAAAAATGTTGCTTTATAACTTTTTTAAAATGGTTCCGAACCACAGCGTAATTTATGGAAGAAATTTCACCTAAAAAATCTGAACTTAAAAAGTCCTGTGTCAATTGTGGTGCAGAACTTATTTATGCACCTGGTACAACAGAACTTAAATGTGATTACTGCGGTTATACAGAAGAGATTAAACCTTCACAAAGTGAAATCGAAGAGTTAGAGCTTAAATCTTATTTAGAAAAGATGGGCTCTTTGAGTCACAGTGAAGAAATTACTATGCTTCATTGTAAGAACTGCGGGGCAAATCAACACATTGAAGAAAATTACAAATCTCTATCCTGTGTATATTGTGGTTCACCCTTAATTATAGAAGATGCTTATACTGAAGAGTGGATATTGCCGGGAGCAGTTCTGCCATTTCAAATAAACCAACAAAAGGCGCATCAAATTTTTAAAAACTGGGTAAACTCTCTCTGGTTTGCGCCGAATAATCTTAAAAAAGCAGCAATAGACCCGCAAAATACTAAAGGTTTATATGCTCCATTTTGGACATTCGATGCACAACTTTATGCAAATTATTCAGGACAAAGAGGCGAATATTATCACGTGAGTAAAACTGTAGGAAGCGGTAAAAACAAACGTACAGTTCAAGAAAGAAGAACACGATGGTATCCTGCTTCTGGAAGCGTTTCAGGCTTTGTAGATGACACATTAATAAAAGCTTCTAACCAAAAAAATGGAGTGATCCCACCTAAAATAGCACGATGGAATTTACAGCTTTTAAGACCTTTTGACAGTAGTTACTTATCAGGATTTATAACTGAAAAATATACTATTCCTTTGTTAGAGGGACACAAAGCGAGTAATGAAGTTGCTGAAAGCATAGCTCTAACATGGGCGAAAAGAGATATAGGAGGGGATACACAACAAGTTTCATCAATTGATGTAAAGCTAAGTGATGAAACCTTTAAACATATTTTATTGCCAGTTTATATCAGCACTTATAGATTCAAAGGGAAGCGATATAACTTTTATGTAAACGGACAAAGTGGAGTTATATCTGGAGACCGACCATATTCATTCTGGAAAATATTCTTCTTGGTATTATTTATAATTTTTGTAATAGCAATCATTATTTTATTTTCATCCTAATGAGAACAGTTGTAATAGGAGATATTCACGGAGGTTTAAAAGCTTTAAAACAATTGATTGAAAAAGCAAACCTTCCAAAAGACACGAAATATATATTTCTGGGTGATTATGTAGATGGCTGGAGTGAATCTGCAGAAGTTATTGAGTACTTAATAAATTTTTCTCAAGAAAATAAGTGTATCCTTTTAAGAGGAAACCACGATGAACTGCTTTATAATTATTTGAAAACAGGTGAAAAAAATTCAATGTGGCTAAATCAGGGTGGTGAAAGTACCGTTAAAAGCTATTCAGGTTTATCAAAAACTGAAAAAGGAATTCACATTCGTTTTCTTGAAAATCTCACTAATTATCATATCGATTCAGAAAACCGCCTTTTTCTCCATGCAGGATTTATGAATTTACACGGTCCTCAACACGAATATCACCCACATTTGGTGTATTGGGATAGAACTTTATGGGAAATGGCTTGTTCGTTAGATACTAGAATTCCCATGGACGACGATAGATATCCTAAGCGTTTAAAACTCTTTAAAGAAATATTTATAGGCCATACACCCGTAACTCGGGTGGGTTTTGATGTCCCAGCTAATTTCGCAAATGTATGGAATATCGATACTGGAGCTGCTTTTAAAGGAAAGTTGTCTATGCTTGATATAGATTCTAAGGAAATTTGGCAAAGCCAAGCTGTTCATTCTCTGTATCCTAAAGAATCAGGAAGGAATTAGCACTTCTTTATTACAAAATACATTTTACAGTTCTTATATTTGTATAAGTAGTTTCCCCAAAAATAAATATCATGGCACTTAAAAATATACGTCTCGAAGTAATGCAAACCATAGAAAAAGAAGTTGATAATTATATCGATCAATTTCTTATTCCTGTTGAAAAAATTTGGCAACCAACCGATCTTTTGCCAGATTTCCAGAAAGAGGATTATATGGATGAAGTAACTCAGATTCGTGAAGAAGCAAAAGAACTCGGATACGATTTTTGGATTGTATTAGTAGGTGATATGGTTACAGAAGAAGCATTGCCAACCTATGAAAGTTGGTTAATGGATATGGAGGGAGTAGATCAGCACGGTCGTAATGGATGGAGTAAATGGATTCGTCATTGGACAGGTGAAGAAAATCGACACGGAGATACATTAAATAAGTATTTGTATTTATCTGGAAGGGTAAATATGAGAGAAGTGGAGATAACAACACAGCATTTAATTAATGATGGTTTTGAAGTTGGTACTGGTCGAGATCCATATAGAAACTTTATTTATACAAGCTTTCAGGAGTTAGCAACCAATATTTCGCACAGCCGAGTGGGAAAAATCGCTAAGAAAAAAGGAAATAAATCACTAGCAAAAATGTGTACTCTAATTGCTGGAGATGAAATGCGTCATCATTTAGCTTATCGTCAATTCGTAAAAACTATTTTTGAATACGATGCTAGTGAAATGATGTTGGCATTTGCAGACATGATGCAGAAAAAAATTATAATGCCAGCCCAAAACCTCCGACAAAGTGGTGGAAAAATGGCTTCAGCTTTTGATGATTTTAGTAATGCTGCTCAACGATTAGGTGTTTATACAACATATGATTATATCGATATTCTTGAAAGATTGAATTCTCACTGGGAAATTTCTAAAATTTCAGGACTTACAGATGAAGCTGAAAAAGCTCGTGATTACCTTTTAAAATTACCTTCAAGAATGCTTCGAATTGCAGATCGAATTAAAATACCAGAAGACGCAAACCGTTTCAAATGGGTTGAGCCTAACGGAATTATATAATTATTAGTGATTTTAGAACATTAAAAAACCCCAAAGATTAATTAATCTTTGGGGTTTCTTTTATTTAATAAGACAAATGAATCTTCAGTTTGTCAAATTTTAAATATTACAAATCAAATTTAATACCCTGTGCTAATGGAAGCTCAGTTGTATAGTTGATTGTATTTGTTTGTCTGCGCATGTAGATTTTCCAAGCGTCACTTCCACTTTCGCGTCCGCCACCTGTTTCTTTTTCACCACCAAATGCACCACCAATCTCAGCACCTGAAGTACCAATGTTTACGTTAGCAATACCACAGTCTGATCCTTGAACAGATAAGAAGCGTTCAGCTTCACGTAAGTTATTAGTCATTATAGCAGATGAAAGTCCTTGCACAACTCCATTTTGAAGTTCGATAGCATTTTCAACATCACCACTATACTTCATCATATATAATACAGGTCCGAATGTTTCGTGTTGAACGATTTCGAAGTCGTTTTCTGCTTCAGCAATAGCTGGTTTTACATAGCATCCACTTTCGTATCCTTCACCTTCTAGAACGCCACCTTCAACGATAATTTTTCCGCCTTCTTCTACAACTTTTTCTAAAGCGTGTTGGTAATTCTTAACAGCATCTTTGTCGATAAGCGGTCCAACGTGATTTTTTTCATCTAGTGGGTTACCAATACGAAGTTGCTTATAAGCAGCAACAACAGCATCTTTTACTTTATCGTAAATACTTTCGTGAATAATTAATCTTCTTGTTGAAGTACAACGTTGTCCTGCAGTTCCAACAGCACCAAATACAGCACCAATTACAGTCATTTTAATATCTGCGTCTGGAGTAACAATAATTGCGTTGTTTCCACCAAGTTCAAGAAGTGATTTTCCTAAACGTGCTGCAACAGCTTGAGCAACTATTTTACCCATTCTAATAGAACCTGTAGCAGAAATTAAAGGAATACGCTTATCGTTAGTCATTAATTCACCAACTTTATAATCACCGTTGATTAAACAAGAAATACCTTCTGGCAAATTGTTGTCGGCAAATACCTTAGCAGCAATTTTTTGACAAGCAACACCAGTTAAAGGTGTTTTTTCTGATGGTTTCCAAACACAAACATCTCCACAAACCCAAGCTAATGCTGTATTCCAAGCCCAAACCGCAACTGGGAAGTTAAATGCAGAAATAATTCCTACAACTCCAAGTGGGTGGTATTGTTCGTACATTCTGTGCCCTGGACGTTCACTGTGCATTGTTAATCCGTGAAGTTGACGAGATAAACCAACTGCGAAATCGCAGATATCAATCATTTCTTGTACCTCACCTAGACCTTCTTGGTAGCTTTTTCCCATTTCATAAGAAACTAGCTTCCCTAGAGGCTCTTTCAATCTTCTTAATTCCTCACCAAATTGACGTACAATTTCTCCTCTTTGTGGTGCTGGCTTTACTCTCCATTCTTTAAAAGCTGAAGTAGCAGTTTCCATTACCTTTTCATAATCTCCTTTTGAAGATGTAGATACTTTTGCAATTACCTTTCCATCAACTGGTGAGTATGAAGTGATTTCTTCACCTTCAGAATACCATTTATTACCTGTAGAGGTACCAAGGTTTGTGTCTTTAATTCCTAATTGTTCCAATGCTTCTTCAATTCCGAAGCTAGTGGTTGTTGCTTGCATATATTTTTTATTTTTAATCTAAAATTTTACGAAGTGCAAAGGTACACAATGCACTGTAGAATGTAAAACGAAAGTGTATGTGATTGATAAGTAAGATGTTAATCTTGTGTGAAACGAGAATCAGCTTCCATTACAGTACCGCATTTATCGCAAGTGCGTAAATCTTCGTCGTTGTAGAAATGGTTAAAATGTTTTAAAAAATCAGTTTCGATATTATTCAATGGAAAATAAACTTCGTGTAACTTATTGTTGCAGTTATCACAGAACCATAGCAAACCATCTTTTCCTTCAAGATCGACGCGTTTTCTTTCAATAACTAATCCAATTGATCCTTTACTTCTACTAGGAGAATGGGGCACTTTTGCAGGATGCAGATACATATCACCTGGTCCTAAGTCCATTATTTTTTTCTCTCCATCTTCCTGAATTGCAACCTGAATATTTCCTTCTAACTGATAAAATAGTTCTTCGGTTTCGTTGTAATGATAATCTTTACGAGCATTAGGTCCAGCAACGATCATTACGATATAGTCGTCAGACTCTACGTATAAATTTTTATTGCCAACAGGAGGTTTAAGCAACTCTCGATTTTCTTCTACCCACTTATTTAAATTAAACGGTTTTTTGATTGCCATAACCTTACTTTTTATGTTATAGAGTAAAATTACGGCAATTTAAGGGAATAGAAAAGGGATGTAGAACTACTTTTTATAAAACATCTGTGTAAAGTAATTACGATTATTATCGCTTTTTAATACACCAAATCCAGTATGAGTAAAATCACCTTCAATTATTACTTTGTGACTTTCACTGTTTAACCACGCATTTACAACACCTTCTGCAGTATCATAGCCATATCCAACTATTTCACTTACAGTTTTAGCTTTTTGATAATATTTTATGGCATCTGAACGATACCCAAAATTATCGTGATTTAATTCATTAACATCAATCATGTACAATGAGTGATCTACAGCAAGAGCAGATGAGTATTGGTTGTCTAACTGAAGTGTGTTTAACCCTAAAGAGTCTCGATGAATGTTAATGATTTCTAAGATTCGAGAGGACAACTCACTATTGTTTTTTTTAACAAGCTCTAAGTCTATTTCGTACTTATCTTGTTGATCATTAATTGAATTGTCTTTTGAGCAGGAAGTTAAAACAAGGCATAGGAATGCCATGAGGAGGCTTTGTTTTATTCTAATCATTATTGTGGGGATATAAGATTTTTTTCAAAAGTAAAAATATTATTGAACCTGCAATAGATTTATTGAAAAAAAGTTTAAAAAAGGGTAAATTTGATGAGAATACTATAGTTAAATTAAGGATAAATTAGTATTATTATTATAAACAATGTCTGAAATGATAAACTCCATATTATGAATAAAGTGTTATTACCTCTATTGTGCTTTCTATTATTAAGCTGCAAAAACCCCAATAAACACAGTGCTGAGGCTTTAAAAGTTCAGGAAATTCTAGGTAGTAAAGAAGATGTTTTTGGGATTGTAATTCACGGTGGCGCCGGAACTATCTTAAAAGAAAATATGAGTGATTCGTTAGAAGCTGCTTATAAAGAGAAGCTAAAGGAAGCAATTTCTATCGGACATGAAATCCTTAAAAATGGGGGTACTTCTTTGGAGGCTGTTACAAAAACTATTAACGTATTGGAAGATTCCCCACTTTTCAACGCAGGAAAAGGATCTGTTTTTACTCATGATGCAACAAATGAGCTCGACGCTTCTATAATGGACGGTGTAACTCTAAACGCAGGTGCGGTAGCGGGAGTAAAACACATAAAGAACCCAATAGATTTAGCGAAAGATGTAATGCAAAAAAGCGAACACGTTATGCTATACGGCGCAGGTGCTGAAGAATTTGCTCAATCTTTAGGTTATAAAATGATGGATACAACTTATTTCTATACAAAAAGTAGATACGAATCATTACAAAGGGTTATGGAAAAAGAAAAAACTAAAAACACTGGAAAAATTTCCTTTGAAGATTCATACATAAAGAATTCAAAATTCGGTACTGTTGGTTGTGCAGCACTAGACAAACACGGAAATCTCGCTTCGGGAACATCTACGGGAGGAATGACAAACAAACGCTGGAATCGAATTGGTGATGCCCCAATAATTGGAGCAGGAACGTATGCCAACAATGCAACATGTGCTGTTTCTTCAACTGGATGGGGGGAATTTTTTATTCGTTCGGTTGTGGCTTATGATATTTCGGCCTTGATGGAATACAAAGGATTGAGTTTACAAGATGCTGCAAAAGAGGTTATTCATAAAAAAGTGTCTGCACTTGGAGGAGATGGTGGCATTGTTGCAATTGATAAAGACGGAAATGTAGCAATGGAGTTTAATACAGCCGGAATGTACCGAGCATCAATGAATTCTGAAGGGGAATTAGTTATAGGTATCTACAAAGAAAATTAATAGCTTAAAAAAGTTACTTGATTTCAAGATTTTTTGGAAAGTCAATTGGAAGCCTACTGATTTTCAGTTACATTTAAATGTTTCAATACCAATCCTATGAAAATCTTCAATCGCCTGCTTATTTTTTCTGTAATTCTTCTCGTTTTTTCCTGTAAAGACAAGAACAAACACGCCGAAACAGACAATCTTTTTAAATTTAAGGATTATATTTCCTATAACACTTACGGAAATCAATCTGTTACAACGGCTATTCGCGTTGAGCTTACGAAATCATTGGAGCAATTTGAGATGACACAGGAACTTTCTGCTGATGATTACTTAAGTATTTCTCCAAAAACAAAAGGAAAACTGGTAGTTGAAAACGGCAAAACCCTAATATTTCAACCTTCAGAATACTTAAAACCAGACACCGAATACACTGTAACGGTAAAGCTGAATAAGTTATACGAAGACATTGCTAAAGACTTCAAAACATATACCTTCAGTTTTAATACAATCACGCCAAATTTTAAAGTTGACATCGGCAATCTTCAAAGTTACAGCAAACAATGGCAATACGTTGAAGCATCTGTGGAAGCCTCAGATGTAATTTCTTTAGAAAAAGCCAAGCAATTGGTTTCAGTTTCACATGAAGGCAAAAAGCTAAATTTGAAATGGCCGGCAGAAACGACAGAAGCTCGTTATTTCAACTTTACAATCGATAGCATTAGCCGTAAAATGAACGATTCTGAAATCCTAATAAAATGGGACGGCAAGTCTATAGGCGCAGAAAACAAAGGCGAAAACAAATTTAAAATTCCGGGCCAAAATAACTTTACAATAGTTGATATAAGTAGCACTGTGGGCCCTTCGGCATTATTGAGCATTAACTTTTCCGATCCATTGATGGAAAATCAAGATTTTGCAGGATTGGTAACAATTGAAAACACTAGTAGCTTGCGTTATGAAGTTGATGGCAACGTACTAAATGTTTATCCTCCGAACAGAGTAGTTGGAGAGGTAAAAGTGACCGTTTTTTCGGGAATTAAAAATTCTGAAGGTTTTGGTTTAAAGAAAGAGTTTACAGAGTTGGTTTCATTTGAACAGCTAAAACCCGCCGTGCGAATGATTTCAAAAGGTGTGATTCTTCCAAACTCTGCTTCTACGCCTGTTTATTTTGAAGCTGTGAATCTTTCAAAAGTAGATGTTCGCATTATTAAAATTTACGAAAATAATGTCTTGCAATTTCTTCAAAGCTATAATTTGAACGACATTAATACATACGATATTCGACGAGTTGGTAGGCGAATTGCCAAAAAGACTATCGATTTAAAAAATGATGACTTGGCAAGTAATGGAAGCTGGAAAGCCTACGCAATTAATCTTTCGGAATATTTTAAAGCAGATCCTGGTGCTATTTATCAACTTGAAATCAGCTTTAAAAAAGACTATATAATTTATGATTGCGCCGAGAATACAGCAAATGAAGATGATAGTAACGAAAGCTACGAAGAAGACCCATATTATGCATTCGATCCCTCTGAAGATGAAGATATTCGCGAAGAGCGATATTGGGATAACGAAATTTACCGTTGGAGAAAATACACCTATAATTGGCGAGAGAGAGACAATCCTTGCCACCCTGCTTATTTCAACGAAGATCGCTTAGTGACGGCAAATATTTTGGGTTCCGATTTAGGATTAATTGTAAAAAAAGGAAACAATAGATCCTATCAATTTATTACTACAAATCTACTATCAGCAAAACCAGAAAGTGGGGTGAAAATTAAACTTTTCAATTATCAGCAACAACTAATTGAAACGGTTACTTCAGATGGTGACGGAATGGCTCTTTACGACAGTTCCAAGAATGCAGCTTTTGCAGTCGCACAAAAAGGGAGCAATTTTGCCTACATAAAACTTGAAGATGGAAACGCCCTTTCAATGAGCAATTTTGATATTTCTGGGAAGGAGCTTCAAAAAGGCCTAAAAGGTTACACCTATACCGAACGCGGTGTTTATCGTCCTGGCGATAGTATTCACTTAACATTTGTGCTAAACGACAATGCAAATCCACTTCCAAAAAACCATCCTGTAACGCTTTCTGTTACCGATGCTAGAGGAAAGTTAGTTCAAAGAACGGTTTTGAATAGTAGTTCAAGTTTATCAACTTCTGGAGGAGTTGCCGAAGGCGGAGGGGATCTAGGAGCAAGAGGACTAGAGTCTTTTTACTATTTCCCAATCGCCACAGATGCTTCGGCACCCACAGGAAATTGGAATGCAACTATTAATGTTGGTGGCGCACAATTTTCGCATACTTTAAAAGTAGCAACCATAAAGCCAAACCGTTTAAAACTCAAACTCGATTTTGAAGATGAGGTTCTCGATGCTACAAAACCTGTAAAAGGTACGGCAAGTGCAATGTGGCTTCACGGTTCACCTGCTCGAAATTTAAAAATAGATATGGCTGCCACGCTACGTTCGAGCAACACAGCTTTCCCGAAGTTTCCAAAATATCATTTTATAGATCCGGTTCGCGATTTTGATGAGGTTGAAATCCCAGTTTTAGATGGGCAACTCTCTTCGGAAGGAGCTATTTCTTTTAGCCAAAAGATGGAAGTTGGAAAAAACGCACCGGGAATGTTGAAAGCTACGTTTTTAACCAAAGTATACGAAGGTGGCGGCGATTTTTCAATGGATATTTTTTCGAAAGATTTTGCACCTTTTTCACATTTTGTAGGGTTAAAATCGCCCGAAGCAGGTCGTTACGGCTCTTATTTTACAGATGAAAACACAACTTTCGATGTTGTTTCTGTAGATGCTCAAGGCCAAGCTGCCGCCAATAGGGAGCTACAAGTGAAAGTATTTCAAATTGAATGGCGTTGGTGGTGGAACCGAGGAAGAGACAACCTTTCAACCTATGAAAACTCCACTGTTCACAGACCAGTAAAAGATTTCATCTTAAAAACCGATGGCAGCGGGAAGGGAAAATTCACCGTAAATATTCCCGAAGAAGAAAGCGGACGTTATTTAATTCGCGTTATCGATAAGCAATCTGGTCACGCAACGGGGCGTATCACTTATTTCTACAGAAATTGGTCGCAACGCCCAAGCGATGGAGATGCCGAAAGTGCAAAAATGTTGGTTTTTTCAGCAGATAAAGATAAGTATAATGTAGGTGAAGAAGCTTTTATTACATTCCCTTCGGGTAGCGACGGACGTGCATTAATTAGTATTGAAAATGGCACAGAAGTTTTAGAAACCCATTGGATTGAGACCAAAAAAGGAGAAACCAAAGCAGGGATAAAAATCACTAAGGAAATGGCACCGAATATTTATGTGAATATTTCACTACTGCAGCCACACAATCAAACTAAGAATGATTTACCAATGAGGCTTTACGGCGTTATTCCGTTATTAGTAGAAGACCCTTCAACCGTTTTGCAACCGAAAATCTCGATGCCGAATGTGCTGAAACCTGAAAAAAATTTCACCGTAAAAGTTTCAGAAGAAAAAGGCAAGCCAATGACTTATACTTTGGCTGTTGTTGATGAAGGATTACTAGATTTAACACGCTTTACTACACCTAATATACACGAAGCTTTTTACAGTCGCGAAGCTTTAGGCGTGAAGACTTTTGATATGTTCGATTACGTAATTGGCGCTTATTCGGGTAGTGTGGATAATATTTATGCAATCGGTGGTGGCGATGCTGCATTGGGTGCAAAAAATAGAAAAGCGGACAGATTCAAACCTGTTGTAAAATACCTCGGCCCGTTTGAACTTGCCGCTGGTAAAACCGCATCGCACAATATAATGATGCCAAATTATGTAGGTTCGGTGCGCACAATGGTAATTGCGGGCGACAAAACCAAAAGCGCCTACGGCAGTGTTGACAATACAACGCCTGTCCGTACACCTCTAATGGTACTTGCTTCACTTCCGCGGAAATTATCACCTGGAGAAACCGTTACGCTTCCAGTGACCGTTTTCGCCATGGAAAATAAAGTAAAAACCGCCACGATTACAGTAAAAACTGGCGATGCTTTGAAACCGATAAATGGAACTTCAAAAACTGTTACTTTCAACGGGCCGGGAGAACAAATTGTAAATTTTGAATTCGATGTTTCGACTCCGCTCAACACAGGCGTTTCGACTGCGCTCAATGTGACAGATGCGGTTCAAACTATAGAAGTAACCGCTTCGGGCAACGGTGAGAAAGCGAGCTACAAAGTTGAGATTGATGTGGAGAACCCAAACCCGATTTCACAAAAATCTACGCAATACACAATTTCAGAAAATGGTGCGCAAACCATAAATTTTGAAACTTTCGGCGTGCCCGGAAGCAATGCCGCGACGCTTGAATTTTCAACCTTGCCACCGATGGATTTTGGCAAACGAATGGAGTTTTTAATCAACTATCCTTTCGGATGTTTAGAGCAGACTACTTCTGCCGCATTTCCGCAATTGTATTTGGCAGATGTTTTCGATATTCCATTCGACAGAAAACAAAAAATCGAAAAAAATGTAAAAGCAACAATAGAGCGTTTAGGTAGATTTCAACTTTCCAACGGCGGACTTTCTTATTGGCCCGGTGAGCGCGAAGCAGATGAATGGAGTACAACTTATGCGGGGCATTTTATGCTAGAAGCTAAGCAAAAAGGATATGCCTTGCCGATAAGTTTTATGAGTTATTGGTTGTTGTATCAACAAAACATGGCGCGCCAATGGCGAAATAGTTATGCGGTGTACAATTCAAGTTTAACGCAGGCTTACAGGCTTTACACTTTGGCATTGGCTGGAAAACCTGAATTGGCTGCAATGAATAGACTTCGCGAAAGCAAAGAATTGAGCAATGACGCTAAATGGCGACTGGCTGCAGCTTATTCTTTGGCTGGAAAGAAAAACGTTGCCGAGCAAATTGCACAAACGGCAAATATTAATTTTGTCCCTCAAAAATCTGACTATTACACCTACGGTTCTCCGTTCAGAAATCGCGTAATGGCTTTGGAAACTATGGTTTTATTAGGGAATCCAAAACAACGTGAAATGGCGATTTCGGTAGCGAAAGACCTTTCATCCGGAAGTTGGTATAGCACACAAGAAACATCGTATGCCTTGATGACGATGGCAAAAATGGTTGAAAAAAACGGCGGAAAAGCCATGGAACTCACGTTTACTAACAGCGGGAAATCTGTTGAAGTGAAAACCGACCGGGCTATTGCCCAGCGAGATCTTTCGTTTGTAATGGGAAGTAATTCCGTTTCAGTAACCAATAAAAAAGGAAATATTGTTTACGTTACGCTTTCGCAACAAGGAAAGCTTCCACTAGGAAAAGAACTTGCCGAAAGACGTAATCTCTCCATAAAATCTGAATACTTAGGAGGTGATGGAAAACCAATCGACGTTACGAAATTGCGACAAGGAACCGAAATAATTGCCAAAGTAAGTGTTACCAATACTTCGGGAGATTGGATTAATAATGTGGCCTTAACGAAAATCTTTCCAAGTGGTTGGGAAGTTGTAAACACAAGTTTTTCAGAATTGGGAGGTGGCGCAACTGGAAACGCTCGTTACACCGACATTCGTGACGACCGCGTGAATTTCTTCTTTGACTTAAATAGAAATGAAACGAAAATTTTCACGGTAAAACTGAATGCTTCCTTTTTAGGAACGTATTATTTGCCGGGAACACAGGTTGAGGCTATGTATGACAATTCGTATTATGCACGGAACAAAGGGATGTGGGTGACTGTTGAGTTGTGATTTGTTCCTAATGCCAATGAAATATAACTGTGTCACGCTGAGCCTGTCGAAGCAGTCGTGGGTCTTCAACAAGCTCCGACTAAAATCGTTCTGCAAAATTTAAATTGAAATAAATTTGTCACGCTGAGCCTGTCGAAGCGTTTTATGATTAATTAAAATATATGAAATTCTATTTCACATATATCCTTCAATGCTCCGATAATTCCTATTACACAGGAATGACAAATGATTTAGAACGCAGACTTGTGCAGCATAATGAAGGAATAAAAAAAGATTGCTATACTTTTAAAAGGAGACCAGTAGTGCTAAAATGGCACTTACAATGTACAAATCCAACGGAAGCAATAAGGATTGAAAAACAGATAAAAGGTTGGTCACGAAGAAAGAAAACTGCATTGATTGAAGAGAATTGGCAAGATTTAATAGAATTTTCAAAAAATTATACTGAATACGGGCATCCTGATAAGAGAAACCCGTCTTCGACAGGCTCAGACTGACATTCGAAAACCTCATAATAAATTGAAATATAAATGTCAGTCTGAGCTTGTCGAAGCGCAACACACGAGTCTTCGACAAGCTCAGACTGACATTTGTCTACATAATTGATTTTAGGAATTAAAATTGAAAAGAACAACTTTAAAAAAGCATTTTAAAACCCACAAAATAAAACTCAGCATCGCGTTAGTTTTATTCGTGGTTTGGCTCTTCTGCCTTCCCTCGCCATTATTTGAGGTTCCCACCGCAACCGTTGCCGAAAGCAGCAGCGGGCAAATGCTGGGCGCACGAATTGCAGACGATGGGCAATGGCGATTTCCGCAAATGGATTCGGTGCCGGAACGGTTTGAAAAATGTATTCTTTACTTTGAAGATGAGCATTTTTACTGGCATCCCGGTTTTAATCCGGTTTCTATTTCAAAAGCACTTTATAACAATCTTACTACCGATTCCCGTCGCGGTGGGAGTACAATTACTCAACAAGTAATCCGTCTTTCCCGACAAAATAAAGGACGAACTTATTTTGAAAAATTAATTGAAATCTTTCAAGCCACGCGTTTGGAAGCAGGTTTTAAAAAGAAATCGATTCTGAATTTATATGCTTCGTATGCGCCTTTTGGCGGAAACGTAGTTGGATTAGAAACTGCGTCCTGGCGCTATTTCGGGATTCCTGCAAGCGAATTGAGCTGGGGGCAATCCGCGGCTTTGGCGGTGCTTCCGAATGCGCCATCCCTTATTTTTCCCGGGAAAAACGAAGAGATTTTAAAGAAAAAAAGAGATGCTTTATTATTAAAACTTTTCAAAAAAGGAGTGATTGATGAAACCACGTATCAATTGGCATTGGACGAAAAACTACCTGGAAAGCCGATGCCGTTGCCCGAATTTGCATCGCATTTAACTGAGAAAATTCGAAAAGAGCATCCAGGAAGACGAATTGAAACAACCATTGATTTTTCACTTCAGCAAAAGCTAAATAATATTGTAAAAGAGCATCATTTTTTGTTGAGTCAGAATCAAATTCAAAATGTTGCTGTTTTGGTGATGGATGTGAATACACGTGAAGTTTTGGGCTATGTGGGCAATTCACCAACTACAAAAGAACACAATAATTATGTAGATGTTATTGAAAAACCACGAAGCACGGGTAGTATTTTAAAACCATTTCTATTTGCTTCAATGCTAGATGCTGGTGAGATTCTTTCGAATACTTTAGTGGCCGATGTTCCTACTTCAGTGAATGGATATACACCTGAAAATTTCGACAAGCAATTTAACGGGGCTGTTCCAGCGAGCGTCGCACTTTCACGCTCCTTAAATATTCCTTCAGTTAGAATGTTACGCGATTACGGATTGCATCGATTTTATAATATTCTAGGAAAAATGAATCAAAAGTCTGTAAATAAATCTGCTGATTATTATGGTTTGTCTATGATTTTAGGCGGTGCAGAAAGCAGTTTGTGGGATATTACAAAAGCGTATGCAGGAATGGCTTCAACCTTAAATTTCTTTAACACTTCTTCCAGCGAATACCGAAAAAATGAATTTGTGGAACCCGTTTATGTGAAAAATCACAAGGAAATTGACTTCGGAAAAATTCAGCAAAATCCGTCGGTTTGGAATGCTGGAGCAATTTATGAAACCTTCGATGCAATGCAAAAAGTGAACCGCCCCAGCGGTGAAGAAAACTGGGAGTTTTTTACAAGCAGTCAGCCGCTGGCTTGGAAAACAGGAACGAGTTACGGTTTTAAAGATGCCTGGGCTGTTGGGGTTACCCCAAAATATGCAATAGGCGTTTGGGTTGGAAATGCCGACGGCGAAGGGCGTCCAGGTTTAACGGGAATTCAAGCTGCGGCTCCCATTTTGTTCGATGTTTTGAATGTTTTGTCACAAAGCGGTTGGTTTAGTATTCCGTATGACGAATTAGTTGAGGTTGAAATTTGTTCAAAAAGCGGTCATCTCGTTGGACTTTTTTGTGACGAAATAAAGAAGGAATGGATTTCGAAAAACGGTGCGAGAACCGAGGCTTGTCCGTATCATCAAACTGTTTTCTTGAATACTTCAGAAAGTTATAGAGTAAACTCTTCGTGTTATTCCCTTTCAGAAATGGTTCAAAAGAATTGGTTTGTGCTACCGCCGGTTATGGAATATTTTTACGCGTCCCTTCATCCAGAATACCATCCTTTGCCGCCTTTTGCGCCTAATTGTAGACAGGATGGTGAAAAGTTGATGGCTTTTATATATCCGAAGAAAAATGAAACAGTGTTACTTCCGAAGAACTTTGATGAAAATATAAACGAAGTAATTTTTAAACTTGCGCACCGATCATCAGAAAATATAGTTTATTGGTATTTAGATTCAAAATATATCGGGAAAACGGAAACGTTTCACGAGTTGGCTATTTCCCCAAAACCAGGAAATTATATTCTAACAGTTGTAGATAGCGAGGGGAATGAGTTGAAAGAGGGGGTCCAAATTAAAACACTTCAATAAATAAAAAAAGGACTTAAGACAATAGGACTTAAGACGTAGGACAAAATGGATTTACATTAATAAAACCTTTTTGAAATCTACGCTGTCTTATGTCCTACGTCTTTTAGTCCTAGGTCCTTTTTTAAATATTATTTCTTAACAAATCGAACAACGCTTGAGTTGTTGTCAGAAGTTAGTTTCACTAAATATGCTCCAGAAGCAAAATCTGAAACATTAATGTTAGCTGTGTTTTGAATTTCTGAAGCGTAAACTTTTTTACCTGAAACGTCGTAGATTTCAAGTTTGTAGCTTGTAGAAGCATCGCTTAACTGAACAGTAATTTGGCTGTTTGCTGGGTTAGGAAATAAGTTGAATTTAACATTCTGAAAATCTTCAGTACTTAAAACCACGTTGTCGTAACGTACAACGATTACTTCAGAACCTCCTGTTGGAGCGTAAGAGTAACCAGCAAGGATAATTTTATTGTCTGGCTGAAGTGTGATTGCTGTACCGTAATCTTCACGCTGATTAAAATCTGTACTTACCATACCATCAACTCCGAAAGTACTGTCTAAGTTTCCATTAGTGTCAAAACGAGCCATTGCAAGGTTATATTCAGTTCCGCGAATAGTATATCCAGCAATGATTACTTTACCATCGTCCTGTAATACAATATCGTCTGAATAATTAGGACCATCTTCTAAACGTGCTGTAGATACACCGTTATCTCCAAAGCTATTGTCAAAAGTTCCATCTTCATTTAGACGAACTACTGCCAAATCGTGTTTTAGTCCTATGTTGCTAATCCATTTATGGCCTCCTAAAAGGATTTTTCCATCTTCTTGTATAGCAATAGCTTCAGTAAAATCGTTTCCATTTCCGATATTAAATGAAACCTTTCCTTCGGTTCCAAAAGTATTGTCTAAGCTTCCATCACTATTTAATCTAGCAAGAGCCATTTCAAAAACGTTCTGGTTGTTAATTATAGAACCACCAAGTACAATTTTTCCATCGTTTTGAACTTTCAGATCCTTCACGAAGCTTGGGGCATTAACAAAATTTACAATAGACCAACCATTTGAACCAAATGTAGCATCTAAAGTTCCGTCAGTATTAAATCTAGCAACGGTGAAGTTATCATTAGTGTATCCACCAACCAATATTTTACCATCGTCTTGAATAGTCACAGCTTCTGAAACATCAGTATCATTATCAACAAGTGATACTCCATTTGTTCCAAAAGAACTGTCGAAAGTTCCATCTGTGTTTAGGCGTATTGCAAAAATATCACCTGAAACATTATCCCAAGTGTATCCGCTCATAACGATTTTTCCATCTGCTTGAAGGGCTACATCTGTAGCGAATGATTTTGCACTACCTACAGGCATAAGTGCTTTTCCATCTTCTCCAAAAGAAGTATCGATTGATCCGTCTGTGTTAAATCGAGTAGCGACAGCAATGTAAGTTGCAGGTTCGCCAGCTTGGCCAACCACAATAATTTTTCCATCTGGTTGAACCACAGTAGCACGTGCAACATTGTATGTGCCATTAATCACTGTGTTAACAAAACCATTGTTTCCAAAAGATTCGTCTACTACACCAGATTGTGCATTTGTAGCTATAGTAGCTACCATAAATAGAATTAGTAAGTAAAATTTGTTCATTGTATAGGGATTAATAATTATCGCGTGAAATTATTAATTATTCGTGGATTTTTTAAGGAAAATCAGGGTTTTAACGTATTGAGAATAAGAGTTGTATGTCTTGTATTTATGGTATTTATAGAGTTTTATGTTAAATCGAATTATATAAATAAAATACCTCATAATTTTTTAAATTATTAATCTTTAAACTTTGAATTTTATACTATCTAAATAGTGGCTATTTTATTCAAAATAACTTTAACAAAAATTTAAACTCTGTTTAGTTCGGTGTTTTGCGAACCAATCATATCTTTGCACTCTTATTTAAAAAATATTTTGAGTAAAAAAGATAAATTAATAGAGAGAATGGGTGTGCATTTGGAGCACAAGGAGCAATTAGCTCCTTTAGCGGCTCGAATTCTTGCTAGCCTAATTTTAAAAGGTAAGAAAGGTGAGACTTTTGAAAACTTAGTATGTGAACTTAAAGCGAGTAAAAGCACAATTTTTACTCATCTTACTACTTTGCAAGCTTCTCATCGAATTACGTATTACACCAAAACAGGTGATCGTAAAAAGTACTTTATTCTAAGTCCAAACGCTTGGGTGCAGTCTATGGATGAGATGATAAGTAGTTGGAATGAGGAACGTGATATTCATTTAGAGATTATTGACTATAAATCGGATATGAATAAAAGTTTTCCAGAAGATTCAGAAGAGAAGTTTGATATAAACTTTCACCATGAATATTTAAACTATTTAAATCAGGCTTCTAGCATGATGATAAATTTACGTACAAAACTAATTGAAAACCATAAAAACGACTAATTATACAAAGATGAAAAAAATACAATTTACTTATTTGCTTCCTGGTTTAGTAGGGCTTTGCTTGTTTTTTGCCAGTTGTGGTAATGATCAAAGTCAAAACCAAAGAGCTCCACAGGCACTTCCATTTCCTGTAGTTACAGTTCCTTCACAAACCGTTACAGCTTATGCTACGTATCCTACAAGTTTAGAAGGTATAATTAATAGTGAAGTGCGCGCTAAAACTTCTGGTTATATAACTCATGTTTTAGTAGATGAAGGACAAAAAGTAAGAAAAGGACAAACACTTTTTAGATTGGAAACTCAATCTTTAAGTCAGGATGCCGCTGCTGCAAGAGCTAATGTTAACGCAGCTCAAGTTGAAGTAAATAAGCTAAAGCCACTAGTTGAGAAGAACATTATAAGCGGTGTTCAACTTGAAACAGCTAAAGCTAAATTAGCTCAAGCACAAAGTGCTTATAACTCTATCTCAGCAAATATTGGTTATGCTACCATTAAAAGTCCAGTAGATGGTTATGTAGGTTCTATTCCTTTTAGAGAAGGAGCTTTAATAAGCCCATCTTCTCAAGTGCCATTAACAACTGTAGCCGATATAGATAAGATATATGCATTCTTTTCATTAAATGAAAAAGCTTATTTAGATTTTATCGAAAAGAATGAAGGAAAAACTCTTGAAGATAAAATAAAGAACCTGCCGAAAGTTCGTTTGATTTTGGCTAACGGTACATTATATGATCAAGAAGGAACTGTAGAAACCATTAATTCTCAAGTAAACCCTTCTACGGGTACAGTTTCATTTAGAGCTGTTTTTGACAATCCAAATAGGTTGCTTTCTAGCGGTTACAGTGGAAGAATTCAACTTCCAAATACATATGAAAATGCAACAGTTGTTCCTGCATCTGCTACATATGAAAGACAAGGGATCACATACGTTTATAAAGTACAAGGAGATACTTTAGCTACTACAAGTGCTATTAATATTTTAGATCGTGTTGACAACTTAGTGATTGTAAAAGACGGTATAAATCCAGGTGATAAAGTTGTTGCAAAAGGAGTTGGAAAGCTTAGAGACCAATCGCCAATTATTGCACAGCCAGCAGATTTTGACAGTATTGCAAAAGGATTAGAAAAAGTATTCAAATAAGAAGAAACTATGATCAAGAAATTTATTGAACGACCTGTTCTATCTAGTGTCGTTTCCATTATCATATTAATATTGGGGGTTTTAGGTATTACAACGCTACCTACCACTCAGTATCCAGAAATTGCTCCACCTACGGTACAGGTTTCTGCCAACTATCCTGGTGCGAACGCTGCGACAGTACTTGAAAGTGTGATTGTTCCTATTGAGGAACAGATTAACGGGGTAGAAGGGATGACTTACATCACTTCAACAGCAAGTAACAACGGTAGTGCAAGTATAAACGTGTTTTTTGACCAAGACGTAGATCCAGACATTGCTGCGGTAAACGTACAAAACCGTGTGGCACGTGCTACTTCATTATTACCATCAGAGGTAACCCAATCTGGGGTAATTACGCAAAAACAACAAACTAGTGCCTTAATGTTCATTACAGTTTATTCTGAAAATGAAGACTATGATGGTACTTATATCCAAAACTATTTAAATATTAATGTACTCCCAGAACTGAAAAGGATTAATGGAGTTGGGGGTGTAAACGTATTTGGAGGTAAAGATTACGCAATGCGTATTTGGTTAAAACCAGAAAAATTAGCTGCTTATAATCTAGAGCCAGCAGATATTACTGCTGCTATTAGAGAGCAAAGTAGAGAAGCTGCAGCAGGGTCTTTAGGACAAAACAATGCAGAATCTTTTGAATATGTTTTAACCTATAGCGGTAGATACAAAGAAGCTTCTCAATATGAAGAAATTGTAATTAAGTCGTTAGGAAATGGAAAGTTCCTTACTCTTAAAGATGTTGCTGAGGTTGAATTAGATGCTCAAAACTACGGATCTATATCATTCACCAATGGTAATCCAGGGGTGAGTATGGCTATCTATCAAACAGCAGGTTCTAATGCTCAGGAGATTATCCGTACTGTGCACGAGAAGTTTGAGGTTATGGAAAAAGACTTCCCAAAAGGAGTTAAGCATATAGTTAACTTTGACTCTAACGAGTTTTTGGAAGCTTCGATTAGTAAAGTAATAACAACACTTATAGAAGCATTCTTATTGGTGTTCTTAGTAGTGTTTATTTTCTTACAGGATTTCCGTTCAACTTTAATTCCTGCTATTGCGGTGCCGGTTTCTATTGTAGGTACCTTCTTTTTCCTAAATATGTTTGGGTATTCAATTAACCTGTTAACATTATTTGCACTCGTACTAGCAATTGGAATTGTAGTGGATGATGCTATTGTAGTTGTGGAAGCGGTGCATGCTAAACTTGAAGAAGGAGCAGAAACAGCATTAAAAGCAACTCACTCAGCAATGGATGAAATTACTGGGGCTATTATCTCAATTACCTTAGTAATGGCAGCAGTATTTATTCCAGTAACTTTTATTACAGGACCTACTGGGGTATTCTATGAACAGTTTGGTGTTACGCTTATTGTGGCCATTGTAATTTCGGCAGTAAACGCATTGACATTAAGTCCTGCATTATGTGCTATATTCCTTAAAACTCACGATGAAGAAGTTAAAAAGAAAAATCTATTAGGGCGTTTCTTTAGCAAGTTCAACACTGCATTTGCTGTTACAACTGATAGATATATGAGATCTTTAGGATTTTTATATAGGCACAAATGGATTAGTGTTGTCTTCTTAATTATTTGTGTAGTAGGAATCGTTTGGGCTTCTAATACTACTCCTACAGGTTTCGTTCCTGATGAGGATAGAGGGCTTATTTTCGCAAACGTGGAACTTCCTGCAGGTGCTTCATTAGACAGAACAGTTGGAGTTACTAAAGAATTACAAGAAAAAATTAAAGATATTCCTGGAATTAGAGATATCTCGTTAGTAAATGGATTTAGTATTATTAGTGGTTCAGGAAGTAACTACGGGATTGGTTTCATTAAATTAGATAATTGGTCTGAAAGAGAAGATGATGAAAGATCGGTAGAAGCAATTACCGGAAAACTTTTTGGTGTTGCCGCAACTATTCCAGATGCTAAAATTCTATTTTTCCAACCTCCAAGTGTACCAGGATTCGGTATCTCTTCAGGTTTTGAAATGAAAGTTTTAGATAGAACTGGGGGTAGTTTTAACGACCTTAGTATTGCTACTCAAAACTATCTGCAAGAACTAATGCAGAGACCAGAAATTATGTATGCGCAGTCTTCTTTTAATACAGATTATCCGCAATACGAAATAGATGTTGATATTTCTAAAACTAAAGAAGCTGGGATTAGCGTGAGTTCAATTCTTACAACCCTACAAGGATATATAGGAAGTATTTACGCAGCCGATTTCTCTAGATACGGAAAGCAGTATCGTGTGTTTGTACAAGCATTACCAGAAGATAGAACGTCTGTTGAAAGTTTGAATCAGATATTCGTACGTAACTCACAAGGTGAAATGGCTCCAATTACAGAGTTCATCACGTTAGAAAGAGTATATGGACCTCAATCGGTAACTAGATTTAACCTGTTTAACTCTGCAAGTGTGAACGGTGCAGCGGCGCCTGGATACTCTTCAGGAGATGCTATTAAAGCAGTTCAAGAAGTAAGTCAAAACTTGCCACAGGAATATACTGTAGCTTTCTCTGGACTTACTCGTGAGGAGATTTCAGCAGGTAGTCAAACTACATTTATTTTCATTCTTGTTTTACTATTTGTGTATTTCATTCTAGCAGCACAATACGAAAGCTTCTTAATTCCATTCTCAGTAATATTCTCTGTGCCAGTGGGTGTTTTTGGAGCATATATAGTTACAAAGTTTTCAGGATTGGAGAACAACGTTTACTTCCAAATTGCACTTATAATGCTTATTGGATTATTAGCGAAAAACGCGATTCTGATTGTTGAGTTTGCGCTTCAAAGACGTAGAACAGGACTTTCGCGTATGACTGCTGCATTTGAAGGTGCAAAGTCTAGACTTAGACCTATTTTGATGACATCGTTTGCCTTTATCGTTGGACTTTTACCGTTAGTTTTTGCTACAGGTATTGGAGCACGTGGTAACAATGCAATTGGAACAGGAGCAGTAGGTGGATTATTAATTGGAACTATATTCGGAGTATTTGTAATTCCTATTCTATATATCTTTTTCCAATGGATACAAGATAAAATGAATAAAACCCCAGATACATTTGAAGTTGAAGTTCAAGATGAAAAATAAAAGAAATCATACTATGAAATTTTTAAAAGGAATTGCAATTGCAATGGCTTTCTTAACGCTTCAATCTTGTTTTGTAGCGAAAGAATACAGCAGACCTGAATCAGTGGTGGAATCTGATAATTTCCGTACTGAAAACTTGCCTCAGGATAGTTTATCTATGGCAACAGTGTCTTGGAAAGAGATTTTTACAGATCCGATACTTCAAGGTTATATAGAAGAAGGGCTTAATAATAATATGGATATCCGTATTGCATTACAGCAAATTGCAATAGCAGAGGCTTATGTAAAACAAGGTAAAGCAGGATATTTCCCAACATTGAATGGTACTGCTAGAGTTGTTCATCAGGAACTTTCAGAATCAAGTAGATTTCCTGGTCAAAGCTCTTCAGTAGATCAATTTGAGGTATCTGGCGGACTTTCATGGGAAGCAGATATTTGGGGAAAAATTAGAAGTACTAAGCGTGCTTCTGATGCTACTTATTTGCAAACCGTAGCTGCTCACCAAGCAGTAAAAAGTAGATTGGTGGCAAATATTGCAGCTACATATTATCAGCTTTTAGCTATTGACGAACAGATTAGAGTAACCGAAGAAACAATTAGTGCTCGAACTGAAGGAGTTGAAACCACTATTGCTCTTAAGGATGCAGGTATTGGTAATGAAGCTGGAGTGAAACAAACGGAAGCTCAGTTATATACGGCTCAAGCTATACTGGTAGACCTGAAAAATCAAAGTAGGTTAGTAGAAAATACCTTATCTATTTTATTAGGAAGTTCTCCTCAACAAATTACTAGAGGTACCTTAGATAATCAAAGTATTGAAATTCCACTAGAAACAGGAGTTCCTTCACAATTGTTAAGTAATAGACCAGATGTGATAGCAGCTGAATATGGTTTGGTAAATGCTTTTGAACTTACAAATGTTGCAAGAAGTAGTTTTTATCCTTCACTTACATTAAGTGCTAACGGTGGTTTCCAAAGTTTGGATCTTGATAAACTTTTTAATGTGAATTCATTATTTGCAAGTGTTGTAGGTGGGTTGACGCAGCCAATTTTTAACGGGCGTAAGATTAAGACGCAATATGAAGTTTCACAAGCAAGACAAGAACAAGCTTTGTTGAACTTTAAATATGCACTTCTTATAGCTGGAAAGGAAGTTTCTGATGCAATGTATTCTATCGAAGCTGCAACAGAAAAGATTTCAATTAAAGAACGTGAAAACGAAGCCTATAATTTAGCTACTGAGTACTCAGAGGAATTATTAGATAATGGAATGGGCACTTACTTAGAGGTTTTAACCGCTCAAGAACGTGCATTAGGTTCTAGTTTAGATTTAGTAGCAGCAAAAAATAATCGTTTACAAGCAATTGTTGATTTATACGAAGCCCTTGGTGGTGGATGGAGATAAAAGTTTTTTTTTGATTTGGTTGGTTAGTTGATTAACTGTCCTAGTATTTATTGCTAGGGCAGTTTTTTTATTTCCAATTTTTGAAAGGATTTAAACTCAATTGTGAGTTGTAATATCTGATATCGCCTGTAACTTCTTTTCCTAACCATTCAGGTTTAGTAAAAACTTCATCTTCTGAATTAAGTTCTACTTCAGCCATAACTAACCCTTCATTTTCTCCCATAAACTCATCGATTTCAAAAATGTGATCCCCTACTGAAACTTCGTAACGAGTTTTTTCAATTATACCTTTCTCACAAAGTAGAAGCAATTCTTTAGCTTCATTTAAAGAAATTTGCTTTTCCCATTCAAAGCGAGACAATCCTGATTTATTGGACTTGCCTTTTATAGTAATATACCCGTTATCTCCCTTTAATCGGATGCGGACAGTACGTTCAGGATGTGTGTTTAAAAACCCTTGTGCAATTCGTGTGCGCTTATGAGCTTCTTTTTTAAAAGCTTCGGAAGTAGTTAAGAATTTACGTTCTATTTCTTTCATGTTTATTTCTACATTATGTTGTCAGGTTGAGCGCAGTCGAAACCTCTTAGTAGTCCTCGACTCTGCTCGAAAAGACATTTTTAGCCTACAATTTCTTTAATTTTTTCAGAAGTAATTATTTTTTCAGAATAACCATCTTTCGATAAAATACGCATGGCTTCAGCAATTGTTTCGGCTTCTATCATTTTGTATTTCGCAGGAATTAAAAATCCAAAAACCTTCATAAAAGCCTCTGCTAGATTTTCTCCAAACCGAGATTCATTTCTATTTCCAACAATCAAGGAAGGTTGTAAAATGTATGTGTTTTCAATTTTCTGGAGTAAAATATCACGTTGCATTTCTCCTTTAGTCTTATTGTAAAAAACACTACTATTTTCTGAGGCACCTAATGCTGAAATAACGATAAATGTTTTAATATCGTTTTGTTTTGCAAGCTTTGCAGCAGCAACAGGAATCCCATAGTCTATCTTTTTATAAGTATCTTTATTGGGCGTTTTAGATTTTGTGGTTCCAATACAACAGAAAACAACATCGGCTTTAAAGATTTCAGAATTATTTTCTAACTGAAACATATCTATAATATACTCTTCGATTTTAGGTGAATTTATTCCCACGGAACTACGAGAGAATAATTTAATTTTATCATAAGTATCATCCTTCAGAAGTTTTTCTAGTAAAATACTTCCAGTGAGTCCTGTTGCTCCTAAAATAATAGCAGTTTTTTTCATTCTATAAATATACCTACAAGTTTTGAATACCTTGTTAGATGGTATTAAATTTACATTATGCAAGAGTCTTTAATTGTTCGTAAAATAATTCACATCGATATGGATGCATTTTACGCATCTGTAGAGCAGTTGGATAATCCAGAGCTGCGAGGCAAGGCAATTGCTGTTGGAGGAAGTTCGGAACGAGGAGTGGTGAGTGCAGCAAGTTATGAAGCTCGAAAGTTTGGAGTTCGGAGTGCAATGAGTAGTGTAGCGGCAAAAAAACTATGTCCGGAACTCATTTTTGTAAAGACTAATTTCGACCGCTATAAAGAAGTTTCAAAACAAATTAGAAAAATATTTTTTGAGTATACCGATTTGGTAGAACCCCTTTCCTTAGACGAAGCATATCTTGATGTTACTGAAAACAAAAAAGGAAACCCGAGTGCTACAATGATAGCGACTGAAATTCGTCAAAAAATTAAGGATAAGACTGGTTTAAACGCCTCTGCGGGGATTTCAGTTAATAAATTTGTAGCTAAAATAGCAAGTGATATCAACAAGCCTAACGGGCAAAAAACAATAAGTCCAGAAGAGGTTATTCCATTTCTAGAAACGCTAGATGTAAAAAAGTTTTATGGTGTTGGGAAGGTGACAAAGGAGAAAATGTACCGTTTAGGGATTTTCACAGGAATGGATTTAAAAAATCAATCTTTGGAGTATTTAAATGAACACTTCGGAAAAAGTGGACAGCATTATTACAATGTTGTTCGAGGTATACATAACAGCATGGTGAAGCCTACCCGAAAGCAAAAATCATTAGCGGCCGAGCATACTTTTTCAGAAAATATATCATCAGAAATTTTTATGATGGAACGCCTAGAAGAAATTGCAGCTGAGGTGGAAGGACGAATGCTAAAACGCAAACTTGCTGGGAAGACAATTACCCTTAAAATTAAGTATAGCGATTTCACTTTACAAACTCGCAGTAAAACAGTTCCGTTGTTTATATCGTCTAAAGAATTGATTTTAGAAGTAGTTAAAGAATTGTTATTCCAAGAAAAAATGAAAGAGTCGGTACGATTGTTGGGAATTTCAATTTCGAACCTAAACAATGAGGTATCAATTAAAAAATCTGTCCCAAGCGAATCGATTGATGTACAATTAAAACTAGAATTTTAAGTATGTAAAAAAGCTACTTACCTTTATACTAATTAAAAACTCCAAATTATGAAGACTGTAGCTATCTCTATTTTTGCCTTTTTAGGTTTCGCATTATTATTTTCTTGTAAAAGTGATGTAAAAAACAGCGAAGAAATTCAAGCTGCCGTAACCGATTCTATTCCGGTAGAAACCACTCCGGATTATATGTATGTTACTGCTGTAAGTGGATTAACTTTACGAGAATTTCCAAATTTGCAAAGTTCAAAATTGGCTGTTATGCCTTTGGGTACAAAAGTGAAAATTTTAAAAGCCGAAGGAAAAACAACCATGAATGTTGGTGGGATAGATGGAGCAATGGATGAGGTTGAATTTAACAACAAAAAAGGGTATGCTTTTAATGGCTTCATGTCTAAATTTTATCCTCCTGGAGAAAATGCAGTTGCAAAAAATTATGCCGAAGAGCTCAAAAAAGATTTCCCAAAAGTAATTTATTCTGAAGCCACTGGCGGAACGGCAAGCAAGCCCACAAATACAGAGACCATAATTTTACCTACAGATAAGTGGCACGAGGGGTTTTTTAATGCACAGCAACTTTTCAATATTCCAAGGGCATTTGCCTTTCCAAATCCTAAAGGTGCAAATAGCGAAACGCAACATAACAACAATAAAAAGAAAACCGATTTTATAAGCGAATTAGTGATTTCGCGTGAAGAAAATGAGCTTAAAAAAATAGTGTATAACTACAAAACTACTGGTTTTGGGTATACGGTAAATATTACTAAAGAAGCAAACGGAATGAAAATCGAAAAGGTTGAATTTACCGATTAATAAATGAATACATAAACAAAAAATGGTCCGTGAGGACCATTTTTTGTTTGTTATAATAAACCTTATACCTGCGAAACTCGCAATGTATTTACCATTCCTTTATCTACAATAGGCATCGCCGCAAGGTTGATTAAGTATTCTCCTTTGGTTACAAATCCTTTTTCCGATGCAATTCTGTTTACATCTTCTACGGTTTCATCTGTACTCACATATTTATCGTAATAGAACGCTTTTACGCCCCATAAAAGATTTAGTCGAGCAAGAATACGTTTATTGCTAGTAAAAGCTAAGATAAACGCTGAGGGACGCCAAGCTGAAATTTGAAAAGCAGTGTACCCACTATTTGTTAGTGTACAAATTGCTTTAGCTTCAATTTCGTTTGCCATCAATGCTGCGTGGTAACAAATAGATTTGGTAATGTAGCGGTTAGTTTTTACTTGTGGCGGATTTTGTGGTACGCGTATTAAATCGGAATTTTCTACGCTCTTTAAAATTTTAGCCATTGTTTTAATAACTGCAACGGGATAATTACCTACCGAAGTCTCCCCAGAAAGCATCACCGCATCTGCACCGTCCATTACAGAGTTTGCAACATCGTTTACCTCTGCACGTGTTGGTGTTAATGATGTTATCATTGTTTCCATCATTTGGGTTGCGATAATAACAGGAATTCGTGCGCGCTTAGCAGTTAAAACCAATTCTTTTTGAATTAGCGGTACTTCTTCAGCTGGAACTTCTACTCCTAAATCACCACGAGCAACCATCAAGCCATCGCAATAAGCTACAATTCGGTCAATATTTTTAACAGCTTCGGGCTTTTCAATTTTTGCGATGATTGGAATTTTATAATCACAATGTGCTTCAATAAGAGCTTGTAATTCCTTTAAATCATCTGAATTTCGTACGAAAGAAAGTGCAATCCAATCTACTTGTTGCTCTATTGCAAATACAGCATCAGCTTTGTCTTTTGGTGTAAGTGCTGGAAGGGAAAGCTTGGTATTTGGTAGGTTTACACCCTTTTTAGAGCGTAAAGGTCCACCTTGAATAACCTTTACTTTTACTTCATTTTTCTTATTAGTTTTTAAAACTTCAAAAATAAGTTTACCGTCGTCAAGTAGTACTCGTTCTCCAACTTGAACATCTTTAGGGAAATTGTCGTAATTCATATAGACTTTTTCCTTTGTGCCTTCAAATTCTTCACCAGTACAAAAACTAAGTTCATCTCCTGGTTGCAGGACAACCTCTTCTTTCATTACACCTACACGAAGTTTAGGGCCTTGAAGGTCACCTAAAATGGCAACATGAAGACTTAATTCGTCCGAAAGTTTACGGATTGTTGCAATATTGGACTTAACGGTATCGTAATCTGCGTGTGAGAAGTTTATTCTAAAAACATCCACACCCTCTAATATCATACTTTTTATGGTCTCTTCACTATTTGTTGCAGGACCAAGTGTTGCAACTATTTTAGTTCTTTTTTGGTTTAACATTTAATCAAAAATTAAATTGTTCTTAGATTTTATTTTTTCGGTTTCTACAAAATAGGCCGAAATAATTTGTTTTATTTTATTGATTTCTGAAATTAAAGACTCAATCGGAAAACTTCCATAATCGGTTTGAATCTTTAAAAAGTAATCTACATTTTTCATTTCTGGTAATAAGTAATGAGTTGTTGCTTTTTCTGAAACTGACTCAGAAAATAAGCCTCCCGAACTTTGTAAACTCGCCTCCATCATTTTGCACTTATTTGCTACTAAATAAAAGCTATTGTACTCTTTTAAGTCTTCATAAGCATAAAGTGGAAACAAGATTATTTTTCCATCAGATGAAAAATCTAAGTCTTTTTTACTTCTTTTAAACTTAGTGTTTAAAAATTGGTTTAGCAAATAGGCTAGCTTATAATCCTCTTCACTGCAATGTATAGCCACTAATGAGAAAGGATCTTCCATTTCATCATCATATAAAAGTTTGTGGGTAGCCATTTTTTTGAATTTTTGGTTTAGCAGTGAGTATTGCTAAAGAAATAGATTATTAAAGTACAAAAATAAGCAAGTTACACCTTGTTTTATTTAAATACAATGTTATTATTTATACAGCGACGTATTAAATTATGTATTAGTTTTTAATGTATAAAAACCAATTATAGATAAATACGAAAAGTGTAGAAATAGTAAGATTAGAATAAGTAGTAGAAAGTATTTTAAAAAGAAAATTGTCGAAAAGTCTAATGCTTTTCAGTGTCAACTTTTATCTTAAGCTTATAGAATGCTCTTTTGGCTGCGCGTTCTTCTGCTTTTTTCTTGGAAGTGGCTCTTGCTTTCGTAATCACTTCATTGTCAAGTTTTAATCGAACGGCAAAATGTTTTAATTGATCTTTGCCATTGTCTTCATAAGTCTCAAAATTGAACTGCTTTTTATTTTTCTGACACCATTCAATAAAAAGACTTTTGTAGCTAATTACCTTTCCTTCTAGTTTTTTAATATCTACGTAAGGTTTGATAACTCTTTTTTGAATAAATTTCTCACAATACTTAAATCCTCTGTCTAAGTAAATTGCACCAACTAATGCTTCAAATACATTTCCGTAGATATTTCCGCTAAACTGTTGAGTTGGAATTGTAGTTTTTAGAAACTTTATAAGTTGTAAATCGCGGCCTAGTTCGTTTAAATGTTCACGACTAACCACTTTACTTCTCATTTTTGTAAGATATCCTTCATTGCCATCTGGAACTTTTTTAAAAAGGTGTGCAGCTATAACTGAACCCAGCATAGCATCCCCCAAAAATTCGAGACGTTCATAATTTTGTGGTTGCCCATCATCGTTTTTTTCATTTGTAGAACGATGCGTAAAGGCAGTTTCATAAATAGAGATATCCTTCGGTCTAAAGCCTAGTATTTTTTTTAGAGAATTGGAAAATTCCCCATTCTTTTCAGAACGGGAAGAAAATATGTTTTTAAAAGAAGCCATTTAGGCATCGATTTTTTTAAAGAGCACACAAGCGTTGTGCCCGCCAAAACCAAAAGTATTACTCATAGCCACGTTAATCTCGCGCTTTTGAGCTTTATTTAAAGTTAAGTTTAAAGAGGGATCTATATTTTCATCTACTGTAGTATGGTTTATAGTAGGTGGAACAATCCCATGTTTCATAGCCAAGATAGAGGCAATAGCCTCAATGGCTCCGGCAGCACCTAATAGGTGTCCGGTCATAGACTTAGTTGAATTAATATTAATATCTTTAGCGTGTTCACCAAAAACATTTACAATTGCTTTCAACTCAGCTACGTCTCCTAGTGGAGTAGATGTACCGTGAGTGTTTATTGTATCTACGTCATTCGGACTCATATTAGCGTCGCGTAACGTATTCAACATCACTCGTTCTACCCCGATACCGTCTGGATGTGGAGCGGTCATATGATAAGCATCGCTGCTCATGCCACCACCTACAACTTCGGCGTAAATTTTTGCGCCACGCTTTTTAGCGTGTTCGTATTCTTCTAAGATAAGTGCACCTGCACCTTCTCCTAAAACAAATCCGTCACGAGTAGCATCGAAAGGGCGTGAAGCCGTTTCTGGGCTTTCGTTACGAGTTGATAATGCGTGCATTGCGTTAAATCCACCCATTCCTGCCATTGTTACTGCTGCTTCACTTCCACCAGTTACAATAACATCACAATGACCTAAACGAATATAGTTTAGAGCATCAATTAATGCATTTGCAGAGGATGCACATGCCGAAACAGTTGTATAATTTGGCCCCATAAAGCCGTGTTTTATAGAAATGTTTCCTGGTGCAATATCCGCAATCATTTTTGGGATAAAGAAGGGGTTGAAACGCGGCGTTCCATCCCCTTCTGCAAAGTTTATCACTTCATTTTGAAAAGTTTCTAACCCGCCAATTCCTGCTCCCCAAATAACACCAACGCGGAATTTATCAACCTCATCGAGGTTTAATCCAGCGTCAATTATAGCTTCATCAGAAGATACAAGTGCATATTGGGCAAAACGATCGAGTTTTCGGGCTTCTTTCCTGTCAAAATGATCTAATGCGTTGAAATTCTTCAGTTCGCAAGCGAATTTTGTTTTGAACTTTTCGGGATCAAAATACGTAATAGGGGCGCAGCCGCTTTTACCAGCCACAAGGGCATCCCAATACTCTTGAATATTGTTACCAATAGGGGTAAGTGCACCCAATCCTGTTACTACAACTCGCTTTAACTCCATGGAAGAATCTTATTTTGCTGCTTCTATATAGGAAATTGCTTGACCTACTGTAGCGATGTTTTCTGCTTGGTCGTCTGGAATCTGGATATCAAATTCTTTTTCAAATTCCATTATAAGCTCAACCGTATCTAGTGAGTCTGCTCCTAAGTCGTTTGTGAAGCTAGCTTCGTTAACAACTTCATTTTCGTCTACACCTAATTTGTCTACGATAATAGCTTTTACTCTTGATGCAATGTCTGACATAATTCTTGATTTTAAATTTTAATTATAAGTGGCAAAAATAAAATATTTTAATTGAAAACACCATTTAATGTTGAAAATGTGAATTTAGTAATTTTTATCCATTTCACACGAGTTCAAAATTTGGAAACCAATTTAAACATTTTTGGGCGAAGTGAAACCCTATTGCCGTACTTTTGTTATTAATTTGTAAATAATACTTCTGAAAAACTTAGGAAAACTGAAATGAAGAAACGAATTGTAATTTTTGCGTCGGGTAATGGTACCAATGCCGAGAACATAATTAAATACTTTCAACGATCCCAATCTGCCGAGGTCGTTCTGGTGCTTTCAAACAAGAAGGATGCCAAAGTATTAGATAAAGCTAAAAGCTTGAATGTACAAGCGATGAGCTTTAGTAAAAGTGAGTTGTTTTCTGAAGATGGAGTATTAAATATATTAAAAGAAACAAACCCTAACTTAATAGTGTTGGCAGGTTTTCTTTTAAAGTTTCCTGAAATTATTCTAAAAAACTTTCCTGAAAAAGTAATAAATATACACCCTGCATTACTTCCGAAATATGGAGGAAAAGGCATGTATGGCAGTTTTGTACACAAAGCAGTAATGGATAATAAGGAAAAGGAAACAGGGATAACTATTCATTACGTTAACGAAAATTACGACGAAGGAGCGATTATTTCACAGCATAGTGTTACCCTTTCTGAGAATGAAACAGTAGATACAATTGCAGAAAAAGTTCATAATTTGGAATATAAATGGTTCCCTAAAGTAATAGAAGACATCTTACTTAATGGCTAAGAAAAAGAAATATTATGTAGTTTGGTTTGGTAATCCCACTGGTGTTTTTGACAGTTGGGCAAAATGCAAACGCGCAATTGATGGTATTGCAGGAGCTCAATATAAAAGTTTTGAGTCTTTTGAAGAGGCCCAGAAAGCATATAATAAAGAGTATGCAGATTATAAAGGAAAAACAACCAAGAAAACGCTTTCAAAAGAGCAGCTAAAAAAAATTGGTGAGCCTAATCTATATTCTATAGCAGTAGATGCTGCATCTAGTGGTAATCCTGGAGTTATGGAATATCGTGGAGTAGATACACAAACCAAAAAACAATTATTTCATCAAGGGCCTTTTAAACAGGGAACAAATAATATAGGAGAGTTTTTAGCACTCGTACATGGTCTAGCTTTTTTAAAGAAAAACAATAGCGATCGTATTATATATAGTGACTCGCGAATTGCTATGGGTTGGGTGAAAAAGAAAAAATGTAATACTAAGCTTAAGCAAACGGCTAAGAATAAAGAGCTTTTCGAGCTTGTTGCTCGAGCAGAAAATTGGCTAAAAACCAATACTTACACTACTACGATAGTAAAATGGGAAACCAAAGCATGGGGTGAAATTCCAGCAGATTTTGGTCGAAAATAAGCTTATAAGTTAATTTTCAGTATCCAAATTTTATTAAAGTACTCTAAATCCTTTGTTTTTTGCCATTTGTCATAAATTGGTAGTATAGAATTATTTTTAGCGATATATATATAGTGCCAATTATTTGCTGGGTTAATATAGGTTTTAGGTGTGTATCCTTTTTCTGCTAAATATTTTGACCAGCTTTTAGCATTGTCTAATTCTGCAAATACATTCGTAATAAGATAATAGCCAGAAACTAAACCAGGGATATTAACAGATTCGATGTTTAAAGTTCTTAACAGTAGTTCTTCTTCAGAAAGTTCTAAGGGTTCGCTCCCTACTTCTTTTTCAGCCTTGTTATTTAATGATGTTGCTTCTAAGTTAGCGCTAGTTGTTTTGGGTGTAAAGGCTATTGTGGAATTATCATCTTGAGCTTCTCTTGTTTTTTCTTCTAAATATTCCTTGTTTATTTCAGTTTCAAAAGCTGCAAAAAACATGTAGTAGCGGTCTTTTTTTGTTTCAAACTGAAGCTTTACCTCTGTAGTGGAATTGTTTAGTAGGTTGTTTTTTGGATTGGGAATTTCCATCTTCAATAAATCGAATCCTAAGGTATTTGTACTAGCAGGATTTCTTTTAGAAGAGTTTTCGCTGCCTAAAGTAATAGAGCTGTTAAAGAAATTCTTTTTATCTCTCATCGGTGTACTTAGTGCTTCAAATCTTCCTTTCTTCTTATTGAATATTGAAACTTGATCAGACTTTATATTTCTGTCGCCTTCCATAGCAGCTAACGCTATTGTAGTTTTAAAGTCGCCTTCTTCCTTACTTTTAAAATTCTTGAAATTTATTGTTACTGCATTGTTGCTTACTTCAGAGAGTCCATTATATGTAGTAAAGTATTTAGGGCTTTCATTTTCATCTTCATAAACAATATACAATAGCCATCCAGCAGATCCACCTCCTAAAATCTTACCTTCAGTTGCTTTAATGTTTGCTGCAGTATAGGTGCCATTGCGTGAAGTTAAGTTTTGTATCGTTTCGGTAATATCGGCATAACATACATAAGGAGAGTTTTCAATAAATAAATTTGATGAATAACTATCAAAAACTACCTCTCCAACTACATCTTCATAAGTGCCATTTGGAGTTTTAAACTTAATTGAATTTACAATAGTGTCTCTTTGGCCTTTTCCTACGTGAACTAATTTGTTTCTTGATTCATGTAAAGCACTTGTTTTGTAAGGATATAGCCCATACCAATAAAGTGCAGCATGTGCAATTCTAGCCCCATTTTTTAAATTTGATATGTCTGCCTGACTTGAACTAAATGTAGAAGGATCGCCGTCAACATCAATATATTTCATATTCACTTCATCGTTAGAAATTTTAGTATTCATTAATGGGTTGGTGGGGTGGTGTCCTAAAATATTATTTCCGATGAGAACAGAGTTTCCGTGCAGAAATATTTTTTTGTTTTCTTTAAATCGAGCGCCTTCTTGTGCAGTAGTTGTAATAAATATAAAAAAGCAAATAATTGAAATAAATGAGGAGATTTTCATGCCGAGGGATTAGTAAATTTGCAAGACTTTAATAATCCTCTAAAGTATAGAATTGTTAAATAACATCCAATTTCTTAAACACAGAGTTTTATATCTTTTTTAAGAAATAAAAATTCATCCTCAATAAGCATGGTTTAGTCCAAATATTTTGGCTTAGTTTTTATTAATTATGGTAGATGAAGCTTGGTCTAAGCACATAACAGTTAAATCTGCAATATTTACATGAGGTGGGCGTGTTACAGCAAACCATATAATATCTGCAATATCCTCTGGTTTTAAAGGTGTGTATCTTTGGTAAACTTGATCAGCTTTTTCAGTATCTCCTTTAAACCGGACCTTGCTGAATTCGGTTTCTACTAATCCTGGATTTATAGCACCAACTTTAATTCCTTTTCCGTTTAAATCGATTCGCATTCCTTGGTTTATGGCGTCTACAGCGTGTTTACTTGCGCAATAAACGTTTCCTTTAGGATAGACTTCTTTCCCTGCTGTGCTGCCGATGTTGATAATGTGACCGCTTTTACGCTCAATCATATTTGGAAGAATTGATTTTGAAACGTACAATAATCCCTTCACATTAATATCTAACATTGCATCCCAATCGTCAATACTTCCTTCGTCTATATTTTCTAATCCGTGAGCATTTCCAGCATTATTGATTAATATATCAATGTTCGAAAAGTTCTTCGGAAGTGACTTTATTTCTGAAATAACTTCTTCTTTATTGCGAACATCAAAGCTCAATGTGTGAACTTCTGTCAATAAGGAAAGCTCCTTCGCTAAAGATTCTAATCTGTCTTTTCTCCTTCCGCAGATAATTAATTTAAGGCCGTTTTTGGCAAATAGTTTAGCTGTTGCCATCCCAATTCCAGAAGTTGCTCCGGTTATAAAAGCTATTTTATTTTGCATTTTTCAGAATTTCTAATGTTATAATTATAAGTTTTTAGGAAGGTTAAAGTTGGTTAAAAGCAAGGTTAAAAATTCCTAAAGAGATAAAATTTTGATATTCATGTCAATATGTTTGTAAAACTAATTCTAAAAAAATAAAAATGAAATCCCTTTTTAAATTAAGCTTAATAGCAATGTTGTTTGTTGGGTTAGCATCTTGCAGCAACGATGATGATTCTAATCCAAATATTAATGAAGGCAATGCAAAGTTGGCCTTAAGATTAACCGATGCGCCGGGTGATTACGAAGCTGTATTTGTTGATGTTGAAGAAGTAGTTATTAAATATAACGGTGGACAAGAAGATGTTGTACTAGGCATTAATGCTGGTATTTACGACTTGTTGGAGTTAACTGCTGGTGTAAATGTGTTGTTGTATGATGATGAAGTTCCTGCTGGGAAGATTAGTCAAATTAGAATGATTTTAGGCGACGAGAATTCTATAGTGGTAAATGGAGAAGTTCATCCATTGGCAACTCCAAGCGCACAACAATCTGGATTAAAAATTCAAGTAAACGAAACTTTCGAACCAGGTATTTTGTATGAATTCATGCTCGATTTTGATGTTGACAAGTCTATTGTATCCCAAGGAAATGGTGGTTACAGTCTAAAACCTGTAATTAGAGCATCATCGGTTGCTGAAAGTGGAGCAATTTCTGGAAAGATTTTTCCTGCAGGTAATTTAACAATGATAACTGCAGTAAACGGACCCATTGAAATTTCAACTTATGCGAATGCACAAGGAGATTTTCTGTTAAGTGCTGTTCCTGATGGAGTTTATACTGTAACTATTCAAGCAGATTTAGCTTTAGGCCTTCCGGCTGTTGTTGTTGAAAATGTTATTGTTGAGCAAGGAGAAGTAACCAATATGGGGGTGATTAATTTATAAATCTAGAAATTAGATGTTTAGCATTAACAAAAGGGGAAAACTTTAAGTTTTCCTCTTTTTTAATTTAACCAATTGTTAACAGCGTTTTTAGCAATTATTGTACAATTTGCAGCAACTTTTTAAAAAGCATTCTACATTGAATCTAAATACAATATGGAAAACACAAATTCGACCTTTGACATAGGAGCGTTAAATGAAAAAATTGAGAGAGAAAGTGCCTTTGTGGACATTCTCACCATGGAAATGAACAAGGTTATCGTGGGCCAAAAGCATATGGTAGAACGCCTTATGATTGGTTTGCTAGGGCAAGGACACATCCTCCTTGAGGGGGTTCCTGGTCTTGCAAAAACACTTGCAATTAATACACTCGCAAAAGCTGTTCACGGCAGCTTTAGCCGAATTCAGTTTACGCCAGATTTGCTTCCTGCGGATGTTGTGGGAACGATGATTTACAATATGAAAGTCAACGACTTTAGTATTAAAAAAGGACCAATTTTTGCCAATTTTGTTCTTGCAGATGAGATTAACCGTGCCCCAGCTAAAGTGCAATCTGCGCTTTTAGAGGCGATGCAGGAAAAACAAGTTACAATTGGGGAGACTACTTTTAAGCTAGAAAAGCCATTTCTTGTAATGGCTACTCAAAACCCAGTTGAGCAAGAAGGTACTTATCCTTTACCTGAAGCACAAGTGGACCGTTTTATGCTGAAAACAGTTATAAAATATCCGCAAATCGCTGAAGAACAACTAATCATTCGTCAAAACTTAAAAGGTGGATTTGAGCAAGTAAATCCTGTTGCTTCTGTAGAACAAATTTTAAGAGCTCAAGCTTCTGTTCGTGAAGTTTATATGGATGAGAAGATTGAAAAATATATTCTAGACATCATATTTGCAACAAGAACTCCAGAAAATTATGGTTTATCAGATTTGAAACCACTTATTAATTTTGGAGCATCTCCGCGTGGAAGTATCAACCTAGCTATAGCTGCCAAATGTTACGCATTTATCCGTCGTCGCGGTTATGTGATTCCAGAAGATGTGCGTGCTGTTGTACACGATGTACTTCGCCATAGAATTGGTATTACCTACGAAGCAGAGGCAGAAAACATCACTTCAGAAGACATCATCAACAAGATTGTTAATGTAATTGAGGTACCGTAAGATTTGCGAATTTAGAATGCCGATTTACGATTTTAATGCTGTATAGCAGTCGTAAATCTAAAATCGTATATCGTAAATAAAAGCAATGGATACAAAAGAACTTCTCAAAAAAGTACGAAAAATCGAGATTAAAACACGTCGCTTAAGCGATCACGTGTTTGGTGGCGAGTACCACAGTACTTTTAAAGGTCGTGGTATGACGTTTAGCGAAGTTAGAAAATACCAATTTGGAGATGATGTTCGTAATATAGATTGGAATGTTACAGCTCGTTACAATGAGCCTTTTGTAAAAGTTTTTGAAGAAGAACGAGAGCTTACCCTTATGCTAATGGTAGACATTAGCGGTTCTGAGTTTTTTGGAACACAAGAGCAATTTAAAAATGAAATAGTAACTGAAATTGCTGCAACGCTGGCCTTTTCAGCAATGCAGAATAATGATAAAATTGGGCTAATTCTTTTTTCGGATGACATTGAATTATTTATCCCACCCAAAAAGGGAAAGTCGCACGTACTAAGAATTATCCGAGAACTAATTGAATTCAAACCTAAGAGTAACAAAACTGATATTTCTAACGCATTAAGATTTTTAAGTAGCGTAATGAAAAAGAAAGCTATTGTTTTTGTGCTTTCCGACTTTATTGCAGACAATTATCGAGACACCTTGAAAATTGCAGCAAAAAAACACGATGTTACTGGAATTAGAATTTACGATAAAGCCGAAGAAAACATTCCAAATTTAGGGATGGTTCAAATGGAAGATCAAGAAACAGGAGAATTAATTTTAGTAAACACAGCCTCAAAAAGTGTCCGTAATCAATATTACAGTTATCATCGTGAGCGTGTAAATTACTTTACCGAATCTTTTACAAAAAGTGGGGCAGGAGCTTTGAGTTCTAGGGTTGATGAAAGTTATGTAAAGAAATTATTAGGCTATTTTAAAAGACGTTAGATTTTAAACTTGAGATGTTAGATTTTAGACAAAATAATAATCAGAACTACAGAAAGTTGAGCTTTCAGAGCAACCGCTATTTTCTTTTTTCTCTATTCTTTGTGTTATTTTCTTTCCTCTCAAATGCTCAAGTAAGTTTTTCTGTAGATTCTACGAAAATCAAAATTGGAGAAGAAATTCTTTATACTATTAAAGTAGAAGCCGATTCTTCTGATATTGTTAGGTTTCAGGAAGAGCAAACTTTTATGCCTTTGGAGATGATAGAATCTTATAAGGCAGATACTACTTTTGAAGGGGCTAAATATCAGCTCATTAAAAAATACGGCTTAACGCAGTTTGATAGTGGTAAATACACCATTCCTCCACAGATTATCTTTATCAACGAAAAACCATTTTTTACTGATTCGGTTAAAGTAGAAGTAAACGATGTAATTATTGATACTACTAAGCAGAAAATGTTCGACATTAAACCTGCGGTAGAAGTAAAAAATCCACCTTTTAATTGGCTTCAACTTTTGTACTGGTTAATTCCAATACTTCTTATTGTTGGTCTTGCAATTTATCTATTCAGAAGAAAAAAGAGAAAAGATGCTGAGCAAAAGCAATTACCTCCTTATGAAGAAGCAATTGTAGCGCTTAAACAACTTGATAATTCTCAGTTGCTCAAGGAAAATAAAAGTAAAGAATACTATAGTAATCTTACTGAAATTGTAAAACGTTATCTCGATCGTGAGGTTGATGAAGCTGCGCTAGAAAGCACCAGTGATGAGCTTATCACAAGACTGATGATGCATAGAGATGCTGGTAGTTTCGATTTCGATTTGGAAACTATTCGCAAGCTTGATGCAATTTTTAAACGTGCCGATTTGGTGAAATTCGCTAAAATGAACCAAGAAACCGGTCAAGCGGTTGTAGATAGAAAAACTATAGAAGAGATTATCAACGAAACTCATGAAGCTGTTCCGGAGCCAACAGAAGAAGAGTTGTTAGAAACTCAAGAATATCTTGAAAAACTGGAGAAGAAACGCAAGCGCAGAAAGTTAATACTTGGAATTTCAGGAGTACTTGTAGCCATCATTTTAGCAGGTGTTGTTTATGGAAGTATAACAGGTTTTGACAATCTAAAAGATAAAGTTTTTGGTAACGAACTAAGGGAGCTCTCTGAAAATAGATGGATAAAAAGTGAATACGGATTTCCAGCTGTAATTATTGAAACGCCTGAAGTGCTTGTGCGTGTAGAAGCACAAGATGCAAATGCAGAAAATAGTATGATAAGTGGAAAAGATTATTTCATTTATGGTGAAATGAAATCTCCATTGCATATTATGGTTTCAACAACACGTTTTAGTCAGAAACAAGATATTGCTTTAGAAAATGCTTTGGAAGCTGTTCTTCAAGATTTAGAGCAACGAGGTGCTAAAAACTTAATCGTAAAACGAGACGACTTTGAAACTGATAAAGGAATAAAAGGAGTAAGAGCCTATGGTGAATTCAATGTTCAAGTTTCAGATTCGAAAGTTTTAAAAGAGAAAAGCACATACGAACTATTGCTTTTTGCTCAGCAAAATGGCCTGCAAGAAGTGTTGTTAGTATATCAAGACGATGGCAAATATGCCGAAGAAATTAAAGAAAGAATTATAGCTTCAATTGAGCTAGAAATTTCAGAGAAAGATGGGCAGTAATTTCGAATTTGTAAATCCGCAGTTTTTCTGGCTGTTTTTGATACTACCAGTGCTTGTGCTATGGTATTTATGGAAGCGAAAACAACAAACAGCCTCTTTAAAAATATCATCTGTACAAGGTTTTAAAACAGGAAGAAACTGGTTGGCAAAATTAAAACCTTTGCTATTTGTATTACGTCTTTTAGCGCTTTCAGCAATAATTGTTGCTTTAGCACGCCCAAGAACAGTAGATGAAACTACAAAGACCAAAACAACACGTGGGATTGATATTGTAATGGCAATAGACGTTTCTGCTAGTATGTTGGCAAGAGATTTAAAGCCCAATAGATTGGAAGCGTTAAAAACTGTTGCCGCTAGGTTTATTAATGGTCGTCCAAATGATAGAATTGGTTTGGTGGAATATGCGGGAGAGAGCTTTACAAGAACCCCAATTACAAGTGATAAAACTATTGTTCTATCTTCTTTAAAAAATGTAACCTATAACACTACGATTGAAGGAGGAACTGCAATTGGGTCGGGATTGGCAACAGCGGTAAATAGACTAAAAGATAGTCGTGCCAAGAGCAAAGTAATTATTTTGCTTACAGATGGTGTAAACAACTCAGGGTTTATCGATCCAAAAATTGCAAGTGAATTGGCAGTTGAATTTGGTATAAAAGTTTATACCATTGGATTGGGAAGTAATGGTATGGCGATGTCTCCTATTGCAATTCGTCCAGACGGTGGGTTTCAATACGGGAACGTTAAGGTTGAAATCGATGAAGCTTTAATGAAGGATATAGCCAATAAAACAGGCGGACAATATTTCCGTGCGACAAATAACACCAAGTTAGAGCAGATATACGAGGAGATTAATAAACTAGAAAAAACCGATATTGAAGAATTCAAATTCACAAACTACGACGAAATGTTCCGTCCAGTTGTGATTTTCGCTTTGATTCTATTAGGGCTTGAGTTTTTGTTGCGAACAACAATATTTAAAGGATTTTTATAAAATGGATCAGTTAGTATTAGAAAAACCAATTTACTTCTACGTCCTCATCGCCATTCCGGTGATAGTGGTGGGTTTTCTATTGCTTTTAGTTTGGAAAAAATCGATACAAAAAAAGTTTATCGATAAAGAACTATTAAAGAAATTAAGTCCAAACCGTTCTATTTTTAAATCGACTTTAAAAATATTCGTACTGTGTCTGGCGATAGCTTTATTGAGTGTGGCATTGGTAAATCCCAAAATTGGAACTAAATTAGAAACAATGAAACGCGAAGGTGTTGATATTGTTTTTGCTTTAGATGTTTCCAAAAGTATGCTTGTTGAAGATATTGCGCCCAATCGATTGGACAAATCTAAGCAACTCATTACTCAGATAATAAATGGTCTTGCTGGAGATAGAGTGGGAATTATTGGTTATGCAGGTAGCGCATTTCCGCAGGTGCCAATTACAACCGATTTTGGCTCGGCAAAACTTTTCTTAAACGGAATGAACACCGATATGGTTTCCTCTCAAGGTACTGCCATTACGCAGGCAATTGAAATGGCACAAACGTTCTACGACGATGAGAGCCAAACCAACCGAGTGATGTTCTTAGTTTCAGATGGAGAAGATCACGAGGGTAATATTGCTAAAATTGCTGAAGAGGCTGCAGAAAAAGGAATAAGAATTTTCCCTATTGGTGTAGGTACTATTGAAGGTGGACCAATTCCAATTAAAAAGAATGGAGTACTACAGTATTATCTTCGCGACAGAAATAATGAACAAGTTATAAGTCGATTAGGTCAAGAAACTCTTAAAAAGATAGCTCAAACTACTAATGGTGAGTATATTGATGGAGCCAATACAAAAGCTGTAGTAGATAGAGTAAAATCTATTTTAGGTGGAATGGATAAAAAGGAATTTGAAGCCAAACAATTCACAGATTTTAAAGATCAGTTTCAATGGTTTTTAGCTGGGGCACTATTTTTGCTGGTTTTAGATGTATTCTTTTTAGAAAGACAAACGGCTTGGCTTAAAAAATTGAATTTGTTTAATGAAAAGGAAAAACAATAAGATGATGTTTGTAGAAAGAACGTTTTTTCAGAATAATAAGATATTTAGAATTGTAATGATTCTATGTATATCTATTATTTCATTGAATTCATTTGCACAGCAGTCAAAAGAGCAAATAAAGGAACTTAAAGCTGCTCAGAATTATTTAAGTGAAGCGCAACAAATGCTTCAGAAAGAAAAATTTCCAGATGCAGAAGCAAATTATAGGCAAGCAATTTCATTAAACCCAAAAGATGAAACTGCCAAATACAACTTAGGTACTGCTTACTACGGAAAAGAAAAAAATGCAGAGGCAATGCTTCGTTTTAAACAAGCAGCAGTTACAGCTACGACCAAAGCTGAAAAGCATAGAGCTTTTCATAATTTAGGGAATACGTATATGAATGAAAAGAAATATACTGAAGCTGTAGAAAGTTATAAGAATGCACTTCGAAACAACCCTAACGACGATGAAACTCGTTATAATTTGGCATTGGCAAAAGATTTATTAGATAAAAATCCGCCACCACCAGAAGATCAAAACGATAAAAACGACGACAAGAAAAATCAGGATAACCAAGATAAACAAGACCAAGACGACAAAAATAAAGACGGCGATAAAGGCGACGAGGGCGACCAAAAAGACGATAAGGATAAAGGTGATCAGAAAGATAAAAAGGATGAAGGCGACAAAGATAAAGATGAAGGAAAGTCTGATAAACCTAAAGATTCGGAAGGAGATAAGCCACAACAGCAACAACCTGTTCCTGGTCAACTTTCTCCTCAGCAGGTAAAAAGTTTGTTGGAAGCAATGAATAACGAAGAGAAAAAGACGCAAGAAAAGATTAATGCTGAAAAGCAAAAAGGCGCCAAAGTGAAATCAGATAAAGACTGGTAGATTATGAAGACGAAGAGTTTGTTATTTCTTATAGGATTTGTGTTGTGTAGTATTGCTGCATCTGCACAGGTTCAATTTGATGCCAAGGTTAGTAAAAAAAGACTCGGAATTAATGAACGTTTACGAGTAGATTTTGAGATGAATCAAGATGGCGATAATTTTAGACCGCCTAATTTTGAAAACTTTAGAGTAGTTGGTGGTCCAAACCAATCTATTAGTAACTCTTGGATTAATGGAAAAAGGAGTTTTTCAAAAACATATTCATATTTTTTATCTCCTCAAACACGTGGAAATGTAACCATTGGTCAAGCAACGATTGAAATTGACGGAGAAACTTATAAAACGCTTCCAATAGAAGTTGAGGTTACTGCGGCTGTGGAAACTCCAAAAGATGGAAACAATGCCGATTATGTTGCGAGTGAGAATGTTCATTTAGTAGCCGAAGTTTCTAATGCTACACCATATTTAAATGAAGCCATTACGGTTACATACAAACTTTATGTTTCACACGATGTAAGTATCACTAGCCAATGGCGTGAAATCGACACCCCAAAATATGCCGATTTCTGGAGTCAGAATATTGATAACCAAAATAACTTTAAGGTTATGGAGGGGAAATATAACGGTCAAGATTATCGATATGTAATATTGCGAACTACCGTTTTATATCCTCAAAAAACTGGAAAATTAGACATTGAACCACTTACGTTAGACGTGCCAGTAGATGTTCAAGGAAACAGACGGGATATTTTTGGACGTAGAATAATGCAGCGAGTTAACAAAACAATTTCTGCAGGGAAAAGAACAATTGATGTTAAGCCGCTTCCTTTAGAAGGAAAACCAGATGGATTTAATGGGGCTGTTGGCGATTTTTCTTTTGAGGTGAACACAAATAAAACTTCTCTCAACGCAAACGAATCACTTGAGTTAGATTTAAAAGTTTCTGGAAATGGGAATTTAAAATTATTTACAATTCCTTCTGTAAAGCTGCCAAACACCTTAGAAGTTTATGAGCCTGAACACAGCGAAAATGTAAGAACTACAGTAGGAGGAATGCAAGGGTCTATTTCAAATGTTTATACTATAGTTCCTCAGTTTAAAGGAAGTTATCCTATAAACCCAATAAGTTTTTCATTTTTTGATCCTAAGACTGAAAAATATAAAACTATCACTTCCAAAGGATTTACTATCGAAGTAGAAAACGGCCCAGTTTCGGCTACAGCGCCTGTTGCTAGCGGTGGCGACACAAACAAACAAGTCGTTCTTTCAAAAGATAATTTTAAATACATCAAATTAGATGCTAATTTAAAGTCAAAATCGGAGAAGCCTTTCTTTAAATCAGCTTTGTTTTGGTCGTTGTTAGGGGGTCCATTTTTATTGATTCCACTATTTATTTTAGCGGGTAAAAAACGTAAAGAACGTTTAAGCGATGTTGAAGGTAATAAGTTGCGTCGTGCAAATAGACTTGCTAAAAAATACCTTTCGGAAGCAAAACGAAACACCTCCAATCCAACTGCATTTTACGAAGCTTTAGAACGTGCTTTACACAATTATCTTAAAGCTCAGTTGAACATCGAGACTTCCGAAATGGAAAAGAGTCTAATATCAAATATGATGTTAGAACGAAAGGTAGAAGCTCCAACAGTGGAAAACTTTATTGGACTACTGAAAAGTTGTGAATTTGCCCGTTACGCCTCTTCGTCTGAGGCTTCAGTACAACAAGATTACGCAAAGGCGGTAGAAGTGATTTCGAATATCGACAAACAAATTGTTTAATTAGGAAGGCTGAATTCAGAATTATGAAAACCAATATTTTAAATATAAATAGTTTATTTCAGAAGAAACTCTTCATTTTAACAATGATGTTCTTTCTTTCGTTTTCTGCATTTGCTCAAAATACAGCACTATTTGACCAAGGAAAAGAACTTTATAAAAATGGAAAGTATCAGCAGGCAATAAATGCTTGGATGCAAATTTTAGAGAGTGGACATCACTCTGCCGAGTTGTATTTCAATTTAGGAAATGCACAATATAAATTAAACCACATCGGACCGAGTGTGTATTATTACGAAAAAGCTTTACAGCTTGCACCAAACGATGCGGACATAAAAAACAATCTCGCTTTTGCTGAAAATGCACGAATTGACGCTATTGAACCACTACCAGAAACATTTTTTTCAAAATGGTATTCGAGTATAGCAGGAATTTTCACGTTTAATGGGTGGGCGATTCTTGCTGTGGTGTCTTCATTATCATTCGTAGCATTGTTTCTGTTATACTACTTTGCTTTTGCCGAAAAGAAAAAACGCCTGCTTTTTGCAAGTTCAATGTTTGCAGGATTATTTTTATTAGTCTCTTTAACAATGGCTTTTTTAACTTATGACGATTTCACAAAAAAGCAACCTGCAATTATTTTTGCAAGTGAAATTGAGGTAAAAACAGAACCAACAATGGGCAGCAATGTTGCTTTCGTTCTACACGAAGGCACAAAGGTTCAAATTTCTGCTAAGGATGGTAATTGGTATCGAATCACTTTAGCCGATGGAAAAGATGGTTGGATTCCTGCTTCAGACTTGAAACAATTATAAAATTTAGACTTACTTCTTATTGAATGCTATCTTCTTTTTCTTCAAAAGGAGAATTGATTTCTGGCATGTCAATATCTAATTCATCCACTTCTTTCAAGATGGCAGGAAGAATAGCCGGAGCTATTGATGCAACAGGTTCGTATAGGACCGAGGCTTCTCTTTGTTCCGGAGAAAGTATGCTATAATTTTCAGAAGCGTTTACAAACATAAAGATTACACTTATTAAGAAGGCAAATTTTAAAGCATTGAAAACCCCGCCAAAAAGCTTGTTAAAAATTCCCATCATTGCAAAATTGGCGACTTTTGTCAACACTCTTCCAAGTATGCTAAATACTAGCATTATCACCATAAAAGTGATTAAAAATGAAGCTAGACTAGTTAAATCATCACTCCAATCGAACCATCGCTCAACATATACCCTAGCGTAATCTGAAAAATACATAGCGCCATAAACACTTGCTACCAAACCAATTAATGATGCCAATGTTTTTAAGATTCCCTTTCTGAAACCCATAAAAAAGGCGATGATTAAAATAATTCCAACAACAATATCTATAGTATTCATATTTAAAAATTTTGATAAATATACAGTTTTCCAAATTCTGAATTCTGTATTCCTATTTCAGAATAGTAAAATGTATCTTTGCAGCTTAAATTATATATAATAAATGGCACGCGACGAACAATTAAAGGAAAGATGGGAGACTGTAGTGAGCATGTTGAGCAACCGCTTTGCAGATGGCGAAGTATTAGATCTTGATGCCATAATATACCTTGTTGGATTACAAGAGTTAGGTCAAATTCATAGAAGATTTAAAAAAGACGAAAAGTTAGACTTGATGCATATTGCAATTTGTCGACTTTTAGAGCCTTATGGATATTACGAATTTGATTATTTTGATGACCAAGGTTGGCCTCACTACCGTGTTTTGGAACAGCTTCCACCACTAAAAGCTGGTGAGCAAAGCGTTTTGATGAAAGAAGCTATTGTGCAATACTTTCTGGAAAAAGAAGTAATTGCATAATTCGTTTTTTAACAAAGATTATCACTAAAAGTACCAATTTAAAGATAGATTCTAGCAGTAAATAAATTATCTGAAAATGATAGAAACAGTAAAAAAACACATTGCCGAAGTACAAGCATTTTCTTCAACTAACAAAGAAGAAATAGAGAGCTTTCGTATAAAGTATTTAGGAAAGAAAGGACTTTTAAATGAGTTCTTCGCTGAGTTTAAAAATGTTCCAAACGAACAAAAAAAGGAGTTTGGCCAAATAATAAACACACTTAAAAATACAGCTCAAGAAAAAATAGATTCACTTAAGCAAGCCCTTGAAGACAGTGCAGAAGCTAAAGGTATTTATGGCGATCTTTCTCGACCAGGTGAGGCAATTCCATTAGGATCACGTCATCCTATTTCTATCGTTAAAAATAAGATTATTGATATATTCTTGCGCATTGGTTTCAACGTATCTGAAGGACCAGAAATTGAAGACGATTGGCATAACTTTACTGCTTTAAATTTACCAGAATATCACCCTGCTCGCGATATGCAGGATACTTTCTTTATCCAAACCAATCCAGATGTTTTGTTGCGCACGCACACTTCCTCTGTTCAGGTTAGGTATATGGAAGACAATAAACCGCCAATTCGTACTATTTCTCCGGGTCGTGTTTATAGAAATGAAGCAATTTCATCTCGCTCACATTGTTTCTTTCACCAGGTTGAAGGATTGTATGTGGATAAAAGCGTAAGTTTTGCGGATTTGAAACAAACTCTTCAATATTTCACAACAGAAATGTTCGGGAAGTCGAAAATTCGTCTTCGCCCATCATACTTCCCATTTACAGAGCCAAGTGCTGAGGTTGATGTATATTGGGGCCTAGAAACTGAAGCCGATCACAGAATTACAAAAGGTACAGGTTGGCTAGAAATTGGTGGCTGTGGGATGGTAGATCCAAACGTACTTAAAAATTGTGGTGTAGATCCTGAAGAGTATTCCGGATTTGCTTTTGGAGTAGGTGTAGATCGTATTGCAATGCTATTACACCAAATTCCAGATATTAGAATGTTTAGCGAAAACGACGTTCGCTTTTTAGAGCAGTTTAAAAGTGTTCTTTAAAAAAGACTAAGACCACTGTGCTTTGAGACATATGATTTTTAATACATAATTCCTACAAGGCGTCGTTTAGTATATTGACGATAAAGAAGATACCTTGTAAGTCTTATAAGAGTACCTTAAAATTTTAAAACCTTGTATTATGAAGAAATATCTTGTCATTGCCTTATTGGTCATTATTGCAATCGCTATTGCGTATCTAACTTTTGTAATTGCCTATATTAAAATAGTTGTTGGAGCCATTTTATTAGGTATATCTGCCATATCACTTTTGGCAGTATGGATAATGTGGAAAATTGAAGATTAATTATGCGAAAAGATATTGAAATACCTCAAGCAAAAAACATTAATATCGTTGCTGTAAAAGAATGGGACGAAGAGTTAGCTGCAGACTTGTGGACGGTTTATTTTGTAAATAACAAAGAAGAAGAAATCGATACTGTTTTAGTCATGTCACGTGGTAACACTGAAGACAAAACAACAACAACTTTACGTCGAAATTTAGGGAATGTTGCACCAAAATCATTCGCTAAAGTAGAATTCATTTCTGATGAGGTTTTAGGGTTTACTAACGAATATCTAGTTACATTTTTTGCTGAGAATAAGCTCTTTGAGCAAAAATTTGTTTTTGCCCCAAATAGTATATCTGATGAAAAATTAGAAGCTCTTCCTGTTTTCGAAAGTAAAGGGATTTTAGCTAATTAATTTCGGGATGCTTAGCGTTGAAATTGATTCATTTTCCTACACAGATAAAACCATTTTAAAGGATATTTATTTCACTTTAAAACCTGGAGAACATCTAAGTGTTATTGGGGAAAGTGGATGTGGTAAATCTACACTTTTACATCTTGTCTATGGTTTACTTCATTTAGATAAAGGAAGCATTTATTACAACGACAAAAAACTTCTAGGACCTACCAAAACTCTTATTCCTGGTGAGCCATTTATGAAATTGGTAGCACAGGAATTCAATATTATGCCGTTTACAACTGTTTCGGAAAACTTGGGTTCACACCTTTCTGGTCTTAATGAAGAAAAGGATACTGAAAGAATCGACGAGCTTCTTGAAGTGGTAGAAATGAAGGTGTTTAAAGACACTTTAGTGAAAAACCTAAGTGGAGGGCAAAAGCAGCGAGTAGCCTTGGCAAAAGCATTGGCAAACAAGCCAGAAATACTTCTACTTGATGAGCCCTTTAGCAATATTGATACTTTCAGAAAAAATAAATTGCAGCGAAAGATTTTTGGCTATCTAAAACAAAATAACATCAGCTGTATTACAGCCACCCATGATAGCGAAGAAGCACTGGCCTTTTCTACTGAAATTTTAATGCTTAACAAGGGTCAAGTTGAAATGAAAGGCGCTCCAGAGTTCATTTACAAAAACGTTGCAACAGAGTATCAAGCAGGTTTTTTTGGAGAAGCAAATTTACTTCCGAAAAATTTATTCAACGAAAGTGCATCTTCTGAAAAGATCATTGTTTTTCCGCACCAACTGCGATTATCTTCACAGAATACAAGTTTTAAAATAAGTGTTCAAAAAAGCTATTTTAAAGGCGATCATTATCTTATAGAAGGTGTTTGGAACAATCAAATAGTTTATTTTAAACACAATCAATCTATTGCAGTAGATACACTTGTAAACCTTTCCTATTACCTTTAAGTAAATTTTCTCGACAAGAGAACCCATTTTAGAACATAAATTAGGATAAAAGCTTTATTTTTAAGCAATGCTCCCTCAACTCTATAACAAATGAACTGGATTTTAATTGCCGAAATAGTTTATATAATTATAGTTCTCCTGGTATGTGTTCGGGTGGTTTACGACACACAAAACACAACAAAAACTCTCGCTTACCTTCTCGCTGTTATTTTATTACCTCTAGTTGGTATTATCATTTACTTTACCGTTGGTATTAATTACCGAAAACGGAAAATGTATAGCAAGAAAATTTTCAATAACCCTGAATTGGAAATGACAATGCGAGAAAGGATTCTAGAAACTTCACAAATTATTTTTAAAACGAGAAAAGAATCTGTAAAAAACTTTGAAAAGCTCGCTACTCTAATTCTCAATAAAAGTTTAAGTCCAATTTTTGAAGGTAATGATGTAACCTTATTGCTTAATGGGGAAAATAAATTTCCGCGTGTTATTGAGGCCTTAAAAAGCGCTAAAAACCATATTCATATTGAGTATTATATTTTTGAAGACGATGATATAAGTTGTCGGATTATCGACCTTTTAATTGAAAAAGCAAAAGAAGGTGTAGATGTAAGATTTATTTACGACGACTTTGGAAGTAGACCAATTCGGAAAAAACAAGTTCAAAGAATGCAAGCAGCTGGAATCCGTGTTTTTCCATTTTACAAAATAAAGCTCATCAGTTTTGCGAACAGAATAAATTACCGAAATCATCGAAAGATTATTGTTGTAGATGGAGTAGTAGGCTTTGTAGGAGGAATAAATGTTAGTGATAAATACGTTAATAATTCCAAAGACAAAAACAAGTTGTATTGGCGTGATACGCATTTACAAATTGAAGGTCCTATTGTAAAAAGCTTACAATATGTGTTTATGGGTGATTGGAATTATTGCTCTGGCGAAGCCTTAAAACCAACTAAAGTCTTTTTTCCTGATGATAGTACAATTCCTTCAAAAACAGATAAGGTTGTTCAAATAGCATTCAGTGGGCCAGATTCAGATTCCCCACTAATTCAACAAAGCTTGTTACAAGCAATCAGCTTAGCCAAAGAGGAGATACTTATTACCACACCTTATTTTATACCTGGTGATACTATTTTAGAAAGTTTAGTAATAGCGGCAGCAAGTGGCACTAAAGTCAATTTGTTAGTGCCAGGTATTTCAGATTCTAAATTTGTTAACTATGCAGCCCGGTCGTATTACGGACGTCTAATAAATGCAGGTGCAAATATTTATCGATATCAAAAAGGATTCGTACATGCTAAAACCATGGTTGTTGATAAACAACTTTCAATAGTTGGAACTGCAAATATGGACATCCGTAGTTTTGACCTTAATTTTGAAGTCAATGCAATAGTTTATGATAAAGAAATTGCAGAAGAACTTCACACTGCTTTCTACAATGATTTAAAAGATGCTATCGTTATTGATGCTAAAAAATGGAATGACCGATCTAACCTTACCCAAATTCTTGAAAAATTAGCGGGATTATTTTCACCACTGATGTAGGAATGAGATTAAACTGCCACAATCATTTTTCCTTTGTTTTTACCATCGAATAGGTCAATAAATGCCTTTGGAATATTGTCGAAACCTTCAACTATGGTTTCTAAATAATTTATTTTATCCTCTTCCATCCATTTAGCCAATTGTTTTTGAGCTGGCCCAAAATCTTTTACAAAATCCCTCACAGTAAAACCCTGCATTAAAAGACTGTTCTTGATAAGTTTGGTTTCAACTCTTGGCCCTTTTGGAGTTTTAGTTTCATTGTATAGTGAAATTGCACCACAGCATACCACGCGACCGTATTTATTCATATTTGCTAAAGCAGCATCCAAAATTTCCCCTCCAACGTTATCGAAGTAAACATCTACTCCATTCGGGCAAGCGTCGGCAATAGCTTTATGCATATTGTCTGTGGTTTTATAATTGATAGCCTTATCAAAGCCAAATTCTTCTTGTATTCGGTTTGTTTTTTCTTCACTACCCGCAATTCCAACAACATTACAACCTTTTATTTTTCCAATTTGGCCAACAACACTTCCTACGGCTCCAGCAGCTCCAGATACTAAAAGAGTTTCTCCTTTTTTAAGGTTTCCTATTTTTTCGAGCCCTAAATAAGCAGTTATTCCTGTAAGACCTAAAACACCTAAATACGCTTTTAAAGGCGCTTTATTTCGATCTACTTTATTTAAACCATTCCCGTTGGAAGTTTGAAATTGCTTCCATTTTAGCATCCCATTTACAAACTCGCCTTTTTTAAAATTTTTATTTTTAGACTCAACAACTTCAGCAATAATACCAGACTCTAATGGTTCATTAACTTTAAAAGGTTCGATATACGATTTCTCATCGCGCATTCTTCCACGTAAATAAGGATCTACGGATACGTATTTAATTTTTAATAACACTTCACCATCTTGAGCTTCAGGCATTGTTTCTTCTGTAAACCCAAAGTCATCTTGAGTAGGTTTACCAACTGGTCGTGACTTTAGAATTATAACTTTATTTTTCATTTTTCATAATTTTATAGATAATAGCTTAAAGTTAAGGTATTAACACGCATTTTCACTGTGAATAAGTTTATTTAATAAAAGAATAACAAAGTTTCTTTTCAGAAAAGAACAAACTTACGAGGCGTAGTCAATATCTTTGCAACTTGTGAATTTTAACTAATTGAAAACATCTCAAAACATAGTAAGGGAAACTCTTAAAGAACTTTCGGAATACTTTAAAAGTACCGATTTTTCTAAGGCTATATTATTGGGAATTGCTTTAACGATTCCAATTATAGTAGGGTTAAAACTCGACATGCTAGAAATTGGGATAACCATTACAGTAGGGGCGATGCTTGCTTCCCCAAGTGATGTAAGCGGAGGTATTCGACATAAGATAACAGGGATTCTTCTTGCTACTCTGTTATCGATGATAATTAGTTTTATAGGCGGCTACCTTCATCTTTCATTGTGGTTGTTATTTCCTGTTTTAGGAATTTTAATGTTTAGTATTTCCTACTTAGCTATTTATGGTTTTAGAGCATCGTTAATCAGTTTTTCTGGCTTGTTTGCTTTAGTACTTAGTTTTTCAAATATTTCTAACGATTTGCAACCTTATGAAAGAATGTTGCTTATCGGGGTTGGTGGACTTTGGTATGCTTCGCTTTCATTATTGCGACATTATATCTTTCCGAAAGCACCTACGGAATATTATCTTTCAAAAACAATTAAGCTAACAGCAGATTATTTACGCACCCGTGGCAATTTGGTTAAGGAAAAGAAAGATAGAACAGAGCTTTTAAAAAATCTTCTCCACCTTCAAACAGAACTTACCACAACGCACGAAACATTGCGAGAAATTTTAATTTCTTCTAGAAAAGGGTCAGGGAAGTCTGATTATGAGGGGAAGCGAATGCTAATATTCGCTCAGTTAATCGATATGCTCGAATTGGCAATGACCAATCCGGTGAATTACTCGAAAACAGACGAGTTGTTTAAAAAAAATCCGAAGCAATTAGAAGATTTTCAGGGCTTGTTGTTTGCAATGAGTGATAGGTTAGTGACTATCTCAGATTATCTTTCAAGACCTAAAAGACTCCCTAAAAGTACAACTATTGAATCCTATTTAGAATGTGTAAAGGAGGATGTATTTTCTTCTGAAGAGGTTTATGATGAAGATTCTTTAATGCTTAGAAACTTATATAAGTATCAAAAAGAACAGGTTAAAAAAATAGAAAAAATAGAGTGGTTGCTCAGTAATCCTGATCGTCGACAAATTCCATTTATCAAGCATGTATATGCCAAGCGATTTTTAACTAAAGAGAATTATGATTTTGAAGTTTTAGTAGAAAATTTCAATTTAAAATCTCCAATATTTAAACACTCTTTGCGCATTGCAGCGATGACGATGATAGGATATGGCGTAGGGATTATATTTAAAATTCAAAACCCATATTGGATTTTACTTACTTTAATAGTTATAATGCGTCCAACTTTTGGGCTTACCAAAACCCGCTCAATTGAACGTACAGTTGGTACTCTTATAGGTGGAATTATAGCTGTTGCAATTGTTTTAATCACACAAAACACCACTGTTTATGGTATCTTAGCAATTACTTCATTGATAATTGCTTTTTCGATGATACAGCGCAATTATCGTGCGTCTGCCACTTTTATTACCCTAAGTGTTGTTTTTATTTATGCATTATTACGCCCCGATACATTTAGCGTTATTCAGTTTAGAGTTATAGACACTGCAATAGGAGCAGGGTTGGCTACATTGGGGAATTTACTCCTTTGGCCCGCTTGGGAAATAGAAAGTATGCAAAAGACTTTGGTGAAATCTTTACATGCGAATCGAGTTTATCTAGAAGAAATAATTAGTTATTACAATACAAAAGGAGAGGTTTCTGATAAGTATAAAGTAGCTCGAAAAAAGGCGTTTTTAGAAATGTCCGATTTGAGTTCAGCTTTTCAACGAATGACACAAGAGCCAAAGTCTAAACAAAAGAACTTAGATAAGGTGTATGAAATTGCAATGCTTAACCATACATTTTTGTCGTCTTTAGCATCATTGAGCACTTATATTTTAAATAATCCAACTACTCCTGCAACAGATAATTTTAATAAGGTTTCTAACCGAATTGTTGAAAATTTAAAGTTTGCTGAGGCTATACTTACTTCAGAAAAATATTCTGAAATAAATCGGGAGCTTGTGGAACCTGAAGATATTTTTGAAGTTACTTATGGTAAAAGCATAAATCTTTCTGAGGTTGGTGGTTCAGAAAAAGACAAAAAGCTGGTTTCAGTACTCGAGGAAGAACATTTAATTCGGGAACAGCTTAAATGGTTGTTGGAAATGAGTAAAAAGATTCCTAAAGTGTTATCGGAAACTCAATTCTAGAAGAATTACAGGACTTTTTTAATTTTATAATTATTCCCATTTAAAGTAAAATTTTCTCCTTTTTGTTTTCCCGATAAAAGTTGTCCTACCGGTGAATTTAATGCAACACATAAATATTCTGTATTGTCTATGGTAACAGCGCCAATAGAAATACTGATAAAATAATTGAACTTATCTGTGTTGATTAAACTACCCAAACGAGCATAATCTGAAGTAGCTTTTATATCAATCTTTTTTAGAAGGTTGTCTAGCTTTTCGATTTCTTGTAATTGTCTTCCAGTATTTTCGCGATCAATCTGAAGCATTGCTCTAGCGGTTTCGTGTTTATCTCCGGCGCTACTTTTAGACTCATCAAATAATGATTCTTCAATATCGGCAATAGTTTGCTTTATTTTTAAAAACCTGGCCCCAACTTGATTTTGACAGTGGTGAAGCAACTCAGATTTAATTTCTAATGCTGTCATTTTTTCTTATTTTCTTTAACTTGTTTTTCTAAAGTAAACGGACCAAAATAGCGCATTTGTTTCATAATCCATTGTGTTCTTCTGCCTACGTACGATCCCGGAGGATTTGCGCTATAACGTTGCGGACTAGGTAAAATTGCAGCAATCCTTGCAGCCTGTTCTGTCGAGAGGTTTTTTGCTGACTTTTTAAACCAATACAGCGAAGCAGCCTCAGCTCCATATACTCCAGGCCCCATTTCAATACTATTTAAGTAAACTTCTAATATTCGTTCTTTATCCCAAATAGCCTCGATAAGGATGGTAAAATATGCTTCTAATCCTTTTCTAAACCAAGTTCGTCCTGGCCATAAAAATGCATTTTTAGCCGTTTGTTGAGAGATTGTACTTCCTCCGCGAAGTTTCTTTCCTTTTTCATTGCTTTCCATTGCCTTTTTAATGGCTTCTTGGTCAAAGCCATTATGACTTAAAAATGTTTGGTCCTCAGCACAAATTACCGCCAACTGTAAATATGGAGATATTTCTTCTATAGGAACCCAGTCGTGGCGCGTTTTGTAGTTTTCATCTCCTTCAATAGAGCGAATAGCCATTAAGGGTGTATAGGGCACAGGAATATATTTATAAAGTACTACCCAGAGAATTGAAAGTCCGAGAAAGCATAATAGGATTTTAAATAAGAATTTGAGTAGTTTTTTAATCATAAATTTTCTGTGTGCTTCTGATTGTTTTTTGTTGTTTCAGTATCTATTATTTTTTGCGAAGGTAGTTAGTACTATGCAATATTTAATATACGATATCCGAAAGTTGTTTCCCGATTGAGCTTCCTATAGCAACTCCCATTCCGCCAAGTCTAACGCCACAAAAAACATTATTTGATAATGCTTTTACAATTGGTTTTTTCTGCTTTCCTATTCCCATAATACCACTCCATCTCTTATCAATTTCAAATTTATTGTTTGGAAGAATTACTGTTTTAAGTAAGTGCTCCAACTGGTTTTGAACAAGTTCCGTCAATTCCATTTCGGTGGTTTCTTCGGTTTTAAAATCAAGATTGCGACCCCCACCAAATAGGACTCTATTTCCGATATTTCTGAAGTAATAGTATCCTTTATCTAGGTGAAAAGTTCCTTTAAATTTAAGGTTTTCTATGGGTTTAGTAACAAGTACCTGAGCTCTTGCAGGCAAAACATCTTCATCCAAAAATTGTTTAGCAAAACCATTGGTTGCAATAATTGCTTTCTTGGTCAACACATCGAATGATGAATTTATTTGAAGTGTAACACCATTTTCATTATCTGAAATTTCTGTAATTTCGGAAGCATTGAGGATTAAAATATTTTCTTCTGAAGCTTTTTTTAGAAGACCATGCATCATTTTTCCTGTATCAATCTGGCCTTCAAATTTGCTAAAAAGAAGTTTTTCCTGAATATTTTTAAATCCGAATTTATTTTCTTTCTCAGAAAATACATCAGCTTTAAATATTGAAAAAAGTAACTTGTTGATGTAATTAATCTTGGATTTACAAGATTCGTAAAGCTCAAAGTCTTCATTTGTAAAAAGCTCGTAGCCGCCGTATTCCTTGTAATCGAGTTGTTTGTCACCCAATGTATTCCGAAGTAATTGCAGGCCTTCTACTCGGTATTTTACTAATTGAATAACTTCCCCTTCAGAGTGGTTGTTTAAATCGTCTAATATTTCTGATATACTTCCGTAGCAAGCAAATCCTGCGTTTTTTGTACTTGCGCCGCTAGGAAGAATACCTCTTTCAAATACTACTACCTTACTTTTAGGATATTTTTTTCTAAGCGATAAAGCACAATTTAACCCTACAATTCCACTTCCGATAATTGCAAAATCGATGTCTGAAAGCCAAGTTTTGTATTCCCAGAAAGAGAGATTCATAGTACTAAGTTTATCAAATTAAAAAAGCATCAAATACCAAAGATAAGTTTTTGGAATTTGATGCTTCTTAAAAAGTTTGAGTACTAAGTAAAACGCTTTTTAATTCATACTTAAATTAATCTTCAACCGGTTCATCCATTTTGAATGTATCCATAAAAGCAGTAGTGTAATTTCCTGCGATATAGTCTGGGTGATCCATTAATTGACGGTGAAACGGAATTGTAGTTTTTATTCCTTCAATTACGAATTCATCTAAGGCACGCTTCATTTTGCTAATTGCTTCCTCTCTTGTTTGAGCGGTTGTAATAAGCTTAGCGATCATAGAATCGTAATTTGGCACAATTGTGTATCCTGCGTAAACGTGTGTATCTAAGCGAACCCCGTGACCTCCTGGCGCATGTAAAACATTGATTTTACCTGGTGAAGGACGGAAATCGTTATATGGATCTTCCGCATTAATTCTACATTCTATTGAATGAAGTTTTGGAGTGTAGTTTTTACCAGAAATTGGAATTCCCGCAGCAACTAATATTTGCTCTCTAATTAAGTCGTAATCAATTACTTGTTCTGTAATTGGGTGCTCAACCTGAATACGAGTATTCATTTCCATAAAGTAGAAGTTTCTGTGCTTATCTACTAGGAATTCGATAGTCCCAGCACCTTCGTATTTTATGAATTCTGCCGCTTTTACAGCTGCGTTACCCATATCAGTACGCAGTTTATCGGTCATAAAAGGGCTTGGAGTTTCTTCGGTAAGTTTTTGGTGACGACGCTGGATAGAGCAGTCACGCTCACTTAAATGGCAAGCTTTACCGTTGCTATCTCCAACAATTTGTATTTCGATATGGCGTGGCTCTTCAATAAGTTTTTCCATATACATCCCGTCGTTTCCGAAGGCTGCTGCAGCTTCTTGACGCGCACTCTCCCAAGCTTTTTTAAGATTTTCTTTCTTCCAAACAGCTCTCATTCCTTTACCACCACCACCGGCAGTAGCTTTCAACATTACTGGGTATCCAATTTCTTCGGCTACTTTTTCACATTCTTCGAAAGATTTTAAAATCCCTTCACTTCCAGGAACTGTAGGAACTCCAGCGGCTTTCATAGTAGCTTTAGCTGAAGCTTTATCACCCATACGGTCAATCATTTCAGGTGATGCTCCGATAAATTTTATTCCGTGTTCTTGACAAATTTTAGAAAACTTAGCGTTTTCTGAAAGGAATCCATAACCAGGGTGGATTGCATCTGCATTTGTAATTTCTGCAGCAGCTATAATATTAGACATTTTCAAGTAACTCAAGTGACTTGGTGCTGGTCCAATACAAACAGCTTCGTCTGCAAAGCGTACGTGCAAGCTCTCTTCGTCGGCCGTAGAGTAAACTGCTACAGACTTAATTCCCATCTCGCGACAGGTACGAATTATGCGCAGTGCTATTTCGCCCCTATTTGCAATTAATATCTTTTTAAACATAACTTTTCCTTAAATAACAAATTCCGAACCTCAAATTCCAAAAATATTGGGATTTGGATTTGGGATTTGGAGTTTATATTTATGATGGATCTACTAAAAATAAAGGTTGGTCGAACTCAACTGGAGAAGAGTCGTCTACAAGAACCTTTACAATTTTACCAGAAACTTCACTTTCAATTTCGTTGAAAAGTTTCATAGCTTCAATCACACAAAGTACATCTCCTGTATTGATATTGCTTCCAACTTCAACAAATGGTGCTTTATCTGGAGATGGTTTTCTATAAAAAGTTCCGATAATTGGAGACTTTATAGTAATAAGTTTAGAATCTGCCTCTTCTTTCTTTGCTTCAGTTGCATCGGCAGCAGGAGCGTGTTGAATTTGCGGTTGCTGCATTTGAGGTTGCGCTTGCATAGTAGGGATTTGCTGAATGTAAGTAGTTTCACCCTTACTATCATCAGAACCAGTTTTAATGGTGATTTTGATATCCTCCATTTCTAGTTTCACTTCGCTGGCACCACTTTTTGCCACAAACTTGATTAAGTTTTGTATATCCTTTAATTCCATATTAGAAAATTTAGTCTTTAGGTGGTTAAAATTATTTTGAATTGTAAGCCCATTTAAGGTAAACGGCGCCCCAAGTAAAGCCTCCTCCAAAGGAAGCAAATATTAAATTATCTCCTTTTTTAAGTTGTTTTTCATAATCGGATAAACACAAAGGTAATGTAGCTGATGTAGTATTTCCGTATTTATGAATATTCATCATAACCTTTTCAGGAGGTAGGTTCATTCTTGTAGAGGTAGCATCTATAATTCGTTTGTTTGCCTGATGAGGTACAAGCCAATCTACATCTTCTCCAGAAAGGTTGTTTTTCTTCATCACTTTTTCACAAACATCTGCCATATTAGAAACAGCAAACTTAAATACTGTTTTTCCTTCTTGATGAACGAAGTGTTGTTTGTTGTTTACAGTTTCTATTGAGGCTGGAAGTAAAGATCCACCCGCATCAATTTTAAGAAATGGTCTTCCTATTCCATCGGTACGTAGGTGTTCATCTTGAACGCCAAGACCTTCAGTATTAGGTTCAAATAAAACTGCTCCTCCGCCATCTCCAAATATTATACATGTAGTTCTATCTGTATAATCAATAATAGACGACATTTTATCTGCGCCTATTAATAGTACTTTTTTGTATTTTCCAGATTCTATGTAGCGTGCTGCTGTAGACATTCCAAAGAGAAAGCTTGAGCAAGCCGCAACTAAATCGTAAGCAAAAGCATTTACGGCACCAATTTGTGTGGCTACGTAAACACCTGTTGTAGCAACTGGCATATCTGGCGTTGCTGTAGCCATAATAACCAAGTCAATTTCTGCTGGGTCGGTATTGCTTTTTTCTAGCAGGTTTTTTGCTGCCTGTATAGCTAAATAGGAAGTGCCCTTATCCTTGTCCTTTAAAATTCTTCTTTCTTTTATTCCAGTTCTAGATGTAATCCATTCGTCGTTGGTATCGACCATTGTTTCTAGAACCTTGTTAGAGAGAACGTAATCTGGCACGTAACTTCCTACAGCGGTAATGGCTGCCGTTATATTGTTCATAAAGCGGAATTAAAATTCACTTAAAAGAGTAAAAACCCTTTAAAAGGTGTGAAAATTACTAAATTTTACTTGAATTTCGGCACTAGTATGTCGTTTTTTGACTTTTTGCAAAGTTAAAAAATAAAAAAACCCTCACGTTCCCGTGAGAGTTCCCAGTTATTGTAAATGAGTTTAAGCTTCTACTTGCTCAGTTGCATCGATAACAACTTGTCCGCGGTAGTACATTTTTCCTTCGTGCCAATGAGCTCTATGGAAAAGATGTGACTCACCTGTTGTAGGGTCAGTTGCAAGAGTAGGTGCAGTAGCTTTATAATGCGTTCTTCTTTTATCTCTTCTTGTTTTCGAGATTTTTCTCTTTGGATGTGCCATTGCTATTTATTATTTATCCGTTAATAGTTTTTTTAATGAATCCCAACGGGGATCGGTATTCTCGTCTTCTACAACCGATTCTTCATCAATTGCTTTCGGACTAAGTTCTTCAAGTTTATCTAGTATGTCGCTCTTTAATGTGCCGTCTTCTACTCCAGGGTGAATTTTTCGTGATGGCATTGCCAAAACAATCGATTCATAAATGAATTGCTGAATGTTTACTTCATAACTTCCGTGAGGAATAATTAGCAAATCTTCATTCTCATCATTGTATTCTTCTCCAAATTTTACTACAAATTTGTATGATCCTGAAATTTCCTGATCATATAATTCGTTTGTAATATCACAAGCAACGTTTACACTTCCGTCATAGATTAATGTAAACTCTAATAACGTGCTCGTTTTATCCAGCAATACGTTGAGATTAATAGCTGCGTTATTAAATTCGTCATACTCAAAATGCTCAAAGAACGCTTTATTTAATTCAAAGTTAAACTGGTGTTTTCCTAACTTCAACCCTACAAAAGGGATGGTAAATTCTTTCAATTCCTTCATTATCACACCTAAATTTAAGACCTTAACCTTACGGATAAGGCGGGTGCAAAGATAAAAAATTATTTCAAATGCAAATTAGTTTTTCTATTTCTTTTTCGAGTAGCTTCTTTTACGTGAAGTTTGCAAAGGATTTTTTGAAATTTCCTTGTACTCTTCGCGTGTGTTATAAATTGAAATAGCGCTAAATACAGCTTCTCGAAACGATTCAAAATTAGCTTCGTTTTTACCCGCTAAATCAAACGCTGTCCCATGATCTGGTGATGTTCGGATTCTATTTAAACCTGCTGTAAAGTTTACGCCTTTTCCAAAAGCTAATGTCTTAAAAGGAATTAATCCTTGATCGTGATATGAAGCGATTATGGCGTCAAAATTTTTATAATTTCCTGATCCAAAAAAACTATCGGCAGCATAGGGGCCAAATACCATTTTGCCGTTTTTACGAATATTGTCTAGTGCTGGACGTAATAATGTATCATCTTCGTCGCCAATTACACCATTGTCGCCAGTGTGTGGATTTATCCCTAAAACGGCGATTTTTGGTTTTTCGATGGCAAAGTCTTCAATTAGTGTTTGATGGATGGTATTAATTTTATTGTCAATTCGCTCACGAGTAATGTTTTTTACTACATCTTTAACAGCAACGTGATCGGTTAAAAGGCCTACTCTCAAGCTTTCCGAGATAAGAAGCATTAAGCTATCTCCTTGTAATTCCTGTGCTAAATAATCTGTATGCCCTGGAAAATTAAATCCTTCAGATTGAATATTGCTTTTATTTATTGGCGCTGTTACTAATGCGTCAATTTTACTTTCTTTTAGAGCTGCAACTGCTGCTTTCAACGATTTTATGGCGTATTCGCCACCTTTTTCATTCTCTTCACCAAAGGAAACGTTTACGTGTTCTTTCCAGACATTTAATACGTTTATTTTCTTCGGAATTAAATCTTCTATTTTGTCTATTCCGTGGAAGTTGATATCCGTTTCAAAATGTTTTTTGAAAAAAGACATCAATTTAACTGAAGCAAATATCACAGGGGTGCAAAACTCTAGCATCCTAGAATCTTCGAAGGTTTTTAAAATAATTTCACTACCAATTCCATTAATGTCGCCTATTGAAATTCCAACAACTATTTTATCTTCTGTACCCATTTTTTAATTGTTATTTTTGCACTACAAATGTAACTAACACATTGTGCATTTTGATTATAATATTTTAAATAAAACGAAATCAATTTTCTTTTCTTCTATTATCAAGGAATAGAAAGAAGATTTATATAGTTCGTTTATGCTTGAATGCGTGCTTTAAGATATAATGTTAAACATATTTTCAAAATCCACAACTAACTTCAGAAAAAAATCTAACAATGTTCACAGGTATTATAGAAACTCTAGGTGAAGTAGCTAAACTTACAAAAGACGGTGAAAACCTTCATATTGAAATAAAATCTCCTTTGGCGAGTGAGTTAAAAATAGACCAAAGTGTTTCGCATAACGGGGTGTGTTTAACTGTTGTTGAAATAAAAGACGATGCCTATGTGGTTACAGCTATTCAGGAAACTTTGGAGAAAACCAATTTAAATACGCTAAAAAACAACGCTCTTGTAAATTTAGAAAGAGCAATGAAGTTGGGAGATAGGCTGGATGGGCATATTGTGCAAGGTCATGTTGATGGTGTAGCCGAATGTATTAATATTAAAGAAGCTGACGGGAGTTGGGTTTACACTTTTCAATATTCTTATTCGGAATTTAGTACAGTTGAAAAAGGTTCTATAACGGTTAATGGTGTAAGCTTAACTGTTGTTGATTCAAAAAAATCACAGTTTAGTGTGGCAATAATTCCATATACTTATGAGCATACAAACTTTAAAGAAATTAAAGTTGGTGATAAAGTAAATTTAGAATTTGATATAATTGGGAAGTATGTTAAGAACCTAATGCAGCCCTATTCATAATCTGATTTCTTCTGTAAAGAATATAAATTCCAAACATCAATCCTGCCACAAGTAATATCCATAGGTTGTCATCAATTGGTAGCTGAGGGCCTTCTGGATCGCCATCACGAGCGGGTGGCGGAGGACCTTTGGTTTCCGTAACCGACTGCAATGCAAGAAAAACTACCGTATATAAAAATGATATCATGAATGTTATATAATGGTGGGGACGGTAAACAAGTGCCTAAAGTAATAATTTTTTAACTACTCTACTAAATTATTTTAACAACATTCTGAGATAAATTTATCTTTTTAAGAATAACCCGAGTAAAACAGTAAGAATTTCTATAAAAAAACAAAGTCTTGCAATGCAAGACTTTGTTTTGTGGTGGTCCCACCTGGGCTCGAACCAGGGACCACTTGATTATGAGTCAAGTGCTCTAACCAACTGAGCTATAGGACCGGTTAAGAGGATGCAATATTACTACTAATTTTAAAACTCTACAAGAAATTTATTCCTTAATTTCTTGACAAAGTTCAACTAAAACTCCGTTGGCAGATTTGGGGTGGACGAACGCTACTAGCTTATTATCAGCGCCTTTTTTAGGGGTTTCATTGAGTAAAATAAACCCTTCTTTTTTCAATCTTTCCATCTCAGATTTAATATCATCGACTGCAAAAGCTATGTGGTGAATTCCTTCGCCACGTTTTTCAATGAATTTTGCGATAGGGCTTTCTGGGTTGGTAGCTTCTAAAAGTTCAATTTTGCTTTCTCCACTTCTAAAGAAAGAAGTTTCAACACCTTCGCTTTCCACCTTTTCACTTTTATACGGTGCGCTGCCTAGCAATGCTTCATAAACCTTGTTAGCTTCTGAAATGTTTTTTACCGCAATGCCAATATGTTCTATTTTCTCCATTTTATTACTTGTATCTGCAAAAATACAAACTTATTTCTATTATAATTCTACAAGCTTAGCGGTATAAATGCACTCGATACAGTTTTATGTTCTATTTTTGCAGTATGGAAGAAAGTAATAGACAAAAAAAGATAGCCAGTGTTTTGCAGAACGACTTGGCGAATGTACTACAAGGAATGCTACGCGAGGCGGGGCAAACAGGTATAATTATATCGGTAAGTAAAGTAACAGTAACCACAGACCTTTCTATATCAAAGGTATATGTAAGTGTGTTTCCAGCAGATAAGGCTGAGGCAATTGTTGTTGAATTAAATAAAAACAAACCTCATATTAAACATCAAATAGCGCAGCTTACAAAGCATCAACTTCGGAAAATGCCAGACCTTACATTTTACAATGACGACTCTTTAGAATATATAGAAAAGATAGATCGTGCAGTAAAAGGTGAGGATAATCCGCTGAAAAACCCTGATTTACTTCCGAAAAGAAAAAAGTCATAGCTTGAATTTTTCCCTCTACATCGCAAAGCGTTATTTGTTTTCAAAAAGTAGCAACAATGCCATTAATATTATTACTGGTATTGCAGCGATTGGAGTGGTAGTTGGTGCAATGGCTTTGTTTATTGTGCTTTCAGGATTTTCTGGCTTAAAAGAATTCAGTCTTCAGTTTACAAACGAATTTGATAGTGATTTAAAAATCCTTCCTGAAAGTGGAAAAACCATTTCTTTTTCTGAAGCACAAAAGCAACAATTAGCGAAAATTGAGGGAATCGAAGTCTTTTCAGAAATTATTGAAGAACGTGTTTTTCTACACTACAGAGGAAAAAACCATATCGCCTATATAAAAGGGGTGGATTCGGTTTATGGGAGTGTAAATCCTGTAGATAGCATTATGATTGCTGGATTGTGGTTTGAACCTTCACTTAGCGAAGTGGTTATTGGCTTAGGAACCTCAAGTAAGCTCTCATTATATCTAAATGATTACAGTAATCCATTAGAAATATATGTTCCTAAACCGGGTATAGGGCAGTTAAATGCTCTAGATCCCACAAATGCATTCACGAAAAAACGGACTGTAGTTTCAGGAGTTTACAGTGTTAATGAGGATTTAGATTCTAAATATGTATTTACCGATATGGATTTTGCCAGAGACTTACTATCGCTTGATGAATCCAAAATTTCTGCAATTGAAATAAAGATGCTTTCAAATGCTTCAGAAGAATCTGTTAGGGCAAATATTGAAAAAGTTTTCCCTGAAGGTGTTGTTATTAAAAACCGAATTCAGCAAAATGACGCGCTTTATAAAATGCTGAACACCGAAAACATTGCTGTATACCTAATTTTTACTTTAGTAATGATTATTGCACTTTTCAATGTAGTGGGATCTATAATAATGATGATTCTAGACAAGCGAAAAAACATAAAAACACTCTATAATATGGGAGCCTCGCTTAGAGAAATACGCCGTATCTTCTTTTTGCAAGGAACATTAATGACTGTGTTAGGTGGTATAGTAGGGATTTCTCTTGGGGTGCTTGCTGTTTTGGCGCAATTAAAGTTTGGATTCGTAGCAATAACTAGTACTCTGCCTTATCCCGTAAAGCTAAATCTGGTAAATATTATAGTAGTGTTTGTAACCATAAGCGTTTTAGGAATTATCGCATCCAAAATAGCCTCGAGTAGGGTACGAGAGAAGTTGTTGGTTTAGAAGTATTCAATTTTAATTGTACTACAAATATTTAGTGTTGAAATTAAAGATTAAAAAACTCAGTTTAGTCGATGATAACTGGGGTATAAACAACACCTATTGAGTGATATCATGTTGTTAAGCTTCACAACGAAATTTAATGATTAAGAAATTTTCTTAATCACCAACATATAAATAGGCAAGTCATATGTATTAAGTCTTTCAGTCCCGATAGCTATCGGGATGGTCTTACATCTTAAATTAAACAACCAAGTATTCGGGGTCTGCACCTAGACTTACCAATGCTTCACAAATTTCTTCTGTAAAATCTTGTGGGCCACACACGTAAAAACGAGAATCAAAATTTCCAATAGTTTCAATAAGGTATTTGCGGTCTATTCGGCGTTCGCGAAAACCGATTACTCCTTCTTTAGTAAACACATTTTTATAGGCGGGGCCTAGCATTTTTGTCAATTCATCGTGAAGTATAATATCGTCTTTTGTTCTGTTGGAATACAACAAGGCTACTTTGCGTAGATTTCCACTTTCAAAAAGCGCTCTAAAAATTGCGATAAATGGAGTTATCCCAGTTCCGCCAGCAATAAAAATACCTGGTCCTTTATATTTTATAGTCCCAAAAACCTCGTGAAGTAGAAGCTCTGCTCCCGTGTTGAGTTTTCCCATTTGAGCGCTAACGCCTTCGTGTTCATCGTATATTTTTACAATGATCTCTAAATAATCCCAATGTTGTAAAGAAGTAAAGGTGTAGGGGCGTAGCTGATTTTCCCAGCCAGGAATATTTATAGAAATAACTGCCGATTGGCCGGGGGCGTAGGTGAAATCTTTCGGTTTTTCTAGTACAAAACGTTTTACGTTATGGGTTATATATTGATTGCTTATTATTTTGAGGGTTTGCATTAGGCCAATTTAAACGTCAAAGATAGAAAGGTTTTTAATGAAAAACAGTTTATTTATTTAAACAAACATTTAATCATCAAAAACTTTAAAAATGTAAGCAGAGTCATCGCTTATTATTTTTTAATATTTTTCACAATTCTATTGTAAAAAACAAAAAATAATAATTTTCTTATAATTAAATTGGAGTATATCTAATAAAATTTGATTTTTAAAAATCATAACTTCCCAAAAATATAAGTTTAACCTTTAAATTTTATGTTATGATTAAAAATCTTGCCCTCCAGTTCTATTGTAAAAAAATTAATTATTAAAAAATAAAGTCATAAAAAATATAATCTTAATTATTGTAACCCTTATCATTATAAGTTGTAATAAAGAAAACAATCCATCTGAAAACGATTCAAGAATATATAATCTAAATTTAGAATTAGTCAATTCTGATGGAAATGCCCATAGAAATGGTGATGTTGAAATATCTGGAAATACATTTGCTCGTGAATTAGATCAAATTACTAATGAACAGTACCCATGGTATGGATTGGGAAAAATTGAAAATGAAGCAACACTAAACATTAATAGTATATTATTTGGGGGGCCTTGTGGAGCGCAAAATTGTCCTTCAGAGTTTGTTTCCTTACCATTTGCTTCTGGTGCAGAAGCAAATGACATTGGTGAAAATGAAACTTTGGAAAAAGATAAGTATTGGTTATTACGCTATGGCACTGAAGATGTAGACACACTTCGTATTAATGATGTCCTGATCAAAAATCCATATTCTCGCAATTTCAGATTTTTCATCAATGGAGAAGAAATAGATGGCAACAATTTTATTTTTGATGAATTTGCCGTAAAAATTCAAAAATAGAAATTAGCATTACTTTAAATAGAACAGAACCTTGCAGTTTTAAACTGCAAGGTTCTGTTTTATTTTCTAGTAAATTTTAATGCCAATACATAGGCAAATTTTATTTTGAGCGAAAACGAAAATTTAAATAAATTCATAATTCGCAAACTCTTCCAAAACCTCATCAAAAGCTTCAAAAACCGATGCAGAATCATCGCTAGTTACCATTTTCATTCGGTATTCCTTAAAGTTTGGAATTCCCTTAAAATAGTTGGTATAATGGCGGCGGGTTTCAAAAACGCCTAGTTTCTCCCCTTTCCAGTCTATTGCCATTTGTAAGTGACGTTTGGCGGCTTCAACGCGCTCAAGCATCGATGGGGGTGGTAAGTGTTCGCCAGTTTTAAAATAGTGTTTAACTTCTTTAAAAAACCATGGGTAACCAATACTGGCACGGCCAATCATTGCCCCGTCTAAGCCATATTTATCGCGCATTTCCATCGCTTTTTCGGGTGTATCAACATCTCCATTTCCAAATACAGGAATATGCATTCTTGGATTGTTTTTTACTTCGGCAATAGGAGCCCAATCGGCATTACCTTTATACATCTGTGCACGAGTACGACCGTGTATAGAAATTGCTTGGCAGCCTACATCCTGTAAACGTTCGGCAACTTCCATAATTTTTATACTATCGTGATCCCAGCCTAATCGTGTTTTTACGGTTACAGGCAGTTTTGTGTGCTTTACCATAGCTTCGGTAAGGCTTACCATTAAATCTACGTCCTTTAAAATTCCTGCACCTGCGCCTTTACTTACTACTTTTTTTACGGGACAACCAAAGTTAATGTCGATAATGTCTGGACCGCTGGCTTCTACAATTTCTACACTGCGCAACATAGATTCTAGAACAGCTCCAAAAATCTGAATTCCAACGGGGCGTTCCTTTTCATAAATATCAAGCTTCATCACACTTTTTGCAGCATCCCGAATAAGTCCTTCCGAAGAGATAAATTCAGTAAAAACCACATCGGCGCCTTGTTCCTTACAAAGTGCACGGAAGGGCGGATCGCTTACGTCTTCCATTGGGGCTAGTAATAATGGAAAATCAGGCAGTTGTATGTTTCCTATTTTTGGCAATTCTTTATTATTTGAGAATGCAAAAGTAGTAAATATCAGTATAACAAATTAATAGTCTGTAAATAAGATATAAGTCTGTTTGGTTAAAGGCTTGTCCGAGAGAACGAATGATTTTGAAATCGAAATCGAAATCGAAATTGAAACTGAAAGAACTAACTACAAAGTTCAACCTATGTTAGGGGCGTACATGGTTCTTGACTCTAGATGCTAGATTCTTGGTTCAGATTTCTGACTACTAAATACCCACCCCTAACCTCTAAAAAACTCCAACCTCACGCGTTATAGAATATTTTCTTTCAATCTACCAATTATTTACTGTTTCATAATGCCTGAAATAATCACTCTTTTAATCTATATTTGCAATTCGTAGCACGAAGAAGGATTAATTTATGAAGAACATCAGAAACTTTTGTATTATAGCGCATATTGACCACGGGAAAAGTACTTTGGCCGACCGACTATTGGACGCCACAGGTTCCGTTACTAGTCGTGAAAAACAAGCGCAACTATTAGATAGTATGGACTTGGAGCGCGAGCGTGGTATTACTATTAAAAGTCACGCGATACAGATGGACTATATGTACAAGGGTGAGCAATACGTATTAAACTTAATTGACACTCCTGGGCACGTTGATTTCTCGTACGAAGTTTCTCGTTCTATCGCTGCCTGCGAAGGCGCCTTACTAATTGTAGATGCTGCACAAAGTATTCAAGCGCAAACGATTTCTAATTTATACTTAGCGCTAGAAAATGATTTGGAGATTATTCCAGTATTAAACAAAGTAGATCTTCCTTCGGCTAATGTTGAGGAGGTTACCGATGATATTGTAGACCTTCTAGGATGTAAGCCAGAAGAGGTGATTCCAGCTAGTGCAAAAACAGGGCTTGGTATTGAAGAAATACTTAGCGCTATTATCGAGCGAATTCCACCACCAACAGGAGTATTGGATGAGCCGTTACAAGCCTTGATTTTCGATTCTGTTTACAATCCATTCCGTGGTGTTGAAACGTACTTTAGAGTTTTAAATGGTGAAATAAAAAAAGGGCAGCACATAAAATTTATGGCTACCGGAAAAAGTTATTACGCCGATGAGGTTGGAACTTTAAAATTAAAACAACTTCCAAAAGATTCGATTAAAGCTGGAGATGTTGGGTATTTAATTACAGGAATTAAAGAGGCTAAAGAAGTTAAAGTAGGTGATACCATTACCGATTCAAAAAATCCGACAGTCAATATGATTGAAGGGTTCGAAGATGTAAAACCTATGGTTTTCGCTGGAATTTATCCTGTAGATACTGAGGATTATGAGGAGTTGAGAAACTCAATGGAAAAACTTCAGTTGAATGATGCTTCTTTAATATTTATTCCTGAAAGTTCTGCAGCTCTTGGATTTGGTTTCCGTTGTGGTTTCTTGGGAATGCTCCACTTAGAGATTATTCAAGAAAGATTGGAAAGAGAGTTTGATATGACGGTAATTACTACCGTGCCAAACGTATCATACCATGCATTTACTAATAAAGAGCCGGATACACCAATTTTGGTGAATAACCCTTCCGACTTACCTGAACCTTCAACTTTAAATAGAGTAGAGGAACCATTTATAAAGGCCACAATTATTACAAAGTCAGATTTTGTTGGTTCTGTAATGTCTCTTTGTATTGAAAAGAGAGGTGAAATTACAAATCAGACATATTTAACTACCGAACGTGTAGAGCTAACTTTTGATATGCCTTTGGCAGAGATTGTTTTCGACTTTTACGATCGATTAAAAACAGTTTCTAAAGGTTATGCTTCTTTCGATTATTCTCCAATAGGAATGCGTCAATCTCACTTAGTTAAGGTAGATGTGTTATTAAATGGAAACGTTGTAGATGCACTTTCTGCTTTGCTTCACCGAGATAATGCTTATGATATTGGAAAGAAAATTTGCGAAAAACTTCGCGAACTAATCCCAAGACAACAATTTGATATTCCTATTCAAGCTGCTATTGGAGCAAAAATTATTGCTCGTGAAACAGTTAAAGCACTTAGAAAGGATGTTACCGCAAAATGTTATGGGGGTGATATTTCTAGAAAGCGAAAACTTCTTGAGAAGCAGAAAAAAGGTAAAAAGCGTATGCGTCAAGTAGGGAATGTTGAAATTCCTCAGGAAGCGTTTATGGCTGTGCTTAAGCTAAATGACTAATTTCCGCAGCTAGCACCAGTTTCTTCTAAACCAGAAATATAAGTTCCGTAGGGAGTCCCTGTATCTTGTCCGTTTACAGAAGCATTGCCATTGCTTTCTTCACACACTTCAAAATCTAATGTTGAAGGTGAAGAACAAGTAGTGCAAGATCTTCCGTCGTCTTTTTTACAAGAGGAAACGAAAAGGATGCAAATGATTCCTGAAATATAATAGACTTTCTTCATTTTTTTCTTTTTAACTAAAAACGAAATTATCAACGGTTTATTTCTCAGATTTACCTTCGTTCTCGGAACGCGTAGCATTTACTACATCTTCAAAATCCATAGGTTTTCCTAAGTAAACTAAATTACTTCCTTCTTCAGTTTCTAATTCAGTAGGGGAAGTAATCAGGTCTAAAAATCCGTCTGGGTGTTTTAAAAATAGCGGGATTGCATTTTTATCTTCACCAACAATATTGAGAACTCTTAAAAACTGATTGTGATTTTCAACAGGAATTTCTTGTATAGACGGGAATTCTTGGGCAACTTGTGCAAATCGAGAATAATCGTGGGTGTAAGAGAACAATTCTTTAATCGATAAGTTTTTGTTCTTCTTCATTTCATCTGAAGTAATTAACCTAAATGTTCCATTTTCCCCAAAATATTTTTCAAATCGGTTAATTGCTTGCTTGTTAATTTCGTCACTACCCGTCATGGCTAGTATATATCCCACATCATTTAACTCTATATTGTCTGTTAAATCATCGGTATAAATATTCGCAGTAAAGGCTTCTAATCCTAATTCTTTAGCTCTATTGATATTGAGCTGATTTGAATCTACAAGTACCACGTGGCGATCGTGTTTATGTAAATAAGTAGCAATTAATCTAGATGCTTTTGAAGCCCCTACAATTAAAATTCCTTCAGACTTTTTAAGGTAAACTCCCATCCATCCAGCAACTAATCTGGCAGTAGTTGCGTTTAAAATTACCGTAATTAAAACCACAGCAAAAACTAATGGTGTAATGTATTCTGCACCCACAACACCTTTTGTAACTAGCTTTGTTCCAAATAAAGATGAAATACCAGCAGCAACTATCCCACGAGGACCTACCCAGCTTATAAAAAGTTTTTCATTTATTTTAAGTGAAGACCCAATAGTACTGGCGAAAACGGTTAATGGCCGCAGTAAGAAAATAATAATAGCTAATAAAATGGCAGTTTTCCAGTTGTAAACAAGAAGCAAATCTTCAATGCTAATATTTGCTGCAAGTAAGATAAATAGAATTGACACTAGTAAAACACTCAGTGACTCTTTAAAGTAAAGGAGTTCCTTAAGGCTGGGAAGATCGCTGTTACCTAAAAACATTCCCATTACTACCACGGCTAATAAACCAGATTCGTGAGCAAATAAATCGCTGATTACGAATACCGCCATTACCATTGAAAGCGCAACAACATTAGATAGATAATGAGGTACAAGTTTCTTTTTAATGGCAAAATAAAGCGCATATCCCGCAGTAATACCAAAGGACATACCTATTAATACAATTTTTCCGAAGTCTAGTAATGCTTGCTTAGTATAGCCCGAATCGCCTTCAACACTTATAAACTCATAAACAAGTACAGCTACAAGTGCGCCAATAGGGTCAATTAAAATACCTTCCCATCGCAACACTGCAGCAACGTCTTTTTTCAGTGGAATATTTCTCAAAATAGGAGAAATAACCGTCGGTCCTGTTACTATAATCAAGGCTGAAAATAGAAACGAAATTCTCCAGTCTAATCCAAAAATATAGTGTGCAGCCGCTCCAGCTCCAATAAATGTAATCGCGGCACCTATACTTATGAGTTTACCGATTGCGGGCCCTACTTTAGAAATCTCATCGCGTTTGAGCGTTAGTCCTCCTTCAAAAAGTATAATTCCTACCGCTAGTGATACAAAATAGAAGAGATTCTCCCCTGGGAAGAGACCTTTTTCCCCATTCCAAATTGGTTGAAGCCACTGGCTACCATCAGCAGAAATAAGTGTAGAAATTGGTCCTACTAACAAACCAATCATAATTAAAGGTAAAATGGCAGGTATTTTAAATTTCCAAGCTACCCACTGAGCCAATATTCCTAAAATTATAATTCCTGCAAGTTCTACCATAAAAAACGGGGTTTTGGCAAATTAAAAAATTTTCTCTTCCACTGAAAAAGAATAATTTGTTAAAAATAGTATAATTATTTTTACTTGGGCCTTAGGAGTGTAACGCTTTTGTTATTTTGCAACTCATTTCTTCAAATTATGCAACTATTTCCAATTGAAGCCGGTAATTTTAAATTAGATGGCGGTGCAATGTTCGGCGTTGTACCAAAAACCTTATGGACCAGGACGAATCCTGCGGACCAAAATAATATGATTGATATCGCTGCGCGTTGTCTTCTTATTGAAAATGGCGATCGATTAACACTTATTGACACCGGAATGGGTGATAAACAAAGTGAGAAGTTCTTCGGTTACTATTTTAGATGGGGCGATCACAACCTTGACAGCTCTTTAAAGAAACATGGGTTTCATCGTGACGATATTACCGATGTTTTTATGACACATTTACACTTCGATCATTGTGGTGGTAGTGTTCAGTGGAATAAAGACCGAACAGGCTATGAAACTGCTTTTAAAAACGCGACATACTGGAGCAATAAAGACCATTGGAAGTGGGCTACAGAGCCTAATAGACGTGAGCAAGCTTCATTTCTGAAGGAAAACATTTTACCAATGCAAGAAAGCGGGCAGCTTAAATTTGTTGAGCAACCAACATCAGACTTTTCAGAGGCTAAGGAGCTAGACTTCGGAATTCTTTATGTTGATGGACATACCGATAAACAAATGATTCCGCATATAAACTATAAAGGAAAAACGTTGGTTTTTATGGCAGATTTGCTTCCTACGGCTGGTCATTTGCCACTTCCGTTTGTAATGGGGTATGATACAAGACCGCTATTAACCCTTCCCGAAAAAGAAAAATTTCTGAACAAAGCTGCAGAGAACAATTTCTATCTTTTTTTAGAGCACGATGCTCACAACCCAATTATTACAGTAAAAAATACCGAAAAAGGAGTTCGACTTAACGAAACTTTTTCCCTAACAGAATTCTTTAACTAACACTTTAATTACTATAAAATGAAAATTTTTAAGATCTCTTTACTTGCAGTTGGTTTTTCAACTGTCTTGGCTAGCTGCGGTGGTGCCTCAGCAATAATTGCTACTCCAATCGAAAACATAGATGCAAATCCATTAAAAACAGCTCCATTAACCGATGCTGAATTAAAGAACTGGCCAATGATGGATCTTGTGGCCGATACAGTTCCTGGAATGAGTGTGGATAAAGCATACAAGGAATTAATTGGAAAAAGAAAAGGAAAAACTGTTATTGTAGGTGTTATTGACAGTGGTGTAGATATTGACCACGAAGACCTTAAAAATGTTCTGTGGACGAATCCTGGTGAAATACCTGGAAATGGAATTGACGATGACAATAATGGATTTATAGATGATGTTTACGGATGGAACTTCCTAGGTGATATCACTGGTGAGAATATGGAGTTTGTTCGTATTATCAGAAAACTTAAACCAAAATATGAGGGTAAAACCGAATCTTCAATTAGTGCAGCGGATAGAGCAGAATTTGCTATCTATCAAAAAGCTTTAGCTGAGTATGAAAAGGAAAAGGCTGAGGTTGATATGAATAAAGCTCGTTACGGGCAAATGCTTTCTCAAATAAAACCAGTGCACCAAGCAATGGCGAAAAAGCTAGGTAAAGAAGATTACACTAAAGAAGATTTAGCTGCTATTAAAAACCCTACTGCTGAAGAGCAGCAACAAATAGGAATGCTTAACCAAATGTTGAGCTTCGGAGACTCTATTCCTGAACTTATCGAAAATATTGAAGGAGGATTAAAGTACTTCAATTCTAGAGAGCAGAATCATTTTAATATGACAAAAGATTTCCGTGCAGTATTAGGAGACGATCCTTATGATATCACTGATAATATTTACGGTGATGGTAATGTTGCTGGTCCGGATGAATTAAGAGAAGAAGCTAAACACGGAACACACGTAGCAGGAATTATCGCAGCACAACGCGACAATGGAATTGGAATGAATGGTGTAGCTAATAACGTTCAAATCATGTCGGTTCGTGCAGTGCCAGATGGTGATGAGTACGATAAAGATATTGCATTAGCTATTCGTTATGCAGTAGATAATGGAGCTAAAATCTTAAATACTAGCTTCGGAAAATACTACTCTCCAAATTCAGAGTGGGTTTACGATGCAATTAAGTATGCTGCTTCAAAAGATGTATTAATTGTAAATGCAGCTGGAAACGACGGGTTAGATTTAGATACTGTAAACGTTTATCCAAACGATCAAGTAGACAATGGTCCAGAAATGGCAGATACTTTCTTAACCGTTGGTGCGCTTAACTATAAATATGGAAGTGAACTAGTAGCAAACTTCTCTAACTACGGAAAAAACAATGTGGATGTTTTTGCACCTGGGGTAAAAATTTATTCAACAACACCATTAAGTACTTACGAATATTTACAAGGAACATCTATGGCAGCACCTGAAGTTGCTGGTGTGGCAGCTGTAATTCGTTCATACTACCCAGAGCTATCTGCGGTTCAAGTAAAGCAGATTTTAATGGATAGTGGATTAACTTCAACTGCAAATGTTATTTTAGGAGGTGAGCAATCGAACACTAAACCATTCTCAGAAATTTCAAAGTCTGGGAAAATGGTGAATTTGTATAACGCCTTAATTATGGCAGATAAAATGAGTAAATAATGAAAAATATTTTTAGCGTATTATTTATAACAGCTTTAATTTATGGTCTTTCGGCAACCCTTTATTCGGCCACTGCACAAAACAATAAGTGTTATTGGCAACAAAGAGTTGATTATAAAATGAACATCGATGTAGATGTTGAAAAATATCAATATAAAGGGACTCAGGAGTTGAAATACACAAACAACTCTCCTGATACATTAAACAAAGTTTTTTATCACTTATATTTTAACGCATTTCAACCTGGAAGTGAAATGGATGTACGCTCTCGTACCATTGCCGATCCAGATAGAAGAGTAGGTGATAGAATTTCAAAATTGACATCGGAAGAGATCGGGTATATTAAACCAACCTTTTTCACTCAAGATGGTGAAGCAGTTAATTACACTGTCAAAGGAACTGTGATGGAAGTGATTTTGAATAAGCCTATTCTTCCAAATGAAACTACAGTATTTAATATGAAGTGGGACGCGCAAGTACCTTTACAAGTACGTCGTTCAGGTAGAACAAGTGCTGAAGGTGTAGCATTAACTATGACACAGTGGTACCCAAAGATAGCTGAGTACGATTTTGAAGGCTGGCATGCACATCCATATATTGGACGTGAATTTTACAGTGTTTGGGGAGATTATGACGTAACTATTACAATTGATGAAAATTATACAATTGGAGGTACTGGATATTTACAAAATCCAGCCGAAGTTGGTCATGGTTACACACTACCAGGTCAAAAGCCAATGCATCCTAAAAACGGAAAGTACACATGGCACTTCTTAGCGCCAGACGTTCACGATTTTGCTTGGGCGGCAGACGATAACTACATCCACGATACTTATGAAGGTCCAAATGGGGTTACACTGCACTTTCTTTATAAGGACAATCCTGAAATTGCAGAAAACTGGAAAAACCTTCAGAAAAAGACTGCAGAATTAATGGAGTTTTTCAATGAACATATAGGTCCTTACCCTTATGAGCAATATTCAGTAATTCAAGGAGGAGATGGCGGAATGGAATATGCCATGAGTACCATGATTACTGGAGAACGTGATTTTGGAAGTTTAGTAGGTGTTACGGCTCACGAACTTGCACATATTTGGTTTCAATTTGTGCTAGCAACAAACGAAAGTAAGCACGAGTGGATGGATGAAGGGTTTACAGTTTACATTGCAGATGAAGCAATGAATTATGTAATGGAAGAAAACAAAGCAAATCCACACGCAGGTTCATATAGAAGCTACTTTTTTAATGCAACTAGTGGTCAAGAACAACCACAAACCACTCACGCAGATAGATATGCTACAAACCGAGCTTATAGTATAAATGCATACAGCAAAGGTTCTGTTTTCTTAGCACAACTTGGCTACGTGATTGGTCCTGATAACCTTTCAAAAACTTTAAAGCGTTATTACACCGATTTCAAATTTAAGCATCCAACTCCAAACGATTTTATTCGTACTGCTGAAAAAGTTTCAGGGTTTGAATTGGATTGGTATTTAACAGACTGGACCCAAACTACTAATACGATAGATTATGGTGTTAAAGCGGTTGAAACTGAAGGTAAAAACACCAAGGTTACTTTAGAAAGAATTGGTTTAATGCCAATGCCTATTGATCTATATGTAACTTATGAAGATGGATCGCAAGAGTTATTTTATATTCCACTTAGAATGATGTGGGGAGAAAAACCAAACCCTTTTGCTGAATTGAAGCGAACCGTTTTAGACGACTGGGCTTGGGCATATCCTACCTATACATTCGAAATTAAGAATGGAAAAAAAGTTAAGAATATGATGATAGATGCTACGCAAAGAATGGCAGATATCAACCCAGAAAATAACTTTTGGGAGAAAACAAAAAACAAGAGTTTAATAGAAGTAAATAAGAAAAAGCCTTAAAACCCATTAAGGATTTTTGCGGCCTCTGCCAAAGTATCATCGGTTTTTGCAAAGCAGATTCGGATTTGTTTAAAATCTTTTTCAGCCTTGTTAAAAACCGATGTTGGTATGGTCGCAATTCTATGTTCTTTAGTAAGTCTTTCTGCAAAGACAATATCACTCTCATTTGAAATTTCAGAAAAATCTAACATCTGAAAATAAGTTCCCTTGGAAGGAATAATTTTAAAACTAGATACTTTCATTAAGTTGAGAAAGAAATCACGCTTTTGCTGGTAGAAATCCGAAAGCTTTAAATAGTGGCTATCATCTTTTAAGTAAGTTGCAAATGCTTTTTGAAAAGGGTGATTAACGCTAAAAACTAGAAATTGATGCACTTTTTGAAATTCTTTCATTAGAGGTGCAGGTGCTACACAATATCCAATCTTCCATCCTGTATTGTGAAATGTTTTCCCAAATGAAGCTGTAACAAAACTGCGGTTTGCTAAGCTTTCAAATTTTGAAGCACTTTGATGTATGTTCCCATCAAAAATAATGTGTTCGTATACCTCATCACTTAAAACTAATAAATCATTTATTTCAGCTAAATGCTGTAACTGAAGCATATCGTCTTCAGAAAAAAGCATTCCACTTGGGTTATGCGGACTGTTGATGATAATCATTTTAGTAGATGAAGTAATTTTATCTGCAACCTCTTGCCAATCTACTTTATAGTAAGGTGGTTTTAATTGAATTGTAACAACTTTTCCACCAAACAACGCTACTGTAGGCGCATAACAATCATAAGCAGGGGTGAATATAATTACTTCATCTCCTTTTGAAATTGTCGCTGAAATTATTGTAAATATTGCTTGAGTTGCCCCAGCAGTTACTGTGATTTCTGTTTCTGGGTTATAGAAATGATTGTGAAGTTTTTCAATCTTTTTTGAAATTTCCATTCTAAGTTCAAAATCTCCAGCCATTGGTGCGTATTGATTGAAACCCTCTTCCATAGCCTGATCTACAAGAGCATTTAAAGCAGGATCAGTAGGAAAGTTTGGAAATCCCTGCGAAAGATTAATGGCGTCGTAATCTGCCGCCATTTTACTCATAACTGAGAAGATGGAGGTCGAAATATTTGGGAGTTTTGAGTTTTTAATCATATTGATTGAAGTTTTATACTTGAATGTGCTTGTCTAAGTTACTATTTATTTCAACCAATAAAAAAACCCTCGCTCCCGATAACTATCAGGACTGCAAGGGTTTTAATGTTAAATTTGTAAATCTAAAATCTACAATCGTAAATCAATTAATATCTGTAGTACTCAGGTTTGTAAGGTCCTTCAACAGTTACACCGATGTATTCGGCTTGATCCTGGCGAAGCTCTGTAAGTTCAACTCCAATCTTTTCTAAGTGAAGTTTAGCAACCTTCTCATCTAAATGCTTTGGAAGCATATAAACCTCGTTCTCATAGTTTTCAGCATTTTTCCAAAGTTCGATTTGAGCTAATGTTTGGTTTGTAAAGCTGTTACTCATTACAAAACTTGGATGACCAGTAGCACAACCTAAGTTTACTAAACGACCTTCAGCTAAAAGAATAACATCTTTTCCATTGATAGTATATTTATCAACTTGTGGCTTAATTTCAACGTGAGTATCTCCGTAGTTTTCTTTTAACCAAGCAACAGCAATCTCGTTGTCAAAGTGACCGATATTACAAACAATAGTTTTATCCTTCATCGCTTCGAAATGCTCACCGCGAACGATATCTTTATTTCCTGTAGTTGTAATTACAATATCTGCATTGCCAACAACAGTTTCTAATCTTTTCACTTCAAAACCGTCCATTGCAGCTTGTAAAGCACAAATTGGATCAATTTCAGTTACAGTAACGATACTCCCCGCACCTTTAAACGAAGCAGCAGTTCCTTTTCCAACATCACCATATCCACAAACCACTACACGCTTTCCAGCAAGCATAACATCAGTTGCACGGCGAATTGCATCTACAGCACTTTCACGACATCCGTATTTGTTATCGAACTTACTCTTTGTAACACTATCGTTAATATTAATAGCTGGCATTGGTAAAGTTCCTTTTTTCACACGCTCGTAAAGACGGTGAACACCAGTTGTAGTTTCTTCAGAAATTCCTTTTACACCATCAGCAAGTTCTGGATAAGTATCCAATACCATATTGGTAAGGTCACCTCCATCATCAAGAATCATATTTAAAGGCTTGCGTTCTTCCCCGAAGAAAAGCGTTTGCTCGATACACCAATTAAATTCTTCCTCTGTCATTCCTTTCCATGCGTAAACTGGAATTCCAGCAGCAGCAATTGCAGCGGCAGCATGATCTTGAGTAGAGAAAATATTACAAGAGCTCCAAGTAACTTCGGCTCCTAGAGCAACTAATGTTTCAATAAGTACAGCAGTTTGGATGGTCATATGTAAACATCCAGCAATGCGAGCACCTTTTAACGGCTGTTCCTTCCCGTATTCTTCACGAAGAGACATAAGACCCGGCATCTCAGCTTCTGCAAGCTCAATTTCTTTTCTTCCCCAGTCTGCCAGAGAAATATCTTTTACTTTATAGGCCGTATAAGGCACAGTTTTAGTTGACATATTTATTATATTTATACCCTTTAATGCGGATATCTGTTAATATTTAATTTTGATTTTCAGACCGCAAAAATACATAATATCCCTCAAAAGTCTATGCCACTTTACAAAACTATAACAGTTAATTCCAGCACTAAAGTCTTCATTTGGAAGATTGAAGAGTCTCTTGAGGCCCTTTCCGATGGAATTGAATTGACAGAGAATTGCGCCAATCGTGTAAACAATATGAAGAGCGAATTGCACCGCCGTGGCTTTATGAGTATTAGACACTTAATGGCGTTGGAAGGTTATACCGATTTTGATTTGTATTACGACGAAAATGGAAAACCCCATTTAAAAGATGATAAACACATATCAATTACTCATTCGTTCAATTTCGCTGCAATAATTATCAGTGATAAAGAAGTGGGAATAGACATTGAAAAACAACGAAACAAAATTCTGAGAATTGCTCATAAATTTACACCAATTGAAGAGTATAGAACTATTGCTAATGAGGATGCCATGATGCGAAAGCTTACAATTGTTTGGTGTGCTAAAGAATCGCTTTATAAAAGTTATGCTGAAAAAGGAGTTAGCTTTTTGGAAAATATTTATGTAGATGAATTTAACTTAGATGAAAATCAAACAACTGCAAATGTAAATTACGAGGGCAAAGAACAGAAATATACTGTAGATTTCTTCGAGTTCGAAGGTTTTACTTGTGCTTATGCTCTTCAAGCTGAAGCGTAATACATGGGTGATTCTTTGTATAAATATTTTCAGAAAAATATTGCTGTAGGTAAAAAACAACTTGCTATTTTAATCGATCCAGACAAATTTGATATTTCTGAAACTGAATTGTTTCTTCATAAAATCCCTAACGATACTACACATCTTTTTGTTGGGGGTAGTACAGTTGAAATTGCGCAAACTGAAATAACAGTAAAAGCTATAAAAGCTAAAACTAAACTTCCTATTTTTCTATTTCCAGGCGACTTTTCACAAATTACCAACGAAGCCGATGCACTTTTATTTTTAAGTCTTCTTTCAGGAAGAAACGCAGAATATTTAATTGGGCAACAAGTAAAATCCATTTCAAAATTGAAAAATTCTAACTTGGAGATTATTCCTACAGGATATATTTTAATCGATGGAGGAAATAATTCAGCAGTATCAAAAGTAACAAACACTCAACCGCTGTCTCAGGATAACATTGAAACGATTGTTGATACTGCACTTGCAGGACAATATATGGGCGCAAAACTCATCTACTTGGAAGCAGGTAGTGGAGCTAAAAATGTTGTAAATTCAAAAATTATTTCAGAAGTAAGAAAAAATATAAGTATCCCGTTAATTGTTGGTGGTGGTATAAGAAGCGAAACACAAAAACAGGAAGCTTATAACGCCGGAGCAAATATGGTTGTTATGGGAACCGCGTTTGAAGAAATTCCAAATAAATAATAAAGCATATTCTCTGTTTCTCTGTGATATAGTGACAACAATAAGGACGAAACTCTAAATTGCCACTGCCTGTATGCCGTGGGAGGAAATACTATTTATAATTGTAACTTTGAAAAAAAATAATAATGAAAATCTCAGTTGAACTAACCTTAAGCCCGCTGCAAGACGATTACGAACCAGCGATAATTGATTTCATTAAAAGCTTACGAAACTCTGGACTTACAGTTCTCGAAAACCCCTTAAGCACTCAAGTTTTTGGGGAGTATGATGAGGTGATGAACTTACTTCAAAAAGAGATGAAAATTGCTTTGGAGGCCGTTGAAAGAGGCTTGCTTTACATAAAAATTGTAAAATCTGATCGCAGCGACTATGAGCCCCATTTTTGATTGGTTTTTTCAACAGTATAATGAGGTTCCTACGCTTATCTTAATTCTTGAACTGATTGGAATATTTTTTGGAATATTGAGTGCATGGTTTTCTAAGCAGAACAATATTTTAATTTATCCTACGGGAATTTTAAGTACTGCCATTTTTGTGTACATTTTGGCGTATTATGGCTTATTAGGTGACTTGGTAATCAACGCTTATTATTTCTCAATGAGTGTTTATGGTTGGTATATATGGACCCGTAAAGTAGATGCAGAGCACTATACTCCAATAACAACCACCACTTTCAAAGAAAAAAAGATATCCACCTTTATATTTATAGCAACGTTGGGTTTTATATATACTATTTATCAGGTTTTTGATAAGTGGACTGATTGGACTGCCTATGTAGATACATTAACTACGGGAATCTTTTTTGTGGCAATGTGGCTCTTGGCAAGAAAAAAGCTTGAGAACTGGATTTTTTTATTGATCGGTAATCTTATTTCCATACCCTTATATTTTTATAAGGGTCTAATATTTACATCCTTTCAATTTATACTATTTGTAGTAATTTCCATTTATGGATATCGCGCTTGGCAGAAAAGTTTAAACAAACCTGAAAAAAGCCTTCTCAATTGATAAAAGTAGTTTTATTTGGTCCCGAATCTACGGGTAAAACCACCTTGGCAAAACAATTGGCAGCGCATTATAAAACGCATTGGGTGCCTGAATATATGCGGGAATATCTTGAAGAAAAATGGAAAAATAATGGTGAACTAGTTACAAAAGAGGATTTAATTCCTATAGCCAAAGGGCAATTAAATCTAGAAAAGGAAATTGCCAAAAAATCTGACAAGTTGCTTTTTTTGGATACGAATTTGTTAGAGTTAAAAGTGTATTCAGAATATTATTATGATGGATATTGTCCAGAAGAAATAAAATCTGAAGCAACCAAAAATAATTATAGTATCTACCTACTAACTTATATAGACATTCCTTGGGAAGCAGATGTTTTAAGAGACAGACCAAATAATCGTGAGGAAATGTTCAGTATTTTCGAAGCTGAATTAAAATCGCAAGGTTTCCCTTATAAAGTATTAAAAGGGAATGAAAAAGAACGATTTAGTAAGGCAGTTGAAATAATTGACAAATTATTGATGGAATAGATACTCTTTGTGAATTTTTCGTCTCTGCGGTAAAAAATATTACAGAGCAAAGGCGCAGAGGACGAAGAGGAAAAATCAAATTTGAAAGCAAACATGTTTACAGAAAAAAATATTCAACAAATAAAAGCTCACGGCCTCTCAGAAGGTAGTGTAAAAGAGCAACTTCAAATATTTAAAAATGGAATTCCGTTTGCCAATGTAGTAGAACCTGCTTCAGCAAATAAGGGGATAAAAGTTTTTTCTGATGAAGAACAGCAGCAATTTGTAAATCTATTTGAAGCCAATAAGGCTAAGCTCGACTTAATGAAATTTGTTCCCGCCTCTGGAGCAGCAACGAGAATGTTTAAATTTCTGCATCAGTTTTTGGAAAACTTCCATCCAGATGAGGATGATATCGAAACATTTATTCAAAAAGAAGAAAATAAAGACTTAAAAACATTTTTTTCTTCTACTGCTAAATTCGCTTTTTCACACCTTGTAAAAGCTAAGTTAAACGAAAAATATCCCGATTTTAAAGACTTTAGTTTAGGGAAAAGATATTATTTGTTTGTTCAAGAAGTACTAGGGGAATCTGGATTAAACTTCAGTAATACACCTAAAGGACTCGTTCCTTTTCATAAAGACGGGGAAGATTTTATTACTGCCTTTGGCGAACAATTGTATGAGGCTGCCTACTATGCAACATCTAATAATGTTGCGAATTTGCACTTTACCGTTTCAGAAGAACACCAAGAAAAGTTTAAATCTCGCTATAATGAAATTCAGGATTCAATAGAAGCTAAGACTGGTGTAAAATTTAATATATCGTATTCTTTTCAAAAGAACGAAACCGATACAGTTGCTGTAACCCCCGAGAACGAATTGTTTTTAGATGATAATGGAAATATTGTTTTTCGTCCTTCAGGGCACGGAGCGCTTCTAGAAAACTTGAACGACATTGATGCTGATATAATTTTCATCAAGAATATCGACAATGTAGTGTCTGAAAATTATGTTGAAACAATTGCTTTTCAAAAGAAAGTTCTAGCTGGAAAATTAATTTCACTTCAGCATAAAATTTATAGTTATGTTGAAAAGCTTCAATCCGAAAATACTTTAGATGAAACACTTCAGGAAATTTCACAATTTATATCTGAAGAGCTAAAGGTTCCTAATATTTCAGTTGATAAGGAAACACTTTTAAATATTCTCGAACGTCCACTTCGTGTTTGTGGTGTGGTTGAAAATACCGGTGCTCCAGGTGGGGGTCCATTTCTTATAAAAGATAAACATGGAAACCAGTCATATCAAATTGTAGAAATGTCTCAGATTGATATTAATAACCCGCAACAAAAAGCTTTGGTGGATAAAGCAACACATTTTAATCCAGTCGATTTAGTTTGTGGGGTTCGGGATTACAAAGGCAAGAAATACGACTTGTTAAAATATTCAGACCCTGACACCTGCTTTATTTCAAATAAATCTCATCAAGGGAAACCTATAAAAGCCTTGGAGCTTCCAGGTTTATGGAATGGGGCAATGGCAAATTGGAATACAGTTTTTGTTGAGGTGCCACTTATTACTTTTAATCCTGTGAAAACAGTAAACGATCTTTTAAACGAAGCCCACCAACCAAAGTGATAATAGAAACTCTAATATCGGAACTTGCCTTTAAAGCCGTTCGCAGTAGTGGTCCGGGAGGACAACACGTGAATAAAACAGCTTCAAAAGTTGAGGTTACTTTCGATTTAGAAAACTCTCAAGCGCTTTCGGAAACTGAAAAAGAACGACTTCGATTAAAACTCTCTTCAAAAATTACTACTGAAGGTTTAATCATATTACAATGTGGTGAAACGCGAAGCCAACATAAAAATAAAGCTATTGTAATAGAGAGGTTGATAGACTTACTCAAAACAAACTTGAAAGTTGCAAAAAAACGTAAAAAGACTAAACCATCTAAAAGTGCCATTGACCGTCGTTTAAAAAGTAAAAAAGTAATCGCTTTCAAAAAAGTCAATCGAAAACCTCCCCAGATTGATTAGAGATTACACATTAAGTGTGTAATTTTTACACGGTTGTATCGCTTATTACACAATTATTTTTCATTTGAATTTATCCTAATCAGTTGTTTTGTTGGTGTTTGTGGGCTTTGCATAGAGTGTCCTTTCTGTGGCACTAATTTTTCTATATACAATTCAACAAACAAACTTAGTAAACGATATATATAATATTTAAAAAACAAAAACTATGAAAAGATTAATTTTAAGTACAGCGATAGTATTAGGAGGTTTAACTGCAGTAACTGCGCAATCTGATAAAGAGGTGACTGCTATGAATGAGCAAAAGTCTGCTACTTTAACTCAGGTTGAAGAAAAAGTAGAAGCTGCTCAAGACTTAAAACTTTCTGCGAACGCTGTTCAAGATTTTAAAGAAGTTAAAGCTTCTGAACTACCTGAAGCCGTACAAAATGCCGTAGCTAATGATTTTGACGGCGCATCTATTTCTAAGGCTTATGTGAATGCCAAGGGAGATTATAAAATCGAACTTACTACTGCAGAAGCAAAAAAGGCAACTGTATATGCAAACGCTAAAGGTGAGTGGATTAAAAATGAATTAAAGAAGCAGTAAGCTGCAGGTATTTTAGATTCAATACTTCTTTAAAAAGACGCTCTTAAAAGAGCGTCTTTTTTTATGATAATTTTAGAGATTACCCTCCTATATAGTCGCTATTTTTACCTTTTGAGATAATACGATGGCGCAGAAAATACACATAGTAGAAGACGATCTAGCATTTGGAAAAATGCTTGGTTCCTTTTTGGAGCGTAAAGGCTTTCAAATTTCAATTTCGTCAACAGGAGAAAGTGCTCGAAAAGCAATAACCGAAGGCGATTTTAACCTGCTTATTACAGATTTAAAACTTCCAGATGACTCTGGTTTAGACCTACTAGAATTTGCTCAAAAAACTTCTCCAAACACCAAAGTAATTCTAATGACCGGTTATGCTGAAGTTGATACTGCAGTAAAGGCAATTAAAAAAGGTGCAATAGATTACATTTCAAAGCCATTCCGCCCCGAAGAATTATTAATGATAATTGAAGAGGATTCTTTAAAATCAAAGTCGGAATATACAGACGATTCTGTCAATAAAAACGAGTTTAAAAAAGTAGAAACTCCTCAAGCAAAACCAAATTTTGTTGTTGGGATAAGTGAATCATCCAAAAAATTTAACGAGTACATAAAACTCGTTGGCCCTACGGATATGTGTGTGTTAATTCAAGGGGAAAGTGGAACAGGAAAAGAGGTTGCGGCAAAAGCTATTCACGATTTTAGTTCAAGAAATAATAAAACCTTTGTAGCAGTAGATTGTGGTGCAATTCCTAATGAAATTGCAGCAAGTGAGTTTTTTGGTCATATAAAAGGAAGTTTTACTGGCGCTGTTAACGATAAAAAAGGTCATTTTGAAGCTGCAGATGGCGGAACACTTTTCTTAGATGAAGTGGGAAATCTTTCTTATGAAAACCAGATTCAGTTATTGCGTGCTTTACAAGAGAGACGAATAAAACCAGTTGGTAGTAACACAGAAATTGAGGTAGATGTTCGAATTCTTTCAGCTACTAATGAAGATTTATTAAAAGCTGTTCAAGAAGGGAAATTTAGAGAAGATTTGTATCATAGATTAAACGAATTCTCAATTCATATTCCTTCATTACACGAACGTAAAGAAGATTTGTTTTTGTTTATTGAATACTTCTTAGCCGAAGCAAACGCATCTTTAGGGAAAGAGGTACTCGGGCTGTCAAAAGAAGTAGAGGAGGCCTTCAAAGCCTATTCTTGGCCAGGTAACTTAAGAGAGTTGAAAAATGTAATTAAGCGTTCGGTATTGTTAACCAATTCAAGTTTAATTCCGTTGGAGGTAATACCACGCGAAGTGATTTTTTCTGTAAATAAAAAGAATGAAAAAGTTGATTTTTCAAAAGAAACCAACGAAAAGCAATTAATTCTTAATGCGTTAAAAGAAGTTGATTTCAATAAAACTAAGGCTGCCAAATTGCTTAATATTACTCGAAAAACACTTTACAATAAATTGGAATTATATAATATCGAACTTTAATCTTATCGATTATTAAGTGCTTGTTGTAGCAAATCAAATTTTTCCACTAGCTTATTAAAATCGCTTCTCATTTCTATCTGAAGTTCATTTGATATTTTGGCAGTTACTTCTGGGTATTCTTCCATTTTTTCTAAAATAGCAACCACATCTTTAGCTTGAAGTTGTCTCGTCATCGTAAGCATTCTATGTGTGATTTCTTTAACTTTATCGACATCGTTATCTTCAATTGCTTTATCAATAAGCTGTAAATCGGTTTTAGTTTGCTGATTGAAAATATTTAATACTTCTTCTAAGGCTTCAGGAGTACTCAAAAATGAATTTAGCAGCGATAAATTAAAAATGTCACCACTCTTTGAACTTTCATTTGTGGTGTTACTTTCATTAGAGCCTTCTGATGCTTCCCATTGGTTAGGGAATAAGTGTTTTAGAATATTAATTAAGTCTTCTTTTGAAAAGGGTTTCGCAAGCATTTCAGCAAAACCTTCTTTTAAATAATATTCACGATTGCGCTCTCTACTGCCTGTCATTGCTATGACTGGCTGATTATTGTAAGCTTTGATTTCCCCTTTCTTTAAATTTTCTAATAGCGTAAAACCGTCAGTATTTGGCATTTGAATATCGGTTAAAACAAAATCGGCGTTTGTATCCACACGAGATTCAGAATCGGCATTTTTGAGTTGTTCATAACTACTGAATGTTTCTGAGTCTATATTCAATTGCTCCAAAATCTCTTTCAAAAGTGCACGCATTGTTTGGTCATCATCAATAATAATGGCTTTTAAACCATTAAAACTACTTACAACGTTTTTGGTTTTTGTAGGTAAAATTCTATTGCTATGCTGCAATGGAAGCGTTAAGGTGAATGTACTTCCTTTCCCTAAAACACTTTTTACTTTTAAAGTCCCGCCTAAAAGTTCAGTCAGCTTTTTAGAAATTGCTAATCCCAATCCATTTCCACCAAATTTATGGGCTATTTCAGTTTCAGCTTGGGTGAATTCATTAAATATGAGTTCTTGCTTTTCTTTTGAAATACCAATTCCCGTATCAATAACTGAAATTTGAATATTAGAAATTTCGTTCTTCTTACTAACTCCTGTTTTCGCCTTTGACAGTTCTTCAACTCGAATTTCAACACTTCCTTTTTCAGTAAACTTAAAAGCGTTTCCTAATAGATTATTTACAACCTGCCTAATGCGAAGTGGATCACTCTTATAAAACTTGTTCTTGATAGATTCTGAAATTGAAATCTTAAGTGCTACCGGTTTTTCAATGTACTGTTGATGTACAGCATTTGCGGCATTTTCTATTATGTTTTCTAATGAAAAAGCCACATTCTCAAGAGGTAGTTTTCCAGCTTCCAACTTTGAGAAATCCAATAAATCGTCAACTAATTGAGAGATAAATTGTGAGCTCGATGTAATTTGAGATAGGTAGTATTTTTGTTTTTCAGAAAGTGAAGAGTTTTCAATTAATTCTGAATAACCACTGATGGTATTTAACGGGGTTTTTAAATCGTGGCTTACAGTAGAAATAAGTTGTTCACGACTTTTTAGTAAAGTTTCAGCATAGTTTTTAGAAGCTTCTAAATTCTTTTTATATCGATCGGCTCTAAAAAAGTCTGAAAGAATAAAATAAGAAAAGAGCAATACAACGATACCACCTAGTAATCCAGCAAATTTCAATATGTCGCCAGTTCGTTTTATCGAAGCTTCGCGTTTCTGTTTTTCAATGAGGTTGTTTTTAGAAATTTCACGATCGAAACTCGCTATAATCTCCCTAAGTTGTTCAGAAATATTAAGGTCATTCCTGATGAGTTCATTTTCTTGTTGATTTAAAGATTTTCGAATTCGAGAATTTAATTTTTTAGCTTCAGCCACTATATAGCGAGAAGCTATAAGCATAGAATCTACAGTTTTAGACCTTACTTTGGCGGTGTCTCGAGTGGAATCTCTATTGAGGTAATCGGCATAATTCTGCCAAATACGACGTTCATTTCTACTTAGCTGCGAAGGATCTTTAATTAATGATTCAACCGAATTTAATCCAACAGAAGCTTCGAGCTTTCTTACTTCACGCATAATATCATCTAGCGAAGTATCCTTTTGATTTGTAAGCCTAAGGATTCGAAGTTGTTCTATATTTCTGTTTTTCTCTTCAATTAGAGATTTTACACTGTCTAACTGTTTAATCTGAAAATCATTAACAGTAAGGGATTTTATTTCTTTAATCTTTTTGAATAGTGAGTCTGTTTTAACTACGTATTTTTCATAGTCTTCTTCACTTTCAGAAAGAAGTGCAAGTCTCGAAAACCCATCTGTTTCGTAAACTAGATTGATTAATGTTCCTGTTTCAATAAATTTTTTCTCACCTGTTTTTTCAATATTTTCGGCAGTGTAGTTTTGAAATTCAGAATATAAAAAGAATCCAACAAGCACTGCTAAAGCAATCAAAACCAAGTAACTCAGTATGATTTTAAGTGTGAATTTATTTCTTGAATTAGCCATCGTGTAAATGTAATTACAATGCGATTGTATAAGTATTAAGGAATTGATAAAATCAGCTGTAAAAACTTATTCAAAAATAAGGATGGAACTGCTATTTATTATCAATAATGTGCTATTAAAACATCACAAAATATATTCCAAATAAATATATGGACAGCCTTTTTACTTGGTTGTATAGGACTATCTTAAAGGTTTTGAAATATTATGTTTATGTCTAAAAGTAATGTACTTTTGCCGAACATCTCAAAGGGGTGCAGATTTTAGTTAAGAGTTATTAGAAATGAGCGGAGGTTGAAAAACTTTAAACTCAAAACTTTGAACTCTGAACTTGAAGAAGCTGAGATTATACCCAAAGAACCTGAGCAGGTAATGCTGCTAAGGGAAAATTATAAGGTACCCCTGTGATATTGCGCGACGCGATATTTTCAGGGATTTTTTATTTAAAACCATTTAATAAACCAAGAATAACGCCCCTTTTATTCGTAAACTTTAAACTATTACGAATGAAAAAGTTATTGATTTTTTCAGTATTTGCCTTTTTTAGCTTCATCACATTTGCCCAGGAACATATTGTTTCAGGAACTGTAACTAGTTCTGATGGGGAGCCCTTGGCTGGAGCTAATGTTATTTTGAAGAGTAACAGCGGAACAATTACCGATTTTGATGGAAACTATAGTGTGACCGTAAATCAAGGAGTTCAATCAATTGTTTTTAGTCACTTAGGCTATAATGCCGAAACTAGATCTATTGTTGTAAATGGTGATATGGAGTTGAATATTACTCTTTCAAAAACCACAGAAACGTTGGATGAGGTTTTAGTTCAAGCTATTCGCGTAGATGCCGATTCACCAATTACCCACTCAAATATTGGAAAAGAAGAACTGGAAAAAAGAAATCTAGGGCAAGACATCCCTTATATGTTAAGTTATATGCCGTCTGTAGTTACTACTAGTGATGCTGGAGCAGGAGTGGGATATACTTACATCCGTGTTCGTGGTAGTGATGCTTCTCGTGTAAATGTTACGCTGAACGGAATACCTTATAACGATTCTGAAAGCCAAGGTACTTTCTGGGTTAATTTACCAGATTTCACATCTTCAGTACAAAGCTTACAGCTTCAAAGAGGTGTTGGAACTTCTACAAACGGTTCTGGAGCTTTTGGTGCAAGTTTAAACTTGTTAAGCGATGCAGTATCAAATGATGCATATGGCGAAATCTCTAATTCTTTTGGAAGTTACAATACACATAAACACAACGTTAAATTTAGTACTGGATTACTTTCTAACCATTTTGAAGTATCGGGTAGATTGTCAACAATTAAATCTGATGGCTATATCGATAGAGCGAGCTCAGACTTAAAATCGTACTTTCTTCAGGCTGCATTTGTGGATGACAACACTTTAATTAAAGCCTTAACTTTTGGAGGGAAAAATATTACTTATCAGTCTTGGAATGGTCTAGAAGATCCTGAGAAACTTGAAAATGATAGAACCTTTAACTCTGCAGGTATGTATACCGATGAAAATGGAAACATACAGTTTTATGATAACGAAATAGACGATTACGCTCAAGATCATTATCAGTTATTATGGAATCAGCGCTATGATAGTAATTGGAGTACAAACTTATCTTTCAACTACACCAGAGGAAAAGGATATTTTGAACAATATAAAGAAGATCAAAAGTTTAAAACTTATGGATTTGAGCCTCTATATATAGGTGGTGACACAATTAATAGAACCGATGTAATCCGTCGTCGTTGGCTAGATAATCACTTTTATGCAGCTAATGCCACTGTTAACTACAAAAACAATAGTATAGATTTTACAGGAGGTGCATTTTACAGCTATTATACTGGAGATCATTACGGAGAAGTAATTTGGGCGAGATATGCTAGTGCTTCAGAAATAAGAGACCGTTATTACGATAGTAATGGGGAAAAGAGTGAGTTTACTATTTTCTCAAAAGCTACTTACAGATTAAACGATAGGTTAAGTGTATTTGGAGATTTACAAGGAAGATTTTTAAACTATAACACTACAGGTATTACTTCTGATTTGGTTTTAATGGAGATTGATGAAGATTACGCTTTTTTTAATCCAAAAGCTGGTTTGACTTATAAATTGAATCCATCAAATCAATTTTACTTCTCTTATGGTAAAGCGCATCGTGAACCTTCAAGAAATGATTACGAACAAGGAATTACTACTCCAGAAAAATTAGATGACTTTGAGTTAGGGTGGAGATTTGGTTCTGCGAAAACAAAAGTTAATACAAACATTTACTATATGCACTATAAAGACCAATTGGTGCTTTCTGGTGAATTAAATGATGTAGGAGCTGCTTTAAGAACAAGTAGTGGGAAAAGCTACCGTTTAGGCCTTGAAGTTGATGCAGAAATTCAACTTTTGAAAAACCTAAGAACTCTTCCTAATATCGCTTTAAGTACAAACAAAAATATAGACTTTGTTACATCTCGTGATGGGGAGCTTGTTAATCTTGGAAAAACAAATATTTCATTTTCTCCATCTGTAGTTGCTGGAAATATGCTTGAATATTCACCAACAAAAAACTTTCAAATAGGCTTGCTTTCAAAATTTGTAGGGGAGCAGTACATGGGAAATATTGATAGTGAAGCTTCAAAGTTGGATAGTTTCTTTATTAACGACCTTAATATTGTTTATATTTTAGATAACTTACCTTGGGTTAAAGAAATTGTTTTCTCTGGATTAGTGAATAATATTTTCAATGTAAAATATGTGTCTAACGGATACTTCTACACTTGGGATGATGATTTCAGTAATCCTGGAACGGTTACTACAATAGAAGGTGCGGGTTATTATCCGCAGGCAACTACAAACTTTCTTTTAGGAGCTACAATAAAGTTCTAAATAAAAACAAAGACTCCGCTAATTTTAGCGGAGTCTTTGTTTTGTAAATTATCGTAAGAGAGTCTTGAGTTAACTTAAAGTGTTAGTTATTTATAATAACATTATTTCCACTTCTTTCAGCTCTATATTGTTGCATAGGATATTTTAAATCAGGTTCTGAAATATGTCTCCCTGATGTAATATAGTATGAGTTTTCATCGTTAGGACAAGGACAAGATGCTGTAATACCATCTATATCCATACGCGAACAGTTGCTAGGAGCGTGATTTGGATCGGTAAGGTCGAAAGCCAAATACATTTGTTCGCTAACACAATACACAACGATTCCCTTTATTCCTTGGTTAACAATTACATAATTGCCAGGAAAACGCAAAGGGTTGTATTCTGGGAGGTTTAAGTTTAGATTTAAGCTTACTAAGGGATCGGTTAAGTAAGGATTGCGTTCACGTTTATCGTCGCTTTTTGAACAAGAAGCAATTACTATCGTGATTATCAGTAAATAAAGTGTTTTTTTCATTAAAATGAATTAAATTTAAAGTTCGAAATTACAACAATTTACATAAGATGTAAATTTTTAGTATATTTGTTTGATATAATCCCATCATCGCATGGGATTTTTTCAGTTTATTAAAGTTAGTCCCGCACGTGTCGGGATTTTATTATATATATAGAATATGTATGTTTTACATACACAAACGATGAAGTTATGAGTAAAGTATCTTATTACACAGCCGAAGGGTTAAAAAAATTAAGAGATGAAATAGATCACTTACGTGATGTAGAGCGTCCGAAAGCTTCTAATGCTATTGCTGAAGCCCGTGATAAAGGTGATTTAAGTGAGAATGCCGAATATGATGCTGCCAAAGAGGCACAAGCTATGTTGGAGATGAAAATCTCTAAACTTGAAGCTGTGCTTGCTAACGCCCGTTTGATAGATGAATCTCAATTAGATACTAGTAAAATACTGGTTCACTCTACTGTTAAGATAAAAAACCAAACCAATGGTATGGAAATGACCTATAAATTGGTAGCTCAGAGTGAAGCAGATTTAAAAGCTGGAAAAATTTCAGTAGATTCACCTATCGGAAAAGGTCTTTTAGGTAAGAAACAAGGTGAAGTGGCTGAAATTCAGGTTCCTAACGGAATACTTAAATTTGATATATTAGAAATCTCAAGAGATTAAATATGGCGTCAATTTTCACAAAAATCATTGAAGGAGAAATCCCCGCTTATAAAGTAGCAGAGGACGATAAGTTTATTGCTTTTTTGGATATAAACCCCAACTCTAAAGGACATACCCTTTGTGTGCCAAAAGAAGAAATTGACAAGATATTCGATATGGGAGAACATATGTATCTACAATTGATGCAATTTTCCCGTAAAGTTGCTCATGCTATAGAAAAATCTGTTCCTTGTAAACGTGTGGGCATGGCAGTAGTTGGCCTTGAAGTACCACATGTTCACGTGCATCTTATTCCATTAAATGAAATGGATGATATGCGTTTCACCAAAAAAATAGATATGAAGGATGAGGAGTTTAAAGCATTAGCAGCTAAAATCGCTGAAAATTTAAATTCATAAAGCGTTCATCAAAAAGTAAATACTCAAGGCAATTAATATAATTGCTGCAATTAGTACAATATAGAATAGCGGTTTTACCTGTAAATTATGTTTATTGGTTTCCGCTATTTTTTTGTTGTATTCATAAACCCGTTCAATGTCTTCAGTCCAATTTACTGGATAAATTATAGTAGTACAAGTATGGCAATAGAGCTTTTCCTCCATTTGTTTTACAGGCTTTTTATAAAACGGAGTTTCTATTTCATCTTGAAAAAATGTAAATTCAAGACCGTCTGTCCCAAAACAGTTTGGGCAGTTATTTTTAGAACGTGCAGTATGCAACGTATGAGTTTTTGTCGACATTTTTAAACGTTAGTTTTAAGAGCGATTTCCATAGTAGTTCCTTCGTTAGGAACACTTTTCAACACACGAATTTTCCCCTTGTGATATTCCTCAATTATACGTTTTGCAAGTGATAATCCCAAGCCCCAACCGCGTTTTTTTGTGGTATGTCCAGGTGTGAATATTCTTCTAAACTCACTTTTGGTAAGTCCTTTTCCTGTATCAGAAATATGTACATAAGCAAATCTTGAATTTTGCACTATAGAAATACTTATCTTTCCTTTTCCACGCATTGCATCAATCCCATTTTTAACTAAATTTTCAATCGTCCAACTGTATAGCTGTGGATTCATTTGAACGTATATTGGATTTTCAGGAATATCAAGTTGAAATTCTATGAGCTTTGAAGAACGCTTTTGTAAATATTCAAATGTTGTTTTTGTTTCTTCAACTAAATCGTGTTTTTCCAACTTTGGAACAGAACCAATTTTTGAAAATCTATCTGTAATCTTTTCAAGCCTTAAAACATCTTTTTCCATTTCAGTAATATATTCAGGATTTACATTTTCAGTTTTTAGAATTTCAGTCCAACCTACCAAAGATGAAAGTGGAGTGCCTATTTGATGCGCTGTTTCCTTTGCCATTCCAGCCCAAAGTCTATTTTGTTCGGCAGATTTGGATGTTTTGTAGAATAGGTAAATAGCTAAAATGAAAAGAAAAATAATTAAAATCAAAAAAGCTGGATAATACTTCAGCTTGTTAATAACTGGTGAGTTACCGTAATAGATTGTGGCAAGTAGATTGTTTTCATTTCGAATTTCTATTGGAGTGTATTCCGAAGAAAATTGCTTGATTAACTTTTCTTTTTTCTCTCGCGTATTTATATCGTTTGGATCAATATTTCTATCGGTATATATATCTTCTTTATGCGTATATAATATCATTGGAGTAGTAACATTTCCTTGAATAACCGTAAGGATTACATCTCCAACTGGAGCATCGAGACTGTTGTTTTGCAGAAAATCATTGTATGCAGCAGCCCATATTTCCATTTTAGCTCGCTCATTTTCTTTAAGTTGATTAAAGAAAATATAGGTGTTCCATAAAATAAGCCCCACTATAAAAACTGAAGCGATAATAAAAGCCCAACGTGAAAACGTTTTTTTCTGAAGCATAAAGAAAATTTTACCTGAATAAATATAAAGCAAATATGTTGATATTATTGTACAATCAAGTTTTTACAAGCTATAATCTTTGATACCTTTGCATTCTATGATTTCTATAGAACCACACGAATTATCAACAGCAAAATTACACGGTTACCTATTAGGGGCTGTGTCTCCAAGGCCAATATGCTTTGCGAGTACAATCGATAGCGAGGGAAATGTAAATCTTTCGCCATTTAGTTTTTTTAATGTTTTTAGTGCCAAACCCCCTATCTTAGTGTTTTCACCGGCAAGAAGAGGGCGTGATAACACCACAAAACACACTTACGAAAATGTTTTAGAAGTACCAGAAGTGGTCATAAACATTGTAAGTTATGATATGGTGCAACAAGTGTCACTTTCTTCTACGGAGTACGACAAAGGTGTTAACGAATTTATCAAAGCCGGATTTACCGAAGAGGCTTCAGATTTAATTACACCTCCTCGTGTTGCTGAAGCACCAGTGCAATTAGAGTGTAAAGTAAACGAAGTAATTTCACTCGGTAAAGAAGGTGGAGCTGGTAACTTGGTTATATGTGAAGTTGTAAAACTTCATATTAAAGAAAACATTCTTGATGACGACGGTGCTATCGATCCATTTAAGATAGATACAGTTTCTCGACTTGGAGGAAATTGGTACAGTCGCGCAAAAAACGGACTCTTTGAAGTGCCAAAACCGTTGAGAACCCTAGGAATAGGGGTGGATAAGCTTCCTGAAGCTGTTAGAAACAGCAAGGTATTGACTGGTAATGACTTAGGGGTGCTGGGTAACGTTGAAAGTTTTCCAAATACAGAAGAAATACGTACTTTTATAGATTCTTCAACAGAATTAAAAGATTTAATATCTTCAAACAATATTGAGGCAATTCATAAAAGAGCTCACGAGTTCCTAAGTGAAGGGAATGTTAGCGAAGCTTGGAAAATTTTGCTAGGAAATCAGGCATAAAAATTGCCTTTTTGTAAAGAAGAAAAGCATTAGAAATAAAAAATACCAATAACACAGTAACATAATTACGGATGGAATTACAAGGAAAGATAAAATTAATAGACGAAACAAAAACCTTTGGAAGCAATGGGTTTAGAAAGCGTGAAATGGTGATTACAACTGAGGAGCAGTATCCACAGACTATAATGATAGAGTTTGTTCAAGACAAAACTGATTTGCTAAATGCATACAAAGTTGGACAAGATGTTAAAGTTAGTATCAATATACGTGGTCGTGAATGGGTAAACCCTCAAGGGGAAACTAAGTACTTTAATAGTATTCAAGGCTGGAGAATTGAGAATTTATCGCAAGCTGCACCTGATACTTCAGGAATGCCTCCAATGCCACCTGCAGATGCTTTTGAGCCTGCAAACGACTTTAAAGAAGAAGATCACGACGATCTTCCTTTTTAAAAATACTTATTTAAAAAATAGTATTAAACATATAAACCTCGATGCGTATTAAACGTTTCGAGGTTTTTTGTGAAACATATTTAGCAATTTTGAACAATGCATTTCTTAACTGAAAAACTTTGGTTTCCAAATATAGAAGAAGCAACGTTAGATGGGCTTCTCGCTATTGGTGGTGATCTTTCTATCGAACGATTATTACTAGCATATAATTCTGGTATTTTCCCTTGGTATGAAGATGGACAACCAGTGCTTTGGTGGAGTCCAAATCCAAGAATGGTTCTAATGCCAAATAAGTTTAAAGTTTCTAAAAGCCTGAGAAAAACCATTAGAGACAAAAAATTTACAATTACTTTCAATGAAGATTTTAAATCTGTTATCTCATACTGCGCCTCTGTTCCACGAAAGGGTCAAAATGGTACTTGGATAACTAAAGAGATGCAACAAGCATATATAGCGTTGCACAATGCGGGTCACGCTGTTTCTGTTGAGGTTTGGGAAGGCGATAAGCTAGTGGGTGGCCTATACGGAATAGACCTTCCAAATAAGAAAGTATTTTGTGGTGAAAGTATGTTTAGCCTAGTAAGTGATGCTTCAAAAGTTGCTTTTTATCACCTTTCTGAGTTTGTAAAAGCAAAAGATTATAAATTAATCGACTGTCAGATCTATAATGAACATTTAGAAAGTTTAGGCGCAGAAGAGATAGAAAGAGACGATTTTCTAAAAATACTAAAATCTAAATAGAGTTATTTGTGTTAAATTGAACAAAATTGTCGTTTAATCGCTTTATTTTCAGTTTTTTTGTGGAAGGATGATCCATACTATTAAGTTTTAGTATAAAGATTGTTTGAAAGTAATGTTATCCCTCACATCTCCAATGACTTTAAAACAAACATTTTTTACTGTTCTTTTGATTGCCTGTGTCTCAACCATTTCTTATTCTCAAGCTAACACTAAAGTTATGGATGTAAATAAGGATATTGATGTAGTACGAGTTTATGAGCAGGTAGTGCGCGAAGGGTACGGAACACCGTTTATATATAAACACTTAGCAATAGCTTATTATTATAATAGCGAATATTCTAAAGCAATTACTTGGTTCCAAAAGCTTTTTTCTGTTGAGAAAAATACAGATCCTGAATTAGATTCACATTATCGTCAAGCTCTGAAAGCAGTTGCTGCAGCAGATTTATTGAAGTCTAAGAAGAATATTTATTAGAAAAATCAAACTTGTTGATAACGGAAACAATCAGCTATATGATCGTTTACCATCCCTACCGCTTGCATATATGCATAAACAACAGTACTCCCCATAAATTTAAAACCTCTTTTTTTTAAATCCTTACTTATAGCATCACTTATGGGAGTGGTTGCAGGAACATCTTTGTGGTTTTTCCAAATGTTTTTAATAGGTGTATTGTCAATAAACTTCCAAATATAATTGCTGAAGCTTCCAAATTCATTTTGAATTTTCATAAAAGCCTTGGTGTTGGATACAGCAGAATTTACCTTTAATTTATTTCGGATAATCCCACTGTTTTGAAGTAATTCATCAATTTTATTCTGATCGTATTTGGCTATTTTCTTGTAATCGAAATTATCAAAAGCCATCCTGAAGTTTTCTCTTTTTTGAAGAATAGTAATCCAACTTAATCCCGCTTGAAAGCTTTCTAGGATAAGAAATTCAAACAGTATTTTGTCATCCTTAACTGGCACTCCCCATTCTTCGTCGTGATATTTTATATACAAAGGATCGGTGCCGCACCAAGCACAGCGTATTTTATTATTATCCATAAGTTGATTCTTTAGATGGAAACTACCCACTACAACTTCGTTAAGTGGACAAATTATTGTTGCCCTGGGAAATTGAAAGTTATTGTACCCAATTGTTTTTCTTTTGAAGCGTCGGTTGTAAAACGAGCTTGCTTTGAATAATCAAGAGCGGCATCTATCAAACATTGATTGGAAGTTGTTGATGCTGATTTGTTGTAGGAGTTTTTTACAACTTTCCCGAGATTATTTACCTCAATATTTATCACCACCTTTCCATAGCCATAACAAGTATAAACAGGATTAGGTAAATCTATATCCTGGCGGTTTACTAATCGATAACTAATAGTTGTGTTTCTATTGCCACCTTTTACAACAGCCTCACCTTTATCATTACTGTCGGTATTTGAAAACTTTGTTTTTTTCTCTCTTTCAGGTTTAGAAACTTTAGTTGAGATGTTCCCGTTCAAGCTGTTTTTAGAATTCTCCAAGGCTTCTTGCATTTCCTGAAGCTTGCCTTCGGTTGTTTCAGTTAATTCTCGATCTTCACTTTCAAAAGGGGATTTATATTTTTCTGCTTCATTAAAAGCTTTGTTTGTTTCAATTCTACTAACTTCTGGAGTTAGCTGCGCGATTTCCTCTTCTTTCTCTTCAGGCAATACCTCTTCTGCCATTTCAACCTCATAGGTATCATAGTTGAGTTCTTCCTTCTGCTTTGAAAGTTTTATGCTAAATAGAAATAGCACTAGACTTCCTGTAAGAAGTGAAGTTATTAAAAAAGCTTTATATGAATAATTAAAATTCATTTATGCAAGTACTGAAATTTTATACAAAATTCCACAAAACACTTGAAAATTAGGGCTCTATTAGAGATATTTTAACTAGGAAGCGAAGATTCGAAGTCTGAGATGCTTATAGCATTCGCTACAGAAAAATCACCAATCTTTGTTCTGCGCAATGCAGATAGATGAGCACCATTGTTAAGAGCCTTGCCAAAATCGTTAGCTAGAGAACGGATGTAAGTGCCTTTACTGCAAACCACTCTAAAGTCTACATTTGGAAGGTCTATTCTTGTTATTTCAAACTCTGAAATAGTTATTTTTCTAAAAGGAATTTCAACTTCTTCGCCATTTCTAGCAAATTCATAAAGGCGTTTCCCGTCTTTTTTCAACGCTGAAAATACTGGGGGTTGCTGCTGAATTTCACCTATAAATTCCTTAGTTGCCTCGTGTATTTGTTCTGAAGTGATTTCGGAAATATCGAAATTCTGGTCTATTTCAGTTTCTAGGTCGTAGCTGGGTGTAGTAGCTCCAAGAGTGAAAGTCCCTGTGTACTCTTTTTCCTGAGCTTGAAAAGTATCGATTTTCTTTGTAAACTTTCCCGAACAAATTATTAAAAGACCAGTTGCTAATGGGTCTAAAGTGCCGGCGTGACCGACTTTAATTTTCTTAAATCCGAAAGATTTTTTAATTAACCAACGCACCTTGTTTACCGCTTGAAATGATGTCCATTCCAATGGTTTGTCGATTAATATTACTTGGCCTTCTTTGTAGTCTTCTCCTGTCATTTATATGTATAAGCTGGTTACTATTGCAATAATACCAACTATCACACAGTAGATTGAAAAATAACGTAGTTTACTCTTTTTAACTAAGGAAATCATCCAAGTACAAGCTATAAGTCCGCAGATAAACGCTGCAATAAATCCGACGCTTAAAGTTCCAAAATTAGTGCTTTGCGTTGTAATATCACCGCTTAGTAGATCCTTTGCAATTTTTCCAAAAATTAATGGGACAACCATTAAAAATGAAAACCTAGCAGCTTTAGACTTGTCGTTTCCTAATAAAACTGAGGTTGAAATTGTAGCCCCACTACGAGATATACCGGGTAGCATAGCAATTGCTTGAGCAACCCCAATAATAATTGAGTCTTTGAATGTTACAGGTTTTCCAGTGTTTTTTGCAAGATCGGCAAACCATAAAAGTACTGCTGTAACAATTAGCATAGCCCCTACAAAAGCAATACTTCCGCCAAAAAATGACTCTAATTCTTTTTCAAAAAGCAAGCCGATTACAACAGCTGGAATCATTGAAAGAACAATTTTTGTTATGAATTGAGTTTCTTCGTTCCATTGAAATTTAAATAGCCCTGAAACAATTTCAATGATATCTTTTCTAAACACTACAATGGTACTTAAAGCCGTAGCGAAGTGAAGAATTACAGTAAAAAGTAAACTTTCTTCTGGGACTGATGTATCTCCTAATATTGCTTTTCCTAATTCAAGATGACCACTTGAAGAAACAGGTAAAAATTCAGTAAATCCTTGGATAGCTCCAAGAATAATTGCGTCTAGATAATCCACTAATTCTGTTCTTTGTTATCAGGTTTTAATAATATGGCGTAAACTTCTATTGCAAATCCTATTAGGACTAACGCAGGAGCTAAACGGATTCTTCTCCAATTATAAATTTCGGGATTAAAAACATTTGGGTCATCACTTCCACCGCCAGTCATTAAAATAAATCCCAATGCGATAAATGCAATGCCAATAAGCATAAACTTGTAGTTTTTACGTTCAAACACAAAGTCTGGCTTAAACCCTTCTTTATTTTTTTTCTCTCCCATTTTTAATATTTTTTATTTTCCACTCACCACTAATAATACAAATCGTCAGTTCTTAGGTTTAAGAATCGTTGCGTAGCAATAAAAGTACTTATCCAGGTAATTAAAACCCCCATCAAAAAGATGAAGATAAATAAACCTGCAAGCATAATTTTATCGCCTAACAATTGAAGTTGTGGGAAGCTTTCGTTTAAGTAATACAGCACCAACCCCATTCCAATCATAGCTACAATAGCACCAATAACTCCTAGACGTACACTTTTCCATACAAATGGCTTGCGAATAAACTTTTTGGTAGCACCTACCATCTGCATTGTTTTAATTGTAAATCTCTTTGCGTAAATACTAAGGCGAATACTGCTATTTATTAGTAAAACAGCTATAAATGTAAAAATTCCGCTAATCACTAAAATCCAAAAGCTGATGCGTTTAACGTTGTCGGTAAGTTGTGCAATTAAAGGTTTGTCATATATAACATCGTCTACAAAACCTTTTTCTTTCAGCTCTGTAGTGATTTCTTCCATTTTTTGTGGCGTTACGTAATCGGCTAAAATGTATACGTCAATACTATTTTGAAGTGGGTTTTCGCCCAAATATTCTATAAAATTCTCTCCTAAAGTCTCTTGGTGTTCCTTGGCAGCGTCTTCTTTTGAAACAAATTCAGCGCTTTTGGTGTACTCTGCTAAAGCCAAACTTTGTTTGAGTTGTGTGATTTCAACTTCTTTGGCGCTGTCTTTAAGGAAAACAGTAATTGCAATTTGTTCTTTAAAGTAGTCTGCTACTTTTTTAGAATTTAAAACTAACAATCCCAGTAATCCCAATAGAAATAGCACTAGTGATATACTGATTACTACTGAAAAGTAGGAAGAAATCAATCTGCGTTTTTGATATTTTTCAAAAGAAGCACTCATAGGGTTTGTAGAATTTTGCCGTAAAAATACAAGTAATTTTGCATCTTGCACTAAACAACGTTTAAAGTTTTGACTTTCGTACAATAGCAGTAAATTTGTGCCCAATCTCCTGAACATAAACAAGGGGCTGTTTTTTTACTTGAAACTAATAGAATGAGCAAATATCACTTCAACGAAATAGAAGCAAAGTGGCAAGAATATTGGGCCAAAAACCAAACTTTTAAAGCTGAAAATAGCAGTGGAAAGCCAAAATACTACGTTTTGGATATGTTTCCTTATCCTTCTGGAGCAGGACTTCACGTAGGACATCCACTTGGTTATATTGCTAGTGATGTTTACTCAAGATTTAAGCGTCATCAGGGTTTTAATGTTTTGCACCCGATGGGTTATGATTCTTTCGGACTTCCGGCAGAACAGTATGCAATTCAAACAGGACAACATCCAGCGGAAACCACAAAAGTGAATATTGAAGGTGGAGTTGATAAAAATGGAAATGAAATTGAAGGCTATCGCAAACAATTAGATAGAATTGGCTTTTCATTCGATTGGAGTCGTGAAGTTCGTACTTCAAACCCTGAATATTACAAATGGACCCAATGGATTTTCTTACAACTTTTTGAAAGTTGGTATGATAACGATGTGGACAAAGCACGTTCTATCGAAGAATTACAAGATATTTTTTCTGCTGAAGGAAACAAGAATGTAAATGCAGTTTGTGATGAAGATGTCGAGGTTTTCACTTCAGAACAATGGAAAGAGTTTTCTGAAACTAAGAAACAAGAAATCCTTTTAAAATACAGGCTTACATATTTAGCTGAAACAGAGGTAAATTGGTGCCCTGAGCTAGGGACCGTTTTGGCGAATGACGAAATTGTAAATGGTGTTTCTGAACGCGGAGGTTATCCAGTAGTCCGAAAAAAGATGAAGCAGTGGAGTATGCGAATTACTGCATATGCACAACGCTTATTAGACGGTCTTAAGGATATCGATTGGCCACAGCCTTTAAAAGATTCTCAAACTAATTGGATTGGAAGAAGCAAAGGAGCTTCTGTTAAGTTCAAAGTTATGAGTTCAGGGTCAGGAGAAAACTCACCATTTGAAATTCCAGTGTTCACAACCCGTCCAGACACAATTTACGGCGTGAGCTTTATGGTTTTGGCACCTGAGCACGAATTAGTTTCAAAAATTACGACTGCTGAACAAAAAGAAGCAGTTGAAAATTACATAGCTGTTACAGCAAAACGCAGTGAGCGCGAGCGTATGGCAGATGTAAAAACCATAACAGGAGTTTTTACAGGAGCTTATGCAGAACATCCATTCTCAGGGGAGGCAATTCCTATTTGGATTGGGGATTATGTATTGGCTGGATATGGAACTGGTGCTGTAATGAGCGTTCCTTGTGGAGACCAACGTGATTATGATTTCGCAAAACACTTCAACTTACCAATTCCAAATATTTTTAAAGGAGTAGATATTTCAGAGGAAGCGTATTCCGATAAAGAAAATACAGTTATCACAAATAGTGATTTCTTAAACGACTTAAATTATAAGCAGGCAACAGAAAAAATCATCGCTGCTTTAGAAGAAAAAGGAGTAGGTGAAGGTAAAATAAACTACCGTTTACGCGATGCAGTTTTTAGCCGACAAAGATATTGGGGAGAGCCATTTCCAATTTTCTACAAAGATGGAATGCCACAAGCAGTACCAACTGAATGTTTACCGCTGCACCTTCCTGAAGTGGAAAAATACTTGCCAACCGAAGAAGGCGAGCCGCCATTAGGCCGTGCAGAGAATTGGGCTTGGGATACAGAAAACGCTACTGTGGTTAGTAATAAACTTGTAGATAATAAAACTATTTTCCCTCTTGAGTTGAATACTATGCCTGGGTGGGCCGGGAGTAGCTGGTACTTCTTCCGTTATATGGAAGATGCCAAACGCAATGAAGTTTTCGCTTCTAAAGAAGCTATGGACTACTGGCAAAATGTAGATTTGTATATAGGTGGTAGCGAACATGCAACAGGACATTTATTATACAGCCGCTTTTGGGTGAAGTTTATGAGTGATCGCGGATTGGTACCTGTAGAAGAACCATTTAAAAAGCTTATCAACCAAGGAATGATTTTGGGTGAAAGTGCGTTTGTTCATAGAATTGAAGGGGAAAACAAATTTGTTACTGCTTCTTTGGCAAAGGATTATGTAACACAGCCAATTCACGCAGATGTTTCACTAGTAAACATTCAAAACGAACTGAATATCTCTGCTTTTAAAAATTGGCGTGAAGAGTTCAAAAATGCAGAATTTATCACTGAAGAAGATGGAACTTTCAAAGTTTCTCGCGAGGTAGAGAAAATGTCTAAGTCTAAATACAATGTAGTTAATCCCGATGATATTTGCGAGCAGTACGGAGCTGATACATTAAGGATGTACGAAATGTTTCTTGGACCTCTAGAACAAGCAAAACCTTGGAATACTGCAGGAATTACAGGAGTACATGGTTTCCTTAAAAAATTGTGGAAGCTGTATCACTCTGGTGCAGATGAAAGCTTTAATGTTTCTGAAGATGCGGCATCAAAAGACAGTATGAAAACCCTGCATAAAACAATAAAGAAAGTAGAAGAAGACATTGAAAACTTTAGTTTTAATACTTCTGTTTCATCTTTTATGATTGCAGTGAATGAGCTTTCAGCACAAAAATGTAATTCAAGAGAAGTATTAGAGCCTTTAGCTATTCTAATTTCACCTTATGCACCTCATATTGCAGAAGAGCTTTGGAATAAATTAGGTCATTCTGAAAGTATTGCTACAGTATCTTACCCAAAGTTTGATGAAAAACATTTGGTTGAAAGCAGTAAAGAGTATCCTATATCATTCAATGGGAAAATGCGCTTTACTTTAGAGCTTTCTTTAGATTTAACGAAAGACGAAATAGAATCTGCCGTAATGTCACACGAGAAAACAGCTCAATATTTAGAGGGTCGTACGCCTAAAAAGGTGATAATTGTGCCTGGAAAAATTGTAAATATTGTAGGATAAATTTTTGCACGTTTTTTGATATATTGTTTTTGAAAACTTTGTGTCTTGTAGAATTACGAAGTAGATTTACAAAGCACAAGTTATAAAAGTTATAGAAAAAGAAACAAACAAACCTAAAACATTAAAATTATGATGGGATATTATGTAATTGCTGGGATTATCTTTTTGGTAAGCTGGTATGTTAGCAATAAGCTAAAAAGTAAGTTTAAAAAATACAGCAAGATCCATCTTCAAAATGGAATGAGCGGTAAAGAAATCGCTGAAAAAATGCTTGCCGATAATGGAATTACAGATGTAAGAGTTATCTCAGTTGCGGGACAATTAACAGATCACTACAATCCGGCAGATAAAACAATTAATCTAAGTGAGCCAGTTTATATGCAACGAAATGCTGCGGCTGCGGCTGTAGCTGCACACGAATGCGGTCACGCGGTACAGCATGCTACTGCTTATAGTTGGTTGCAACTGCGTTCTAAAATTGTTCCTGCAGTAAGTGTATCTAGTAAATTATCCAATTTTGTGATTATGGCTGGGCTTATTTTATTTGCTACTGGTTCTGCTTTTGGAACTTGGGTATTTGGAATTGGTATAGCCTTATTTGCAGTGACTACTGCCTTTGCTTTTATTACACTTCCAGTGGAATTTGACGCTAGTAAAAGAGCGTTAGTTTGGTTGGAGACAAATAATATGGTGACACCACAAGAACACGAAGGAGCAAAAGATGCTTTAAAATGGGCGGCTAGAACTTATGTAGTAGCTGCAATTGGGTCTTTAGCAACCTTACTATATTTTATCTCAATATTCCTTAATAGAGATTAATATCAAACTATATATAAACAATAAAAGCCTGCATTTCTGCAGGCTTTTATTGTTTATAGCTTTAAATTAAGTGATTATCCTAAGTGAAGGTTTTCTGGGTTGTAGCCTAAATACTTCACTTCTTCCTCTTTAAAAATTACACCGTGATCTTCAAGTTCTTTTAAGATTGGTTCGTAAACCTCTTTAGCAATAGGACGCTGAACTCCAGGTGTAGTAATTTCACCGTTAAGGATTTTTATTGCTGCGATAGCAACAGGTAATCCTACGGTCTTTGCCATTGCGGTATGGGTTTGATCTTCACCAATTAAGGTCATATGACTATCGATTTGATGTTTTTCCCCATTTAGTTCATATCCAAACTTGTGGTACATCACAATCATATCTTTATCGTCTTCAGATAAAGTCCATTTTTCTTCCAATATTTTTTGAAGAGCCATGGCAGGCGTTGCATTCTTAATACCAATAGTTTTCTTATCGTTGAAAATGTCTAGTTCCTCAAGTTTTTCCCACATTAAATCGTCTTGATCGATTTTTAATGCATAGCGAAGCTTAAGTTCAACTGAATCTGTTGGAGAATAAGCTAAGAATAAATTCACGAAATCACGATAGGTTAAGTTTTCAGAGTCTGGGATAGTATAAGTGTCATCCGTCATTCCAAGTTGAACAAACATATTCCAAGCTTTGCTAAATCCAACTCTTCTTATGGTTCCGCGATATAAAGTAAGAATATCTTCAAGTCCATAAACAGATTGATATTGCAGTGAATTTCTGTTTGCTAACACCTCAAACTTTCCATAACCTTCAATATTGATAAATTCGGTTCTACGGAAAAGTCTGTGATAAGGGATGTATTTGTACTTTCCTTCCTGAATAAATTCAGCAGCGCCACCTTGACCAGCTAAAACTACGTTTCTCGGATTCCAAGTGAATTTATAATTCCATAGGTTGTCATCACTTTCTGGAGCAATTAATCCACCACAAAACGATTCAAAAAGAAGCATTTTACCGCCTTTTGCTCTAATTCTGTCTATTATTTGCATCGCACTCATATGGTCAACACCAGGGTCAAGACCTATTTCATTCATAAAAATTAGTCCTTTTGCCTCAGCTTTAGGGTTAAGGGCTTGCATTTCTTTGCTCACATATGAAGCGGTAACCATATTTTTTCCAAGCTCTAGGCAGTCTTTAGCTACTTCAATATGATAGCGAGCTGGAAGCATGGAGATTACTATATCACTGTTTTTAACAGCTTCTTTTCGTTGTGCGTCATTAAAAACATCTAGTAGTATCCCTTTTGCATTAGGGTGATTTTGAATTAACTTCTTTGCAGATTGTACTGAAATGTCACCAATGGTTATAAAAAGATTTTCTTCTTCACTTTTGTCTAGCAAATACCGAATTAAACTTGTTGCTGATCTTCCTGCACCTATTATTAATATGTTTCTCATTGGGAGAGTTTTTTTGTTAACTTTGAAGTTTATTTAAGAAGGACGAAATTACTAATTCCAAATTTTAAAAATGACAGTTTTTGATAAAAATGTAGCTGCAACAGCCTCGATCATTTTAGCAATTACCATCGGTATTGGAGCATTCGGAGCGCATAGTTTAAAAGAAGTGTTAAATTCATCATCTCTCATAACTTTTGAAGTTGGTGTGCGTTATCAAATGTATCATGGCCTTGCAATTTTATTTTTAGGACTAGTTCCTTTAATTCCGCAACCGCTTAAAAAAAGAATATTCTGGCTGTTTATTACAGGCATAATATTTTTTTCAGGTTCAATATATTTATTGTCAATGAATGAAATTTTATCATTTGATACATCAGTAATAGGTTTTATTACTCCTATTGGTGGTTTATTGTTTATGGTAGGCTGGATTTTGTTAGCATTTGGAATTTTAACGTTAAAGAAGCGATAAATTTATTTTAAATTCAGAAGTCTGTATAAGAATTGTTATTTTTGTACACTTCAAAAAACTAAAACAAGTTATGGTGGGTAATAACCAAACTAAAAAAACGATTTCCATAGATGAATATGGAATCAAAAATGCAAAAGTTAAGTATCAACTTTCATCTCAGGAACTTCACGAGGAAACTTTACAAAAAGGTCAAGGGAAGGAATCTATTACGGGTGCCCTAGCTGTTAATACTGGGGAATTCACAGGAAGATCTCCAAAAGACAGATTTATTGTAAAAGACGATGTTACTCGCGATAAAGTATGGTGGGGAAATATAAACATTCCATTTCCACCAAGTATGTTTGACGCGCTTTACGACAAGGTTGTAGATTATCTTTCTGGTAAAGATGTATATGTTCGTGATAGCTATGCTTGTGCCGAAGAAGATTACAAACTTAACATCCGTGTAATTACTGAGACTCCATGGTCTAATATGTTTGCTCACAATATGTTTCTTCGTCCTACAGAAGAAGAACTTGCAAGCTTCGATCCAGAGTGGTTAATTGTAAATGCACCAGGATTTATGGCAGATCCTGAAGTTGATGGAACACGCCAGCACAATTTTGCTATCTTAAACTTTACAAAAAAGATTGCACTTATTGGTGGTACTGGGTACACAGGTGAAATTAAGAAGGGAATTTTCTCTGCTCTTAACTTTATACTTCCTGTTTACAAAAACACAATGCCAATGCACTGTTCTGCCAATGTTGGAGAAGATGGTGAAACAGCTATTTTCTTTGGTCTTTCAGGAACAGGAAAAACTACGCTTTCTGCAGATCCAGAGCGCAGATTGATTGGTGATGATGAGCACGGTTGGACAGCAGATAACAAAATCTTCAACTTTGAAGGTGGATGTTACGCAAAGGTTATTAACCTTTCTCAAGAAAACGAACCAGATATTTACAACGCTATTAAGCCTGGGGCTATCCTAGAAAACGTTGTGATGAATGATAAAGGCGAAGTAGATTTTGCCGATACAACTATCACACAAAACACGCGTGTAAGTTATCCTATTTACCATATTAACAATATTCAGAAGCCATCTATGGGTGAAAACCCGAAGAATATTTTCTTCTTAACGGCTGATGCTTTTGGTGTGTTACCTCCAATTTCAAAATTAACTCCAGGACAAGCTGCTTACCACTTTATTAGTGGGTACACTGCAAAAGTTGCTGGTACTGAAGAAGGGATTAACGAGCCAACACCGAGCTTCTCAGCTTGTTTTGGTGCGCCTTTCATGCCACTGCACCCTACAGAATACGCAGAAATGCTAAGTAAAAAGATGAAAGATTCAGGTGTGAATGTTTGGCTGGTAAACACTGGATGGACAGGTGGTCCTTACGGAGTAGGAAACAGAATGAAATTAAAGTACACTCGTGCAATGATTGCTGCAGCATTAGAAGGTGAATTAAAAGATGTTGAGTTTGAAAAACATCCAATCTTCAACTTAATGATGCCTAAATCTTGTCCTAATGTACCTTCTGAAATCTTAAATCCGAAAGATACTTGGAAGAACAAAAAAGCATATGATATTCAGGCTAAAGAACTTTCAAATTCATTTAAAGAGAACTTCTCAAAGTTCGAAGCTTATGCTAATGATGAGATTTTATCAGGTGCTCCAGCTTCAGAATAATTATTGAAATATATAGATACAAAAAAGGCTTACCATTTGGTAAGCCTTTTTTTTGCAATTAATCGAAGTGAATATTATTTCTTATTATTAACTTCTTTTATGTATTTCTCCAATGCCATAGTCATAGATGGTGTTTCAGGTGTTGGAGCTTGTATGTCTACGCGTAAACCTAACTCAGTAGCTGCCTTTACTGTAGTATTCCCGAAAACAGCAATGCGAGTGTTGTTTTGCTTGAAATCTGGGAAGTTTTCGAATAATGATTCTATTCCGCTTGGGCTAAAGAATACCAAGATATCGTAATAAACATCGCGAAGATTAGATAAATCGCTAATTACTGTTTTGTAAAAAGTTGCTTCTTTCCAATCTACTTTAAGTTCATTTAGTACCGCTGGCACTTCAGGCTTTAATTTGTCTGATGTAGGTAATAAGAATTTTTCATTCTTATACTTCTTAATAAGAGGAGCTAGTTCTGGGAATGTTCTTTGCCCAACATAGATTTTTCTCTTTCTATAAACTACATATTTTTGCAGATAGTAAGCTACAGCTTCACTTTGGCAAAAATATTTCATAGAATCTGGAACCTTAAATCTAAGCTCTTCTGCAATACGAAAAAAATGATCTACAGAATTTCGACTTGTAAGAATTAAAGCCGTGTATTTTGTAAGATCAACCTTCTGAGTGCGGACTTCTTTACTAGAAACGCCTTCAACGTGAATGAAAGGAACGAAATCTATCTTTACCTTCTGCCTCTCAATAAGGTCAAAATAAGGCGAGTTTTCAATTTTAGGCTCAGGCTGGGAAACCAAAATAGTTTTCACTTTCATAAGGAATTGTGATTTTTTAATGAGACAAAATCCGATCTAAATAAACAATTTATAAAGGATTATATAAGGTGCTATTTCAAGTGCGCAAAGATACAAAATAAAATACAAGAAATTACCTAATATTAAATCTCCATTTTTTTTATAACTGTATAACAGTACAATAGCGTTTAACACTAGTAAAATGGAGGTAAAGATGAGTATTGAAGTAGCTGTTGGTGGATAAATATAAAGGAAGAATAAATTGCCAATAAAGAATAAAATACCCAGATAGTTTCGATAACTAAGTTTTTGATACAAATAGTTGTTGATAATCAGGTCTAATGAAAAGATGTTTGCTATGATCTTTTCTAGTGAAAATTTAATTAAAACAAACAAACTATAAGCAGTGCAAATTTGCACAAAAAGCCACTTATTGTTCTGAACCTCAGATGGATTGAAAACGGTATATAATATGTAAGCGAAAATCGAAACACTTATTATTTGCGTTGCAAATAACAGCATGTTGAAAGGATGTTTTAACTCATCACTTTTTCCGTGTACAAAGAAATATTGATTGGTAATCGGGAGTAAAGAGAACTCTTGAAATCTACGAGGATAAAAATATTTTGCAACGGCAAATAGAGCGAAGCAGCCAACAAGCAAAAATGTAGCCCAATCTGAAGAGATTATTATTCTTTCGCTAAATTCCACGCAATAAATTTTTAGCAAAGGTACGGTAAATTATAGTTTCAGATTAAAGCGTCAAATAGAATTATCTTCACAATTATTTGAGCAAAAAAGGGTACATTTGCGCTAAAATTGCAGTATGTCTAAGGCGTTAGTGGTGGTGCCAACCTACAATGAAATTGAAAATATAGAGCGACTTTTGCGCACTATATTTTCATTACAGCGCGAATTTCACGTTTTGGTTGTAGATGACAACTCCCCTGATGGTACAGGACAAGTGGTAGAAGCAAATTTTGATACTTACCCCGAAAAACTTTTTATATTAAAACGTACAAAGAAAACAGGTTTAGGTTCGGCATATATTGCTGGGTTTAAATGGGGATTAGCTAATAATTACGATTATATCTTTGAGATGGATGCCGATTTTTCGCATAATCCAAACGATTTAATTCGCTTGTACAATGCTTGCCATAAAGACGGTAACGATATGGCTATCGGTTCGAGGTATGTTACCGGTGTAAACGTAGTAAATTGGCCAATGAGCAGGGTTTTGCTTTCTTGGTTAGCTTCAAAATATGTACGTCTTATCATGGGAGTAGATATTTATGATACTACGGCTGGTTTTATTTGTTATAAAAGAGAAGTACTGCAAAAAATAAATCTGAACAACATACGTTTTGTGGGGTACGCATTTCAAATTGAAATGAAGTTTAAGGCTCACCTAAGTAATTTTAAAATAACAGAAGTACCGGTAATTTTTACCGATAGAACAAAAGGCGAATCAAAAATGAGTTCTGGAATAATTTCTGAAGCTATTTTTGGTGTAATTGCAATGAAACTCAAAAGTGTATTTAATAGAAAAAAATTCAATGAAAGCAGTTTTAATTAAGAATGCGAATATTGTAAATGAAGGGAAAATCTTTAAAGGCGATGTGCTTGTAAATGATGGACGAATTACGGAGGTGTCGGAAACAATCAGTATGAAAACTGCCGATACTAAAATCATTGATGCTGACGGAAGCTATTTATTGCCAGGGATGATTGATGACCAAGTACACTTTAGAGAACCAGGGTTAACACATAAAGCAAATATTGAAACTGAGTCTAAAGCCGCAGTTGCTGGAGGTATTACTTCATTTATCGAAATGCCAAACACAGTTCCTCAGGCTACCACAATCGATTTGCTAGAAGAAAAGTTTGAGATAGCTTCTAAAAGTTCTTGGGCTAACTATTCGTTTATGTTTGGTGGAACCAACAATAACTTGGAAGAAATTCTAAAAGTAGACCCTAAAAAAGTAGCAGGTTTAAAACTGTTTCTTGGTTCTTCAACAGGAAATATGTTGGTGGACGATCCAAAAATATTAGAAGAAATTTTCAGCAAAACAAACTTGCTAATTTCTGCACATTGTGAGGATGAGGCAACTATAAAACAAAATTTAGAAAAATATAAAGCTGAATACGGTGAGGATATTCCAATTGAAATGCATCCAAAAATTAGAAGTGAGGAGGCTTGTTATATTTCATCGTCTAGAGCAATAAAACTCGCTCAAAAAACTGGAGCTAGACTTCATGTATTTCATGTTTCAACAGAAAAAGAAACTCATCTTTTTAGCAATAAAAAGCCATTGGCAGAAAAGAAAATTACGGCCGAAGTTTGTGTGCATCACTTATGGTTTACAGATGAGGATTATAAAAGCAAAGGCACTAAAATTAAATGGAATCCTGCTGTAAAAACTCAAAAGGATAAGGATGGATTGCTAAAAGCACTTTTGGATGATCGCATAGATGTAATAGCAACAGACCACGCGCCACATACCTTAGAGGAGAAAAATAATAACTATTTAAACGCACCTTCAGGGGGACCTTTAGTGCAGCACGCATTAGTAGCTTTGTTGGAGTTATATCACCAAGGAAAGATATCTCTTGAGAAAATTGTTGAGAAGACAGCTCATAATCCGGCGATATTGTTTCAAATAAAAGAACGTGGTTTTATTCGCGAAGGTTACAAAGCCGATTTAGTTCTTGTTGATTTGAATTCACCTTGGAATGTGAAAAAAGAAAATATTCTTTATAAATGTGGTTGGTCACCTTTTGATGGAAAAATCTTTAAATCACGAGTTACCCATACCTTAGTAAATGGTGTTGTAGTTTACGAAAACTCAAAATTCCCAAACAAAAGCAACCCAGAAAGACTTACTTTTAATAGATAATGAAACAATCACTCATTTTAATATTTTTCGTTTTAAGTGCTTTAGGCTGTCAGGATGTTAATATGCCTGAAAAGCCCGAAAACCTCATTGCTAAAGATAAAATGATTGAAATTCTTAAGGAAACTTATCTAATTAATGCGGCTAGAAGTGTAAATAACAAGGCAATTATTTCAAAAGGCATAAAGATAGATTCTATGATTTATGCTAAGTATCAAATTGATAGTTTACAGTTTGCAAAAAGTAATGCATATTATGCTTCCGATGTGAATAGTTATATGGTAATGATTCAAAAAGTAGAAAGTGAATTATTGTCTATGCGGGAAGAAATGGATAGCATTATTAAGTTAGATAGGGCTAGAAGAGACAGTATTAGTGAAAGATTAAATTCGGCTAATAAAGTCGACAGTTTAAATTGATGCTTGTTTAATTTCAGTTACAATTCTTTTTAGTGTTTCATCGGTTGGTGTGTACTTAAAATCGAATTGATTTCTTAGTTTATCTGTATTGTAGGCAGTATTGGTAAACATTGACAAGACATTAGCTTTTACAACTTTTCTCTTGATGTTAAAAAGCTTATTCAGTAGCCAGTCTATTCCGCTAATAAATAGCATAATTCCTTTAGAAAGTTTCTTTGTAGGTGGTTTCTTTTCAAATAGTACAGCTAGTTTGGATAACAACTCTTTAAAAGTAATGTTTTCACCTACTACAATATACTGTTCATTCTTAATCTCAGAGTTCATCAATAAGATCATTGCGCGCACTACGTCTTTTATGTCTACAATGCCCATCGATCCACTAGGGTAAAAAGGAATTCCTTTGGCGCCTAAACCTACTATAACTCCGCTACCATCATTATTCGGGGAGGTGCCGAGGATTACTCCAGGATTAACTATTACGGCATCTAAGCCTTCCTGAGTACCGCGCCATACTTCCATTTCAGCACCGTATTTCGTAATAGCATAAACGCTGTTTTTTTCATCAGAATTCCATGGTGTTTCTTCAGAGATATATTTATCTACTATGTTGCTTCCTAAGGTAGAAACTGAACTAACATAACATAACTTCTTTATGTCGTTTGCAAGAGAAATATTTACAATATTGGCTGTGCCTTCAATATTTACTTTTTTGAGAAGTTTGTATTCTGAAGGGTCGAAGCTGATTATTGCGGCACAATGATAAACTCGTGTGATATTTTTAAAAGCTTCTGTTAGTGCAGGAATATCGTTTACACTAGCTTCTACCCATTCAATTTTATTGTAAAGTGAATCAACATCCGAAGTGTATAATGCAAAGATTTTTTTTACAGAATTTAAATCGCTTTTTGCTCTGTGAATTGCTCGCACTTTTTCATTTTCCTGTAAAAGAAAATATAAAAGATGTGAGCCTACTAAACCTGTACCACCAGTAACTAAAATCATAAAGCTAAAATAGTCAAAAGGAATTCGAATTCGAAATTCAAATTCAATTATGTTTATAGTACAATTGAAGCAACTTGTTCGAAGGAAAATAGCTTCTTGTATAATAAATATTTGTTGTTTGTTTTCAAAGTGAATTGCACTTCTACATGCTTAGTGTAACATAACTAATTCAAATTATAATTCTTGAACATTGAATCTTTAATCGATAAACGTATCTTTGCACCCTTAAATTCCGCAACAAAGCACTGTACAAAAAAAATACAAAATGAAGCTAAAAAATTTCGTTGAAGAACTACAATGGCGAGGCATGATACACGATGTAATGCCAGAAACTGAAGAGCACCTTATGGAAACCATGCGTTCTGCGTATGTTGGATTTGACCCAACTGCAGATTCGTTACACATTGGGAATCTTGTTCCTATTATGCTTTTGTCGTTTTATCAGCGTTGCGGACATAGACCTGTTGCTTTAGTTGGTGGGGCTACAGGAATGATTGGGGATCCTTCAATGAAGAGTAGCGAACGAAATTTGTTAGATGAAGAAACCTTAAAAAGGAATCAAGAAGGTGTTAGAAATCAATTATCACAATTCCTAGATTTTACTTCAGGAGCTGAAAATCAAGCTGTGCTTGTAAACAATTACGATTGGATTAAGGAATTTTCTTTCCTTGATTTTATTCGTAACGTTGGTAAGCATATCACTGTAAATTATATGATGGCTAAAGATTCTGTAAAAACTAGATTGAGTGGTGAGAGTGCCGATGGTTTATCGTTTACAGAATTTACTTACCAATTGATTCAAGGATATGATTTTGTTCATTTGAACAGAAACTTAGACTGTACCTTACAAATGGGAGGTAGCGATCAATGGGGAAATATTACAACTGGTACCGAGCTTTTAAGAAGAATGGACAGCACAAAAGGCTACGCTCTTACGTGTCCGTTGATTACAAAGAGCGATGGAACTAAATTTGGAAAAAGTGAAGGCGGCAACGTTTGGCTTGACGCTAATAAAACGTCACCTTACAAGTTTTACCAATATTGGTTGAATACTAGTGATGAAGATGCTGAAAAATACATTAAGGTTTTCACGTTCTTAGATAGAGATACTATTGAAGCTTTAATTGCTGAACATAGAGAAGCACCACATATGCGTTTGCTTCAGAAAAGATTGGCTCAAGAAGTTACAACTACAGTGCACAGTGAAGAAGAATTTGAAAATGCTGTAAAAGCTTCAGAAATTTTGTTTGGAAAATCTACTTCAGAAGATTTAAAACAATTAAATGAGCAAACATTTCTTGATGTTTTCGACGGAGTGCCTCAAGCTGAAATATCTAAGGAAGACATTAAAAATGGAGTTGATATTATCGGCGCATTAGCTGAAAAAACAGGATTTTTAAAATCGAATGGTGAAGCTCGTCGCGCTTTAAAAGAAAATTCAATTTCAGTTAACAAAGAAAAAGTTTCAGACGATTTTACTGTTACTGAAAACGATTTGATTAACAATCAATTTGTTCTTTTACAAAGAGGTAAGAAGAATTATTTTATTATAAAAGTGGTATAAACTCTAAGCGGTTTAAGTTAATTCCAAAAAATTAAAAATCCCCGGCATTGAATGCACGGGGATTTTCAGATTAACTAACCAACCAAATTATGAAAAATCATCACTTTTTCATAGAGGATATGTCGTAACGTTTTTGAGTTACTTACGTTTACATATAATAAAATAATGTTAAAAAAATAATTAAAAAACCATCAGGTTACAACCGCGCACATCGCTGTTGTCGAAGCGGCCTATAACTTCGAACGTATCGTCACAAAAAGTCTTCCCTAAGTCTTGTGTGGCAATAAAAGAACAGGAGTAAAGATTGGCAAGATCGATTACATTTATACCTCCAGTTTTTTCAATGGTATAGGTAAGCGCATCTTCAGTGTCGCGAGTTAGAATTTTCATCCAAGGCGGACAAGAAAAAACACCATTCCCAATAGAATACGCTTGTGAAAGTAATTCAGTCATCCCGTATTCACTGTGAATTTTTTCTACTCCAAAGCCATTTTTTAAGATTTCGTGTAACTCCTCTTTTATCATTTCTTTCCTTCTGCCTTTCATGCCTCCAGTTTCCATAACAATAGTATTTTTTAATTGAAAATTTCTTTTTTCAATTAAATCCAACAAAGCGTAAGACACACCTATAAGAATTGTTTTCTGCTCTCTTTGTTCTAGAAACTCAAGTTTCTCAATTAGTTTATCAGTTTCATAAAGGTAGAAACCGCTATTAGGATTGTTACTTTTGTTAATTAAATCTTCTACCATATAAATAAGTGAAGATCCTTCCCGCTCTAAATAAGAGGGAAGAAGAGCTAAGATGGTATATTCTTCTGGATTCCCGTATTGGTTTTTAAAAGCCTTTAAGAAACTTGTTTCGTACAATTTTAAGCTTCCAACATAATGCTTACTTGTAATACTTCCAGTAGTCCCACTACTTGTAAAAATTGTTTCTTCCACTGAGTTTTTAGCAATTATCTTGTGGCTTTTGAAAAATTGAATAGGAAGAAAAGGAATTTCTTTTAAAGATTTCACTTCTGAAGAGTTTACATTTAGATAGTTACAAAACTTCTGATATACCTCTATATTTTCATATTGAAAGCGGAAGACCTCCAATGCAATTTTCTCAAATTCTTCGGGAGAAGTGATATTGAAAATTTCCTTTTCGAGCATATTTTTAAGGGAGTAATTTTTTTCAAAAATAGATAAATAAAAAAGCCCTTGCCAAAACAAGAGCTTTAAAAGTTTTATTCTCGAAGCTTTATCTAACGATAAGCTTTTTAATGGTGGAATTCTTTCCTTGTTCAATATTCAAAATATAAACACCACTGTTCAAATTAGATATATCAAGCCTATCGCCTTTTATTGTTGTTGATAATATTTCTTTACCCAGTATATCATAGATTGTGATTTTTTTATTGTCATTCAGGTTGGATGTTATATAGATATATCCTTTCTCTGCTGGATTTGGGTAAATGTTAGCTTTATACTTTGAAAAATCTTTTACACCTATTGCGCCATCAAAAACAATATTATCAAACCAAAACGATTCTGAGGTAGCATTATTTCTTCCTTCAATCACCAATTGTACAATAGTATCGGGAGATAGTTGTGCTTCTACAGTTTGCCATTGTAAAACATATTCACCTTTAGACGAGTCGAACGGAACGAAGTCATCAAGATTGCTGCCTGTTGAATTGAATAAATCAATTTCAACTTGGTTGGTTAAATCCTTCACATAGATTCTAAGTCTATCGTGTCCAGATTCGTTAATAGTTCCGTTGCCTTCATAATTCCCTTTAGTAGGATTACTATTAATAGATAAAAGAAAATCAACAAAAACCACAGGTGCAGATACTCCCGATAAATCAACATCGTCAAACTTTAAAATAAAGTTTCCATCAGTATCACTCATTCTATATCCATTAGCACCATCTGTAAAGGTTACAGTTGAAGAAGGTTTAGTTTTGGTTACGCCAACGAAATCTCCATCGGTAGAGCCAACGCCTGGAGTGTCGTAAGGAATGTATGAGGCTTTAAAACCTAGTTCTATGCCTGTACTTGTAAAATTCACAAGAGGTTCATTGGTGTTGTTAAGCAAGTCGTGTGCAACATTGGGGTCGCCTGTATCTGTGTACTTCCCAGCAAACACCTCTGGCTCTTCAAAGCTAGTACTTGCTATCTGAGAAAAAGTTACAACACTAACGAGGAGTGCGGCAAATAAAGTAATTTTTTTCATGGCAAGATTTTTTTGTTGATTAGTAAATATACAAAATAAATCAATTAAATAACTGAAAATCAGTATATTGTGATTGTATTAAATTTATTTCGTATTAATTTGTTAGTTAATCAAAATGTTACCCTAAGGTTATCTTATAGTTAACAATAAACGTGCTAAAGTTATCCTGCGATTAATAATAGTATCTTTACAGCATCAAAAAACAACTGGTTTTAAGTATGAAAAAAAAGGATATAACAATTTTATTAGTAGATGACGAACCAGATATTCTTGAAATAGTGCGATACAATTTAGCGCTAGAAGGATATAAAATTGAAACTGCAGAAAATGGTGTTGAGGCAATCGATAAGGCTAAAAAAGTAAAGCCTCATCTTATCATTATGGATGTTATGATGCCTAAAATGGATGGCATTGAAGCGTGCGAAAAAATAAGATCTATTCCAGATTTATCAGAAACAGTGATTACGTTTTTAAGCGCTCGCGGTGAAGATTTTTCACAAGTTGCTGGCTTAGACGCTGGAGCAGACGATTATATTACAAAACCTATAAAGCCAAAGGTTCTTGTAAGTAAGGTAAAAGCTTTGCTTCGCAGGTTTAAGGATGAGGAAGAAAGCGATAAAATGAAATTAGGTGATCTAGTTATCAATCGCGAAGAGTATAAGATCTTGCTAGGAAATGAAGAGATAATGCTTCCAAAGAAAGAGTTTGAACTCCTAGCACTACTTGCATCAAAACCGGGTAAAGTGTTTAAGCGTGAGAATATTTTAGATAGTATTTGGGGAAATGACGTTATTGTAGGAGGTCGAACCATTGATGTACACATTCGTAAACTTCGCGAGAAAATAGGCGACGAAAGGTTTAAAACAGTTAAAGGTGTTGGTTATAAATTCGTGATTTAAAACACCTACTGTTATCTTCTTTTCTTTAATTTAATAAATTGAAAAGTTAACCGACCTTCTATAGATGAAAATTTCAAAAAAATATAGATTTGCCGCCTCCACAGCATTTTTGATAGCGCTATTCTCAGTTTTGGGATTGGTTGCTTTTCAATATGCTTTAAAGGAAAGCATTACGGGTTGGTTACTGCTTTATTTCGTAATTCTATTTTTCATTTCGTATATAATCCTTCAGTATCGGGTTGAAAAATTTATTTATCTGCGAATAAAGAAAATTTACAAGGATGTAAGTGTTTTATACGAAAAGGACTTTCCTCAACCTTCTGTAACTACAGATTTGGAAGGCCTAACTAAGGAAGTTGAACGCTATGTAAACGATAAAAAAACCGAAATAGAATCCTTAAATATTCGTGAGAATTACCGAAAAGAATTTATGGGTAATGTTTCTCACGAGCTAAAAACCCCATTGTTTACAGTTCAAAGTTATATTCTAACGCTGTTAGACGGAGCGTTAGACGATAAAAAAGTACGAAAAGAGTATCTTAAAAGGGCTAGTAAAGGAGTAGAAAGACTTGCTTATATCGTAAATGAACTCGATATGATTGCAAAGTTGGAAATAGGTGGGCTTGTTCTTAAAAAAGAGGATTTCAATATAATAGAGTTAGTTCAAAGTATATTCGACTTATTAGAAATGAAAGCCGCGAAGAAGAATATTTCTCTGGTTTTTGATAAGGAATACAAAGAGCCAATTATTGTAAATGCCGATAAGGAAAGGATTGAACAAGTGCTAACAAACTTAATTGTCAATTCAATTAAATATGGTAGGAAGGAAGGTACTACCGAAGTAGGCTTTGATAATATCGGTAAAAATAAAATTCTATTAAGGATTACCGATAATGGAGAAGGGATTTTACAAGAAAACCTAAAGCGAATTTTTGAACGTTTTTACAGAGTAGATAAAAGTGGTTCTAGAAAAGAGGGTGGAAGTGGACTAGGACTTTCTATTGTAAAACATATTGTTGAGGCTCATAAAGAAAAGATTTATGTAGAAAGCCAATACGGAATAGGATCGGAGTTTTCATTTACGCTCGAAAAGGGAAAATAATTCCGAATAATTAATAGGCTGTTGGACTATTTGCTCCAAGCCTTTATAGTTTTCTACTGCATCAAGTTTATCCAAAGAAAAATTTTTCTGCTTACAAGAAGGGGCGATTCCAAGATTCTTTAACCGATTCGCCAAATATTTCTGTTCGTATTGTCCAGGTGTCGGAATAAAATATGCTTTTTTTTCTAATACCGTTAAGTCCATTAATGTAGTGTAGCCAGATCGTGAGATAACTAATTTGCTTGAATTAATAGCATCTTCAAGTTCATTACTCATCATAAAATTCACTGTTTTTATATTTTCGAAATCTTGCCATACCTGTTCATTTTCTATAACACCTCGCACCATTAAAACATTCTTATCAGTTTTTTTAAATGTCTGTTTTAGTTTCTCTTCAAAAATTGAGCGTTGCGGTTCCGGACCAGAAATAAGTACTAAAACATCGGTGGTTTTAGGTAGCTCGTTTTTCATCATTCTGCTGGAGATGCCAATGTATTTTATTGGAAAAGGATGGCGTTTTAAATGTCCTAATTTCCCGCTGAGGTTCATAATTAAATCATCTACATCTGGTACCCAGCAAACATCAAATTTCTTGATGATCTTTTGGTGGATTTTACTGCTTAAATAAGAAGTGCCTCCCGACAATACGTTTAATTGATGTGTTATGAATACGGAAGGAATTCCTGCGTTTCTTACGCCGAACCTATTGTCGCTTATAATTCCATTGATTTTTCCAGTATCGACTAAATTTTTTACAATTCGTTTTTCCGCTGCAATTGCTTTTTGAATTCGAGGAAGTTTTAGAAACATTTTCCACTTAAAATGACTACCTTTTTTGGGGTAGGTGATGTTGTATGAAGGTAGGTTTAACGATTCAAGAAGTGGAAATTCTTTTTGGAGAATTTTTAGAGCTTCTCCATCCGAAGCAATTAACACATTGTAATTGTATTCTAGAAGTGCGCGGATAATGGGGATACACCGTGTAGCATGCCCAAGCCCCCAATTTAATGGAGCCACTAATATTGTGTTGTTTTTCCGCATAAAACAAAGGTAGCAATAATTGCCGCGAAGTTATATTTCATTAATTTTGTCAACCTGCAAGGGAACAGCTTATGGTTTACACGTTTGTGTTTATCAAAGTTGCAGTTCGGGCAGGAAATAATCGGGTAAATCCAATAAAGGCTAGAAACCAAATATTCAATAACTCATAACTTTATATACATTGGGAAGTAAAAATAAACTGAAGCGCTTTAGAGAAAATGAAACTTTTGATAATGTGGTGCAACCCTCACGAGAAGAGGTAATAGGCGATTTACTTAAGCTTAAAGGTAACTGGCGTAAAAATTTCTTTAAAAACGATAACCCTTTGGTTTTAGAGCTAGGTTGTGGTAAAGGAGAGTATTCGGTAAGTCTTGCAAAACTAAACCCGAAAACTAACTTCTTAGGAATAGATATTAAAGGAGCCCGTTTTTGGCGCGGTGCAAAAAGTGCCTTGGAAGAAAACCTAGACAACGTTGGTTTCCTACGCACCCAAATCGAACTTGTTGATCATATTTTTGAGGAAAATGAAGTAGATGAAATTTGGATTACGTTTCCAGATCCGCAAATAAAATACAAGCGTACTAAGCACAGATTAACAAACGAAGACTTTTTAAATAAATATAAAAAGATATTAAAGCCAGGTGGAGTAGTGCACTTAAAAACTGACAGTGAATTTATGCACGGTTACACTCTTGGTTTGCTTCACGGGCTACGTGAAACTATTGAATATGCACATCACGATGTATATGGAAGTGATGGCGCACCAGAAGCAGTTACTAATATTCAAACTTTTTACGAAAATCAATATTTAGAGAAAGGAAAGAAGATAACCTATATTAGATTCAAATTTCGTTAGAAATAAAATTAGTATATTCACAAAAAGAACACCCCTGAATGACATTAGTTTACAATTTTTTAATAGGATTTCTAGGGTCGTTTTTAGGTGTTTTGCCTCCTGGGTTAATAAATATGTATGCTGCTAAAATTAGCATGAAGGAAGGCAGAAAACGAGCTTTTCTTTTTGCTTTAGGTGTTTGTATTACTGTAATGACTCAAACGTATATAGCGCTTATCTTAGCGCGCTATATCGAGCAACACCCTGAAGTGGTTAGCATGCTTCAGAAAGTGGCTTTAGGCATATTTATTAGCCTAACAGTTTACTTCTTTTTTATTGCAAAAGATACCCGCCGGGAGATTCGTGATCGCGAACACAACTCTAAAAGAAATAGATTTTTCTTAGGAATTTTTATTGCAATGCTAAATTTACTGCCGCTACCATACTGGATGTATCTAAGTATAACTTTTTCTGCTTTCGAGTTATTTTCCTTTTCACAACTCGAAATTTGGATGGCAGTTATTGGTTCCGGAATAGGAACTTACTCTAGTCTTGCCTTATACGTTCAGTTTTTTAGACCTAAGGAACATTCTAAAAAGTTGAGTTTGAATATGAATTATGTAATCGGACTTGTAACTGCGGCCATTTCCATAATTACATTATTTAAAATTTTAAGAGAAATCTAGAATGTCTGATACAGGCTTTTTTGAAAAAGTTTATCAAGTTACAGCACTTATCCCATACGGACGGGTAACTTCATACGGAGCTATTGCAAATTACTTAGGAGCATCAAGAAGCGCGCGGATGGTAGGATGGGCATTAAACAATAGCAACAAAGCTGAAGTGCCCGCACATAGAGTTGTAAACAGAAAAGGACTGTTAACAGGGAAACACCACTTTAAAGGTTCTAACTTAATGCAACAACTTCTAGAAAGTGAAGGCGTTGTAGTGGTTGATAATCAAATTCAAGATTTTGATGAAATTTTCTGGGATCCAGGGAAGGAGTTGTAGGTTTTTTTGGATAGACAAACCATAATTTTTGCATAAACACAACAATTGTTCTTGATCCAATAAAATTCCCTCAAAGAATAAAACTGATATTAATAGCTATGAGAAGTGATATATAATCAAATAGAAATTAAAATTAATTTATTGTAGAATTTCTCTAAATTCTCCCTCAGTAAAAGGAATGTTTAAATCTATTAAATCCGTTTGAGATATTTCCCGAGAATATTTTAATTGAGAAAAATCTTCTAAAGTCAATTCTAAATTGAATATAATTTTTACATATCTTAATTCCTGAATGTAAAACTGTTTCACAAATTCATCTTCGAAAAGAAAGTATCCCGCACTATAACAATACCTATCTACAAATTTTTTATGTAAAGGATTAAAAGTGTTTCGGTCTAAAGCTAACCGGTCTTGAATAAAAACATAAAGCTCGTTCCCTTCACTTCTTGCAAACCGTTTGTAACTTTTACCTACGTCAATTTTTTTAAACCCTGTATTAATCAAATCAACCATTTTTTCTCTTTTTGATTCTATGGATTGACAAAAAATAGAAGTGCTAAAACATAACAGAAATAATACTAAAATATTTTTTTTCATAAATAACCAATTGAAGCGTAAATATTATTATTTACAAATTATTTCTGCAAAGCAATTTGAATAGAGTTTAAATCTAGGTAAAACTTACAAATTCTCTAAAGAAAGCATTGCTGTTTTTTCTATTAAAGGTTTAACTACACAAAATATACGCAAAACAAAAAAAGCCTCTCCGTGTGGAAAAGCTTCTCATCGGTCTATTTCTAAACCACAAGCCACCTTAAAGTGACTCAACACAACTTCTTTTACTACTTCGCGTTTACTTAGCGAAGTCGAAGTAGCGGTCTGGACGAGACTCGAACCTTGCTCAACGAGTCCAATCACTGTGGCATTTCTGCCAAATATTTTTATCTATGTTGACGATTTGTGAACTAATTCTCGTGAGTTGTAGTTCAATTTGTTTCGTCTGATGCAAAAATAGTAATTCTTTTCAATTAATAACATTTAATATCAATAAAAATTAAATCCTTTTATCCTCATACGAATTCATTGCCTGTTCAGCACATTCCCCTGCATTTTGCGAAAAGTTCCATTCCAAAAGTCTTGGATACCATCCTCAATTTCTGCTTTCCCTTCCCTACCCGATCCGCTGCACCGGACATGGACGCTTCATTCCAATCCGAAATTTTAAACGTAGTCCGCTTTAAATCCGACTGAGAATCAAATTTGTTACTTATATCCTATTCAGCATTTTCCCCTGCATTCTGTGAAAAGCACCTTTCCAGGAAAAGAGCCTTTCTACAAAGCTCTTAGCAACAACTCCGAGTATCTCGATACCCACTCCACTTATCCGATCATTCCTAAAAAAATCGGGAAGCGGTAAAACTCCATTATAATCTATATCTTTGAGTGCTTAAGACTGCCTTATCCTACTAAAAACCAAGTTCAGTTTTTAAACCTGTTCAGCACATTTCCTCTACATTTCGCGAAAAAACTACATTCCGGGAAAAGCACTTCACTACAAAACTCTTGGACACAACTCCAAAGCTTCCGATTTCCATTCCACTTGTCCTCACATTCCCGAGAAAATTCGGAAAGCGGCCAAACTCCATTCCCATTTACACCTTTGAAGTTAAGTCCGTTTTAAATATTCGAAATATTTCTTATTTTTTTCACTTAATTCTATCTGTTTAAGCTATTTCGATAGCGTTCATCTCTTATTTCCGCATAATAACCTGATAATTTATAAGATTTGGCGTGCTGTGTTTGTTTAATAAAAGATAAGCCAAGATTAAGCATATACGGGGTTTTATGCTGTTGCACAATTACCGATTCGGTATCATCATCGTTCTTAACTGATTCAAAATACTTTAATTCCAATTTCTTTTGATTTTTAAATTTGTTGGATTTTTCCAGCAATTGTTCAAATTGAAGGTCGGTTACATTATTTGTGGAATACAAAGCCTTATTTGCATATAAACATGTTAAAACATTCAACACTTCTATATCTTTTTCGTTCATTACTATTTGACTGAATTGTTTTCTATTTCCTACTTTATATACTTTGGGATCGTACATTAACGCCATTAAATCTGGAGCTAATGGATAAAAAATCTGTAAACCTTTACTTGCCATACCATTGTGTCCGTAAGGAAATTTTCGTGATTCTAAAAATTGATTGTATTTTGATATTGGATTATCACTTGTTATAATTTTTTTGGAAGTATTGTTAACGAGTAGCTTAATTTGCATATCCATCATCATTGGCAGGCTCTTAAGCAGAATGTCCAATGTTTTTTCAATCGCGTCATCGTACGCGAAGGAATATTTGTCATATTCAAATTCTTTGAATTGAGATTCAAATTTCATTGCAGTTTTCATTGTTTTATCAATCATATTATTGAACTCATCTGCATTTGCTCGCGTACGATAGGCTTGAAGTAAAATAAACAGCCAAATCCAATAATATTCATCAGACTTATTTTTAGGTAAAGTCTTTGTCTTAACTACTTTCTTTAGAATAATGGAAGTGATATCCTCAATGTTACCAAACCATTTTTCTCGTTCTAAATCCTTACCATAAAAATAAGATTCTTGTGCTTGGCCGGCTAAATCTGCTTGTTGAATAATTTCACCTGATTTTTTTAAGCATAATTTTAGGTGTTTTCCATTATTCTTATTACTGAAAAATTTCAAATAGAATTTTGGAACGTAATGTTGTTTCTTTTTTTCTGCCATAAATATCGAAATTGATTGCTAATTTAAATATTATTATTTTTTTTATTTTTTCAAACAGAACATTTTCAAATTCAATCCCACTCAGCCCATTCCCCTACATTTCGCAAAAAGCTTCATTTCGGGAAAAGAGCTTCCCTACAAAAAATTCTTGGACACAATCCCCAATTTTGACTTTCCATTCCGTTAACCCGGTCCGCTACGCTGGAACGGGACACTTCATTTCCTAGCCAAATTCGTGAATTAAGTCCGCTAAAATTGAGATAAATAATCAATCAATATCAGCGCAAAGGTAAACTCGTAAAAGACACCCATCAAAAGACTACGGCATAAAGCCATCACACTATCTAACGCTTATTTATTCCGTTTACTTTTGAGCTGTGATTTTAGCTTCCGTTTAGGTACTGGTAAAATATTGTTTAACTAAAAAATATAACATTATGAAACAAGTATCTGTAAAACACAGCATTTCATTAGAAGAAGCGGAAGAACATTATCAATTGAGTAGTGAAAATTACTCAATTGATAGTGCAGAGAGTCATTTAGCTTATTACAGAGATAAACATCCGCTGTACTACCGCACACTTTTAAATCATTATTCAAAATAAAATCTCACATTATGGAAAATTTTAATTTAGTACAACTTGATTTTGGATTCGAGTGTGAACCTTTACCATCACAGGAGAAAACATCAAATTCAAATAAAAAGCGAAGTAACGATTTCGTTTTCAATTTTATGGATTGTCTTACCAGCCTCATCATTGTTTTTAAATCTTCTTGGCAAGATACAATACCAAAAGACACACTTATAAACATAAAATTATCACGACTATTATGTTCAGTGAAGCAAGAAGAAATGGCATCGCTTAGCGAAACTTTAGCATATATGATGCCCAGAATTTATGAAGCACCAATGCCTACCGATTGGTTAAATATTTATACCTGGTTAGGTCTTAAGTATGTAATTAAGTTTAAGAATAGTGGACAATTGAATGCAATGACTGAAATAGCACCGAGCAAACTTTCAGAATATGAAATGGGGCTTTAAAATAATTTGAGAAGATGGATTTATGATAAAAGAAGAAGGCTTTAAAAGATAAATTAAAAAATGCTGAAAAATCAGAGATAAAGATATTATCTGAAAATCAGAAAGTACTTTTTTGAAGAATGAGTTGAGGCTGTTATAACCAACAAGCCAAATAAATTGCGGGCTAAAATACTTTCGTATCTGCGGATAGAGAGAGATTCGAACTCTCGGTACAGTTGCCCGTACGCCTGAACTTCAATCAGGAGCCTTAGACCACTCAGCCATCTATATTTTAACCCCTAATTTATCCTTTTTTTGAATAAACTGGCTTGAGATAACTAGTTCTAAAGCCTATGGGTGTGAAATTATGTATTCCTAATAAGTTTGCAATTTCCTTCGTTGTAGCAGCAGTAAACCCCGAATTATTGATTCCATCAACAAATCTTCTTAAATTATCTTTCAATAAATTTAAAGAATCTTCATCGATAACACGAGTGTTTTCGCTTGTATTTACATTCCACCCTTTTATGTTTGGCGGTTGCAATGTAACCAAATTATGATTAGCTGCTGGTCCGTAGAGATTCTTAAACCACTCGCCAGAGCCTAGAAGTTGATTGATGTTATCTCTAGTAATGACATCGTGGATTGCTCTTGATTTTGCTTCTAGTACTAAATAATGTTGGTCTGTCATTACCCATAGAACATCTGGGCCATTTCCAAACTCAGCTTCTGGTTCTTGTGTGTAAAAACCAATTAAACTTCCGATTTCTGCCAAAGCATTTTCAAATTTAGTATGCGGTATATCCTGACTAAAACTAAGATTTTCGAAAAGACTTTCAATATACATTTTAAAGTCTTGTGATGTTTCAAAGCGTTTAACAAAGTGAAGTATCTGTATAGCCTGTCCTTCGTTAGCTGTAATCTTGGTATAGCTATGTCCATTTTTAGATTGAAGCATATGGGAAGTTGTCTGCGCTGCTTTTAACTGTAAATCATTCGATTTAGGAGCGTTGTCAAGAAATAGATAATTTGCGGACTTCTCAAAATACCAACCGCGCTGTTTGGAAGTTAAATCAACCGAGTCAACAATATCATTTAAAATAAGATTGCTCGCACCCTCATAATCCCTTCTTCTAAATTGGTCGATAGCTCTTGATTCTACATCAGCAATTTCCAAATTTTTCAAAATACGGTCATCTGTTTTATCAACTTCGATTTTTGATAGAATATCTGAATGGTATTCTCGCCAACTCATATCTTGCACCAAGCATAGACTTGCTGTTTCTTTAATTGTTTTTAGAGCATTGTCCTTCGATTCTTCATCTAAAAGAGAAAGCCCCAATTTAAGCTGTTCTCTAGTAACAGGAGTGAAGTACTGAAGATTGGATTTGTTACCTACAAATTGCAATAAGTCTTTACCCATTAGAAAGACAGTACAGTAATCACTTCCAGACCTTACCGCCCTACCTAATCCTTGTTCTATTATCTGTGCTTTTAGTGATGCTTTTACAGATTCCAAACGTAGTTCTGCATATAGTTGTTCATAGGAGCTGAATGTCGGATAACCATCTAGAATAAGTACTCGACACATATCCCCGTTCAAATCAACGCCATCATACCTGTTTATTAATACATAAAACAGTCCCTTCTTTTTCTTTAACTTACCAATATCTTTATTTATACTTTCATTTTCGATTATTTCAGCACCGATATCTTTCCATTTGGTCGCCCTTTCTGAAGATGGTGTTAGTACCATAACATTGATTCCTGATTCAGAATATTCTTTTGCTAAGGCCATTATTTGCTCATCAGTTATTCTGGAATCGAATCTCTGTGGTGCAAGCACTAATCGTTGACCTACATCTTTACGGTCTCTAGGTATCAGGGCATTTTTAATACTATCTTTATCAATACCCAAATCTTTAATCAAATCAATTTGATCCTCAAATGTGGCTGAAAGAATATATCTATGTTTTGCTTCATTAAAAGCTCTTACATTGTGAAATGGTACATAAGATGGTGCGATTTCTATACCCCTAGGCCCTACATAGCAATCGTACGATTTTAGGTCGTCGGCAATTAATCCCCATTTAAAAAATAATTCGTTATCGTCGCTAAACTCGCCAATGAGCTCAATTAATTCCTCATTTCTTGAAAGCCAAGACCAATAAGGAACTTTCAATATTTTGGCATAGGGGTCACCTTGTATCAATCTGTGATAAGTACCGGGCGCTTGATATTTTAAATCCCCTTTAAATAATTTCAGTAATCTTTTGGCTAAATCGTGACCAAAGGGAATTAATAATGTTGTCGCATCCCTTGCTTTATCTAAGCACACGTGTGCATCATCAAGAACAATAGAACCTACGTCAATATTGTCCCTTTCAAAAATCGAACGCGAATTGAATAACTTTTGAAAAGTACATAGAAGTATTGCTTTTGAGTTTAAGAAGTCATTAGGAAATATACTTCGTTGTCCTGCATATTCTATTTCGCAAACAGGTATTCCATATAAATCTGCTTGAATTTTTGCTTGTTCTAAGAGTTGCTTATCAGGACATAAATATAAACTAGGTCCAACACCTTCAATCATTTTTGAATACAACATTAAAAGGCTAACTAACGTTTTTCCAGAACCCGTATTCATTTTGCAAAGTACATCACGCTGGTTTCTAATAGTATGCCAAGAATTTAAAACTTCTTCCTGTATTCCACGTAAATAAGCATATCCTTCTTTATGAAACAATGTTTGAAAAAGTTCTGTTGGTTCAAAATTGAGCTGTTTTGGAGTTGTATCTTCTAATTTTTTCTTAAATATATTCATTAACTGAGCGATTATTTATTGATTAACAAAATACTAAAATTTAATCAATGCTTATAAGTTATTTTAACATAAATATTTGCATAGTTAAATTAGGAATGAAATATTTAATTATCACTTTACACTATAGTAGACAAGTATATTCTATTTCATAACCCGTTCAGCCCATTCCCCTACATTTCGCGAAAGGCTCTATTTTCGGGAAAAGAGCTTCTCTAAATAGGTCTTGGACACCATCCCCAATTTCTACTTTCCATTCCGCTAACCCGATCCGCTGCGCTGGAACGGGACGCTTCATTTCATATCCGAAATCGTGAACGGAGTCCGCCAAATCGGAATTCCATTTAATCATTTGGTACCACTTCCAATGTTATTGTACTTCACAAAAGTCTTTAGAAATACTTCCGCACCCTCGCTGCCCTAACCTTTTTTTGCCAGCAAAATACCAACATTTTGAACTTGAACAGACTGCATAAACCGTTCTCGCTGCGCTTCACTTTTTATAAGTCCTTATCAATTCAAAATCTTGAAAATGTATCAGCAACAAAAAAAGGTAACAGCGAGGGCGCTATGGGAAGTAAATCTAAAATGAAACTTATGAAATCTTACAAAAACATAAAAAAGGAAGCGGCACCAAAAAAAACAAAAAAGGAAAACGCTCAAGATATAATAAGTAAATCACTTCAAAAAAATATAAACGCAAACTGTCTGAATGGTTCGGATAGCATTTTAATTAATCTTTAAATATTTTATTATGAGTACTTTAAAAAATCACGTACAGTTAATCGGAAACGTTGGACAAGAGCCAACCATTACAAACCTTGAAAGCGGTAAAAAAGTAGCCCGTTTTTCACTTGCAACTAACGAGTATTACAAGGATGCCAAAGGCGAAAAGCAAACAGAAACTAATTGGCATACAGTTGTAGCTTGGGGCAAGACTGCCGAAATCATTGAAAAATATGTTGATAAAGGCAAGGAAGTAGGTGTTACGGGAAAATTGAAATCCCGAAGCTACGAGGACAAAGAGGGTATCAAGCGATATGTTACCGAAATCGAAGCAAATGAAATCCTTTTACTTGGTAGTAAAGACAAGTAGAACTTAAAATGGAAGAGGGCGTTCCTCTTGAAAGTTACGCCCTCTTTTTCATTATTAACTCTTTAAAATCAAATTAAAATGAAAGCACAAGTTAACGAAATCAAAGAAGGATTGCAACATTTTCACGGTACGGAAATGTTCTATCAAATCCCATTATTAAGAACACGTTTTACGGACGGAATAAAATATCTTGCTAATGTGGCAGATTGTTTTTGGCTAATTACGGACACTTCCGTAATTGCAAAAAGTCTGATGAACCGAAGCGAATTTATAACCATAGATTTTAAAAGATTGTCCGAAGAAAAACAGGATTATTCGGGTTATGAAGCCGAGATAATTTACAGCGATGGCAACGACAATATTTTGGAAAAACACGGCTATCGGGCGACCGATTTTCCGCTCGATGAACTGCGGTTATTTTTTGTAAATGATACGCTGATGTTACCAAGTGAATACTAAAATTTAAAGCTATGGTTTATCTCAATTTTACAGACTTGAGCGAGAAGGCTCAAAACCGTCTTTTGGAAGATTCCAAAAAGGATGTGGAACGAAAATTTGGCGACGATATTCGCAAATACGTAAGAGAAAATTATACCTGTTTTGAAACGATGATAGAGGAAGAAGCATTACGAAATTTATATTCCTATACGTTTATTTTCAACATCTAATTTTCTAAACTTTATAGTCAAGCACCTCTAAATTTTTGGAGGTGTTTTTGTATACAATTAATTTCAAGTCGAGAAAAAAGCGTATCTTTATTTCGCTGTAATTCGGCACACATAAATTCATATAGTTATCCCATTTTTAACTTTCGCTGATAGCTGTATCCATCTATAATTTACATATAGGAATTTTCGAATTCCTAAAAGGGCAATTGGCTTTTTAGCCAGATTGTATGAAATTTTTGTCACGCTATGGCGTGACGAAAAGGAATAGCAAGAGGGTAACGGGCAGAGCCACGTTACATATTCCTTTTAACGCATAAACCCTTGAATTTCAAGCACTTGAAAATTATCGGATTATATAAATTTCTTCGATTTGCGTCAAATGCCTCCAAAGAGCCTGTAAACAGGGATGGATTTACGTCAAACACAAAAAAAAAGCGAAAGAAAATGGATTCATTCATCACCATCAGGTTCAAAAGGAAAACTGCCAAACGTTTTCAAGAATTTTCGAAAAAGCACTTCAAGACACATACGGAAACTATGGAGGCCATTCTTGATTTTTTCTTCTACAATGAGATATCGCCAAAAGAAAAATTAGGTCCGACAGGGCGAACCATAGAATCCAAGTTACTCAAAAGAATAAATGCAGTAATTGCTATAATGAGGGATGTTGAAAAGACCCAAACCAAGCCCACAGTTGCAATGTTGGAATCACTTTTTCAGATGGAAGAACCGAAAAAGAAAACGTTGATTTTGGAAAAGAAATTCGTGGAAGAAAAAAAGGAAGTGCGCTTTCGCGAAAAGCAAAATCTTAATAACGACCTCAAAAATTTTTAGCGATGTACATAACAATAACACCTCAAAAAATGGGAGGCAATTATTCTAAAAGTTCGGCTGATTTTGTTGGTTATCTGGAGAAGGAAAACCGGGGATTGGAACAGCAGGATATGGAACATTTCTTTAACCAATATGGCGACGAGATTTCAGCAGAAGAAGTGGTCAGGGAGATAGATGGTAATACTGCAAAACTTGAAAAGCACGAACCACGGTTTTATTCCATTACCGTAAGCCCATCTAAATACGAACTGAAACGTTTGCAGAATCATAGTCAAGATTTGCAAAAATACACCCGTGAAATTATGAAGGATTATGTGGCTTCATTTAATCGCGAAATCAATGGACGACCCATTACAATCGATGACATAAAATACTATGCAAAAATTGAACACCAAAGAACCTTCAAAGGAACGGACTTTCAGATAAAAGAAAACCAACCGTATGCCACAAAAATACTTCAGCTTAAAACTGAAATCCGAAATGTGCAAGATGGGCGAGCGGAAGGGAATGTGAAAAAATTGGAAAAAGAAATTGTGAAACTCGAAAGAGAAGCACCGCACCAACAGAACGGAAAACGAATTGTACAAGGAATGCCAAAAGCTGGAAACCAAAGTCATATCCATATTATTGTGAGCCGTAAGGATGCTTCCAATAAATTCAGCTTGTCCCCAGGAAGTAAATACAAAGCTTCTGATGTTGAATTAAATGGTAAAACCGTAAAACGGGGATTTGATAGAGATAGATTTTTTACAAGTGCAGAAAAGACGTTTGACAAGACTTTTGGCTATCAAAGAAACTTCGCCGAAACCTACAAGGCAAGAAAGGATTTCATCAAAAATCCGAAAATCTATTTTGCTTCACTAATGAAACTGCCCACCAACGAAAAAGCATTGGCGTTCAAAATAATGGGAAAAAGTGGCATCCCGATGATGCCAAGTATTCCTGTTACACAGGCACAATTGGCAATGAAAATTTTTAATAGGCTACGACGAGGTGCGGGAGTGGCCATAAAATCGAGTTCCATCGGAATCTAATTTAAAATTATGCAAATGGACAATCTCGTAACTGTACTTTTTATTATTGGTTTGGCCAGTAGTGCTTTCTATGGAATATTTCGGGTTAGCAGATATGCATTTGTCTTCAATTTTCTATTGATTGGCGCTTTTGTGTATTATTTAAATGAACAATTACCATTGGTGCAAATAGCACTTTATTTTGTTTGTCCTCTGATATTAATTAATATAGGATTGTATGTTTACCTTCATAAAACCGAAAGCCCAAAAAATGGCGATAGCAAGTATCAGGTCAACTTTGCAACGACCAAAGGAAACTTTAAACTCGACAACATCAAACGTGGAGCATCAATTATTGGTTCTGCCGGAAGCGGAAAGACCGAGAGTGTTGTGTATGGATTCCTGAAACATTTCCAAAAAGAAGGATTTTGTGGCATCATTCACGATTACAAAGATTTTGAACTGACCGAAATGGCTTATCCACTCTTTAAAGATGGAGGAATTCCATTTAAGGTCATTTCCTTCGATAAAATCATCCATAGGGTAAATCCTATAGCACCTCGCTATTTAGAGAACGAGGAAAGCGTAAATGAGGTTTCAAGGGTGGTAATCGAAAACCTTTTGGAGCAACGGGAATCTGGAACAACCGGAACAACAAAATTCTTCAATGATGCGGCTGAAGGATTGATAGGTGGGTTGATCTGGAAACTGAAAACTACATATCCAGAATTCTGTACGCTACCGCATTTAATAGCTATTTATCAGTATCTCGATACCGACAGTCTTATCAAGTTTTTGGAAACCAATACCACATCAAGAGCTATGGCAGATGCTTTTATTAGTGGCAAGGATTCTGAAAGGCAGACAGCGGGGGTAAAAAGTACCTTAGCGAATGCGCTTAAACGAATTAGTACACAGCGTATTTTTATGGCATTGTCCGCAGATGAAGTGCCACTCAATATAAATAGTCCAGAAAATCCTTGTGTAATTTCAATTGTAAATAATCCGAAATTTGAAACATCTTATTCGCCCGTTATCGCTACGATCATACATACTATAACTAAACAAATGAGTGTTCGAAATAGCAAACCATCTTTTCTATTGATGGAAGAAGCTCCGACTATTCGCTTATTGAATATGCACCGCATTCCTGCAACTCTCCGAAGCTATAATATTTCTACGATTTATGTGATGCAGGATAAGATACAAAATGATATGATGTATGGAGATAAAGCAAGTAAAGCGATATTAAGCAATCTTTCTTATCAATTTTTTGGAAAAGTCAACGATCCAGATACTGCAAAATATTATGAACGCTTTTTTGAAATTATTAAGGATCCTACCAAGAGTATAAGTCGAGGACATAACCTTGATTTTGATACCCGAATTACAATTGGAGAAAAGGAAAATCCAAAAATAAGGGCTGATGTTTTCTTTCGATTAAAGCAAGGAGAGTTTATCACATATGCGGATGGTAAGGATAAAAAAATTCAGTTCAAGTTAGCCAAAATAAAAAGAGAGTTTCCAAGAAGATCGAAGCAGTTTTTCCAAACTGATTTAGAGGCAAATTTTGAGAGAATTTATGAAGAAGCGAGGTCGATTTTCGATCAGTAAATGTCTTTGCTTTTTAAAACATTCAATTGTATCAGTAATATTTAGAGGGATAGCTTTATATTTATAGCTTATATAATAGGCGATGTGTAATATTAAAAAAATAGATTTTGTACATTATTAACTTTAGGGGATTACAAAAAGGAGATGTTATTTTAACACGATATAATACTCGTGAATGCCGCCTTATTCGTGCATCAACAAATTCGGAATATTCGCACGCTATTCTCTATGTTGGAGTTGGAAGTGCAATCGAATCAAATGGTTTAGGTGTTCAATCAATTAATGTATTACGTCAAATATTCAAAAATGATGACGATGTTGTTGTTTTGAGATTTAATCAAGATATGACGCAAAAACAAGTGAATGATATAGTCTTCTTTGCACGTGGAAAAATTGGGACGGAATATTCAACAAAAGAAGCAAGGCTTTCTCGTTTAAAAGAGATTTTAATTGCGAAAGAAGTTAACAGACAGTTTTGTACTCGTTTCGTGGCTCAAGCATATGAAAAGGCAGGTTTCAAAATTGTTGAGAATCCAGACTATTGTACACCGCAAGAAATTTTGGATTCACAGCAATTTACACGTGTAGAAAGATTAGTATTAAGTGCTAATGAAAAGGAGATTGAGTATGCAACCGAAGTTAATCATCTAATTGACCAACAAACAGAAATAACAAACGTAATATTAGAAAAAGCTCGAAATCTAACAAATGAAGATATTCAGACATTTGAGCAATTATCAAAATATGTTTTAGAAAATTTAGATAAGGAATCAACAATCACACAAATTATTAAAGATTCTGGTTATCTTGATATGTGGAAAAAAGATTGTGAGCGAAATCCCTGGCATTATGATTATGAAGAAGCTTTGACTCATTACAAAAATAAAAACCAAAGAAAAGAAGTGGGAGAATTTTTTTTCAATACAGAAAAGCAAACAAGACAACGATTTATAATATCATTAGATGCTATGGAATTTGGTTATAAATATTTCAATCAGGAATATTTCCAAATTCAAATAGAACTGTGCGAAAAACTAATAGAATTAAGTAAGCAAAGAGAGAAAGTTGGACTGCAATTAATCAGCGGATAAAAACAGACATAACAAATTTTAAATATGGTCATTTCAGGCTATCCCAAATTTTCTGTTTATTTCCGAAGACAACTGTATTAAGGAACGAAGTATAATAATTAATTATTCTATTTCGAAAATTTGGGCTTACTGAATAGTTTCTATTTAAAAAGGTAATAATTTATCTAAACAAATCCACAAGTACAGAATGGAATATATAGTCCTCGATACAAATATTTTTATTAAAGAGAATTTTCTTGAAGGAAAAAGAATTCGGCAACTTCTCAAATTTTCTGAAGAAGAGAAGATTAAGATTGTTATGACGAAAATAACGATTGGAGAGGTTAAAAGCCGATTTAAGAAATTTTCAGGAAAAGCAGTCCAAGACTTAAATGAGTTTAAAAATCAATTTGAGTCCCGTGTATTAAGAAACAATTCAGCAGGAAAGAAAATTTTTGAGCGAATCGTTAATGAAAACATTGAAAAGGAATTTAATGATGAATTTGATGCTATTCTTCTAAAATCAAAAGTCCTTGTAATTGATTATCGCGAATTAAATATAGAAACCGTTTTTGAGAAATATTTTAAAAATGAATTTCCGTTTAATGGTGGAGACAAGAAAAATGAATTTCCTGACGCATTTGCATTGGACTTAATTGAAAAATGGTGTATTGAGAAGAAATTAAAATGTACCGTATTTTCATCCGATAAAGATTTTTTAAACTTCGAGAGTGAACATTTCGAAATAACTAAAGACTACGAAAATTATCTCGATGAAAAACTAAAATATTATCTAACAGAAGAACATAGGATTTCAGTGCTTAATAAACTATTTGAGCAAAACTCAAATAAAATTGATGATGAGATTGAAAATTGGTATCGGTCTAAGTTAGATGATGATAGTTTGTATCATATGGTAGTTTGGAATGATATTCACGACATTGAAATAACGGAAGTGATTGTTAAAAACAAATTATTCCAAATTGTATCCATTGATAAAGAATCTATTGAAATTGAAATTGAGGCAGAGGTAACATTCAAAGTTGAATTAGTCATAGATGATGAAGATTTTTCCCATTATGATAATGAAGATAAAGTTACCTATTACTTCAAAACCAAAATTGAAGAAATAGAAAGGGACGTAACGGCAACTTTGTCAGTTCTTGCCTATATTATTGATAAGGACGATTACGAGGAGGAATTTGAAATCATCGAAATCAATAGAGATGAGAAGTTAAGAATTGAAGAACGGTATGATGACTACCGATAATTTATATTTTAAACGTGAATTGACTGTTTCCATATCAAAAGCCCTATAGAGTTAATAAAGTCGGTATTCCTTTAAAGTCTTACTTTTTAACCACAGATTCTCTTATTTAAAAGTCATTTCACAAAAGTTAAATACAGTGATAAATTAACATATCAGGTAAGAAGTATTTTTTGATAAATGAATACTTAATACATCAGAGTCTATAGGTAGAAGTATTGAAATGGGTACAAAACCATTTATCCATAAACTTGGAAATATTCCAAATATTAATGAAATCCTGATTATCAAATTCACAAAATCATTTGTACCTTTGAAAGATATTTAGTATATGATTAACTAATACGGATTTTAGACAATTTGCAAAATGATTGATTTTGATATAATAGAAAATTTAGGCTTGGAAAAGGCCGTATCTGTTATTTCAGAACCTAATCAAGTTTCTGAAAGTCAATTAGGTGTCATAAATCAAGTGAAGGATTTTGGTATTGATGAAATTTATTTCAGCACCGATGACAATCATAACAGTTATCCAGCGGTATTCTTAAAGGAAGTCCAAAAATTTGATGACTTGGTTCTTCGAGAAATTGCCACTGCACAAAAAAAAATATGGAACTTTAAAAAGGTCATCTTTCTTTACGTTTATTCTGAAACGGAAATACGAATCTACAATTGCGCCGAAAAACCCTTGTTGATAAAATCCAATGATTTTGACTATAATAAGGAACTTAAAAAGCTTGAAATAGAGTCTTACAAGTTTTCGGATAAAAATAAATTAAAAGAACTACAAAATCTTTTTTCCACCATTGCCATCGATACCGGTATTATTTGGACGTTGAAGGAAGCTGTCGAGATTCGAAAGAAGATTAGTCTTAAGCGAAGAGTCGATAAATATCTTGTAGATAGTCTTACCTATACTGCCAAACAATTACAGGACGATGGATTAGAGATTAACCTTATCCATAAAATAATAATGCGTTCTCTCTTTCTTCTATATTTGGAAGATAGGGGCGCAACCGATGCAAAATTCTATTCTGGAATCAAAGAAGGAGCTCAATCTTATTTCGACATTCTGGATGATGAAGATAAAACGTATTCGCTTTACCGCAAGTTGGAGGAATATTTTAATGGTAATGTTTTTACTGTTGATAACAATGAAACCATTTCGAGAGAGCATCTGCAAATAATCAAAAAATGTTTTATTAATGGCAATGATGATTCGCAGAAACAGAATCTCTTTGAAGATTTTCGACTTTTCGACTTTAGTATTATCCAAATTGAATTATTGAGTGAAATTTACGAGAATTTCCTTTCCGAAATAAACCCCACTCTAAAACAAGATACTGGTACATATTACACACCACCATCACTTGTTGAACTTATATTAAATGAAAAGTTACCAATTGCAAGGTCAGAGAAAAACTTCAACATTAAGATTTTGGACCCGACCTGTGGTTCCGGAATTTTTCTCGTAGAAAGCTTTAAACGTTTGGTAAAGCGTCACGAAAATGCAACCTCTAAAAAACTTACTGACTTTAATGAGTTGAAGAAGTTGCTGACGGATAATATTTTTGGGATTGAAATACATCCACAATCCATTAAGGTGGCAGCATTCAGTCTTTATTTGGCTTTGGTAGATAACTTAAATCCTAAAACGATTTGGCAGAATAAAGATTACCGATTGCCTTATTTGATAAACGATCCTTCAGACGGCTCATTGGTAGAGCAAGGCAATAATTTGTTTCGTAGTGATACTATAAAATCGAATCCAGAAGTAGAAGCCATTAAATTTGACTTGGTTGTTGGAAATCCGCCCTTTGGCACCAAGAAACTATCTCAAGCTATAAGAGATTATAGCGATAAATACGGTTTTGCCAAAGAAATGGTGCTACCGTTTTTGCACAAAGCAACAACGTTCTCTGAAAATGGAGAAATTGCCTTGATTTTCAATACCAAAATACTCACAAACACTAAAATTACGTATCAAAATTTTAGAAAGTGGCTTTTCAATGAATGCTATGTAGAAAAGATTTATAATTTCTCCATTTTACGGAATGCACCGAAAGATTTTGGCGGGCAATTGTTCGGTTCTGCAACGGGACCTATCAGTATTGTCTTTTATAGAAAAAACGCACCAAACAAGAAAACTGATACTATTGTTTATTATGCTCCCAAAACTTATATCAAATCCAATGTTATTGAAGGTGTTAGTATTGATGGGACAGATTTAAAATATCTTCCCCGAGAAGAATGCAAAAATCCGACTTCTAAAATTTGGAAAATTGCAATGTGGGGTGGAAATGGGGATATGAAATTGATTCATAAATTAAATTCTTTAGATAGTCTGGAGCAGTTTATTTCAGATGAAAAATTTGATAGAGGTTCAGGATTGCAATATTTGAATGATTCCACAAAGAACCCTAAAGTAGATACTGAAATTCCTAATAGATATATTGCACCGAAGAATATTCGGAGATACGCGTCAAATTCGTTTTCGGACTTAAATTCTGGGCTTTCTCTAAAATCTAAAGAAATATACGCTAAACATTATGGTGTGTCAGTAAGCGACATACCTACCATAGATGTTTTTAGACGTGTGGGAGCGAAAAAAACTTATTTTGCGCCGCATATTCTAATTAAAGAAGGTCTTTCCAATTGGAAAATTTGTGCTTCCTATGAAAATGAAGATTGCTCTTTCAATAGTAAAGTTTTAGGTGTCAGTCATAGTGATGCTAATTTACTCAAAGGCTTAACTTGTTTCATAAACTCAAAACTTGCTTATTATTATCTTTTTCTTTGTTCGGCATCCATCGGAATAGAAAGAGAGGAAATTAAACCAAACGAAGTTTACAAACTTCCTTTTTCTCTATCTAAAGAGAATTTATATTATTTAGCTGAAATATATGACAGAATGTGTAGTGAATCTGAAATTCTAAATAATAGTTTAAAAGAGCAAGAGAAGCAGATTGATGAATACATATTTAAGTGTTTTAACTTTTCAAAGGACGAGAATCTTATCGTAGATAGTTTTGTTGAATTTACTATCCCATTATTAATTAAGAGGTATCAATATGTTCTTGGTCCAACAAACCTTCAGGATATTCAAGATTATGCTGTGAAAGTATCAGAATATTTGAATGACTTTTTGCAAAATCAGAATCTGTATGCCAATTGTACAATATTTGTAAAAGTGAATCATTTTTCGCCTCTGATGATAACTAAAGTTACATTTGAAGATACTGAAAAAGCAGTCTTAAAATCAATTGTGCCGATTGATGACATACTGAAAGTTTTGGATAAGGAATTATGGAAAAAGAAGGCAACAAATATATATTTCAGAAAAAAATTAAATTACAAAACTGGTAACGACATTTTTATTATTCGTCCCAATCAGAAAAGATTCTGGACACAATCAATGGCAATTGAAGATGCTTCGGAATTAATTCTGGAAATTTTAAACGAAGTATAAGTAATGGGATTGAACAAAGTAATAGTTGCCAGCTTTAAGAGAGGTTTCGAAGATAAATGTTTTCAGCTGATAATGGAATCTTATGCAAAACTTTTGGTAACAAAGGTTATCCAGCTCAATTGGGATGAGAATGATATCACATCGGAACTGCATACACACATAAATCAAAATCCGCTACGATTAAAGTGGAATATCGTAACGAATGTTGAGCAACATTTACCTAAAAATGATACTAAAAAGGAAAAGGGTTTTGCCGCAAAGTTACCTCGTATAGACCTTCGATTGGTAACCATAAATTCCGACCTTGAATATGAATATCATATGGAAGCAAAAAATCTGAAGGAAACTGATTCTGGCCTAAAGCGACGATATATAGATACAGGCATCAACAATTTTGTCTCACATAAATATGAGAATGGTTGCTTACTTGGCTATGTACTTGAAGGAGATTTGGGTAAAACAGTTGAAGGAGTAAACAAACTTTTGAAAAAAGATAAGAGAGCTTCCGAATGTCTACACGCCAAGCCACATAATTTGCACTATGCTTATTACGAATCAGAACACATTAATAGCTTTACTTTAAAGCACTTTATGTTCGATTTTATACAACTTCATAGTGCTTGAGAAACCAATTTTGTTATAAGTGTCGTTTAGAATTCCCTGTTAATTTCACTCTCAATTAAAACAATTATTAAGGCACTACAAAGTTTTTTTTGCGATCTTCTGTATGATTTGAAAAGTTGATCCGTGAAAATTTAAAAAGGCCCCTTATCCCTCGGTCCATTATGCGTTACTTTCCATTGGCCATCTTCTTGAACCAGTTTAAAAACACCGGACTTTGGGTCGTAAGCCGTTGAATATTTAACCCAAGCCACCTCACCATCCATAGCTTCATCCACCACCTTAAAATGAGCTTCTGAATCTTTATCTTCAGTAAACATTGCTTGAATGCTGGAAAGGTTTGCATATCCTTCAGCGGTGGTATGTTTTTTTAATGTAGCTTCATCGCCGTGATAAAAACTTTCGGCAACAACTTTGGCAGTTTCAGAAGGGGAAAGATTCTTGTTTTCTGAACAGGAGAAGAACAACAGTAAGAACGAGCAAATGACTAAATTTTTCATAACGTTACTAATTTGGGTTATTGATATAACTATGTGATATTTTCAGTTCAATATTACGTTCGCCATCTTTTTCGCGTATTTCCAAAATTGCTCTACGGTCATTGGATAATGAAAACTTTGGTATTACATATACAAACCGTGCTGTTTCATTTTTTTTTATTTTGGAAGGCAGATTGTGTTTAAATAACGGTTCTTGATAGAGACGTTGTAACGATTTCTTTTTTCCTTTCTGTCTTGTTTCAACCGAGAGTTTTAAGAAATTCAAATCGTAATCCAAAGTAGAATTATTCTTAATTTGAATGACAAAGTAAAGTTCTTCCGTATCAAAAACAATGTTTTCGACGCTTAAAACTATACCTTCGGTTCGTTTTTTAATCCTACCTACACGCTGCTTTCTTTCAAGAAGATAAGAACTGAATTTCTTGTAATAATAATTTCTGTTATCAACATTACTTTCAGCAGTAGCAACCGAAATAGAATCATTCATTATTGGTCTTTCGTTCCCAATACTACTTGACTTCGGAATGAAATAATTGAACTTGGTTAAATTCTTTTTATACCTTACAATATACGAAAAAATTGAACCATCTCTATTGACTATCAGAAGATTGCTTTCTTTACCAGGCTTTGCTTGAAGCAAACCGAAATACTGCTCTTTTTCTCGGTTATACGTAAATATAAAATTGTCCGAACCGGTTATGCCTTGCCGAATAGGCTCTGGAAAAAACAGCGCAACATTTTTAGTGTCATTCGCATAGATGGTATCTTTTACGATTGTTTCTTGTGCTGTTACCTGCGCCCAACAAAGTCGAGGTACAAAAGTTGCAACAGCTATAAATAATGAAGTTATAATATATTTTTTCATAATAGTGAATTTTTGAGAACCTGTTAGATTCATAATTTTGGTTTTAGAATAAGCTTATAATTGTTCAACACGGTCACTTTAATGCTTCGATTTTTCCGTTTTAGGATTTTAGTAATACCACCAACTTCGGGAACACTCGGAATATTGATATCGCCTATAACATCGTCCAGAACCTCCGTGGTAATTTCTGACCTAAAATTGTTTTGTACATAGATGCCCTCACTACCATCCTGTATATCGAAAGCTTTGAGTTTGGTGGGATGGTGCTTGATATTCTCGATTTCTATTAAAGCACGATTGGGCTGAAAACTGATAAATCCAAAAACGAGTGTGTTTTTTGGCATTTGCTTATTGTTAATCATTGCATCCTTGGTAAGTCGCATCCGTAATCGGGAGTTTGCTTTTACTACTTGGTCGCCATCGACGACCACATAAATTGTTTCATCCGTATGCCCGATGATTGAAAAATCGTTTGGCTTGGGAGAAGCAGCAAAAAATAATTGATGTTCCAGGCCCAATTCTTTAGCTTCAATTTTCTGTTCTCTTTTTATATCTGCGGAATCTACTTCTTGAACTTTTTTTTGAGATGTTCTTCTGTTACCAAGATTCTGATAAGTCAAATCAGAATATTTGATTTTTCCTGCTGAATAGATGCTATCCACGATACGTTCTTTTTCACGTGTAGGCAAATCTGCACTATAAAAGCCAAGGGAATCAATCAGTTTTTCATCATAGATACTCGGAGCGTTGGTTTCGCGAACTTCCTTCAAATCATTGATAGCATCCAATTTTGAGTTGTATTGCTTTTGGTTTTCTTCCAAATCAGGTATCAATGTTTGCTCAAGGTTTTTACTTTCACTTTCATCACCACCCATTACCATTACAGAGTATGATATCAGGAAAATGAAGATTACTGCCAAAACCGCAGCAAAAACTATTTTATTCTTTTCTACTTTCATCTGTTGATATTTATTTGTTTTTAATTGTCAGATGTAATTCGCCAGCCAATATTTCGATTAGTATCAAAACAGTTATGGCTCATTTCATAATCGTGGTTTATAAATCCCGATTACCTGCACGACGGCAAGCGGGTCGGCTCAATTTTCATTGTTCAGCTTTTTTAAGGTGTTTTCAAAATAATCGGTTATCAATAATCCGTGTGGATTATTCGGGAAGTTCCGATTGACCATTATGAGGTTTCCAGTTGAAACCAGTTCGTAGGTGTCAATTATGGTACCTCTATTGATTTCAAAAATGGTAGTCGTAGTGAAACTATATGAATTATTATTTTCAAATATCCTTGAATCAATACTCAACACTTTTTGAACCAACGAATACTGTAGTAAGCGGTTGTAAACGCCATCCGCTTTTTTCTGGCGGTACAGATTGTCAACTGAACTATTGCCCAACCAAAGCGCTTTTTCCAAGTTCCATTCATAGTTGCTTGCATCGATGTTATAGAAGTAATTGTGGAACAGTTCCAAATGCGCCAAAGCTTCAACCTTGAAATTTTCTTTTTGGGTAACGAGTTTTAATGGAATGATGCTACCATCGGTGTTGATGGCAAAGGCACTATTAAGTGCATTTTTGTTAGTTCTAAATGCTATCCAAACGGAAAATGTACTCGCCAAAAAGGCAAATACTACGACTGCCAAAACGATGAACCTATTTAGTTTTAGGATGTTATAAATATTCTTATAAGGTGTTTTCATTCTGATTTTGCTTTAGTTGGAAAATAATCTTAACGTGAAGGACGTGGCGCGTCTATATAATTTGAATTTCAGGAAAACAATGAAGCCTACTGAACCAAGTTGTACTACAGGAGCAAAAAAACCTTGACCTACATCCGTACCAAAAAGGTTATTCCAAAAGTTTGTGTTGATTTCTGTGTATAGCGCATTAACAAATACATTGACCAAAAAGAAGGCTGGCACGAGCATATATACCGCTGCATATAGTTTAAAAAAATTATAAGCCAATGACCGGAATTTTTCAAATACAGCTAAACTGATGACCAACGGAAAAAATGCCTGCATAATACCCAAAAGGAAGAATCGTTCTGCTAAAAAGAGCGGATAAATAAACAGGTCTAAAATCCATAGGATAATCCCAATGATAAAGGCAAATATTTTGAACCCGTAAAGTGGCGTTACCAAAGCTTCATAAAGCAATGTCATTGCATTTTTTGCAGCATCAATTAGATTTACATCTTCCTCTATCGGAATGTCCTGCATTTGCAAAGGCAACAAAGCTGGTGCAGTTCCTCGGTATTGTGCTTCTATAGAAACCAAGATGCCATCGAAAAAACCTAATACCTGTGTCGAGAAAATGACCAAAAGTACAATTGCAAAATTCTTCGCCAGCTCTCCAGGACTCAATCCCCAAGTATAACCATCCTTATCTGCAACACCTTCATTGTACTTTTTAAGGATATTGACCAGAAAAAACAGAACAGCAAGCGTTTTCATTCCTGCAATAGTATATTGCGAGAAACTGCTGTTCTGTATGGTCTGAAAAACCGTGTCTATATATTCCAGTCCAATCCCTAAAATGATGGTTGCGGTCATCCTTAATATTCAGTTTCGCGGTTATTGATTTTATCTTGCATTTTTCTGAAGGAAATAATATCCTTGTAGCGTTTCGTTTTGGCTTTGACGTTAGAAACCATTTCCTTTGATTCCAGTTCTTTTTGTTTGAGGATTTCAGCACGTTCAGCATCGCTCATTTTCAGATAATCGCTGGATAGGATTTCATCTATGAAATTCATTGTATCCAAAGAATTTTCTACAATGGCAGTGAATGATTCAGAAACCCTTGCAACTTCTTCGGGCTTGATGTAAGGGCTATCAAGAATGTCCCTTAAATCATCCTGCATCACATCAATGAGTCGCTGATTGTTACGGCCAATCTCACGAACGGCATTCAATTGCCTAACCACATCGTTGACCTTTTCAATGTTTTCTTTTGCTGTTTTTAAGAACTTGACAGTCTTGATAATGTTTGCGGTTTGCTTCCCAGATTCTAATAGTTGTTTTATTAAACTAATAAAATTGGTATTGTCATAAACTGGCATTCCCTGTGCTTTAATGTTCAAGCTGAACAGCAATGCCATTGCGAGTACTAAAATTTTTGTTTTACTCATTGCTAAATATTTGTTTTGGTATTCGTGAATCTGCGATTTCATAATATTATGTTTTAGATGTGAATTGAATTATTGCTTTTTTCATATCGTGATGCTCTTCGTAGAGCTTCATTATTTCTTCGTTTTCCTTTCCATCGGTCAAATAAGCTGCATACACTTCCTTTGGAACTTCAAGACGGAAAATGTTGCTTCCCCTCCCGATTTTGATAAACATTTCGGTGTACTTCCGTGGTCCGGAAAGATTGTTTTTAATAGACTTTAATTGGTTTAAGTCGTGGGTTGAAAGGTTGAGCCTTTTAACCAGTTCGTCATAGCCTTTTTCATTGTTCAAGCTGTAAATAACCTGTGTGTTTTCCAGTATGCTGGCCGAAGTTGAATTGTTAGGAAGCTGATTGATGGATTGAAGAATAATCCCAATCGCACCGTTTTGTTTCCGTATGGCTTGATAGTAGAATTCCACACTTTCCAATACGTTTTCAAACTTTAGTTGCTTGGCGAACTCGTCAAATAGGATGATGCCTTTTTCAGCACGGTTTTTCCAAATTGTTCTTTGGATAGCTGACTTAATCAGCTTCAACATTACGGACAGTATTTCCTTATTGTCCTTCACTTCATCCAGTTCAAAAACAATCAATCGTTTGTCCTCAATTTTATAGGTCTGGTCTTCGCTAACTTCAAACAGAAAGCTATATAAACCATCGCCGACGTATTCAGATATTACGTGCAAAAAGCTTGTAACATTGAAGTAGTCGGGATGGATTTTTAAGGTGTTCAGAAGGTCTTTCTGATTCTTTTCTATAAAACTGTAAAACCCTTCCAAAGAATGATTTTCTGAAATGCTATCGTAATAATGGCGCAGTATTTTCTTGATGGAAACTGATTGGGCTTTGGTAACTTTCAAATCTGAAGCAAACAATTCAAAAAGGAACACCGATAAATCCTCAAGACGTTCTGGTGTCAGATCATTTTGGTTACTGATGTAAAATGGGTTGATACCTAAATTCTTTCCGCTCTCATAACGAAGTACGGTATATTGTTCAGGATAGAGCTTTGCGAATTTGGTGTACGATCCACCCAAATCGATAATGACCAGACGGACGCCACTTTCAAAATACTGGCGTAAAATATTATTGGCCAAAAAAGATTTGCCCTCGCCAGTTGGCGCGAAAATGGCAAAGTTTCGAGCTTTGATTCGCTTTTTACGTTCATCCCAAACATCCTTTAAAACTGGAATGTTATGTTCACGGTCATTAAAGATAATTCCGGTCGCATCAGACTTATAATTTGTGTTGTTGATGAACAGGCAAAGGGCGTGCTTTAAGTCGGTAACATATAAATCATTATTCGAAAAATTGGACGAGTAGCAACAATAACTGTTTAGGATATAATTTTTGCGTTCTTCGCCTCTTGGATAGTAGGGGATGATATCCAATTCTTTAAATTCAGTCTTTATCTTCGACGTTATTTTGTCAAGCTCTTTGGCTTCCTTTGCCCAATAGACAATATTAAGATGGCCACGAATAATTCGTGCATTGTCATCGGCATTGATTTGGTCGAGAATATGTTGAATCTTTCCAAGTACCACCTTATTTTGTGAGCCAAAGTTTGAACTTTTGTTCAGTTCCTCGATTTTCTTATCAAGTAGTTTGCGCCACTTCTGTTTGTCATCCAAATACAAGATTTGATTGACAATATGATTTTCATTAAGCGTAAGCCCTAAGCCATCAATAAACCCTTGATGAAACACAAAATCGTCAGAAGTGAATTTCTCATTGGTCTTGCTACTCTGTACACTTTCGCCAAAGCACAGTTCGCTATTGATGGCAAGGGCATCAAAATGGTTTTCGCCAATATTGACGCTTTTCTTATCCAATAAAATATCGGTGTCAAAACCTTCGTTGAAGCCATTAAAATAGCCACTTGTCAGTTTCTGAATCTCTTCCGATTTAAGTGGAAGGAATGCCATTTTTCGGCTATTATTAATGAAGGAAACAGAATCGCTTACCGAGTTGACGAAGCTTTTAATGTTGTCATCCAGTTTCTGTACAATTCCCTTTGAAACCTTTCGGAACGGATTGACATATTTTGGATTGTTGAGCGCTTTGTTTTTGGTCAAGATGAAAAACAAATAACATTTGTGTTCAATATGTCCACGACCTTTAAAATGCTCGTGTGTCGCCTTCTCTAAAAAAGTTTTATTCGGAAGCTGTTCAGAAGAATAGGATTTCTTCAGGTAGATATCTTGTTTGTGAACTACAGTACCAATCGGTAAAGATTTCAAAGCCTGAAACCAAGCACCGTGCATATCTTCAAAATCCTTTTCGGACAACGAATAAATTTCTGGTAAGTTACCTTTATAGCACAAAACGACATTACCATTATTGGCAAATACGATATTGTCCTGAATATCTGCAATGGGTTGATATGCTGAAAGATTAATCTTGTTCATAATCGAAGCCTGAATTTCTTTTGTTACTGATAATTTTCGGGAAGGCTTTCGCCATCTGAAATAATTGTGGATTGTTTGTGATTCGGATTAATGCAATGTAAAGCGCAGCATTAAAAATTAAGACGCCTATAATTATTCCGAAACTGAATGAAAAAATGATAATCATTAAGGATCCAAGTATGGACATCATCATTAAGGCAAACAGGGAAATGGGCAGCCCAAAAATGACTGCCTTTTTCCTAATATTTCTATAGACCTCGAATCGCTTCATTATACTACGATTCCAATTAGATAGGTAAATATCCCAACAACAGCACCCGCAATTAAGACGAATACCAAAACTCTGGTAATACCTTTTTTTAAATCTGCGTTCTCGCCAAAGAAGTGTCCTGCATTAAAAAGGAAACCAACTAAAAAAATAACACCGAGTAAAATTGGAAAGATTGTTCTTATGGTATCACCTACGTCATTTACAGAATCCTCAATGCCACCAATTTGTGCAAAAAGAGATGTTGAGATAAGTGAAATAAATACTGCGAAATAATTTGATTTTTTCATAACTGAAAAGTTTAAAAATTTGTGTTGTTTTTGTTATTGGAAAAATACATATATTTGTTTACAAATAACTGATAATCAAATATTTGTGAATAAAATATTATTTGATTTTGTTTGATTTCCGATGATATTATTTGGCATCAAATTCTATGATTTTTGGAAGTTGAATTGTTAATAACCCAAAATTTGAAAATGAAAAAAGTGCTCAAAAACGTCACTTTTGTGATTTTGCTCTTAAAAATGTGTATCATTTTTGGGCAGGAAAATGCAACTCAAAAACGAATAATAATTGATGTTGGACACGGTGGAAAAGATTCTGGTGCGATAGGTGTAAATGGAATTCAAGAAAAGGATGTTGTATTGGAAATCGCAAATGCGATTTTGAAGCTAAATAACAATTTGGCTAAACCATTAGATATTTACTTAACAAGGTATAATGACACTTTGATTTCGTTATCCGATAGACCGAAGCTCTCCAATGCTCTTAAAGCAGAGTTGTTTGTTTCATTACATTGTAATCATTCGGATAATCCGAATGCAAGAGGTGTGGAAGTGTATGTGAGCAATAAGCAATCAAAATATCAAGATGATTCCGTCTGGTTTGCTTTTCGAATGCAAGATGCGCTTAATAAGAAATTGGGTTTTGAGAGTAGGGGTGTGAAGTCTGCTGATTTTCAGGTGGTGCGGGAAACAATTAGCGATTGTCCTTCTGTGCTTTTGGAATTAGGTTTTTTGAGTAATTGGGATGAGAGCTTTTATCTAGGAAAACCTGAAACGCTCAGAACTATGGCATTGATTATTTTAATGGAATTGAATAACTATTTAAATGCTGGATTATGAAAGAATTTTTAGAAAAAATAATTACTACTATAAAACAAATTATCATCATACTATTTAAAGAACTTAGACCTAAAGCAAAGAAAAAGTAATATAGTATTTAATAAAAGTGATTTTTCAGAATAGTAGTCCTGTTGTGTTGAAATTCAATAGATGCTAATTCTGCAAAATTCTTAATTTTAATTCTGTCAGATTCGTCCATTTCGATATTATTATCCTCGTTCAACAAAACATCTATCCGGTCATAGACAAAATTTGGATTATCTCTTTCACTTCTGTCTATCCCTTGGTAAAGCAGGCTTATGTAATTTGCAACTAATTGTGATTGGCTTTGCATAAATAAATCAATAAGCCTTTTTCTACTATTCTTTACCATCCAATAATGCAAACCCCATTTTTTACGGGAATTACCATCGGTAAACTTTTTATATCCAGTTCCAAGTGAAAGGATTTCGAGCTGAGACATTTCGACTATAAAAGCCTTTAAGGCTTCTAGAACCGCTACTAATGTAGGGTTGTTTGCCATTATACCACCATCAACTTTGTTTACAAAGTCTTTTTGTGTGCCATTAAGGTCAATATATTCTGAGGTATATGGGTCGAAATATGTAGGTGCAGCAGAAGTGGCCATAGCAGCTTGATAAGCCGGAATGTGATAATCTCGCTCAAAAGCTGGATGATATTTGGTTTTTAACACACTTGGGTTGCCTTTTATCAAATCATAGATAGGAATACAAACATCTGTTTTGCAATCGCTAAGCCTTGGTTCAATTCCATTGTTTGCATCTCTGAACTTTTCACGAATAAGGTTTTCCAAAAATTCTCTTTCGTGTGCTGAATTAAGGATTTGACCAATGAAAAAAGGTTTTTTGCTGCCAAAAATTTTCTTGGCATTATCCAAATAAAGTTGATATATTTCTTTTGCAGGTATTCCCAAGGCTAATGCAATAGCAATAATGCCACCAGTTGATGTTCCTGTAATCAAGTCGAAATACTGATAAATTTTAGTTTTGCCATCAGAGCGATTTTTCAATTCGTCTTCTAAAAGTGTTAAGAACAATGCAGGGAAAACACCTTTAATGCCACCGCCATCAATCGACAATATTTTAAATTTTGTATTCTTCATTTATCAAGATATTTGTTTTGTTCTCATTAGGGTATTCATTATGACCACCGCCAAACCATTTGCCTTCGGGCAACCATAATTCATAGTAGTATAGCCACTCACTTATCCAAGGAATGATTGTATCAATAATGTAATTGTGCGCATTCCACTCTTTTTTAGATGGCGAATAAAGACATAGCTGCTGCTTTTGACAGTCATAAACGTGAGGCAGTTTTGTTCTGCTTTTTGCGATTTCCAATGTTTTATTGACAACAAAAATTTTTACCCATTTGTTTTCCATATAAACAACTTTTACATCATATAACTCGCTTATAGCAGTGGGTTGAATTTGAACAATGATTTCAAAATTATCCCATCCGCTTTTTAAGACCTTGATTTCTGGAAATACTTTTTTTATCCTCTTCAATTGTTCAGTAGAGAGAATACCTTTTACTTTTCTTTTCCTGTTTGTCTTAAAAAATTTGCTCATAAATTACCTTCAAAATTATGGTTTGGTATTGAAGTACCAACCGACCCTAAAAGACCTGTTCTTCCTGCCATTTTTCTCAAACCAGATTCCCTTAGAACTCGATTATTTTCGCCATAGTCGGCAAAAGCTTTATTTACGACCTTGTCGCCGTATTGTGCTGAAAAGGATTCATTCAACCGTTGTAGGCCGACTCCTTGGCTGTACTTGATTGTTTCGAGGTCTTCCTCCAATTTATCCAACCATTTATAGAAATATTCTTCTTTTTGGGGAACATCGCTCCACTTGTCCGCAAAATTTTCCTCATCATTGACAGGGTTACTTACCCATCTTTCGTAACGGCCTGTCTTCCGGTTCAGTTTCGTTTCTATAAAGCCACGCATTGTGCTCACAATATTAACATAAGCATCAACGATGTTCTCGCTTCTGTCATAAGCTCTGGCAGCTAAAGTGGTAATTATAATAGAAATGGGCCTGTTTTCACTATCAAGTTCATCTGAACAAAACATAATATCCCTATGGCGTTTTAATAACTGAATTACACGTTGCAAGGGCATCTTTTCTTTTTGGTATGGCTTCACAGGATCAACAGATTCGCTCAGAGCGAACATTTTTGTTGAACTGTATATGGCTCTTTGATAAAACCATTTGGCATAGCCGAAAGGATTACTTTTCATCCACCATTCTGTGTCCGTTTCGGTCGAATAGTGGTACTCTTCCTTATCGGTTATACGAATCGCCAGTTTATTAGCATCTATATGTTGGCTATTGTTAAAGGATTCGCTCAAAAGAACCGTAAAATTTTTATCTGAAATAGATGGCAAAATATCCATATGGTAGTTAGCATTGTCTGAATATTCAAGTGTCCAACATCTTCGACCACCATCTTTATCCTCAATCATTTCCTTATAGGTAGAATGGTCTTTGAGCCTATTTCCAACAGCATCTTTTAAATGTTTTTGTGTCCAATAAATTGGTTTGCCATTCAGTTTACAAACGAGGTCTATATCAATATCATCTTCATCGTTAATAGGCTTTATAATTGTGCCCAGCATAAAGGAACCTTGAGGAAGTATCCTTGGGTTATATGGATAAAGTGGCGAGCCTTCTTTAGACAGCCAATCACCAACTGCTTCGTAACTTTTTACAGCTTCATTATATTGAGTTTCAGAAATATCGAGTTGCTTTCCCAGATTTTCCAAAATTTCAATCACTTCTTTTTTGTATTCTTCAGTCATAATAATTTTTATTTTAAAATTTCAATTATTAAGCCATTCATATCTTGTGACAGATTGACCGTTTAATAAATTTTGATTGTGGTAATTCTGCATACAAAATCACCACAATCAATCTTCTAATTAGATTGCTCTAATATTGAAGCTATGCCACTTATAACAACGAGTGTTGCAATACCAAAGACTACGGCTTTTGCCATATCTCCACTTACATTAACACAATTGCCCTTGCGACATACACTCAGTTTTCCTTTAGAGAAATTAATACTATTCATAAAAATGAATTTTTAGGTTAAACAATATCCATTCAGAGCTGTGGATTTCCGCTCATTACTTTCCTTTACTGTCTTTCCGGTTACTTCTAATATGTTCCTTGATAGTAATAGTTTTTCCGCCTACTTTTCTTTTGTGCTCAGGAATTCTATTGAACTTTTTACCAGATGAATCTTTAGCCATAGTTTTAATTTTTAGTTGAACTTACTTTTTTTATATTTGATTTTCATTATTTACTTATAGCATTTTGTTGTTTAACCAAAGGTTTTATGAGTGCTGTCCACTCATATACCATTATAGATATATCCGTTTTGGTATATAGATGAATACAAGTACTAATCAGGACATAGATTTTGAAAAACTACCTAGCGTTGACCTGCTGGATTATATTTCTTTTAAAGATGAATTTCCAAAAGAGGCAGAAGCCGCTTTTGTGCAATTCTGTTATAGATTTGAGAAAGATTTGAAACGTAAGTCCGAGATTTACTGCAATAAGTATGGATATAACGAGGTGGTGGCTTTGGAAATAGCGCATTGTACTTTTGCCAGAGTTTGGAAATACCCAACATTTGACAAAGACAAGTCCAAAGCGAGAGATTTGGATAAGGGAATACTTATTTGGATGTATCGAATTTTATACACCCAAATAATTAAATATGGCGAAAAGAACACTTGTGCAGAGCCTACTGAAGAAGAAGATTTAAGCCTGGTTAGAAATGCAGATGAGTTGTTGGCAAAGTTTGACATACCAGACGACGCTGAGGCAAAAAGGGTAGTTGTGGCAAAACTTAAAACCATTGAAAGAGCTCTTACCCGATTATCTGAAAAGCATCGAATCATTTATTTTACTTATAGAGCTTATCGAAAGGAAGGTAAAAAAGTGCCAAGAACAATTACAAAACTGCTTAGAGATAAACTCTCTTTAACCCAAAAATCCGTGAACACCTATTACGGCGATGCGGATAGACACGTTACTAACTATTTAGACATTATGAATAATGGCCAAGCCTAAGAAAATAGAACTAATTGAAACAGCTCAATTGGACAGTTGGTTAGGTTCAACAGGGTTTTTATTCCCTAGTAATGAACTTGAACTAGATAGGTTCAATAAATTATATGAAGATTATGATTATAAGTTGGATGATAAATCTATTAACCCAATTGCCGTAATTAATAATACGTTTCATAGAGAGCCAAAAGTCATAACAATGTTTGAAGAAGATGTAGTTGAGGAAATTGAAAGCCTAAGAATGGTCGCAAGAAAAGGAAAGAAAGAATTGCCTCAACATATTATAGATAAGATGCGAAAAAAACACAATCAAGATTCTAGTGATTCGGAATAGACCAAGCATAAAGGAACTAGCAGAAAGTATTGCATTGGAATATGAAGAAAAGACAACGCCTCTTGACAAAATATTAGATGATGAAGGTCTATCGGTATTTTATGACAGCTACGGCAAGAACACCTTTGATGGAATGACTTTCTATGATAATGGAAAGTTTTATATTCACATAAATACCGATTTGGGTAATAGACCAGATTCTGCAAGAGGAAGGTTTACGTTAGCACACGAGCTGGGACACTACTACATTGACTCTCACAGGATAGGATTGAAAAAAGGACTGTTAGAACCACATCCGTCTAGAACTAACCAAAAGCAATTTAACCAAATTGAAAGAGAGGCGGATTTTTTTGCATCCTGTTTGCTGATGCCAGAAGAAAGGTTCTCAAAAGATTTTTATCGTAAAACCTTTAGTATTGAATTGGTAGATTATTTGAAGGACGAGTATAAAGTCAGCAGGACTGCCTGTGCATTCAGGTTTGCAGATATAGGAAATCACGATATTATGATTGTCTATGGCGAGAATGGAAAAATACGTTGGAAATATTGTAGCGAACATTTTCCCTACAAATACCTGTTATATGAAAACAAGGTGGCACCAAATACAGTAATGGGCGAATACTTTAAGAACATTACTGATAACCTGTTCAAAAAAGAAGAGATTTGGGCAGTTGATATTTTCAACTACGTTAAGGAAGGCAATATTCAAAGAAAATTTTTTGAGCATTGTATTACTTTTAAGGGTAGAGCTCTTAGCATCATTTGGGAAGAATAGTGTGTTCAAAAAAGCCTCAATAAATATGAGCTTTTAACGTGAAGTTATTGCCTTAAACCAATAAAAAAACGCTTCCGGATTGCTCTTTTTCAATTTATTTAGCTTGGTGAATTGAGGGTTCTCAATCAACCAATCTTTAACGTCAAGCGGATTTGTAAACCTTTCGATTTCGCTGTCACTATCAGCCTTAATCAGTTCAGATAAGTATGCAACTTTTGAAGTAGCTGTAATGGCTTCTTCAATATTGAACCTTACCAATGTAAAATTGGTAAAATTGCTTATTCCAGTTTGCAGATGTTTAAATTCCTCGGAATTTGTGTCACGGACGGAAATTATAAAACAGGCTTTTTGGGTGTCTTCCAAAACCTGTTCTGAGGTTATGTTTAGTTTTCTAAACGCTATTTCCTCTGCAACTACTTTTGTGTAGCTGTTACGGACGGTTGCCAAGTCCGAAATATTATCCATTAAAAACGCTACGTCGAATAACTGTTTGATAATCTCAACCGGTCTTCCCTTGCTGTATAAAATCCCTGTGGTTTTTGGTGCAAACGCAGTCAGTTTATCGCCTAAAATGGCATCAAAAGTTGGCATTTTTACTGTTGTGATTTTCCCTTGTGTTTGAAGCCAGTTGTGAGCAATCGGAATTTCTGTAAGTTCGGGATATGGATTTGGTGTGTGTAGGACATCCAGTAAAATTGGCTCGACACGTCCATCTACATTGCTTTTGTAGAACATCTTGAAATGACCAACTGGTGCATCAGGCGTGTGCTTTCTGTCATTGTCATCTTCCCAATGTGTAAACGCTTCAGTTTCCTTACTTATAGCTTCAAGAACAGATTCTATGTCGCTTTGGCTTTGCTCGGTAATAATATCGATGTCGATTGAAAACCTTTTAGGTTCTTTGGTGGCTAACAATAGGGCAGTTCCGCCTTTAAAAATAAAATCTAGCTCGTTGATTTTAAGTTGTTCCAAAAATAGTAAGGCATAGACAACCTTTTCAATAAGTTTTGGGTCATACTTTTTACCTAATCTTTTTTTGACTTCATAAATCCACTCTGGTTGATATGTAGTTTCTTTAATCATTAAAATTAATGTTTGGCAATAAAATTAGTTATTTGCCAAAGTTAAATTGCTTAATTGTTCAACTTCCGTCTCTCTATTACGCCTGTGGGCATAGCGTTTCATCTTACTTTTGCTTATTTCAAACTTTTCGAATGCAGATTGGTAAATAAATTTCAATTCACTTTGTTGTGCACCAAATAAATTAGTGTCTATAAGCATATCGACCAACAATTTTTCCAGCAATGGAATAACGATATTCTCGGTTTCGACTAAAGGTGCTTCAGATACCAACTGTTTTAGAATTATGACGTCATCACTATTATGAATGTACAGCTCGAAAGTTTCAGCATCTGGTTCTAAAAAAACGGTTTTGCCTTGGTCTTTCAACTTGTAAAAAACGGACTGTGCCACATCTTTTTCCAATTCAATTATGGTGTAAAATCTAAAGGGTTGATGGCGCATAAATTGGTTTAACCATAAAGTGTTCCACACACAGAATTCAATGAATGGATAATCTTTTTTTATTTTATTGTACAGTCGTTTTAATTTAGTATCAATAACTGGACTAAATCTATCTTTTCCACTTAAAGCGTATTTACCTCTGGATGGGTTTTTTAACACACCTTCTTTTTTAAGTTTAGACAAATACACAGTGATAGAACTTTTCTTTAAGTTTGGAAAATCTTTCTGAATAAGCTCTACCAGACTGGTTTTTGAAATAGCTTGCTGGTCAACAAAGTATGTTGGTATTTTATCTTTAATAGTTTGTTCCAGAACAACGATATTTTGAATTAAACTTTGGCAAAATACACATTTTTTGCCAAAGTTTAATAGTGAATAGCAATTACTTCCGTTTATCCGTAGCCTTGGTATCAAAAGCAATCAGGTTAAACAATTCCCGCATTCGGCTTCGAACACGGTTTCCATAGCGCTCTTCCAGTTCTTCAGCGTTGAGATTTGTGGTGGCGTGGGTTTTGATTTTTTTCTTCGTTTGCAGATATAATTCGTAACGAGACAAGAGCACTTCGCCCATTACGTTCAAATCTTTGCCGTAAAATCTTCCGACAGGCTCTATGCCTAAGTCGTCGAAACAGAAAAATTTAGTATTTCCATAGTCTTCAATAGTTTTATATCCGAGGTGATTAAAGCTGAAGGTAATATTTCTACACGGAACCATTTCGTATGGTCGCTGCATTGGAACGATATGTCGCAACAGTTTCATCAAAGTGGTCTTTCCACATCCAACTGGTCCGGAAAGAAGAATGCCCTTGTCAGGGTCGATATCATCTTTCAGACAATTTTCTTCATCCTTGATGAAATAATGGCATAATTTGCGGATGATAACCGTGTCTTCATCATAGATTTTAAATTGTTTTCCAAAGAGCAATTTTCCTTTGGCATCCAAGTAAATCAGGATTTTATCAAAATCGTAGAGAATGCTTTTGCCATCAAACTTTCCGAGCGAATATTCCACGCCACCTTCGGTAATTTTAGAGGGGTTGTCCATAGTCTTTGTTTTTAGTGGTTCGCAAGTTGTCCTTGATTTGGGACGGTCGTTTTTTGTTTGGTTTGTTTTCTTCGGCATATAACTCTGTTCTATCCATCCAGTTCGAGGCCAAAGCGCGCCAATCTCTAATTTCTTTTCCATCACTAGTTTGCCAGTTCCGATTTTTATAATGCTCGAAGAATCTTTTTCCTTCATCATCATTAAAACCTTTTTTAATAAAAAAATTAATAACGGCCTGCCAGCCCTTTGGCTGTTTAGTATTGTTTACTTGTTTGGTATTGTTTATAGTAGATACCAATGCTTGTCCACTCATGGGACGGTGCGCGTCCACAGCTTGTCCGTTTTTGGGATGGTGTTGGTACACTACTGGTTCATGTATGGGACGGTACTGTTCCGCAAGTTGTTCCAATATGGGATCATACTGTCCCGTAACAGGTTCATCACTTGTCCCGATAATGGACATTTTGATTTTACTTCCTTTGTATGGGTTATTGGAGGGAAAATAGCATAGGTAAAGCCACGAGTCTAAATCTGTAACGCATCGATGATACGTGGATTTTGAGCCTATTTTGGAACAGCGCATTAAATCTCTACGGTTTACGTAAAATACGTCTGCAAAGCGGCTACTGTTCCATTCTTGGAACAGCGCCATATACAAACTGATATGGGTAGGGTTTAGGCGGTCATCGAAATAGAACTTTTCAAAAGCCGCATTAAGTAGCTTTATGTAGTTCATCGCTTAAGAATTTAAACCGTGCTGTACACGGTTGGCTGTCATCACACTTTGGATTTCCTCGGCATCGTAATAGATAATACCACCTACCTTTGTGTAGGGTATTGTACCGTTGATACGTAGGTTCTGCAAAGTTCCTGGACTTATTTGTAGCAAGTCCATAACCTCGGAAGATTTAAGATATCTCTTGAGTTTACCTTTAGATTGTTTTGATAAAAGGTTTTTAATGTCATCGAGCAATTCCATTTTAAATTCTCGAAGATCGTCGGTGGTAATAATACTTGTAGGCATAATAGAACGGTTTTAAATGAAAAGGGCTATCAAAGATTTTAAAATTTTTAATTGATAGCCCTTAACCTGATTTAGCTCACGTACTTTAAAATTTTAATAAAAAAGTGTTCGTGAATCTTCGATTTGACTTTCGTTCTACAAATTTGAGGTACTTTGGTGATTATTTTTCAATAGTCAATCCAGAGGTGGGAAAGATTTTTCAAAATAAGATTTGAGGGATAATAGAGTGTAATGATTGTTATCATCTTGAATAGCTATACCAAATTGATATAAAATTAATGGGAAATTTCTCAAAAATTGATTTCCCAACTTGGGGAGAGGGTGGGGTTATGCATCCGATTCCTCGAACCGTTTTAATAGGGCTTCCTCCAATTTTTCCATAAATTTTGTCTTGCTGCCTTTTCTGGCTCGTATTTCTATAAAGGTGTGGTAATAATTCCCCAGTTCTATATTAAAAATCTGTTCAAAGAGAGTGGCTAGTTCCTTTATATCAGCCGTTCCGCTATTAATGGATCCACTGCTCTGTAAGGCATAGATCAGTTCGATCAATTCTGTTTTATTGCCTGTCCAAAAAAGTCTTGATGATTGCTTCATTAAATTTGTATTTTGGTTATCGTTGTTGTTCTCAAGTTTTTCTATTTCCTGCTGGAGATAAACAATCAGCATATCGTAGGCCATGATCGCGGCTACTGTACCATCTTGACAAGTAGAAAATTTTTCATCGACATAGAAATTAAAAAAATCTGTCGCTGTTCGAAGATCTGACTTACCTCTGATAAAATATTCCTCATCGAGGGAGGTTGCTCCCCGGCGATAATAATGGTAGAATTCCAGATTATCATTGAAGAAGACCTGTAACTTATTAATTTGACTGTTAAGGTATTTAATCTGGAATTTAGAACTACTTCTAGGTCGTTTGCTTTCAATTTGAAATAGTTTTGCAAAGTAGATTAGTTTGCTAAAGATTTGGGGTTTTATATGTTTGAAGAAAAATATCTCTTCAGTAGAGGAACTGAAACCGGTTTTGAGAACTTTCTTCCGAAGTGTCTTTAACCATCTTTCAGTATAGGTTATACTAGTTTCTGCCCTGTATAAAATATCTTCCGTACAAGTTTCCAAAGCTTCCAGATTGGTTTCGAATTCCGCTATTAATTTTTGATATTTCATAAATATGTTGCAGGTATTTCAGTAGATCAACTGGATTCCAGTATACCCATAAGCTCCAGTGTATAGTTATCGGCAGATTGTAAATAGGCGTAAATGTTATGTACCGAAGCTCCCAATTTGCGTTTTTCAAAAGATGCAGTCAGACCAAATGAGATATGGTCATAATCAAGTTCAAAAGCACGTTTAATAGTCTGATAAAGAAGCTGGCGATACACGTGAAACTCTTTAAGGGAATCATAGTCCAAGCCTACAAACGCAGGAATATAAGTTTTATGGCTATTTTTATAACATAACATTACGCCAATAATTTTGTTGGGACTCTCTTTGGTACTTAGAACAATAAACTCCCAATTGGAGTTCTTGGACATATTTTCGAATAATTTTGAAGGAAAGGAGAAGGTATTCAGCCCCAAATTATTTTGGTGCACATTTGAATACAGAGATTCAATTTGTGCCAATTGATCTTTTGAACAGTTATGCAGTATATTGATATTGAGCAATGGTTCTATGTTGAGAATTTCCTTTCTTAAATGTTTTCTATTTCTGGCTGAAAGTTTTGTCAAAAATGAAATAAAGTTTTCGTGGGGAACTAGATTAATTGCACAAGAGTCGGGCATACTCACCCTTACAAAACCTTGCCCCTGAAAATAATCGTGTAAGGTTTGATTCTCGCTGAAGTCGCGCAACACAATCATTTTTGCTTTAAGAGAATGTTCCAGTTTTTCCAAACTTTGCATAAGTAAATTCAGCGCCTCCTGTTTATATAAATGTGCATAATCCAAATATAAATGCTCTCCTTCCGTAAAGAGGGAACCAAGGCTCAGCACTTTTGAAGTTAGATAATACGGATTATTTTTGCGCTCTTCCTCAATAGTTTGAGAAGCTCCCACTGCAGCCAGCATATCGTCTTTCCATAATCCCACCGTCATAAAAGTGGCTAATATCGGCTTTTGTTCTTGGTCATAAATAATCAAATATCTGTACTCCCAATTATGTTCGATTTGGGAATTGCCACTAAAAGATTCTTCCAGAAATTTCAATCCCTCCCAATCGAATACGCCATGCTTTCCTAATAAACTGTTCCAAAGTTGCTTGTCAATCTTTTCAATCGAATCTTTCAACCGAATTTTTAATTCAGTTTTAAGCGAAGTTTTTAAGGGTTCATCTTTTTCTTTTGGCTCCAACTTAAAAGCATGAAACACCCGTTCAGTATTGGTATGGGTGTCTTTCAGTGCTTTTGGGAAATGATATTCCATCGCCGCTACAAGTTCTTTGATTTCCTCTTGTTGATTGTGCCTTGAAATGGTTATTCGCACACCGGTATTCTTAACAGGGACTGCAGGAAATATTCCAAGGTTAACATAGAAACCCTCGTTCATCAATCGGTTCACAAAATTGTAGCCTGTCTTTGGCATCCCAGTTCCGATATAAAACACTGGCGAAATATTCTTGTCTATCAGCGGGAGGTCAGTCTGTTGTAGCAGTTCATTAAAGTAGGCTACCCTTTCCCGCAGTTCCTGTTGCAGGATATAAATCTCTGGGGAAAGGTGTATATCAGCAGAGGCAGTCGCTGCTGCAATGGATGCCGGTTCTAATTGGGCGGAAAACGTCAATGGCCCTCCAAAGGTTTTTATCTCATGGTACATTTTTTTATTGGAACACACCAACACTGCACCACTCGCTCCAAAGGTTTTGCTAAGTGTGCCGAAGAGTAATATGTTTTCCGATAGCTCCCCAAGTTCGCTCAACACATACCCAGTACCGTTTTTACCTATCCAACTCATCCCATGTACATCATCAAAGTAAAAATTAAGCTGGGGATACTTTTGGCTTAGTGTCATCAGATCGGATAAGGGAGCGAAGTCACCGTACATCGAATAAATGCCATCGGCCATATACCAAATTTTCTTTCGCTGGTTTGAATATCGCTTTATTTTATCCTCGAGCATATTCAGGTCATTATGCCGTACCATATCAATGGGCACGCTTCTATTCTTTAAAATCTTCGCGGCACTCTGAACGCTCCAATGCACTTGATGGTCAAGGATTATAGCGTCCTGATCCTTTACCGCACTGGGAATTACACCCAAATGTCCCAAAGTGCTGTTTTTGGTAATGATAATGGGGTGGCCATACATCTCAGTAACCTTTTCTTCCAATTTTCTATACAGCGGATTGGAGATGTATGATTTTGATAACGGAAATTGGGTACCATATTTCCTAATAGCATCAATAGCGGCTTTCTTTAGCCTTATATCCTGTTCGAGCCCTAGGTATCCAGTAGTGCCAAAGTGAAAAAGACTCCGGTTTTTAACTCCAATAGTACGCCCATTAAAGGATTCCCCTTCAGCATAAAGGTGAAGCACGCCTTCCTGTTTTGCATCCGTAAATACTTCATTTACAGTGTCCAAAAAATTGTTGTGTTTGATTTTTGCCATGATTCTTTTTTTAGAGCATAGAATTTACTGGCATTTGATGGAAATTAAAAACCTAAGGATGTTATAATACCTTACGGATAAGAATTATTGCATAATAGGCAAGAGAAATATACTCTTTTAAATTGCTAGACTCTAAATGAAAGTGAAATTTGTTGATTATTTCGTAAATTTAAATTGAATTACCAGTTTTCTAATTATGTTGGACTACATTGAAAATGACTTTGCGTCATATCGATTTACTGACGGTATCGTATATATGCGATATCATATTGGAATATCCATAAATCTGGATGCTGCAATAATGATAGTGGAGGATCGCCTAAGAATACATGCAGGTCAATGTTTATTAGTAATATGTGATATTCGCGGTGTTAAGGAAATTAATAAGCCTGCAAGGGATTATTTGGCTAAGGAAGGATCAGTATTGATAAAAGCAGCAGCCTTTATTGTAGAGAAGCCTGTGTCAGAACTACTCTCCAGATTTTACATGTTAGCAAGTAAACCACCTATACCAACTGAGGCTTTTCAGTCAATCGAGGAAGCAAAATTTTTTTTGGAAAAATACATATAATATTTCCAGATCTATTATAATTTTTAAACCCCCAATTAATAAAAGGAATCGAAAACAACTAATTGTAAAGCCATGTCGAAAAAAAAACGCCTCAAAAAAATTAGTAACATGTTACTGAAAATGGGTGCTGGTAAATTTTTCTACCGTTTGGAGAGATCTCTCAAAAATGATGATGTTGAAGCCCTTGTTTTAGTTCTGAATATGATGTCTGAGGAAATAGAGGAGACATTGATCCATCAAGGGTATGTCAATGCAAATGAAACTATTAGACATATAGTTTTAATGAGTTTTCTAATTGATTCAGAAGGCTATATCGAAGCTGTAAATCATCAGGCATGTACAATACTTTTTTATTTATGTGAGGATATAGTAGGACAACCATTCCACTCTTTTTTGGATGAAGCTTCCGTTTCAAAATGGAAAGAGAATTGGAAAGTGTTTAATCAGAAAAAGTTGTTAGATTCTTCTCTTGAACTTAAATTTAGAACAAAGGAGAGCCTATTGGTTCCAGGTGCTTGTTATGTAAATAGAATGAGATGGAAGAATTTGGGAAAGGATACATTCTTGTTGACAGTCGTTAAGCATTCGAAAAAACAGGTAGAACTAGAATCTAACTTAAAGCAACAAATAGTTGGTTTTAATAAGGAGTCTAAGAATAAATTATTTGAAATTTCATCTTCGCAAACGAAGGAAAAAGTTCGATTAACCAATGAGGATATAAGAAAGATAGGTGAAGCCCGAGATCTTTTAATTAATAATCTCGATAAGGATTTCCCCTCCATAAAAGAGTTTGCACTTCAAATTGGAACCAATACTTTTAAACTTAAATATGGTTTTAAGGAACTTTATGGTGTTAGTGTGTATAGATTTTTAAGGAATGAACGACTGCGGAAAGCAAAAATGCTTATTCAATATGGTGACAGATCCTTTAAATCTATCGCGCATATCACAGGTTTTAAAAGTGTACCTCATTTTTCTCGTACTTTTAAAAAACAGTTTGGTTTTACTCCAACTGAGCTAAGAAAAAAGTCTTCTTTTGATGATGAATAGTGCTTTTTTTTAAAGATTTTAAAAGTAATACCTCTCAGGCAAGAACTACTCCGAAATGTACAAATTTTAATTCCGAATTTTATCATATCAAATCAAACGATATGATTTTCAGTCAAAAATACCGAGAACTTACAATAAATACAATTTGTGTATTATTTATTGTTTTGTTTGTTTATGCTGCTGTCAGCAAACTTTTGGATTTTGAAACATTTCAAATCCAATTGGCACAATCTCCATTTTTAGGTACCTATGCTGGGGTTCTTTCTGTACTGGTGCCGGGAGTTGAAATTCTATTATCGGTGTTAATAATTATTCCCCGATATCGGATAGCTGCTCTCATTGGCTGCTTTGCTCTAATGGTTATGTTTACCGTTTATATATTCATTATCCTTAATTTCTCTGACATTGTTCCTTGTTCTTGTGGGGGTGTACTTGAAAAACTGAGTTGGACGGAACACCTCTTTTTCAATATTTCCTTTATAATATTGGCAGTGGTGGGAATCCTACTCGAATCCCAACTTCTTAGATCTGGCAAGTTGATGACCTCAAATAAGGCCGTGTTTTTTGCTCTTTTAATTATTGCCGCTTCTGCAACACTTATGTTGACGGTTCTGTTTATAAGCTCTGAGAAGAAAATTTACAGGAATGAGGCCTTCCAGCGTAAATACCTCCCTCGGGCTGCGAAGTATTTAGGTGATTATGAGCTTGGCTCGAATACGTATTACCTCGCTGGTTTTAAGGATAGTGTTATTTATATTGGAAATTTTCACGCTCCTCTGTATCTAAAAACTATCGATGTTTCCTTGAGGCATATTGAGGATTTCCCGGTTACCATTAGTAACCTTGAGCTCCCGTACCGAAGGGCTCGTATAATGGTGGAGCCTCCTTTCTTTTTTGTGGGGGACGGTACCGTGCCCGTACTTTTTCGGGGAAAAACAAATGATTGGCAAGCAACCTTATTCAGTTATGATGAAGCCTACTTTAAACAATTTGAAATCGCGGATTCTACCCATATTGGCCTTGCGGGCATATCCGCTATCACTTCAACCACAAATCTTGGGCTCATTACTAAAGCGACTGCCCAGGACACCGTAATTTTTAACGATAAGATTATAACCAAACAGTTTGATGGAATATTTGATAGTGATGGCTCGCTGCTATGGAACCATGCACATAGAAAATTCATCTACACTTATTTTTATCGAAACAGTTATGAGGTAACGGATGAAAACTTGAACTATAAATATTCCGGAAAAACCATTGATACTGTAAGCAATGCAATTTTGGATATTGCCCATCACAATAAAAAAGATCAATACAAGAGGGGACGATCCGTAACTGTCAATAGACTTACTGCGACATACGGGGACTACCTTTATATCAATAGCGACCGTTTGGGAAGATTTGAAGATAAAACGGCTACTGATTCCGCGTCTATTATAGATGTCTACAATATTGTTACGAATAGCTATGAATTCAGTTTTTACCTCTACCACCAAGAAAATAAAAAACTTGAAGATTTTCGCATCTATGGAAACATTTTGATTGCCCTTGTTAACGGAAGATTATGGGTTTATAAGTTAAAACCAGAGTATTTTAACCCTGGTTCTAACACAACACATACTGGCCAGTATCAGGACTGAGACCGAACACCTGTAAAAAAAAGTAGGTCGGTAATTCATTAAAACTTTATATTATGAGAACAAAAATTTTAAAGTTCGGAATGCCAGTGATGGTATTTTTATTGACAATCGTGTTTGCTTTTGCAAATGTGAACAATACCCCGGTTGAGGATAATGCCTTGATTACTGGGTATATTTTAAGTACTGCAGGCTGTACCCCGGTTTCAACAGACTGCGTTATTGAGAGCGGGGGACCTGTTTGTAAATACGGGGAAAAAACAGTACATAGAAATCCAAACTGTACTGATTTCCTGTATGAATGGATGCCCTAATTTGTAAATAAGGTTTTCCCGTTTAATCTGAAACGGGAAAACCTTTTTCAATTTGATTGTTTTTGAGATGATTTTCCATCCATTGAAATATGGTCTCTGATAAATGAGTTTGATTCTCCGCTTTGTTTATTGCATGGCCTTCCTTATCGTATAAAATTAATTTTGCTTTCTTTTTCAACCTCTTTAATGCCAGAAACATTTGGACGCTTTGGCTCCAATTTACATTGGTATCAGTATTCCCTGTCCATAAGAGCAAGGGTGTTTCAATTTTTTCCACATGCTGTAAGGGCGAATTTCTGAAGAATGCATCCTTCATTTTGTAAAAGGAATTCCCAAAACGAAATTGTTGGTTCTCAAGACGCCACATTTGCTCGTATTTTGAATCCCAATGAACCTGATGGTAGTAATTTACCACATCAGTGATTGGCGCTCCAGCTACGGCTACCGCAAACAAATCTGTTTGGGTAATGATAAAAGCGGTTTCATAACCCCCAAAGGAATGACCAATTAGCCCTATCCGCTTCTTATCCACCAGCCCAGTTTCCAGTACTTTTTCTACGGCGGCACTAACCGATTTCAATGCTGAAACTCCAGGTTCTCCAATAGTATAGAAAATATCGGGATAGAGCACAAAATAATCATTCAGGGTAAACTTCAATAAATTGAAACCATCATACGATAAATTCGATGGCGGTTCAAAATTATTTATATCGCGGGACTCCTTTTCATAAATTTCCACAATAAGTGGATATTTTTTATTGGAATCATAATTGGCAGGATATATTAAAGAGCCGCGCAAGGAAGTACCATCTTCCAATCCATATTCAATAAACTCCGAAGTTCCAAGATCATAATCCATTAACTCCTTATTGGTTTGGTGGATAATCCTTTTTGTCTTTTTTTTTAAATCGTATGAGTGAATACTGATAGGTTGATCAAAACGTTGGTGTCTATAAACCAAAACTCTCGAATCCTGGTCTATGTGAACCTGGTCAATTTTTCCATTCTCAAGTAGGAGGGGCTGGATTTCAGAGTTTTCATTCCAGTAGGCAAAACCTGTTTTATAGCTTTTATAATCGAATAGTTCCAACAAGATTCCGTTATCGGAAGCAAATGTGGAACTCGAAAAATTGTGATTGATGGTTAGGAAATTAAATGGTTTTCTACCATCATCCCTGTTTATTCTGTATCGGATATTTTCCTCCCTCCCTCGGGTTATCCTTTTTTTTATTTTTCCGTCGGGGCTCATCAACCAAATATCGAACTGGTCATATAGCGCCAGATATTCTTCATTTTGTAGCCAGCCCGGATTGCCATAGGGAAAAGCATCGCCAGGAAGCTGGTGTTCTGAATTATAAAAGATTTGGTGGGATTCTTTTGTGATATTTACATTTTCATCAGTTTTAACATTGTATACCCACCAATCTGTACCCTTAAAATAGGTTATGTATTTTCCGGTTGGAGATATAGTTACATAATTTCCCCCGGTGTATTGGTTTTCACATATCAACCTTAATTCCCCAGTTTTTAGGTTTTTTAAATATAAATCTACATTAGGGAAATATTTATACAATGGCTCATACTGCAATTGATCATAAACCACGGCGAAATCATGGTTTATACTCATTGCGGATGTATGTAATTCTTTGGTCTCTATTTCTCTTAATGCCCCGCTCTCGGGATACCATACCGTTAAAAAATACTGAGCTTTTTGCTCTCGGTACATGGTCATTCTGGGCCCGATCCAAGGATCGGCAGTATCCCATACTTCGGCATCATGGATTTTTCCATCCTTAGGGATCATTGATTGTAGGTAAAAAATAATTTTTTTCCCATCTGCGGATATAAAAGGTTTTAATGCGCTAAGACGGAAATTTTTAAATCTTTTCTGTATCAAGGTGTCCGCCAGTACTTTCAAAGTGCCAGTAAGGTGATTGTAATAATTTAATTGTTGGACTCCATTATGGGAAGATAGAAAAACCATTTCCTCCCCAGTCTCACTAAATTCCAGATGTTCAATCGTCCCCTTGCTTTTTTGGAAAAGGTATTGGGTGAGCTCCTTATCTACCTCAAATCGAATTAACTGTGAACGTTCTGGAGTTTCCCGCGTGGCATAAAGAACATGTCTGGAGGGGTGCCAAAGGTATTTACTTGTATTCTTGAGAGTATGTACTACGCTTTTGCTTTTCAGGTCTATTACTAATACTTCCTTGCCTTTCCCAGGCTCTTCCCTTTGCGCAGCAATATAAGTGCCGTTTCCTGAATGGCTATAGGAAATTATATGGCTATAGCGCACTTCTTCCAGACTGTGCAAATCTATAATCAACAGTTCTTTTTCCTTGCTTATACACGTAAACAAGCTACTGTTTACCGAAAAATCCACCCAATCGCTTTCGGGCAGGAGAAATTGTTTTTCCCCCTGGGTTTCTTTAACTAAAAGATTTTTTTTATCATTTGGAAAGATCTCGGAAAAGGCTATCCACTTGCCATTCTTTGAAATCTTCAGAATGTTCGTGTCCGAGCTCCATAAGGAATCCAAACCAGAGGAGTATGGAGATTTATGGGGGCTTTGTGCCACCAACATGGCGTTTGATAATAATATTTGGTAGATTGCAGCTACAAGAATGATCCGAAGCATTCTGGCAACCCTATTTCTTTTTAGTTTCATAATAAAAGTTTAATAACCGGAATTCTGTGGATTTAGATTGGGATTCATCATAAGTTCTGCCTCTGGAATTGGGAGCAATATATCCGTAGGGTTCCAACCAGATTTGATAGGTGCGAGGATTTCATTCGCCAGATTAAGTCTTTTTATATCGAACCACCTATGCCCGAATTCAGAGAATAATTCGTGAAAACGTTCCTTAATGATGGCCTCAAATATTCCACTATCACTGTTTGCATCGGAATCAGGTAAACCCGCCCTGTTGCGAATAACATTAAGGTCTTCCAGGGCGCCTAGAAGATTGCCCTGTTTTCCTCGCGCCTCAGCACGAATTAAAAATTGCTCCGATATTCGAAAAATTTTACTGAATTCTAAGCTTGTTCCAGTATTGCTATTGTATTTATACTTGTAGGGAAAATACCATGTTTCGGTACCATCCGTAACCGCTCCAATCCATTGGTTTTTCCTGTTATCTCCTTCCTCCATGCCCTCAATGAATTCTGGATTTAACGCTACCAGAGGGGGAGGCCCGGATGTAAAAAGAAAGGTTGAAGCCTCCAAGGTATTTCCGCCATCATACTTAGGCCGTAATTGTAAGATTGTAGAGGTACTTTCTTTTAAAAATTCCTGGCTCACCTCCGGTTCCAAACGAAAAACAAAAACATTATTTATCAAGGTGCCCGCTTCCGTTTCCGCCAAACTCCACTGTTTTGTATATAAATATACCCGTGCAAGCAGTGCTGCTACCACCATTTGGTTTGCCCGTGTTCGTTCATCTAATAGGTAATTTGTGCTAAGCAAAGATTTTGCTTCTTTTAAATCAGTTATTATCATTTCATAGACCTTTGAGACGGGTACTTTTGGTAAATTTCGATTTGTCTCATATTTGGTACCGGTAGGATAGGGAATATCCCCGAAAAGATTCACAAGATAAAAATAGGCTAAGGAACGAATAAACATTGCTTCCCCTCGCAGTTGAGCCTTGGTCGCATTACTTAAGGTTTTGGAATTTTCCAGGCCTGCCAAGGTCGCGTTTGTCATATATATTAGGGAATATGATCCGTTCCAAAGGTTCTCTACAATCAAATCATCGGAGTATACTTGATGTTGGTAAAAACTATCCATGGGCTCTCCTCCAAATCCATAAAAATCCAACTCATCTGCGTAAATGCCCATTAAAGTACCCACCCCCTCAGGTCTCCCAGTCAATAATACTTCATCCCGTAATTTTCCATATAGGGTCATAACGGCAGCAGTGGCTGTAGTCTCATCTTCATATACTTCCGAACTTTCTATTTGTCCTAACGGCCCATCGACTTCTAAAAAATCTTCACAACTACAAATTAATAATGTGCAAAGGAGTAAGTAAATATATTTTTTGATTCTATGTTGTCTTGTTTTTTTCATCACTTTAGCTATTTAATTTTATAAATGAAATTGTGCTCCGAATGTTATTCTTCGGAGTGGTGGAATAAAGCCTTTTGCTTGTTCAGGATCCCCGCCTTCGAATCGGCTATATGTTAAAAGATTTATCCCTTGGAGATAGAGTCGGCAAGAAGCGCCACCTTCATTTCCCAATAGTAATCTATAGGCAACTTCTAGAGAGCGTAGCCTTATGAACGAAGCGTCCGAAATGGTACCACTGCTTTGGGTAAATCGTGAATAAGCCAAATACGCCTCATAATCCTCTCCCGTAGTAAAGCGTTGCATTGCAGCAATATCTCCAGGTTGTTGCCACCGATCCAAAACGCTTACGGGCTGATTGGAAAGTGTGCCGGCAGGGTCTGTATATCGATATTGGTTATATCCTTTTTTCTTTGCAAATTGTAAAAGAAAATCTAAGGACCATGCTTTATAAGTAATGGAATTTGACAGTCCTCCAAAATATTGAGGAGATAGGTCCGCAATATACTGTCTGTCTTTATCACTACTTATTACGCCATCCCCATTAAAATCCTTAAATTTAAAAATCCCTGTTTCAGGATTTACGCCTTCCAGTTCATAGAGCTTTACTATGGTTAGTGGCTTACCAACAACATAACGATTTGCATATGTTGAGTTCTCAAGGCCAGGAAAGGCCAGTAACTTGTTTCGAGGCAATGAAAGGTTTATGGAACTATCCCAGGAAAAATTCTTTCTATGTGCCAAGACCCCTTCTAATTTAAATTCAAGGCCGGAATTCTCAACTTCCGCCCCTAGATTGGATTGGATACTTGTAAATCCCGTTGTTCCCGGTAAGGCGTAATTCACTAGCTGATTTGAAGATGTGTTATTATAATAAGCTACTGAAAATGAGATGTTTTTATCAAAGAAATCCATCTCTACAGCTGCTTCGCGTTTGAGGATTTTTTCCCATTTAAAATTTGGATTGTAAAGCCGTGAGGGCACCAGACCTATACTTCCCTCATAAGGATAATCCTGAATGGTGTAAGTCTGCAAATACTGATAATCACCTATTTGGTCATTTCCAGTAATTCCGTAACTTCCTCGTAACTTTCCAAAACTTATCCAGGAATAATTATTTCTTTCCGTAAATATCCATGCCGCCCCAACAGCTCCAAAATTGCCATATTTGTTGCTTGGCCCAAATCTACTGGAGCCATCCCGTCTTCCCGTCACATTCAGAAAAAGCTGGTTCCTATAGGCATAGTTGATCCTGCCAAAAATGGAATGATATTTATATTCGGTTTTCTTTTCACCCAATATAAAATGGGTAGTGGCAGCACTCAAGTTGTTAATGAAGTTATTGGATGAAAATCCCATTCCCATCACGCCGTTTTGCTCATTTGCCGTTTCTTGAAATGAAGTGCCAAGTAATATATCCCATACATTTTCACCTATTTTTTTATGCCATCTCACTTGGGGCTCCGTTATCCAATAGGTCCGCCTTGCGTCAGTTGTAATAAGAGAGGAAAATCCACTATCCAGCCCAAAGGCCGGATCGTATATAGTATGCGGGGTGGTGGTCTGGCTTCTCAAGTGAGTGAACCCGTATCCAGCGTTAATCTTTATTTCAAAATTATCTAATAGGGAATAGGAAATTATTGTATTTGAAATGAGATTTTTGGAGTCTTGGCTGTATTTACTCTCCACTGCTGCCAAAGGATTGGCCCAAGTACTATCTTCCCAATTTAGATTTCCATTTTCGTCATATAAGGCAGGTGCGTTCGGGGCAAGACGTAAGGCATCGGAAGTAAAATCTATACTGGGTAAATTATTTCCCTCAAGGGAATAGCCTGCGCTGAAAACAATCTTGAATCGCTCATCCTTCCCTTGATGGTTGAGGTTCGTTTTTACACTGAGCCTATCGTAGGCGAAATTTCCTGCAAACACCGTGGTCTCTTCTTGATATTGCCCACCAAGTAGGAACTGGGTATCGGCATTCCCTCCAGAAGCCTGCGCGAATATTTTGCGGGCATTGACAGTCCTCCCTGTAAGTTCTTTTTGCCAATCAGTATTGCGATTTAAATCCCAGGTACCATTTACATCGTAGGCAGTGGCGGGATATTCGGTGATACCATCATTTGCGAAAGCTTCCCGTCTCATCTCCAAATATTGCGCAGTATTTAAAAGTTTAGCCATTCGATTTATATGGGCAATTCCCGTACTGCTACTTACGGTTATTTTGGTCTTTCCTTCCTTACCTCTTTTAGTGGTAATAAGCACCACCCCATTAGCGCCCCTGGAACCATAAATTGCCGTGGCATCTGCATCCTTAAGAATTTCAATTGATTCAATAGATTCTGGATTTATTGCATTTAGTACGCTAATCTCTGCCCCAGGTATAATTCCTCCTGCAGTGTTAGAAGAACCAAGTGTTTTTATATCATAAGGCACCCCATCAATAATATAGAGCGGTTCATTCCCCGCCATCAAACTGTTTTGACCTCGAATACGCACTTTAAATCCGCCGCCTGGAACTCCTGAATTTTGGACTACATCCACTCCAGTTACCCTTCCCTGTATCGCTTCTAGTGGATTGTTGATGGGCTGTTTGTCGATTTCAGCAGCAGTTACGCGACCTATACTTCCCGTGCGCTTTTTGTCTGTGGTATTATAATACCCCGCATTAATAACAACCTGATCCAACGCCGTAGCATCAGGTTGCAATGTAACATTCAGTATATTGCCACTACCAACCGCGACTTCTTGCGTCTTAAAACCCAGATAGCTAAAAACAAGCGTATCCGACCTTTGGGCAGATATTTCATAATGCCCATCCATATCACTCTGCGTACCGCGTGAGGTGTTTTTAACTAGAATATTTACGCCACCCAAAGGCTCGTTGGCATCCGTAATAATGCCTGAGATTGGAGGGGAGCCATTTTGGGAAGTTAGAGTTGTGCTAAGCGCCCATAGCAGGGCAAAAGATAAGGGCAGGGCATAGTAGCGCCTGTAATTATTTTTCATAATTTTGCATCAGTTAAGTTTAAATATTATTTTAACTACTGGCCTGCTCCGTGGTCCTTGAAAACTGGGAGCGGGTCATTTTTTTGTACTGAGACGAATGTCAGGTTGAGCGCAGTCGAAACCTCATTAGGAGTTGAAAACTCTCAATACTAACTACTCAATACTCAATACTATACAATTGCAAAACCTAACTAAACAAAAACTGAAACTGATGCTTTAAAAGAAAGTTGAGAAGAAAAAACCGACCAAGCCCAATACAAAAAGGCGTGGAACTCAACTTACTGCACTGGCGGTACTGGTATACCTTGGAACAATAAGAGAGCCCACGCCCGGGTCGTGAGCAATCTGCTTATCGTCTCGTTCCAAATGAAAATTACCAGTTTTCCAGCGCGAGATTCAAAGCGAATGCTTCTAGATTTTTGCTCTTAGAAGAATCGCAAATATATGTTATTAAGACAAATATAATAAAAATTTAAATAGTCACCTATGGGTTACCAAAATAATTTTAAATAATAAAGAAATTTATTGTTATGAAAACAATAGATTTTAGCCTTGAAAAAAAGAAGTTTGGCAAGCACGTACGAAAGCTTAGAAGGAGGCTAAAAAGTATAGACTATCCGAATAGATCGATTTCACAGCAGGAGCTTACAGATAAAACTTCCAATTTATCAAAAAAAACTTTAGGAGAGATTGAAAGGGGAGAAACTAATGCTCAGTTTGAATCTCTTTTAGTTCTTGCTCAAATTCTTGAAGTATCATTTTCGGAATTAATGAATTATAATTGAAAAAGAAATTCTTAATTATAGCTGCTATTCTCCATAAATAAAATACACTATTTTGCGGTTTTCCGTAAATGGTCAGTATGCGTTTGCTTTATATTTGGAATTTTACGGAGAAATTTTTATTAACTTGTGCTTAGCCAACACTATGAAAGGGTGAATGACAACAAAGTTGAAAGTATCAATATGTTGATAATAGTTTGGATAAAATACTTTGAATACAATACTTTAAAATGACAAATAGGAATTCAATCTTCACTTGCCAACCAATTCCCAATGGCCATTCTTGGACAATTGTTTCTAAATTAGGTAGAATATTAAAGGCTGCAGAGGAAAGGTATGGCGAAAGAGATAAATTATTTACTATTCTCGGTATCGAAATAAATCAATTGGAACACCCTCAAATATGGTTTCCAGGTGAAACCAATAATATTATTATACAATTGACTGCAGACTGCTTATATGATATGAATAGAGCCGTTTATCAATTAGCGCACGAAGTTATACATTGCTTAAATCCTGTTTTAGGAGGAAATACGAATTACTTGGAAGAAGGTTTAGCAACTCATTTTGCAGTTGAATATACTAAACTAAATGGTTACGGGAACTGGATAGTTTCTAGTCCCGATTATCTTAAGGCTTTAAATTTAATCGAACAAATCTTTCAAATTGAACCGCAAATAATATCAAAAATAAAATCAATGAAAGAAAATCTGTTCTTTGTCGAAAAGAAGGATTTATTAAGCATAAATGAGAATATTCCTGATTTCTTAGCAGAAGAATTAGTAAGAAAGTTTTAGCGTAAAAACTATTGCTAAGAAAGATGTAGGTTAAAAACTTATTTTTCTTAGTAATTTCGACAAAAACTTGTATTCATAGAGCAGTTCTCTCTTCGCGATTGCAAATGCCTGTTTCTATTTAAATTATTAATTCATTATATTTGGTATTCTCCCCGATTTAAAAAGCCCACTCTTATGGTTTTCCGTAATTGGTGAGTTCGCGTTTCTTCTATATAGTGTTTATGTAATTCTGCTTTGGAAAAACTAAAGTTTGTTTGCATAATCTTACTTTAAAATTGTAATGTAATCTTATTTTATAGGGCAATGTTGGAAAAATAAGGTGTGGAATGGGATATTAAAACGAGTAGTTATAAAAGGTCTATATGGTCAGTATCACCGTAATATCCAATTGTTGAAATCACCTTGAAAGTACTTCTTTAAATTGATAGAAAAAGCGTTCGATGAGCCTTAAATCTTCTGTAATAATTTCTGCGGTGCCGTCCATTTTTTGTTTAAATTCTATTTCTTTATTGTAAGAGGTTATTAATATTGAAGGTAACTTTACATCCACTCGGTAAAAACCTTCACTATCAGGAATGAGGGAAATGTTTTTTACTGTTCCAGTTAGATTAAATGAAAAGGTCTCTTAAATTGAGTTCACTCAGAAACCAAGCTCTCCACAATCACAAAGCACTCTAGATAATCCTTGCCTTTCCTGAAATCCTTTTTTCTCTCAAAGTGGACATGGGCAATTTTGCCAAAATTATATTCCTGTTCCAATCTATATAGAACTTGTTCAATCTTTTCATAGCTTCCTTCCAACGTAAATCTATACGAGGTAGTGGTAGCACCATCCCGTGAAAAGGTGTGCGGTTCCTTAAAATCGGAAATAGTAAATCCAACTGATTCAGATTTCGAGTTTAAAAACTCTAATAAGTTATTCTGAACCGAATTTCCTTTCATATTGTTGAAGCTTAATATAGAATCCACGAATTGCGCGCGTTGTTCAAGATTGACGGCAATTAAAGCAGTACTGTTAAATGACTTGGTTTTCATCTCCATATTATTTATCCTTTCCTTTATAGCAAAAGTTTTGGAAAATGCCAGTTTATAGGCAATGGCCATCGAGGTACAAAACCCTAATAATAGAATGATATTTTTAGTTCTTGGATTCATTTTTTATTGCAATCGTTATGGAAAAGGAATTTATGCCTTTACTCAAATTCCCATAATGTAAAACACTAACTTTTTCAACCCAATCCAGATTTTCCAAGTTAACAATCCATTTTGAAAAATCAGGTTTGTCCTTACTTTCTCCAGACACAATCATATTGTTTTGAGAATATTCAATTTGTTTATCTGGTCTAATAGATCTGTTTAAGGGGTGATATTGAATATCGGAAAAGCCAATACTTGATGGCTTTAGGGCGACAACGGAATTAAGATAATAAGAGCTTCTGGACGAACCGCTATTGAGTATATGGTCAACAAGCTTCTCTTTTTGGTTTACCCTTTCCAGCTTGCTTTTCATTCCCACTTGCTGTGATTCCATAAACACCAATTCTTCATTCAGCTGTTGTTCTTTTTTGAAATATGAATTGAAAAAAAATGTATTGACCAATAATGAAACTAGTAACAGCCCAATTCCCAAAAACATTCCATTTTTGAAAAATACTTTTTCTTGATGTAGTCTGAAGAGGTTCTTGTTTTCTTCCCCAAAATTATTTGAGGAGTTGGTATTCGCACCAGTATATCTAAACAGTATTGCGAGCGATACTAAAAATTCGGAAGCTACTTTAATATCCTCAAGTTCGTATATTGTCTCGCTATAATTCTCATTTGAAACAATATTCATAATATTTTTTTCTTCAACACTAATGAGGAAGCGGGGGAGATTAACTTTTTCCTTTTTGAACAAAGATGCCAATGATTGTAGGGAAGTAATTCCCAAATGAAAGCCCAAAACATTTATTTTTTGTTGTTCAAGTTCTTTTAGGATGTTATGGACATAATCCTTTCTGCATATAGCTACGATGCTGTTTTTGGGAGTTTTTAATATCTCATAATAAAAATCTGTAAGCGACAGTCCAGGGAATGCATTTGAAACAGTTTTAGGGTCATTCTCTTGACTGGGAACAGACTTAATAAGAACCTTATCAGAATTTATTGCTAGGAAGCAATGTCGCTGAACGGAAAGATTCTTATCTACATCTTTTAACGAAGGGAACTGCAAAAATTCTAGATCGGTAAATTCTCCCTGCTTCTTTTTTGCCGTAACTCCAAATAGTTTTTCTTTACCTTCAACAATGGTGATTTCGATACCGCAAAAGGTATTTCCGTAGTCCCAATATGATCTCAGTTTTGTAAGCATCAGTAGATTACGGTAGGTTTTATAAGAATGCTCAATTTCCGATTGCTGTCCTCCCGTCTCTTTTTACTAAAAAACCATTTGATGATAGGGATACGTGCCAACAATGGCACTCCTGATCCTGAATCGTCTTTGCGCACTTCCTCAATACCACCAAGAATGGCTACGTCTTGATCGCGCATACGGATAATAGAAGAAAATTCCCTACTGTTGATTCCCGGTGGGGCATCTTCGGCAATCCGCTCCCCATTAAAAGTAGACTGTATCACTTGAATATCTAGGGTTATTTCACCATCTCCCGCAACGATGGGCATAATCTCAAGAGCAAGCTCTGCATCAATGGGAACATAATTTTTTATCTCTGAAGTTTGAGGAATTTGCGATCCATAAAAACTTTGGGTGGTCACTGCATAATAGGTGGTCTGGCCACTGGAGAGATATGCCTTGTGTCCATTGAGGGTACTCAATTTCGGGGTAGAGAGCACTTTTATCTTTCCATTGCTTTCCATCGCCTTTATATCCAGATAAAATTCTGGCAGTACCTTCCCAAGGTTTAATGAGCCAAAACCATTAAAGCCCCCTATAATTTTATTGACCCTGTTAGCATCCAGGCGTAAATCGGTGGAAGGGAATATTCCGCCCTGAGTAGTAGTAGGTTTTTCACCCAGACCAAAAGATATCCCCGTTTCCACAATGGCGCTCCGGTTTACCTCCAATATCATCACTTCTATCAGGATTACTGGAACAGGTTTATCAATATACTTTATAAAATCCTTGAACTTTTCCACTTTTATACCAGGGCCACTGACGATAAAACTATTGAGCTCCGCATCAATTTTTATGTCGATACCACTCTTGATATCCTCAGGCAAAATATCCTCAATGGAAGAAAAACTTGAGCTACTGCTGCCAGTGTTACCTCTTCTATCGTTACTTCTATAATTTTGTGTTTGGTTTTGGTTGTTTTGTGGATTGGAATCATAATAAGTGTTTGAGTTAACCCCACTCGAATTTCTAGATGCCCTGCGCTGAACATTTCCTGAGGGATTTGAGAGTAATTGAACGGAACGGTACATCATCGAGACGAGTTCCGTTTGCTTTAGGGACAGTTGGTTTTCCGTTCCGAAATAATAGATGTCCCCATCTTTGGTATATGTAAAATTTTGTTCGTTGTTTTTTCTTTCATCTCCTCCCTGACCACCTTTTTGCGAACTCAAAGAGCTCTCAAAAATTTTGTCCAATAAAAGATCAAACGAAATATTCTCTGCCTTTACGGTAGCCACTCCTGCATTGTCCAGAGGCGAAGCAGTGAAAATATCCAATTGAAGATCATCCCCAATGGTATATATCACATCGGTAATGGGGGTATTCTGAAGATCGACGGATACTTTTCTTTGCAATGTATCGGTAATCTGATAATAAAAATTGGTTTTGCCCCTGCGAACAGGTCTGCTGGTTCCAGAGGAAGGATTGTCACTTTTTGAGATCACAAAAGCCGAATCAAAAACATAAAAACCGTCCCGTGATTTTGAGAAGAGTAGGTTGTTGGATTCGGCAAGTTTTTCCATTGCAAGATCAAATGGAACATCTTTTATGTAAATGGAAAGCGGATTTGATTCTATTTCAGGGGAATACAACAAGTTCTTTCCAGAAATGTCCATAATTTTTCTAAAGACCTTATCCAGTCTGTCATTCTTGAGATCGAGGCTTAGATTTCCATTTGCCAAAGAATAGGAGGCATTGATTTCTTTTTCTCTTACCTCCTTTTGAGGCTCGACATATTTTTTGATTGATAAAATGTTCCCTGTAAAATCGATGTCCAGTTGATATTCCTTGACAAGGAATATCAATACATCCCCGACCATAACATTGGAAAAGTTGTTGACGATAGAAATTGAGCTCAATTCTGGGGAAACATTTATGTTCAAACTGTGAACCTTGGCAATGGCGAGCAAAAAGTTAGACAAGGTTGTCTGTGTAATATTGATATTTATAGTTTCCTCAAGACCAGGGGCATCCAATTTTAATATTTCAAACTGGTTCCGTATCGAATTGATGCGGCTTTCGTCCTGGGCAAAACCAGTCCCAAAAAACAAAAACAGTAACAGTAGGCTTAACAGTATCTTCCTCATATTTATGTGTCAGTTTGCCAATAGTGAATAGGCCTCATCAATGGATGTATCACCCTTGTTTATCATTTCAATGGCATTTGTTTTGAGCGTGTTCAGATTATGGCTTGCAAGATAATCATCTATTTGTAATTCGTTGTGCTTGATCGCGGTTTCCAATTCTTTATTGATTGGGATGATCTCATATACCGCTTTCCTGCCGTCATAGCCAGTATAGTAACAGTGGTTGCAGCCTACTGCTTCATAATGTTTTTTAATGGAAGAGGTTTCCGAAAAACTTTCAGGGAACAATTCTTCCGATAACACACCCTCCTTTTTGCATTGCATACATAATTTTCGAACCAAGCGTTGCGCCACGCTCATATTAAGGGTGGTGGCTAAAAGATAAGGAGGTACCCCCATATCTATCAATCTTGAAATAGTAGCCCAAGCGGAATTTGTATGGATGGTGGATAGAACCAAATGTCCGGTTAGGGCTGCCTTGATGGCCATATTGGCCGTTTTTTCGTCCCGTATTTCACCAACCATAATAATATCCGGATCCTGACGTAAAAATGTGCGCAGGGCAGTGGGGAAGTCAAAACCAATATCCTCTTTCAGCTGCACTTGGTTTATTCCGTCAAGGGTATATTCAATAGGATCCTCTATAGTAAGGATATTTGTCTCTTCCTTGTTCAAAAGTTTTAGAGTTCCGTATAGGGTGGTTGTTTTTCCCGAACCTGTTGGACCTGAGATAAGTACAATTCCATTGGGCATCTTTACACCTTCCAAATAAAGTTTCAGTTCCCGTGGATTGAAACCGAGCTCCTTTAGTTCCACGGCCTGTGCATCACGCTTTAGGATACGTAGTACCACTTTTTCGCCATAGAGCGTGGGCATTGTGGAGACACGGATATCAAAATCATCGGAGGCCGCCTTAACCGTAATCCGTCCATCTTGAGATAAACGTTTCTGTGAGATATCAAGCCCTGCCTGTATTTTTATCTGGTTTATGAGCTGCGGATATTCGACCATTGGAATGGTGTACTGTTCCTTTAGTTTACCGTCCAACCTAAAGCGTACTCTACAATGTTCTTCATACGTCTCCAGATGGATATCACTACTATTGAAATCTTTGGCGGTCTGTAGCAAATGTTCCAAAAAATTGGAAACATGCAGTTCTTGGGATTCAGCAGTGACCTGCCGATAATTGTAAGTGAGATAAGACTGAATGATTTCACTGGATTCGCTGGCTAGACATATTTTGAAATTTAACAGGACTTCCAATTCCGATGCCAATGTCTTTATTTGAGGGTTGTCCGTCTTTAAAATCACAACACCCTCCTTTTGTTCTACCGGAACAATTCGATAGTGAAATGCTTGATTGGGTGTGATCAGCTGTTTTAAAGCAACGGGTATTTCAAATTGTTTCATTACAGTAGGTATAAGGAATCATAAAGGTTAAGCCAACTTACCAAATAAATAGATATTAAAAAAAGAGACATATAGCCGGCTAAGGGAACGTCACTGGTTTTATTCTTCAACAGCTTGGTTAGGGTCCAGTGAAGAACGAATGTAAACAAAATTGAGAAAACAAATAGATTTATAAAAGTTACCGTAGGAAAACAAAAGGCGAATGCGATAAAGAAAAGAATGTCACCCAAACCCATAGCTTCTTTTAAAAGATTTTTCTTTAAAACCAACTTTGCAATCAGGTAATTCATCAAAACTACAATTAAAACAACCCCAAAATTTATACAAATAGAAAATATATAATACTCAAGCGCTGAATTTAAAAAAAACACATAAGTGCCTAAAATTCCAAAAAGCGGAAACAGAAAAACATATACTTTTCTGTCTCTATAATCCTGAAAAAATATAAACATAAGGGAAAGAAACAATAAAATTTTGATCGCAACAAGCATCAGTCTTTTATCACTTCCTTTGGGTTGCCGTTCTCATCGATTTCCCAAACATTGAATACCCCGTCTCCGTCAAAATCTACAACTGCCTCTGCTCGCACCCTAAAGTTCCCGGTAGAAGCTTCAATGATTTCATATCTGTAATTTGCTGTTCCTCCCTCATTCACTGTTTTTGGAGCCTCAAAATCAAGTTCGTTAAATTCCATAGTGTATTTCGAATTGAGGTAACGATATTGGGTCTGAAGATTGGCTATGTATTTCAACTGAATTTTTGCCTCTTGTGCCTTCGTCTTCGAAATGAGGGGCATAAATGTAGGAAGGGCCAATAGCAAAAGAATGCCAATAATAGCCAATACCATTAGCATTTCGTTTAGGGTAAAGGCTTTTACTTTTTTAAATTTCATCTCAAATTACATCTTACTGATTCAATAATATCCAAATATATAATAAAGTATTAAAATTTTCATAACTAAAAATTCTTTCGAAAAAAATTTAAAAATTGAAATGGCTCCTAAAAAGAAAGAAAAATTTTATAAACAGTTTAAATACAGATATTTGTATCTTAAATTGAAATTTTGAACAAAAATCTACATTATTTATTAGGATGCATTTCATTGAAAAAATCTTCTTTTATTTGTTAATAAAATCTAAAAATTTATATATTTGGATTTATCCCCGAATTAATTAAAATTTTCGATTTTATTCTGGACGCTACATGTCTGGGAGTTAACTTTTGTTATAAAAACTAAAAAAGCCACTAATGAAAAGAAAATATTTACTACCCCATATCGCTATATTCTTTGCTGTATTCCTATGTAATTCCCAGAATCCCATTACCAATATGGACTCCTATCTTCCTGTAGTCCCTCAGGCTCCGAATACTGCGTCCCTTTTAAAATATGAGGAGGCTCCTGTCTCCAAAAATTCAGGCGTCCCACAGATCGGGGTACCTATCCATACTATTTCGGTGGATGGCATCAACATTCCAGTCGCGCTTAGCTATAATTCCTCGGGGATACGCGTCAATGAGATTGCCCCTTGGACAGGGCATGGCTGGAGCCTTATAGCAGGGGGGAGTATTACCCGGACCGTCCGCCATTTGCCTGATGATAACCAATATGGGTATATGTGGACTTCAATCACTACTAGTGAGATTTATGATAAGTGTATGACATATAACCCGCCACATCCGGATTGTACAGACTATACAAATACTAGAATAAGAAACCATACTCTGGATTTCGAGCCCGATATCTTCACTTATAATGTTCCTGGCACTTCCGGAAAGTTTATGTTTAATCAAATACATGGGGCTAATGAACCTGGTCAGGTAAAATCTTTTCCAATTTCCAACGACAAGATAACACCCATTTTCAATGCCCAAAAAAATATAATCGCCTGGACCATCTATGATACTCAGGGCAATAAATTTGAGTTCGAGGAAGGCAACACGCTCACTTCCAACAAAGGATATACTATAGAGTCAATGGGAAATCTCCCACAGGACTATCCAGTGGAACCTCTCAACCCCAATCTTAATTACTATACACAGACTTGGAACCTTTCAAGAATAACTACCTATAATGGAAACGTAATCAATTTCAGCTATTATGATGATTCGGCCAATGATTACGAAGAATGCAGTTTCTCCGGTCAGTCCCGAACCATGACCGATGAGATGAATAACATAAAGACAACCTATGTTGGAGTTAGGGGAAGATATACCGAGCTCAACAGCATTAGCGGATCATTTGGCGCAATAGTTTTCAACAAGGGAGGCCAAAGGGATGATTATCCTGAGGGTAGGTTTTTGAGTGAAATTTTGGTGGAAGCACCAGGTAATGTACTCAAGAAAAAGTTTGACCTTAAATACTCCTATACAATGGCTGATAGTTATCCCTCAAATATAATTTTTGGCTGTGGTGGAGAGGTCAAGCCGACACCGATTTGGAATACATTGTACCACCCAAATAATCCAACTGCTTATGACCCATATATGAAGCATATGTTCTTGGACGAAGTGGAGGTCTTTGATGCCTTGGGAAGTTCAAACGATACCCGCAAGTATAGCTTTGAATACTATAATGAATACAAGCTCCCGCATCGAAATTCCTATGCACAAGATTTTTGGGGTTATTATAATGGGGCCAACAACAATACGTTGCTATTTGATTATACATCCCGTTACACCAATACCCCCTACCGCCACGTGGAACCGGAATATGCGATAACAGGGTTGCTTAAAAAAATGTACTTTCCCACGGGCGGTCACAAAGAATTTACCTATGAAGGGAATTGGGCTACCACCGTTTGTGGCAATGCATTCGGATTCAGGCTTATTCCCTCGGATGAGAAGGTGTTAAACTTCAATTCTCAAATAGATGAATATACCATATCTGATGGTTCTGAATATAACCTTCAATCTTTCTGTGATTTCGTATACACATTCAGTAAACCTTTAATACTTAATAAGAGAACGTTTATATATTATTCTGAAATGAATCAAAGGGTTGCCAATTTTAATTTTGCAATTGAACAGTCAACATCAAATGGACAAACAATATGTGTTGTAGGAGAGAATAATTTACCTCAGGTAGGTGAATGCTCACTTTGGGTTACAGCTAGAAAAACAACCCTAGATCCCGAACTTTATGAAGACGAGAGCCAAATAGATTTAAGTAACCTCACTTTTGATACAAATTTTCAACTTTTCAGAAATGCAATCAATACCGAAGATACCAAGGGTGATGATTTTCCAATAGGAGTTTATGTTTTTGACTTTCATATTGCCGGTTATAATGATAATTTGAATATTTATGATGAATTTGATATTGAAAACGATCTTGCTATATTCAACATAACTATCCGAAAGGCCAAGGAGGATGTAAAATTCTACGATGATTACAGGGTAGTTGAAATTCCCATAGGCGGGATGCGAATAAAGAAGATAGAAGACTTTACATCGGAGAATGCCATTGCCAAGAGAAGGGAATTTAATTATGTGATGGAGGATTCTATCAGGACAAGTGGGCGTGTATTAAGAACGCCATATTTTATCTCTGGGGACCATTCAAGAATTGTGGAGTCATCTCTCTCGGCCGTACCGCTGATAACAACAAATGCCGGCAATGTCAATTATACCAGAGTCTCTGAGGATATAGTGGACTATAACTCCAGTACCAGAAAACTTTCCACAGTAAGTACATTTCGATATTATGATCTTCCATATATCTACAGAAACCCGATGATCCCATTTATCGAGGATTGGAGGTATGGGCAGGAGGTAAACACAGAGATACCCTCCAAGAAATTTATTTCCCGCGGATTTGATGATTTGTTCGTTCCGATCGACCACCAAGATCCATCTACCTACCACTATGCAATATTGCCGCCAACCATTAGCCTGCCTTATACATTTACAATTGAAGAGAATATGTCTGCATTGGACTTTGTCAACAATGGTGGCCAGTATATAGGAGAGGACTTCTATGAACTACAGTACGGACATTTGGTGCAGGATTATCAAGGCGAAAGAACCTACATTCATAATAATCCAGAAGAATATATAGAAAAGAAAATTCATTATTTTTATGATAATGATGATTATTTCCAACCAACGAGTGTCGAGACAATCGTGGAAGATGATAAAAAAATAAGGCAAAAGTTTTACTATCCCTATGATCTTATAGGAGTAGAGTCTTTTGCAGATACCCTGATGTACCATAACCGTTTTGCCTCACCGATGATCGAGGAAAGTTATATTGTAGAAAATAACCAGGAAAGTTTACTTTCCAAAACCAAGACAACCTTTAGCGCGGGAAGCGGAAAGATATTGCCACGGACAATTCTGACGGCAAAGGGTGAAAATGACCTAGAAACTCGTGTGGTATACAACGACTATGACGTCCACGGAAATCCTATCGATGTTTCGATTGTCGGGGGTACACACACGGCTTATATATGGGGCTATGGAGGTCAACATCTTGTCGCCAAGATTGAGAATCTGGCGCACTCTCAAATACCGTCACAACTGGTCTCCGATATTGAGGGCACGTCGAACGAGGGTACACTTCTAGGATACCTCCAACAGTTACGGAACCTTGCGATAGTCCAGGACTCGCAGGTGACCACCTTTACATATTTACCGCTTGTCGGCCTTAGTACCGTCACCGATCCAAAGGGATACAGAATGAGCTATTTCTACGATGATTTTGGGAGGCTCAAGTACGTAAAAGATATGGACAATAACGTCCTGAGCGAGAACCAGTACCACTATATAAACGACTAACCATCCAAATATGAGATATTTTTTGTACACCCTGCTATTTCTCTTTTTGTTTCCGTTGGTGGCCCTCGGGCAGACCAGCCCCACCCAGGACCAGAACTACGTCCGGCAGATAAGCTACCAGACCGAACTTAACGAAGCACAGGTTGTGGCTATCAACGCGGCAAATTCCCCTTCAAACAACGACAAGAAGATAGAGAACATCGTTTATTACGACG
>NZ_JAAGRO010000019.1:0-2432 GCF_011065475.1 Aequorivita sp. KMM 9714 | reverse complement strand
CGCTGGTACTTATAGTGTAACGGCTCGAAATACTTCAGATCCTACGTGTGTTTCTACAGCTTTATCTGTAACGATTAATGATGTACCAAATGCACCAGCTACACCAACTGCTGATGTAGTTCAACCAACGTGTGAAACACCTAGCGGTAAAATTTCAATTACTTCACCATTAGGTGCAGGATTTGAATACAGTATTGATGGCACGAACTATCAGGCTTCAGTAGACTTTATTAACTTAACCGCTGGTACTTATAGTGTAACGGCTCGAAATACTTCAGATCCTACGTGTGTTTCTACAGCTTTATCTGTAACGATTAATGATGTACCAAATGCACCAGCTACACCAACTGCTGATGTAGTTCAACCAACGTGTGCGGTACCAACAGGTAAAATTTCAATTACAGCTCCACTAGGTGCAGGATTTGAATACAGTATTGATGGCACGAACTATCAGGCTTCAGTAGACTTTATTAACTTAATCGCTGGTACTTATAGTGTAACGGCTCGAAATACTTCAGATCCTACGTGTGTTTCTACAGCTTTATCTGTAACGATAAACGATGTACCAAATGCACCAGCTACACCAACTGCTGATGTAGTTCAACCAACGTGTGCAGTACCTTCAGGTAAAATTTCAATTACCTCACCATTAGGTTCAGGATTTGAATACAGTATTGATGGCACGAACTATCAGGCTTCAGTAGACTTTATTAACTTAACCTCTGGCACTTATAGTGTAACGGCTCGAAATACTTCAGATCCTACGTGTGTTTCTACAGCTTTATCAGTAACGATTAATGATGTACCAAATGCACCAAACGCACCTGTAAGTAGTGGTGATATTTCACAATGTAGTGAAGATCCAATTCAAGTTTTAGATGCAAATACTGTTATATCTGTAGGTCCTAATGAATCGGTAATTTGGTATGATCAAGAAATTGGAGGTAGTGCAGTAAATCCAATTTGGAGCGCCATTGGTAGTAAAACATTCTGGGCGGAAGCTGTTAATGATTTTGATAATACTTGTATTAGCCCAAATAGAACACCGGTTGTCTTAACAATAAACGACTGTGGTATTAACATTGAAAAAATAGCAAGTCCGAATAATACACAAGGATGTACTCCACTAGCTGCTGGTGAGAGCATATCATACACTTTTAAAGTTACTAATAATGGAACTACACCAATTAGTAATGTTGTAGTAACGGATGTGATGATTCCTACAATTTCTGGTCCAACGGGTGACACTAATAATGACGGCAAGCTCGATGTTTCTGAGATTTGGGAGTTTACAGGTTCTTATGTTGTTACTGCGCAAGATATTATAAATGGGCAAGTTGTTAATACAGCAAATGTTACCGGTGAGGCTGAAGCATCAACTCCATTTCCGGTTTCAGGTTCAGATACGGAAACCGTAAACCTTTGTCAAAATGCTGAAATGTCTATCGTTAAATCGACTAGCAGCGCAACGACAGATTGTATCAACTTTAATGTTGGAGATACCATTGACTATGAGTTTGTTGTAACAAATGAAGGAGATGTAGATATTGAAGATGTTGTTATTACAGACCCATTATTTGAATCTCCAAACCCAATAGTTACTATTAATTTAGTATCTGGAGATATAAATAATGATGGCATATTAAATGTCGGTGAAGTTTGGACCTTTAAAGCTACATATGCAGTAGACCAAGATAATATAGATGCAGGGTCGATAGTGAATACCGCTACTGTAAACGGTAATTCTGCTTTAGGACCTGTAGATACTGCTACAAGTAATACAGTTACAGTATTAATCTGTACTGATGCAAGTATTGCACTTATTAAAACTTCAGATGTTGAAGTAGATCCGACTACAGAATGTTCAACATTAGAGGCAGGTGATATTATTACCTATAGCTTCTCTGTTAAGAATACTGGAAATGTTACCCTAACCGATGTTATGGTAAGTGATTTAGTAGGTGGTGTTACCGTATCAGGAGGTCCAATCACATTGGATCCAGGTCAAGAGGACACTACTACATTTACAGCAAGCTATACCATCACACAGGCAGATATTAATGCAGGTGAGTTTGAGAACACAGCTAAGGTAGTTGGTACAACGCCTAGCAACACCCAAGTGGATGATGAATCAGATAACTCAAGCTATACAGGCAACAACCCAACGGTTGTAACTATTTGTACTGATGCAAGTATTGCGCTTATTAAAACTTCAGATGTTGAAGTAGATCCAACCACAGGATGTTCAACACTAGAGGCAGGTGATATTATTACCTATAGCTTCTCTGTTAAGAACACTGGAAACGTTACCCTAACCGATGTTATGGTAAGTGATTTAGTAGGTGGTGTTACCGTATCAGGAGGTCCAATCACATTGGATCCAGGTCAAGAGGACACTACTACATTTACAGCAAGCTATACCATCACACAGG
>NZ_JAAGRO010000018.1:0-2988 GCF_011065475.1 Aequorivita sp. KMM 9714 | reverse complement strand
ATATAATGAGATAATTTCCATTATAACTGCTAACTCAGACATCTTTGTAGATAATGGCGATGGTACTTTTACACATACAGCAGCCGATGGTACTGTAGTAACATTTGATGCAAATACACTAACAATGGTTTCTAATGGTGACGGTACCTATACCTTCACTAATGCTAATGGCGACACAATTACCGTTGATGTTGTTGGGGATGTAGTAACTAACATTCAAAATCAAGGCGATATATATAATGAGATAATTTCCATTATAACTGCTAACTCAGACATCTTTGTAGATAATGGCGATGGTACTTTTACACATACAGCAGCCGATGGTACTGTAGTAACATTTGATGCAAATACACTAACAATGATTGCTAATGGTGACGGTACCTATACCTTCACTAATGCTAATGGCGACACAATCACCGTTGATGTTGTTGGGGATGTAGTAACTAACATCCAAAACCAAGGTGATATATATAATGAGATAATTTCCATTATAACTGCTAACTCAGACATCTTTGTAGATAATGGCGATGGTACTTTTACACATACAGCAGCCGATGGTACTGTAGTAACATTTAATGCAAATACACTAACAATGATTGCTAATGGTGATGGTACCTACACCTTCACTAATGCTAATGGCGACACAATCACCGTTGATGTTGTTGGGGATGTAGTAACTAACATTCAAAATCAAGGCGATATATATAATGAGATAATTTCCATTATAACTGCTAACTCAGACATCTTTGTAGATAATGGCGATGGTACTTTTACACATACAGCAGCCGATGGTACTGTGGTAACATTTGATGCAAATACACTAACAATGATTGCTAATGGTGACGGTACCTACACCTTCACTAATGCTAATGGCGACACAATCACCGTTGATGTTGTTGGGGATGTGGTAACTAACATTCAAAATCAAGGCGATATATATAATGAAATTATCAACATTATAACCAACACCACAGGTTCGGATAAATTGGTAGACAATGGTGATGGTACTTTTACGCATACTACAGTAAATGGAGATGTAATTACTTTCGATGCAAACACCACTACATTGGTAGATAACGGTAATGGAACTTACACACTAACCAACGCAAATGGTGATACAATTACAATTGATGTTGTTGGAGATATAGTAACCAACATCCAGAACCAAGGTGATATCTATAATGAAATTATCAATCTTATTACAAACACAACAGGTTCAGACCTCTTCGTAGATAATGGCGATGGTACATTTACGCATACTACAGTAAATGGAGATGTAATTACGTTTGATGCTAACACGACTACATTGTTAGATAACGGTAATGGAACTTACACACTAACCAACGCAAATGGTGATACAATTACAATTGATGTTGTTGGAGATGTGGTAACTAACATCCAGAATCAAGGTGATATTTATAATGAAATTATCAACCTTATTACCAATACCACAGGTTCAGACCTTTTCGTAGATAATGGCGATGGTACGTTTACGCATACTACAGTAAATGGAGATGTAATTACGTTTGATGCAAACACCACTACATTGGTAGACAATGGTAATGGAACTTACACACTGACAAATGCAAATGGTGATACAATTACAATTGATGTTGTTGGAGATGTAGTAACCAACATCCAAAACCAAGGTGATATCTATAATGAAATTATCAACCTTATTACCAATACAACAGGTTCAGACCTCTTCGTAGATAATGGCGATGGTACCTTTACGCATACTACAGTAAATGGAGATGTAATTACTTTCGATGCAAACACGACTACATTGTTAGATAACGGTAATGGAACTTACACACTAACCAACGCAAATGGTGACACGATCACAATTGATGTTGTTGGAGATGTGGTAACTAACATCCAGAATCAAGGTGATATCTATAATGAAATTATCAACCTTATTACCAATACAACAGGTTCAGACCTTTTCGTTGATAATGGCGATGGTACTTTTACGCATACTACAGTAAATGGAGATGTAATTACTTTCGACGCAAACACCACTACATTGTTAGATTACGGTAATGGAACTTACACACTAACCAACGCAAATGGTGACACGATCACAATTGATGTTGTTGGAGATGTGGTAACTAATATCCAGAACCAAGGTGATATCTATGATGAAATTATCAACCTTATTACCAATACAACAGGTTCAGACCTTTTCGTAGATAATGGTGATGGAACGTTTACGCATACTACAGTAAATGGAGATGTAATTACTTTCGATGCAAACACCACTACATTGTTAGATAACGGTAATGGAACTTACACACTAACCAACGCAAATGGTGATACAATTACAATCGATGTTGTTGGAGATGTGGTAACTAACATCCAGAACCAAGGTGATATCTATAATGAAATTATCAACCTTATTACCAACACAACAGGTTCAGATAAATTCGTAGACAATGGTGATGGTACGTTTACGCATACTACAGTAAATGGAGATGTAATTACGTTTGATGCTAACACAACTACATTGTTAGATAATGGGGATGGAACTTACACACTAACCAACGCAAATGGTGATACAATCGCAATCGATGTTGTTGGAGATGTGGTAACCAACATCCAGAATCAAGGTGATATTTATAATGAAATTATCAACCTTATTACCAACAGCACAGGTTCAGACCTTTTCGTAGACAATGGCGATGGTACATTTACGCATACTACAGTAAATGGAGATGTAATTACGTTTGATGCTAACACCACTACATTGGTAGATAACGGTAATGGAACTTACACACTAACCAACGCAAATGGTGATACAATTACAATTGATGTTGTTGGGGATGTGGTAACCAATATCCAGAACCAAGGTGATATCTATGATGAAATTATCAACCTTATTACCAACACCACAGGTTCAGATAAATTCGTAGATAATGGCGATGGTACGTTTACGCATACTACAGTAAATGGAGATGTAATTACTTTCGATGCAAACACCACTACATT
>NZ_JAAGRO010000017.1:0-3028 GCF_011065475.1 Aequorivita sp. KMM 9714 | reverse complement strand
ATATGTTACGTAATATTGTATTCATAGTCAGTATTTTTTAGAAGAATCTTGGGGTTAACACTCTTTCTGGTCTATTAAATATATCGAAACGAAGCATAACTTCATAGGAACCATCACTATAAGTTTCAATATCTGTTGTTTGATAATCATATCCAAAGCCTATAAAAATTGCATCTGAAGCTTGAAAACCTACCATTGCGCTCATAGCAGCACTCCATCGATAAGCCGCACCAAGTGTAAGCTTGTCATACAATAAGAAGTTGGCAGAAACATCTGCTTGTAAAGGCGATCCATTTACCATCTTAACTAAGGTTGCTGGTTTAAACTTTAAATTATCACTAATATCAAATACATAACCCGCAATTAAAAAATAATGCATACGCTCGGAAGCGGTTGTTTCAACTGTAGTATTTGCTAGGTTACCCTTATCAAAATGTTTAGTAGTTAAAAAGTTTGGAACCGATAATCCTACATAAAACTTATCAGTATTATAATATACACCTGCACCAATTTGTGGTTGAAGCTTATTGTCTATATTATTTTGTTCAAAATAAGGATCAGAATATACATCGCGTGGTAAATTCAATTTAGAAAAATCTACATCTAAAATGTCTAAACCTGCTTTAAGACCGAATGATAACTTAGCGCTCTCCGAAGTATTAATCGAATAAGAATAGTCGATATTGAAATTTGTTTCAACAGCGGGACCAATTCTATCATTAACCACTGAAAGTCCTATTCCCATATTTTCACCCATTGGAGAATTTACAGTAAATGTACCTGTATTAGGCGCACCATCACCGAAATTAACCCATTGAGTCCTATACAGAAGACCAAAACTTAGAGCTTCACGATTTCCTGCGTAGGCAGGGTTAACCACCTGCGTATTATACATATACTGCGTGTATTGGGGGTCCTGCTGAGCATTACTTGAAAACGTGCCAAGTAAAATCAAAATTATTAGTGTTAGATAACTGTGTTTCATAGTTATGTATTTTTAATCCTGGGAGATATACTCCCAGGAATATTTGATTTTTCTATCTATTTATATATAAGTATCCAGTATAAGTATCCTTACCAGGGTTATCTCCTTGGAAAGTAAGAATATAGAAGTAAGTTCCGGTTGGTAACTCCTTATCTTTTTGAACAGTAACTCGACCTTCTGAAATACCTCTAAAAGTATTTATACTATCGTCTTCTCCCTGTCCATAACCGTCTGTTTCGTAAACCAATACACCCCATCTGTTGAATATCTTAACATTATTATTTGGGTAATTGTTAATCCCTCTTATCCAGAAGAAGTCGTTCATACCATCTCCATTTGGTGTAATACCATTGAATATCTCAAAGACAACGCCTAAGACATCTGGAAGAACAACAACTGCTTCAGCTTCATCCTCTACAGTGGCTCCTGTATTATCCTCACCAGTTACGGTAGCTAGGTTTACAACTTGTCCATTATCAATATCTTGTTGCGTTATTGAATAAGTAGCAGTAAATGTTGTGCTATCCACTTCACCTGGTTGTAATACCTCTATTGGACCACCAGACATTACAATTCCTGGTAGCGGATCCGATATGGTGATGTTATAAAGTGTAACATCTCCTGTGTTAGTTACTACGAATGTGTAGCTAATGGTTTCTCCAACATCAGACGCACCATCCCCATTTTCATCATTAAATACTCCTGATTTCTCTAATGAAATCGATGGATTATTACATAGTGAAGTTATTGTAGGATTATCTTCTAAATAACTAGTATGATCTGAAAGGTCTGAAACAATGTTTCCTGCTGGCGCAATACCTTCCGCTAAAGCTTGGTTTTCAATAAATCCAGCATCAACATCAGTTTGCGATATAATATAGGTTGCAGTAAAAGTAGTTACATCTTCTTCACCTGCCGCTAAATCAATCGGACCACCAGTTACAGTTACCAACGGATCTGTTATAATTACATTGGTTAACGATACATTACCAGTGTTTTTAACACTAAATGTATATATAATCGTTTCATCTACTCCTGCACATCCATCATTGTTCTCATCTACTGGAGTACCAACTTTAATTACAGCAATTGAAGCATTCTGACAAAGTGTAATGATTATTGGATCGTCATTATCAATAGCTGTTCCTGAATCATCACTTACTACAGTCTGATCTGGAGCCGTTCCAGTAGCTGTCGCTTGGTTCACCACTTCCCCAGCATCAATATCTGCTTGGGTGATTGCGTAGCTCGCTTCATATATCCAAGTTTCTGTTACATCAAGCTCTCCATCGCCATCAGTGTCTCCACTTAATGGACCGGCTATTGGACCTCCTAATAATGGGTCGTCTACTATGATATTAGACAGACTTACATTTCCTTGGTTAGTTACTGTGAATGTGTATGTAATAGTCTCGTCAACATCTGAACAACCATCGCCGTTCTCGTCATTAAAGACTCCTGCTTTTACAATCACAATTTCAGGCTTCTGACATAAGTCGATTATCGTTGGATCATCATTATCAATAGCTGTTCCTGAATCATCACTTACTACAGTCTGATCTGGAGCCGTTCCAGTTGCTGTCGCTTGGTTCACCACTTCCCCAGCATCAATATCTGCCTGGGTGATTGCGTAGCTGGCTTCATATATCCAAGTTTCTGTTACATCAAGCTCTCCATCCCCATCAGTGTCTCCACTTAATGGACCGGCTATTGGACCTCCTAATAATGGGTCGTCTACTATGATGTTAGACAGACTTACATTTCCTTGGTTAATTACTGTGAATGTGTATGTAATAGTCTCATCAACATTTGAACAAGCATCGCCGTTCTCATCATTAAAGACTCCTGCTTTTACAATCACAATTTCAGGCTTCTGACATAAGTCGATTATTGTTGGCTCATCATCATCAATTGTCGATCCTGATAAATCAGATACTGTACTTTGGTCTGGAGCTGTTCCAGTAGCTGTCGCTTGGTTCACTACTTCCCCAGCATCAATATCTGCCTGGGTAATTGCGTAGCTGGCTTCATATATCCAAGTTT
>NZ_JAAGRO010000016.1:0-3826 GCF_011065475.1 Aequorivita sp. KMM 9714 | reverse complement strand
CTGTAGAAACACACGTAGGATCTGAAGTATTTCGAGCCGTTACACTATAAGTACCAGCGATTAAGTTAATAAAGTCTACTGAAGCCTGATAGTTCGTGCCATCAATACTGTATTCAAATCCTGCACCCAATGGTGAGGTAATTGAAATTTTACCTGAAGGTACTGCACACGTTGGTTGAACTACATCAGCAGTTGGTGTAGCTGGTGCATTTGGTACATCATTAATCGTTACTGATAAAGCTGTAGAAACACACGTAGGATCTGAAGTATTTCGAGCCGTTACACTATAAGTACCAGAGGTTAAGTTAATAAAGTCTTCTGAAGCTTGATAGTTCGTGCCATCAATACTGTATTCAAATCCTGCACCCAATGGAGCTGTAATTGAAATTTTACCTGTTGGTACTGCACACGTTGGTTGAACTACATCAGCAGTTGGTTCTAAAGGTGTTTCATTAACATCAATAGTTGTAGTAGCTGATTTTGTACAGCCATTACCATCAGTAATAATTACCGTAAAAGTTTCACCATCTACAAAATTTGTAACAGTTGGATTTTTTATAGTAGCATTACTAAATACCGCTCCGCCATCACTACTCCATGACCAACTTACTGCATCCCCTCCTGTTTCATCCAACGATATTGAGGATGTAGTAGAGCAAACAGGTCCACTATTTGTGGCAGTTGCTGTTATTGGATTAGCTTCCTCTATTAGAATAGTTTCTTCAATAGCACAATTACCATCATCTACAATAACTTTATAAGTACCAGCTGTTAAACCAGATTGATCCTGAGAAGATGGGTTTAAGCCACTTCCGTCATTCGTTGTCCAAGAATATGTGTAAGAACCCGTTCCACCAGTGACAGATAAGTCAATAGAACCATTCGAATCTCCAAAGCAAGTTATATTTTGTTTGGTGTAACTAGAATCTAAATCAGAATTCGATACCGTAACTGGTTTTATTATTTCACAACCACTATCACTATCAACTGCCTTAATATAATAGGTTCCAACCGGTGCCATAGTTGGAGTAGAATAAGTTATTGTGGCAGCCTCATCTTGCCAATAAGTATATGGTCCTGAAATAGTACTTCCTGCTGTAACAGCAGGAGCAGTAATATCTGCTGTTGTCACCCCTAAACAAAGAGGGGCAGGATCATTAACAACCAATGCATTTGAAGTAAAACTTCTCGCTTTTAAAAATACACCTGCATCAAATTGCTGATCTGATGCATCAGCAATAGCCATTTTCATTTTATATTGCTGTCCAGAAATAAGGCCGCTATATTCAGCCGTTAGTACTACAGTTCCACCATCAAATTCAGTGGAAACATTTATATTATTATTTGCATAATAAGCTTGGTTTACAGCAGGTACTGCATTACCGTTAACATTAGAGGCAACATATGGATGAATTGTATTGATTGTAATTGGGTCTCCATTTGGTAATTTTGCTAAATTAACAGCATTATTTTGATATCCTTGCCCACCAGCAATACCTGGACCACTTAAAAAGAAACCAAAAACATCCTCATATTGTGTTCCACAATACTCTAAATACTCATCGGAAGCAAAAATAAATTGAAACTCAATTTTTGTTCCAACTGGTGTGAAATCAATCTCAAGAACAGCGGCATCATACATTGTACGCCCAGTAATAAGTGCCAAATCTGGGTCACCTGCATTATTATTCATTGCATCAGAATAACCACCTGAAGCACTAGGTCCTCTAGCATTTTTAATTTTACCTGTTGAAAGCAACAAGCCTTCTTCAATTCCAAAATTTACGGCATTGCCTTCATTAAAATATCCAAATTGCCGATCTAATGTTGTACTTCCAAAGTTATTTTGCCAATTTCCACTAGTTTTACTATAATATCCAAACCTTACATTTCCAATGCTCATACAAGAAGATGCTAAGATATTTTCAACCAATTCTTTTGGAGTAGAACCATACGTAGCATCGTCATTTGGCACTAAAATACTATTTCCAGTTCCTGGTCCTTCTTGTTGCCCTCCTTTGATTAGTAAACTTTTATCAGGACTTGAGCCAACTCTTGGTTTATTAACCTCTTGCCCATAACTGAAACTAAATGAAAGAATCAAAAAAAGACCTATTAAAAACCTCTTATCAGAAGTAAATAAATTAGTAATTATTTTAATCATAATATAGTTTTTAATTGTTTAGTTGAAATTGAAAACCTGCCAAAACATCGATGCTCAAGCAGTAATGTGAAAAAAAATGTATATGAATCTTGTTCATAGCTAAATTGGTATATTAAATTTTTAAAAAGCGTTTTAGGGGAAAGTGAACTAGCTTTAAAATTCTAAAAATCTTTAATCAAAATATTTCTTACAAGACCAATGAGGAGGTGGGTCTTAGTATTAAAATTAATTTTCTATATTGTTATAAAAGACCTGAGGGAGACAGTCTTTTGTTTTTAAAATAATTATATTATATCAAGACTTTAGGGGAGACAGTCTTTGAACTTTAAACTTTTGATCAATTATCAAGATTTAAGTGGGGACTACTTGATACGAGCTTTTGGGGATAGAGTTAAATCATTTTATAGGTTCATAAGAACAAAAACGACTTAATTGTCGGACAAACGTAGCATAATTTTTCACAAAATCATATACGTACTTACACGTATATCTTAAAATTTCATTAAAAAAAATTTAGAACTGTTAAAAACACAACCACATAACATCTTTATAATTAATTAGTTAACCAATAACTAGGAATTAAATTAAAATTATTCTTTTTAATACTTTTTTGTGTTTTTTAAGTTTTAAGAAATGTGTTTTACAAAATTTATTTATTGCTATTCAAACCAAGATAACAGTTGCAAATTGAATAAAAATAACTTCTAAAATTCTTGCGCATTGTAAACAAGTTTCAACCTCTTTTCTTCAGTATCGTCACTCATAAATTTTAATTAAACACGACTATATAATAATTATCACTTTTTACATCCGCATCAGTTTATTTCTTAGATAACAAACTTTATCTCTGCAATCTATACGAAAAACGATTATGTCTTTAACAAAAGAAATTAAACACCGAAGAACTTTCGGCTTTATTGGCTTTCCGATGCAAGTAAAAGACTTAGAAAAAAACTTTTACTCTTTAGGTGAGCTATTAATGAAGCTAAAGCCGTAAAAAGCAAAAAGCGTTCAATACAAAGTATTAAACGCTTTTATGAAATTTAATTTAGTCGAGTTAATTCTTTATGATAAACATAGACCTTCTATTTAATTGATGTTTCTCAGCACTACAAGGTACTCCATTCTCACATTCATTAACCAATTGCGATTCACCATAGCCTTTAGCAGTTAACCTACTTCTATCGATTCCTTTCGAAATCAACCAGTTAAGAGTAGATTGAGCACGACGTTCAGATAAGGCTTCGTTATACGCATCACTTCCTCGTGAATCTGTATGAGATTCTATATGGATAACGATCTCTGGATACTCTCGTAAGGCTGCAAGAATTTTAGCTAACTCTATTTCTGCATCTGGACGTATATACGACTTATCAAAGTCAAAATAAATTGGTTGTAAGTTTAATCTACATCCTAAATCATTCGGCGCACAAGGGCCTTTGCTAAATAATGGAAGTGGCACATTGATAGTTCCTGTAAGTTCAGGAGTTTCAACAATTTCTTCGTGTGGATTATATCCTTCCATGGTCCCTCTTACTGTAAACTGCTTCCCACAATCTGCATCAAAACTATAAACACCATTCTCATCAGCAGTTGTTTGAGTTATAAGCTTATTATTCTCATCTAATAAGGAAACACTTGCACCAGCCAACATCTCTTTTG
>NZ_JAAGRO010000015.1:0-3869 GCF_011065475.1 Aequorivita sp. KMM 9714 | reverse complement strand
AGATGTTGTGATCAATAGATCTAACCAAGTGTGGGCTGCGGATATAACATACATCAGAACTATTAAGGGATTTTGCTACCTGGCACTCTTAACAGATATGTATTCGCGTAAAATAGTAGGGTTCGACCTGAGTGATAGTTTAGAACTTACCGGTTGTGTAAGGGCTTTAAAAAAGGCTATGTACCACAATAAGGGACTTACAAACCTAACGCACCACTCAGACAGAGGCATCCAATATTGCAGCAATGTCTACACAAATGAACTAAAGCGGAAAAAAATAGCAATTAGTATGACCGAAGAAAATCATTGCTATGAAAACGCACTCGCAAAAAGAGTAAATGGAATCCTTAAAGATGAATTTTATCTCGACCAGACCTTTGCCAGCGTGGAAGAAGCAAAAAAAGCAACCAAAAATGCAATCAAATTATATAACTCTAAAAGATTACATTTATCTTTAAACTATAAAACACCTAATAACGTACACCAAAATGCAGCTTAATTTTAATCAATAACCTGTAGACGTATTTTAGGACGAGACATATGAAGAAAATTTTGAGACAGACATTAACAATCGGATTTTTATTAATTGGAATTACCGTTTTCGGACAGGAATACGGATTTGATATACACAATACTTCGCTCGATGAATATATTCAAATAGAAAAAAAGTTAGGAAGCGAGGAAACACTAAATACAACCAACTACGTTTCTTTTAACGGAGATGCTCAGCCAATTAAATTCAAAAGAAAGGAGAAAGACATTCCTGACTTAATAGTTTCTTATCATTTTAAAGAAAAAGACTCGACAATGAGTTCGATACTCTACGAATGGGACGTTTCTAATTTTGAGAAAAAAGACAACAATCAAAAATCGGCTAAATTTCAAAAGGCACTTGTCAAGAAATACAATGCTCTCGAAAAAATGATTAACGAACATTTCGGAGAAGCAAAAATTGAAGGCGATTTATCTGACCTAAGTCGAACCGACAAAAAAGATGGACGTCTGAATAAAAAAAATATTTGGCAACCAAATGATAGTACTGAAATTGTTATGTATACAGCAATTTCAAACTTTTATGAGAAGAATGGAATGGTTACTACTAACCCAACGCATCGCATACGACTTTATATAAAAAAAACTAAAAAAGATGAAAAATCAATCGATAAACTTGATGAGAAAAGAGTGGATTCTCTTAATGTTCTATCCAAGAATTTTTTACTCACTTTAGAAACAAAAGACTTACTGAAATCGAAAGATTATTTATCGGATTTAATTAAAGAAGCAGTTACAGATGAACAACTAAACACTTTAATTGAGAACTTGAATTTTGAAAGAAAAACAGAATTGATTTATAGTGGTGTTCAAGTCGGACTTGACGGAAGTGTTTTTACATTGCTTCATTATAAATACGAAGACGATACTTCGGAACCACCAAAAGAATTAATTAAAATAATATTTGATGACAAAAATAAAATTGTCGGAATACAACCGATTAAACTGCAAGGAAAGGTAAAGAATTAAATACTGTGGGCAACACGAGTATAAACGCAATAGCGGATAAGTGTTTTAATCAAATGTAACTTTATAAATTCACAGTTATTTATGAACCGAAAAGTAAGTGCGCAAATCCCGCTACTGCGCTTATACCAATCGTTACCCACAATATAAAAAAAATACTTCTTCTTACAATTATAGTCTTTTCGATTATCATATCTTCTTGCGAAAATGGCAGAATAACTGATTTGGAAAATTCAGTATCGGAATTAACAGAACTAAACTCTAAATTGACAGACTCGATTCAAAAATTGCAAGAAAAAAATATATCTTCTTTTTATCTGATAGAAAATTTGGATAAGAGTAACTTTAAAGTAAATGAAACCAGTATTATTCATTTCGATTTCGGATATAAAAATTATGTTTCAAATTATAATGTTTACAGATTATACGGTAAAAATTATGAAGAAAGAAAATTGATTTTAAAAAATCAAAGATTAAGTGAATTTGATTTTGAGTTTAAACCCGAAAATATTGATGATGATAGAATTAAACTCGAAGTCGTTATGAATATCAATGGAATCGAATGGGTTATCCCAGCCGATTTTCAAATTAATGTGATTGATTAAAGTACTGTGTACAATAATGTATAACCGCAATTTGCTTTGCCAGTTCGTTACACTCGTGTCGGCGGATTCGACTGCGTCCGAATCCACGCGTAATTGCTAACTTCAGTGCTTAACTTAATAACCTCGTATATTTACCCGTAACTGCGGTTATACTAAACGTTGGGCACAATTAAAAACAACCAATGAAGAGTTTTGCTTACCTACTTTCTATTCTATTTATTTTCTTAAGCTGTCAAGAAGAAAAATCGGCTAATTCAATAATTCAAAATTTCGAAAAGCAGGTCAAGAAAAATAAATCTTGGGAATATGATATTAACTATAAAATGAAATATTTCAGTTCTGATGAAGATACCTTAAATTATAATTCAAATGTCAGATTAATAAAATATAAATCTGACACAGTTTTCGGCGGGAGTTTTTGGATAAAAAATGACAGTATAGACAGATACTACGATTTGGAAAATATCTATATCATTAATCACAAGAAGAAGAAAATAACCAAATTCTTTCCACACAAAGGTCAAGATTGGGCAATTAATGGAAATACAATAAGTGGTGTTCTTGATTCTTATTTTTTAAAAGCAAATCGCTTATCGAAATCCTTAAAGGATTCTACTACAGTTGTTAGTTTAAATGATACCATTTTTCGAGATTCAAAGAGAAATGCCATAGAATTCTGTTTTAAGGACGATTTACCAACTGAAAAACAAAGAAAAACATTCTTTTTCGACGAAGATGAAAACTTAAAAAGCATTATCTATTCAGTTAAATTTCAAAATGAGTGGCAATACAATGAGTGGCATTTTACCAATGAGAAATATAACAACATAACCGATACTGATTTACAATTAGAGTTTAGTAATCTAATAAACAGCTACGAAGTAGAAGATTATAAAGAACCTGACCCAAAAGAAATGGAGCCAATTGCTAATGGAATAGAAGCACCAGCATTTAAAGGCTTTAACTTTCAACTTAATGACTCTATAAGCTTAAAAGACTATAGAAACAAATACGTACTGGTTGACTTTTGGTATAAAGACTGTTTTCCTTGTATAAAAGCAATAGCCTCATTAAATAAATTACGAACTGAATATTCAAAGAATGATTTGACAATTCTCGGATTAAATCCATACGACAATAAAGAAAAGGACAAAGAAAAACTTAAAGAGTTTATCGAAATAAATGAAATGAACTATCCAACCATCCTTGTAGACAATGAAGTTACAAAGGCATATAATGTGAGAGCATATCCAACTTTTTATATTATAGATGATAATGGCAAAATTGTTTATTCAAAAGTTGGACACAGTGAAAAGAATGAAAAGGAAATTGATAGTTTACTAAGTAAATGGATAAAATAACTGTACACAACAATACCTATAAGTAATTGCTTGTTTTAGCTTACTTACGAACATTGCTTCGCCAGTTCGCTTTGCTCGAGCCCTGCGGAATGTTCTATCTGTGATTTATTTGCTAAATTAGTTGCTTAACCACGCAACTAACCATAAACAAGACCGTTACCTGCAATTGCGGAACTCACTCAAACCTTAATTAAATGAAAATAAAAAAAAGAACATTTGACTTAATTTTTATTATTGTTTCAACTGCAATATTAATAACATTATCAGAATATGGACTTTTAGAAAAGTATATGGCTTTTGCTTTAATTCCAATTTTAATTGCATATCAATTAGGACAATATTCTGAAAGAAAATTTAAGAACGAATAGCTGAATTCTGAATGAAA
>NZ_JAAGRO010000014.1:0-2500 GCF_011065475.1 Aequorivita sp. KMM 9714 | reverse complement strand
TTCTCTTCCTCCGGGTACTTAGATGTTTCAGTTCCCCGGGTTTGCCTCCTTTCGGATACCATATCTTCAATATGGTGGGTTGCCCCATTCGGATACCTGCGGATCAACTTGTATGTGCCAATCCCCGCAGCTTTTCGCAGCTTATCACGTCCTTCATCGCCTCTGAGAGCCTAGGCATTCCCCATACGCTCTTATTTTGCTTATTGTACTTTTTTGCTCTTTAATGAGTTTATTCATTGCTTAATAAATGATCAATCAACCAAAGGTCAACAATCAAATACTAAGACTTTTATTACTTTTCTCGTATTCTTTAATTACAATATGTCAATGAACTGTCTGGAACTCCCATTTACACACCGCAAGCATTATGAAAATAGCTCTTTGGTATTGGTAAAAGTGGATTATATCCGTGGTGGAGAATATCGGAGTCGAACCGATGACCTCCTGCGTGCAAGGCAGGCGCTCTAGCCAGCTGAGCTAATTCCCCATTTTTTGAAATTCAGAATTATGAATTCAGAATTACGAATAATGAAGTAATCTCGCTTCAACTTCTAAAATTTCCTTTCAATATGTGTCTATGAACGTTTCAAAAACAAAAATCAAATTTAAACTTCGATTTCGATTTCGATTTCAATCGTAGTCTCAGGCAGACTCGAACTGCCGACCTCTACATTATCAGTGTAGCGCTCTAACCAGCTGAGCTATGAGACTGTTTTTAGTCTTTAAGCTGGTAGTTGGCAGTTGGTAGTGGTACTACCCTCTAAAAACTACTTCACTACAGACTTTAATATTATAAAATTGACAGCTAAACCAAGCGAAACTCCTTCTTTTTATATAAAGAGTGTCTCTTTGTTGAATATTCGGTCGTCTTTCTCTAGAAAGGAGGTGTTCCAGCCGCACCTTCCGGTACGGCTACCTTGTTACGACTTAGCCCCAGTTACCAGCTTCACCCTAGGCCGCTCCTTGCGGTGACGGACTTCAGGTGCTTCCAGCTTCCATGGCTTGACGGGCGGTGTGTACAAGGCCCGGGAACGTATTCACCGGATCATGGCTGATATCCGATTACTAGCGATTCCAGCTTCACGGGGTCGAGTTGCAGACCCCGATCCGAACTGAGACAGGTTTTGTGGATTCGCTCCTACTTGCGTAGTGGCTGCCCATTGTACCTGCCATTGTAGCACGTGTGTGGCCCAGGACGTAAGGGCCGTGATGATTTGACGTCATCCCCACCTTCCTCACGGTTTGCACCGGCAGTCTTGTTAGAGTTCCCGACTTGACTCGCTGGCAACTAACAACAGGGGTTGCGCTCGTTATAGGACTTAACCTGACACCTCACGGCACGAGCTGACGACAACCATGCAGCACCTTGTAATCTGTCCGAAGAAAAGACTGTTTCCAATCCTGTCAGACTACATTTAAGCCCTGGTAAGGTTCCTCGCGTATCATCGAATTAAACCACATGCTCCACCGCTTGTGCGGGCCCCCGTCAATTCCTTTGAGTTTCATTCTTGCGAACGTACTCCCCAGGTGGGATACTTATCACTTTCGCTTGGCCACCCAGCTCACCAATGTGAGCCGGACAGCTAGTATCCATCGTTTACGGCGTGGACTACCAGGGTATCTAATCCTGTTCGCTCCCCACGCTTTCGTCCATCAGCGTCAATACGTTGTTAGTGACCTGCCTTCGCAATCGGTATTCTATGTGATATCTAAGCATTTCACCGCTACACCACATATTCTAGCCACTTCACAACGATTCAAGACAACCAGTATCAATGGCAATTCTACAGTTGAGCTGCAGACTTTCACCACTGACTTAATCGCCCGCCTACGGACCCTTTAAACCCAATGATTCCGGATAACGCTCGGACCCTCCGTATTACCGCGGCTGCTGGCACGGAGTTAGCCGGTCCTTATTCTTACGGTACCGTCAAGCCACTACACGTAGTGGTGTTTCTTCCCGTAAAAAAGCAGTTTACAACCCATAGGGCATTCTTCCTGCACGCGGCATGGCTGGATCAGGCTCTCGCCCATTGTCCAATATTCCTCACTGCTGCCTCCCGTAGGAGTCTGGTCCGTGTCTCAGTACCAGTGTGGGGGATCCCCCTCTCAGGGCCCCTACCCATCGTAGCCTTGGTGTGCCGTTACCACACCAACAAGCTAATGGGACGCATGATCATCTTGTACCGATAAATCTTTAATTATAAAACAATGCCGTCTCATAATACTATGGGGCATTAATCCAAGTTTCCCTGGGCTATTCCCCTGTACAAGGCAGATTCCATACGCGTTACTCACCCGTGCGCCGGTCTCTATAATGCAAGCATTATATACCCCTCGACTTGCATGTGTTAGGCCTGCCGCTAGCGTTCATCCTGAGCCAGGATCAAACTCTTCATCGTATAATCTTCAATAATATTGCGACCATACTTCCATAAAGAGCTCGACTCTCAAAAAAATCTCAGAAAATCTCACTTAGTTTAGTTTCTTTGTTGACTAA
>NZ_JAAGRO010000013.1:0-5749 GCF_011065475.1 Aequorivita sp. KMM 9714 | reverse complement strand
TACACGGTGTTACCTGTTGTTGTTTTTCGTTTTTACTTTCTTAAAATTCAAAAAAAATGCAAAAACCAAACCAGCGAAAAACTCCGCTTATTTTTACAGTTTAGTTTTTCAATTCCACAAACTTGCTCAATTCCGTTTGAGTGTTAATTCCGCAACTTGCTAATTTCTACTCACAGTTCGATTTTGGTTTTCAATTCAAATTGCGATTCCGTATACGAGCTAAAAAATCCGACGTGAATTTCATTCAGAATTCAGCTATTCGTTCTTAAATTTTCTTTCAGAATATTGTCCTAATTGATATGCAATTAAAATTGGAATTAAAGCAAAAGCCATATACTTTTCTAAAAGTCCATATTCTGATAATGCTATTAATATTGCAGTTGAAACAATAATAAAAATTAAGTCAAATGTTCTTTTTTTTATTTTCATTTAATTAAGGTTTGAGTGAGTTCCGCAATTGCAGGTAACGGTCTTGTTTATGGTTAGTTGCGTGGTTAAGTAACTAATTTAGTAAACAAATACGGACTAGAGAAAATTCCGCAGGAATTTTCGCAAGTGGGCTAGAACCAAGCAATTAATTATACACGGTGTTGGCATTAGTTTTTTTCTTTATATATTTTGTTCGAGATGAACCTTTTGTCAGAATTCAGCTCGTCAATAATTGATTTTAAAAATTGATTTATTTCCTCAAATATTTCAGTCCATTTTGGAAATCCGAGATGAAATTCCATCACTATTTGATTAATTGATTCGTGATTCTCTGAAAAAATTCGTGGATTAAAATTTTCCGTTTTCATTATGGTGTCAAAAGTCCGAAGTGCTTTGTTCTCAAGAAAGTGTTTGAAATTTTGGTTTTTACACTTAACTTTAAATCTCGTTTTTCTTCTTAAAAACAAATTTTCGAACGGACTTACGCAATCAATTTCAAATTCAATCGGTCGAGTGTAAGTCGAAAGTTTTGTGAGAATTCTTGCAGTTTCTGTAAATCCAGTTTGAATTAAAATATGAATTTCAGATTCTGCATATTCGTATTTGACTATGTGATAGGTTTCTGGACTTCTCGAACCGTCGGTAAAGATCATTTTGTAATCCTCAATGGTATATTCACCATTTAATTCAGATGCTATATGCTTTAATCTCGATTCTATCATTCAAATTAATGCCAACGTTTAGTATAAAAGAAGTAGGGCTGTAAATAAGTAATTATCTTTCAGATTATCCACAAGCCAAATCTTTTGCATTTTGTTTTATTTATTGTTCTAAAGCCCACCGAAGGACTACGACTTCCTAAATATAAAATAAAAAAGTAGTCGTAAATCAATCCCGATAACTATACGGGATGGCGACCTCGCAAATACGCCTGAAACATTGGGTTTAACACTTACTTGCCCTATTTTTTATACCTTGTTAGGCAACGTTTTTATCCACGTATTGCTTTATTTCGCTCAGTTCTTTTTTTTTATTTTCTTTTTCTTCTTCGATATCAAAATCATTTTGAAGACCGAGCCAGAATTTTGCAGAATTCCCAAAATATTTGCTTAACCGTAAAGCTGTGTCAGCCGTAATTCTTCGGTTTCCTTTAATAATTTCCGAAATTCTGGTTTGAGGTATTTTCAAGTCTTTGGAAAGTCGGTATGCGGTGATTTCCAACGGCTCAAGAAATTCGTAATTCAAAATTTCTCCAGGATGTACATTTGCTAACTTTTCCATTTTTATATTTTTTAATGATAATCAATTATTTGCACTTCGTTTGCGTTTCCTTTATCCCAAATGAAAATAATCTGCCATTGTTTATTAATCCGAATACTGTAAAATTCGCTTAATTTTCCGGTCAGTTTTTCCAGTCGGTTGGATGGTGGAATTCGCAAATCGGAAATATCTTGCGAGTTGTTCAACATTCTTAATTTCCTCCGTCCAACGTTTTGAATATCAATCGGCATTTTCTTAACTCGGATTCCGTTCCAAATTTGTTCGGTTTCTTTTGAACCAAAGGATAATATCATATCTTTTACGTTACTAACGTCAAAGGTAAGTATATTTTTGATTGTTTGCAGAATTTTTTTCAAATGTTGCCTAACGGACGTTTGCGCTGCGTTCAATTCGTTTTTAGGGGTTATTTTGCTTGCTATAGTCCAATTATCCACTCAAGAAGCCTTAAAAATCGCATTCCCGAGAAATTCCATAAAATTCATGAAATACGGAAATCTTAACACTGCAACTGAATTTAAAGGAAAATTAGTGTAGTTTTGAGACAGACTGACAACGCTTACTATATGGTGCGTATCCCGAAGGGTAAGCACTATACAGAATGTTGGGCGTAGGTTTTTTTTATTTCCATTTATTTACGTGTTCAACTTTCTCATCAAATTGTGCTGAAAGTGACTTTACTCTTGACCTTAAAAGCAGTTTTCTTCCGTCCAGTGTCCGTGTATAAATTAAGTCGCAAGAACCAACAAGTCGTTCCCATTGGTCTTTGAAATATTCCGCTAAATTCTTATTTCTACCAAGTGCTTCAGGAACTGAATGATAGTCCTTTTGCTTAATAAAAAGCATAAACTTGTTTTTTCTTATAATTACATATCTCGGATTGTCAATTGGTGCAATTACTTCTTGAAGCGCATTTATAAAAGTTGACTTATCGAAAGTTGTCCCACCTTCTAAATGACAGAAAATCGAACCCCGATTATCAACTGTAGTTTCAACTTTCAATTTTGAGTAGTCTGTATTTATTAAACCTGCTTTAATCAATGAGTTTAGCAATGCATCTCCAATTTGTTGAATGTCCTTGGATATATCGCGGTATTTTAAATAAAGTCTTAATGTCTTAAATGTTAGTCTGCCGAAAATCAGCACGCCTATTCCTCCAAAAACCCCTAGATAAAAATACAAGTCTTCAATAGTTCGAATATTTCTTGCAGATCGAAAAATAGCTTGTAAACTTTCTGTTCCATAAGCAACTAAGCCCGAACCTAAAGTTGCCAATAGGTTACCAATTGTTTTATATAAATACAGTGACTTAACGGCATTGTATTCCTTTTCTTCGGGGAATGGAATTTTGATTTCTTCAACAAGGTTGACACCTGTTTCAAGTGCCGTTTTCCATCTTTGTTTTAGATTTTCTCTGTCGCCTGCATAGGAAAACATTTCAATATTCTTTTTCTCAACTTCTTCTTTTAGATGAATGTTTTCCGATATATTCAAACGTCCAATACCATTCTCAATTCCTGCTTCTTCTTTGAATGAAACACCTACAAAACTTCTAAACCGTCTTTTAAGTAAATCAAAATCGTCTCCGCCTGTTTGTGAGGTTGGGTCGATACAGGCCAAGTGCCATATGTTTCCTGTTTTACCGTCATTTCCATTTTGGGCTCTAATGGCTCTACCGCGCATTTGATTTGAAAGCACAAACGAACCAACAAAACTTGCCAATACCAATGAATTGATGGCAGGAGCGTCCCATCCTTCACCGAGCAAAGACTTCGTACCTATTAACACTTCTATTTCTCCACTTTGAAAAATTTGAGTTACAAGATGAACAATGTCGTGTTTGAGTTGATCGGTTTGGTTTATTAGGACATAGTCAGAGTCATAAGAAACTGGACTTGAGTTTACTTGAGTTATTCCAATTTTCGCTGCTTTTGCTTCAAATGCTGAATAGGCACTTACAGGGATTATTATTAATGACCCTGTTAAAACTGCAATCCTTTTGTTGTCCTTGTTTTCTCGCCTTAATTTTTCAAAAATCGGTATGATTCCAATTTTGTTCAGTTCGAGATTGTTTTCAGACTCCTTAATGAAAAATTCTTTTCGGATAAAGTCCGAAAGAATAACCATTCGTAAATCTTTACCTAGTTGATTATATTCAAAATCAACAATCTCCTTTATGCCGCTAAGTTTACTAATACTTGAAGTTAAAAAACCCGTTAAACGTTTGTTGTGTGAAAAGTTAATTTGTCTCCTTTCAATCGCTCCGTATCGTCTCAGTTTGTTTTCAAGGGATTTTTGATGTTCTTCAAAATTTTTGAAATGTTCCTTTTCTTTGTAGAGATAGAAATCTAGAAGAGTCTCAATCCATTCGTAATCAAGGTTAGGGATTTTAAATTTCCTGTCACCAATGACTTCAAGATGTGTTTCAGGAATTTCCTTTTCATTCGATTTTAAAAATATTAAACAAGCCGAGTAATAGGAAAGATTATTGTAAATCCAATCTAATTGCTCTGTTGGCTTTTTCCAAATGGGATGTTGCTCAATCGCTTTAATGATAGTTTCATCTGTCTTTATTTCTTGAAATAACTTTTCAATATTCTGTCTAAAATCAAGAATTTTTCGATTTTCTTTCTCCGTTGGTAACGTAAAATGAACGTAGTCTTGATGTGGGCATAAATCCCCTTCAAGAACTAATTCTGGAATTGAAATTTCGGCGTCGACAGGCCCGTTGAGGCTTATATATCGTTGCCATTCTGTAGCTGAAACGTCATAAGGCGGAGTTGCTGTTAAACCAACAATAATCGGCTGTAATTTTTCTTTAACTTTTGTCAGCGTTTGCCACCATTCGTTTTTTAAATGGTGAGCTTCGTCCACAACAATAGTTTTTATGTTTTGTGATTTTAGTCCGCTTACAATACTTTTAAGTTCTGAGTTAGTTGAATTATCATTTCCGTCTTCTTCGGTTACTTCTTCTTCGTCGTCATCAAATTCTTCTTCATTTCTCCAATTATTACAAGCAGCATGAAGTCCTTGATAAGTTACTACTGTCATAAATTTTGGATTGCGTATATCTCTAGAAATCCAATCAGGTGTTAAGGTAGTTTGAAGAAAAAGTTCACAAAATCTTTGTATCCATTGATTGCGAATTGCAATTGTTGGTGCGAGTATTAAAGTAGGTTTATTAAGCCGAATAGCAACTTCAAGCCCTAATACTGTTTTACCCGAACCTGGCGGTGCAATTACGTGAAGATGTTCGTCAGACAAATGGTCTTGCAACTCATCAAGCACTCGTTGCTGGTATTTTCTCCAACTGTATTTAAACTTTATGTCTTTAGGATACTCTGTCAATCTGTAGTTTTTTTACTTACGCCCGACGTTTAGTGTATGGTAAGTTGCGTGGAATAAACACCTAAAATAACAAAAATTGACCGAGCCTGTGGAAATTTCGCTCCCGATAGCTATCGGGATTCCAAGTAGGCGAGGACAAGCCATTGCTTATACACATTGTTGTGCGTTCGTTTTTTTCTTTTCCGATTTTATTCTTAAAACTTCTGACCGAGTCTTATAAGTCTATTCCTCTGAATTAAGTAAAAAATCGGTGAAATGAATGGCAAAATGAACATAGTCATAATCCAAAATGTCTTATTGTAGATTTTATTTTTAACCATATCGCTCAAAATAATTATCCAAGTCGAAAAGAAAAGCATTAATGCAATAGTGAGGATTATTTGTGAAAACTCCCAATGTTGAATTTTGGCTAAAGCTCCGAATGAAGTCAGCAAAAGATTTCCAATAACTAAAAACCAAATGGTTTTGATTCCAATTTTAAAGTCTTGATTTTGCATTATATTCAATTTTACTTTCTTGTTAGGTTCGTTTCGTTAAATGACGCACAACGTTTTTGTGTAAGGAACATTGCGATTTTGTATGCGAGGATTTTCCGCAGGAAAATCAGAAGCTAGCAAAAGAGCAACGACCAAACGATTGAACTAAAATAAGCAATGTTTTTTACACGGTGTTACCTGTTGTTGTTTTTCGTTTT
>NZ_JAAGRO010000012.1:0-7260 GCF_011065475.1 Aequorivita sp. KMM 9714 | reverse complement strand
AGATGTTGTGATCAATAGATCTAACCAAGTGTGGGCTGCGGATATAACATACATCAGAACTATTAAGGGATTTTGCTACCTGGCACTCTTAACAGATATGTATTCGCGTAAAATAGTAGGGTTCGACTTGAGTGATAGTTTAGAACTTACCGGTTGTGTAAGGGCTTTAAAAAAGGCAATGTACCACAATAAGGGACTTACAAACCTAACGCACCACTCAGACAGAGGCATCCAATATTGCAGCAATGTCTACACAAATGAACTAAAGCGAAAAAAAATAGCAATTAGTATGACCGAAGAAAATCATTGCTATGAAAACGCACTCGCAGAAAGAGTAAATGGAATCCTTAAAGATGAATTATATCTCGACCAGACCTTTGCCAGCGTGGAAGAAGCAAAAAAAGCAACCAAAAATGCAATCAAATTATATAACTCTAAAAGATTACATTTATCTTTAAACTATAAAACACCTAATAACGTACACCAAAATGCAGCTTAATTTTAATCAATAACCTGTAGACGTATTTTAGGACGAGACATATGAACCAATCTCTATGAAGAAAAATATTTTAATAAAATCAATCATCATATTTCTGACTTTAACTATATATAGTTGCGAAAATTCTAAAACTGAAAAAACTGAATTGGTTTATGAAAATGGAAATCAGAAAGTTGAAATTCAAATACTGAACGGAAATGATTATTTGGAATATGACAAACTGACTGAAACGAATTTTATGTTAACCAATATAGAGCCAAATACTTTCTCTGTTTATGGAGCTGGAATTCGTGTACTCGGAACAAAAAACAGTACGATGAAAACAGAAATTAAAGTTCCAATTAATTATCTTGAAACAGACACTTTAAATGTAAAAGTTAGATTTGGAATAAAACCAGAGGAAAACCACGAATTTAATATTCCAATGAAAACAGCGAAATAAAAATACTGTGGGCAACAATGTGTATAAGCAATGGCTTGTCCTCGCCTACTTGGAAAATCCTGCGGATTTTCCTCTGGCAAGTACTTGTTTGGAATTGTCCGTGACGAACCACGCCACTGCTCATACACGAAACCGTTGTGGCTAATGCGAGAAACCACCGAAAATGAAATAAAAATATGACAATAAAAGAAGCCATTTTAAAAAGTCTTGACGATATAAACGGACTGACAAACTATATGGAAGTTCACGACCATATTATTAAAAATGGATATTATGACTTTGGTCCTGCAAAAACGCCACCTGCGACAATCTCTGCACTTTTAGGAGATTTTATAAGAAATGGAGATTCTCGTGTTAAAAGAATAAAACAAGAAGGAGGTTCATACGCATATTACCTGACCAAAAATGAACAAGATATTGGAATTGAAATATTATCAGGCTCAACCGAAACGACTTCTGTAAAACTACCTAAAGTAAAAGCCAAATCATATAACGAAAGAGATTTACACAGACTTTTGAGTAGTTATTTAAAGAATACCAAAATATATTCGAAAACAATATTCCACGAACATTCAAAAAACGGAAAAGATAGCAACCAAATTTGGACACATCCAGATATGGTCGGAGTTAAATTTTTGAATTTGCAAACCAAAGTCAGTCAGAATTTCTTAAAATCAATTAATAGAGTTGACACCTTTAAATTAAGTTCTTACGAATTAAAAAAAGAAATTAACTCGGACACGGAATTGAAAAAAGCCTATTTTCAAGCAGTTTCAAATTCAAGTTGGGCGAATTATGGATATTTAGTAGCATTTGAGTTTAGTGATAGCTTGTCGGACGAAATGGAAAGGCTAAATCAATCGTTCGGAATTGGAATAATTGAACTAAATGCTAATCCATATCAAAGTAAAATATTATTCCCAGCAATTTACAAAGACCTCGATTTTAAGACAATCGACAAACTATGTAAAATCAATAAGGAATTTGAACAATTCATTGAGCAAACCGACAGATTAATGACAGCTCAAGAGCGTTATTACAAATCGACTGAAAAAGAACTTGATGAATTTTGTGATGGCTATTTTGAGAATGATTCGGAAATTGAAAAGTATTGTAAAGATAAAAATATTCCGAATGGAGAATAAAGCACTAGCCACAACAATGGCTATAGTTAATACGGGTTTTGTGCTTGACTCAAATTTCAGTGCTTTTAACCAAGTCCGCCAAATCTTTTGATTTGGCTTTAGAACAAAAAAGATAAAACAAAATAAAAAGATTTGGCTAAGTGCTTAATCGGAAATTAATCGCTTTTTAATTCCCGTACTAACCATAGCCGAGCCGTTGTGTGTAATGTAAACCAATCATTCGCGGAGAATAAAAAACAAAAAAGATTCTTGTTCCCTCTAAACATAAAATATAAACGAGTACTAAATTCAAAATCTGATAGCAGAGAAATCTTTGACAAAATTGAAAAAGAACTGACACGTTTAAAAATTGACAAAATTCACCGTTCGGACTTAAAAATTGAATTTAAAAACTCTTTTTTTAACGGACAAGGAAGATGGCATTTAATGGCTCCTATAGATAAAGGATATTTAAAATTAGATGGTAATCTGAAAAAAATTGAATATTCTTTTTCTGTAGTCAGAATGTTTTATATTACTTCTGTAATGGCTTTGTTTTTCGGTTTAATATCTCAGAGTTATTGGATTGGAATAATTTTCTTTTCCTGGCTCTTTGGAATGAATTGGATAATAACGCTGATAAGACAAAATCAATTTGCGAATAAATTAAAAAGAATGCTTAATAATAAAAACACTACACACAACAATGTATAACCGCAATTACGGCGGATTCGACTACGCCCGAATCCACGCGTAATTGCTAAGGTCAGTGCTTAACCGAAAAACCTCGCATATTAACCCGTAACTGCGGTTATACTAAACGTTAGCACCAAGCTAAAATAAATATGGAATGAAAAAAATAATTACATTACTGTGCTTATCACTGACCATTATTAAGTTGTCGGCTCAGGATACAACCCCAAAGGTTTCTGGGAAAATTGAAATTTCCATAAAGCAAGGAACTATTGAGGGAGATTTGATTTTAAGTAATATTCCAGCAATCAAAGATTATTTAATCCGACTAAATTCAGGACTTAATATTTTACATTTCAGAAGTTTAGAGCCTAATAATTTCTTAATAAGTTATAATGTAGCTCATAATGATACTCTGACCTACGGAGAGTCAAAAGCTTATTATTTTCCTGACAATTCCAGAAAGAATAAATTTTTACCGAATAGTATCCAAGTAAAATATGTCGGCAAATACCCTGTGATAAAAGATACTCTTAAAAATTACAGTCAATATGATTGGAAAGGAAATATAGCATTTAACCATAATTCCATCAGAACTGACGGATTACAATCAGCTTGGTATCCCATACTTTATGACATATCTAATGATATTGTATATGATAAAGTCAAATATGATATTGAAATTACCTGTAACGATTGTACAACTCTATACATAAATGGCAATAGACCCATAAAAGCACAAAAGCATAGATTTAAAAGTGAGATTGCCCGAGAATTAACTCTGTTCTGCGGCAATTATGATTTCTCAAATGTCGAAGACACTTATATTTTAAACCCGAATTTAACCAATAAACAAATAAATGATTTTACCGATTTAATAAATTCATACAAGAAATTTTATACCAATAAACTAGAAATTCCTTTTGACCAATCCGTCTCCTTCATAGAAACCACACCAACTTCTAAAAAGAATGGTTGGCTGTTTGTTTCCTATCCAACAATAGTCAATATCGGTTGGGGTGATAATGGTCTAAAAAGCCTATTTAATCCTCAAATTCAAAATTGGTACAGACCTTTCATTGCCCACGAGCTGGGGCATTATTATTTCGGAACATATAAAGTATTCAATTCCGAACTTGGAGATATGATAAGTGAGGGTTTTGCGGAGTTTCTGTCTCTTGAACTAACCAAAGAAATAATTGGAACAGAAGTTTACGAAAGCAAAATGGCTTATAAAGTCAAAGAGTTAGACGGTTTTAGTCCTATTTCAATTGGTAAAATAAAAGGAGAATCTGATTATAATGACCGAGAACTATACGTTTATTATTATGCGCCTATTGTTTTCACAGCTATCGAAAAAGAAATTGGGAAGGAAAAAATGTGGAATTGGATAAAAGCCATTCTAAAAACAGAAACTAATTTCACAGATTACGAATTTTTAATTTCAACATTAAGGACCGCTCTGAACAATAAACAACAAATAGAATTGATAGAAAATCAATATCTAATAAGTGAGGAATCATTGAAAAACGCACTTGAAAGAATAAAACAGAAGTAAAGCCAGGTGCTAACAATGCATAAACGCAATAGCGGGTAAGTGCAGAACCCGAATGTAATTTTATATATTTAAGGTCTGGTATAAATTGAAAAGACAGTGCGTCAATCCCGCTACTGCGTTTATACGAGACGTTGCCAGTAATTATGAAAAAAACAAACATATGGCTTTAAAAGATATTTTAGGAATTGGAAAAGTTTTACCTATGGACAAACTATTAGATGTAGTTTCAAATTCGGTTGGACGTTTATCTAAATCATATTTTGACAAAAAAGATATTGATAGTAAAGCTTACGAAATAAAAAAATTAGCAGAAGCAAGAGCTGAAGAAATGAAGATAATTTCATCGGCTGTTAAAGATAATTTTGAAATTACGGGAGGAATTGAGTATAAGGAACAAAGCATTACAATCTCATCACCAAAATCCAATGATAATTTGGAGAATTCATCTGTAATTGTTCCACCAAGTCTTGAGGAAAGAACGGAAAAACGAATAAATTATCAAGAGGCCAAGAAACAGCTTAACATAGAAAGCGTTACAGCCTATGCAGCAGAAGAATTAAAGAATGAAAAGGAAGTGACAGATGAACCGGTTGATGAAGATTGGACTACAAGGTTCTTTAACATTGCGGAAGATATTTCAAACGAAGAAATGCAGGCACTTTGGGGCAGGATATTAGCTGGAGAAATAAAGAAACCTAAAACTTATTCTCTACGAACTTTAGATGTTTTGAAAAATTTATCCAAGAAGGAGGCAGAAGTATTTCTCAAGTTTGCTCGCTTACATATTCAGTCGTCTGGTGTATCATTCATTTTAAATTTCAAAAATGAAAATTTATTAGAGAAAAAATACGGTTTAAACTTCAATGACCGTTTGCTTTTAGAAGAACTTGGTTTTCTGACTGCAAATGATTTGCAATTTAAAGTTCTCAAGACAGCAGATACTGCTCTAGATTTATATTTCAAATTAGGCAATATTTTAGTTTCAATAAAAAAGCCTGAAAAACAACCTGAACAACAATTACAAGTTTTAGTTTTCACCAAAATTGGTCAAGAATTATTAAAACTTGTTAGTGATACACCTGATTTGGATTATGCCCAATTACTTGCATCAAAATTACGTAAAGACGGATTTGAAATTAAGTTTGCCTACATACTGAATGAACTTGATGATGGTAGAATTAGTCATACAGGTTTAAATGATTTACCACTTACAAAGGAGGAGCAAATGGCAAAAGATGAGTTGGAAAAGACACAAAAGGATAAAGACGAAACGGAAAAATAACTACTGGCAACAACGTATATAGCTCATAGCTTGTAAGTTTCTAAACGGAAGTTAAGGCATATTTGGAAAGTCGCCAAATTTTTAAATTTGACGATTTCCAATAAAAAAGATAAATAGTAAAATTTAAAAATCTGGCTTGTGCTCAACCAAAAAATAATCGCTAATTTACACGCTACGAGCCATATACAAGACCGTTGTACCCAATTATAACAAAATGAATTACATAGAACCAACATCGCTTTCAAATTCTTTCACTTGTCCACATTGTGGCACTCTATCTAAACAAAGATGGTGGTGGACTGATTGGAATAAAAGTATAGGACATCAGCACAAACAGCAATATCCAATTCATATTGGAACCTGCGATCATTGTGATGAATCGACAATGTTTATTAACGATACCCTGTTCTATCCTGATTCTGGAAATGCCCCTTTTCCAAATCCTGAAATGCCAGAATCAGTATTAAAATTATATAGAGAAGCATCATCAATTCATATAAAATCACCTAGAGGTGCAGCTGCCTTATTAAGACTCGCAATTCAAGTTTTAACAAAGGAATTGGGAGAACCTGGGAAAAATATAAATACAGATATTGGAAGTTTAGTAAAAAAAGGACTTCCTGTTATCGTCCAACAATCACTAGATATTGTTAGAGTAACAGGAAACGATGCTGTTCATCCTGGACAAATCGACACAGATGACAGAGAAACTGTTGGACAATTATTCAAGTTGGTAAATGTAATTGTTGAATATATGATTGATTTACCAAAAAGAGTTGGCGGAATTTACGATAGTTTGCCAGAAGAAAAAAAAGACGGAATTGAAAAAAGAGATAATAAATAATGGATGACGAAAAAAACAAACTTATTCAGCAATTGACAGAAATGCTTAATAAACCTGGAGGAAAACAAGCAGCAAGATTTGCTTTAAACTCAATGGGAGCTATTCCTTTTGTAGGAGGTGTATTTGCTGGTGCTGGAGATTTATGGGGAGAAAGAGAACAACAAAAATTCAATGAGAAAATTACTGAATGGGCATCACAAGCAAATTATGATTTAGAAACAGTAGTCAAAATGTTTGAATCAGAATTGCAAGAACCAACTAAAGCTAACCTCACACTATTGTTCGGTGAGGCATTAGGACTTGAAATTCCTTTTATGATAAAATCAGGAACTGCTTATGAAGTATCAACAGTTTTACACCCACAAACTCTTGCGGAATTTGAAAAATTTGAACCAACGGGCTGGATAACCATTAATTCAAATGGAAATATGACAAATATGGGTGCAGGAAATAGTTTTGGAAATTCTATCGAAGACAAAAAAAGACCAAGAGGTATGGGAAATGGATTTATAATCAGACTTAATGAATCTTATTATTCCTAAAAGTAACTGGGTACAACAACGTGTATAATTCATTGCTAGTACAGGCTTACTTACGAAAATCCTCGCGGATTTTCTATTCGGTTTGTATTTGCTAAATTAGTTGCTTAAACACGCAACGAAATCATACACGAACACGTTGTGCATAATTATGACCCGTCCTGAAATATGTATACACTAAAACAAATGTATATGTATAAAAATGACGGATATGTAAGACGTTACAGCGAAAGCTTTAAACTCAAAGTTCTTGATGAACTCTCCAAGGGTAATCACTCT
>NZ_JAAGRO010000011.1:0-11965 GCF_011065475.1 Aequorivita sp. KMM 9714 | reverse complement strand
AGGGATGGATGGAAAAATACTACCTGATAAGGTGGAGATTTTTTCATACAGGCGTAGTGAACCCTTGCAGCTCTCGCATCCGCACGCCTGTAACTTTGCCTTATGTTTGAGTTTTTACTTTTTTCTTCCTCGACTTTTATATAATTCGGATGTTTATTTATAGAGATTTGATTGCTTAACTAATTTTTATTCGGCAGGTAAACTAAGGCGAGCCGCCTGCGAGCGGAGCAAGGGTGCTGGATGCAAAAGAACGAGCGTCGAGGGCGGCAGACAGCTACCGTTTACGGCAGGGCTGGCGCGATTTTTTGCTTCGGCGTTGGGAAAGACAAGGGTAGCGACTGAATGTACCGAAACGAGCCGGAGCTTGAATAGAGCCATACTTGATTATGTTTATTCAGTGATTTTTATGGCTTGAGTTTCTGTTTTGAATTTTCTGTTTTGGTATTGCGAAATAAAGGTACGTAGCCACGGTTGAGGATGGAGAGAAGTGTGTGGAACAAAGCGGAACGACTGACGAACACCTATTTACCTGCCCTTTCCGAATTTTAATGTATTGCCGACTTGTTGTTATGATGTCCTTAGTTTTCTTTTATAATTATTGTCTTATGTTTGATGGATGCTGAATCATCTTTTGGAACGAGTTTTAGAGGGGTAACAGGAATTGGGAAGGGAACGCGATGCAATCGCGCACCAACTAGGGTAATTTCTTTATATGAGGTTGATTAAAAATAATTTAAATTATATGGTACGCGAGAGGACTCGCGCACCAACGGGTAATTGCAATAGCCTACTTAGGCATATTTAAATAACTTAAACCTCAATACAATGACTTAGGGGCCATTCTCAAATTATATTGAGATACCATTACTTCTCCATAAGCTCCACAAGAGTTTATCGCAATAAGATCACCTCTAGTGGTTTTAGGTAAAACTAAATTTTTAGCAAAACAATCAGAGGATTCGCAAATTGGTCCAACTACATCATATCGGTCATTTATATTAACTCTGGAACTAAGATTCTCTATTTTATGAGAAGCTTGATATAAGGCAGGCCTAATTAAATCGGTCATACCAGCATCAATAATTGCAAATTTAGTATTTACACCTTCCTTTACATATAAAACTTTGCTTATCAATGATCCACACTGACCTACAATAGATCGCCCTAATTCAAAATGTAATTCTTGGTGTGGTTTTAACTCTAAAAAGTCATTAAATAATTTAAAATACGATTTAAAATCTGGAATTAATTCCTCTTTAGGGTTTTCATAATTAATTCCTAAACCTCCTCCAACATTTATGTGTTTTACAACAATTTGACGTTCATAAAACCAGCGTTGAATTTCATTGACACGCAAGCAAAGTCCTTTGAAATCATCCAAGTCAGTTATCTGAGAACCTATATGAAAATGAAGACCAATTAGTTTAATGTGATGAAGTGTTTTTAATATCTCCAATACACTTTCCAATTCCCAGCGGTTTATTCCAAATTTATTTTCTTCTAATCCTGTAGAAATATAATGATGTGTATTTGCCGTTACATTGGGGTTAATCCTCAAAGCAATGTTTGCAATTTTATTTTTCTTTTCCGCCAATTCATTAATCACAATCAACTCTGGTATAGACTCACAGTTAAAGCAAAAAATATCATTCTCCAATCCAATATCGATTTCAACATCAGATTTACCAACTCCTGCAAAAGCTATTTTTTCTGCTGGAAAACCGCACTCCATCGCTCGTATTACCTCATTACCACTCACACAATCGGCACCAAGCCCAAACGATTGGATAATTTCTAATATTTCAATATTTGAATTCGCTTTTAGTGCATAATGCACATTATAATTGTACTTGTCAGACTCTTTTTGCACAACATCTAACGTTTGTCGTAATAAGTCCAAATCATAATAATAAAATGGAGTAGGGGTATTTTTAAAACGTTCGATAATTTCAGGGCTATACATACGGTTCAAGTGTTGAGTTAAGTGCTGTTAGGGCTTCTTTTTTATGTGCTGCTTCAACTAAAATAGAAACATTATGACTGCTTCCTCCATAAGATATCATACGTACAGGAATACTATTCAGTGCCCTAAAAATAGTTCCGGCGTAGCCTTTACTTTCTGCGATAAAATCACCCACAACACAAATAATAGTATGGTTTTTCTCAACCTCAACAGTTCCATACTTTTGTAACTCACTTACAATATCATCTAGATATTTAGCGTCATCAATGGTAATAGAAACGGCTACTTCCGAAGTAGTAATCATATCTATTGAGGTTTTATATATTTCAAATATTTCAAAAACTTTTCGCATAAAACCATAAGCTAAAAGCATTCTGCCACTTTTTATTTTTATTACCGTTATATCATCCTTTGCTGCAATAGCTTTTATGCCCTTATCTTCAGTTCTACTTGTAATTAATGTCCCAAATGATTCTGGTTGCATCGTGTTTTTTAATCGAACAGGTATATTGGCTGTTTTTGCGGGATTAATACTAGCAGGATGTAAAATTTTGGCTCCAAAATAGGCAAGCTCCGCGGCCTCTTCGAAAGAGATATGAGCGAGTGGTTTTGTGTTTTCAATAATCCTTGGATCATTATTATGCATGCCATCAATATCAGTCCATATTTGAATTTCTGACGCCTGAATGGCGACCCCAATGAGCGAAGCTGTATAATCACTACCACCTCTTTTCAAATTATCAATCTCCCCAAAGTTATTCCTAGAAATAAATCCTTGAGTTACAAATAAAGTGTCATCGGGGTAACTATTAATCTCTCTATTTAAATTCTCTTTGATATAATATAAATCAGGCTCACCATCTTTATCTGTTCTCATAAAATTTAAGGCGGGTAGGAGTACTGATTTTATATGGTTTTCGCTTAAATAATAATGAAATAGTGCTGTTGAAATTAATTCTCCATGTGCTAAAATTGATTTTTCTTCGAAAACAGTTAATATATCCTTAGTGTAAGATTTAATGCTATGAAAGTGAGAGGAAATCAAATTTAAACCTTCCTTTTTATAATGACTTGTTGTAAAAAGTGAATCAACAACATTTAAATAATTTTGTTCTAATTGATCAATACGTTCTTTCGCTTCCGTATAATTGTTTTCATATAATTTATTAGCGATTTCTACCAATTCATTGGTTGTTCCAGACATTGCTGAAAGAACAACTATTTTCGAATCTGAGTTATTAACCAATTTAGCAACTTCTTTTATTTTTGAAGCGTTTCCAAGCGAAGTCCCTCCGAATTTTAATACTTTCATTGTTTATTATTTATCAATATTTTTAACTTTTAAATTTCTAAGAATAGATGTGAATAGATGTATTTTTATTTAGTTGCATTTAAATTACTTATTGAAGTAGTTCTGGTTATATAAATAAATACTTCAATTCTGTATCTGTGTATCATCTCTTACGAATAAGTAATTTTTTAAGTAAGTGGCATTAGGTTAATCTTATCAATATCATCAAGAATTTAATAGGTGTTTCATCATTAGAAAAGGTTTATCTTAATCTGAAAATGCAGAAAAAGAGATTATCTTCTAATTAAACATTCTTAACGAGACTCATTGAACAAATCAAATTATGAGAGCTTAAACAACTTTCAATAATATCTATAGAAAACATGAGATAATTTGTTTTTCATCTGTGTGACTTTTATCGGTTAGTATATTTAGTTGTATTTGATTGTAAATTTATAATTAAAAACACTATATATATAGGGTTAGTCTTTTGTATTTCCCGAAATTTGAAAGTTTAAATAGTTTTTAAAATCCTGTTTGTTAGGTTGTTGTTAGAAGCGTGTCAATAATTGGGAAATGGCTTTTTTATTTATGGTTTTAAAGGGAGTTTACCACGTTTTTAAGTGATATATCACTTTAATGTTCTTATTTTCGATGTATATAACCACTATAATAATTAAGAAAATTATCCCTATTGTAATCTTAAGATAAAGGTGAAACCTAGAGGTAATTATTTCAAGTTTCTCGGTGAGAGACTTTGAATTATCAACAATGGAACTGCTCACAGAATTATTTTCTATATTCTTAATCGCTAATTGCGTTTGTAAAAAGAAATTGTTATTAATCCGGTATTCTTCCCATTATCGGCTAAAGAAGTAAATGAGGTTGTTATAGCCCATTTTTTTGTTTGTGGGTTTTGTTTAATTATATCCAGAAGGTTGTGGTCTGTTAGATTTTCTGTGTCGATTATTAAGTGGTCACAATTCACGCATTTTCGTGAAGATGAATTTATAACTTCTAATTTATCCCAGCTCATTTTATATGGGCAATTCAATGTCTTTACAAATTCACCTTTGTCTGTATAAACATCTTTCGTTATTGGGTCAAATTTCATTGCTCGGATTTTTTATAAGTGAAGCTATAACGTAAATATATTAAATAAAAATCACGAATCTCTATAACACAACATTTTAAGGATAATAGTGGTGTGTGTAGCTAAAGGTTGCTTATGCTTTGGCAATTGCTAAATCAGGATTGCTGGTTGATGCTCCGAAAGTTTCGATAGTTGGGTAGTGGGGGGGATTGACGGATGGATTACATTGCGGTTTTTCAATAATATGGATGAATTGGGAATTGCGAAGGGGGCGTGATGTAAACGGGCACTAGCGGGGGTAGCACTTTTGCTTTAAGGAATGAATATTTCTAGGTTCTTGGCTTTTAGGTAGAGTTTTTTTAAGACCTCGTTTGAAAACAATATCACACTTCCATTCTAAGAATATTTTATCTAAGATTGAGGTTGAAGTATAGGGCTTAATTTTCTCCGCGATTATTTAACAATAAAAGTTTGTAATGGTTTTTTAGGGCTTGAAATAACATTTAATACGAAATATTACAGTGTATTGAAAACATGTAAGTTGGGTGTAAATTCATGAAAGCTTCAAGGTTAAAATATCGAATGCAAACAAAGAATAAATGTTTTAAAATATTTACTGTTAACATTCAGGCACGAACAAATGCAGGTAATATTATTCTCGAAAAAGGATTCTTAGATAAATTTACTTTTATTTCATATAGCTACACATTGAAATATGAATGGTAAACAATTAAAGGTATTTAACCTGTATACTTTAAAAAAGTAAAGTGGCGGGAGAAAGAGTTCAAAACACAAGAAGTTTTAGCGGTGCTTATTTTGGGAAAGCTAATTCGAAGTTTCGTATATTTCAAAAATTTTATTTGATTTTATGAATAAATTCTTACTCTTAATTCTTATCCCCTTATTCAGTTTTTCACAAAACATTGTTTCAGATAGTTTAAAAAAAGTCATTGATGATTCGAATAATGATAATTTTAAATCCTTAAAGTATTCTGAACTTGCTAAGGCATATAGAGCTTCAAATCTAGATTCAGCAATATATTATGCAAATGAAGGATATAATTTAGCTAAAGAACAATCTTATAATCTTGGTATTGCAAATAACCTAGCAACCTTAGGTGACCTTTATGTAGTAAAAAATGAGTTAGAGCAAGGAAAAAAGTTTTACGAAGAATCTTTAAAGTTTTTTGATGTCGAAAATAGTCTTTATGACAAGACGCGCATATCGATGATTATTGGCAACATTTACCTTGCACAAAATCAATATATCGAAGCACTTGAATTATATCAAGCCTGTCTTGACATCTCAAAAGAGAATAAATTCAAATCTCTCTTACCTCATTTATTTAATAATTTAGGAACTCTATATCTTCAAATTAAAGAATATGACGATGCTTTAGCTAATTATAACAAGGCTAGTTTATTATTTCAAGAAGCGAAAGACTCTTACAGCGCTGCAATTGCGCTCTCCAACATAGCTAACATTAAAGATATACGTGGTGATAGTGAAGAAGCTATCGTGGATTATCTTAAGGTTGTGCAGGCTTTCACAATAGCCGAGAAATGGGCAGACATGGCTAGGGTGTATAATTTAATTGCACAGATTTATAACAATAAGGCAGATTATATAAAAGCTGAAAAATATGCAGATTTAGCTTTAAAAATGTTGGAAGAATCGGATAAGAAGTTTGTGGGGCCTCTTTCTATTTATCAAACAGATATTTATACTATTACCGCAAAAATTGCTTTAAATAATAAAAATATTGAGAAAGCGAATAAGTATGCTCATAAAGCTTTTAAGCTGGCAAAAGCGAACTCATACAAAAAGCATATTTACGAAAATGCAATAATATTAAGTCAGACGTTTGATGAAAGCAAGCAAATGGATTCTATCCTTACCTACAAGAATATTTTTATAAAATATAATGAAGAATATCAAAAGGAAAAGGATGTTAAAAGGATAACAGAGCTTAAAATGCAATATGAGTTTGATGAAATAATAAAAAATAGAGAGATTGCCAAAATCAAACAAGAAGCCGAGTATAGACATAAAGAGCTATTATATATAAGTATTCTTATAGTAGTAGTTCTTGTTTTAATTTCTGTGGTCCTATTATTTCTGAATCAAAAAGAAAAGACAGCAAGAGTCTCATTGAAAAAAGAAAATTTGGAATTAGAACAAGAAAAGCTGAATCAAGAAATTGAGTATAAAAAGAAGGAACTTGCATCTAATATGATATACTTGGTTGAAAAAAATGAATTAATTATAGAAATCGCAAAAGAACTTATAGAGTTAAAAACATCATCCAAAAAGGATAATCAAAATGTAATACAACAACTAGTAACTAAACTTAGACAAAATTCAAGTACTAAGGTTTGGAATGAGTTTGAACTTAGATTTAAAGAAGTTCATTCCGACTTCTATCATGTATTACGTGAAAAATACCCCGACCTCACTCCCAATGAAATTAAACTTTGTGCTTTTCTTCGATTAAATATGTCGACCAAAGAAATTTCATCCATAACTCATCAATCGGTGAAAAGCATAAATATGGCACGATATCGTCTTCGCAAAAAACTGAATATTGACACGAATGAAAATCTGATTACCTATTTAACTCAATTATAAAACAAGGTTCCCCTTTTCTTTCACTTTACCCGGCATAATTTTATTTCTTCTTCACTTTACTCTTGTATATTGACTTTCAGAATGTTAGTGTGCTTTGTAGTACAGATGTTATCTCTTTTTTTACTCTTGTAGACTTTTTGTGTCTGCTAATCTTCTAGCTGGAAATGCATTCCTAGCTATGTTTGAGTAATTGAATTAAATCACTCGAAAAATGGAAAAAAAGAAATCAAACAAAAAAGAAGAACTAGAAAATGAACTTAAAGATCTAATAGAAAAGAATGAAAGCATTTCAAAAGGAATGAAAAAAATAATTCAATCTATTAATAATAAAAATCCACCAAAGTGAAATAGATAAACCTATGGTCTAATTTTTTTTAATTATTAAATAACATAAATATGAAACAAACAAAATGCCTAAAATACAAGAAAACAGGATATTTAATGTTGCTGTTTTTTATCCTGAGTTTTACAGGGTATTCGCAAATTACCACCTTAGAAGAAGGGTTTGAAAGTTGGCCACCTACGGGTTGGGAAACTTATAAATTAGGAGAATCTACAAACGGATGGAGACAAGATTGGGAGTATATTTCCCATAGTGGAAATCGTTCTGCTCATAACCAGATATCTAATGACCAAGGTGACAATTGGTTGGTAACTCCACAAATTGAAGTAGTATCAGATAATTATCAATTTATATTTTGGGATTATCATAAAGCAAATTCAGTTCAGTACTACGACAAAGCTTCTGTTTTGATTTCTGCAGGAAGTCAAGATCCATCGGATGGGGATTTTGTAGAAGTATATACAACTCCTACTCCTATTAACGAAAATACTTGGGAAGAAAGAATTATAGATTTGAGTGCTTATAATGGCCAAAATATTTATGTGGCTTTTAGGTATGAAGGTACTTGGCATCGTTGGTATGTAGATGATGTAACGGTGAGTCCTGATGATTTTACCGATGGGGGGTTAACTTCAATTGTAAATCCAACAGGAGTTTCTGAGACTCCTGTAGTGGAAGATGTAATTGTCACGCTTACCAATCATGGTACTACCGAAATTAATGAAATTAATATCGATTGGAAGGTGAATAATGTTTCTCAAGATCCTTTCAGTGCTACTAACTTAAACCTAGCATCAGGAAACAGTACGGAAATAAATTTAGGTAGCTTCAATTTTAACTCAAGTGGAGCATATGAGATTAGTGCATTACTCGATTTAACAAATGATTTCGTTATCGAAAACAACGAAATTGAAGGCATATACACTATTTCTTCACATCAGGATGCCTCAGTTTTAGCTGTTTCTCCAGAGGGAATGCAACCTAATACTGGATTAACCGATATCAAGGCAACCATTAAAAATGAAGGACCAAATATAATTGATTTTATCACTGTGAATTGGAGTATTGATGGAGTGACACAAACTCCATATACAACAACAAGCCTTAATTTACAACCAAATGAAACAACTGAAGTACTAATAGGGCAATATAGTTTTTCATCTGGGATATTCGAACTAGAAGTTATTTCAGATGCCATAGGAGATATAAACCCTAATAATGATAGTTATACTGCCACAGTGGCTATCGATACATTTTATGAAAGCTTTGAAGGAAGTAAATTCCCTCCAGATAATTGGAGTATAGTATTTGGAACAAGAGACAATAGTAATTTTGGGAATCCAGTTGAAGGAGAATATTTTTATCATAGTTCACCAGATTCTAATATGTTTGGGACTGTAACAGATACTATTTATTCGCCTCGACTAACAATACAAGATGGTGACACATATAGCTTCTATGTTCAGCGTTCAGGCTTTTTGGCGGCCAATCATAAATTAATTTGGAAAAATGGATCTACAGGAGAAGTGACAGTAATTCAGGATATTACTGCAACTCCCGATGTGTGGCAACAAATAACAATTGATATATCGGAAGCTGAAGGGAACAATTATATAGGAATAACCTCTTCTTCCAATGGACCAGGATTATCAAAATTTGACTTGTTTACTTCTACAGCTAAGTTGCATTTATATGATCATGATATGGCCATAAAAAATGGAGATTTATATTTTTTAGCAAGGGAAAATGTATCTGAGGAATTTCTTTGTGTAATAAAGAACGAAGGAGCTCTACCTATAAACGGAAGCGATTATAGAGTAAAATTAATGGAAGCGCCAGGAATTGAGATAGCCTCAATTAACGGAATAAACCTTCAATCATGGGAAGAAGCTACTATTACTATTAATCACACTTTTTCTGAAATTAACTCTCATAGACTTTATTTTGAAATTGAATATGCTGATGATGAAAATTTAGACAATAATGTCTTTAGAGAAGCAAACGTTCATGTGGTTCCAGAAGGTATAGTATTGGACGAAATGGGACCTAAGAATCGAACTAATCCAAACTTTCCGTTTGATGCTAACGGAGATGTTGGCACTTTAGGCGAGGACGATATTTCACAAACATTATATTTGAATAGTGATTTTGAAAATCCTGGAGAAATTTATGGAATTGTATATTCCTACAATAATTTGATCCAATCAGATTATGTACAGCGCCTTCCCTTAAAAGTCTATATTTTACAAACACAATTAGACAATTTAAGTGGAGGTTATACTCCAACAGAGGAACTTATGTTGGTTTTTGATGGAGAAATTGAAATATTGCCTGATGCTAACAGACAGGTTTATATTCCATTTGATCAACCAGTGCCATTCAGTGGCATTGATAATATCCTAGTGCAAAACTACCAATATAGCCCAGAATGGCCGCCTTCTGTTATACGTTTCTATAGTACAGAGGCTTCTGGACCCGTACGTACGATTCGTAATCTTAACGTTTATGATCTTGATATAAATGACCTTCCTTCCTCTTACTATGAAACTCAGGATTATGCCTATACTCAATTTGTAATAAATCCGTCGACCAATACCTCTGAAATAAGTGGAACTGTGTTTGATGCTGACACCAATAGCCCATTAGCAGATGCTACTGTTTTTATAGAAGGTACATCTATTACCACAGAAACGGATTCTAACGGGGATTACAACCTACCTTCTTTACCGTATGGAACTTATGAAATCACTGCAACTAAGATAGGTTACAATGATGAAATCCTTAGTACTCTTGTGGAGTCATCGTCTACCATACAGGATTTTTATTTGGTGCCGAAAACTGAAGTGGAGATTACGGGAAGAGTTGTAGGAAGTAATGATATAATGACACCTCTTGAGAATGTAGAAATTAGCTTAGGCGGGTATAATGATGATGATGCTATCACAGATAGTTTGGGGAAATTCTCTTTTTCTTCAATTTATGGGAATGCAGATTATACTTTGACGTTTAGCTTCTATGGTTATCATGACAAAACAGTTTCCATCTCGGTTATTGACGATAATATTGACCTAGGTGATATTGTTTTAGATCAAGAGTTTATTAGTCCTTTTGATGTTAGTGTTTCGTCGGACGAAGAGTTAAATGTGAATTGGAAGAGTCCTTTTAATAGTGGGAAAGTAAAGCTTCAAAATGATTTAGATGTCATTTCCAATAGTTATACCAATGAACCATACGAAAACGTTTGGCTAGGAAATATATTTACCGTGACCGACACTACTACAATTACAAGTGTGGAAATCAGAACGGACATTTATGATCTTACTTCTGACTATGTTACAATCGATATTTTTGATTTAGAATCTGAAGAGGTTCTTGCTACTAGTGAAGCATTCTTAATTGAGCATAAATCTGTTATTACTGTAAATGTGCCGAATATTGTGGTTTATGATGATATAGCAGTTGGAGTTCATTGGCAAAATAATGCAGCAAGCACACATGCATTAGCTGTAGATTATTCAGATCCAACAGCGCCCAATACAGCTTTTATAAAGTATCCGTCGGAGCAAATTGAACTATTAACAGATGTTCTTTCTGGGTTTCCTAGTGCATCTTTTCACGTTCGTCTGAATACTTTGGACGATGATGAGCCAATTACAAATGGTGAATCATTATCCTATAATGTCTATCGAGGATTGGCATCTGAATTCCCAGACATTTCCAATTGGGTGCAATTAAACTCAACCCCAATAACTGATGTTTCATTTGTAGATGCTAATTGGCCATTAACCAATCCACAAGAACAATATAGGTTTGCTGTAGAAACTATTTATACTGAAGAAAATTCTGAAGTTACTTTTTCCAATATCATTGATGGATCTATATTAGGAATGATAGACACAGAACTTAGTAATTCAATTCAGTTATATCCTAATCCAGCTAATAGTATACTACATATTCAATTTGACAATAATTCATCAGATTTGGATTCAATTGATATAATAGATGTATTAGGAAGATTCGTAGATAAGATAGATTCAAATTTTAATGGTAAAACAATAAGCCACGATGTTTCAAATTATGGAAATGGAGTTTACTTCTTGAAGTTTAACTTTTCAGGGAAGGAAACGTATAAAAAGTTTATCATTAACAATTAATTATTATGGTGTTGCAATTAAAATTGAATATAAAGGTGATTTTGTAGATACTTTATAAACATTATGAAGAGTTAATTTCTACCTTTATTATTCTTTTTTATAATTCCTAAAAGTAGCTGTCTAATAAACTTAGATGGCTACTTTTTATTTTTACGTCAAGTTGTAGGCTTTCCATTTATAGAACAATGTTATATTGGAAATTTTTATTCTTTTATATTTTTTGAGAAACGAATAAAAAAAGCCCCTAAAATGGGAGCTCTGTGAGGCAGCACTCTATCCAAAAAATGCGCAACGTGTACTCCTTGAAGCCTACGTTATGCGCGCCAATAAAGAACGGCTTGCCCGATGTGCGTATGCCCGCTAGCAACCATCGGCTGCCTAAACGGACTCTAAACAAAAACTTGAACATAATGCCATTTAACACAGGATCGGTGCGACTGATGCAAGGGATGGATGGAAAAATACTACCTGATAAGGTGGAGATTTTTTCAT
>NZ_JAAGRO010000010.1:0-29130 GCF_011065475.1 Aequorivita sp. KMM 9714 | reverse complement strand
CTTTCAGTACAAGGACCACTTGGGGAACATACGACTATCCTACCAAGATGCCGATTTGAACGGCAGTATCGACCCAACGACCGAAATTATCGAAGAAAAAAATTATTATCCATTCGGCCTTTTGCAAAAAGGCTACAACAATGTTGTGAATGGGACTGCTCATCCATACGGTTATAATGGTAAAGAGGAACAAGAAGAACTTGGATTGGATTGGCACGACTATGGAGCAAGAATGTATGATGCTGCACTCGGAAGGTGGCACTCAACAGATAATAAGGCTGAATTTTATTTTGCAAATTCCCCATATGTCTATGCTTTAAATACACCAATACAAGCTATGGACCCAGATGGAAATCTTGTGATTTTCATTAATGGTTTAGGTGGTGGTGGACAAAACTATTGGAGAACTTACGATAAAGTACGTATTGGAGTTACACTAAACAGAATGGGTAATGAGGTTCCTGTTTATCGAAATGAGTTAAGGTCTGCTTTTGATTTGAATGTATCTGACCATCTTGGAGACCATAATAGAATGTATATTGATGGTTCGCCTGGTTCTATTCTTAATAATTTTACTTCTGGACAAAGATTTTCACAAGGATATGATGAAGGTCTTGCACAAGCAGCATCGATTATTGGAAGTTTGGCAAGAGACCCTCAAGGTAATATTACAGAAACAATAAAAATAATAACCCATAGTATGGGTGGTGTTTACGGTAAAGGATTTGTTTCCGCATTAAAGTATTATATTAAGACAAGTAAAGACCCACAAGTACGAAAAGCTTTGATAACATTGGTTGGAGATTTTGACCCATTCCAAGCTGGAGGTAAATTAGGAGAAGCAGATGGGAACACATATACCCAACAGTTTATTAATTCTGGTTGGTGGGATATATTCAATGCAGGTTGGTTAGCTAACGAAGAAGAAGAAGGAGCGGACGAAGTAATTAGAAATGAAAATAAAACCTCTCATTTTGTTGATACTTTTATAGGAAATATAGACCAATTACAGGAAGGAACTTATGAATGGAATGATGATAAACAAGAATGGATTTGTACGTCTTGTAAAAACGATTAAAATATGAAAAAATTAAGAGTAATAACGGTTCTTTTGTTGTTAGCAATAGTTATTTCTTGTGTTGAGAAAACAAGCACTTCAGAGGAATATTTAAATAAAAATAGAGTATCTCAAGAAACTTATTTAAATGATACAAAAATCTTACAGAACGTTGTAGCTTCTTATATTGATTCAACCAATAAGACAAAAAAACCTAAACCGAAAAGCAAATTATTGTCAATAGAAATAGACACTATATTTTATAGTTCTAACAACAAAATAGCTTTATTATATATAAGCAAAAACAAAAATCCATATGTTGTAGAGAATAAGGACAGTATTCAATTTATTGGTGGATGCTTGATAGCTATTAAAGACCAAAATAGCTCAATAAAAATTGTTGACAAGTTAAAATATATTACAACTACATCTGAAATACCAAATAAAATATCAAGAGATTTAAGGTTAATGTATTTACGTGAAATGGGTTATGTTGAAGGTAGGTACAATATCAATGATAATAGGTTTTGGGAAAGCGATGTTTGGAAATAAAATATAGATAGTATAAACCACCTTCGGGTGGTTTTTTTATGCGTAAGCTTTTTTAGTTTTAGTATCCCCCCGCTCCCGCACGATTGCATCTCAAATCCGCAACTGATTGTTAATAAAAACCGTAAAGCTTTAATGATTAAGGCTTTACGGTTTTATTGTAATCACCTAAATTGGTGATACTTAATTAGCAGTTATGAAGATATTAAAATCCAACGGAATCTCGGCCTTTGGGGGCTTAAATTTTGTAATTGAAGAACTCGATAATAAAGAAATAGGTAAGATTCTTAATGAAGCTCTGCCCAAATTGGGAGCCCAAAGTAAATATAACTGGAGAGATCTGCTCTATAGTTATTGGTCCGTCTTCTTCTGTGGTGGAGACTGCGCAGAAGATCTGTCGGGCAACTTCAAACCTAGTCTTTCCCAATCGCCAAAACTTAAAGTTCCCAGTCCCGACAGGGTTTTGAACCGTTTAAAAGAATTGGTTGAACCTGCCACAAAATTTCCCACCAGCCGAGGCAAACATTTGCATCAATTTGCCATTAATGAGAAGCTGACGGAACTAAATCTTAAGGTACTAAAAAGGATTACAAACCTGGCGGAGTCGATGGTTGACTTGGACTATGACAACACTGTTTGTTATACTGAAAAAGAGGATGCGCAAATCACCTATAAAAATGCTATGGATATGTGCCCGGAGTTGCATTGGTGGGATCAAATGTGGTTTATGTGGAAAATAGAAACGGAAGAAGCAACGCGGGAATTTTACAGTCCGAAACACTTGAAAGAATGTTCAAGCACCTTGAAAACCATAATATCAAAACAAATAGGTTCAGGGCAGACAGTGCTTCCTATGAGTTTAAGACCATACGGACCATTGCAAAATATACGAACAAATTTTATGTAAAGGCAAGAATGTCCTCAGCAATGGACACGGTCATTTCATTGGTAGAAGAATGGGAAACTGTGGGCAATAACGAAGATGGAATCTATAGAGGAGAAGCATTCTATACTCCTTTCAAGAGAGCTGCAAGAGATCACAAGATGCAAGATGAACTCCATACTTATCGGTTTATCGTAACCAAAGAAAAACGAAAGGACGGACAAATTAACACCTTTACCGGAGAAGCCTGTATTTACTCAATCATCATAACCAATGATGAAGAAAGTGATCCTGACAACATTGTTTTCTATTACAATCAAAGAGGAACAATAGAAAGGGAATTTGAAGTATTAAAGCACGATTTTGGATGGCAAAAACTGCCATTTTCCTCACTGGAGCAAAATCAAGTCTATTTACAAATTATGGCAATTTGCCGAAATATTTATCATTATTTGATAAACCTGTTTTCCAAAAAAGTAAAAGGCCTACATCCAAAATACAGGATCAAGAAGTTTATTTTCAGATTTATTGCTGTTCCTGCAAAGTGGGTATATTGTTCCAGACAGTGGCATCTCAGGGTCTATGGAACAATTAATTGGGAAACCTGACCCATTAACTTTCGTGCCTCTTTTAAAAAGTTCTTTAACATACGGCAAAAATTTAGAAAGAATAAATCCTTTAATGGGAAAGGTACGCTTCGTACCGAGCAGAAAAAACTTGTAATGGGGGAGATATGCTTTGAATAGAGCCGAAAACTCATCTAAAACTACAAATCTACATCTCTAGCAGTTTTAAGAGGAGAAAGCCACAAGTTCTTTTGGAGAGTTGCGGATTTGAGATGCAATCGCGCACCAGCGGGTCTGAAGATTCGCTATGTATTTCAATTGAATTTTGGCCTCCTGTGCCTTGGTTTTCGAAATTAGTGGCATAAAAGTGGGAAGTGCCAACAAAAGAAGTATTCCGATAATGGCCAACACCATTAGCATTTCATTAAGGGTAAAAGCGTTTAGTCTCTTAAATCTCATCGCAGTATTCAACTTATAGATCAACATGTTTCCAAATATATAATAAAACGGAGGAAGTATTATAGTTTTCTTAACAAGAATGTGCTAAAATCAAATTTCCGAGTAAGCCTTCAAAAAAAATACCTATTTCTACTATTACCAGATGAATATAAAGAAGCTATGGACTCTACCAAATCTTTTTTCATAAGAACCGATTATTTTAACAAAAAATTTAACTTTTATTTGTTAATAAAATCTAAATGCTTTATGTTTGAATGTCCCCTTTTCAAAAATCAATGATTATATTTTAAACAATATCTATGAATAAAATTTCTTTGTCCCTTGCTCTAATCGCCCTTATCCTTAGCATTAGTTCTTTTTTTTATTTTAACTCATCCTCACAATTAGTATACGTAGATATCAATAAGTTAATGGATGGCTATAAAAGAACCGCAGTAGAGAAATCTAAGTTTGAGGAAAAAGCAAAACTGATGCAATCCAATGTAGACAGTTTGGTTGCCGACTGGCAAAATGAACTTAAGGTTTATGAAAAAGAGCGGTCGTCAATGTCCAAAAAAGAACTTGATCTCAAACAGGAACTTTTGGGAAATAAACAACAACAGATAACCAATTATCAGAAAGCAATTCAGGGTAAAATTCAAGAGGAAGATCAGAAGGCATCACAAACGGTTATCAACGATATTAATGATTATGTCAAAGACTATGGAAAAAAGAATAACTATAAAATAATATTTGGTGCAAGCGGATCGGGCACTATTATGTATGCTGATAAGGCTGCGGATTTGACCGTTGAAGTTTTGGAAGGATTAAATGCTGAATATCAAGGAGGATAGAAGCTATGAGAATTATTACTTTCTTAATGGCTTTTTTAATGTTTCTTTCTTGTAATCAAAAACATTTTGATTCAAAAGAAGCACTTTTAGACTATCTACAAAATGAGGATAACGGATACATTCAAAAGAAAACCGTTAATGGAGTAGATTTTAGTTTAATGTTTAAGCCAACAGATTTGATAGTGTCACAAATTTTACAGTCGAAAAGCGTAAATAATGTCGATAGTTTAAGAAATGAATATAGCAAATACTTATATTTTAATCTTTCAATGTCTATAAACAATCAAGAAATATTAAATATAATACCTCTAACCAAAAATGAATACGGATCAATGGCAAACCAACTTGCATTTGGAATGGATGAAAAAGTGTATTTATATACTAACAATAATGATACTATTCAAATGGCAGAATATATATATCCAAGAATGTATGGTATGGGTGGAAGCACTTCAATGCTTTTTGTTTTTCCAAAAAATGATTGGATAAAAGAGTCAAAGTTCCTAAATTTTACAATAGAAGATTTGAAAATGCAAACAGGTGAGATAAAATTTAAAATAAATAAAAACATACTTGTAAATCAACCTATAATGATTAAAAATGAATAAATTATTACTATTGATATTGATTCTTTTTAGTATGACGATGTTCGCTCAAAAAGAGCATAATATTAAAAATTCAATACGGGTAAATAGTATAGCCTTATTAAGTAATTATTATGAATTTCAATATGAAAGAGTGCTTAATAATAAAAATTCCATCAAGATTGGTTTTGGAAATGGATTTTTTCTTAAGAAAACAGGAAATGATGCGGACAAAGATTTCGAATCAGCATTTGGCTCAAATATTTTTAATAATAATAATGAGCATATTGTTAAAGGTTTTTCATTAAATGCGGATTACCGTTACTTTTTTTCTGCCAAACCAGCTCCAAAAGGTATTTATATTAGCCCCGGAATTCAATACCTCAAATTAAATGAAAAGTATACCTATGTTACTTTTGAAGAAGGACAATTAAGAACACTTATAGATAATAATTATTCTATTTTAAACTTTCGTTTTTTGCTTGGATACCAATTTATAATTACCAAGAATATATTAATAAATCCTTATTTAGGGGTCGGAGTTGCTTTAAGTAAAGTTGAAAATCCCACCAACACAGTAGAGGGGTATGGTAAAGGATTATCTTTGAATATGGGTGTTGATGTGGGAATTGCATTTTAAAAAGTATTTATAAAAAAAATTAATTTTATGAAAAATTGTTTAATATTTTTATTATTAATTACAATTTCATTGCCTAGTTGGTCTCAGGGACCAATGTCTCCAGAGGCATCTTCTTTTGAGCCGGTAGATGCTACAGATATGGTTAATCTTTTAACAGGAGATTTCACTTATGTCCTTCCCATATTAAATGTTCCAAATCCAGAAGGAGGATATCCAATCACTTTATCATATCATGCCGGTATATCAATGGAACAAGAGGCTTCTTGGGTGGGATTGGGTTGGAATATAAACCCAGGGGCAATATCTAGAAACGTTGCTGGCGTTCCCGATGATTGGAAAAATGTGAGAAGTTTTTCATCTATTTATAATGCCGGAGGAGTTATTGAATCTTATAGCGGAAGTATAAGCGTGGGGTGGGCAAAAACTTTCTCTGTAGGTTTATACGGAAGTTATCAAACCCATAAAAGTGTCAATGGAGAAAATTCACATCAATTTGATTTTGGAATCGAGGGGTCAATTTATAATATTAGTGGCAGAGTAGGAACTAATGGAGGGGGTATTGGATACAACTATGGAGCGGTTAATGTTGATATTGGAACTGATGGTGTAGGTATAGGTGCTGGGTATGGCGGTTATTCAATTGGAATAAATCAAAGTTTTATTGACGGATCCACAACAATTTCTGCCGGGGGACCTTATGGAACTGGAATGTCATTAAATTCAAATGGTTTAAGGGTCAGTTTGCTTGGCGCAAGTGTAAATACGAGAGCGGGAAGAAGTAATATGCTCTCACAAGGAACAAATTTATCTTGGGGAAATGGTGGTACTCTTGGCATTATTACGCCTTGGTTTAATATTAGTTATACTCAATCTAAAGTTAAATATTGGCTTTATGAAAATGAGTATAAGGAAAATAATGGTTCCTTATATCCTGGAAATCTAACAGATCTGTATTCAACCACACCTGTTACCAATAGGATTCATTTTGATGCCTATGAAAGTGATATCAATTCAGAAAAAAGTAAAATCACTAAAGCTAACTTTAGTGCTCCAAGTTATGATAGCTATATTGTCTCCGGTCAAGGGATAGGAGGGTCTATTTCTCCCCATATTTTGGAACAGGGAGTAATGCCTATGGGCTATAATACTTTGGCAGAACGGCCAAATAATTTTCAACAATCTTTTATGGGTTATTTTTATCCAACAAATTCTCAAAAATTTAATAAACAAATAAGTGATGAATTGTTAAGTAACCAAATTCATTTTACTTTTGATAATGAAATAACATCTTATATCAAAGTTAAATCTGACAATTGGAACACTCCTAATTCAGGTGGAACATATTCTGATATTTACAATTTTCAACCTCAAAATAGAGTTTTAGATGATATTCTAGTGAAAAATGGAATTTCTTATAATGGATATAATGAAAATAATGGGAGATTAAGAAAAGGTAATTTTATTGAAACCTTCACCAATAAGGAAATTAAATTAAATCCAAATCTTATTATTGAACCTGCCAACTTTAACAGGAGCAATCCTGAAATTCCTGAGGACGGAATTGGAGGCTACAAAATCACCACCTTAGATGGAAAAATATATCATTATTCCCTTCCAGTTTATCAAAAAGAAACATTTTCAAAAAGCACCCCATTAGGTTTAAATCAAAGTGATTCCTTCTATGAAAATTTTCAATTAGAACCTTATGCCACACATTGGCTTTTAACAGCTATTACGGGACCAGACTATATCGATGTAAATAATAATAATACATTAGATGAATTAGACTATGGGTATTGGGTAAGTTTTGATTATGGGAAATGGAGTGATGGTTTTGTCTGGAGATCCCCAACAACTGGATATCTTAATACTAATAGAAATAAAAGTTACCAATGGGGAAGAAAAGAAATTTATTATTTGGATAAAATTGTTACGAGAACCCATACCGCTTTATTTATTAAAAGTATTAGGGATGACAATAGGTCCGCCGAAATTGATTATAGAAATGGAACAAATTCATTGGAATATATAGACCAACATCTAAGAACATTTGACATTGGTACAGATGGCTTTCCCTACCTAATCGGCACCCTTCATCCTTTCAAAGTAACTGCGCCAAACACCTTTAAAGGAGAGACAACTTCAAAGTTTTTTGTTGAAACTCATTCGCAAAGAAGCCTTAAACTTGATAAAATAATCCTATTAAAAAATAATGCTACCTCTGCAAATATTTCTAAAAGTAATGGTAATCAATCAAATCCTATAAATTTAGGCAAAATTAAAATTGAGGCCCAAGCAAAATTTTTTGATTATAGTTTAAATCATATGACTTGGGCTGATCAATTTTTTACCGTTCATGATGTTCCAAATTGGCAAGGAGAATTCTTTGGCAATGTGCTTGATGAAGGAGATCTAATAAATACCCCACAAATTGAAAGTGAAGCTCTGAAAACTATAAATTTTAGCTTTAATTACTTGCTAGCGCCATCATCTCCTAATTCAACGTCACCAATTGGAGGTAAACTTGCATTAGAGAATGTAACATATCTAGCGAAAAATAATATTTCACTTATCCCTCCTTATAGTTTTAAATATGCTACCCCATTAACGCCTTACAATAATAATGCAGTTGATGATTGGGGTTATCCTACGAATGATATTACCTCCTGGAACTTAAATAAAATTAAATTTCCTACTGGAGGTGAAATCTCAATAAATTATGAAGAAGACGACTTTCACCAGGAGGCAGCTCCTTCAAATTTTGTTTTTGATTCAAAATTTGAAGTAAAATTTACTGGATCAGAATCAGGAGCAAAATATGTTCACTTTAGAAACCAATCGGATAATTTACCTGAAGAAAATATAAATTTTTATGATTATTTTACGGTGGGAGAACAAAGCCGTGTGAATGTTCAGTTTGTTTTAGATCCTGACCACAATGGTGGTGAAAGGGTTGCCGATGTTGATAAATTTTGTATGATAACAAATTTAACTTTTGACTCCGTAACTTTTCAAATCCCTACAACAAAAGTGCAAAATTTTGAAAGAAATGACATAGGATGTTTTGAAGATAATTGGGTATTTTATAATTGGTATGATGATGTTGTAAGTGAAACGAATGGCTGGGTAAGAGAAGAAAATGAAGGTAGTTGCAGCGAAGTGCCCGATGACTCAAAGAGGGTAAAAATACAATTCTTTTCAAGTAAAGTATTTATAAACCAAGAAGGCGGAGGGATTAGAGTAGAGGACATAACAGTATCTGATGAAACTGGAAATAATTTTCAGACAACCTATGATTATAATGACCCTATCACTGGAAATAGTTCTGGGATTGTTTCATATGCTCCATCAAGAATGATCACTAAGGATGTTAAGCATATTTCACATATACCGTCCCCAGCTGTTATGTATGAATATGTAACAGTTTCACATAATGTAATTGGCACTGGTTATTTAAGTAAAAATGTTTATAAATATAATGTGCTAAAGCCTATGTCTGTAAATGGGCTTGAATTTAATATGGGTGATGAATTATCTTTAAATATTTCTCAAAATCAAAGTACAAATATCACCTATAAGGGTACTGCCGCAAATTTAAAACAATCTAAAATACAATTAATTGATAAACTATCAAATATAGGAAGACTTGAGTCAATAAAAACATACAATAAAAAAGACCATCTACTCAGTGAGAATATTAATTACTATGATAACTATTTGGAGCAAGGTGTAATTGAAGAGACATTTGATTCTTATAAACGTATTTGGGATTATGAAAGCTATAGTCCTGATATTTATTGTTTATCATCATCATCTAAAATTATATATCCAAGTGCTATAAAACAAGTAAAAAATATTAACAATGGTTATGAATCAAATACTTATTATAATGATATAAATTTTTTGACAGGGCAGGCTTTAGAAACACATGCTTTTCATAGCGACGGTACTGAAATAAAATCTACGGTTATCCCCGCCTATACAATTCCTGAGTTTTCAGGGAATGTTGGTGGATATGGTATGGGCTCCAAAGTTGATGATATTACCAATAAAAATATGCTTTCGCAAACAGCAGCCAATTATACTTTTATAAATAAAAATGGGTGGAAGCCAATTGGAGTTGGAATAACCACTTGGAACAAAGAATGGTCGTATCGAAACCTCGGAGGTTTAGAGACTACACCATCCTCCCCGGAGCAGAAAATATGGAGGAAATACCAGACCTATATATGGGATGGCGAAATAGATCAAAATGGAATTTATATGGATTATAATGTATCTAATTTCGATGGCTTTGATTGGGGTGCTGAATCTCAGCCCGAACCATGGAAGAAAACCTCACACATAGAACGCTATAGCCACTATTCTTTACCGCTAGAGGTAAGTGATATCAATAATAATTTTGCCTCTACAAAATTAGGAGATTATGATTCTAGAGCTATAGCCACCTCAAATGCGAGGTATACAGAGATGTACTATTCAGGTGCAGAATATTTTTATAGCACTGGTGGTGGTTATTTTGATGGGGAGGTTTCCGGTGCCCACCAATCAGAGGATCGCTCTCACACCGGAAAATACTCTGTCAAACTATCGTCTGGCCAACAAGGTTTTGCTGTCGAGATGAAAGGAATAAATCCGCCCGAGATAGAGCATAGGCCTGGCAAATACGTTATTTCTGTTTGGGCTAATAAAGAAAATTATCAAAATGCCCGTACAAAAATTGAAGGAACTGTTGAACCATTCAATGGAGAAATAATACCTGCGGGGAATTGGGTGCAAATGAACCACTATTTTGACATACCCAATTCCACTGACGATATTGAAATTAGCTTAACTTCTGCCTCGGGGACTGTCTATTTTGACGATTTCAGGATATCGCCTCTCGCCTCCTCTGTGACCTCTTATGTTTACAACGAATTTGATGAACTGACATTTATTCTTGGATCCAACAATATCGGCACCAAATACCAATATGACGAAGCCGGAAGATTAATACGCATTTTTGAAGAAACCGTTGATACACCTACCATTTCTGGTGGGTTCAAATTGTCCAAGGAATATAGGTACAATTATAAGAATGGAGATGGTGGTAATGGCGGTGGAGATTGTGATTTTGTCGTGGAATATCATGATAGAGTGGAGGATCCTGATTTTGGAGAATCAACGGCTAAGTTTTATTTTCCCACTACTGGTACTCTTACATTGAAATTTAGTGTAGAAAAACAGGAAATCGAAGCATTACCTGTACGCGCAGACTTTACAATAAGAGATCCTCAACATAATATTGTTTTACAGCAAAACTTGTCCTTAAATTCTACTGAAGAGTATGTATTTATAGACAAAGACTTAAACATCTCTATACCGGGCGAATATTCAGTTTCTACTCAAATATGGAATAGGAGATCAAATTATGGAGTTTCAAGAGTCGAATTATTATCAGTTTTACCTGAATCGATGTGCATTGGAAATGACAATATACTTGAAGACAGAAATATGTTTGATGATGATTAAATAAAATAAAATTAAATGAAAAAAACATTAATTTTCTTAATATTAATTTCCAACAGTATCTTTTCTCAACAACTGGTTTGGAAGGAGTCAAGTGCCTTTTTATACGATATGCAGAACGGCACCCTCACAAGTCAGGAGAGCAAGTCCTTGGATTCGTATATGCTTTCGGAAAGTGAGCTTGGGTACAATAATACTGGGTACATAGAGGTCTCCGATTTCAAACTCAATGGGTCGGCGATTACTTCCCAATCGGCAATAAGCATCTTTTCGTTATATCTGACCTTTGAGAATACCTTCAGCCTTGCCGAGGTACACCAAAACAGTTATTCCATTACGTATGTTGGGGATGAGGGGAAGATTTATATAAATGGTCCCCAAGGCAACATTGCGGTTCTCAATAATATCATTCTTGTTGCAAACGATATAATGAGAATTGAAAAAACCGACGCAAACAAAGTCCTGTTGAAATATAATTCACAGGAATACCTTATCACTGATAACTACGTCGAGAACGCCTATATTGCGTTAAGAACCAATACACCAAATTTTTCTTTTTCTATTGGAGAATCTGGCTTTCGTCCACCTACTGAGCCAACTGATATTGTAGTTGAGGATTTTGATCGTAATTGGATCTTCGCCCGTACTTTTGACAATGCTGGAAAGCTTACCAGTGCCGGTGTAACCTACTATGATTGTCTCGCAAAGCCGGAGCAGACACAATCGCGTGATATTAGGACAGGTAAAACGTGGGCCAGTCAGACGATGTATGACTATCAGGGCAGACTGGCCCTCCAAAGTTTCAGCGCTCCTGTGTCTCCCAATTCTACACCACGATTCAATTATGCGGAAGGGTTTATTAAAAAGCCAAACGGGGATCCCTTTGCTATAGTGGATTTTGAGACAAACCCAGAAAGGCCAGAAATTGTGGGCACACAGGAAGGGACTGTGGGCCGGTATTATAGCACCGCAAATAATGCGGAGCCTTTTCAGGACATTACCGACCGACCTTATGCAAGGACGGTATATGACGATCTGAACCCCGGCAATGGGAGGATGGTCGTGGGGGGCAAGATAATGGATCTTAATAATGATGGTGACACAAATGACCCTGAGGACGGTTTCCCCCAGGGATTTACCTATACCATGCCCGCCGCACAGGAGTTGTACTATGCATTCGGTAAAACATATTTTTCTAATTTTACTTATCCATGTGATGGAGCAGTCTGTGTTGACCTAAAGAGCTATAAAACGGTATCCATTGACCCGCATGGCAATGAGACTGTTGCTTTTACGGATGCCGAGGGCAAGTTACTGGGTACTGCACGTTCCGGAGGAAATGTTTCCTACGATGTCGTATACGTAATCGGGGCACAGGGTTACGTGGACGTGCATATTCCTCAAGGAATCACAACTACAAGTTTTATTGGAAACATTAGCGAATATACTGTTTATGATTTACGTACTGGTCTTTTGGTTGACCCGCCCACCTCGATTTCTGGCGGAAACATTTATAGGGTTGTTAATCAAAATAGCTCTAGTTACCCAATGACCTTTATTAGCCCATCTGGAGAAATTACGTATAATAGTGGTTTAAAAGGAATAACCACCCAGGTAAACTATTATGACTACTCACTGAACTATTATGATAAAGCTGGCAACTTGAAAAGAACGGTACAACCCTTGGGCTTTGATGAAGCAGCCTATGACCTAGGAACTGAAATTCCCAGCCATAGCATGGCAAGTTTATATGAATATAATGCTGCTGGGGAATTACAAAATACGACAAGTCCTGATCAAGGCGATGCCCAATTTGTTTACAGAGAGGATGGACAAATACTTTTTTCGCTCAACACCGAACAAGCCATTGCAGAGGAATTCTCATATACCGCCTATGACAGTAAGGCTCGGCCAATTGAAAGTGGTGTATGTACCGGCACAAACCCCTATTTTCCCTTGACCTTTAATATTGTACCTAATTTTGTTGTTCAAGATAGCATCACGGCCGGTAGCGGTTCGTTCACAAAAACCGGAACCTCTGATGATTGGGTATCATCGGGAATAGTTTCTGTGGAGGATACCGGAACTGGAAATTTTAGGGTCAGCTTTAATTTCATTCAGGGAAAAGAAGGAGTTGTAGGACTTTCGGAGACTAACATTAATGGAAGTTATACCTCCGTGGAGCATGCAATGTACTTTCTTAATGGGCAGATTTCTATATTGAACAGTGGTACTACGGTAGCCAGTAATGTGGCCTACTTCAGTATTGGCGATGTATTTTCAATTGAACGAATCGGCAACGCACTAATCTATAAAAAAAATAATGGGATAATTTTCCAAGAGACTCCTTGGTTGCTGAATTCTTCTTATCCCGAGCTGTATGTAGATGGTGCGCTCTATTCACAGGGAGCCTCTGCTCATAACATGACCATCACTGGTCTTAGCGGTGATCCCATTCCCTCAACTCCACCAGAGGATTTTGTACTGGGCAATGATCGCCGTGAACAAATATTCACCGTATATGACATTCCAGATACCGAAGGGTTGTGGGAAATCCTTTACCCTTTTGGAGATCCTACATCCGATCCATTAAAACGCAGACAACGTTTCGTGGCTGGCAATGTCTCCAAGACCTATACTAAGGAACCAGAGACTACCACTACATGGTATAGCTATGACATATACGGTCGGGTGGAGTGGATGGTCCAGTTCATCAACGGAATCGGTGCCAAGACCATTGACTATGAGTACGACGATGCAACGGGTGCTGTTACGATGGTACGTTACCAGAAAGACAAGGCTTCTGAGCGCTTTACCCATAAGTACATTTACAACAACGTAGGGGAACTGGTAACCGTTCAGACCTCTCGGGATAATGTGAACTTTATAGAACATGCCCAATATGAATATTACGAGACTGGAGCTGTCAAAAGAGTAAACCTCGCAGAGGGTTTGCAGGGCATAGACTATATCTACACACTTGAAGGTCAACTGAAGGCTATCAATCATCCTGGGCTATCGGGAACGGACGATCCGGGGGGAGATCCCAATGATGCCTTTGGCTATGTTATCGATTATCACCAACGGGATTATTCCCGTATTGGTGTGGGAAATATAAACTGGAGTCAAAGTGGCACTGACCGTTTTGATGGTAATATCAAAGGCGTGCGTTGGGGCACGAAGGGGCTTACTCCAACAGGAACGCAAAGTGCTTATCAATATAATTACAACCAAAACAACTGGTTGACGCATGCTAGTTTCGGTAGCGCAAGTGATGATATGAACAATCATAGCATTTTTACTCCTAATACCAATGCGGACTATATGGTAGAAAAAATTTTCTATGATCCAAACGGGAACATCCTTTCGCTCAACCGCAATAAAAATAGTGGCACTGGTAGTAACTCGATGGATACTCTAATATACCATTACGCCCCAGATAGTAACCAGTTGGATTACGTGGAAGATACTTCGGGGAATAGCATCGATGACGGGGATATAAAAGACCAAAACCCCAATAATTATGTCTATAATAGCATCGGGCAGCTCATAGAGAATAAACAGGACGACATCGGTTATGATTATTATGCTACTGGATTGGTAAAGTCAGTTTTCTCTACAGTTTCCAATGATCCAAAAAAAGTGGAGTTTTTCTATAACGACCGTGGGCATAGGGTTTCTAAATTGACCACGATGCCCAACAATACACAACAACAAACATTTTATGTAAGGGACGCCTCTGGAAGTGCCATGGCTATTTATAATACTTCAATTGGAATAGGTACGGAGCCTTCCAACAATATTGAATATCCTATTTATGGACTGTCCCGTCTTGGGGTGGCCGACCAAGGGAACATATTCAAATACCAGCTTTCTGACCATCTGGGTAATGTCCGGGCAGTTATACAGAGGGATGGAAGTGGAACAGTGGTATTCTTTAACGACTTCAACAATAACGCTACGGTACCAGCTGGATGGGTAGCTGGACCGAACACGGCATTGAGCATCGATACCACCAACGACCGACTAAAGGCGAGTGTTTCGAACATTAACACCAATAGTCTTGCCCGAAATTTTTCTGTTGTTGCTGGCCATAGCTATAAAATAGACTTTAAGACTGACCTTGACCAAACACCCTGCACACTTCAATACAGAATTAATGCCATTGGGGGCACTGGTAGCGGAGTGTATACCGCCGCTATCAATGGTACATATACATTCAACTATACAGCCACATCAAACGGAACGGTGACCCTGCTATTCAAATTATTAAATTCCTATGCAGGGACATCCCTACAAAACGTTTATTATCTGGACGATGTGAAGGTAACAGACATCACCACCACAAATACCCCATTGATGCTCGCATATAAAGATTACTATCCCTTCGGGATGCCTATGCCCGATAGGAATCAGGAGGGTGCATACCGCTACGCCTACCAGGGGCAGGAGAAGGATGCTGAGACAGGGATGGAGGCATTTGAACTGCGTCTTTGGGATGCTAGGATTGGTAGGTGGTTGACTACGGATCCATATGGGCAATATCATAGTCCATACTTAGGAATGGGAAATAATCCAATATCCAGTATTGATCCAAATGGCGGATGGGAAACCAAATGGGGAAGATTTTGGGGATGGGTCGGGAACGGTTTTAAAGGAACATTTGTTAATAGTGAAAACCCTGGCACTCCATGGCATAAGTATGGAATAATGGAAAGTTCGACAAGTTCAAATGGAGTATATCGTAGTTATTCATATGGCTCTGGATGGAAAAATAAAGCTTTAGATGCAGGATATACCTTTCAAGGGGGCTATGTTCATTTTACTGGATTAATTAGTCCAATGAATACTTTATCTCAGTTCGAATACTGGCGAAATGAACCAACTAAAAGTTTAGAGGAAGGTTTGTTTCATGTTGCTGTTGAAGCAACTTATGGTTCAGCTGAAGGAATATATTCAATGTTTTCTGGAGGAAGAACGTTCACTGGTGAAGTTCTTCAAGGTAAAAATGCTTTTGATAAATCTTTTGATGGTTTTATAACCACTACTACATTAGGATTTTCCTTAGCAGCAAAAACCCTTAAACCTATCAAATCTAGTGTTTCAGGGTGGAATAGTTATCAAAAAGCCACTGAAGGTCTTTATAGTTCCACGGAATTGCATTCAAACACTATAAAATCTATTAATTATAAATCAGGTATTCAAATACATAACACTATGGTTAAAAATGTTGATGCGTCTGTTGAAACTTTTGAAACTTTTGATTCTTTTATACAGAATTCCAATTCTTTTATAAATGCTTTAAATGAAAAACAATAAATGGCAGGTCATGAAGGGTTAAAGGCATTGGGAGCCTTAATCTTATGGATTATAGGAGGGTTTAAAAAAAAAGGGTTTAAGTATTATTACTATCACAAATTAGCTTTCTTTATAGGACTTGGGATAACCTTGCTATTTGTTCTTCTTTTAATGTATCTATAAATTTCTAAAAAGCAATAAAAACAATTATCCAAATAAGCAATGATAATATTAGCCAAAATATTAAACCATATTTCATAGCGTTCCAAGCTTCCCGATATTTTCTAAAATATCCATCTGTTTTGTAGGTTGCGGCAATCATCCAAGGGATTATGCCCCAAAAGAATACAAAAAACAAAATCTTTTGAAAAGCACCGAGCGGTTGAATTTCCTTTTGTTTTTGACCCAGTAAATCCTGTTCGATTTTTGTTTCTACGAGTTTTATCTCTTGTACAGTAAGTTTTCTTTTGTTTATTTCATATTCAGCTGCGGCTATTGCAAGAGGCTGATATTTTTCACGTTCGGCAGTAACTATTTTTATTAGTTGACTATCTGAGTGCTCAGCCATTACTTTGGCAAATTCATTTCTCTCCATATTCTTAAAAAATTTACATGCAAACGCTCGTTTTTTTAAATCAGCAATAGCTTAAACTTCACAATTTTTATGAGCGCATCGAGGGTGTATAAAATATACTTGTGCTCTTCCACTTCAAACTCCGTAATATCCTTACACCACTTTATCATATCGGCTTTTTTCAAGAGCCCTCCATTATTGTACTCTCTAACTTTAAATTAAAGATACAAATTTTTTTAGAGACAGTATTTTTTGTAGATTTAATTCTCGTTCTTTAACATTATATAAACCCTCCCTTCGGGATGCCGATGCCCGAGCGCAACCAGGAGGGAGCATACCGCTACGCCTACCAGGGGCAGGAGAAGGATGCGGAGACAGGGATGGAGGCGTTCGAGGCTCGCTTATGGGATGCAAGGATAGGGCGATGGCTTACCGTTGACCCTGCCGGAGAGTTCTTTAGTCCTTATCTTGGGATGGGTAACAATCCAATCTCTACAGTTGATCCTGATGGAAGGTGTACTAAATGCCCTAACAATGGAAATACAGGAGATATTTTTAATGAAGGAGGATATACGTTCACTATGGGAGAAGATGGTGTTTGGTGGAGTGATGCATACTTTAATGATTACGGTACTACTGTTACAGGGTCATCAAGCTCCAAAGGAGGATTGCTTAGTCAAATTGGTGGAGTGGGTGTGAAAATGGCACCCACTATTGGAGAGTTGAGCGGCTTCGAACATACAATGGCGGAAATAGATTTAAATCTACCTTGGCTTTTTGGAGGAAGAACAAGTGAGGACGGTCGATATCAAGTAGATGCTTATGGCATCTCTACAAGATTAAAACCTCAAGGTAGTGCTGGGGCAATAGAGTTTATTGGTGGCGGAGGAGCATTAAAAGGATTAAAGTATTTAAAAAATCCTAATGTGCTTAAACATGTATTTCGTGATGCTCCTGGTCATGTTAATCCAAATAGTGTAGGCTCTATGGAAAGATTTTTGGGACTTTTTAAAAATGTTTCATCTAACCCCAATAACTTAGTTGAGACCACTAATGCTGCAAAAATTGAAGCCAACGTACAGACCTATCATAAAATTTTTAATAATGGTAAACAGGTTTGGGTTGAAACAATTAGTGGAAAGATAACAAATGCAGGAGTAAACTCAATACCAAGATAATGTTAAATAAAATAAACATAAAAGAATCTGTTAACTTGTACAGAAACCATATAAATCATAAAGAACATTCTGTAGATGATTATATAAATTTGATACTTCTACTTTGGAACGTTTCTTTTGATTATGGTTTTGAATCTTATTGTATTGCTCAAAATGTTTTTACACAAGAGGAAATTTTAAAATTTCCAGAAGACACGAAAAAATTATTTAATGATGCTTTTCAAGAATATCCTAATAATAATGAGTTGTTATTTTGGAAGATCTATACAGATGACTTAAGCGCTTATTCTGAAGGCGTACATAAGGAAGATATATGTGATTTATTGAATGGAGATAACTTCTTGCTACCATATTTTTATTTTTATGTGCAATGTGAGAATTTGAATACAAAAAGACTAAGTGAATTGAAGAGAAGTTTAATAAATGAAAAAGATAGTTATAAAAAATATTACATATTATCATATTTATCTGATATAAATTTAACGTAAACAAACGAGTAATATAATGGATTTTCTTTTGCACGCTGTATGTGAAGAACTCAGTTGCGTATTCTATTGGGATGCTTTTGTAAGTGCGTATAATTTAGTAATATTTTAATGCAAATGTTTTTAAACGCTTAATTTTTTCATCTACAATTTAAAATCTTATATTTTTGAAAATGAAAGATTTTATCAAATGAAAAAATCAAAACCATTAATTCCTCTTTTTGAAAAATTTATTCGTGATACAGAATCAGGCAAAAGGTTAAAACAAAACGGAGAATTAGTTAAAAGGGAAACTATTCAAAACTATAAATTCGTTCTGGTAAATTTAATAACTTTCGATGATAGAACAGATTTTGATTTACGAATATGTGATTCATCAAAACTTACCAAAAGGGAACAGTTATCTGAAAAAAATTATTGGAAAAAGTTCTATAAGAAATTCACGGACTTTCTATATAAAAAAGGTTGCCATGATAACTATGTGGGTACTAACATTAAAATTATAAGGACTTTTTTTAATTACCTTGAAAAGGGTTTAGATTACAACACAGGTGATTTTCATAAATTATTTTATGTAAGAAGTGAAGAAATAGAAATATTTGTATTATCGCCAAGCCAACTAAAATTTCTTATACACGATGAAAAATTTGAACTATCCCTTTCAGATAATTTAAAAAAAATAAAAGATGTTTTTGTCTTTGGATGCTCTACGGGATTACGATTTTCGGATATTTGCTTGCTTACAAATAAAAATTTTGGATTAGAAAACGGGCAATGGTATTTAAGAATAAAATCTAAGAAAACTAAAAAATATTCCCTTTTCAAACTATCAGAATATACAGTAATTATCTATATGAAATATCGGCCTATTAGCAATAAAAAAAATGTTTTTGATTTAATAAGCTTATATAATTTTAACAAACATCTAAAATCTATTGGAGAAAAAGCAGGGTTTGATAATCCTATTGATGTTACTCGGGAAAAAAGAGGAAAGTCCCAAATCTCTAAAAATAGAAAACAAATATTATTTTATGAAAAAATGAGTTCCCACATGATGCGCCGGACTGCTATTACTACTCTATTGATTCTAGGAATGCCAGAACACATGGTTAGAAAAATTAGTGGTCATAGTTACTCTAGTAATTCATTTAACCGCTATGTTCATTATGCTCAATCATATATGGATAAAGAACTGGACAAAGTGCACGAAAAATTAAATCATTATTAAGCTTATCCAATCACACTGCTCAGCTTAAACATAGGCAAGTACATTGCCACCAATATGACACCTACTATCAGGCCTACAAATAGCGTAAGCAAAAAATTAAGAATCTTCGAGATAATCTGTCCTTGATATTTAATTTCCATCCTATATTGATCATAGAGTTTCTGGAAAATATACTCGGTTTGGTTGGTTTCCTCCGCAACTTTTAGTAGGGCAATAAGTTTTTTATCATAGAATGAATGCTCGGCAAAACTCTCAAAAAGTTTTTTTCCTTGGACAATATCCTTTTCAACTGTGACCAATGTTTTTTCCAATGGGTAGAAACGGATCATTTCACGAACCAATGCGATTCCACTTACTACAGGAATTCGGGCATTGGTGAGCAATGCCATCGCCTGCGCAAACTGTATCAGGTAGATTTTTTTGATGTAATTGCCCATTACGGGTATCCTTATTTGAAGATCGCCGATAAACCGATAGTACCATTCCTTTTTGGAAACTACCTTAAATAGAATTGTCATTAATACTATTAAAATCAAAACAATCCAGCCGTTGTTTACCACAAAACCCGAAAGTTTTACAATTATCTTGGTTAGCCAAGGCAGCTCTACTCTATTCTGCTTAAAGATATCCACGAACATAGGAACCACATACCGCAGCATAAAGAACACAACTCCACAGGCGGTTATTAAAACGATTAATGGATAGGAAAGGGATGAAATAAGCTGTCTACTCAATTCGGTCTTTCGATTGAAGAATTCTCTAAGGTCGTTAGTTATTTTATTTAGTTGTCCCGTTTGCTCCCCAATTTTTATGGCTTGGTATTCATATGGGGTAAAGTTCTTGTTTCTTTGTAATGCTTCCGATAATGAACTCCCTGCTACAATTTGGTTTGAAATATCATCGATCAATTTTTTGTCCTTCTGTTTATTCTGCATCTCGGAGATTAGATCAAGGGCACGTTTTAAATTTACCCCGGAATTGAGTAGCACGCTGAGCTCGGAATAGAACTGCTCCTTGGCCTTGTTTGAAAAGGAATTACCAAAAAGCGATATTTCCCTGTTCAGAAAACTTGTTTTGCTTTTCTGGGTATCTACTTTCTTGGCAGTAGCTATATTTTCAAATTTAATCCCCATTCTCTATTATATGGCTGTATGAATCCTTGCTTCGAAAGATAAATATAAAATCTTCTTCCTTTTCCCCAAACCTGATTTTTATGGCATCCGTATTTCCGGCCTCTAATTTTTCACCTGAATTATAAAGTTCAAGATCGGTCGGTAAGTTCAGTACGGTATCCTTTTCCCGTATCACCCAATTTTCTTCCCAGAGATAAATGACAGAATCTAAAGGGTTTTTGAAGCTCAGTGCCCTATCCAGTGGATCGTAAACAATGGTATTGTACCTATTAAAATCCACGGTCAGTTGGTCTGTAAACAAACTGCGCTTGGTGCCCTTGTTGTAATTGTTTACAATGCTTTGCATGTTTTTGGTAAACAATGTGACAATAGCAAAAGCAAGTCCTGCAATGATTGCTGTGATTGCCAAGACCACGAGCATTTCTGTAAGGGTAAAAGCAGATATTTTCTTTTGGATTCTCATTCGGCAAGTTTAATCAAGATTTCCTTTCCGTTCTTTTTGTTTAGGACTTCCATTACTGTTCCATCATCTCTTTTTTCAACAGCGATATCCCACAGAACGGTATCTTCATAAAAGGGAACTTTAATTTTTTCGTTATCTACATAATAGGTCAATTCATTGATCCTGTTCCGGAGCGCCGAGTCATCTGAATTGATAGTACCTCGAAATATATTATTGAGGCTTAGACTCGCTATCACAAACACGATAACAATGATCACCGAGGCGACCATTGTTTCCACCAGCGTGGCCGACCTTACTTTTTTTAATATAACCATTTTACGATTGCTTTATCTGATTCTTTAAACGGAAGCCCTCCAAATGCAGGGTCAAGATCCCGTCCCAAAACCTTTCCGTTATAGATGTGGTTGACATAAACTGAGCCGAATTCCCTTGCCAAAAAACGATCTGTATAAATAGCACCATTTATAGTTCCCATTAGCTCAACATTCCCTTGACAATATACATATCCGTTGATTTTTCCTTTTGGGGCGATGGCTATATGAGTGAACGAATTCATTCTGTTGTCCAATTTCTCCTCCCTTTCGTCCAAATAGATAACCGTTCCTGTTATGGTGGAGTTGTCCGCAATAAAAATAGGTTCTTCGCCTTTTGGAGCGGATGTGTTTTCATCTATATCGGTATTCACTAGAATCAAAGAGGAGGGATACTTTAAATGTACGTCCTGAGCAATTGATATTTTTTTTTCAGCAATAAATGAGGCACTACCATTAAAACTCTTTTCAATGGTAATTTTAGGGGCTATCACCACAACATCGGTCAATTTTGCATAATTGGTTATTACAACTTCGGTTTCGCTCCTGATGATAATGTTTCCTATATAGGTTTCATTTAGGATTATTTTATTTTCATCATAAACAAATTGTGTGTTTTCAAAGAAAGAGTTTGTGTTTATGGTCTCGCTTTGGATTACTTCATCTGAATTGAGAGGAATATACTCCTGCAATTTTCTAATATCATTCAGCCAAACTGGGTCAAGCTTGGGCAGGGCTCCTTTACCAGAACTGATATTTCCCTTTACCAGTTCCTTGCCGTTGTAATAATGCCCCGAGATAATGCCAGCTTTTATACCGAGATCGGAAACATAGGCATCGCCTTCAATTACCGTACTGCCCACCAGCACTAAGGGAAGTTTATTCTCGGCTAGATAGATACCTAGAGCGGGGTCGGAAACCTTATTTCCTGTTAATGCTGCTTTGGAAAAACTTTTCTTCATTGCCGAAGCGGTGCTATTTATCTTTAAATATCCGCCCCAGCTGGTTTTTTTTATTCTCGTGCTATAAATCTCATTTTCTATTAAAATGGAATCCACGATTACGTGCTCTTTTCTTAGGGAATACTCAATTCCCGCATTGGTACTGTCAATAACATTCCCCAAAATTCTTGACTGGGTGTTAAAAAAGAGATGGGTTTGGGATAGGGTTACAAAAGAGCCCAAAAGTACAGCGATAATAGTAGCGACCAATATGGCAAACTGCATCGCGGAGGCTCTTATTTTTTTAGGTCGTATCACATTATTGGAAATTCCTTGGTTTGGCCCTCATAGCGGATGTAGATGTTCTTTTCTGAGCCTTTGATTATTTTTAGCTTTTGAAGGGTATCTCCTTGCTTCAATAAAAATTGCTGTCCATTGACACTTACAATATACACACTTGAAGTGGACTTTTTATCGGCTACAATCCCAAAATAGCCTATAGATGGCCATTGTTTTTCATTTCTTGGTCTATACGTAGTGTTTGTATTTACGGCAGTTTCTTTTGATTTTGAATAAACCGTACCTAAGAAGGGGTCTGATTTAATTGGAACAAGTGAAAAGGTATCCTTTTGGATTCTCTTTGGAGGTTTAAAATTTGCTTTTTGTGTATTTGCGATGGTGGTATTCTCTGAACTGAAGGCATCGACAATTTTATAGATCAAAAACCCCCAGATTACAATCACGACGGGTAAGAGGATTTTTATGTTTTTGTTGCCCTTCAAAATTATTCGTTGATTGTAAAACTAAAGACAATGCTGTCGTCACTTTTATTTCCTGCTTCGTCAAAGGCTTTCATATACCAATAATAAGTTTCATTAGTATCTAAGGTGGTCTCAAAAGGTGCCGTAACCTCTTCTTTTAATACAAGTTCGCTTAGGTTTTGATCGCGATATACATAAATACTGTCAATTTCCACACTTCCTTCTATTAAAGTTCGTGTCCAATTGAAAGTAACTAATGGATCTGTAAGAATCTGCTCATCTGTAGGTGTAGTGAGTGTCGGAGCATTAGGGGCGGTCTTGTCTACAAGGATATTCCTAGATGAATATAAGGTATATTCATTATCCTTTTCGGCACGTACCTGCCATCGTAAATTTCCCTCTGGGAAAATAATATCTAAATTTGTATCGGTGGTTGACTCGCTTTGAATGGGGTCACCATTCTCGTCCAATATTTGAATTCTATATTGGATTGCTTCCAAAACTTCTTCCCATTGAAGATTTACGGAATCCTCATTGGTAATCAGACCGTTTGCAGGGGAAAGCAATATTACCATATTGTTTGAAAAGTTTGTAATGGGTATTACGCTGAACTTTGCAGATGAATAGGCCGTAGCATAACCACTGTTCTGTGCGCGTACCCGCCATTCATAGTCGTTCTCTATAAGTTCGGACTGATAGAATGTGGAATCGGTCACGGTATTTAGGACTAACTGGTTCGCATTTGCAAAGTTTGGGGTTGCTATCTGAATTTCATAATTGGTAGCTCCTTTTAAACTTTCCCAGTTAAAACGAACCGAATTGGCTTCTATCTCAGTATTGTTGGCCGGGGCAATCAAGTTTACCCTATCCTGGCTGATATCCTGTTCGAAAAGCACCTCTTCGCAAGAGAATATTCCAAGTATTAAAAAACTCCCCAAAATGTATCTTAAATTTCCCATCAAAACTTGAACTCGTTTTTCTTTTCTACTTTTTTGACTGATTTATAAGTCTCACCACTGCATTCCGTTCCCTCTGGCACTAGATCGAAAATCTCGAGCTCTCTTCGTTTGTCGAGTCCCCAGCAAAATTCTGAGGTTTTGAATTTGACGATTTTGCCGTCGGTAAACTCTATTTGATTGAATATCTTGTTATTTTTTAAAAGGCTAAGCGATAATGTTTTTGCTTTGCTTTGGGTCAAATAAATTTCATCAGAGGATTGCACCAGTTGTAGGATAGTCTCTGGAAAATGAACGGTAATTTGTGACACCAATTTATACTTTTCATTCTTGAGAAGATATTTCATCAGGTCTTTGTCGGCATTAACTTGCTTCAACAATCCCACCTTATCCAATATTTCAAAAGAAATTAGCGTACTATCTTTTTGCGGAAGGTTGAGAGAATCCTTTTTTATGAAAATTTCTCTTTTTTGGATTTTTATTTCTTCCCATTGGAGCCGTACTGGCTCGGATAGGTTTGTAATTGTTTTTGGCTGGTAGTCATTGCCCAGAAGATAAGAAGTATAGATGCCCAATGTTCCCAGTTCTGGTAACGAAACATCTGAAGATTGTTTATATTGGATGGGCTTACAGGAAACCAAAACTATAAAAAGCAATATATTAATAGATCTCAAGAGTTATATTATTTTAGTTTTTAAATATAGTTTTTATGGTAGTATTTGCCAAAGATATTTGAAATTCTCTTTATATAATATGGATGTATTGGTAAATAAACTTTTTCTATAACATATTTGCTAATTTATTATGAGAAATTCTTGGGATACTTCCATCAAGCACTTGACCCGTAGTGGGGCAATAGATTATGTATTGACTGCCGAGCAAATTGCTTCTATTCCCCGTTCGAATATTTCACGATGGAAAAACGAGGCGGACGATAAATATAGCTTTTGCGAACTCAATGATATAATCACGCAAGAAATTGAACTTATCAAACGTCTTAATCAATCTTCTAATATTAAAAAAATCAATCAGGGTTATTTTAAATTAGCCGATACCTTTCACAAAGTTATTTCAAAGGTAAAAGGATTGAAGTCTCTTATAAAAGGGCAGAAAGAAATCATTATTGATGTTATTGAACAAGTCAAAGATTTCATTCCAATTAACACGGCTCTCAAAGTGTTCAATATTTCCCGAAGTACTTTTGAAAATTATAAATCAATACTTATACACAAATGTGAAGTCTCCTATTTTAATTGGTGTACTAAACGTTTTCCAAACCAATTATTGCCAAAGGAGGTTAAGACCATAAAAACCTATATGGACGATGACAATTATAAACATTGGTCCAAATCTTCAATATATCTCAAATCCTTACGTGATGAAAAATTACAATGTTGCGTTTCTACTTTCTATAAATATTGTCGATTGCTCGGATTTAAGAATAGACCTCGACGAAAAAAATCTGATAGTTATACTCCTGTGAGAACTACTAGACCAAACAAACTCTGGTGTGCAGATGTTACTATTTTTAAAACAGCAGATAACGTTAAGCACTACATCCATTTTCTCATCGACCATTATTCAAAGATGATTCTTGGGTATCGAATAGAGAAAAGTGCATCTGCAATTGCTATTAAATCACTAGTTCAAAATGCGTGCTTACAACACAAACCTGACAAACTGCAATTTCTTACCGATGGTGGAAGTGAAAATGTAAATAGTGTTGTTTCTAATTTTATAAATGCTATTGATATTCCGATTAAACACTTAATCGCTCAAAAAGATGTAGTCTTTTCCAATTCAATGATTGAAGCTATTAACAAAATCATCAAACACCAATTTCTATTTCCGAAAGAATTAGCCAATGGAAATCAACTTACCAAGTTAATAGGCGAAACGATTCCCATCTACAATACCATACGACCACAAATGAGCCTTGGTGGAAATACTCCCCAAGAAACTTTTAATGGCTTATCTATAGATATTTCCAGATATACCCATAATTTCAAAGAACAAAAAACCATTAGAATCAAACTAAACGGAAAAAATGCCTGTAATATATGTATCTAAAAACAAATAGTTAGTCGAGAATAAGAAAATGAACCTAAAACCAAGTTTATCCCTTAACTAAAATTCAAATTTTCAAAAACTGTTTTCCAACTAGCTTACTTTCAGTATAATCCCATAAATGGGACGTCTTATTGTAAAATTACCGTGTAGATAGCAGGGGAATGGAAGATAGGATGCGCTCGGTCCTGAACCCTGAAAAAGGAAAGCTCGCTATTGATCCCGGAACGGTGGTAAAAGAGACGCACGCCTTCGTGAGCCATATGAACCAGAAAATAGCAAACGAAGGGTTAACGCTGTAGCATAAAAACGGCCTCGGTGGGTGGTCAGTGTGCTGTAAGAATCGGGATATGGGAATATAAAAGCATAGTTACGGCAATGCATTAAAATGTAGGAGACCACACGATGCAATCGTGCGGGAGCGGGGGGTTAAATCGCTAAGTAAATTTCTGTATAAATTTCTATCTAGAAAAAATTTAATAATAATACAGTTATAAAAAATAATAAAAGACTATTGAAAACAATGTAATTCTTTTGATTTTAGTTTCCATTATATCCATTTTTTATTGCATTTTGGTCCGCTTTACTGTCAAAATACCATTCATTTAGTTGTGAACCATTTTTTACCTCCCAATAACTAAATCCAGACATTCCCATTGCCCTTCCCCACATATAGTTTCCAGCATCGTAAAGATTGTATATATTATTCGAGTTTCCTAATCTAAAAAATCCTGCATCATCATTATAATTTGCTCGACCTTTAATGTCATTACGTCCCGGGTTATTTATTAATGAAACTAAATATCCCTCGGCAAAATCGAAACCACCCTGGCTTTTACCTTTTGCTGACAATAAACTCCAAATATAATATCCTCCTGCAGCTGGGGATGAATTATTTGAAAGATATCTTTGCAGAATTAACCCATTACTAATTATTTCATTGTTCATTTCTAATGCTTATAGAATAAAATAATCTCTCCTCTATACTATATCTAGTATTGACATAGGGCTTATCAACCCCTTCAGGATCATGAAAAAATAATTCATTTCCATCTTCATCAAAAAATCTATTTGCCGCATCGTCTCTTTCCACATTTGTTATAACTCCTTTTGAATTCACGGTTATTTTGTCATCATTTTTATCCTCTTCCTCCTCATCCTCTTTTGGCTTGCTGGCAATATAATCTTTCAATCGAGCAAAATAATTCTGTGCGTCCTGTCCGTGTGCATAAAAGGGTACAACTAACTTTGGAACAAGAGACTTTGTTTTTCACAATTTCAGACGTTTTAATGGTTCAAAAATAGAAGAGGCGGACAAATGTCCGCCTATGTTTTAACCTTAAATTTATTTTTAATCGCTGTTTTCCAATCAGATATAACTCTTGTTTTGGGTTATTACTAACTTTGAAACATTACCAAATCTTTTTCTTCAACAGTAACAACATTTATAGTTTCCATTTCATCATTTATAAATTCAACCTCATAGGCTATTGGTGTAAACTCATCATAAATCATTACTATCGTTCCTATAGTATTAATTGGTATATCTTCTGATATTTCCTTTTTTGATTTTACCACATCATATAATTTAAACATAATATTGTTTTATTTTGCTGGATATCCTGTTACTAACCTTACTAACCCTTCTTTATTTTTAATCCACCCAAATGTAACATCAACAACTCTGCCATTAGCTCCTTTGATAGCTATATTTTGAGAATATTTGGTTCCATATTTAGTCACTTCTGTTGCAATTGCTTTTTTATTGTTAAACACGATTTGCTTGGCTAAATCATCAGCATTATCTAATGTAAATCCTAAAGCATCTTTAAAAAACACTGCTTTTGAACCTCCTGTTGCGTGATCTAAATTCAACAAATAATGAGCCAATTTATCTTTAACACTCACGCTCATTGTTGAACTAAAAACACTTTTAAATTTTACAAATCTGTAAACATAAGAACCACCTTGCAGGACTTTTGCAAAAGCCCATTCTCCTACTAAAAATAATACCAATTCTCCTGCTGCTTCAGCTTTTTCTTTCTCATTTTGAGCAATATCTGAATCTGTAGGATTGTATGGGTCGTTTCCATTCAAATATGCCGTCCGTGATGCGCCATTATATGCCATTGCATAAAACTCTCCAGCACTCATATCCTTTACATCTTTCTTTTCTGCACAAGGTGGTTTCCCTGGACATCCACACTCACAATCACCATTATTATCATAAGAAGCATTTGTGCCATCTTCAGTATCATTCCACGCTTGATTAATTAAATCATCTGTTTCAGCATCAGCACCAGAAGGGTCTGCCCAAAAAACTGGATTATTATCAAAGGCTGTATATGTAGAAAAATTGAAGTGAGTAACAGGGTCAATTGAAGTCCAACGAGCTATGGCTGGGTCGTATTGCCTTAAATCCATCTCATAAAGATTAAGATCAAGACTTTCTTCAAGCTCTATACCGTTGTACTTAAACTGTTGCGCCAGCGCATTCCCGCTGGGGGAGACGTTGTTGTTGTACCCCTTTTGCTGGAGCCCGAAAGGATAGTAATTCGATTCTTCTATAATCTCTGTATTCGGGTTGATAGCCCCGTTCAGGTCAAGGTCTGAGTACGAGAGCCTTACCGAACCAAGGTGGTCCTTATATTGATAT